>NZ_JBLFFI010000002.1:474626-684454 GCF_051400595.1 Sphingomonas larreae
CGGGTGTAGCTCAGTTGGTTAGAGCGCCGGCCTGTCACGCCGGAGGTCGCGGGTTCGAGCCCCGTCACTCGCGCCACGGTTGGTGGTGTTGATCCTGCGCGGCAGCGTCTTTCTGACAAGTCTTCCGAGTTGCGCCGAGCCGTGCGCTCGCTACCTGATGCCGTCATTCACGCGCGGGCGAGATCAAGAGGCGCGGACATTTCAGCTCCAAGGCCGAACGGCGGCGCACCTGGGTTCTCGCCGTTGCGAGCTCCCTGAGAAACCACTTCGGTTCTCTCGGGCCTTACCCGGAATCCGTCGTGCCCCGTACGCCCAGGCCGTTATTTTGTGATGCCATGGACCCGGGCTCAGGGCCGGATGACGAAGTTCGAGCAGTTTCGCCGTGACCTCGCCTTCGGGCGGATAATGAATCGGAGTGAGGCGCTTTCGTGAAGAGGCGCGAGAAGGAAAACGTCCGAAACTCGCCGTCACCTCAGCGCCAGCGACCGGTCTCCATCCAGCGTAGCAGCGGCTTGAGCGGCGTGATCCAGATGATGCCGGTCACGAGGTAGAAGCCGAGCTGGAGCAGCGCAGGCCAGCGCCCGATCACGCCGGAGAGCGACGCGATCGCCACGCACCACAAAGCGATCAGCAGCAGGATCGCGAGCATCCCCACCGGCTTGCGCCACGACGGCGTCACCGCGACGGTCCCGCGATCCAGCCGCGCTCGGTCACGATCGCGTCGAGCGGGGCGTCCCAAGGGTCTGGAGTGATCGAGTCGAGCTGTTGCACGCTCCACGCGATACCGATGCGCCGCGCCGCGGGATAGGCCGCGAAGGCGCGGTCGTAATGGCCCGCGCCCTGGCCGATGCGGTTGAGCGCGGCGTCGAACGCCACCAGCGGGGTGAGCACCAGGTTGGGCACGACCTCGGCGTGCGCACCATCGGGCTGGCGCAGACCGAACGGTCCGGTCGCCAGTGCGTGGCCGGCGTTCCAATCGACGAAACGGATCGGGGTGGCGCGATCGACCACATGCGGCAGCGCGAGCCGGCAACCGGCGGCGCGGGCGGCGTCCTCCAGCGCGGCCGGATCGGCCTCGCTGCCGATCGGCGCGTAGCTCGCGACGACGAGGCCGGGCGCGAGCAGCGCGACGAACTCCTGCGGGCAGGGAAGGGCTGGCGCACCCGCCGCGACGAACGAGTCGCGTGCGCTGCGCGCCGCCGCACGGAGTGCGCGCTTATCGATCATGGGGAAAGCGGGTGGCGGGACCGCCGTGGCCGTTGGCCGATGTATCCACTGACGCCCAGTACGTCAGGTGGGGATCATGTACGTCGGACCAGGATCCGGGCAGGGACAACCCCCATGGAAGATGAATAGCCTCAGGGATATTTATAAGCTCGTACCGGGCAGAACCCGCCGACCCCTATCTAGGACGTCGGCGGCGCCTGCTCAAGGGCCGCGGCGAGCTTCTCGAGCCGTTCCGACAGGCGATCGAGCGCGATCCCCTCCGGCGTCTCGGGCGGGGGCGCCTCGCGCGCCTCGATCAGCGCGTCCGCGACCATCAGCGCGGCGAGCAGCATCGTGCGATTGACCCCGCCCGCGCCCGCGGCGCGGCGCGCGTCCTCCCAGCGCTCGTCGATCAGCGCGGCAGCCTGCATCAGTCGCGCCTCGCCGCCGTCACCGCAGCCCAGGTCGTAGCTCGTCTCGCCGATCTTGAGCGTCACGCGGGCCATCAGTCCTGCCCCCCGCGTGCGATGATCTCGTCGAGTGCGGCGACCGCCTCGCCCATCTTCTCGCGAAGCGCTTCGTGGCGGCGCGCGAGCGTGGCGGCGGCGGCGAGGCGCTGTTCCAAGACGCGTTCGACGCGGGTGATGGCGGCATCGAGCCGGTCGATCGCTGGGTTGTCCATAACGAGACGCGATAGGATCGCGCGCGCGCGCCGACAAGATGGCGCGGAGACGAGTGGATGCACCGCAGCGGTTGACGGCCGCGCGCCGTCCGGCGCAAAGACCCGCGCGACACCGAACTTACGGCGGAGACAGGCGCATGACCAAGGTAGCGATCAACGGCTTCGGACGGATCGGGCGGCTGGTGGCGCGCGCGCTGATCGAGCGTGGCAGCGACCTAGAGCTGGTGGCGATCAACGATCTTGCCGACACCAAGTCGAACGCGTGGCTGTTCAGCCGCGACAGCGTCCACGGCAAATATGCCGGCACGGTCGAGGCCGACGGGCAGGACATGGTGATCGACGGCAAGCGTATCCGCGTCACCGCCGAGCGCGATCCCGCCAACCTGCCGCACAAGGAGCTGGGCGTCGACATCGTGCTGGAGTGCACGGGCTTCTTCACCGATCGCGCCAGCGCGCAGAAGCATATCGACGCCGGCGCCAAGAAGGTGCTGATCTCGGCGCCCGCCAAGAACGTCGACCTCACCGTGGTTTACGGCGTGAACCACGACAAGCTCGAGGCCGGACACACGATCGTGTCGAACGCATCGTGCACCACCAACTGCCTCGCGCCGGTCGCGAAGGTGCTCAATGACGCGATCGGGATCGAGCGCGGCTTGATGACCACGATCCACGCTTATACCAACGACCAGAAGATTCTCGACCAGATCCACAGCGACCTGCGCCGCGCCCGCGCGGCGGCGATGAACATCATCCCGACGACGACCGGCGCGGCGCGCGCGGTGGGCGAGGTACTGCCCGAGCTTAAGGGCAAGCTGGACGGCTCCGCGATCCGCGTGCCCGTGCCCGACGGCAGCCTCGTTGACCTCACCTTCACGCCGAAGCGCGACACCAGCAAGGAAGAGGTCAACCAGCTGCTCAAGGCCGCGGCCGAGGGCGCGATGAAGGGCGTGCTGCATTATTCGGACGAGCCGCTCGTCTCGATCGACATCGTCCACACGCCATATTCGTCCACGGTGGACAGCCTCGAGACCGCGGTGATCGACGGCAAGTTGGTGCGCGTGGTCAGCTGGTACGACAATGAGTGGGGCTTCTCCAATCGCATGGTCGACACCGCGACCGCGATGGCAAAGCTCGGCTGAGGCGAGCACGGGCGTGGCGGGTGTGCTGCTCGGCATCGCGCGCCACGCCCGCTCGCGCGCACCGGTCGAGACGGTTGCGCGCGTCGAGGTTTCGCTCGCGCGCGGCGTCCAGGGCGACTTTCGCGGCGCGATGCGCGGCAAACCCTACAAGCGCCAGGTCACGCTGATCGAGCGCGGCGACTGGGAGGCGGCGTTGCGGCTGGTCGGTCATACGATCGACTGGTCCGAGCGGCGGGCGAATCTGCTGGTCGACGACCTCGACCTGCCGCAGCGCGCGGGCGCGGTGCTCCGCATCGGTGCCGACGTTTTGCTCGAGGTCACGCGCGAGTGCGATCCATGCCAGCGGATGGAAGCGCTCGCGCCCGGCCTCAAGGAAGCGATGAGGCCCGACTGGCGCGGCGGCGCCTGCGCGATGGTGATACAGGGCGGCACGATCGCCGTCGGTGACAGGATCAGGATCGAGGACCCATGGCCAAGTCTTTTCGAACGCTCGACGACATCGGCGACGTCGCCGGCAAGCGGGTCCTCGTCCGCGAGGATCTGAACGTCCCCTTCAAAGACGGCCACGTCACCGACGACACGCGGCTGCGCGCCACCGTCGCGACCGTTGCCGAACTGGCCGACAAGGGCGCGATCGTGCTCGTCCTGGCGCATTTCGGCCGCCCCAAGGGGCAGCCCGCCCCCGAGTTCTCCCTGGCGCAGATTACCAAGCCGTATGAGAGCGTGCTCGGCCGCCCGGTGCGCTTCGTCGACTGGGCAGGCGCCGCCGAATCGATTGCCACGCTCCAGCCCGGCGACATCGCGGTGCTGGAGAACACGCGCTTCTTCGCCGGTGAGGAGAAGAACGATCGCGCGACGATCGACCGCATCGCTGCGCTCGGCGATCTCTTCGTCAACGACGCCTTCTCCGCCGCGCATCGTGCTCACGCCTCGACCGCCGGACTGGCGCAGGTGCTCCCGGCTTTCGCCGGGCGAGCGATGGAGGCCGAACTGGACGCGCTTCAGAAGGCGCTCGGCACGCCCGAGCATCCCGTCGCTGCGGTGGTCGGCGGCGCCAAGGTCTCGACCAAGCTCGACGTGCTCAAGCATCTCGTCGGCAAGGTCGATCATCTCATCATCGGTGGCGGCATGGCCAACACCTTCCTCGCCGCGCGCGGCGTGAACGTGGGCAAGAGCCTGTGCGAGCACGATCTCACCGGCACGGCCGAGGAGATCCTCGACGCCGCCGACCGCGCCGGCTGCACCGTCCACCTGCCCTATGACGTCGTGGTGGCGACCGAGTTCCGCGCCAACCCGCCGGTGCGCACCGTCAACGTCCACGAGGTCGCCGCCGACGAAATGATCCTCGACGTCGGGCCCGCTGCGGTTGAGGCGCTGGGCGATGTGCTCAAGACCTGCCGCACCCTCGTATGGAATGGCCCGCTCGGTGCGTTCGAGACGCCGCCGTTCGATGCCGCGACGGTGGCGCTGGCGCGCACCGCGGCGGCGCTGACCAAGGAGGGCAGCTTGGTCTCGGTGGCGGGCGGCGGCGATACGGTCGCGGCGCTCAACCAGGCCGGGGTGGCGAAGCAGTTCAGCTTCGTTTCGACCGCAGGCGGCGCGTTCCTCGAGTGGATGGAAGGCCGCGAGCTGCCGGGCGTGGCTGCGCTCCAGCGCTGATCAAGGTGAGCTGAGGGCAGCGCTGCGCTCAGCCGTGCTCCTGCGCACGCAGGAGCACGGTGCAGCGAGCGCCCCCACTCATTATTCTAGGCTCCTGCGTGCGCGGGAGCACGGCAATCGCTGGACCTGCTCGCTCACCCAACCGGCCGCGTCGCGATCAGCGCGTTGGACACCATCGTCAGCACGGCGACATCGTGCTGGTTGAAGGCGGTGAGCCGGCTTCTGAAGATCCCCATCTCGGGTCGCGATCGTGAGACGCGCTTGTCGAGTACCTCGGTCTCGCACCGCAGCGTATCGCCGGGGTAGACGGGGGTGAGCCAGCGCAATGCGTCGATGCCGGGTGAGCCGAGCCCGGCCTGTTCGACCGAACGAAGATGCTCGACCAGCATCGCCATCACCATCGCGCAGCTGTGCCAGCCACTCGCCGCGAGCCGGCCGAAGTGGGTGGCCGCGGCCGCTTCGTCCGAGAGGTGGAAGGGCTGCGGATCATACTTGCGCGCGAACTCGATCACCTCGTCGCGGCTGACATGATACGCGCCGAAGCGCGCGAGCGCGCCGACCGCGATGTCCTCGAAATATTGCATGGCGCGCTCCTCTCTCCGTCAGCACGCCGCCACGATCGCGGTCGGTGGTCAAGCCTCTCGCGCGGGGGTCAGCGGCGCAGGACGCCACGAAACGGCGCATCATCGCCGTCAAGCGCGACGCCGCCCGGCAGGCCGAGCAGATCGCGCAGTAAGGGTGCCACGTCGGTGTTGTCGAAGGTCCGCAGCCGCTTGCCGGCGGCAAAGGCCGGTCCGTTGGCAATGAACAGCGCCCGCATGTCCGGCGAATCATTGTCATAGCCATGCGCGCCGCCGTCGGTCGCCTCATCGGTCGCGCTCTTGGCGAGGATCCAGCCGCCCGCGGCGCCGTCCTCGGCCAGGCAGAGGAAGGCGGGCACGCGCGAATTGTGCCCATAGCGGAAGCGCGGCGGCAGCGCCTCCTTGCGCCAGCATGTCATATGCGGGTGCGGGCGCAGCAGCGCGCGCGCCACCGCTGCGTCGCGCCCGGGCAAAGGGGCGAAGGTCGCATAGGGGCCGCTCTCGATCACTCGTGCGTCGCTGGCGGAGACGATCGAGTCGATTACGATGCGCCGTTCGGGTGCGATCGGCGCCATGCCATGATCGGCGACGATGACGAGATTGGCCGGCTGGCCCAGCGCGGCGAGGTCGTCGACCAGGCGTCCGATGCTCGCATCCGCCGCGGCCACCGCCGCGAGCGTGCGCTGATCGGCCGGGCCATATTCGTGGCCGGCGGTGTCGACCTCATCGAAGTAAAGCGTAACGAAGCGCGGGCGGGTCGCGGCGGGCCGCCGCATCCAGTCGATCACCGCGTCGACCCGCTGCCGGTCACTCACTGCCTGATTGAACTGCTGCCAGTCGCGCGGGCGCGTGCCGCCGCTGGTCTCGCGCGGTCTGGCGGGATCGCGCGTACCGCCCCAGGCGACGTTCGAGCCGGGCCAGAACATCGTCGCAGTCGGGATGCCGGCGCGCTCGGCGGTGACCCACAGGGGTTCGGCCGCTTTCCACCAGAACGGATCGTCGCTCGCCATGGTGAAGGTCTCGCCAGGTCGCGCCGGATCTTCCAACGAGTTGGCGGTGATGCCGTGATGATCGGGAACGAGCCCGGTGACGAGCGTCCAATGATTGGGGAAGGTCTTGGAGGGGAAGGAGGGTCGCATGGCCGCGCTCACCCCACGTGCTGCCAGCGCGGAGAGCCGCGGGGTCACGCCGCGCTCGAGGTAATCGGGGCGGAAGCCGTCGATCGAGACGAGGATGGTGACGGGCGGGCGCGCCTCCGAGGCGGCGAGGCGCGCGGGTGCGGCCGTTGCGGGGACGGCCGCGGTAACCGGCGGAAGCGCGCGAGGCGTATAGGGATAAGCGCACCCGCCGAGAGCGAGTAGCGCGGCGGGCAGAACCGAGCGAAACGTCATGCCGCGCGCCTTACGCCGTGGACATGACGGCGAGAAGTCTGCGAGGCGAGTGGCGCGTCGCCGTAGCCCTTGCAAGCGCTCATGCTGCTGCCATCGCTAACCGGTTTCCGGACTACCGGATTGGCCGAAAAGCCCCCTCCTCGAAAGGAGAGGGCTTCCAAGCTGCATGCCGCTGCTCAACCAATCATCGATCCGCCAGCGTGGACGCGGTCAGCCTCTCACAGTCCTACCGCCAGCTTGGCGAACAGCGTCCAGCTCACCGGCGAGTCTCCGTAAGCGGCATCGAGCGCGTCGGCCTTGGCATAGGCCGCCACCGTTCCGCCCAGAGCGACGCCGAGCGGCCCGGCGATCGGCAGGCGATAGGCATAGCCCGCCTCCGCCTTGGTCACGCGGAAGCGACGATCGTGCAGCGGGTCGTCGTGGTAGGTAAAGAGTTCGTCGTTGGTGACATTCTCCACCCGTGCGAATACCGCATGCCGCGGCGTCAGCTCGTAGGTAGCCTCGGCGAGGAAGGCGTCGAGCACGTCGCCCGGCTGACGGTCCTTGCGCGACCAGGCGACCGTGGTGGCGAGGCCGGCACGCGCATATTGCATGCTCGCGGTGGTGCGGTTCTCGTCCTCGCCGGGGTGGAGCACCTCCGGCGTCCGCAGCCGGCCATGGCTTAGCTGCACCGCGACGAAGGGGGAGGGCGTCCAGGTGCCGCGCACGCTCCACGAGTCGAGCCGGATCGGGTCGAAGCCCCAGCGCCGCTCGTCGGGCTCGCGTCCCTTGAACCAGGAACCCTCGAGCTGCACCGTGGGTGCGGCGACGCCCGCGGTGAGCACCCCATAGGTAATATGAGTCGAGTCGAACCAATGGTGCGTGATCGGCGACATCGGCTGGTAACGCGCCGAGGCGCGATGCATGAACGCACTCGGTCCTAGCGCCGGCTCGCCGACCGGCGCGGCATAGACGAACAGGCTGGTGTCACCGCCGAGGCGATAATCGGCGCGCATGGCCAGTTCCATGAACAGGTCGTGCGGATGCTGGCGATCGACCAGCGCGACGCCGTTCGCGGTCTCGCCAGTGGCGAACAGATTGGGGTAACCGCGCGCGCCCATCGCCGGCTCCAGGCTACCCATTGCACGTAGCTGGAGGTGGAGCCGGTCGGACAGGTCGTTGTCCGCCATCACCATCGCCATCGACTGAACATAGCCGCCGTCGCCGCCGCGTAAACCGCCCTGGTCGGTCGCCAGGGCCCAGGCATAACCATGGACCATCAGCATCCAGTCGCCGGCGTGGAGCATGGCGCCACGCATCGGTCCTTCCCCGGCGGGGTTGCGCGCGGTGCCGCTTCCGGGCGTGTACCAGCCCGCTGCGGTCCCCATCGTCATGCCGGGCATAGCGGCTCCCTCCGGTGCGTGCGCCAGCGCGGCGTCGGCGGCATCGCGCCAGCGCTGCGGCGCGGTGACGGCGGCCATCGCGTCCGTCATGCCGGCCTGATCGGCGGGCGCGCCGGCGCAGGCTGCTGGTGGCGTACCGGAATGCATCGCGCCGTGATCCATGCCGTGGTGTTGCTCCGTCATGGGGCCGGGTGCGCATGGCGCGGCAGGCGGGGGAGCGGAGTCGTGGTCGTGGTGCTGCGCCGACGCGAGCGCGGGGCACAGCGCGGCCGCCGCGACTGCGGCGAGCAGGGTATTGCGCAACATGTTTTCTCTCCGGGAGACGAGGATGACAGGCCGAGGCGGGCGCCTCGGCGGGTCACACCGCGCGCGGAGGAGGAGAGAGTGGCTTCAGTGCCGCGCCCGCGGTGCTACTCGCGCGCATCGGCGGGCGCTGCCGCTCGAGCGGACGCAGGCGCGCCGCCACGACGAAGGGCGCGAGGTTCGCGGGCGGGATGCAGCCGAGGCAATCGTGCATCACCGCGGTCGGTGTGGCGGGTCGGTGGTCGTGATGGTGCATCGGCGCCGCAACGGTCGCCACCCTTGCCGCCACCGGCTCGTGACACGCCGGGGCGGCGCTCGCCGGAAGGGCGAGCAACAGCGCGAGGATCGAGATCAGCAGCCGGAGCACGCGCGCGCCTTACCCGCTCGTCGGCACTCACGCCAGCCCGCGGGAACGTGCATGGGCCTCGCGCTTTGTCGCATGATGCGCCTTCTTCCGTATCTCGCTCTTCCCTTCCTCGCTGCCTGCGGGGGCGGCGACGGCGGCGGTAATCAGGCAGCGCCCGTGCCGAAGGCGACCGGCCCTGCTCCTAAGACGCCCGTGATGGAGATCACTCCGGCTCCCGGCAATCAGGCCGAGTGGATGGAGCCGCGCGACGCGCCCGGCGCACCGACAAGCGCGCCCTACGCCAATCTGCTCGATCAGCCGGTGGTAAAGGGTCCGCCGGCACGATAGCGCCACGTCACGGCCCAGACCAGTACCGCGAACATGGCCTGCAACGGCACCGCCGATGCGAAAGCCTCGAAGCCGAGCGCGCGCCAAGCATAGAAGTTTACCGCAACGTCCGCCGCCATCAACAGGCTCGCCGCGAGCAACCCCAGCCGCCAGTGCCACGCCAGCAGCGCGATCACGACGACGTCCAGCGGCAGCAGCGCGTTCCAGAACAGGTTCAGCGGCGACGGCCCGAAGCGATAGGGCCACCAGCCATGGTGGAGAAAGTCGGCGGCGTGGAACGCCGCGCCGAGCCCGAGACCGAGCGCGACCAGCGCAACCGATCGCGGCGATGTCACACGTTGAAGCGGAACAGCATCACGTCGCCGTCATGGACGACATATTCCTTGCCCTCCTGCCGCAGCTTGCCCGCGTCGCGCGCGCCCGCTTCACCGTTGCAGGCGACGTAATCGTCGAACGCGATCGTCTCGGCCCGGATGAAACCGCGCTCGAAATCGGAGTGGATCGCGCCCGCGGCCTGCGGCGCCTTCGATCCCGCCTCGATGGTCCAGGCGCGCGCTTCCTTGGGCCCGACGGTGAAGAAGGTGAGCAAGTGGAGCAATTCGTAGCCGGCGCGGATCACGCGCGCGAGCCCGGTCTCCTCCAGGCCCAGTTCGGAGAGAAACTCGCCGCGCTCGTTCGCGGGCATGGTCGCGATCTCGGCCTCGATCGCGGCCGACACCACCACCGCCTGTGCGCCTTCCGCCGCGGCCTTGGCGAACACCCGCGCGGAATAGTCGTTGCCCGCGGAGGCATGCTCCTCATTGACGTTGCACACGTACAGCACCGGCTTGGCGGTGAGCAGCTGCGCCTGATCGAGCACGCGCGCCTCCTCGGCGTCGTTCGTCTCGGTCAGCCGCGCGGGCTTGCCGTCGCGCAGCAGATCGAGCGCGCGGCCGAGCACGACCGCGGCAAGCTTGGCCTCCTTGTCGCCCTGCTGGCCCTTCTTCGCAAGATTGGGGACGCGCTTCTCAAGGCTTTCCAGGTCCGAGAGCATCAGCTCGGTCTCGACCGTCTCGGCATCGGCGATCGGATCGACGCGATTGTCGACGTGCTGAATGTCGTCGTTCTCGAAGCAGCGCAGCACGTGAACGATCGCATCGACTTCGCGGATGTTGCCGAGGAACTGGTTGCCCAGTCCCTCGCCCTTGCTCGCGCCGCGCACCAGCCCGGCGATGTCGACGAAGCCGAGCTGCGTCTCGATCACCTTGGCCGATCCCGCGATCTGCGCCAGCGCCGCGAGCCGCGGGTCGGGCACGCCGACGTTCCCCACATTGGGCTCGATCGTGCAGAACGGATAATTGGCCGCCTGCGCCGCCGCCGTCTCGGTGAGCGCGTTGAAGAGGGTGGACTTGCCGACGTTGGGCAGGCCCACGATGCCGCAGCGGAAACCCATGGGGAGAACCTGTGTGATGGGGAAAGCGCGCCAGATAGGCGAGGCACGCGTCCGTGGCTAGGCCATGCTTTCCCCGCCCGCGCTCACCCACTAACAGGGTGCGATGAGCGACGAGACCAGCCAAGCGGGAGCACGCCCGCTGCGCCGCGACGCGCAGGCGCGCCGCGACGCGCTGATCGAGGCGGCGCGGCTGTGCTTCGCGCGCTCGGGCTATTTCGTGCCGCTGGAGGACATCGCCGATGCCGCCGGGGTGGGGCGTGGCACCTTCTACCGCAACTTCAAGGATCGCATGGCGCTCGCCCTGGCGGTGTTCGAGCAGGAAGTGGAGCGGATGCAGGCGCGGCTCGATCCTGCGCTGCCGCTTCAGGCCGCGCTGGCGCATGTGGTCTTGGAGGGTGCCGACGCCGCGACGCTTTTCGCACGACTTGCGCTCGACATGCCGCGCGCCGGCGCTGACCGCACCGTGTTCGACGGGCTGCGACGCCGGCTGGAACGTCTGTTTGAGCCGATCGCCGCCCGCGCGCACCGCGACGGTGCGCTCGCGCCCGAACTCGGCGCACGCGACCTGGTGCTGGCGATGCGGATGCTGAGCGGCCTGCTGCTCAAGCACAACAATGCGGCGGAACGGCGTGAGCAGGTGGATGACGCGTTGCGCCTGCTGATGGCGGGGCTGCGTCCGCGCGGCTGAGCGGGTGACGAAGCGGTCGACAAGGCGCGCGGGACCAATTTACTCATTCTAGCGGCAGCGCAGTCATTCCGGGGAATCGCGCAGGCCGTGGCCGGGGCGGGGCGCGAAGAAGCTTCTATAAAGCAGGAAGCCACGGAGTTCCTCGCGAGACGCTGTCCAGATCTGTTGTCCGTCGACCGAGCCTCCGCGCTGACCAGCGCTTTGTCGTGGTCGAGGACTAAAGAATCGGGGAGCAGCCATGAGCATTGTAACAGCAGTAAGCGCGGCCCGCCCCGCGCAACACATCCCGGAATATAGCGACACGGCGGCTTTCGCCTTTGCACGCGGCGATGGGGGACGCGCGTCTTACGCTACGATGCTTGCATCCTCGTCGCGACCGTCACGGCTGGCGGCAAGCGGGGTGGCACCCACCGAGACACCGCTCACCGCGCACGACGACAGAGCAGAGAAGCGCCGCTTGGAAGTGATGCAGGACGTTGCGGTTCGGCTTGCCCGGCTTGCCGAATCGAAACGGAGCGACCTGGCCGTGCGCGCGCTGGAGGCGCTGCGACAGAAGTTAAGGCTGCTCAAGATGCAGGCGCTGGCAGCGATCATGCGCGGTGATCGCAGCGTGGCGCTCACCCTCGCCGACGAAGTTGCCGAGCTTGCCCGTGCGATCGTCGCATCCGAACGGGAGGCACAGGCGGCAGGTCAGCAAACCTTCGGCGCAGACGACACCCTCGTCCCGATCCTCGGACCTCAGACCAAGTCAGCTGACTCCACTCCGCCAATCGCGGGAGAGACCGTCGCCGAGATGACAGCACGGCGCCGGCCGGATGGCGCGAGTGGCGATGATGACGGCAACGCGGCCGACCTGGTCCGCGCGGCGCTCGGGCTCCGCGACGCGCCAGCTATCAGCGACACGCATGATCTGGTCGCCTCACTGACGAAGCGCTCGTCGCCGCTGCTGCCGCTCTTCGACACGAGCGATGGCCCGGACGCGGTAGCCAGCGAGGCAGCATCGCTGATCCGCTCGCTGCGCCGCGCCGCGAACCGTCCGGCGAGACCGCACGGCACGATCGACCCGGCCGCGCGCGCTGACGCGAGTGTTATCGCGGCATCGCTCGGCAATGTCGGCGTCGCTGCCATGGCGATGGTCAGCGTCGCTTGATGATGCGACGACTACTATTCCAGCACGGCTGCGCTTGAGTCGAAGCCGTTAAAGCTCTGTCGGCCGACATCGCGCCATGAGCGGCGGTGTAGGCCGACGATGCGTAAGTCAGCCGATAGGAAGTCTGCCTGGTTTTCTATGCTGGTCGAGTGGCCGAGGAGGAACGTACCTCCAACCGGCTGCTCGATTGCGTTGTCGGCCGAAACGTCGGCCGGTTGATTTGTCTTCGGTGAATGCCGTCGCTCACCGGACATCATCGCGCGCGTCGACGGGGCGGCGTTTCGAGCGATTCGACACTCCGCCGCTGGCCGCCTCGCTCCAGCCGAGTCCAAGGCTTTTCTGCACCGCGATGTAGCTGTCGGTGAGTTGTGCGCGCGCCTGCGCCACCGCGATCGCAGCGGAGAGCCGTTGCCGCTCGACGTCGAGCTGGTCGATCACGCTGCTCGTCCCCGCGCTCACGCGCTGGCCGTTGAGCGCGGCCGCGCGCGCCGCGGTCTGATCGGCGCGTAACAGCTGCGCATATTGCAGCCGCGTATTGCCGAAGCGCGAGAGACTGGTCTCCGCGTCTTGCAGCGCTTCGAGCACGCGTTGCCGATATTGCGCGGCGGCGAGGTCGCGCTGTGCTTCGGACTGGTCGATCGCGGCGCGCGTGCGACCGAAGTCGAGGAAGGACCAGCTCAGCATCGGTGCGGCCAAGGCGGTGAGCTTGTTCGGATCGACGACGTCGCCGATGTTGGTGCCGCCAAGCCCGAAGATGCCGAGGAAGCTGAGGGAGGGGAACAGCTTGGCGGTGTTCACGCCGATTTGCGCGGTGCTGGCGGCCAGCGCGCGCTCGGCCGAGCGAACGTCCGGCCGGTGCGCGATCAGCGCCGCGGGGTCGCCGATCGGGACCTCGGCGGGGGGTAAGGGCACCGGCATGGCCGCGGCGAGCGTCTGGTCGAGCGCGCCGGGGGTTCGGCCGGTCAGCACGGCGAGCTGATCGAGATATTGCGCGACCTGCGCGGCCAACGGGATGCGCTGCGCGTCCGTGCTCTCGAGCTGGTTCTGGAGGCGATTGACCTGAAGCGCGGAAGCCGCCCCGGCGGCATAGCGCTGGCGGGTGAGCTCCAGCTGGCGCTGCTGCAAACGGCTCGACTCGGCGTTGAGCCGCACGCGCTCCTGCACGTCGCGTAAGCCGACATAGGCCTGCGCCACCTGCGCCGAAAGGCTCACCTGCGCGTCGGCGAGGTCGGCGAAGCGTTCCTCGACCGTGGCGCGCGCGCCCTCCAGGCCGCGACGCCGCGCGCTGAACAGATCGGGCTCCCATGAGGCGGTGCCGCCGAGATTGTAGAAGTCGACCGCGCTGCTATCCGACGTGCCCGACGAACTCTCGCCGCTATCGCCACCGGCGCCGAGCGCGGTGCCGGGCAGCCGCGCATGGAGATAGGTGGCGCTGGGGCTGACGCTGGGCAGCTGGTTGGCGCGCTGCGTCCGCAGCCGCGCGCCGGCCTCGCGGATCCGGGCTTGCGCCGCGTCGATCGTAGGACTGTGCGCGAGCGCGTCATCGACCAGCGTCGTCAGCGTGGTATCGTTCAGCGCCTGCCACCAGCGCGCCACGCCGGGCGCCGCACGCAGCGCCGGATCGCTCGCGCGCACGAAGGTGCCGCGCTGGACCGCGTCCGCGGCGGTGGCGGGCGGCCCGTGATAATCGGGGCCGACGGTGCAGGCGGCGAGCAGCGCGAGCGGCAGCAACGCGAAGGCGGGGAGCGGGAGTGAGTGTCGCATCAATGTGTCGCCGCCGGAGGAGCGCCCTTGGGTAGGGGGCGAAGGAACAGAACCAGCGGCAGCACCGCCAGCGTCCCCATGCCCATGATCCAGAAGATGTCATTGTAGGTCATCACCAGCGCCTGTCCCTGGATCTGCTGCCCCAGCGCGCGCAACGCGCTCGCGCGGCCCCCGAGGGCTTGGGCGGTGCCGTTGACATAGTCCTGCACCATCACCGAATTGGCGTTGAGCGTTTCCTCGATGCGGCGGCTGTGGAACCAGCTGCGCTGGTCCTGGATCACCGAGATGCCGGCTAGCGCGAAGCTGCCGCCGAGGTTGCGCGCCGAGTTGAACAGGCCGGAGGCGTCACCTGCTTCAGCGGGCGGCACCGATCGCACCGCGGCCTGGCTGAGGAAGAGCATCGCCAGAATCTGCCCCACTCCGCGCAGCAGCTGCGAGTCGACGAAGTCGCCGCCGACCGCGTCGATCGTCAAGGTGGAGTCGAGCAGGGCGGACGTTCCCATGATCAACAGCCCGGCGCCGACCGCGAGGCGCACGTCGACGTGGCGCAGCAGGATCGGCACGATCGCCATCATGAAGAAGCTGGGGATACCCGACAGCAGCACCACCTTGCCCGATTGCAGCGCGTTATAGTTCGCGATTGCGGCGAGGAATTGCGGGATCGCGTAGGAGGTGCCGTAGAGCACCACGCCCACTACCATGCCCATCAGTGCGACCGAACCGAACTGCCGATCGAGCAGCAGCCGCAGCTTGATGATCGGTCGTCGCGCGAGGAACTGTCCCGCCAGCAGCAGCGCGAAGCCGACCATCGAGGTGACGAACATGTAACGGATCAGCTCGGAAGAGAACCATTGCTCGCGTTGTCCTTCCTCGAGGAAGACCGTCAGCCCTCCGAGCCCGAGCGCGAGCCCGAGGATGCCGAGCCAGTCGGCGTCGCCGATCAGATGCAGCTGCGCCTTCTCGTGCTTGAGCCCGACCAGCAGCAGCACCACCAGGATGGCGCAGATCGGCAGGTTGATGAAGAAGGCGTAATGCCAGCTGATATTCTCGGTCAGCCAGCCGCCGACGAGCGGCCCGAGCACCGGGCCGAGGATCGCGGTCATGCCGAACCCGGAGATGCCGATCGGCTGCTGTTCGCGCGGCAAGCGCTGCGCGATGATCGTCTGCGCGGTCGGGATCATCGCCCCGCCGGTGAAACCCTGCCCGATCCGCCCGACGATCATCTGCGGCAGCGTATCCGCGGTGCCGCAGATGATGGAGAACAGCGTGAACAGGGTGGCGGCGATCAGCAGGAAGGTGCGCAATCCCAGCAGGCGGGTCAGCCACGCCGACATCGGGATGATCACGATCTCGGCGACCAGATAGGCCGTCGCCACCCAGGCGCCCTCCGTCCCGCTGGCGCCGATCTCGCCCTGGATCGTCGGCAGCGCCGAGTTGACGATCGAGATGTCGAGCGTCGCCATGAACGCCCCGAGCGTACCCGCCGCCACCGCGAGCCATGCCGCAAGGTCGGCGCGCTGCGGCGTGCCTGCTGCCGGAGCGGCGCCCCGCGGCACGGCCGCGCTCGCCACCTCAGCGCTCCCGCTGGTTGAGCTGCTTCTGCCGGTCGCGCAGCCGGTCGATCTCGTCCTTGGCCGAGATTGTGTCCACCGTCGCGGTCACCGACAGGCCGGGCACGAGCAGGCGGCGCACCTCGGGGGTGGCCTCGAGTTCGATCCGCACCGGCACGCGCTGAGTGATCTTGGTGAAATTGCCCGTCGCGTTCTGCGGCGGCAGCAGCGAGAATTGCGCGCCGGTGCCGGGCGAGAAGCTGGCCACCCGACCCTTCAGTGTCACCCCGTCGAGCGCGTCAACGCGGATCTCCGCGGGTTGGCCCGGTCGCATCAGCGCGAGCTGGGTCTCCTTGAAATTGGCGGTGACATACAGCTTGTCGAGCGGCACCAGCGACATCAGCCGCGTCCCGGTCTGCGCATATTGGCCGATCGTCACCGTCTTGTCGCCGACGCGACCATTGATCGCCGCGCGGATCAGCGTCGCGCCGACATTGACGTTGGCCGAGGCCAGTTGCGCCCGCGCGGCTTGCGCCTGCGCCTGACCCTGCCGGATCTGCGTGGCATAGGAGGCGACCCGACGCCGCTGCATCTCCACCGCTGCCGCTTGCGCACGTGCCTGGTCCGCCGACTGGCGCGCGGCGAGCTCAAGCTGGGCGAGTTGCTCGCGGCTCTCCGCGCCTGACGCGGCGAGCGGGCGGTAGCGCGCAACTTCCGCGGCATCGTGCGAGGCCCTTGCCTGCGCGGCGGTCAGTTGCGCCTGCGCCTGATCGATCGCGGCATATTGCTCGCGCACCTGCGCGCGCGCGCTGTCCGCCTGCGCGTCGGCCACCGCGATCTGCGCCGTGGCCTGCTCGGCCTGTGCGCGTGAATCGCGGGGATCGATGCGGACCAGCGGCTGGCCGACGCGTACGTCCTGATTGTCCTGCACGAACACTTCGGCGACATAGCCCGCGACGCGCGGCGCCACCGTCACCATGTCCGCGCGTACCTGTGCGTCGTTGGTGTCCTGCAGATATTTCCCGTGGCTCTCGTAGCGCAGGTACCAGATCGCCACCCCGGCAAGCGCGCCGAGCGCCAGTGCCATCAGGATCGTCTTGGCCCTGCCGCTCAGCTTTCGCTTGGCGGGAGCCTGCTGTTCGTCCTTCGTATCGGCTTCCTCTCCAGGCGTGTCGTTCGCGTGCGCAGCCTGTTCAGCCATGTCGTCTCGTCCAGCAGCAGCAGGCCGCCCACGGAGACGTTCCGCGGGCGGTCGGCGAGTCGTAGTAAGCGGACAATATGTCCGGTTAGCGGTTTTTGCAAGCATCGCGCTGATGCTGTCACCACGCGCTCAACGTCGCGGCCGCCAGAATGTGACCCGGCGCTCACTAGCCGCGAGGCCGAACGGCGATTGCTCCCCCGCTATGTCAGGTGCGCTTGGACGCTGATTACATTCAGCGGCTGCCGGAGCAGGCCCGCACATAAATCGCAGCCGCACGACTGATCATAGGGTTGCCTGCGAAACCTGGCCACGTGATGTGTCTCAGCTCCCACCTGATTAATCTTCTCGTAACCCGTTGCGCCGGCTAGGATCGTCCGTCGGGTCGCCACGACCCTCACGTCAGCTACGAGGGCCCGTCAGTGCAGCACGAACTCGGCCGCAATCTCACGTATGGACTGCAGGAGGTGCTTGGGCGCGCGATCGTGGTGGGCGATTACGACGACCGGCCTTTCCCCAATGAGGCCGACATCGTCAAGGCGCATGGTGTCAGCCGCTCGGTCACCCGGGAGGCGGTCAAGATGCTGGGCGCCAAGGGGTTGCTCGGCGCCCGCCCGAAGCAGGGGACGTTCGTCCGGCCGCAGGATGCGTGGAACCTGTTCGATCCCGACGTGCTGCGCTGGCTGCTCGAGCGCAAGCTGTCGATCGAGTTGCTGCGCCAGTTCAACGAACTGCGGATCGCAATGGAGCCGGAGGGCGCGGCGCTCGCGGCGCGGCGTGCGTCGCCGGAGCAACAGGCCGCGATCACCGCCGGGCTGGAGCGGATGCGCGCCGCCGAGCGCGGCGAGGACGACACGCTGGACGCCGACATCGCCTTCCACGTCGCGGTGCTGCGCGCCTCCAACAATCCGTTTTTCACGCGGCTGCGCGACATCGTCACCACGGCGCTGCGCACCTCGATCCGCTTCACCAATCGCATTGCGGGACGTTCGGCCAGCATCGCCGAGCATACCGCGGTGCGGGACGCAATCGTCGCGCGCGATCCGGAGGCAGCCTATGCTGCGATGCGCGTGCTGATCGTCAACGTGCTGACGCTGATCGAGCAGGTGGAGGCGCGCGAGCGTGAGGCCTCCGAGGAAGTGACGCAAGCGACCGAGTCGTGACGGGCGCGGCTAGCGCAATGCGGCGAGCCGGCGCAGGTCGTCGGGCGTATTGACGTTGGCGAGCTCGAGTCCGGCGCACACTGCCGCCAGCCCCGCCGCCGCCGCCCAGCGCCGGATCGATCGGTCGCCGTCGTCGCCGAGGTGCGTCAGCAGCGGGGCAGCCAGGCGGACTGGCCAGTAACCGACCGTAGGCGCTTCGGCGGCATGCGCCCCGCCGCTGCCGCACAAGGCGGCGACGAGCGGAGCCGGCAGGAACGGCGTGTCGCATGCGGTGGTCAGCACCGCGTCATAGCCGTGCGCGACGGCGTGCACGAGCGCCCCGGCGATCCCGCCGAGGGGGCCCAGATGGGCGCTTGGTTGATCCGGCACGGTCGCAACCGGGGCAGTGACCCGACCGACCACCACCGTCGCGGCGACATGCGGCGCGAGGCTCGCCAGCGCGTGATCGAGCAGTGCGGCATCGCCGAGGCGCGCCGTCGCCTTGTCGCTGCCGAACCGTCGTGCCTGCCCGCCCGCGAGGACGGCGCCGAGTATCTTGCCCATGGCTCTGCTTCTCGCGCGTCGGCGCATCGCAGGGAAGGGGCATCAAACAGGCAAAGAATTGCCGAATGCTCGCGCTGAATTCTGGCAGCAACGATCAATAAGCCCAATGGAAAAACTGGATCTGCGGCAGTAGCTAGCCCGATTTGGCGAGTTTTCACCCCTCCGCATTGGCGCTTCGCCGCCGGTATTGTTAGGCGCGATCGGGGCTGAACAGCGGGTGGAGCGTCTTTGTCCAGAAACGGCTCGTGGCGGGCGGTAGCGGCTTGGTCGCGCCAGACCTTTGTTGATCGCGAGCTGTTCCTGCGCAGCGATGGCCGCGTGCGCTTCATTCGTGTCAGCCGCCGGACGCAGCTGCGCGCGGCGGCTGCGGGCGCGCTGGTGCTGGTCGTCTGGGCGGGCGGCACGATCACCGCAGTCGTGCTGAGCCTGCGCGCGCCCGTCGCCACGCCATACCGCGACGATCGGCATGTCGCTGCGGCAGCCCCGTCCGCCACGCCCACACTCGCCCGCGCGGCCGCCGGAACAGCGTCGGCGCACCCGCCAGAGCCGACGCCCACGACGGACTCACCGGCCGTGCGCGAGCTGCTGCGGCGCCAGCAGCTGATCGAGCAACTCGTCGCCACCAAGCTGGGGCAGCCCGTACCGCACACGGAGCTGGGGCGACCGGTCGGCGCGAACAAGAGCCCTGAAAGCGCGCTTGATGCCGCGCAAAAGGCCTTGGCGCGTGGGCTCAGCCACGCCTTTGACGCCGATCGTCAGCGGCGCACGGTCGCGTTGCGCCGGCTCGGGCTGGAAGCCGACAAGCTCGCCGCGCAGGCGCGCCGCGCCGAGGGTGGTCCGCTGATCCCTTGGCCGGACGACGGCACCACCGCACCGCCTGCGCTCGAAGCGCTGGCCTCCGCCATGGTGCGTTGGGCCGCGGTCGGGCAGGGGGCGGCGGCGGTGCCTTCCGGCCATCCGACCCGCGACCTCAGCCAGACCAGCAGTTTCGGGGTCCGCGCCGATCCGTTCAACGGCCGCCCGACCTTCCATGCCGGGCTCGATTTCCGCGGCAGCTACGGCGAACCGATTTATGCCGCGGCGGCGGGCCGCGTGAGCTTTGTCGGCGAGCGCAGCGGCTATGGGCGGTTGGTCGAGATCGATCACGGCAACGGCATCGCGTCACGCTATGGCCATCTCTCCGGCGCCGAGGTGACGCTCGGCCAGCATGTCGCGCGCGGGGAGCGGATCGCGCGGATGGGCTCCACCGGGCGCTCGACCGGTACCCACGTCCATTTCGAGGTGCGACTCCACGGCACGGCGGTGAACCCGCAACCCTTCCTCGATTTCGGCGAAGCAAAAGGAAGATGATCTTGTCGATGTTCGGTAGCCGCCACGCCGCTCCACCGCCGCCCCCGCCACCGACGCGCGCTGCGGCGCTCGTTCCGCCCGCGCCCGCTACGGGGGCCAAGCACACCCCCTTTTCGCTGATCGGCGGCGACGTGGTGGTGACCGGCAACCTCACCGCGACGGTGGACATCCATATCGACGGCCGCATCGACGGCGATCTCGAATGTGCCACGCTGGTGCAGGGCGCCGAGAGCGTGATCTGCGGCAACATCGTCGCCAAGGCGGCGCGGATTGCTGGCCAGGTTGAGGGCAGCATCACCGCCGACAACCTGGTGATCGAACGCTCGGCGCGCATCTTCGGCGATTGCCGCTACGGCACGCTGGCGGTGGAGAACGGCGCCGAGGTGGAGGGGCGCTTCTCCTCGCAGCATACGATCGTCTCGCCGCCCGAACTCACCGCTGAGGTCGAGGAGGTCGATTATGTCGAAGAGGTCGACCCGCACGACAGCTACGTCGACTGAACCGGCGGCGCCGCACGGGCGCGCTCCCGCGAGCCCAGGCCCGCGGGAGCGGCGCGTCAGTCGCCTCGCCCGAAGACGCGGGCGAAGATCGTGTCGACGTGCTTGAGGTGGTAGCCGAGGTCGAACTTGTCGTCGATCTCCGCGGCCGAGAGCGCGGCGGTGACCTCCGCGTCCGCCTTCAGCAGGTCCTGGAGCGAGAGCGCGCCGTCCGAATCCCATACCTTCATCGCGTTGCGCTGCACCAGCCGATAGGCGTCCTCGCGGCTCACGCCCGCTTGGGTGAGCGCGAGCAGCACGCGCTGCGAGTGGACCAGTCCGCCCATGCGATCCAGGTTCTTCTGCATGCGCTCGGGATAGACGAGCAGCTTGTCGACGACACCGGTGAGCCGCGCCAGCGCGAAGTCGAGCGTGATCGTCGCGTCCGGCCCAATGTAGCGCTCCACCGACGAGTGCGAAATATCGCGCTCGTGCCATAGCGCGACATTCTCGAGCGCCGGCGTGACATAGCCGCGGACCATGCGCGCGAGCCCGGTGAGGTTCTCGGTCAGCACCGGGTTGCGCTTGTGCGGCATCGCCGAGGAGCCCTTCTGCCCCGGCGCGAAATATTCCTCGGCCTCGAGCACCTCGGTACGCTGCAGGTGGCGTACCTCGGTCGCCACGCGCTCGATCGACCCCGCGATCACGCCCAGCGTGGCGAAGAACATCGCGTGGCGGTCGCGCGGGATCACCTGCGTCGAGACCGGCTCCACCGCGAGCCCGAGCTTGGCCGCGACATGCTCCTCCACGCGCGGGTCGATGTTGGCAAAGGTGCCGACCGCGCCCGAGATCGCGCAGGTGGCGATGTCCGCGCGCGCGGCGATGAGCCGCGTCCGGCAGCGGTCGAACTCGGCATAGGCCTGCGCCAGCTTGAGCCCGAAGGTGACTGGCTCGGCATGGATGCCGTGGCTGCGCCCGATCGTCGGGGTGAGCTTATGCTCGCGGGCGCGGCGCTCGATTACCACGAGCAGGCGGTCAAGATCGGCGAGCAGCAGGTCGGCCGCGCGGGCGAGCTGGACCGCCAGCGTGGTGTCGAGCACGTCGGACGAGGTCATGCCCTGGTGCATGAAGCGCGCCCAATCATGTCCGGCGTGGGCGCCGACCTGTTCCGCGACCCAGGTGAGGAAGGCGATCACGTCGTGCTTGGTCACCGCCTCGATCGCGTCGATCGCGTCGACGTCGATGGTCGGGTTCGTCGCCCACCAGGCCCAGAGCGCGTCCGCGGCGTCCTGCGGCACCACGCCGAGCTCGGCGAGCTTCTCGGTGGCGTGCGCCTCGATTTCGAACCAGATGCGGTAGCGCGCCTCCGGCGTCCAGATCGCGGTCATCTCGGGGCGGGAATAGCGGGGGATCATGCGCACGGTCCTGAAGCGGCGGGAGGATGCGCGGGCGGGTAGCAGCGGGTTGCGGGCGGGGCAAATCGCGCCGCGCCCGCATCTCCGACAGCGCGCGACCCGCGCCGCCTCAGATCAGTCCTCGCGCGCGCAGGCTCGCCTGACCGGTCGCGCCGACGATGACGTGATCGTGGATTGCAATGCCCAGCGGTCGTGCGGCGGCGACGATCGCGCGCGTGATGTCGATGTCCGCCCGGCTCGGCGACGGGTCACCGGAGGGGTGGTTGTGGACGAGGATCAGCGCGGCGGCGCCGGTATCGAGTGCGCGCTTGATCACCTCGCGCACGTGAACCGCCGCCTGATCGATCGTGCCGCGCGCCATCACTTCGTCGCGCACGATCATATTGCGCGTGTTGAGGTGGATCACGCGGAACCGTTCGATGCGGTCGTGCGCCATGTCGGCATGAAGATAGTCGGCGAGCGCCTGCCAATTGGAGAGCACCGGAGCGGCGCTGGCGCGCTCGCGCAGCAGCCGGATCGCGGTCGCGTGCGCGATCCGCAGCGCGGCGACGCTCGTCTCGCCCAATCCGGGCATGCGGGCCACCACGATGGGATCAGCGTCCATCACCGCGGCGAGACTGCCGAACTCGCGCAGCAGCGCCTTGGCGAGTTTCTTGGTGTCGACCCGCTTGAGCGCGAGCCCGAGCAGATACTCGATCAGCTCATAGTCGTGCAGCCCGTCCGGGTCGGCGAGCAGCCGCGCGCGCAACCGCGCGCGGTGGCCCTGAACATCGTCCGCGATCGTGTCGGCCTCGACCATCGCGGGTCGCCTATTCGCCCGTTCGCGTGCGCGCAATTGCGCGCGGCAGGTGTGACGGCCTATGCTGGCGATAGCATGACGCGCGACGGATCTCCGAGGTGACGAGCGCGCGCCGCCGCGCGCTGATGGCGGTCTCCGGTCTGGCGCTCGCGGGCGGCGCTACGCTGTGGCTGTCGCGGGTGCCGATCGCGACCCATGTGATCGATCGTGCGCTCGCGCGTCGTGGCGTCCCGGCTCGCTATACCATCACCGATCTCGGCTTCGGACGCCAGCGGCTGACCAACGTGGTGATCGGTGATCCGCAGGCGCCGGATCTCGTCGCCGACTGGATCGAGACCGATACCGACCTTGGCCTCTCCGGCGCGCAGCTGTCCGGCGTTCGCGCAGGTCATGTCCGGCTCGCGGCACGGCTTGCCGACGGACGGGTGTCGTTCGGTGCAATCGATCGGCTGCTGCCCGCCTCGTCCGGCGGCGGATTCGCGTTGCCCGCGTTCGATCTCGACGTCGCCGACGCCCGGATCGAACTGAGCACGACCCAGGGAGCGGTGGGCTTGCGGCTGAGCGGTCGCGGGCGGCTCAACGATGGCTTCCGCGGCCGGCTTCGCGTCGCCGCGCCCGCGCTCGAGGCGCACGGCTGCGTGCTGCGTGGACTCGATTCATCGCTGTCGATCGCGATCGCCGAGGCGGCACCGAGGCTCACGGGACCGGTGCACGCCGCGGTGATCGACTGCGGCGGCGCGCGTGCCACTGCTCCCGCGCTGATGGTCGATGCCGCGCTCTCGCCCGCGCTCGACCGGTGGCGCGGCACTGCGCAGCTGAATGTGGCGCGGGTGGCCGCGGCGAGCGGTCGGGTGGATCGGCTCGGCGGAGCGATCAACTTCGCCGGGAGCCCGCAACGCAGCGGCGGCACGCTGGCGCTCACCGCGAGGCGAGTCGTCACGCCCTCGCTCACGGGGGAGGGGACGGGTTTCAGCGGCACCTGGCGGTTCGGCGAGCGTGGTACGACGCTGGCCGGTCGGCTGTCGGCGACCGACCTCGCGCTGTCGCCATCGACGCGGGCGCGCCTCGCCGCGCTGCGGAACGCGACGGCTGGCACGCCGCTCGCACCGCTTGCGACCGGGATGGCGCACGACCTTGATGCGGCGGCGCGACGCATGCGGGTCGTCGCCGACGTCGCGCTGGCGAACGGGACGCCGACGCTGCTCACGATCGATCGGGCCGAGCTGGTCGCCGCGACGGGCGCGCGCGCCACGCTCGATCAGGGCGGGGTGCTGCTGGGGCACCCCGCCGGCCCACGCATTGCCGGCCATCTCACGCTCGGAGGCGGCGGTCTGCCGAGCGGCGAGGTGCGGCTGGCGCAGGCCGCGCCGGGCGGGCCGATCAGCGGCACAGCAACGCTCGCGCCCTATGCTCGCGACGGCGCGGCGCTTGCGCTCGCGCCGGTGCGTTTCTCGACCGATCGCACGACCACCCGTTTCTCCACCGCGCTCACCCTGACGGGGCCGTTGCCGGGCGGACGTGTCGAGCGTCTGTCGCTGCCGGTCGAAGGCCGCTGGGACGGGTCCGACCTCGTGGTCGGACGGGCGTGCACGCCGGTGCGCGTGGACCATCTCGCGGTGTCGGGCCTCACGCTCGCGCGGACGGCGCTGCGTTTCTGCCCGCTCGACGGCGCTTTGGTGCGCGTGACGGACGGACGCGTGGGTGGTGGTGCGCAGCTCGGCGCCGTCGCGCTCGCGGGGGCGTTCGGCGGCACGCCGTTGCGCGTTGGCGCCAGTGGCGCACAACTGCGGCTCGCAGGACGCGCCTTCACGATGAACGACGTGACGGTGCGGCTCGGCACGCCCGATCGCATGACGCGGCTCGACGCGGCGCGGCTCGACGGTGCGCTGACCGCCACGGGCGCGGCGGGCCGGTTCGCCGCGGCGGCGGGGGCGATCGCCAACGTGCCGCTGGCGATGAGCGGTGCGGATGGAAGCTGGCGCGTTTCCGCCGGCGCGCTGGCGGTAACCGGCGCGCTGACGGTGGCGGATCAGGCAAAACCGGCGCGGTTCGAGCCGCTCGCCGCCGGGGACGTCACGCTGTCGCTTCGGGACGGCGCGATTGCTGCTGCGGGCACGCTCCGCGAGCCGAGCACGGGGATCAAGGTCGCGGATGTCGCGATCACGCACCGGTTCGCAAGCGGCGTCGGTTCGGCACATCTGGCAGTCCCGGGCCTCGCCTTCGGCGACGCGCTCCAGCCCGAGCGGCTGACGCGGTTGACCTTTGGCGTGATCGCGGACGTCCGCGGAGCGGTGAGCGGGCAGGGTGATATCGCCTGGAGCCCCGCGGGGGTCACCAGCAGCGGCAGCTTCACCACGCCCGGCACTGATCTGGCCGCCGCCTTCGGCCCGGTGGAGGGGATCGCGGGCACGATCCGTTTCACCGACCTGCTCGCGCTCGAGAGCGCGCCCGATCAGGTCGCGACGGTGCGCTCGATCAACCCGGGCGTGCCGGTAACCGACGGGCGAATCACCTATCAGACGCTGCCCGACACCCGCATCCGTGTGACGGAAGGGCGCTGGCCGTTCGCCGGGGGCACGCTGACGCTCGAACCCACCCTGCTCGATTTCGGCACCGCGCAGCAGCGTCGGCTCACGTTCCGGGTCGACGGCATGGACGCGGGCAAGTTCCTGCAGCAGTTCGACTTCAAGAATCTGAGCGCGACGGGCACGTTCGACGGCGCCCTGCCGATGCTGTTCGACGAGAGCGGCGGCCGGATCGCGGACGGGCGGTTGGTCGCGCGCCCGGGCGGAGGCAGCATCGCCTATCTCGGCGAGCTGACCGAGAAGGATCTCGGCTTCTGGGGCAATCTCGCGTTCCAGTCGCTGCGCTCGCTGACCTATCGCGACCTGGCGGTGGAGATGAACGGGCCGCTCGCGGGTGAGATGGTGACCGGCGTCCGCTTCGCCGGAATCCGGCAGGGGCAGGGCGCCAAGAGCAACTTCCTGCTGCGCCGGCTCACCCGGCTGCCGATCCAGTTCAACATCACCGTGCGCGCGCCGTTCCGCGGGCTGATCGACTCCGCCGCTAGTTTCTATGATCCGCAGCGGCTGGTGAAGCGCAATCTCCAGGCGCTGATCGAGGAACAGAACCGCCGTGGCGGCGCCGTTCAGCCTCCCGCAAGCGCCCCAGTGGCAGAACCCAAGAAGGATTGACGAACCTGATGCGCCTCCCGATCTTGACAGCGATGATGACGCCGACGCTGGCGGTGGCCACCGCGGGATGCGTGAATATCTCCGCGCCCGACAAGCCGATCCAGATCAATCTAAACATCAACGTGACACAGGAAGTGGTGTATCGCCTCGACAATGAGGCCAAGACGCTGATCCAGCAGAACCCGGGGATTTTCTAGGAGGTGACGACGATGAAGGCGTTTCTGACGCTCGCCGGTGCGGTGGCGCTCGCCGGCCTGTCCACCGCCGCGCTCGCGCAGCGCGACCCCGCTTATGCCGCGGCGCGCGCCGCCGGGCAGGTCGGCGAACAGCCCGACGGCTATCTTGGCGTGGTCGGCGGCGGCAGCGCCGAGCTGCGCGCGCTGGTGAGCAACATCAACATCCAGCGCAAGGCAGCGTACACGCAAAAGGCGCAGGCCAGCGGCGCAACGGTGGAGCAACTCGCCTTCACCAGTGGCTGCAACCTGATCGCGCAGACACGACCGGGCGAGAAGTACAAGGCGCCCGACGGCAGCTGGCAGACGCGCGGCGGCGGCGCACCGCTGCGCGACCCGCGCTGCGTGTAAGCGAAGCGCGTTCGCAGGACGACGATGGCTCGCGAGGTCCGGCGCACCATCTCGGGCAACCTCCGTTAACCCCGTGTCCACACAGGTTGACACCCCCCGACCCCCCGGCTAACCGGACGGCGCCTTGGCGGGGCTGCTCGCCGCTCGCGCGCAATCTCTCCTGGTCAACGAACTTCAGGGCGAGGGTGGCGGCGTGGCGGAGAACGGGCCCGGACAGGATTTCCACGACGCGGCGGACCCGCGCCTCGCTTCGCTCGACGATCGGCTGAAGCAGGCGCGCCGGGACGAAGCGGTTCGCACGGGGGTTGTGCGCGGCGGGGGTGAAGCGGGCTATGCGCTCGGCAACCGCGTGCTCGCTGCCCTCATCGGAAGTCTCGTCGGCTCGGCGCTGATCGGCTGGCTTCTCGACCGCTGGTTCGGCACCGCGCCGTGGGTACTGATCGTGATGCTGTTCCTTGGAATAGCGGTCGCGTTCAGGCAGATCATTCGGTTGACGACCAAGCGCCCGGACGAACCGGGCGCTTGACGTATGTAGACGGCAGGGACCAGCACGTGGCGGCAGAAGGCGGCAAGATCGATCCGATGCACCAGTTCCTGATCGAGCCCGTGCTCGGTCAGCGCTGGATCGTGGGCGGCTATGACCTGTCGTTCACCAATTCCGCGTTGTGGATGGTGATCACGTTGGTCGCGTTGTGGCTGTTCATGCTCGGCGGCATGAAGCGGGAACTCGTTCCGGGCCGCTGGCAGGCGGCGGTGGAGGGGTTCACCGGCTTCGTCCAAAACATGCTGACCTCGAACGTCGGACCTGAGGGCAAGCGCTTCGTGCCCTATGTCTTCTCGCTGTTCATGTTCATCCTGTTCGCCAACATCCTCGGGCTGCTGCCGGTCGGCATCGTGCCGGGCTGGCATCCCTTCACCGTCACCAGCCATCTTACCGTCACCGGCGTGCTGGCGATTATCAGCTTCTCGATCGTGCTGATCGTCGGCTTCGGCCGCCACGGCTTCCACTTTTTCAGCCTGTTCGTGCCGCACGGCACGCCCGCGCTGATGGTGCCGCTGATCTTCGTGGTCGAGCTGATGAGCTTCCTGGTGCGCCCCTTCTCGCTGGGTCTGCGACTGTTCGTCGCGATGACCGCGGGGCACATCCTGCTCAAGGTGCTCGCCGCCTTCGTGATCAACGGGATCAATCTCGGGCCGGGCTATGCGGTGCTGATCACCGTGCCGAGCTTCGTGCTGATGCTGGGGATCACGCTGCTGGAGCTGCTCGTCGCGGCGATCCAGGCCTATGTCTTCGCGCTGCTGACCAGCGTCTATCTCAACGACGCGGTCAACCTGCACTGAGTTTCCACACCAACCATTGTTTCTGAACGGGAGTTACTGACATGGACGCAAACGCCGCCAAGCTGCTCGGCGCCGGTCTCGCCGCGATCGGCATGGGCATTGCCGCGCTGGGCGTGGGCAACGTGTTCGCCGCCTTCCTCGAGGGTGCGCTGCGCAACCCGGGTGCTGCGGACGGCCAGCAGGGCCGCCTCTTCATCGGCTTCGCGGGCGCCGAGCTGCTCGGTCTGCTCGCCTTCGTGACGATGATCATCCTGGTGTTCGTCGCGTAACCTGACGCCGACGGACTTGCCCCGCCCGGCAGATCGGGCGGGGCCGCAAGGATAGCGGATCACCATGCCCCAAATCAGTCAGATCGCCGCCACTTACGCCTCGCAGATCTTCTGGCTGCTCATCACCTTCGGTATCCTGTATTTCGGGATCGGCAAGCTGATGGTGCCCAGGGTGCAAGGCGTGATGGACCTGCGTGAATCGAAGATCGCACAGGACCTCGCGAGCGCGGAGAGCGCGCGCGTCGCGGCGGATACGACCGAGGCGGCATGGAACGCCGACATGGACGCGGCGCGTGCCGCGGCACAGGCTGAGGTGGGCGCCGCCAAGGCACGCGCCGCGGCTGCAGCCGAGGCGCAGCTGCGGGCCGCCGACGCCGACCTGGCCGAGCGGGTCGCGCATCACGACGTCGCGGTGGCGAATGCCAAGGCGGCGGCGATGGTCAACGTCCAGACGATCGCCACCGAAGCCGCGCAGGAGCTGGTCCAGCGCCTTGCCGGCCTGACGATTTCCACCGATGCCGCCAATGAGGCGGTGCGCAGGCAGCTGAATCATGGCTAACGCTCCCGCCAACCCGACGCAGGGGCCTGCCTCCGAGGGGCTCGTGTCGCACGATCTTGCCAACGGCAGTGGCTATGCTTCCTCGACCGAGCACGGTGGCGCCGGCGACCATGCCGCGCCGACCGCGCTGGGCTTCAACGACACTGGTTGGGTCGGCATCGCTGCGCTGGTGGTGCTGATTGGCATGGTGCTGGTGCGCGTGCCGGCCACGATCGCGGCGATGCTTGACAAGCGCATCGGCGAGATTCGCCGCCAGCTCGACGAGGCCGCGGCGCTGCGCCGCGAGGCCGAGGCGCTGCGCGACGAATATGCCGCGCGTGCCCGCTCGGCCGAGGCCGATGCCGCCAAGATGCGCGAGAATGCGCATCACGAGGCCGCTGAGATCGTCGCCAAGGCCAAGGCAGACACCGAGCAGCTGATGGAGCGCCGTGCGCGCATGGCGGAGGACAAGATCGCCGCCGCGGAACGCGCCGCCATTGCCGAGGTTCGCGCGCGCACCGCCGAGGCTGCCGCCGCGGCCGCCGCCGCGCTGATCGCGGAGCGCCACGGCGCCGAGAGCGACCGCGCGCTGATCGACCGCGCCATCGCCGGGGTCGGCCGACTCAACTGAGCAGTTGCGTAGGCAGCGGACGTCCCTTCTCCTCGCGAGAAAGCGTGCTCCTGTGCATGCAGGAGTGCAGGGCTAAGGTCGGCGTCGCCCGCAACCCTTGGCTCCGGCGTTTGCCGGAGCACGGCGGCGATTGACTCAGCCGGTCGTGGGTTGCCGCCAAGGAACTGGCGGCAGGCGCGACGCCGCCCGCTTACCGGCGTCACCCTGGACTGTTTTAGGAATTACCGTCCGGTGAGCGCCGCAGCACCCAGGTGCGCGCCACGATGGATCCGGAAACGAGTTCAGGCTGACGCACCCGGATCAGCCGGATCAGCCGGATCACGGACGGTGCCACGGGTGGCGTGGGCGCGCCTTTCGGTGCATCACTCCGCCCCACGCTGCCATGACCATCCGTCCCACCATCAACCCACATCGAGGTGACCTGATGTCGCGCCCGCTCGCCGTCGCCCTGCTGCTCGCGTCCGGCCTTGCCGCACCCACCCCCGCGCTCGCCCAGGCGGCACCCAGCACCGCTGCCCCCGGCGACTCCGCGGAGGACACCAAGCTGAAGGCGCTGTTCGCGGCGAGCGACGAGGCCTCGCTCAAGCGCAACCCGGTCAATGCGCTGTTCCGCGGTGATCTGCGCTACGCCGACCGGCTCGGCGACCCGTTCTCGGACTCGTACATCGCGGCCGAGCGCGCCGCAGCACAGAGCGACCTCGCCGCGCTCGGCCGGATCGATCGCGCCAAGCTGACCCGTACCGATCAGATTGCGTACGACGTGTTCCAGCAGCAAAGTTCGGTCACGCTGCGCGGTCTCGCACCCGATCTGGTCGCGCTCAACATCGTCCGTCCGCTCGACCATTTTTTCGGCCTGCAGACCTTCTATCCCGAGCTCGCCTCGGGGCAGGGGGCAGCGCCGTTCAACACGGTGGCGGACTATGAGAACAATCTGAAGCGCAACGCGCGGTACGCCGAGCTACTCGATCAGGCGATCGCGCGCTTTCGCGAGGGCATGCGCGCCGGCGTCGTCCAGCCCAAGCTGGTGGTGCGCAACATGATCGCGCAGTTCGATCACCTGCTCGAGGGCGGCGTCGAGGCCTCGACCTTTTACGGCCCGGTAAAGGCCTTTCCGGCAGCCGTTCCGGCGCCCGACCAGGCGCGGCTCCGCACGGCCTATGCGCGCCAGATCGCCGACGTCCTCAACCCGGCGCAGCAGCGAATGCGCGACTTCCTCGAGCGCGACTATCTCCCGGCCGCGCGTGATACCGTCGGCCTCTCCGCCATGAAGGGAGGCGACACGCTCTACGCCTATCTGATCGAGGCCAACACCACGCTGTCGCTCACCGCCGATGCAGTGCATCGGCTCGGCCTCCGCGAGGTGGCGCGGATTACGCGCGAGATGGAGACGCAGAAGGGCAAGACCGGCTTCACGGGCTCGCTGGCCGAGTTCTTCACCTTCCTCCGCGAGGACAAACGCTTCCAGCCTTCCTCCAAGGAGCAGCTGCGGCTCGGCTATGAGGCGATCGGGCGCCGCGTTGACGCGCGCGTGCGGGAGCAATTTTCGCTCATCCCGCGGACGACACTGGAGATCCGGCCGGTGCCCGCATTCAAGGAAAAGACCGACGCGGGCGGCTCCTATCAGGCGGGCACGCCGGATGGATCGCGCGCGGGCGTATTCTACTACAACACCTATGATCTGCCGGTCCGCTACATGTGGGAGATGGAGACGCTGTTCCTCCATGAAGCGGTTCCGGGGCACCACTTCCAGATCAGCCTTGCGCAGGAGAATGAGTCGCTGCCCGCTTTCATGCGGTTCGGTGGCAACACCGCTTATGTCGAGGGCTGGGCGCTTTACGCCGAGACGCTTTGGCCTGAGCTGGGCATGGAGACCGACCCGTATCAGCGAATGGGCGGACTCAACGACGAGATGCTGCGCGCGATGCGGCTGGTGGTCGATACCGGCATCCACACCAAGGGTTGGACGCGCGATCAGGCGATCGCGTATATGCTGTCGCACTCGCCGATGGCGCGCACCGATGCGACCGCCGAGGTGGAGCGCTACATCGCCATCCCGGGGCAGGCGCTGGCGTATAAGATCGGGCAGCTGACGATCTCGCGGCTCAAGGCGGACGCCAAGGCGAAGCTCGGCGACCGCTTCGACGCGCGCGCCTTTCACGCGCAGGTGCTGGACACGGGCGCGCTGCCGATGCCGGTGCTTGAGGCAAAGATCGGCGATTGGGTGAAGGGCGGGGGCAAGTAGGGGCGTGCCTCTAGCTTTCCCCCTCCTTCTTCCGTCGTCCTGAACCCGTTTCAGGATTCACCGCCCCGCACGCGCCCCGGCGGTTGAGTATGCGGCACCCTGGATCCTGAAACGAGTTCAGGAAGACGCCAGCGAGCATGGGGCGAGGCTCCACCCCCGTTGTCCCGCGCCGCGCCAGCCCCTAGATCGCCCGCGATGAACGGCAGTTACGGCCCACCCGACCGCTTCAACGAAGAGCAGGCCACCTTCACCATCCGCGGTGCCGACGCCCCTGACCTCAAGGCGGGCGAGGCGGCGATCCGCAACGTGCTCAAGACGCTGCCGCTCAAGCCCGGCGTTTATCGCATGCACGACGCCAAAGGCGACGTGCTCTACGTCGGTAAGGCGCGCGCGCTGAAGAATCGCGTCGCCAATTACGTTCAGGTCGAGCGCCTGCCCAAGCGGCTCCAGCGGATGGTGTCGCAGACGCGATCGATGACGATCGTGACGACGAACAACGAGGCCGAGGCGCTGCTGCTCGAGGCGCAGCTGATCAAGCGCTACCGGCCCGCCTACAACGTGCTGCTGCGCGACGACAAAAGCTTCCCCTTCATCCTGCTGCGCGCCGACCACGACTTCCCGCGTATCCAGAAGCACCGCGGCGCGCGCCGCGCCAAGGGGGATTATTACGGTCCCTTCGCCAGTGCGGGCAGCGTCAACAACACGCTCAACGCGCTGCAGAAGCTGTTCCTGTTGCGGAGTTGCACCGACGGCTTCTTCAAGACGCGCGATCGGCCCTGCCTGCTGTATCAGATCAAGCGCTGCTCCGCGCCTTGTGTCGGCCGGATCGACCCTGCGGGCTATGCCGATCTCGTCGGCGACGCCAAGAAGTTCCTCGCCGGCAAGGCCACCGACGTTCAGGCCAAGCTGGGCGCGCAGATGCAGGCGGCCGCGGAGAACATGGACTTCGAGCTGGCCGCGGTGCTGCGCGACCGGCTCAAGGCGCTCACCTTCATCCAGGGCACGCAGTTCATCAACGCGGAAGGCGTGGGCGATGCGGATATCTTTGCGCTCGCCTGCCACGAGGGGCTGATCGGGATCGAGGCCTTCTTCATCCGCGGCGGCCAGAACTGGGGTCACCGCAGCTTCTTCCCGGCGCATACCGCCGACGTGCCCGAGGACGAGGTGCTCACCCAGTTCATGATGCAATTCTACGAGGAGGTGCCACCCGCGCGCACCATCCTGATCGACCGCGTCCTGCCCGAGGCCGAGTTGTTGACGCAGGCTTTAAGCGAGCAGGCCGGTCGCAAGGTAGAATTGACCGCGCCGCAGCGCGGCGTGCGCAAGCGGCTGCTCGATCAGGCCAGTCGCAACGCCAAGGAGGCATTGGAGCGCCGCCTCGCCGAGAGCACGACGCAGGCGCGGCTGCACCGCGAGCTCGCCGAATTGTTCGAGCTGGGCGACCCGCCCGACCGCATCGAGGTCTATGACAACAGCCACATTCAGGGCACCAACGCGCTCGGCGCGATGGTCGTCGCCGGACCGGAAGGCTTCCGCAAGGGCCAGTATCGCAAGTTCAACATCAAGCAGGCGGCGACCGATGACGATTATGCGATGATGCGCGAGGTGCTCCAACGCCGCTTCGCGCGCGCGCTGGAGGAGGACCCCGATCGCGACGGCGATGCCTGGCCCGACCTGGTGTTGCTCGACGGCGGCCGCGGCCAGCTCAACGCCGCCAAGGCGGTGCTCGAGGATCTCGGGATCGAGGACGTGTGCCTCGTGGGCGTCGCCAAAGGGCCGCACCACGGCCGCGAGGGGCGCGAGGTGTTCCACCTGATGGACGGGCGCGAGCTGACGCTGCCGGTCAACTCGCCCTTGCTCTTTTATCTCCAGCGGCTGCGCGACGAGGTCCACCGCTTCGCCATCGGCGCGCATCGCGCCAAGCGCGCCAAGGCGATCGGCGCGAGCCCGCTCGACGAGGTGCCCGGCATCGGACCAGCGCGCAAGAAGGCGCTGCTGATGCACTTCGGCACCGGCCGCGCGGTACGCAACGCCAGCCTGGAGGATCTGCGCAAGGCGCCGGGGGTAAGCGCGGCGGTGGCGCAGCAGGTCTACGACTTCTATCACGCGCGCTAGCGAATGTTCCATCTGGTGTGAACCAGCCGGGTGCTCCTGCGCACGCAGGCGCCCACAGCCACGGGCATCACGCCTGCGACCCTGGGCTCCAGCGTTCGCCGGAGCACGGATCTTTAGAAGGTGAATTGAACTCTTGGGTCTGTCGGCCGCGCGCGCCGCGCCCTATCTCGCCCTGATGCACCTCGCCGCTGATGCTTTGGTCCTTTCCGCCCGGGCGCACGGCGAGCATGGCGCGGTGGTGCGCGCCTTGACTCGCGACGACGGTGTGCGCCCGGGCTATGTCCGCGGCGGCCACTCGCGCCGGGTACGGCCCGCGCTGCAACCCGGCAACATGGTGCGCGGCGACTGGCGCGCACGCAGCGACGACCAGCTCGCCGCGCTGACGGTGGAGCTGGTACACAGCCGCGCGCCGCTGTTCGCCCAGCCGCTGCCCGCCGCCGCGATCGAGTGGCTATGCGCGCTGACGGCCGGCGCCCTGCCCGAAGCGCAACCGTATCCGCGTCTGCACGACGCGCTTGCCGGCGTGCTCGACGCAGTCGAGGCGGCCCCGAGCGCGCGAGGCTGGGCCGGCAGCGTCGCGCGCTACGAACTGCTGCTGCTCGCCGAGCTCGGCTTCGGGCTCGACCTGAGCGGCTGCACCGTCACCGGCGCGCGCGACGATCTGGCCTATGTCAGTCCGCGCAGTGGCGCCGCGGTGAGCCGCGCCGGCGCGCTCGGCTATGAAGCGCGGCTGCTCGCGCTGCCGCCGTTCCTGCTCTCGGGGGGCGCGGCGGGCTGGGACGAGGTGCTCGCCGCGCTGGCACTCACCGGCCATTTCCTCGCGCGCGACGTGCTGGTCGATCGTCGGCGCGAGCTGCTCGCTGCGCGCGAGCGACTGGTGGGGCGGCTCGCGCGGGCGGTTGCGTGAGCGCGCGCGCCGCGCCATGCGGTGCGGCATGACCGACTCCACCCTGATCGCGATCCTGCCCGGCGACGGCATCGGCCCCGAAGTGACGCGCGAGGCGCGCCGCGTGCTCGAGGCGCTCGACCTTGGCCTCCGCTTCGAGGAGGCGCCTGTCGGCGGCGCCGCCTACCGCGCCAGCGGCCATCCGCTGCCGCAAGAGACGCTAGCGCTGGCCGATCGCGCCGCGGCGGTGCTGTTCGGCGCGGTGGGCGATCCGGCATTCGATTCGCTCGAGCGAGCGCTGCGACCGGAGCAGGCGATCCTCGGCATCCGCAAGCATCTCGGCACCTTCGCCAACCTGCGTCCGGCGCGGATCTTCCCCGGCCTGGAGGACGCCTCGACGCTCAAGCCCGAGGTGGCGCGCGCGATCGACCTGGTGATCGTGCGCGAGCTCAACGGCGACGTCTATTTCGGCGCCAAGGGTCGCGGCACGACGGCCGAGGGCAAGCGCGAGGGGCACGACCTGATGCGCTACGACGAGGACGAGGTGCGCCGTATCGCACGCGTCGGCTTGGAGACTGCGGCGAAGCGGCGTGGCAAGCTCTGCTCGGTCGACAAGGCCAATGTGCTCGAAACCTCACAGCTGTGGCGTGACGTGGTAATCGAGGTCGCCGCGGATTATCCGCAGGTCGAGCTGACGCACATGTACGTTGACAATGCGGCGATGCAGCTGGTGCGCAACCCCGGCGCGTTCGACACGATCGTGACCGGCAATCTGTTCGGCGACATCCTCTCCGATCAGGCGAGCATGTGCGTCGGCTCGATCGGCATGCTGCCGTCGGCGGCGCTGGATGGCGCCGGCAAGGGCTTGTACGAGCCGATCCACGGCTCGGCGCCCGATATCGCGGGACAGGGCAAGGCCAATCCGTGCGCCGCGATCCTGTCCGCCGCGATGCTGCTGCGCCACTCGCTGGGCCAGGACGCGGCGGCGGATCGCGTCGAGGCGGCGGTGGCGGCGGCGCTGGCGCGCGGCCTGCGCACCCCCGACATGGGCGGCGATGCGACCACGGCGGCGATGGGCGAAGCGGTGCTGGCGGAATTGTGAGGGCGGGCGATCCAGCACCCAATCTTACCCGCTTCCGCTAGCGTCATCCTGAACTCGTTTCAGGATCCACCGCACCCCGCCTTCAGAAGCGACCGTGTTCGCGGGACAGTGGATCCGCAAACGAGTCCAGGATGACGGACGAGGAGGGAGCTTCGCACGCGCCAAGCCCACGCCTCACACCCAGCTCGCAAACCAGGTCCAGCGGTGGAACGCTGCGGCATGCGCCAGCGGCGCGGCGGTCAGCACCGGCAGGAAGTAGAGCGTCAGCGCGAACGCCAACAGCAGGTACGCCTCGTCCCACCACCCCAGCCGATCGCGCCAGTGATCCATAGCCACCGCCAGCGCGACGCTGAGGAACACGCTGGCAGGGTAATAATAATAATAGAAGCCGAGGGACTTGGGGATGATCGCGAAGATGGCGACGGCAAAGGTCCACAGCGCCGCGGGCGCGAGCAGCCGCGCCGCTCCCGTCTTCACCCAGCCCCAGTAGCAGGCGGCGACCGCCGCCAGCCCGCCCCACATCACCGCGGGGTTGCCGAGCAGGATGATGCCGCGTTGCGCGCCGTCCACCGGCTCGTACAGATACCAGATCGGGCGGATCAGCAGCGGCCACGTCCACCAGTCCGACTGATAGGTGTGGTGCGGCAGTCTCTCCGTCTGGCGCAGGTACATGTCCCATTGAAACGGAAGCAGGCGAGCGAACGTCAGCGGCTCGCTGGCGTAGAAGAAAGCGGGCGCGAAGGTAAGCAGGTAGGCGCCGGCCGAGATCACGCCGAGCAGCAGGACGCCGCGCGCGAGGCCGATCCCCGGCCACCGCGCCGGTCGCTCGCGCTTCATTATCACGAAGGTCAGCATGGCCGCGCCGACGTAAGGCGCCGCCGCCCATTTGCAGGAGGTGGCGAGGCCGAGCAGCGCGGCGCCGCCGATCCATCGCGCGACGCTGCCGTCGCGTCTGGACGCGGCGAGCAGCACGATTCCCCAGATCAGGAAGGCGAGCATGAACGTGTCCAGCATCGCGATCCGCGCCTGGACATAGACGGTGAAGCCGAGCAGCGCGAGCAGCGCGCTGATGGCTGCCGCTCTCGTCCGCCGGGTGAGCAGCCAGGTCAGCGCGAACACGCCGGCGACGGTCGCGCTGCCCGCCAATGTCGACATGATGCGCCAGCCGAACGGCACGTCGCCGACGATTCGCAGCCCCAGCGCGATCAGCTCCTTGGCCAGCAGCGGATGCTCGATATTCACGGGTCCGCTGAGGTCACGCAGTGCGCGCGCGGCGGGCAGATAATGGACCTCGTCGAACACTGGCTTGTCGGGCACGGTCAGGCGGAACAGGAACAGCAGTTCCGACGCGAGCGCGATCGCCAGCGCGAGTAACCAGATGCGTGGTGGCGTCACCGTCTCGTTGCGTGCGGCCATCTACATCCCCGTAAGTGCTCCTGCGCACGCAGGAGCCGGTGGCCGCGAGCGTGGCGGGTCGTAGGCCCGTGTTCCTGTGGGCGCAGGAACACGGGCTGTCGGTCCACCTTTCCCTTGCGGCACCGTTGTCGTGGCGACAAGCCCATGGGGCCGCTGCCCCTTGTCTCATCGACGCGCCGGGGGCAAAGCGTGCGGCCATGAAGCGGCGCAGCGGACAGGACCGGTCGGTCACCCAGCATTGGCGTCCCGCCACCCTCGCGGTGCGCGGCGGCACCGCACGTTCCGAGTTCGGTGAGACCTCGGAAGCGATCTTCCTCACCTCGGGCTACAGCTATGACTGTGCCGAGGACGCGGCGGCGCGGTTCGCCGGCGAGCAGGAGGGGATGACCTATTCCCGCCTGCAAAATCCCACCGTCCAGATGCTGGAACATCGCATCGCGCTGCTGGAGGGCGCGGAGGCGTGCCGGACCATGGCGACCGGCATGGCGGCGATGACCGCCGCGCTGCTGTGCCAGCTCCAGCAGGGAGATCACGTGGTCGCGGGTCGCGCCGCTTTCGGCTCGTGCCGCTGGCTGGTCGATACGCTGCTGCCGCGCTTTGGCATCCAGTCGACCACGGTGGACGCGCGCGATCCGGCTGCCTTTGCGGCGGCGGTCCGGCCGAACACCAAGCTGTTCTTCTTCGAGACGCCGGCGAATCCGACGATGGACGTGGTCGATCTGCGCGCGGTGTGCGGCATCGCGCGTGAGCGCGGCATCGTCAGCGTGGTCGACAATGCCTTCGCCACTCCCGCGCTCCAGCGACCGCTTGAGTTCGGCGCGGATGTGGTGGCCTATTCCGCGACGAAGATGATGGACGGGCAGGGCCGCGTCCTCGCCGGCGCGGTGTGCGGCAGTCGCGACTTCATCGACAACACGTTGCTGCCCTTCACCCGCAACACCGGGCCGACGCTGAGCGCGTTCAACGCCTGGGTGGTGCTCAAGGGCCTGGAGACGCTCGACCTGCGCGTCCGCCGCCAGTCCGAGAACGCGCTGACCGTCGGCCGCTTCCTCGAAGCTCGCGTGCCGCGCATTCTTCATCCAGGTCTCGCCAGCCATCCGCAGCACGCGCTGGCGATGTCGCAGATGGCGGCGGCCGGGCCGATCTTCGCCTTCGAGGTGGCGGATCGCGCGCAGGCGCATGCGCTGCTCAACGGCCTGTCGCTGATCGACATCTCAAACAATATCGGCGACTCGCGGTCGCTGATGACGCATCCCGCCTCGACCACTCATTACGGCGTCAGTGCGGAGGCGCGCGCGGAGATGGGCGTGACAGAGGGGCTGTTGCGGCTCAACGTCGGGCTTGAGGATCCGCAGGACCTGATCGAGGACCTCGACCAGGCGCTCCGTCAGGTCGGGCTATGACGGGCGCGATCGGCATGGAGGCGCTGTTCCCGCTGGCCGCGACGACCGGCTCGGTCACCGTCCGCGTGTCGGTCAGTTATCTGCCCGAACAGTCCGAACCCGGGCGGGGACGCTGGTTCTGGGCCTATCACATTCGTCTGGAGAATGACGGGGAGGGCGCGGTTCAGCTGCTCACCCGCCATTGGATCATCACCGACGGCAATGGCGCGCGCCACACCGTCGAGGGCGAGGGCGTCGTCGGCGAGCAACCGCTCATCGCGCCGGGCGGAAGCTACGATTATGTCTCGGGTTGTCCGCTGGCGACGCCGAGCGGTGCGATGCAGGGCAGCTATCGCATGATTGCGCAGGACGGTCGGCTGTTCGACGTCGCCATCCCGCGCTTCGCGCTGACCGCACCGGCGGTGGCGGAGTGAAGCGCACCCACCTGCCGCTCAACGGCTTGCGCGTGCTCGATGCCGCGGCGCGGCACCTGTCGTTCACCCGCGCCGCGGACGAGCTGGCGGTCACCCCGGCGGCGGTGGGACAGCAGATCCGCGCGTTGGAGGACACGCTGGGCGTGGTGCTGTTCCGCCGCACCACCAAGGGGCTGGAGCTGACCCCCGAGGGCGAGGCGGGTCTGGGTCCGCTGCGGCAAGGTTTCCTCGAGTTCGAGGAAGCCGTACGCGCGATGCAGGCGGGGCAGTCGTCCAAGTCGCTGACGATCGCGGCGCCGCGTGACGTTACCGAGAAATGGCTGCTGCCGCGGCTGGCGGAGATCGCCGCCGCGGATGCCGAGTTGCGCTTCGCGCTGGTCGCCGCGGACGACGTGGTCGATTTCACCGAGGCCAACCTCGATCTCGCGATCCGCTGGGGCGAGGGGCCGGGCGCGCTGGAAGGCGAGGCGATCGAGAGCGAGGGACTGATCACCGTCGAGCGCGCCGGCGGTGGCGCCGAGGCGGTGATCCACTGGCCCGGCGCGCCGGGCGCCGACGCGGCGGCGCAGGTGCGGGTTGGCGACGCCGGGCTGGCGATCGACGCGGCGGCGGCGGGACTCGGTCGCGCCACCGTGCCAGAGCTGCTCGCCACCCGCGACCTCGTCACGGGACGCTTGACCATGGTGGGCCCGCCAGTCCCGTCGCGGCTGGGCTATTGGCTGATCGCACCGACTCCGCAGTGGCGGCAACGCAAGGTGCAGGCGTTGGTCGAGGCGCTGGGCGGATGATCCCGCGGCTCGCGACCGCGCGGCTGGTGCTGCGCGCGCGCGTGCCCGACGATGCCGACGCGTTGTTCGCTGCGATGAGCGACGCCGAGACGATGCGGTGGTGGTCGCATGCGCCGGTCGAGTCGGTCGCCGCGCTGCGCGAGCGGTACGTCGCCGCCGACGGTGGCGCCTGGCGCACCTGGGCGGTCACACTGGCGGGTGACGACACTGCGATCGGCTTCGTCGCGGCGGGTGCGAAACGCACCGCGGTGGCCGAGATCGGCTATCTGCTCGTGCCGGCGGCGCAGCGGCGCGGCTTTGCGCGCGAGGCGGTGCGCGCGGTGATCGAGCAGCTCTTCGCCGAGGGCTTTCGTCGCGTCTTCGCCGATACCGATCCGGAGAATGCCGGGTCGAACCAACTGCTCGAGTCGCTCGGGTTCATGCGCGAGGGCCTGCTCCGCGCCGAGTGGGAGACGCATATCGGCGTGCGCGACACCGTGCTGTGGGGGCTGTTGCGAAGCGACTGGGACAGGTCGCCGGCGTAAGTCTGGGGCGATAGGGGGATCGGCGATAGTCCGGTGTCTCACACCGGGGTCTTCCACCGAGCCCCCCGATGGCATCACTCCGGGACGGTGTTCTCGTCCGCGATCTTGGCGTCGAACGACTTGCTGGCGTCGGTCCCGTCCGGCTGATGTGCGCCGCCGTGCTTGGCGGCTGGCTTGCCTTCTTTAAGCCCGCCTTTGCTCTCGGGCGCCGGCTTGGGCGCCGGCGGCTTGGGAGACGAGCTGCGCAGCGACAGCAGCGCCGCGGTCGCCGCCGCGCCGATCGCCGCCACGCCGCCCGCGATCGCCGCCGCGCCCCACTTGCCGCCGACCTTGTCGGTCGCGCGCGTTGCCGCCTTGCCGGCGCTGCGCGCGCCACGCGACGCGCTCTTGCGCGTATCACCGGCGACCCGCGTGACTCGCTTGCGCGCCGCGCCGGCGGTGCGCGAGACGCTCTTGGTGGCTGCCGTCACTGCCTCGCCGGCCTGCTCCAGCGTGCTCGGCTCGGCCGAGGACGACGACTTCGTGGCAGCGCGACGCTTCGGTGCGGGGGCGTCACCGCCCGACTTGCGCTTGGTCGCCGGCTTGCCCGCCGTGCTCGCGCTGGTCTTGCGCGGTGCGCGCCGACGCGGGGTGGCGGGCTTGGACGAGGCCGGCGCCGGAGTCGGGGTATCGCTGCTGTCGTCGGCCATCGTCTGCTCCCTGGCGAAATGGTACGCCTCCGAAACGCGCGGCCGGCCGTTCGTTTCCAAGCAGATGACGCGGGCGCTCAGCGGAACGGCGGCTCGTTGAACGCGCGCAGCTTGCGGCTGTGCAACTTGGCGCCCTCGCGACGCAATTCCTCGCACGTCTCGATGCCGATCCGCATATGCTCGCTGATCGCGCGCTCGTAGAAGCGGTTTGCCTGCCCGGGCAGCTTCAGCTCGCCGTGGAGCGGCTTGTCCGAGACGCACAGCAACGTGCCATAGGGCACGCGGAAGCGATAACCCTGCGCCGCGATCGTCGCCGATTCCATATCGATCGCGACCGCGCGGCTGAGCGAGAAGCGCAGCGCCGACCGGGCGTAGCGCAGCTCCCAATTGCGATCGTCGGTGGTGACGATCGTGCCGGTGCGCAACCGCCGCTTGAGCGCGTCGCCGGTTTGGCCGCTCACCGTCTCGGCCGCGCGCGCGAGCGCCTGCTGCACCTCCGCGATGGCGGGGACGGGGATCTCGGGTGGCAGCATGTCGTCCAGCACGTGGTCGTCGCGCAGATAAGCGTGCGCGAGCACATAGTCGCCGATCCGCTGTGACGGACGCAGGCCGCCGCAATGGCCGATCATCACCCACGCCTCGGGCCGCATCACCGCGAGGTGGTCGCAGATCGTCTTGGCGTTGGACGGGCCGACGCCGATGTTGACGAGCGTGATGCCGGTACGATCGTCCGCCATCAGGTGATAGGCCGGCATCTGCAGCCGCCGCCACGCGCTGTCGTCGAGCAGCGCGGGATCGTCGCCCGCCTTGAACAGCACGCCGCCCGGCCCGGAGAGCGCGGTGAAGCGGCTGTCAGCGCCGACCTGGCTCGCGCCCCAGCGGACGAACTCGTCGACGTAGCGGTGATAGTTGGTGAACAGCACGTAGCGCTGGACGTGCTCGGGCGGCGTACCGGTGTAATGGCGTAGCCGCGCGAGGCTGAAGTCGGTGCGTAGGCCATCGAAGAGCGCGAGCGGGCGCGTGCCGTCGAGCGAGGCCCATAAGCCGTCCGCGATCTCGTCGCCGATATAGGCCAGCTCCGTGGTGGGGAACCAGCGTGCCAGTTCGGCGGCGGAGACGGTGTCAAGGCTGAGCGCGTGTCCGGCGTCGATCACATAGGGGAAGGGGATCTCCTGCGTGCCCGCGACCGCCTCGACGGTGACGTCATAATCCTCGATCAGCAACGTCAACTGCTCGATAAGATAGTCCGCAAAGACCGCGGGCTTGGTGACGCTGATGCGATATTCGCCGGGGCTCACCAGTCGGCCGAACGAGCGCAGCGGCGTGGGGCGATCGTCGCCGCCGGCGAAGCGCAGGCGGATTTCGGGATAGGCAAAGGAGCCGTCCCGCCGTGCGTCGGCGGCAGGCGGCGTGCCCTCGGCGATGTAGAGCGAGATCGCGGCCTTGAGCCGGTCAACCGACGCGGCATAGAGCCGGGCGAGTTCCTGTACGATGTCGTTCGCTGTCATTCCCGACGGTTACATTTGCCGTGTGACCGCGGCAAGTCGCGGGTGTTCGATCCCCGCCGCGGAAGCAGGGAGGATCGTGTCTCACAATCGCGTCAGCAGATGCTCCGCCGAGCTGACGCGGAACTCGCCCGGCGCTTCCACCTCGAGCGACTCGACCACGCCGTCGTTCACCACCATCGCGTAGCGCTGGCTGCGCGTGCCCATGCCGTATTTGCTGCCGTCCATCTCCAGCCCGAGCGCGGTGGTGAAGTCGCCGTTGCCGTCGGCCAGCATCGTTATTGCTGCGGCGTCGTTCTGCTTGGCCCAGGCGGCGAGCACGAAGGCGTCGTTGACCGCGGTGCACACGATCTCGTCGACGCCCTTGGCGCGAAGCTCCTCCGCCTTGTCGAGGTAGCCGGGCAGGTGGCGCGCCGAGCAGGTCGGGGTGAACGCGCCCGGCACCGCGAACAGCGCGACACGGCGGCCTTTGAAGAAGTCGCCGCTGTCGACCGGCTTGGGACCCTCCTCAGTGACCTGGGTGAGGCGCACGGACGGCAAGGTGTCGCCGACGCTGATGGTCATCGCAGGTCTCCGGGATCGAGTGTGGCGACGGTGTCGCAGCCGGTCCGGGTGATTTCAAGCTTTGGCAAGCGCCGTTGCAGGCACTAGGTTCGGTCGGATGGAGCAAGCCAATTTCCTCACCGGTCAGTTCCTGCTCGCCATGCCCGGGATCGGTGACCCGCGCTTCGAGCATTCGGTGATCGCGATCTGCAGCCATGACGAGAGCGGTGCGCTCGGCGTCGGAGTCGGCGCGGTGGTCAACGGGCTGGGATTGCACGACGTGCTCGAACAGCTCGAGATCGCGCCCGGCGAGGCACCTGATGCGCCGGTCCATTTCGGTGGCCCGGTGGAAACGCGGCGCGGTTTCGTGCTCCACTCGAACGACTGGGGCGGGCATGACACGCTCGACGTCGCGGGACGCTGGGCGCTCTCGGGCACGCTCGACGTGCTGCGCGCGATCGCGGCCGGGAAGGGGCCGGCCCGCTGGCTCGTCGCGCTCGGCTATGCCGGGTGGGCGCCCGGCCAGCTCGATGCGGAAATGACGCGGCATGGTTGGCTCAACGTCGCCGACTCGCCCGAGCTGCTGTTCGACACACCCGTGGAGCGGCGGTGGACGCGCGGATTCGCCACCGCGGGTGTCGATCCGCGGCTGCTGTCGAGCGAGAGCGGGCATAGCTGACGCCGGATCGGCAAAGCCATATAAAGATATCTTTATATTTGATCGGCGCTGCGGAGGCGGCTAAAGCGCTCGGATGCCGATCGGTGCGCCGCGCCTTGGTCGGCCCTTTCAGTCTGGAGATAACGCCGTGGCTACCGCCCCCGTGCTCGACACCAACGATTACGTCATCAAGGACATCGGCCTGGCCGACTTCGGCCGCGCCGAGATCAAGATCGCCGAGACCGAGATGCCCGGCCTGATGGCGCTGCGCGACGAGTTCGGCGCGGCACAGCCGCTCAAGGGCGCGCGTATCACCGGCTCGCTGCACATGACCATCCAGACCGCGGTGCTGATCGAGACGCTGGTGGCGCTCGGCGCGGACGTGCGCTGGGCCACCTGCAACATCTTCTCGACGCAGGACCATGCCGCCGCCGCCATCGCCGCCGCCGGGATCCCGGTGTTCGCGGTGAAGGGCGAGACGCTCGCGGATTATTGGGACTATGTCGGTTCGATCTTCGACTGGGACGACGGCAACGGCCAGACCGCCAACATCATCCTCGACGACGGCGGCGACGCGACCATGTTCGCTTTGTGGGGTGCCAAGCTCGAGGCCGGCGCCACCTTCGGCGAGCCCGAGAATGAGGAAGAGGTCGAGTTCCAGCGCTCGGTGAAGGCGTTCATCGCCAAGAAGCCGGGCTACCTGACCGAGACGGTCAAGAACCTGAAGGGCGTGTCGGAAGAGACCACCACGGGCGTCCACCGGCTGTACGAGATCGCCAAGAAGGGCGAGCTGCCGTTCCCGGCGATCAACGTCAACGACTCGGTCACCAAGTCGAAGTTCGACAATCTTTACGGCTGCAAGGAGTCGCTGGTCGATGCAATCCGCCGCGCCACCGACGTGATGCTGGCGGGCAAGATTGCCACCGTCGCGGGCTTCGGCGACGTCGGCAAGGGCTCGGCGGCGTCGCTGCGCAACGGCGGCGCGCGCGTGCTCGTCACCGAGATCGATCCGATCTGCGCGCTGCAGGCGGCGATGGAGGGCTATGAGGTCGTGACGATGGACGAGGCGGTGAAGCGCTCGGACATTTTCGTCACCGCCACCGGCAACGCCGACGTGATCACCGCGGACCACATGAAGGCGATGAAGCCGATGGCGATCGTCTGCAACATCGGCCACTTCGACTCGGAGATCCAGATCGCCGCGCTGTCGAATTACAAGTGGACCGAGGTGAAGCCGGGCACCGACCTCGTCGAGTTCCCGGACGGCAAGCAGATCATCGTGCTCGCCAAGGGCCGCCTGGTGAACCTGGGCTGCGCCACCGGTCACCCGTCGTTCGTGATGTCCGCCTCGTTCACCAACCAGACGCTCGCGCAGATCGAGCTGTGGACCAAGGGCGACGAGTATAAGAACGAAGTGTACGTCCTGCCCAAGCATCTGGACGAGAAGGTCGCCGCGCTCCACCTGGAGAAGCTGGGCGTGCAGCTGTCCAAGCTGAGCGAGAAGCAGGCCAAGTACATCGGCGTGCCGGTGGAGGGCCCGTTCAAGCCGGATCACTATCGCTACTGAGCGACCTCAGCAGCGATGCTGAACGGAAGGGCGGTGCCGTGAGGCGCCGCCCTTCTTCGTCCTATGATCGGTGACGTCCTCGCGGCCATAACGCGGCGGGCGCGATCCGCCGCTCACGTCGCCAGCGCATAGGCCTCCGCCGCGGCCACCTGCGCCGCGCTCGGCCGCACCCCGGTGTAGAGCACGAATTGCTCCAACGCCTGGAGCTTGGCGATCTCGGCTCCGGTCACGACGCGCTTGCCCAATGTGCGGGCGAGTCGCAGCAACGGCGTCTCCACCGGCTTAGCGACGACGTCGATCACGACGTCGCTCGCCTCGATCTGGGCGCGGGTAAAGGCGAGCGTCGCGGCGTCTTCGCCGGTCATGCCAAGCGGCGTGACGTTCACCAGCAGCGGCGCGCGCAGGTCGTCGCCCTCTGCCTGCCATGCACAGCCGAGAGCGTCTGCAAGGGCGCGCCCCTTCTCCTCATTGCGTGCGACGAGTGTGCCCGCGCCGAAGCCGGCGTCCACCAGCGCGGTGGCGGTCGCCTTGGCCATCCCGCCGCTGCCACGCAGCACGAACGGGGCGCGTGTGAGCGGCTCGATCAGCGCCCGCACCGCACTGTAGTCGGTATTGTAGCCGAGCAGCGTTCCCGCCTCGTTGACGACCGTGTTGACGCTGTCGATCGCCGCCGCGGAGTCGCGCAACCCGTCGAGCAGCGGGATGACATCCTCCTTAAACGGCATCGACACCGCGCAGCCGCGGATATCGAGCGCGCGGATGCCGCGCACCGCGCCCGCCAGGTCGGTGGTGGTAAAAGCCTTGTAGACATAGTCGAGCCCGAGCGCCTCGTAGAGATGATTGTGGAAACGCGACCCGAACGTGCCGGGACGGGCAGCGAGCGACATGCACAGGCGCGTGGACGGGCCGATCGGCGGCTTCATCGCAGGTTCTCCTTGTTGACGTTAAGCCATAGCCGATGCGGGGCACTCAGCCGAGCGGCAGCGCGGGCTGCGCCGGTTGATCGTCGCGCACGAGCCCCGACAGGGTCAGACCCAGCAGCCGGATGCCCCCTTGTACCGGCAGCAGCGGCAAGAGCAGGCCGCGTCCGATCGCGAGCAACTGCGGCTTGTCGGTGACAGGAGCGGTCAGCGAGCGCGCGCGCGTGATCGTCGCGAAGTCGGCACGGCGCAGCTTGAGCGTGACGGTGCGGCCGTGCGCTTCGTGCCGCGCGATCCGGGTCCAGGCGGCGTCTGCGACCAGCGCGAGCGCCGCCTCGATCGCCACCGGGTCAATGAGGTTGGTCTCGAACGTTCGTTCCGCGCCAACCGACTTGGCCTCGCGGTGCGCGCGCACCGGGCGCTCGTCGACTCCGCGCGCGGCGCCGTGGAGGTAATCGGCATAGCTGCCGAAATGCGCGCGCAGAAATTCGAGGCTGCGGTTGCGCAGGTCCGCCCCGGTCTCGATCCCGAGTCGGGCCATCTTGGTCGCGGTGACCGGCCCGACGCCGTGGAAGCGCTTCACTGGTAGCGCCGCGACGAAGGCGGCCCCGCGCCCGGGCGGGATGACGCAGAGCCCGTCGGGCTTGTTCTGGTCCGAGGCCAGCTTGGCGATGAACTTGTTATAGCTCACGCCCGCCGAAGCGGTGAGCCCGGTCTCGGCGACGATGCGCTCGCGTATCTGCTCGGCGATCGCGCCCGCCGAGCCCAGCCCACGCACGTCCGCGGTGACGTCGAGATAGGCCTCGTCGAGCGACAAAGGCTCGATCACGTCGGTATAGTCCGTGAAAATCGCATGGATCTGACGGCTCACCGCGCGATAAACCTCGAAGCGCGGCGGCACGAACACCAACTCGGGACAGCGCCGCAGCGCGGTGACCGACGGCATTGCCGAGCGCACCCCGAACGCGCGCGCCTCGTAGCTCGCCGCGGCGACCACGCCGCGCGCACGCGCCCCGCCCACCGCCACGGGCCGGCTGCGCAGCTCGGGCGCGTCGCGCTGCTCGACCGACGCGTAGAAGGCGTCCATGTCGATGTGGATGATCTTGCGGGTCGCGGGCGCGCTCACGCGCGCGATATAGAAGGCCAGGTCGCTCTGATGCGATGACTTTCGCGCGCCGATCGGCTATCGCGCGCGACATGACGACCGACCTTCAGCGACCGATCCTCACGCCCCCCGACAGCGCCCATAAAGTGCTCCTTCACTCCTGCTGCGCGCCCTGCTCGGGCGAGGTGATGGAGGCGATGAGCGCGAGTGGGATCGACTATACGATCTTCTTCTACAATCCCAACATTCATCCCAAAGAGGAATATCTGCTCCGCAAGGAGGAGAATATCCGCTTTGCCGAGACGCACGGCGTGCCGTTCGTCGATGCGGATTATGACACCGCCAATTGGTTCAAGCGCGCGCGCGGGATGGAATGGGAGCCCGAGCGCGGCATTCGCTGCACGATGTGCTTCGACATGCGGTTCGAACGTACCGCCTTGTACGCGCACGAGCACGGCTTTCCGGTGATAACCTCGTCACTGGGCATTTCGCGCTGGAAGAACATGGCGCAGATTAACGACTGCGGCGAGCGCGCCGCGGCGCATTATCCCGGCATCCAATATTGGACGTTCAACTGGCGCAAGGGCGGCGGCGCGGCGCGGATGATCGAAATCTCCAAGCGCGAGCATTTCTACCAGCAGGAATATTGCGGCTGCGTCTATTCGCTGCGCGACACCAACGCGCATCGCGTCTCGCAGGGGCGGGACGAGATCCGCATCGGCGAACTGTATTACGGAGACGAACCGCAGGGATGAGGTGAGGAGAGGCCTCGCGCTCGTGGCGACGGGGAGCCTGAACAGACAAGCGCGCTCGTCCACGCCGGTTGGCGTACATCGTTAACGCTTCGTCCACCTCGTGCTGGCATGCCCACAGCCGAACAAACGGGGGCAGACGGGCGGCATGCGCGTACTCGCGATGGCATCGCAGAAAGGCGGGTCGGGCAAGACCACGCTCTCCGGGCATCTGGCGGTCCAGGCGCAACTTGCCGGGGGCGGCCCGGTGGTGTTGATCGACATCGACCCGCAGGGCTCACTCGCGGATTGGTGGAACGAGCGGCAGGACGACATGCCCGCCTTCGCGCAAACCACCGTTGCGCGGCTTGCGACCGATCTGGAGGAGCTTCGTGGCCAGGGCTTCAAGCTGGCGGTGATCGACACGCCTCCGGCGATCACGATGGCGATCCAGAGCGTCGTCCAGGTCGCCGAGCTGATCGTGATCCCGACGCGGCCGAGCCCGCACGACCTGCGCGCGGTCGGCGCGACGGTCGACCTGTGCGAGCGCTCGGGCAAGCCGCTGCTGTTCGTCGTCAACGCCGCCACCCCCAAGGCGCGGATCACCGCCGACGCGGTGATCGCACTCTCGCAGCATGGCACGGTTGCGCCGGTCACGGTGCACCAGCGCACCGACTTTGCCGCCTCGATGATCGACGGCCGCACGGTTATGGAGGTGGATTCGAGGAGCCGCTCGGCTGCGGAGATCGCGGAGCTGTGGAGCTACGTCTCGGATCGGCTCGAGAAGAACTTTCGTCGGACGGTGTTCGCCGCTCCGAAGCCGGGCGCGGCGCCGGCGCGGCCGCAGCACGTCGGCTTCGGCCGGCGTGTGGTGGCGTGATGGCCGCGACCAAGCCGATGGCATCGCTCAGCGGCGGCCTGCTCGCGCGCAAGGGTGAGGCGCGCCCCGCGATGCGCCGGTCCGACTCGCTCGCGGCGCTGGCGATTGCGGGCGACGAACTGGGCTGGAACGACATGGGGCACGGCGCTTCTGCCAAGCTACCGCCGGTGCTCGCGTCGCGCGAGCGCCTCATGGTGCGACTGGGTGGGGCGTCTTGCCTCGCCGAGCCGGTGCCAGCGCCGGTCGCGGGCAAACGAGTGGCGTTCACCGTGCGGCTCGACCCCGAGCGACACCAACGCCTGAGAATGGCGGCGGCGGCGCACGGTCTGTCCGCACAAGCCTTGATGATTACGGCACTTGACCAGCTCGCCCCGGCGCCGACGGACGCGGCATGAACCGCGTGCTGATGCTCGCCGTGCTGGGGTTGGCGCTGCTCGTCGCCGCCATCACCCAGCTCGTCGTGCCGGCGGCCGCGACCAATGACGGCGCGGCCCGCGTGCAGGATGCGGGACGACACGCGGCGCGCGCCCGGGACGCACTGGCACATCGTCGCTGGCCGCGCGCCATCGCCGAGAGCGAACGCGCGGTGGCGGACTCGCCGCTCGACGGTGAGTATCGCCGCCTGCTCGGCGTCTCTTACCTGCGTGCCGGGCGCTTCGTGTCCGCGGCGCAGGCGTTCGCCGATGCGCTGACGCTCCGTCCCGACGACTCCGCCGCGGCGCTCAACCTCTCCTTGGCGCAGGTCGCGACCGGCGAAGGCGACACTGCTCGCGTCACGCTCGCAACGCATGCCAGCGGGATCGGCGCAACCGATCGCGGCTTGGCGTTGGCGCTCGCCGGGGATCTGCCCGGCGCGCTGCAGCTGCTGATGCCTGCCGCACGCGCACCCGATGCGGACGCCAAGACACGCCAGAACCTCGCGTTCGTGCTGGCACTCGCCGGCCAATGGCCGCAGGCGCGCGCGCTCGCGGCCTATGATCTCCCGGCCGACCAGGTCGATCGCCGGCTCACCGGCTGGGCCGCGCTCGCGCAACAGCGCGCCGCCTCGGATCAGGTCGCGGCCTTGCTCGGCATCATTCCGGCGAGCGATCCAGGACAACCGGCCGCGCTCGCGCTCGTGGCGCCGGCACCCGCGGCGATCGTTCGGATGGCAGATCCGCGCCCGTCAGTGACGTCGCAGATCGTTCCGGCGCCGGTGGCTCCAGCCAGCTCGCAGCCCGTGCCGCCGCCCGCCAGCGAGCTGGCTGCACCGGCGGCGGTGCCCACGATGGCGGGGCCAACGGTGGCGCCGCACCCGCTGCTTCGCGTTGCGGCGGTACTCCGTTCGCGCCCGCCCGCGCGCGGCCGCTACTTCGTTCAGCTCGGCGCGTACGGCAGTGTCGCGGTCGCGCGCGACGGCTGGCGTGGCGCGGTGCGGCGCTGGCCGGCGCTCGGGCAATGGCGTCCGATGAGATTGAAGGTGACAGGTGCGATGACACGCTACCAGCTGTCGATCGGCGGCGTGTCGCGTGGTGACGCGATCAGGCTCTGCCGCGTGTATCGCGCGCGGGGCGGGCGCTGTTTCGTCCGGCTCGTGGCGGGGGACCGGCCGGCGCCGTGGCGCGAGAGGCGCCTCGCGATGCGCTGAGCGCCTCTGCTATGTAGATGGAACGCCTTCGTTGAACGTTCGTTTGCGTAACGAACGGGTGAAGGGGAAAGAATGCCATCTGCCGGGGAGGGGCTGCGCGAGCGGGTCGACGCGCTCGCGCCATGGTTTCACAACATCGATCTCGGCGACGGACTGACCACCGCCCCCGACCACTTTCTCGGCGACTATCCGCGCGAGAAGTTCGCCGCCTTCGCCAGCTGCGTGCCCGACGATCTGACGGGCAGGACCGTGCTCGACATCGGCTGCAACGCGGGCTTCTACTCGGTCGAGATGAAGCGGCGCGGTGCCGCGCGCGTCGTCGGGATCGACTGGGACGAGCGGTATCTGGCGCAGGCGCGGCTCGCCACCGACGCGCTGGGTTACGGCGACAGCGTCGAGTTTCGTCAGCTTTCGGTCTATGATGTCGCGTCGCTCGGCGAGCGCTTCGATCTCGTGATCTTCATGGGCGTGCTCTATCACCTGCGGCACCCTTTGCTCGCGCTCGACCTGATCCGCGAGCATGTCGCACGCGACCTGATGCTGTTCCAAACGATGCAGCAAGGCTCGACCGGGCTGAGCGACGTGCCCGAGGACCATCCCTTCTTCGTGCCGGGGACGTACACGCCGCCGCCCTATTTCGACGACCCGGCCTATCCCAAGATGCACTTTATCGAGCGGCGGTTTGCGGGCGACTGGACCAACTGGTGGGCACCCAATCGCGCCTGCTCGGAGGCGATGTTGCGCGCGTCCGGTTTCGCCGTGCTGGCGCACCCGCAGGACGACGTCTATCTGTGTCGCACGGCCGACGTGCCCTATGCGCAACATGGGCCAGCGGCCGTCTATCCGGCTCAGCCACGAGCAGACAAGGAATTAAGCGCGTGATCGAAGCCGCGATGATCTGGAACGAACCCAACAACAAGTCGCACTGGGATCCGGAGGTCGACCCCGACTGGAGCAAGTTCGCCGACACCGTCTCGCGCGCCGGGGCGGCGATCGCCGCGGTCAATCCCGCGGTCACCCGCGTGCTCGGCGGCATGTCGCCGATCGATCCGCTATGGGTGAAGCAGCTTGAGGCGCACGGCTGCCTCGACGCGGTCGACGTGCTCGCGGTGCACGGCTTCCCGCTCGACTGGAATCTGTGGTCGATCCATGACTGGCCCGCCAAGGTGGCTGAGATCGAGGCGGTCACCGACAAGCCGGTGTGGGTCACCGAGGTCGGTGTCGGCTCGTTCGGCGCGGAAGAGGTACAGGTGTTCGGCGTCGAGAAGACCGCCGAGCTGCTGATCGGTCGCGTGCCGCGGATCTATTGGTACTCGCTGTTCGACCTGCCGCAGGAATGGGGCGCCACCACGCGCCACCGCGAGGCCGAGGGGTCGAGCTACTACCGCCACTTCTACATGGGGCTGATCCGCGCCGACGGGACACCCAAGCCGTCGCTCGACAGCTATGCCAAGGTGGCGAGCGAGATGGGGCTGATGCAGTGGTTCCACTACGAGGATCCGCGGCTGGACGACGCGGTGGCGTGGATGAAGCGGCTCGGCACGCGGCAGCTGCGCACCGGCCTGTCCTGGGCGGACAGCTTCCGCCCCAACGCGGTCGACTGGTTCGATCGTCAGATGGAAGCGCTCGCCGACTTCGACATCACCGTCACCTTCTGCTTCACGCCGGAGCATCTCGGCATCCAGCCGCACCATACCTCGGCGGCGCGCGATCCGCAGGCGTTCGCCGATTTCTGCGCCTGGATGATCGATCGCTACGCGCCCGCGCAGGCCACGCGTCCGACGGCGGCGGCGATCGCGTGAGCGAGACGACGATGGCGGCCGCGGTGCTGGTGGCGCCGCGACGGATGGAGATCGAGCAGGCGCCGGTCCCCGAGCCGGGCGCCGGCGAGGTACGCGTGCGGCTGGAGGGCTGTGGCGTGTGCGCCTCGAACGTCGAACCGTGGGAGGGCCAGCCCTGGTCGACCTACCCGAGCGCGCCCGGCGGCATGGGGCATGAGGGCTGGGGTGTGGTCGACGCGGTCGGCGCGGGCGTGAGCGCGGTAGCACCGGGCGACCGGGTGACGATGCTTTCGGGCAACAGCTTCGCGCGTTACGACGTCGCGCGGGCCGATCAGCTGGTCAAGCTGCCGGATGCGCTCGCCGGCCGCGCCTTTCCGGGTGAGCCCTTGGCCTGCGCCATGAACATCTTCCGCCGCAGCGCGATCGAGCCCGGCCAGACGGTCGCGATCGTCGGCATCGGTTTCCTCGGTGCGGTGCTGACCCGGCTGGCGAGCCAGGCGGGCGCGCGCGTGATCGCGATCTCGCGGCGTGCCGAATCGCTCGCGCTGGCGACCCGCTATGGTGCCGCCGAGACCATCGCGATGGATGATCATTGGGCGATCATCGAGCGGGTCAAGCAGCTGACCGGCGAAGCCATGTGCGAGCGCGTCATCGAGGCAGTGGGCAAGCAATGGCCGCTCGATCTCGCCTCTGCACTGGTCGGCTTTGGCGGGCGGCTGGTGGTGGCAGGTTATCACCAGGACGGGCCACGTCAGGTCAACATGCAGGACTGGAACTGGAAGGGCATCGACGTGATCAACGCGCACGAGCGCGATCCGCGCGTCAACCTCCGCGGGTTGCAGGAAGCGGTCGACGCGGTGGCGAGCGGCCGTATCGACCTCGCGCCGCTGCTCACGCACCGTTATCCGCTCGCCGAGCTTGACACCGCGATCGCGGCGACGCGTGACAAGCCCCACGGCTTCGTCAAGGCGGTGATCGACCTTGGGTAGGCTCGCCAAACCGCGCCTCGGCTTTCTCGGCACCGGCTGGATCGGCCGGCACCGCATGGCGGCGATCCTCGCCAGCGACTGCGTCGAGCCGGTTGCGGTATGCGATCCGTGCCCCGACAACATGCGCGAGGCGGTCGCTCTCGCGGCCGGGGTGAGGCCGGTCGCGTCGCTGGACGAGATGCTGCGGCTTGATCTCGACGGTGTCGTCATTGCCACGCCGAGCGCACTCCACGCGGCGCAATCGATCCAGGCGCTGGAAGCGGGCGCGGCGGTGTTCTGCCAGAAGCCGCTGGGGCGCGACGCGGCGGAGGCCGCAGCAGTGGTGGCGGCGGCGCGCGCCGCTGACCGCCTGCTTGGGCTCGACCTGTCCTATCGCTTCACCGAGGGCGTGCGCCAGATCGGCGAGCTGCTCGCGCGCGGGGCGCTGGGGCAGCTGTTCGCGATCGATCTCACCTTTCACAACGCCTATGGGCCGGACAAGCCGTGGTTCTACGACCGTGCCCAGTCCGGCGGCGGCTGCGTCATGGACCTCGGCATCCACCTCGCCGACCTGGCCTTGTGGCTCAGCGGCTTTCCGACGGCGGAAGTGACCGACGCCGCGCTTTATGCCGCGGGCGCGCCGCTGTCCGGTGCCGCGGTGGAGGATTACGCCGTCGCGACAGTGCGGCTGGGCGACATGGTGACGCTGCGGCTTGCCTGCTCATGGCGGCTCCACGCCGGGCAGGACGCGGTCATCGAGGCGGCTTTCTACGGCTCCGAAGGCGGTGCGGCGCTGCGCAACGTCGACGGCTCGTTCTACGACTTCACCGCCCAGCATTTCCGCGGCACGGCGCGGGAGACGCTCGCATTTCCGCCGGACGATTGGGGTGGCCGCGCGGCGGTCGACTGGGCCGAGCGGCTGGCCGCGGGCGCGCGCTTCGACCCTGAGGCGGAGCGCTTCGTGCGCACCGCGGCGTTGCTGGACTCGATCTACGCGCGCGCGCGCGGGGAAGCGTAGCCGCCGCGGGCCGACGTGCGTGCAGCGTCACGCCGGCCCCGATGCTACGATCGCGTGGAGCTCAGCTCTCCGCACTGCCCTCGACGTCGAACAGCGAGCGATACTGGCGCGGCTGTGAGCGCAGATACTGGTCGGCGGCCTTCACGCGCCCGCCCAGATGTGCCGCGGCATGCCAAGGCCAGCGAGGGTCGTACAGGATCGTCCGCGCGAGCGCGATCAGATCGGCGTCTCCCGTGCTGACGATCGCCTCGGCCTGCTCATAGTCGGTGATCAGGCCGACTGCGACGACCGGCATCGAGACCGCCTGCTTGACCGTGCGCGCGAGGGGCACCTGGTAGCTCGGACCCACCGGGATGTCCTGTCGCGGGTCGAGCCCGCCGCTGGAGACGTGGATCGCCGCGCAGCCGCGCGCCTCGAGCGCCTGCGCGAAGGCGATGGTCTGCTCGGCGTCCCAGCCGCCGTCGACCCAGTCGCTGCCCGAGACGCGCATCGTCACCGCCCGATCGGCGGGGAAGGCGGCGCGAACGGCGTCGAAGACCTCGAGCGGGAAGCGCAGCCGGTTCTCCAGCGTGCCGCCATATTCGTCGTCGCGGCGGTTCGACAGCGGCGACAGGAACTGGTGCAGAAGATAGCCATGCGCGCCGTGCAGCTGGACCGCGTCGATGCCAAGTCGCGCGGCGCGTACCGCTGCAGCGGCGAAGGCATCCCGAACCCGCGCCAGTCCATCTCGATCGAGCGCATTCGGGGCATGCTCGCCCGTGGCGAAGGCCAGTGGCGAGGGGGCCACTGTCTGCCAGCCGTTGGCGTGCTCGGGAGCGAGCTGCGCGCCGCCCTTCCATGGCAGATCGGTGGAAGCCTTGCGGCCGGCATGCGCCAACTGGATCGCGATCGGCATGTCGGAGTGGCGGCGTATCGACTCGAGCACGCGCGCCATGGCCGCCTCGGTGCGATCGTCCCAGAGACCGACGTCGGCGTAGGTGATCCGTCCCTCAGGTACGACCGCGGTGGCTTCGATCGTCAGCAGCGCCGCGCCCGACAAAGCGAGCTGGCCGAGATGGATCAGGTGCCAATCGGTCATACAGCCGTCCTCGGCCGAATATTGGCACATTGGTGCGATGACGATCCGGTTGGGCAGCGACAATCCGCCTACCTCAAACCGCTGGAATAAGACGGGTCCGCTCACGCGACGCTCCTCGAATGGTGAGCCGGGGATACGCATCACCGTGGCGATGGTGCCACCTGGCGGGGAACAGAGAAAATTTACCCTGATGTGCGATTAACCACATCCATCACGACCACCTCCGGGACGACGAACGATGATCATCACGCTCGGCTATGCGCTCGGCGCCAGCTTTACGCTCGCGGCGGTGGCGCGCACCTGTTTGCGTCTGCGCCGCCGCCCGGCGCTGATCCTCGCCTGACACAGCAACGGCCGCGCCCCACATGCGAGGCGCGGCCGCGGCACTTATGTCTCGGGTGTGATCAGGCGCGACCGGTCGCGGCGCGATCGAGCATCGCGACTTCCACCGGGGTTAGACCGGCGCGCGGATCGTCGTTGAGGCGCTTGGTCGCGCTCGCTGCAGACTTGTTGCGAAACAGGCTCAGCGTCGTGGTCTTCATGGCTACCTCGAAACGGGACAGACCATCTGTCGTTCGTTGCGCATCGCACAACACGACAAATCCTGCTTTGTTCCCGCAGAGCCGTGCGGACGCTGGTCGGTTCAGCTCGGGTGCGCCTCGACCTCCTCGCTGTCGCTCGAGCGCTCGATCGGCATGTCGTCGCTCGCCGGTGAGGACGGCGTCGCCTCGGGCGTTTCCTGGAAGTTGCTCGGCTTGGGTTCGTTCGGCGTGTGATCGGTCATACGGGTTCTCCTGCGGATCGGTCGCGCAACGCACGACCACGCAGAACGACGCGCCGGCCGCGTCGCACGCCTGAACCTGGATTTTCTCGGCTGACCTCGCGCCAGGCGCAGAGGATGATTGGTCGGGGAAAGAGGATTCGAACCTCCGGCCCCTGCGTCCCGAACACAGTGCTCTACCAGGCTGAGCTATTCCCCGACCAGGGTGTCGACCAGCCGATCGGCCGGCGACAGGGCGCGGCTTATATCAGCGGTTCGCCGACGCGCAAGCGGCTAATCGCACCGCCGTGCCGATTGCGGCACGACGCGCCGCGCAAGCCTCTTGGCGGCGTTGCTCGAGCATGGCTAGACGGACGCCATGTCGCTGATCGAATGGATCGCCACCCTGCTTGGCATCGCCTGCGTCGCGCTTGCGGCACGGCGCAGCGTGTGGACGTTCCCTACCGCGATCGGATCGGTGACGCTGCTCGGCGCGGTGGTGTTCGCGGCACGACTCTATTCCGACGCCTTGCTCCAGCTCTTCTTCGTCGCAGCGAACGTCTATGGGTGGGTCACGTGGCAGCATGCGCGGTCACGCGATGGCGCGATCGCGGTCGAACAACTGGCCGGGCCTGTGCGATGGGCCTGGGCGGGGGCGATCGCCGCGGTAGCGATCCTGTGGGGCTCGGCGATGCACCGGCTCACCGACGCCGCCTTCCCCTGGTGGGATGCGGCCATCGCGGCCGCCAGCGTGGCGGCGCAGCTGCTGATGGCGCGTCGCAAGGTCGAGAATTGGTGGCTCTGGATTGCGGTCGATCTCGCCTCGATCCCGCTCTACCTCGTCAAGCAGCTCTACCTCTTCGCTGCGTTGTATCTCGTCTATCTCGCGCTCGCGGTGCTCGGCCTGCTGGAATGGCGGCGTGCGCTGATCCGGCCGAATCCGGCGGTGATGCCGGCATGACGCTGCGGACGATCTGCCTCCACGGGCCGGAGAGCACCGGCAAGTCGACCATGGCGCCGCGGCTCGCGCGCCACTTCGATACGACCTGTGTCGCGGAGTTCGGACGGACCTATTGCGAGCGCTACGGCACCGATCTGACGATGGCGGATCTGGTGGTGATCGCGCACACGCAGGACATGAAGGCGCGCAAGGCGGTCGATGCCGGTGCCCATCCCGTGATCCTCGACACAGACCCGCTGATGAGCGCGGTATGGGCGGACATGATGTTCGGCCGCCGCGATCCCTGGTTCGATCGCTGGAACAACGTCGCGGACCTGTACCTGCTGTTTGACATCGACCTGCCGTGGCAGTCCGATGGCACGCGCCTCTTCGGCAATCGCGAGGCGCGGCGCCGCTTCTTCGATCTGTCGCGGCTCGAGCTCGAGCGCCGCGGCGTGCGTTGGGTGCTGGTGAGCGGGCAGGGGAGCCGGCGCTACCTCAACGCGCTTGAAGCAATTCACCGCGCCGGCTGAGCGCCGCGACCCTGCCGCGAATGGCTGGCGCCACACGAGCGGCTGCGCTAGGCACCCGCGCATCATGGCCACCCCGCTCGACACGATCCGCAATTTCTCCATCATCGCCCATATCGATCACGGCAAGTCGACGCTCGCCGACCGCCTGATCCAGGCCACCGGCGGGCTCTCCGACCGCGAGATGAGCGAGCAGGTGCTCGACAATATGGAGATCGAGAAGGAGCGCGGGATAACGATCAAGGCGCAGACGGTGCGCCTATCTTATCAGGCGCAGGACGGGGCGACCTACACGCTCAACCTGATGGACACGCCCGGGCACGTCGATTTCGCCTATGAGGTAAGCCGCAGCCTCGCCGCGTGCGAAGGCGCGCTGCTGGTGGTCGATGCCGCGCAGGGGGTCGAGGCGCAGACGCTCGCCAACGTGTATCAGTCGATCGAGCACGACCATGAGATCGTGCCCGTGATCAACAAGATCGATCTTCCCGCCGCGGAGCCCGAGCAGGTGCGCCAAGAGATTGAGGACGTGATCGGTATCGACGCGTCGGAGGCGGTGCTCGCCAGCGCCAAGTCCGGCATCGGCATTGCCGACATCCTCGAGGCGATCGTGCGCAAGATCCCGCCACCCAAGGGCGACGCGGACGCACCGCTCAAGGCGATGCTGGTCGACAGCTGGTATGATCCGTATCTCGGCGTCGTGATCCTGGTGCGCGTGATCGACGGCACGCTGAGGAAGGGCCAGCAGGTTACCTTCATGCAAGCGGGAACGCAGCATCTGGTCGACCGGGTCGGCTGCTTCCGCCCCAAGATCGAGCAGCTGACCGATCTCGGCCCGGGCGAGATCGGCTTCATCACCGCGCAGATCAAGGACGTGGCGATGGCCCGCGTCGGCGACACGCTGACCGACGCCAAACGCCCCGCGGCCGAAGCGCTGCCCGGCTTCAAGGAGGTCCAGCCGGTCGTGTTCTGCGGCCTGTTTCCGGTCGACGCCAACGACTTCGAGAAGCTGCGGGAGAGCATCTCCAAGCTGCGGCTCAACGACGCCTCGTTCAGCTTCGAGATGGAGACCAGCGCGGCGCTCGGCTTTGGCTTCCGCTGCGGTTTCCTCGGGCTGCTCCACCTCGAGATCATCCAGGAGCGGCTGACGCGCGAGTATGACCTCGACCTGATCACCACCGCGCCCTCGGTGGTCTACCAGATCGAGCTCACCCATCCCGACCCGGCCGGCATCACGCAGATCGATCTGCACAACCCGGCCGACATGCCCGACGTGAACAAGATCAAGACGATCAGCGAGCCGTGGATCAACGCGACGATCTACGTGCCCGACGAATATCTCGGCTCGATCCTGAAGCTCTGTCAGGATCGCCGCGGCATCCAGAAGAACCTGACCTATGTCGGCGGTCGCGCGCAGGCGACCTACGAACTGCCGCTCAACGAGGTGGTGTTCGACTTCTACGATCGGCTCAAGTCGCTGTCGAAGGGCTATGCCAGCTTCGACTATACGCAGATCGGCTATCGCGAGGGCGATCTGGTCAAGATGAGCATCTTGGTCAACGAGGAGCCGGTCGACGCGCTGTCGATGATCGTCCACCGCGGCACCGCCGAGGTGCGCGGTCGCGGCATGGTCGAGCGGCTCAAGGAACTGATCCCCCGCCACCTGTTCAAGATCCCGATCCAGGCGGCGATCGGCGGTAAGGTGATCGCGCGCGAGACGATCAGCGCGATGCGCAAGGACGTCACGGCGAAATGCTATGGTGGTGATGCCACCCGTAAGCGCAAGCTGCTCGAGAAGCAGAAGAAGGGCAAAGCCAAGATGCGCGAATATGGCAGCGTCAGCATCCCGCAGGAGGCGTTCATCGCCGCGCTGCGGATGGGCGACGAGAACTGACGCTCAGGCGGCGTGCTCGTCGAGCGGGTAGCGTCGACGTCCGTCCGCCGGCGCGCATGCATAACGACCGCGGATCGCGTCATTGAAATAGGCCCCGGTCGAACGGGCGGTCACCAGCGCGTCATAAGCCGCCCGCGGCACGTCGCGGTAGAGGTACCGGCGCCCGCTGCGGAACGTGACCAGCAACGTGCGCGCGGCATCGTCGTAGACGATGCGGTCGATCAGCGACGAGGCGGGGCGGTGCGCGCGCATGCCACCGGAGCGCCCTGCGCGGCCCGGCGTTCCCGGCTACGCGGCAGGCCGAGTCGGTCGCGCGCCGGATCGAATCGTGCGGGCGCGATTGTATCCCGGCGGCGACGATGCGATGGCGCGGTCATGCGCTTCCTGTCTTCGTTGCTGCTGCTGTTGATCGCCGTGCCCGCGCTTGCGCAGGAGCGCGCCGCCCCGCTGGTGCTCGCCGCGGCGAGCCTGCAGGAGTCGATGACTGACGCCGCCGAGGCCTGGGCGCGTCGCGGTCACCCGCGACCCGTGCTGTCGTTCGCGGCCTCGTCGGCGCTGGCGCGGCAGATCGTCGCAGGAGGACGCGCGGACCTGTTCGCCTCCGCCGACGTCGACTGGATGGACGAGGTGGAGCGCCGCGGTCGCGTGGTGCCCGGCACGCGTGCGGTGCTCGCGCACAATCGCCTGGTGGTGGTGGCTCGCCCCGATGCGGCGGCGGTGAGCGCCACGCGCGGCGCTGTGCTCGCGCGCCGGCTCGGCGCCGCGCCGCTCGCGATGGCGGATCCGGACGCGGTGCCCGCGGGCAAATATGGCGAAGCGGCGCTACGCCGGCTCGGCGCCTGGGACCCGGTGAGCGTGCGTGTCGTGCGCGCGGAGAACGTCCGTGCCGCGCTGGCGTTGGTCGAGCGCGGTGCGGCGCCATACGGCATCGTCTATGCCACCGACGCGCAGGCGTCCTCCGCGGTGCGCATCGCCGGCGTCTTCCCGCAGGCGAGCCACGCCCCAATCGTCTACCCGATCGCGCGTCTCACCGACGGCGCCTCGCCCGGCGAGGCCGAGGGCTTTCGTCACTTCCTGCTGTCGCGCGCGGGCCAGGCGATCCTACGCCAACGCGGCTTTGTGCCGCGTTGAGCGACCTTGCCGCCATCGTCCGGCTGACATTGCTGGTCGGCGGCACAGCTACTTGTGCGGCGCTGCCGATCGCCTTTGCGCTCGCCTGGATGCTGGCGCGCTGGCGCTTCCCGGGCAAGGTGCTGCTGGACGGGCTGGTCCACCTGCCGCTCGTGGTGCCTCCTGTTGTGACCGGCTGGCTGCTGCTGCTCGTCTTTGCCCCCACCGGGCTTGCCGGCGCGTGGCTCGAGCGCTGGTTCGGCGCCACCGTGCTGTTCCGCTGGACCGGCGCGGCGATTGCAGCGGGGGTGATGGCGCTGCCGCTGATGGTGCGCGCCATCCGGCTGTCGCTCGAGGCGGTGGACCGCCGGCTCGAACAGGCGGCGCGGACGCTCGGCGCGGGGCGCTGGCGCACCTATGCGACGGTGACGCTGCCGCTCGCCGCGCCCGGGATCGCCGCCGCGGCGGTGCTCGGCTTTGCGCGCTCGATCGGCGAGTTCGGCGCCACAATCACCTTCGTCTCGAACGTCCCCGGCGAAACGCAGACGCTGCCGCTAGCCATCTATGCCGCGCTGCAACGCCCCGGCGGCGAGGCGGCCGTGTGGCGCCTGGCGGGCGCCTCGGTGGCGCTGTCGTTAATCGCGCTGATCGCGGCGGAGTGGCTGGTGCGACGCGCAGGGCGGGGCATCCGTGTCCTTTGACATCGACGTGAGCGTGGCGCGCGGCGACGCGCGGGTCACCGCCTGCTTCGCGGTCGGGGAAGGGCTCACCGCGCTGGTCGGGCCCTCGGGGATCGGCAAGACCAGTCTGCTCGACATGGTCGCCGGGTTGCTCCGCCCCGCGCGCGGTCACGTTCTCGTCGGAGGCCGAACACTTTATGATTCGGCGGCCGGGATCGATGTCCCGCCCGAGCGACGCCGCGCCGGATATGTGTTTCAGGACATGCGACTTTTCCCGCACCGCCGCGTGCGCGGCAACCTGTGCTACGCGGCGCGCGATGCCGCGCGGCTCGACGAAGTGGCCCGCATGCTCGACATCGCGCACCTGCTAAATCGCTGGCCGCGCTCGCTCTCCGGCGGCGAGGCACGGCGGGTAGCGATCGGGCGCGCCTTGCTCAGCGACCCCGCCTTCCTCCTGCTCGACGAGCCGCTGTCGTCGCTTGATCCCGCGCGACGCGAGGAGGCGAGCCGCGCGATCGAGCGCGTGCGGGATGCGCGCGCGGTTCCGATCCTGATGGTGACGCACGATCGCGGCGAGGCCGAGCGGCTCGGTAATCGCATCGTCGCGATCGGCTGAGCCGGGCGCGTCCCCAACGCGTCAGGCGGCGGCGGATTGTTCGTCGAGCAGCGCCAGCGTCGCGCGCAGCCGGTCGGCCATGTCCTGCAGCGTTACCGCATCGATATCGGCACGCGTCGGGCCGTCGACGCGGAGCAGGCTGACCACCGCGAGCTGGATCTGCGTGACATAGTCGATCCGCTGGATGCTCGCCATGTGGCGCCGCAGCGTCTCCCCGTTGCTGCCCAGATCGAAGGCGAGCTCGTTGAGCATGTTCGAGGCGACGACGAGTTCGTCGGCGAGCGCCAGCGCAAGCGTGCGCGGCAACGCTCCCTCGTCCGCGCTCACTTCGAGCACATCTTGAGCACGCCACCGACGAGCGCCTCGCCGGCTACCGGTTGGGACACCATGCCGCGCGTCAGCGTGTAGCCGCCGTCGGCCGGCGCGAAGGCATAGCCGCCCGCGGCGTTGAGCGCCTTGAGCCCGCCGGCGCCGTCCTCGTTCGAGTCGAGCAGCAGCACGCCCACCGCGTTGCTCGTCGCCGCCTTGGCGGCCGAGGCGAACAGCAGCGAGATCGACGGCCGCTCGCCCGCGACCGGATCGCGCGGGAGCAGTCGGAGCGTGCCGTCCGGCCAGCTGTCGATCACCAGATGCGCGTCGCCCGCGGGCGCGAGATAGATCGTGCCCTGCTCGGCCTTCATCCCGTCCGCCGCGACCACCACCTTGGGCGCGACCTGCTCGGCAAGCTTCGCGGCCATGCTCTCGACCAAACCAGGGCCGAGATGCTGCACCACCACGGTCGGCGGGCAATTGGCCGGGAAGCCCGAGAACAGGTCGAAGATCGTCTTGGTGCTCGATGCGTCGCCGCCGACCAGCAGCAGACGGCCGTTCCAGTCAATCGGCGGCGCCTTGGCGGTCTTGGGCGGGGCCTTGGGCTTGATGTCGGCCTTCTTGGCCGCCTTGAGCCGCTTGGCCAGTTTGGCGATAATCGCGTCCAGCTCCGCCGGGGCGGCGACGCGCGGCTTGGGGAAGCAATCGATCGCGCCGAGCCGCAGCGCCTCGATCGACTCCGCCGCACCGTCCTGGGTGCGGGTGGAGAACATGATCACCGGCATCGGCTTGGTGTCCATGATCTCGGCGAGATACTCGAGCCCGCTCATCCCGGGCATCTCGACGTCGAGCGTCATCACGTCGGGGCGCGAGGAGGCGACCAACTCCCGCGCCTCGGCCGCGCCGTCGGCCATGCCGACGACCTCCACGCCCGGGATCCGCTCCAACGCACCCGAGATCAGGGCACGCATGGTCAACGAATCGTCGACCACCAATACTTTCGTTCCAGCCATGTCCCCGTCCTAGGCGAAAATCGTAAACGTACCTTTTATTACATCGATCAGGCCGCGTCCGCCATCGCGCTGCGCTCCACCAGCCGCTCGAGCGCGAGCACCAGGATCAGACGCTGGTCGATCGTCGCCAGGCCGTCGAGGAACTGCGCCGCGGCAGCATCGCCCATGTCGGGCAGCGGCTGCATGTCCTCGGTCGAGACCGTCACGATGTCGTTCACCGCATCGACGATGATGCCCTGGAGCTGCTCGCCGATCCGCACGACGATGATCACGTGGCGGGCGGTCGGGTCGGTCACGCCCCAGCCGAGGCGGTGGCGCAGGTCGAGCACCGGCAGCACCACGCCGCGCAGGTTGACCACGCCGCGCACGTGGCTCGGCACGTTGGGCAGCGGGGTGGCCGGCGACCAGGCGCGGATCTCGCGGATCGCCATGATGTCGACGCCCAGATGCTGGTCGCCGAGCTGGAAGGTGATGAGCTGACGGGACATGGACTGGCTCCTCGGATACGCGGGGGATTAGTGCAGCACGCGACGGATCGCGGCGGCGAGTTTCTCGGGGTGGAACGGCTTGACGATCCATCCGGTGGCACCGGCGTCGCGCGCACGCTGCTTCTTCTCGTCGGAACTCTCGGTGGTGAGCACGAGAATCGGCAGCGAGCGGCGGCCGTCGGCGCGGACCTGCTCAATCAGGCCGAAGCCATCCATTCGCGGCATGTTGATATCGGTGATGAGGAGATCGGGCTCCTCATCCGGATCGAAGTTCTGCAGCGTCTCGAGCGCATGCACGCCGTCCTCGGCCTCGACGACGTTGTAGCCGAGATCGGTCAACGCCGCGCGCAGCAGCATCCGCATGCTGGGCGAATCGTCCACAGTCATGATCGTCTTGGTCACGGGAAACGGCTCCTGGGCAGATCGGGGGTCATTAGAAGAATTCGACGTTGCCGATGTCGGACACGGCAGCGGGGGCGACGGTAGGGATGGCGCGGATCACCGCGGGCGGGGCGCCCTCGGTCACGACGCGGCAGCGCGCGAGGCCTAGCGCGGGGCGGAACTCGACGCGCCGCGCGCCATTGCCACCGACATCCTCGCCGACGAGCGGGATCTTCTCGTCGCGCAGAAAGCGTCGTGCGAACACGATATTGTCGCCGCCGATGTCGCGGAAACCGGCGCGCATCGTCGCGCCGCCGAAGATCCGCGCCTTCAGCCGCGAGCGCGCCGCGCCCATCGAGAGCATGGCGTTGATCAGCACTTCCATGGCGTACACACCATAGCGCTGCATCGAGGCGGGATCCGAAACATTCCCCTCGGCTAACAGGTAATGGTTAAGACCTCCCACCTTCGCGATGGGATCGTAGAAGCAGGCGGCGACGCAGCTACCCAGAACGGTGGTTAGCACCACGTCTTCCTGATCGCTGACCTTGGTCTCGCCCTGGGCGACGGTGAGGCGACGAAAGCCGTCGCGCAGCATGATGCTCATGCACGACACTCCTGCAGCAGGCGCGCCGCGATCCGGCGCAGCGGCAGCTGCTGCACGACAGCGCCGATGCGATGCGCCACCGCGGGCATGCCGTAGACCACGCTGCTCGCTTCGTCCTGGCCGATCGTCACCGCGCCGGTGCCGCGCATCGCGAGCATGCCCTCCGCACCGTCGGCGCCCATGCCGGTGAGCAGCGCGCCGACCGCATCCGCGCCAGCGCAACGCGCCACCGAGTGGAACAAGGTGTCGACCGAGGGCTGGTGCCCGCTCACCTTGGGTCCCTGGATCAGGCGGCAGTGGCGCTTGCCATGGCTTCCCGCGATTTCGAGATGGCGGTCGCCGCCGGGGGCGAGATAGACCTTGCCCGGCAGCAGCGGCGCGCCGGCGCGCGCTTCCTCGACGCTCGGCTTGCACAGCCGGTCGAGCCGCGCGGCGAAGCTGGCGGTGAAACTCGCCGGCATATGCTGCACGATCACCGTCGGGGGGCAGTTGACCGGGAAACCCGAGAGCAGCTCGATCAGCGCCTCGACCCCACCGGTCGACGCGCCCACCGCGATCAGCGCCTGGTCGCGCGGGCGATAGTCGCCGTCCACCGACTCGGCCCGGGTCGGCACCGCCGCGGCGAGCCGCCGCCGCGTTCCCGACGCGGCGCGCACCAGCGCGGGCAGGCGGATCGCGTCACCTTCGCGACGCAGCGACAGCTTGTCGAAACATTCGAACGCGCCGAGTTCGAGCGCGGCGATGCTCGCCTCCGCTCCATCCGAGGTGAGCGTCGACAGCATCACCACCGGGGTGGGACGCAGCCGCATCAGGCGTTCGAGAAAGTCGAGCCCGTTCATGCCCGGCATCTCGATGTCGAGCGTGACCACGTCGGGATCGAGCTCCTTGATCTTGGCGCGTGCCTCTTCCGCGCTGGCAGCGGTGCCGACCACCTCGATCGCGGGATCCGCGGCGAGCGTACGCCGGATCAGCGCCTGCATGGTCAGCGAATCGTCGACGACGAGGGTCCGGACGCTCATGCCGCCACCTTCAGATAAGCGGTGCGACCCACGCTTTCGAAGCGGTGTGCCACCTCGTCGGCGAGCCGCTCGGAATGGCCGATGTACAGCATGCCCCCCGTCTCCAGATGATCGGCGAGCCGTGCCTGCAGCCGCGCCTTTGTTGGTTCGTCGAAATAGATCATGACGTTGCGGCAGCAGATCGCGTCGAAGCGACCACGCATCGGCCATGCCCCGAGCAGATTGAGCGGACGGAAGGCGATGGCCTCGCGCAGCATCGCGTCCACCGTCTGCCGCTCGCTCGGGCCGCTCAGCCAGGCGCTCCGCAGCGCGGTCGGTACCGTCCGCAGCGTCGCCGCGGGGTAGGTGCCCGCGCGCGCGGTCGCGAGCACGCTGGGCGACACGTCGGTAGCGAGCAGCTTGAAGTCGGCGCGGAGCACACGCTGCGCCAAGTTACGATCGGTGCCGAACGCGGCCATCAGCCAGCTATACGGTTCCTCGCCGCTGGAGCAGGCCGCCGACCATAGCCGCACCCGCCCGCCGCCCAGCACGCGCTGCGACAATTTGGGCCACAGCCGCTCGACAAAATCCTCGAAGTGATGCGCCTCGCGGAAGAAAGCGGTGTGATTGGTGGTGATGGCGTCGAACATGCGGAGCCGCTCGTCCGCGTCGTCCTCAATCAGCTTCACATAAGCGCCGACGCTGTCGAGCCCGCACGCGCGCACCCGCGGCGCGACGCGACCGTAGACGAGCTGCGCCTTGCCATCGGGCAGCAGGATGCCGAGTTCGTCATACACCAGCCGCGCGATCGCCTGATGGTCGGCGGGCACGAAGTGGAACTCGCGCTTGAGCGACGATTCCGCCGGAAGAGCGGGGGCGTTGCTCATGCCGCGTGCGCCAGCGCGGGCGCGCGCGCGGTGCGGACGCGCTGCGCCGTAAGCGCGTCGACGTCGATGATCAGCGCCACGCGCCCGTCACCCAGGATGGTCGCGCCGGCGAGCCCGTTGATGGCCTGATAATTGGCTTCCAGACTCTTCACCACGACCTGGCGCTGATCCTGGATCGAGTCGACCAGCAGCGCGGCCTGGCCATGATCAGCCTCCACCACGATCAGCACCGCATGAGCCGGATCGCGCTCGCCGCCGCCCAGCCCGAGCTGCTCCGCGACGGGGTAGATCGGCACATACGAGCCGCGCACGTCGAGCACCGCGCCATCGACGCCGATCGCGGTCACCGCGCCGTCCGTGGGGCGAAGGCTCTCGACGATGTGGCTGAGCGGGATCACGAAGGTCTGATCACCCACGGTGACGATCATCCCGTCGACCACTGCAAGCGTCAGCGGCAGGCTGAGCGAGAAGCTCGATCCCGAGCCGAACTTCGACTGGATGCCAATGCGTCCGCCGAGCGCCTGAACGTTCTTGCGCACCACGTCCATGCCGACGCCGCGACCCGAGATGTTCGACACCGTCGCCGCGGTGGAGAAGCCCGGAGCGAAGATGAGGTTGTCGATCTCCTCGTCGCTGAGCACCGCATCCGGCAGAATGATGCCGCGCTCCACTGCCTTGGCGCGCACCCGTGCGCGATCGATGCCACGTCCGTCGTCGCTGACGGTGATGACGATCCGGCCAGAGTGATGCGCCGCGGACAGCGTCACGACGCCCTCGGCCGGCTTGCCGGCCGCGAGGCGCTCCTCGGGCGTCTCCAGCCCGTGATCGACCGCATTGCGGATGAGATGGGTCAGCGGCTCGCCGATGCGCTCGACCACAGTCTTGTCGACCTCGGTCATCTCCCCCTCGATCTCGAGCCGGACGCGCTTGCCGGTCTCGCCCTCGAGCTCGCGGATGATGCGCGGCACGCGGCTGAACACCGTCTTCATCGGCTGCGCGCGGATCGCCATCGTCGATTCCTGCAGCTCGCGCGTCAGGTGATCGAGATCCGTCAGCTCCGAAATCCCGGCCATGTTGTTCTCGGACAGACGCTGCGCGAGCATCGCCTGCGTGATCACCAGCTCGCCGACGAGGTTGACCAGGCGATCGAGCTTGTCGAGGTCGACCCGGATCGTCTGCGCCACGGCGGTGGGTGCGGGAGCGGCGATCGGCGCCGGCGCGACGCGGGCGGGCGCGGGTGCTGGCGCGGCTTCCACGATGGCGACGGGTGGCGCGATGATTTCCGCTGCCGCGACGGGCGTCGGCGTGCTTGGCACGGGCGTCACGTCGGTCGGGGGAGCGAGCGGTGCGGCAGCGGCTGGCGCGTCAAGCGTCGGCGCGCCGCGCGAGAGCGTCACCGGGCACCCGTCGGTGAACTCGAACACCGAGCGGATATCATCCTCCTCGACGCTCGCCGGCACCGCGATCTCCCATGCGAGATAGGCGACTTCAGGGTCGATCGAGGCGAGCGGCGGCAGCGCGGACGTGTCGCACGACAGCACGCGGCCACCCATGCGCACCAGCTCACGCAGCAGCAGCAGCGGCTCGCCGCCATTGTCGAGCGCGTTGGGCGTGGGGCGGAACGTCACCAGCCAGTCTTGCGGCGCGTCCTGTGCCGGTTCCGCCGCCTCGGTCGGCGCGGGCGCGACATCGTCCAGCATCGCCATCAGATCGTCGAAGTCATTGGCCAGGTCGATCGGCGCGACGGTAAAGGTGATCTCGTCATCGCCAGCGGACGGCGCGGGTGCGGCCGTTGCGGGCGCGGCCGGAGGCGGCGTGGGAGCGGCGGGCGCCGCGGCCTCTTCACCGTTGGCCGCGGCGATCAGCCGCGCGAGCATCACCGCGTCGTCGGGCACCTCACCCGAGTCGCGCGCGGCGGCGACATGGTCGGCGAGCATGTCGAAAGCGGCGACGATCAGGTTGGTCAGCGCTGGAGTGAGCGTCAGCGCATTGCTGCGCAGCAGATCGAGCAGCGTCTCATATTGGTGAGTATAGGCCTGCAGCCGCTCATGGCCGAACGCGCCAGCGCCGCCCTTGATCGAGTGCACCGCGCGGAAGATGCCGTTGATCGTTTCGGCATCATATTGTTCGGACCGGAGCGCGGCGAACGCGCTCTCCATACCGGCCAATCCTTCTTCGCATTCCTGAAAGAAGATTTGCTGGATTGCGTCGAGATCCAAGGCTTCTGCTCCTGTGAACCGGGCGCGCGCGCTCAGGCGGCGGTGAGATCGATCGCGGCGAGCGCGACCGTGTCGGCGAGTGGCGCGCTGGCGACCGTCAGCGTGAACGGCAGCCCCTGCTGCGTTGCCGCCGTACGGGCCGCCACCAGCACCTGCAGGCACGCCTGTCCGGCCTGCTCCACCGCGCTGCCGTCGATCGCGAGCGGCTGCGACTGCTCGATCAGCTTCTTAAGCGCGAGCCGGAGCGGCGGCGCCGCGGCAGTGTCGAGACGGGAAGGGAGCACATACGCCATCGTCGAGTCCTGGTCAGTCGAACGGGCAGACGAATGACGCCATCGTCGCATCACCGCGACGCAGAGCCACAAACCTGTCCATCCCCTCATATAGGCGCGTTGCGCGGCCGGGTTCGCGAAGACCGGCAACGCAGCGCAGTCTCTCTCCTGAACCCGGCCCTCCTAAAATGACGTTAATCACCGATCGCGCTAATGCGATTGCACCGCCTTGCGAGAACTGGCACGGCGCGCCGCGGTAAGTTGGGCGGAAGCGTCGGCCAAGTCGCGTGGTAGCATTCACTCGCTACGCTGATGACGGCGTCCAAGGCCGTTGCTCAAGCGGATAGACTTCGGCGTGATTGATCAACTTGTTGAGTTAGATAGGGAGCGTGATGAGCTTCTGCGTCAGGCACGGATTGCTCGGACGATCGGCTCACCTTTCGTCGCCGCCGTGCTCGAAGCGGTGGCGCGGCACCTGAGTCGCGCGCCGCATACTGCTGGATTGCTCGCACATTGGCCGGGTGACCGCGCGGCTGCTGCGCTGGCGATGCGGCTCAATGCAGCGCTGCACGCGCTGGCGCGACGCGATACGCCGGCTCGGCTCGGCGCGCTGTACCGCGGCGAGCATGAGGATGTCGACGGTGCGGTGGCGGAGGCACTCGCCGAGCATGACGACTTCATCGCCGCGTGGATGCGCCACACGCCGCAGACCAATGAGGTGGGTCGGTCGGCCGCGATCATCGCGGCGCTCCATGTCACGCAGACGCGTTTCGACCGGCCGGTGGAGGTCCTCGAGATTGGCTCCAGCGCCGGGCTCAACCTCAACTTGCATCGTTACCGTCACGATCTCGGCGGCGTGATCCTGGGCGATCCGACCTCGCCCGTTCTCGTCGCGCCCGAATGGCGCGGCACGCCGCCGCCCGCCGCCAGGATCGACATTGCGGCGGCGTGTGGGGTCGACCTTTCGCCGCTGGACGCCACGGACCCCGCTACGTGTGAGCGGCTGATGGCCTATGTGTTCGCCGATCAACCCGCGCGCTCGCAGCGGCTCGAACGTGCGCTCGATCTGGCGCGGCGCCATCCGCCGGACGTGGCGCGAGGCGACGCGATCGACTGGCTGCGCGAGCGGCTCAATGCCGCTGAGCGCCCCCCGCGGTGCCGCGTCGTGGCGCACTCGATGGTGATCCAATATCTCGACGGGACCGCTCGTGCCCAGCTCGACTCGCTCGTGGCGGCGGCGGGAGCGGCGGCGACGATGGAACGGCCACTCGCGCGCATCGCTTTCGAGTGGACCGGGGATCGCGCCGAAGTGCAGCTGCGTCTCACCTGTTACCCGCCGGGCGAGACGCTGATCCTCGCCACGTGCCATCCCTACGGTGCCTGGGTCGATTGGCGCGGCGAATAGCCGCTGCGTCAGCGAGCGGGCGAGGTTGGCGTCCTTCCGCGCGGTCGTTGCTGAAGTGCGGCTGAGTGACGATCGATCTTATCGATTCATCGTGTTGCCAGGGCGCCCAATAGCAAAGTCTTGCTATAAAGGGCTTAGATGTGTCGGCAAGATTGAATTGGCAAAATGGGCCAAGTAATAGCGGGTGGAATGACCCTCTTCGATCATCGGACGGGCTAGGTTTGCTTGTCCGCCGCGCGGCGAAACAACGCTGCGCAGTTCTCGTGATCGGAGGAAAGCGTGAAGATAGTCAAGAGCTTGCTCGCAGGGACTGTGCTCTCGGCAGCGATCTGCCTCGGTGGCGCCGCGGTCGCGGCGCCCGGCGCCGATGTGGCCGCGGACAGCGATAACGTCAGCACGGGTGTCGCACGCGAGCGGGACCGGCTCGACAGCGCTACCTCCACCAGCGTCCTGCACGAGCGTGATGTCGAGCGGCTCGGCGCGCGGTCCGCGGCGGACCTGCTGCGCGACGTGCCAGGGCTGCGCTCGGACGCGGCGAGCGGTGACGGCAACGGCACGCTCACCGTGCGCGGTTTGCCCGCGGCTTCCAGCGGTGCGAAGTTCATTCAAGTGCAGGAAGACGGACTTCCGGTACTCGAGTTCGGGGACATCTTCGGCGTGGGAGCGCTGGACCTCGTTCGCACCGATCTCAACCTTTCGCAGGTCGAGGTGATCCGCGGGGGCTCGGCCTCCACCTTCGCGTCCAACTCGCCCGGCGGTGCGATCAACTTCCGTTCGAAGACGGGCGAGGTACAGGGCGGCGCAGTGGCGCTGAGCAACGGGCTCGACTATCGCTCGTCCCGCGAGGATTTTACCTACGGTGGCGCCGTCACCGACTCGCTCCGCTTCCAGGCGGGCGGCTTCGTCCGACAGGGTGAGGGGCCGCGCCGTACCGGCTATGATGCGCAGAAGGGTGGCCAATTTCGCTTCAACGTGACCCGCGACGTGAGCGGCGGCTATGTCCGACTGTACGGCAAGTATCTGAACGAGCGCACGCCTTACTACGACGTCGTGCCGTTCTTTTACGGCGGCACCGAGGCGAGACCGAACTTTGACCGCACCAAAGGCTTTGACGCGCTGCACGACGCGCTGGCGTCACGGTATTTACGCGATCTGCTCGTACTAGATCGTCACAACGGCGTGGCGGCGGGTGATCTGGGCAACGGTCAGCATCTGCTCGAGCGCTCGATTGGACTCGAAGCGCAGTTCGACGTCAGCGGCTGGCTGGTGCAGGAGCGGCTTCGCTACTCCGGCGTATCGGGCGTGCTCACCGTTCCGTTTGACAGCGCGTACAGCGAGATCAACGATGGCGTGCGCGAGATCGTCGGCGCGGGCGGCGTCGCCACCTATGCCAGCGGTCCGCGCGCCGGCCAAGCGCTGGTGTCCAGCCGTAAGAGCCCGCTCAACGGTAACGGGCTGAGCGCCGCGGTCGTCATGCTCGACCTGCCGATACACAGCTATGACGATATGACCAATGAAGTGCGCGTTAGTCGCGTGTTCGATCTGGGAGGTGGCGAGCTGACGACCACCGGCGGCGTTTACTCTGCGCGCCAGACGATCGACCGCGACTCGGCCTGGGTTACGGTGCTCACCGACCTGAACGGCAGCGGCGACACTGCGCTGATCGACTTCACCACAGCGACGAAGATCAAGGTCACCGACCATGGAGTGGTCACCTACGGCAACGGCTTCAACCATCGGCTGCGCCGCTCCGTGCAGACAGACAACGCGATCAACGCTCCCTTCGCCTCGCTCAACTATCACGCGGGCAAGGTCTCGATTGGCGGCAGCGTCCGCTACGACGACGGCAGCGTGGTGGGGCGCACCTGGGGACCTGCCGGCAGCGGCGCCCCGGTGCCAACCATCGCGCTCGACCTGAACCGCGACGGCGCCATCTCCATACCCGAGCAGAGTGTCGAGACCACGCCGTTCCAATCGCCTGAACCGGTGCACTACCACTACCATTATCTGTCATATTCCAGCGGGATCACCTATCGTGTGATTGAATCGCTGGCGCTGTTCGGCCGGTACAGCCGCGGTGCGCGCACGCCTGCCGATCGATTGTTGTTCCATGGGGAGCTGACCGCATCCGGCGCGCTGCGCGACAAGAACGCGGCGGTCGACTCCGTCCGTCAGGCGGAGGTCGGCGCTAAATTCCGGACGGACGATCTGTCGCTGAACCTCACTGGCTTCTGGGCGACCACGTTCGACAGCAACTATGACCCGATCCGTGAGCGGCCCATCCTCCGCGACTATTCGGCCAAGGGAATCGAGTTCGAGGGCGTCGCCCAATTTGGCGTGTTCGGGCTGCGCGGCGGAGCAACCTATACCGACCCGAAGATCGAAAAGGATTATCTCAACTCCAAGTTGACCGGCCACGCACCGCGCGCGCAGCCCAAGCTACTTTTCCAGGCGTCCCCCGACATCACCTTCTCGCACGTCGCCTTCGGGGCGACCTTCATCGGGCAAACAAAAAGCTTCGCGCAGGACGAGAACAAGCTGGTGATCCCGGCCTTCGTCACCACCAACGCCTTTATCGAGATCCGGCCCGCCGAACGGCTGCGGCTGATTGTCAACGCCAACAACCTGTTCAATCGCGTCGCCATGACCGGCCTTGATGCGCCGACGGAGCCCGACGCGAACAGTCAGGGTTCCGAGGGGACGCCGCTGATCGGCGCGCGCCCACTCACCGGTCGTACCGTGTCCGCAACGTTGCGGCTCGATTTCTAAGCGAGGCGGCCGCCACGCTTCACCGCCGTGGCGGCGCTTCATGACGTAGTGAAGGAATGAACAGTGAGCCATCGCGTACAACTCGGCACGGGGGCGGGCCGATGATCGCCCGATTGAGCATCCCCAGGAAGCTCGCGATGGCCTTCCTCGTGATGATCGTTACCGCGGCGATCACGCTGGCGGTCTTCTTCTCGAACATCTGGATGATCCGCGACGCCACCGAGGACAACAATCGCGCCCAAGCCATTTGTGCCGAGGTGCTGACACTCGAGACCTCGTTGCTGCGCGAGAACAGCCAGCTGCGCGGTTATCTGGTGACGGGCGACGCAAGCTATCTGAAATCCTACAACGAGGCGCGCGTGGCCTATGATCGCGCTGCCGGCACGTTGAGCCCGATGCTGACCGACCCGGCCGAACATCGACTGTTCGAGACCGCGCACGCGGAAGCCTTGAAGTGGCGCCGCACCTGGAGCGACCGTCTCGTGGCGATGGTGAAGGCGGGGCGGCGCGAAGCGGCCGAGCAGGTGGTGCGAGACGCCGGCAAGGCGGTGCTGACCAGCGCCGCGATCCTGCCTCTGCGTGACGTGCGCGATCGCGAGACCGAGGCGATGAAGCGCAACGCCGCCCGGCAGGCGGACGCACTCTCCCGCGCTACGGTTGGGCTGGTGATCGGCGGCCTGCTATTGATCGCGGTGGCGGTGTTGCTGGCGGTGGTGCTCAGCCGCAGCATCGCGCTGCCAATCGCGTCGCTGACCAGACGAATGGCGGATCTCGCCGCGGGCAAGCTCGACATCAGCGTTGCCGCGAATCGTGCGGATGAACTCGGCGACATGGCGCGGGCGGTAATCGTGTTCCGCGACGCCGCTCGCGCCAAGCTGATCGCGGATACCGAGCGCGAGCAGGCGATGCGCGCAATCGGCGAAGGGCTACGCCGGCTTGCGGATGCGGACCTGACGGTGCGGCTGACCAACGTGCCGCGCTCGTTCGAGCAGATCGCGCACGACTTCAACAACGCGGTCGGCAAATTGTCCGATCTGACCATGAACGTCCGCGGTAGCGTCCACACGATCAAGCGCAACGCGGACGAAATCAGCCAATCCGCACGGGCGCTGTCGGGGCGCAGCGAACAGCAGGCGGCGAGCCTGCGCCAGACCGCCGCGGCGATGGACGAAATCACCGCGACGGTGCGCACCGGCGCGGCGAATGCGGCCAGCGCCAACGGCGCGATGGCGGATGCACGGATCGAGGCGGAGCAGGGCGGTGCGGTGGTCCGCAAGTCGGTCGAGGCGATGAACGGTATTGACCAGGCCAGCCGCGAAATCGCTGACATCATCAGCGTGATCGACGGGATCTCGTTTCAGACCAATCTGCTGGCGCTCAATGCCGGGGTGGAGGCGGCGCGCGCCGGCGATGCCGGCAAGGGCTTCGCGGTGGTCGCCTCCGAGGTGCGCGCGCTGGCGCAGCGTTCGGCCGAGGCGGCGTCCGACGTCAAGACGCGGATCCTGTCAGCAATAGAGCATGTGCAATCCGGCGTCGAATTGGTGGATGCGACCGGAAAGGCGCTCGATCGGATCATCGAACGCGTGACCAGCGTCAGCGCGATCATGTCGATGATCGCACGCTCGGCCGACGATCAGGCGCAGAGCCTCGGGCAGGTCAATATCGCGATCGGCGAGATGGACTCGGTGACTCAACAGAATGCTGCCATGGTGGAGGAGTCCACCGCGGCCTCGCAGATGCTGGCGCACGAGGCGGAGCAACTCGCCGGCGCGGTCGCGATGTTCACGGTGGAGGCGAGCGCGGCGACTAATGCGGAGGCTGGCACGACCGCAAGTGCGGCACGTCGAAGCGGCGCAGTGGCGCCGACGCGCGCCGCCCGTGGCCCCATCCGGTTGGTCGGCAGGAGTGCAGCGGGACCGCGCGAGGAGGATTGGTCGTCCTTCTGATCGCGCCATCGCGCTGAGGGCAACAGGAATGACTGGCCGGCGGAAGATCACGCCGCGCCAGCCGGCAGTAGGGCGAGTCGCGGATCGCCTTTACTCTGCGTGGTCAATCGCTGGGCGCGCCGCTGCTCGATCCGCATGGGCCGCTGCCGACGATTATCGCACCTCGCTTCGTCGGCAGGAGCGCACCGGCATGAATTGTCGACGGCTACACCTAGAAGTCGCCCTTGAGCGCGAGGTTGCCGGCGACCAGCGCACGCGCAGGGCGACGTGCCTCCACTGCCGCCTGCTCGCGCCCGGCGCCGTGAGCCGCCTCAAGCCGAAAACTCGACACCCGGCGGGTGAGCGCCTCTGCCTCGTCGGCGAGGCTGCGCGCGGCGGCGGTGGCCTGCTCGACCATCGCCGCATTCTGCTGCGTCACGCCGTCCATCTCGGCGACCGCAAGATTGACCTGCTGCAACCCCCCCGCCTGCTGCTCCGCCGAGTCCGCGATGGTGCCGACCAGCGTGCTGATCTCACTGATACGGGCGATGATCCGCTCGAGCGCCTTGCCGGTGTCGCTGACCAGACCCACCCCAGCGTCGACCTGATCGGTGGAGGCGGTGATCTTCGTCTTCACGTCGCGCGCCGCATCGGCGGAGCGCTGCGCGAGCGCGCGTACCTCGGATGCGACCACCGCGAAGCCCTTGCCTGCCTCGCCGGCGCGCGCGGCCTCGACCCCGGCATTGAGTGCGAGCAGGTTGGTCTGGAAGGCGATACCGTCAATGACGCTGATGATCTCGCTGATTTCGTTCGACGAGCGCTCGATCCCGCCCATTGCCTCCACCGCGCGGCGCACGACCGCGCCTGATTGCTCCGCCTCGCTCCGCGTCTCACTCACCACCGCATTGGCGCGCGACGCGCCACTGGCGGTTTCGCGTACGGTGGCCGTGATCTGCTCCATCGCCGCCGCGGTCTCGCCCAGGCTCGCCGCCTGTTGTTCGGTGCGGCGCGACAGATCGTCGGATGCTGAATTGATCTCGCCCGAGCCAGTCGCGATCCGTGCCGCGGCGCCGGTCACCTCCGCAAGGGTGGCACAGACGCGACGTCGCATTTCCTCGAAATTGTTGGCGAGAGCGCGATAGTCGTCGGGCAGCGGCTCCAATGGCGTGGTGAAATCACCGCGCGCGAGCGCGTCGAGCGCGCGTCCGAGCTTGTCGGTGACGTCCTGCCGCGCGGCCTGCTCTGCGGCGAAATAGGCGGCGAGCGCGACGTCCATGTCGAGCAGCGCAGTGCGCACGAGCAGCGCCGCGGCCGCACGCCGGCGCGCGAACGGACGCAGCGGCGACCAGCGCATCACCCTCGGCATCAGATAGTCGAGCACGCGCGCGTAGCTGCTGATATACCAGGTCGGCGAGAGGCCGATCCGCGCGTGAACATGGCCGATCTGGGTAGCGCGCGCCTCGTAGCGCGCATCGGGCTCGCCCGAGAACAGCCCTTGCCAATGCTCGAGCTGTTTGGCGCGGGCATGGTCCATCATCGCGGTCGAGCCGAACATGGCCGCTGCCGCCGGCTCGGCCCGGATCCGCTGGTACAGCTGGTCCAGCGCGGTCGGCGCATGGGCATCGATCGCGCGGCGCAGTGTCGGGAAGCGGCGATAATCGCCCCGGGTGAAGCCAAACCGCGCGAGTTTATCAGCGAATGAAGGGGCGGGGGACGACATCACCGAATCTCCAGAGGGGCTTGGCGCACACCCTAGCCTCACAAGAGTAAACGCCTGATTAGCCTAGTCTTCGATTTAGATCTGCGCGGAGGGACGACGGGTCAGAACTCTGACCAATCGTCCTGCACCACCGCCAGCGCGGTGCCGCTGGTGCCGGTCACCCCGCGCCGCGCGGTGCGCGCGACCTCGCGACCGGCGGTGGCGGCGCGCGCCTGCAGTTCGCGCACGGGCGAGGCAGCGCTCGCGGCCTGCGGCTTGCTCAGCGAGAAGCGCGCCACCTGCGTCGCCAGCTGGCTCGCCTCGTCGGCAAGGCTGCGCGCCGCCGCGGTGGCCTCTTCCACCATCGCGGCATTCTGCTGGGTCACCCCGTCCATCTCGGAGACGGCGGTATTGATCTGCTGCAGCCCGGTCGCCTGATGCTTGGCCGAATCGGCGATGGTGGCCACCAGCGTGCTGATCTCGCCGATGCGGGCGATGATCCGCTCCAGCGCGCTGCCGGTCTCGCTCACCAGCCCGACCCCCGCGTCGACCTGCTCGGTGGAGGCGGTGATCTTCGCCTTCACGTCACGCGCCGCGTCTGCCGAGCGCTGCGCCAGCGCACGCACCTCGGAGGCGACCACCGCGAAGCCCTTGCCGGCATCGCCCGCGCGCGCCGCCTCGACGCCCGCGTTGAGCGCGAGCAGATTGGTCTGGAAGGCGATGCCGTCGATGACGCTGATGATCTCACTGATCTCGCCCGATGCGCGCTCGATCCCGCTCATCGCCTCGACAGCGCGACGCACCACCTTGCCGGAATGCTCGGCTTCTTCCCGCGCGCCGCTGACTTCGCGGTGCGCGCGCTGCGCACCGTCCGCGGTCTCGCGGACGGTGGAGGTGATCTGCTCCATCGCGGCGGCGGTCTCTTCCAGGCTGGCAGCCTGCTGCTCGGTCCGCTGCGACAGTTCGTCGGAGGCGCCGCGGATGTCGGCGGCGCCATTGTCGATGCCCTGGCTTGCTGCGGTGACCGCGCTGAGCACGTCCGACATCGCGTCCATCGCACGATTATAGTCGAGCCGAAGGCGGTCGTAATCGGCGTAGAAGGGCGTATCGATGCGGAAGGTGAGATCGTTGGCGGCGAGGCGCTCCAGCCCGGTGCCGAGCGAGGTGACGACGACGCGCTGTGCCGCCGACGATTCCTCGAGCGCGACGCCGTTCTTGCGGAACACGTCCATTGCCTTGGTCATGCGCCCGACGCAGTCGCCATGGTCGGTGTAGCGGATCGGCGTCGCGAAATCACCTTTGGCAAGCGCCTCCATCCGAACGACGGTGTCGACATAGGGGTCGCAGATGAGTTTGCGCGCGCCCAACGTGACGACGACAACGGCGAGAAGCGCGGCAACGGCCGCGCCGATCAGCGTGACGTCGGTCGTGGCGGCGGCGGTGGTCGCCACCGGCACCGCGGCGATTACGGTGTAGACGATCAACAAGGCGTTGAACTTGGTGCGGATCGGCGCCTGCCTCTTGATCCAGTGGATCATCCTGTCTTTCCTTCCACGCACACGCGGGTCCGCTGGACACGCGGCACAACCATGCGGGACGGGTACGGCAATTTGACTAAACATAGGTAAATCGCGCGTTGGGCCTGTCGTAGCGCTAAGTACAACGCGCAGTCATGAAGCGGATAGATGCTCGCGGGCGCAGGCGATCGCAGGTTCGAACAGGCGTCTTCACAAGAAGACCCGCAAAATCCATGTTATCGCGAGCTGACGGCCGTCTCTCATCATTGATTGAATTTGGTTAAGGCACATCAACCATACTAGTAGACTTATGATGTTAGGTTATGTTCGTGCCGCCGCTCGGGGCGAGTAGTGAAAGAGGGTGGCGCGCCCGGAGGGACTCGAACCCCCGACCAAGGAGGTAGAAGCTCCTTGCTCTATCCAGCTGAGCTACGGGCGCCCGCCGCAGCGCCTAGCGCGGATTGAAGCCGGAAGGAATGGCCGGCATGATCGCGCGCATGGCCGAGCCCTTGCGTACCCTGCCGCCGACCGACGCCGCGCGCGTCACGGCGACGCCTTTCCGCTACTATGACCTGGTGATGGCGGCCTTTGTCGCGATCCTGTTGCTCTCCAACGTGCTCGGCGCGGGCAAGGTCGCGCGGGTGGCGCTGCCCGGGATCGGCGATTGGCCGTTTGGCGCGGGAATCCTGTTCTTCCCGGTGAGCTATATCATCGGCGACGTGCTCACCGAGGTGTACGGCTATGCGCACGCGCGGCGCGTTATCTGGGTCGGCTTCGCGGCCACCGTCTTCATGGCGGCGATGGCCTGGGTGGTGGTGGCGCTGCCGCCCGCGCCCGACTGGGGCAACCAGGCCGCTTATGAGGCGGTGTTCGGCCAAGTCCCGCGGATCGTTTTCGCCAGCATGTGCGCCTTCTGGGCGGGCGAGTTCGTCAACTCCTACGTGCTCGCGCGCATGAAGGTGATGACGGAGGGACGCCACCTGTGGATGCGCACGATCGGCTCGACGATTGCGGGGCAGGGCGTGGACAGCCTCATCTTCTACCCGCTCGCCTTCCTTGGTGCGCCGGGCTGGACGCCGCATCTGGTGGTGGTCGTGCTGTTCACGCAATGGGGGCTGAAGACGAGCTGGGAGGCGGCGCTGACGCCGCTGACCTATCTGGTGGTCGGCTGGCTGAAGCGGGTCGAGGGCGTAGACGTCTATGACCGCGACACGAAGTTCACTCCGTTTCGCGCGCGGGTGTGAGCCGGCGCACGCTTCACCAAAAGCGCCGCTCAGGCGCCGACCGTCTCGATCAGTCCCTCGAACAGCCGCCGACCGTCGTCGCCGCCGTGCGCGGGCTCGACCCGCCGCTCGGGGTGCGGCATCAAACCGAGGACGTTGCCTCGCGCGCTCAGCACGCCCGCGATGTCGCGCGCGCTGCCGTTCACCGGCTCGGCGTAGCGGAACGCGACTCGGCCCTCGCCCTCGAGTCGGTCGAGCGTCTCCGCGTCGGCGACGTAATTGCCGTCATGATGCGCCACCGGGAACACCACCCGTTCGCCCGCGGCATAGCGGCTGGTGAAGGCGCTCTGCGCGTTGTCGACCGCCAGCGTCACGTCGCGGCAGACAAAGTTGAGCCCGGCGTTGCGCATCAGCGCGCCCGGCAGCAGCCCTGCCTCGGTCAGCACCTGGAAGCCGTTGCACACGCCCAGCACGGGCAGGCCCCGCTCGGCCCCGTTCGCCACCGCGCGCATGATCGGCGACCGCGCCGCCATCGCGCCGGAGCGCAGATAATCGCCGTAGGAGAAGCCTCCCGGCACCGCGACAAGGCCGACCGCCTCGGGCAACTCGGTGTCGCGATGCCACACCATTTCTGGCGCGCGCCCGGTCACCCGCTCGAGCGCGACCGCGATATCGCGATCGCAGTTGGAGCCCGGAAAGACGATGACCGCTGTCTTCACGCGCGCTCGATCCGGTAATTCTCGATCACGGTATTGGCGAGCAGCTGCCGGCACATCGCGTCAATGTCCGCGTCGGCGGTCCCCTCGGCGACGTCGAGCTCGATCAGCTTGCCGACGCGCGCGCCGGCCACGCCCTGGAAGCCGAGCCCGGCGAGCGCGTGCTCGATCGCCTTGCCCTGGGGGTCGAGCACGCCGGGCTTGAGCGTGACATAGATGCGGAGTTTCATGGTCGCGCGCTATGCCGCGCCGCGCCGCGCGGGGCAACCTCCCACCGCGGTGCGGACGCGATCACTTGCCGCGGCGCTTGCGATGGCTTTCCATGTCGAGCACCGCGGTCTCGCCGCCCTCGGGGAACAGGCCGAGCCGGCGCGCGACCTCCTGATAGGCCTCGACCTCGCCGCCCAGGTCGCGGCGGAAGCGATCCTTGTCGAGCTTCTCATTCGATTCCATGTCCCACAGTCGGCAGCCGTCGGGGCTGATCTCGTCCGCCAGGATGATGCGGCTGTAATCATTGTCCCAGATGCGGCCGAACTCGAGCTTGAAGTCGACCAGCCGGATGCCAACGCCGGCGAACAGGCCGCTGAGGAAGTCGTTCACGCGGATCGCCAGGTCGGCGATGTCGTGCATCTCGTCCTGGCTGGCCCAGCCGAAGGCGGCGATATGCTCGTCCGAGATCATCGGATCGCCGAGCGCGTCATCCTTGTAATAATATTCGAGGATCGTGCGGGGCAGCTTGACGCCTTCCTCGATGCCGAGCCGCTTCGACAGCGAGCCTGCGGCGACGTTGCGCACCACCACCTCAATCGGGACGATCTCGACCTGGCGGATCAGCTGCTCGCGCATGTTGAGGCGGCGGATGAAGTGCGTCGGCACGCCGATATGGTCGAGCAAAGTAAAGATATGCTCGCTGATGCGGTTGTTGAGCACGCCCTTGCCGTTGATCGTGCCCTTCTTCTGCGCGTTGAAGGCGGTGGCGTCGTCCTTGAAATATTGGATCAACGTGCCGGGCTCGGGACCCTCGTAGAGGATTTTCGCCTTGCCCTCGTAGATCTGCCGCCGCCGTGCCATCGCTCACCCTCGAAAAGGAACGCCCCGGCGGAGCAGATCGCACAGCCGGGGCGGGAATCATCCGGCCTATAGGGTAACGGGTGGGGCGCTGCAAATCGCCTTAGCGCGCGAAGGCCCGTGCCAGCAGGCGCTTGGTCTCAGCCCAGGCGGCGCTCTCGGGTGCGATCAGCTCGACATGGCCCGTCGCCGGCACGGTGTGGAGCGTCACCCGGTCGCCCGCGGTTCGCGCCCGCGCGACGTAATCGGTGGCGAGACGATAGGGGATGATGCGATCCTCGCGCCCGTTGACGAGGTCCTGCGACACATCGAGCGGCAGGAGTCGGGTGACCGACGTGTCGGCATAGGGATCGGCGCGGCCGCCCTCGACCAGCCGCCCCACCACCGCGGTGCCGCAGCCGTTGTCGGGACTGGCGCCGGTCGCCTCCAGGTCCGGCAGGCCGCCGAGGCTGATGACGTGCGCGATCGGCAACGGGTCGGCGCGGCGCAGCGTGCTATCGGCCGGCAGCCGCGCGCGCCCTGCCAGCCACAAGGCGAGATGGCCGCCGGCGGAATGGCCGACCGCAACGACGCGGTTGAGGTCGAGACCGAGTGCCGGTCCTTCCGCGCGCAACAGGTCGGTTGCGGCGGCGGCGTCCGCGAACGTGCCGGGGTAGCCGCCGCCGGCGCGGTCGACGCCGCGATAGTCGATGTTCCACACCGCGTAGCCCGCCCCGCGCAGGTCGTCGGCGACCCAGTTCATCAGCTTCCGGTCGGCGATCTCGGTCTGCCAGCAGCCGCCGTGAACCATGATCACGGTGCGATAGGGCCGAGCGCCGCGCGGCAGCCACACGTCCACCTTCTGCATCGAGTCGCTGCCGTAGGAGAAGGTGCGGTCGGGCGACGGGCGCGGGCGCGCGGTCAGGTCGGCCCAGGTCAACGGTCGGTGCGGCGCGCTCGGGGCTGTCATCGTCGACGAGCATGACGCGAGCAGCAGCGCGGCGGCAAGTGCCGCGCGGCTCACGAGCGCGCCTCGCTCGGCAAGCGCTGGGGCTCGGCGGCGGCGGGCCTGCCGCGCTCGCGCCAGAGCGCGGGCAGGGTCAGCAGCGCCACGCCAACCACCGCGGCCAGCGTCCGCGCCCACACGGGAAAAGGGCCGTACAGCTGGTCGACATAGTAGACGCCGTACACGATCGCGACGTGCCAGACGTAGACGTAAAGCGAGTGGCGTCCGAGCAGGCGGAGGAAGGGCAGCGAGAACAGCCCGCGCACCGCACCGGCGACCTGCCGCACCCAGGCGCGCGCATGGTCCGGGCCGGCAATCACCAGCCATGCCAACCCGATCGCCACCGCGATGAAATTGACGAGATAGACCAGGCTGAAGTCGGCGCGGACCTCAAGTACCTCGATCCGCTTGATCGCCACGTCCGGCAGGATGCCGCGCGCGGTGAGCAGGCGGACGGGCAAGAAGAACAGGCACACTGCGAGAGCGATTTTGGCCGCCCCGCTCGCCTCGGGACGGAACAGCCGGTACCAGTCGATCCGCCCGGACGCTGTCAGCGCCCCCGCGATCATCCCGGAAAAGAAGACGATCTGCCAGCCAAGCAGGTTGAAGCCGGCGCGTAGTCCCTGGCCGTCCGAGGCGGTGAACCAGCGCCCGAGCGGATCGGTCAGCGCGTGCTGGAAGCCGAGCTGCCCGGCGAGCCATAGCAGCCCCGAGACGGTGGCCACCAGCGCGACCCGCCCGTCGAGGCACAGCTTCAGCACCGAGGGCGCGACCAGCATGTACAGGACATATTGTGGCAGAATGTCCATCACGGTGGGCTGGAACACGAAGGTGGCGATCGCGAAGAGTCGCAGCGGCTCGCCGGTGAGGCTGGTATGACCAAGCCAATTGCCCCACAGCCGCGCCGCGTCAGGCAGCACCAGCCGCGCGAGCAGCACCGCCATGACGATCCCGATGGCATAGCGATACAGCTCGAACGCGCGCGCCCACACCAGCCGGCTCGCCGCGGGCGCGCCCAGCCTAAGCATCTTGCGACCGTAGACCAGCCCGATCATCAGCCCGGACAGGAAGACGAAGCCCTGCGCATCCTCGACATAGGCGAATTGATTGTGATTGACGCGCTGCAGCCAGAGCTCGCCCTGGAAGACGAGATGGTTGATCAGCATGAACACGAGGAAGAAGCCGCGCAGTCCGTCGATCATCCCGTAACGTGGCAAACAGCGGCTCCCGTGCGTGGCGTGATGCGCGGCGGCCCGAGGCGCACCGGCGCACCGGCGTGTAGCGCACGATCCGCGCTGATCGATCCCGCCGCGCCTCCGCTCGTCCCGGAAAGCGCGGCGGTGATCGCTCAGCGCATCCGCCGCGGCGCCGCCCGCCAGGGTGCGGCGAAGCGCCGGCGCTGCAGCGCCGTGATGCCCGCGAGCAATGTCTCGACGAAAGTGTGGATACCGCCCGACAGCGTTTCATGATGGCGGGCAAAAGCTTCGCTCTCGAAATCCATGTTCATGATGACCTCCATCGCTGGAGCCTAGTAGGTGCGCCTCGCGGCCGAGGCGCGCCAACAAAGAGCTGTTCACCGTCGATAAGCCACGCTTATGATGAAGGGATGCGTCAGCTCCCGCCGCTCGCCGCCGTTCGTGTGTTCGAGGCCGCCGCGCGCCACGAGAATTTCACCGCGGCCGCGGGCGAGCTGGGGATGACCCAAGCAGCGGTGAGCTATCAGATCCGGCTACTCGAGCAGCGGCTTGGCGTTCCGCTTTTCCGCCGTGACCGACGCCGCGTAACGCTCACCGAGGCAGGGCGCCGCGCCAGCGCGCAGCTGACCGCCGCGTTCGACTCGATCGATGCCGCCTTTGCCGGGCTGCGCGCCGAGGACGAGGCGGTGCTGACCGTCTCGGTCACCAACACCTTCGCCAACACGTGGCTGGCGTGGCGACTCGGCGGCTTCCACCTCGCGCACCCGTCCACCGCGGTGCGCTTGTGGACCAGCAACGCGCTCGCCGATTTCGCCGCCGATGAGGTGGACGTGGCGATCCGCTCGGGGCCGGGCGGCTGGGCCGGGCTGGCCCAGCATGAGCTCCTGCCGCTCGATTTCACGCCGATGTGCTCGCCCGACTTCCTGGCGGCGCACGGCGGCCGGCTGACCGCCGCCGACTTGCTCCACCTCCCACTGATCAGCGCGCAGGACCCGTGGTGGGCGCATTGGCTGCGCGAAGCGGGGCTGGACGTGGTCGAGGCGAAGCGCACCGGGATGCGGCTCGACTCGCAGGCGCACGAAGGTCATGCCGCCATCGCCGGACAGGGCGTGGCGATGCTGACGCCGTTCTTCTGGCATAACGACCTGACTAGGGGGCGCCTGGTGCGCCCGTTCGCGCAAGTGTCGTCGATGCGCGAGGCCTATTGGCTGGTCTATCCGGAGGCACGTGCCAAAGTGCTCAAGATCCGCCGGTTCCGTGAGTGGCTGACGGAAGCGCTGGCGCGTGATCGGGTCACCGCCGCGGGTTGACGCGCGCGCGGAACGGTTGTGGAACGCCGCCTCGCGCTGCTAGCAGCGGGAGCCATGGCGACCGACGCAACCGCTCTCCCTCCCGACAACCCGCCGGTCGGCGTGTTTGACGCACCGTTCGACAGCGCGCTGTCGGAGCGTTATCTCGTCTACGCGCTGTCGACGATCACGGCGCGATCGCTGCCGGACGTGCGTGACGGACTCAAGCCGGTGCATCGTCGATTGCTGTGGGCGATGCGGCTGCTGCGTCTCGATCCCGCTGCAGGCTACAAGAAATGCGCGCGCGTCGTCGGCGACGTGATCGGTAAGTATCACCCGCACGGCGACCAGTCGGTCTATGACGCGATGGTGCGGCTCGCGCAGGATTTCGCGCTGCGCTATCCGCTGGTCGATGGCCAGGGCAATTTCGGCAACATCGACGGCGATAACGCCGCCGCCTATCGCTATACCGAGGCGCGGCTGACGCAGGTCGCGATCGACCTGATGGACGGGCTCGACGAGGACGCCGCCGAGTTCCGCCCGACCTATAACGGCGAGGAGCAGGAGCCCGAGCTGTTTCCCGGCGCTTTCCCCAATCTGCTCGCCAACGGCGCGGCGGGGATCGCGGTGGGCATGGCGACCAGCGTGCCGCCGCACAACGCTGCCGAGCTGCTCGAGGCCGCGATCCTGCTGGTTGACAAGCCCGACGCAGACGACGCCGCCATCCTCGCGCATGTCCGCGGCCCCGACTTTCCCACCGGCGGTCTGTTGGTGGACGCGCCTGCGATCATCGCCGAGGCCTATGCCACCGGGCGCGGCGCCTTCCGCGTTCGCGCGCGCTGGGCAGTCGAGCGCGAGAAGGGCGGCGGCTGGACGATCGTCGTCAGCGAGATCCCGTACGGCGTGCAGAAGGGCAAGCTGATCGAGCAGATCGCCGCGCTGATCAACGATCGCAAGCTGCCGATCCTCGCCGACGTGCGTGACGAGAGCGATGCCGAGATCCGGCTGGTGCTCGAGCCGCGCAGCCGCACCGTCGATGCGCAGGTGCTGATGGACGGGCTGTTCCGGCTCTCCGACCTGGAGACGCGGATCCCGCTCAACCTCAACGTGCTCGACAAAGATCGCACGCCACGCGTGATGTCGCTGCGCGAGGCGCTCGCCGCTTGGGTCGAGCATCAGTTCGTCGTGCTGCGCCGGCGCACCGAGCACCGGCTCGGCAAGATCGCCGACCGGCTCGAGCTGCTCGGCGGCTATATCATCGCCTTCCTCAACCTCGACCGCGTGATCGAGATCATCCGCACCGAAGAGGAGCCCAAGTCGGTGATGATGGCGGAGTTCGAGCTCACCGATCGCCAGGCCGAGGCGATCCTCAACATGCGGCTGCGCTCGCTGCGCCGGCTGGAGGAGATGGAGCTGCGCCGCGAGCGTGATGCGCTGACCAAGGAGCAGGAGACGCTCACCCAGCTGCTCGGTTCGGAGGCGCGCCAGCGCACGCGACTGAAGCGCGACTTCGCCAAGGTGCGCGATCGCTACGGCGCGGAGACCAAGCTGGGTGCGCGTCGCACCACGATCGAGGAGCAGGCGGCAGCGCGCGAGATCCCGCTGGAGGCGATGATCGAGCGCGAGCCGATCTCAGTGATCATGTCCGAGCGCGGCTGGATCCGCGCGATGAAGGGGCATGTCGATCTCTCCGCGCCCGAGACGATGAAATTCAAGGAAGGCGACGGCCCGGCCTATGCCTTTCACGCGCACACCACCGACAAGCTGCTGCTGGCTGCGGCGAACGGGCGATTCTTCACCTTGTCGGCGGACAAGCTGCCGGGCGGTCGCGGCTTCGGTGAACCGGTGCGCGCCTCGATCGATCTCGACGGCAGCGTGCCCGTGGTGGCGCTGCTGCGCGCCGGCGCGGCGGAGCGGCTGCTGATCGCCGCGAGCGACGGGCGCGGGTTCATCGTGCCGAGTGCGGAGGTGATCGCCGAGACGCGCAAGGGCAAGACGGTGATGACGCCGAAGCCGGGCGCACGGCTAATCGTGGTGCGTCCGGTGTCACCGGGCGACGATTTCGTCGCGGTGATCGGCGACAATCGCAAGCTCGCGCTCTTCCCGATCGTCGACCTGCCTGAGATGACGCGCGGGCAGGGGGTGCAGCTACAGCGTTATCGCGAAGGCGGGCTCGCCGACGCGCGGACCCTGGTGTTCGCCGAGGGGCTCAGCTGGGCGATGGGCGGCGGCAGCGGCCGCATCCGCACCGAGCCAGACCTTTCTGCTTGGCGCACCGCGCGCGGGGCGGCGGGCCGGATGCCGCCCACCGGATTTCCGCGCGACAATCGCTTCTGAGCGAGGCGCCGGCGACGTCGCTCTCGGATCGTGTCTCGTCCTGGGACGCGGCATGTCGCGTGGCGTTTGCTTGGGCGGGCGTCGATCGGTCGCCGTAAGCTGGCCTTAACCGTTGCGATCTAAGGCAGAACGCGATGGCAACGCGTTCTCCCCTGCTGGCGACGGAACCCGATTCGGGCTCCGTCGTGTACAGCCTTGCCGCGACCACGCCCGGTTCAGGGCTGAGCGTCGCGCAGGGGGCGCTTGAGCTCGTGCCGATCCCGCTCGTGGTTGCGCGGCTCCGCGCGGGACGACTCGATTACGAGAACAGCAACCGGGCGTTCACGCGCGCCGGTCTGCAACATGAGCGCGCGATCGATCCTCTGATCCTCTCCTTCCTGCGCACCGGGCACGATCGCGCCGATGTGAACTGGTCCACCGGCGAGGCCGTTGAGCGCCGTCACTATCGGCTGAGCTTCGCGCTGATCCCGAACCGTCCCGAGCCCACTGCGGTGGTGTCATTCGTCGACCAGACCGCCGAGGTGCGGACCGAGGAGACGCTGCGGCGTGAGATGACGACCGACAGCCTCACCGGGCTGCCCAACCGCGGCGGTTTCACTGACGCGCTGGAGGCCATGATCGGCGAGGGTGCCCCGCGCTGGGCGGTGCTGATGGTGGATCTCGAGCGCTTCAGCCGCTTCAACGCCTGCCTCGGTTCGTTGACTGGGGACGAGCTGCTGATCACCGTGGCGCGCCGGATCAAGGGCGCGCTGCGCGGTCGCGACGTGCTGGCACGCACCGGTGGCGATGAGTTCGGCGTGCTGCTGACGCTCGACCAGAACGACCATGAGGCCGATCATGTCGCGCGCCGCATCCGCGAGGCGCTGGCCACGCCGTTCCGGCTGAGCGACTTTGAGCTGCGCGTTTCGTGCGCGATCGGTATCGCCTTTGGTTACCCGGCGATCGGCGACGCCGAGGACGTGATCCGGCATGCCCAGGTGGCGATGAAGCGCTCCAAGTCGACCAAGAGCGCGGAAGCCTATCAGACCCGTGCGCTCGACAGCGCGCGCGAGGAATTTGCGATGGAGACCGCGCTGCGGCGCGCGATCGAGAACGAGCAGCTCCACCTCGTCTACCAGCCGATCCTCGATCTCGCGACCGGACGCGTGAGCGGCTTCGAGGCACTGGCGCGCTGGACCGACGAGCAGGGCGCGAGCTGTCCCCCGGTGCGCTTCATCCCGGTGGCGGAGGAATCAGGTCTGATCGTACCGCTCGGACGATGGGCGCTGGATCGCGCGATGCAGACGCTCGCCGGATGGGACCGGCAGTCGGGCGGGCACTGCGGGGTGTCAGTGGCGGTCAACGTGTCGCCAATCCAGTTCCAGCGCGACTCGATCCCGGGCATGGTCGAGCGCGCGCTTGCGGCGGCGGGTCTGGGCGGCGGCCGACTCAAGCTCGAGCTGACCGAAAGCGCGATCGTCGCCGACCCGGACCGGATCGCGGGCGTGCTGATGGCGCTCAAAGAACTCGGCACCGTCATCGCCATGGACGATTTCGGCACCGGCTTTTCCAATCTCGCTTCGCTCCACTCGCTGCCAATTGATCTGCTCAAGATCGATCGCAGCTTCGTCACCGGCATGCTGACCGACCGTGACCAGCTCGCGATCGTGCGTGCGATCCTCGGCCTGTCCAAGGCACTGGGGATGGACACGGTGGCGGAGGGCATCGAGACGGTGGAGCTCGGCCAGACGCTCGGGGCGCTCGGCTGCACCTATGGGCAGGGCTATGCCTATGCGCGACCCCTCGACGCGGACGCCGCTTATGCGTTCCTGGTGGCGCGCAACGCCTGAGCGACCTCCGCGTCGGCGATGGCGTCGACGCGGGCGTCGTCCGGGAAGCCTTCCGCGATCCAGCGATCCTCGATCCGCTTGAGCACGCGTGCCACGTCGGGACCGCGGGTCAGCCCGCGCGCGACCAGCGCACCCCCGCCGAGCGGAAGCCGCGGCGGCGACCAGTCACGCAGCGCGCTTACGTCCGCGCCGGCGAGCAGCAGGCGATCGAGCGCCATCGCCGTGCCGACGCGATAGCCGAGCGCGCGCGCGCCCTCGTCGCCGGCACCCGTGCCGGCTTGGACCAGCCGTTTGCGATCCACGTTCGAGAGCTTGAGCCGCGCGCCGACCGAGTCGGCTGCGCTCGCCGGCAGCAACGCGGCGAGGCGCCGGATCGCGTCCGGCGCCACGTCGGCGGCGCGCTCGCGCTCCGCCAGCGCGTCGAGACGCGCCACCCCGGCAGCGTCGATCTCGGGCAGCACCGGGCGGAAGATCCCGTGTTCGTGCATCAGCCGGACCACGGCGACCGCACCCGGCGCCACCAGCAGCTTGAGCAATTCTGCGGCGACCCGCTCGCGGCTCAGCGCCATGAGATCGTTGGCGCGCTCGACACAGGCGGCGAGCCCGTCCGCGTCGACCGCCTCGCCGAAGCGCGCATGGAAGCGGAAGAAGCGCAGGATGCGGAGGTGATCCTCGGCGATGCGCCGGTGTGGGTCGCCGATGAAGCGGACGCGTCGAGCCGCCAGGTCCGCCAGCCCGTCGAAATAGTCGAACACCGCGCCGGTGCGCGGGTCGGCGTAGAGCGCGTTGATCGTGAAATCGCGCCGCGCCGCGTCCTCGCGCCAGTCCTGCGCAAAGGCGACGACGGCGTGGCGCCCGTCGGTGGCGACGTCGCGGCGCAGCGTGGTAACCTCTACCACGGTGCCCTCGCTGATCGCGGTGATCGTGCCATGTGCGATTCCCGTCGGGACAGCACGGATTGCCGCCGCCTCCAGCCGTCGCACCACCTCGTCTGGGTGAAACGGCGTTGCGAGATCGACATCCGCGACTTCCAGGCCCAGCAGCGTGTCGCGCACCGCGCCGCCCACGTACCGCGCGTGCCCGCCGGCTGCGTCGAGCGCGTCGGTGAGTCGCGCCAGTCCGGCGCGCGCGCGCCACGGTGCGGCGGGCAGCGTCACGCTGCCCATCGCAGCCGCCGCGAAAGGTTGACGATCATCCCGGCGGTGGCGCCCCAGATCCGGCGCTCGCCCCACAGCAGCTCGTAATAGGCGCGCTCGCGGCCCTGCCAGGTCGCGGTGCGCGGCTGGTGGTTGGTGCGGTCGAGCAGGAAGTCGAGCGGGACCTCGAACACGTCCGCCACTTCCGCCTCGCTCGGCACCAGCGGGAGATCGGGCGGTACGACCCCGACGATCGGGGTAACGTCGAAGCCGGTGCCGGTGCGATACCGATCCGAGGCGCCGATCACCTCCACCACGGTGCGCGGCAGCGCGATCTCCTCCTCGGCCTCGCGTAGCGCGGCGGTGACCGCATCCTCGCCGGGATCGAGCCGACCACCGGGGAAGGCGATCTGTCCGGCATGGCGCCGCAGCGTCTCGGTCCGCTGCGTGAGCAGCACGCCTGGTCGCGCGCGATCGGTCACCGCCACCAGCACCGCCGCCGCGGTGAGCGCGACGCCGTTCGACAGGTCGCCGTCGTCGCCCGCGATGAGCGCGGTCTGCTCGTCGGAGACGAGCGCGGCGGCGAGCCGCTCGGCCAAGGTCGTCATTGCGGTTCGAGCGCGAAGAAGGCGCCCGCACTCCACACGCCCGGCGGCGTCGCGTCGCTGGCGAGCGCGCGTTCGGCCAGCTCGTAATAGATTGGGCGCGCCACCAGCGCCTCGAGCCCGGCGCGCACCAGCAAATACGGCCGCGGACCATCCGCGCGCTCGACGAAACGGAGCGGGTGTGCCGCCGAGGCGGTCACCACGTCGCCCGTGTTGAGCCGAAATGCGAGTGCAGTGTCGCGCCCCTCGCCCTCGGCCTTGAGCTCGACCGCGACGAACGGCGCATCCTCCACGGCGATATCGAGCTTCTCCACCGGCGTGACGAGGACGTAGCCGCCGTCGGGCTCGCGCCGCAAGATGCGACTGAACGCACGCACCATCGCGGGGCGGGTGATCGGGCTGCCTTGGTGATACCAGGTGCCATCGCGCGCGATCCGCATCTCGCTGTCGCCGCAATGCGCGGGGTCCCAGCGCTCTACCGGCGGCAGCTGATCGCTCTCCACCAGCCGGGCGATGTCGGCAACGGAGAGGCTGCTGAAGTCAGGAGGGGGTGCCAGGGGCATGCGCGCCAGTTAGGGCGCGCGGGCGCGGCGGTAAAGGTTGCGCGGGCTCGGTTCAGGCCGCGGCAGAAACGCGCGGCGCGATCACGCCGGGGGCGTGTGGCACGCCGGCCCCGCGCGCGAGCAGGCGACGGCGCTCGAACGGACCCGGAAGCCGCCACCCGGCGGTCGCCTCCGCGCTGAAGCCGAAAAAGCGGCCGTAATATTCGGGGTCACCGATCAGCATGAGGTCGAGACCGCGTGCATCCGCGGCGGTGAGCGCCGCGGCGGTGAGGCGACGGCCGAGACCACGCTGCTGCTGTTCGGGCGCCACTGCGACGGGACCGACCAGCACCAGCGGGACCTCCGCACCATCGTCACCGACGAATCGCACCGGCCAGCATTGGATTGTACCGAGCAGCGAATCATGCTCCACCAGCGCGAAGCTGAGCGCGCCGAGTGCCTCGGTGCCGGCGCGGAGCCTATACGCGGTGCGCGCGTGGCGATCGCTCCCGAAGGCGCGGTCGAGCAGCGACTCGACCGCGGCTGCCGGCACCGTGTCGATCGCCACCAAGTCGGTCACCGTATGTTCCCTCGATACCGGCCAGCGCGCCCGGCCGGGCGCTTTAGCGGGACGACGGCCGAACGCAATCGCGATGATGGCGCCGCGACGCTGGACAAGCCCGCGACCGCGCGCCACCTGCGGGCGCGATGCGGCCGGGTGCGGGAGCTTGAGGATGGACGACGATACGCTCGAACTCGAGGTGCATGACCTCGAGGTGCAGGTGCTCACCGGCATCTATTCGGAGGAGACCCACCTGCCGCAGCCGCTGCGCATCTCGCTCACCGTGCTGCTCGACGCCCCGGCGCGCTTCGCGCCGGACACGCCGCTGTCCGCATCCAAGAACTACCTCGACTTGCGTCATGCCGCGACCGACGCGCTCGCCACCGCGGGTCACTTTACCCTGATCGAAGCCGTCGCCGATCATATCGCCGAGACGCTGTTCCTCCAGGATCGGCGCGTCCGGCGCGTGAAAGTGGCCATCGTCAAACTCGCCATCGCCGAGGCCGGCGAATCGATCGGAATCACCTTGGTCCGGCATCGCCGTTGATCGAGGTCATTCCTGTATCATTTCGGCACGGGCCGAGCTGGTCGATGACATAGCGATAGTCGGCCCGGGCCTGAGCGGCATCGGCCGGCTCCAGCGCCGCCGTGGTGCGGTCGGGCAGGGTGGCGGGCAGGGCGCAGGCGAGCCGGTACCATAGCAAAGTGTTCCGCTGCGGCGCGGCGGCGGCATCGTCGATGATCTCGCTGAGCGCCACCGACCAGCGCGGCTGCTCGCCGGGGCGGCGCAGGATCGACAGTGCGGCAGGGCGATTGTCCTTCGTGGCCAAAAAGATTTGCGTTTCACCCTCGCCGGGCAGTGCGCCGGGCACGTGGAACGCGCTCCGGATGTCGGTGATCACCGGCGGCGCGTCGGGTGAACTCGCCTCGCGCGCGATCTGTCGCGCAAGCGCATCGAGCGCGGGCGACCAGTCGCGCTGCGCGTCTGGGGTCACGAGCTGGACTTGATCGGCCCGCCCCGTGACCGGGCGCGCGAAGGCCAAAACGCGTCGCTTCTTGAGGTTGGGCGCACGGCCGCGCCAGTCGGGTGCCGCATCGACGACCCAGCCAACGCGCTGCGGGATGGCGGTGCTGCCGCGCACCAGCGTGCCGACGTCCGCTTCGACATAAAAGCGTGTATGTCCCGGTGCGAGACCATTCGTCTCGGCCCCTTTGATCTTGGCGGCGGAGCGAATCGACGCGTCGATGATCAACGGGCTCTGCACGACGAGGTCAGCGAGTGCGGCATAGTCGATCACCGGCGCCGCTGCGGCAGGCGGTGCGTTCTGCGCGGCCAGCGGTGTCGGCACGAGCGGCGCCGCGGCCATTGCGAGGAGAGCCAAAGGGGCTCGCGTCTTGGTCCGAATCTGGCGTAGGATCATGCGCGCTGGGTACGTGAACTCGCCTGAACGATACAGAAATAAATCTGTCGTCGTTCGTTTGTACGTTTGTTGCGCCTGACAAAGCGTTTGCGTCGCCAAAACGGGCGCGATAGGAATCGGCGGTCTGTGGCCTGCCCTTGGGGATGCTACGGAACGGTTAACAACCCCGGCCGGATCCGATCCGGCCACCAAAGGGCCGCAGGATGAGGGAGTTTCGTTGCTGAATGGCCTATTCTGACCAGAAGATGAGCGGAGGGAAGATCGGCGCGCTGGTGATCGTCGCGCTGATCCACGTCGCTCTCGGCTATGCCTTCGTTACCGGCCTCGCGACAAATTTCGTCAAGAAGCAGGTTGAGAAGCTGAACACGTTTGACGTCGAGGAGCCACCGCCCCCGCCGCCGGACGAGCCGCCGCCCCCGCCGCCCGACGTGCCGATGACGCCGCCGCCGGTGGTGTCGCCGCCGCCGATCGTGCAGAACCCGAACCCGCCGCCTGTCGCGATCGCGACGGTTCCGACCCCGCCGCCGGTCTATGTGCCGACGCCGACGGTCGCACCGCCTGCGCCCCCGGCACCGCCTGCGCCCCCGGCGCCAGCGGTGAGCAAGGCAGCCGGTCTGAAGGGTAACCCGGGCCAGTATTTCGGCGCCGACAATTACCCGCCCTCGGCGATCCGCGCCGGTGAGCAGGGGCGTGTCGTCGCCAAGCTGACTGTGGGCACGGACGGTCGGGTGACCGACTGTACGGTGACGACGTCGAGCAATTCCTCGGCGCTCGACCAGGCGACCTGCCGCATTGCCAAGGCCCGCGTGCGTTTCTCGCCCGCGCAAGATGCTGCCGGCAACCCGATCGCGTCCAGCTACACCCTTCCGGTGCGCTGGGTGCTTCCGGAGAATTGATCCGCGTGAACATGGCGGCGCGGACGCGTCTGCCGACAACATTTTGGCTTAAGGAAGACGAAGAATGATCATCAACATCCTCGCCGCGGGTGGGACCGCGGCAGCCGAGAACCAGTTCGGCCTGCAGCAGGCGCTCAAGGAAGGCGGCATCATCTCGCAGTCGGTGTTCACCATCCTGGTGATCATGTCGGTGGTGTCGTTCTACATCCTGTTCTCGAAGCTGTTCGAGCAGCAGAAGATCATCAACCAGGCGAAGCGCGTGCGCTCGAACTTCTGGACCAGCAACTCGCTGCGCGAGGGTTCGGCCAAGCTCGACAAGAACTCGGCCTACAAGCAGCTGGTCGACGACGGTCTGGCGGCGCAGGAGCAGCACTCGAAGCTGACCGATCCGGTCGAGGCGCATGACTGGCTGCACGGTTCGCTGGCGCGCTCGGAGTCGGCGATCAACTCGAAGCTGGGCGGTGGTCTCGCCTTCCTCGCGACCGTCGGCGCGACCGCGCCGTTCATCGGTCTGTTCGGCACCGTGGTCGGCATCTACCGCGCGCTGATCAAGATCGGCGCGTCGGGCGATCCCTCGATCGACAAGGTCGCCGGCCCGGTCGGTGAGGCGCTCATCATGACCGCGCTCGGCCTCGTCGTCGCGGTCCCCGCGGTGCTGGCGTACAACTGGCTGCAGCGCCGCAACAAGTCGATCGCGGAGGACCTGTCGGCCTTCTCGAACGACGTGCTCGGCTTCCTCGCCTCGAACGGCGCGGTGCGTCCGTCGCTCGGCACTGCCCCGGCGAAGGCGCCGGTGAAGCCCGCGACGGCGACCACGACCGCCGGCCAGACCGGTGGCGTGCAGACCCGCTCGTAAGGCAAAGGGGTATGCGGGGCCGCCGGTGCGGCGGCTCCGCCGATCACCTGCCGCCGTACCGGCGCTTCGATACGGAGCCTGGCGCGGCGGGACGAAGGAATAGGAAAGCCTGATCCATGGCGATGAGCGTTGGCGGTGACTCCGCTGCTGAAAAACCGATGTCGGACATCAACACGACGCCCCTCGTGGACGTCATGCTGGTGCTCCTCATCATCTTCCTGATCGCGGTTCCGGTCGCCATCCAGACGGTCAAGGGCATCACGCTCCCGAACGTCCGGTTCGACCCGACCACGACCAAGCCAGAGAACGTCTCGCTGTCGGTCACCTCGGCAGGCGACGGCAACTGCCAAGTCTACTGGGGTGTCACCCCGGTGACCCACCAGGAGTTGCTCGATCGCGCCGTGGCCAAGCTGAAGACCGAGATCGATCGGCAGGGCGGTGCGGGCAATCCCGACCTCGAGCTGCCCGAGGCGCATGTGCGCGCCGACGTCAACACGCCGTGGCGCTGCGTGGCGGGGACGATCTACAACATGCAGATGGCCGGCTTTGCGAAGGTCGGATTCATCTCGCAGCCGAAAACCGGCGACGCCGGCTAAGGCGAAGGACAGGAGTAGCTGACATGGCAATGAGTGGTGGCCGCGATGACGGCGAGCCGATGATGGAAATGAACACGACGCCGTTGATCGACGTCATGCTCGTTCTCCTCATCATGTTCATCATCACCCTGCCGGTGCCGACGCACGCGGTGAAGGTCGATCTGCCGGTCAACGATCCCAATGCGCGCAAGCCGCCGGTCGATCCGATCAAGAACAAGATCGCGATCGACGCCGCGGGTACCATCACCTGGAATGGTACGCCGGTGAATTCGACGGTGCTGCGCCAGTACCTCGATCAGTCGGCGGCGATGACGCCCGAGCCGGAGCTGCAGTTCCAGCCCGATCCGGCGACGCGCTACTCGGTGGTCGATCAGACGCTGGCCGACATCAAGCGCTCGAACATCACCAAGCTGGGGTTCGTCGGCAACGAGCAGTTCTACAAGGAATTCTGATCATCTGATCGGAGGTTCCAATGGTGGAGGGCGGTCCCGTGAGGGGCCGCCCTTCCCGTTTGGGCTCGCTGCGCTGGCCGCTTTGGATCGCCTAGCAAGCAAGGGGATCCCGGCATCAGGCCGGCGTGGCCGGCATCCGCATCCGGTTCGCCCGACGCCGCGGCAGACTCACCTGATCGACGACGAACGACGGACGTCGATCAGCTCGCGCGCGGGGGAGGTGGGTAGCTCCGCGATCCGGAACCGCTCGACCTGCTCGGTCATGGTCCGCACGAGGTCGTCGAGGCGGCGCGCCGCCTCGGTCGCCTCCTGCACCATTGCGACATTATCCTGCGTCGATCCGTCCATCTGCGCGACCGCGTCGTTGACCTGTTGCAGGCCGATGGATTGTTCGCGCGCAGCGTGGTTGATCGCGGCGACCAGCTCGGCGGCTTCGATCACGCGCGCCTTGATACGCTCCAGTGCGGCGCTGGCATCGGCCACCAGATCGACCCCGACCTTCACCTGCTGCACCGAAGCGGTGATCCGCACCTTGACATCGTGCGCCGCCTCTCCGGACCGCTGCGCGAGCGCCCGAACCTCGCTCGCGACCACGGCGAATCCCAGCCCGGCGTCGCCCGCCCGCGCTGCCTCGATCCCGGCGTTGAGCGCCAGCAGGCTGGTCTGAAAGGCAAAGCCGTCGATGACGCTGATGATCTCGTTGATCTCGGTGGACGAGTGCTCGATCCTCCCCATCGCCTCGGTGGCGCGACGGACTGTCTCGCTCAAGCGATCCGCATCGGCACGGGCGGCTCCTACGGAAGCGTCGGCGAGACTGGCCGTATCGGCAGTTTCCTGCACTGTCTGCGTGATCTCATGCATCGCCGCCGCGGTCTGCGCGAGCGAGGCGGCCTGGCGCTCCGTCCGCTGCGAGAGGTCGTCGGACGCGGCGCGTATGCCATTGGCGCTCGCGGCAAGCTCGCCGGCGCTCGTGCGCACCGTTGCGAGTGCCCCCGCCACCGCCAGCATCGCGGTGTTGAGGTCGGCGCCCAGCTTCGCGAACTCGCCCGCGATCTCGCCTTCCACCCGCGCGGTGAGATCGCCACGCGCGAGCGAGTCGAGCGCGCGGCCGATCTGCTCGACAACCTGACACGCCTGCGCGCGTTTCTGCGCCTCCGCGTGCGCCAGCTGCCGCTGCAGGTCGGCGAGCGATGTGGCCATCTGGCCGATCTCGTCGGATCGGGCGAAGTGCGGCACGGTGACCGCCGTGCCGTTGGCGGCGAGATCGTGCATGATCGAGCGTAGCTGTTGCAGCGGCAAGATCACGCTGCGCCGCGTGACGATCAGCCCAGTGGCGAGCCCGGTCGCGGTGAGCAGCAGCACCGCGACGACCAGCCCGCGCCCGGCTGTCGTTTCCATCGTATCGGCGGTACCGCGCAGCGCCGTTCCGGCGGCGCCGAGCCGAAGGATCTCCGCGTCCGCCACCTTCGAAGCGGCGCGCTCCGGGGGGCGAACATCGCGGTGGAAGCGCAGCAGCGCGCTGCGGCGGTCACCACTTTCGGCCTGATGCGCGACCCGTTCGAGCGCGTCGATGACACGGTAGGAAAGCGGGAGATAGGCCGCTGGCAAGGCGACCGGTGCACCGTCGCGCTTCAACGACGCCAGATCGTCACGCATCTGGCGAGAGCGTGCGGCAAATTTTGCCGCGATCGTCTGCCGCTCCGCCGGGTCGTCCTCCGTGACGAGGTTGAGCGCGTCTCGCTGCAACGAGCGGCTGAGTGAGCGGATCTCGCTAAGCATCAAGACGCGGTCCTGCATCGCCGCCGCGGCGCTGCTGGCGTCATGGATCTCGTTCGCGGCGTAGGAGGTCAGGCCGGCGAGGAGCCACAGCAGCGCGAGCGCGCCGAGCAGTGGAGTGAGCAGGCGGGCCGCAACGCTCCGCTTCAGCAGATGGTCACGACGGCCATCAGTCGACCCAGCATGGTCGGTCAGAAAGGCGGGTGCAAGCATGATAGTCCTGATAGAAAAGGTGATTTCACCGCAAGGACGCGCTGCGTCAGTCAGAGCCTGAATCTGATCCGATCCCGCGCTCATCCAGTAACTTTGGGACTAGAGCTATAATCCTGATCCTGCATGAGTCCGTATCATCGCGCGTCATACTTTCTTATGGTTGCGCGCAAGTGACAGCAACATCTCGCGAGATCTATCACTAAGCTTCTGATTTTCCCGCGCGAGCCCTCTGGGCACAGGAACGACAATCAGCATTCCTCATGTGCGTATCGGACAGCCACGCAATGGATGAGCACCGCTTGTGCCTTGTTCGGCTGTCAAAAAAGTGACATCATCATGTCACAAAACCGTAACCCGATCGTTGGTGCGGAAAGTGACAGGAGACGGATGATGGACATCGGTCGTGTTGCGCTGGTCGGAATGGCGCTGATGATGGTTGCCGGGCCAGCGGCCGCGCGGGATCGCGTCGGCTATCAGGCTATTTCCGCGGGCAGCCTCGCGAAGGCGGAACAGACCATCAACGCCGAGCGGGCGATCTTCCCGGAACGCCCGGAGTTGAAGCTCAACCTCGCCGCGGTCTACGCCCGCACGGGTCGTGCCGCACAGGCGCGGGCACTCTACGGTGAGGTGCTCGGTGATGCACCGGTCGCGATGGACCTGCCGGACGGTAGCATTTTGTCCTCGCACCTGCTGGCGCAGCGCGGTCTGGCACGTCTCGGCGCTACGATCGCGTCGCGCTAAGACGGCGCCGCTACGGTCGGGCGTCGGCGCGAACCCGTAGTGGCGCACAGCGTGCGTCGTTCGGCCTGGCGGTCACAGCGGCACGGCGGGGTCGGCGAGCGTGGCCGCGTCGCCGGTGGCGCCGGCGAGCACGAGCGCACGGCCGCGTACGAAGTCGCGCGCCGCATTGACGCAGTCCAAGGCGATGACCCGACCTGCGCGACGATAGATCACGCTGAACCGCCGGTCCTCGGGTGCGCCGCGGACGATCGCCTCGTCATGCCCCGCGGCGAGACCGATGGTCTGCAGCTTCAGGTCATATTGGGTCGACCAGAACCAAGGCACCGCGGCATAAGGCTCGTCGGTGCCGGTGAGATGCTTGGCCAAGGTGGTTGCCTGGTCGGCGGCATTCTGGACCGACTCAAGCCGGATGATTGCTCCGTTCGCGAACACGTTCGGATGCGCCGCGCAGTCGCCGATCGCATAGATGTCGGGCAGGCTGGTGTGGCAGAGCGCATCGATGATGACGCCGTCCGTGCCGTCCGCCCCCGCGGCGACGAGCGGAGCGACCGCCGGGATGATGCCGATTCCGACGATGACCATCTCCGCGGCGATCGTCTCGCCGCCAGCGAGGCGGACGCCGGTGGCCACGCCAGCGGCGCCGGTGATCGCGGTGACCTGCGCGTCGAGACGCAGCGCTACCCCATGCGTGCGATGCACATTGGCGTAGAAATCGGCGAGCGTGGTGCCCGCGACGCGCGCAAGAAGCCGTGGCTGCGCCTCGATGACGGTGACCTGCTTGCCGATTGCGGTGAGCACCGCTGCCGTCTCCAGGCCGATATAGCCGCCGCCGACCACAGCGACCCGCGTAACCCGTGGTAGCTCGGCGATCATGCGGTCGACGTCAGCGCGGCAGCGTACCGTGTGCACTCCGGCGAGATCATGGCCCTCGCAGGCGAGCCGACGCGCGCGGCCGCCCGCCGCCCAGATCAGGCGGCCGTAGCCGATCGCGGTGCCGTCCTCGAGCGCGACGCGATGCGCGGCCGCATCCACCGCAACGACGCGCTGCCCGAGCCGCATCGTCACCGCGCGGTCTGACCAGAAGCCCGGCGGGCGGATCAGCAGCCGCTCGCTCGCGCGCGCGCCGGCGAGATAGTCCTTGGAGAGGGGTGGGCGTTCATAAGGCAGATCGGGCTCGTCCCCGATCAGTGCGAGGCTGCCCGTGAAGCCGCGCTGCCGCAGCGCCGCCGCCGCCGCCGCGCCGCTATGCCCGGCTCCGACGATAACCGCGTCGAACCGTTCGCTTTCGTCCACGCATCGTCTCCCGGCGGCGGCCATCGATGCGCCGCGCTTGTCCGCATGCGCGATGCGGCGCACGGCTGGCAAGCACGCGCGTTGCATGCGGCGAGGCAAGCGACTAGCGCGGCGTCGTGACGACGAGCGCTTGTCCCTCTCCATCGCCGCCCACCGCGCGTACGCAGCGGCTGCGCGCCGCCACGAGCGCGGCCCACCAGCGGCTCGACGACGCAGTAATGGCGCTCGATCCTTTTGCCGATCGCACGCGATACGCGCTGCTGCTGACGGTGCATCGCGATTTCCACTCGCTGGTCGCGCCACTCTATGCCGATCCGACGCTTGCCGCGCTGATCCCCGACCTGCGCGAGCGGTCACGCCTGGCCGCGATCGAACAGGATGCGGACGATCTCCAGGTGCCGCTCGCCACGCCGCCTGAACCGCGGTTCGCGCCCGGTGCAACGCCCGATCGCGCGACCGCGCTCGGCTGGCTCTATGTGGCGGAGGGATCGAGCCTCGGTGCGGCGATCCTGCTCAAGGCGGCGGCCACTCTGGGGCTTGGCCCAAGCTATGGTGCGCGTCATCTCGCCGGCCATGCCGACGGTCGCGCGCGCCATTGGCGCACGTTCACCGCCGCGCTCGACGCGGCGGATCTCGCGGCGGACGAGGAAGCGCGCGCGACGGCGGGCGCGGTCGAGGCCTTTGCTGCGGTAGCACGGCTCGTGCAGCGGGTCGCTCCGGCCCGGGGCTGATCGCGACCGCGTCGCGCTTCGGCGCCCCCGCTTGTGGCTGCCCGGTCGCACCGCCACCTAAGGCGCGAGCGGGCCCTCCCGCTATGGGGTGATGGTGATGAAGAAGATTGGGTTTCTGTCGTTCGGCCATTGGTCGCCGACGCCGTCGTCGGCAACGCGATCGGCCGCGGACGTTTTGTTGCAGTCGATCGAGCTCGCCGAGGCAGCGGAACAGCTCGGCGTGGACGGAGCCTATTACCGCGTCCATCATTTCGCGCGCCAGCTCGCCTCGCCGTTCCCGCTACTCGCCGCGGTGGGAGCGCGCACGCGCCGTATCGAGATCGGCACCGGCGTCATCGACATGCGCTACGAGAACCCTTTTTACATGACGGAGGACGCCGGCGCGGCGGACCTGATCGCGGGAGGACGGCTGCAGCTCGGGATCAGTCGCGGCTCGCCCGAGCAGGTGATCGAGGGCTGGCGATATTTCGGCTATGCCCCGGCGGAGGGCGAAAGCGACGCCGATATGGGCCGGCGCCACGCCGAATTGTTCCTCGGGCTGCTGGAGGGCGAAGGCTTCGCGCAGCCCAATCCGCGTCCGATGTTTCCCAATCCCCCAGGATTGCTGCGGCTCGAGCCGCACGCACCGGGGCTGCGGCGGCGCATATGGTGGGGATCGGCGTCGGATGCGACCGCGGTCTGGGCGGCGCAGCGGGGCATGAACCTGCAGAGTTCGACGCTCAAGAAAGACGAGGGCGGCGAACCCTTCCACGTCCAGCAGGCGCGGCAGATCCGCGCCTATCGCCAGGCCTGGGCCGAGGCCGGGCACGCGTGGAGCCCACGCGTGTCCGTGTCGCGCTCGATCTTCGCGCTCGTCGATGATCGCGATCGCGCCTTTTTCGGCCAGGCGGAGGGAAGCGATCAGGTCGGCGTGATCGACGCAATGCGGGCGGTGTTCGGGCGGTCCTATGCCGCCGCACCCGATCGGTTGATCGAACAGCTGCGCGGCGACGAGGCGATCGCCGAGGCGGATACGTTGCTGTTGACCGTGCCCAATCAGCTCGGCGTCGAGTATAACGTGCATGTTCTGGAGGCGATCATGACGCACGTTGCACCGGCGCTGGGCTGGCGTTGACCCGCGCTGGTGGTTCCATCGCCGCCCGGCTTGATCCTCGATGGGCCAAGCAGAATAGTGGCGCGCAGGATAGCTCCGCCTGCCGCGCTGCCGACGTTTCGGACCGGAGCCTGGTGCGGTCGCGTCATGGCAGGACGAACGAGGCAGTGATCCACGCGGGTCGCCGTGAACGAGGCCGGGCGTGACCGGCCGGGGAGAGCGCGTGCAGACCGATCCCGCCTTGGCGCCGCTCGACCGCGGTGCGGCACGTTTAATCAGCGTGGCCGAATTGTTCACCATCGGGGTCGGCCCGTCCAGTTCGCACACGGTCGGACCGATGCGCGCGGCGCATGATTTCGCGCACCGGGCAGTCGCGCACGCCGCCGAGCTCAGCAACCTGCGCTGCGAGCTGTTCGGCTCGCTCGCGCTCACCGGCCGAGGCCACGCCACTGACACCGCGGTGATCCTCGGCCTTGCCGGCTGGCTGCCCGAGCGCATCGACCCCGACACGGCACCCGCGATCGTCGCCGCGGTGCGATCAAGTCAGGCAATTACATTGGCGGGTGTACGTAAGGTGCGCTTCGACTCGCAGGCCGACCTCATCTTCCATCCGCGCACGTTCCTGCCGCAACATCCCAACGGCGTGCGCTTCCATGCCGTCTATGCCGACGGGAGCACGCTCGAGGAGACCTATTTTTCGATCGGCGGCGGTGCGATTCTCCGGCTCGGCGCGCCGGTGGCATCGCACAATCTCGCGGTGGCGCATCCCTTCGCGTCAAGCGCGGAGTTGCTCGGACGCTGCGCTGAGACCGGGCTGAACATCGGTGCGCTGGTGCGCGCCAATGAGGAGGCGTGGCGGACCGCGTCGGAGAGCGACGCCTTCATCGACTCGGTGCGCGATGCGATGATGGCGTGCATCGATCGGGGCATGACGCAGGAGGGCGTCCTTCCCGGCGGGTTGCGCGTGCGCCGGCGCGCGCGGGCGTTGCACGAGGCCTTGTCGGCTGCGGCGCCGGAGCATAGCCCCGCGGCAGTATTTGAGTGGGTCAGCCTCTGGGCCGTCGCGGTCAACGAGGAGAATGCCGCGGGCGGGCGCGTGGTGACCGCGCCGACCAACGGCGCCGCGGGCGTGCTCCCCGCGGTGTTGCGCTTCTACGAGACGCTGGTGCCGGGCGCGACGCGGGCAGGGGCACGCCACTTCCTCTACACCGCCGCCGCGATCGGTATGTTGTACAAGAAGCGCGCGTCGATCTCCGCGGCGGAGATGGGGTGCCAGGGCGAGGTCGGGGTGGCCTGCTCGATGGCGGCGGGCGCCCTCGCCGCGGTGCTCGGCGGCAGCGACCGACAGGTCGAGAATGCCGCGGAGATCGGGATGGAACACAACCTCGGGCTCACCTGCGATCCGATCGGTGGCCTCGTCCAGATCCCGTGTATCGAGCGCAACACGATGGGCGCGGTGAAGGCGATCAATGCCGCCTATCTCGCGCTCCGCGGCGACGGCAGCCATGTCGTCAGCCTTGACGCTGTGATCGAGACGATGCGTCAGACCGGTGAGGATATGCGCAGCCAGTATAAGGAGACCAGCCTCGGCGGCCTCGCGGTGAACGTCGTCGAGTGCTGAACCGGCCGGGCGTCGCCTGTGTCAGCGCGCGTGATCGCCCTCACCGGTCGCGATGGGTCGGCGGCGCCGGCCGGAGTAGCGTACCTGAGATGGTGGCATGATGCGCGCTATCGCAAGGCAGGCGGTAGGCTGAGGAGGGAAGCGGATATCGTGACAGGTGCAGTGTCAGCATGGTGTCGCGCTTATAGGTCGTGATCGTGGTCTGTGGTGCTGCTTCAGCAAAGCTCACGGCCGACTTAAGTTCGTCCAAGCATCCGATCGCGGCGCACGCCTAAGCATTCCTGAGAGGATGCGCGCTGGCGACGCGCCGTCGACCCGGCGCGGTCCGTGCCTGCAAGCCGGGCAGGACCGTGCCTGTGCGCAGAAGCCGCGCCCACCTCAATCGATGAGCGCGGGTGCTCGTTCACTTGGCGCTAACAGCCTCGGCGCTGTCAATCGATAGCAGCGCATCGAGCGGATAATTGGTGCCGTCGACGCTGACGATCGCGCGACCGTCCAGCATCATCGCCGAAGTGATCGTCCCCGACGCGGTGATCGCGCCATTGATCGTCGCGCCGTTGATGTCCTTCGCCTCCAACGCCAGCGTGTAATTGCCCGCGGGCATCTTGCCGCCGACATCGCTGGCGCCGTCCCACACGACCTTGCCCTGGAGCGCGGGAGTCACCGCCATGGTCCGCACGACGGCGCCCTTGTCGTCCTTGATGTGAGCGATCAGCGAGCTCGGCTGCTGCGTATATTGGAACGACCAGTCGGCCGGCCGACCGTCACCGAGCCCGGCGACCGGCGTGTCGAAGCGAGCGTGACGACCGATGTAGGACGAGGCCTGCGACATTTCCTGGGCGGTCAGCTTGGCCAAGATGAACACGACCGCCTTCAAGCGGCAGCGCCCGGAGTTCGAGGACCTGCTCTATGAGCAGGTGAGCCGTCCCGGTGCGGCCACCAGCGCGGACGGCACGCGCGTGCCCGCGGGCATCCAGCTCGGCAGCGGCGTGCGCGCCGCGGGCGTGTACCGCGTGCTCGAGCAGGGCGCGACCACCGAGAGCAAGAGCAAGTTGGACATCGCGATCCAAGGTCAGGGCTATTTCCGTATCGCGTTGCCCAACGGCGAGACCGCGTACACGCGTGCGGGTGCGTTCAAGCTCTCCGATCAGGGCGAGGTGGTGACGACCGACGGCTATCGGCTGCAGCCGGACCTTACGATCCCCAACGGCGCCACCGACGTGACGATCAGCCAGACCGGGCTGGTCCAGGTCAAACTCGCCGACCAGACGCAGCTGCAGGACGTCGGCCAGCTCGATCTTGCCACCTTCGTCAACGAGGCGGGGCTGGAAGCGATGGGTTCCAACCTGTTTCAGGAAACCGAGGCGTCGGGCCAGCCGACCGTTGCCAATCCGGGCCAGCCCGGCTTCGGCACGCTTCGCCAAGGCTATCTCGAAGCATCGAACGTCAACCCGGTGGCCGAGATCACCGCATTGATCAGCGCGCAGCGCGCCTATGAAATGAACAGCCGTATCGTAAAGACGGCGGACGAGATGCTCGCGACCACTACCCAGCTGCGGTGAGGGTGGTGACGAAGGCACGATGCACGGGCGTGCTGGTCGCTTGGATGGCCGCGACCATCGCGGGCGCGGCAGCAAGCCAGTCGCGTCCGCCGGCCGTGGCGTCCGCGGTCGTGCTGGCGCAGCCGGTCGTCACCGGCACGGTGATCGGCGCGGACGACCTGCGTGCCTGGACGCCGGGAGACCCGCCGCCGATGCGCGGCGCGCTCTCGCCGTCTAATATCATCGGCCGCGCCGCGGTCCGGCGCCTCGCCGCGGGCGCGGTGGTGCGCGAGGGTGATCTGCGCGCGCCCCAGGTTATCCAGCGCGGCGAACCGGTGACGATCGTGCTGCGCAGCGGGACGCTGACGATCAGCACGCAGGGGCAGGCACTCAACGCCGCGGGTCTGGGCGAGCCGGTACGCGTGATGAGCGACTCCACACGGCGGACGCTGTCGGGGCGCGCCGAGGCCCCCGGCCGCGTCGTGGTCAGCGGGTAAGACAAGGAAGACGTGATGAAACTGGTGCCCTACCGCAACGCGATGCTGCTCGCCGCGATCGTGCCGCTGCTCGCGGGCTGCGGCGCGGTCGGCCGGCTCAAGCAGGTCGGCAAGCCGCCGCGCATCGATCCCGCGGAGGCCCCGATCGCGCCGACGGTCACGCCGTCGCTGGGCGACCAGGCACGGGACGGGCGTGACCCCGCCACGATGGTCGAGCCGGGCGGCAGCGCGTCGCTGTTCAGGACCGGCGCGGGCGCCTTTTTCCACGACCAGCGCGCGGCACAGGTCGGCGACATTCTGACGGTGCGGATCAGTATCGCCGACAGCGCGACGCTCGATAACAAGTCGAGCCGGGCGCGCAGCGGGAGCGAAAACGTCGGCCTGCCCAGCTTCCTCGGGCTCGAGGGCACGCTCAAGAAGGTGTTGCCGTCGGGAGCCAATCCGGCGTCGCTGGTGGATGCCAAAAACGCCTCGGGTAGCACCGGATCGGGCAACACGTCGCGTAGCGAGCAGATCAACACCGTGGTCGCTGCCACGGTGGTCGGCGTCCTGCCCAACGGCAATCTGGTGATCCGCGGTCATCAGGAGGTGCGCGTCAATTTCGAGCTGCGCCAGCTGCTGGTCAGCGGCGTCGTGCGGCCGCAGGACATCGCGCGCGACAACAGCATCCTCAGCAGCCAGATCGCAGACGCGCGGATCAGCTATGGCGGACGCGGTCAGATCACCGACGTCCAGCAGCCGCGCTGGGGACAGCAGGTGTTTGACGCGGTGTTCCCGTTCTGAAGTGAGCCGGCCAACGTTAACGCGCCGGCCGCTCCGCCTCCCGCTCGCCTTGCAAGGGAGGCGTCAGCTTGCAGCATGCGAAGCTGCTACTCATCAAAATTGCCTGAGAGCCTCGAGACATAGGTGTGCGCGCTTCAATGGAGGGCTTCTCTCATCTGTAGCGCGACAGCGTAGCGGTGACGGTCGGCGGCATCGATCCACCGCGTCGCGTAGCGCATCGCAGCGGATCGCGGCCCCGATCCCATTCCCGCGCCGCGACCGACTCGTGTCGCACGGAATTCGTGACGACGCGCCAGTCGTGGCGAGCCGCGGCCGCGACGTCACTCCGCGTCCGGCATTGTCGACGACAACGCGGCGACGATCACGAGACGTTCAGGGCATGTGCGCGACAAAGGCAGGTAGCGCGGCGGCGCGGAGCGACAGTGCCGCCAGGGCGGGCGCCTGCTGCACGCCGACGATGCCCGGCTCGACCGACTGTGCGAACTGCCAGGCGATCGCCGCGCTGATATCGGCCTGTTGTGGGCGAGGGCCGATCAGCCACTCGGGCGTCCCCGCGTAAGCGGCGTCGAGGAGAGTGAGCGATGCGCGCAGCTGCGCGTGGACGCGATCGAGCCATGGCTGATGCTGCTTCTCGGCCGGGCGAAGCCGGCGCTCGTACGCGATCTGCACCGCCTTCTCACAGGCAGCAAGCGCGATGCCGATCACATGCTGCGAGGCGGCGAACGCACTCAACGCGCTGGGCATCAGCCGGCGGTCGACCGCCGCACGGCGCTCGGCATAGTCCAGGATCAGCGTCGAATCGATCAGCAGCGTCCCATCGTCAAGGACCAGCGTCGGGGCTTTGACGATCGGATTGATCGCGGCGAACGCGTCCAGGTCGGTGAACACCGACAAGGGTTCCAGCGTGAAGCCGATCTCCATCAGCGTCAGCGACACCGCCACCCGGCGGACATAGGGGGAATCCAGTTTGCCGATGAGCCGCATCACCGTCCTCCGCGCCACCCTCGTTCGAGCCGTTCGAACCACATCGGGTGATCATCGAACTAGATTTTAGATCCGGCGCGGTCACCCCGTGTCGCGACCCGCCACGGCTATGCGCAGCTCGCTTGGATGGCGCCCGCGTATGCCGCAGCACGTGAGGGGAGACTGACGCGCCCGCGCGACGGGCGATCAGCGTCGCGGCCAGCGCCGGGCGAGCAATACCAGCAGCAGCCCCGCCACCGCGAGCGCACTGCCATAATCTGCCCACGGCCGCTGATCGAGCATGAAGCTCGACCGCGGCCAGTGAACGTAGCCCAGCCCCTGGCCGATCCAGAGCAATCCCATCAGCGTCATTGCGACGCCGATGACGATCAGGAGCGGCCGGAGCCGGCGCATCCAGTCAGCGCTGCGTCAGCGGAACGTAGCTGCGCTGCGTCGGCCCGGTGTAGAGCTGGCGCGGCCGACCGATCTTCTGGTCGGGATCGGTGATCATCTCGTTCCACTGCGCGACCCAGCCGACCGTGCGCGCGAGCGCGAACAGCGCGGTGAACATGCTGGTCGGGAAGCCGATCGCCGAGAGGATCACCCCCGAGTAGAAGTCCACGTTGGGGAACAGCTTCTTTTCGACGAAATAGCTGTCGTTCAACGCGATCTCCTCGAGCCGCAGCGCGGTCTCGAACACCGGGTCGCTGACGTTGAGCGCCTCGAACACCTCGCGCACGGTCTTGCGCATCACCGTCGCGCGCGGGTCGTAGTTCTTATAGACGCGGTGGCCGAAGCCCATCAGGCGGAACGGATCGTTCTTGTCCTTGGCGCGTGCGATGAACTCGGGGATACGCTCGGGCGTGCCGATCTCGTGCAGCATGTTGAGCGCCGCTTCGTTGGCGCCTCCGTGCGCGGGGCCCCACAGGCAGGCAATGCCCGCCGCGATGCACGCGAACGGATTGGCACCCGACGAACCGGCGAGCCGGACGGTCGAAGTCGATGCATTCTGTTCGTGATCGGCGTGGAGGATGAAGATGCGATCCATCGCGCGCTCGACCGCCGGGTTCACCTCATAGGGCTCGGCCGGCACGCCGAACGTCATGCGAAGGAAATTGCCGGTGTAGCTCAGCGAGTTGTCCGGATAGAGGAACGGCTGCCCGACGCTGTACTTATAGGCCATCGCTGCGATCGTCGGCATCTTGGCGATCAACCGGTGCGACGCGATCATGCGCTGCTGCGGATCGTGGATGTCGGTCGAGTCGTGGTAGAAAGCGCTCAGCGCGCCGACCACCCCGCACATGATCGCCATCGGATGCGCATCGCGACGGAAGCCGCGGAAGAACTGCGCGAGCTGCTCGTGCACCATCGTGTGGCGCGTGATCGTGCGAGTGAAATGGCCCAGCTCGTCGCCATTGGGCAGCTCGCCGTTGAGCAGGAGATAGCAGACCTCCATGAAGCTCGACTGCTCGGCCAGCTCCCCGATCGGATAGCCGCGGTGGAGCAGCACGCCCTCGTCGCCGTCGATATAGGTCAGCTTGGACTGGCACGAGGCGGTCGAGGTGAAGCCGGGATCATAGGTGAAGGCGCCGGTCTGCGCATAGAGCTTGCGGATATCGACCACGTCGGGGCCGACCGAGCCCGACAGTACCGGATATTCGAGCTCCTTGCCCGACAGGGCGAACTGGGCTGCTTCGGTCATGGATGGTCTCCTGTCAGGCTTTGTGGTCCGCGATCCGAGCGAGGCTCTCGTCGCGTCCTAGAAGGACGAGTACGTCGAAGATCCCGGGCGAGGTCTTGCGGCCGGTGAGCGCGACGCGCAGCGGCTGGGCGACCTGCCCCAGTTTGACGCCGGCGTCCTCGGCCACCTGCCGCACCGCGGCTTCGGTGGTCTCCGTATCCCAGTGGTGCAGCGCGTCAAGCGCGGCGTGCAGCCGGGCCAGCAGCGCCGCCGCGTCGCCGTCGAGCAGCGGCGCCGCGACGTTGTCGACCGCTAGCGGGCGCGTCGCGAAAAGGAAGGCGGTGCCATCGGCCAGCTCGTTGAGATTGGCTGCGCGCGGCTTCAGCGCGGGCATCGCGGCGGCCAGCACGGCGCGACGCGTGTCGTCGTGATCGAAGTCGAGCCGGTCGGCCACCAGCGCGGCGAGCCGCGTATCGTCGCTGACGCGGATATAATGACCGTTGAGATGTTCCAGCTTCTTCAGGTCGAACCGGCTTGGCGACTTGCCCACCGCGTCGAGGTCGAACCAGCGGATCGCGTCGTCGCGGCTGATGATCTCGTCGTCGCCATGCCCCCAGCCGAGGCGCAGCAGATAATTATCGAGTGCCTCGGGGAGGATGCCGAGCTCGTCGCGATACGCCTCGATCCCGACCGCGCCGTGGCGCTTGGAGAGCTTGGCGCCGTCGCTGCCGTGGATCAGCGGGATGTGCGCGTAGACCGGATCGGGCCAGCCGCCCTCCACCGCGTCCATCGCGCGATAGATCGGCAGCTGGCGGAAGGCGTTGTTGAGATGGTCGTCGCCGCGGATCACATGGGTGACGCCCATGTCGTGATCGTCGACTACCACCGCGAGCATATAGGTCGGCGTGCCGTCCGAGCGCAGCAGGACGAGATCGTCGAGTATGGCGTTCTGGACCGTCACTTCGCCTTGGACGCGATCGTGGATGGTCGTCGCCCCCTCGGTCGGCGCGCGCAGACGGACGACATAGCTCTGGTCCGCGGGCCAGTCGGTGCGGTCACGCCACGGCGAGCGGATCCGCAGCGGCTGTTTGGCCGCCTGCGCGGCGGCGCGCATCGCCTCCAGCTCGGCATTGGTGAGATAGCAGCGATAAGCGTGTCCCGCCTCGACCATCCGGTGCGCCACCGCGGCGTGGCGATCGGCGCGCGCGAACTGATAGACTTCCTCGCCGTCCCAATCGAGCCCGAGCCAGCGCATCCCGCTCAGGATCGCGTCGATCGCTGGCTGGGTCGAGCGCGCGCGGTCGGTATCCTCGATGCGCAGCCGGAAGGTGCCGCCATGGTGGCGCGCGTAAAGGAGATTGAACAGCGCGGTGCGCGCGCCGCCCAGGTGAAGGAACCCCGTCGGTGACGGAGCGAAACGAGTGACGACCTCGCCCTTGTTGATGTCGGTTGCGCTCAAGCGCGCGTGCTCCCAGGCTGGATGTTCGGATGGCTCGATCGGCCGCGTTCGCCCCTAGCAAAGCCTCTCTTCCGCATCAAATCGCGTGCCGCCTCGGCAACGCTTTGGAACGCTGGCTGGAAGCGGAGCGCGATCAATTATTTCTATGGTTGCCGGTGGCGCTCGGAGGCGGCGCGGCGCTGTGGTTCGTTCTGCCCGAGCGGCGCGAGTGGCTCGCGCTCCTGCTGGTGACGCTCGGGCTGGCGGCGCTGGCGATGGCGGCGTGGCGCGGTGGGCGTGCGGCGCCGTTCGTGGCGACGCTTGCGCTGGCGGTCGCGGCGGGGGATGCGCTGGCGTGGTCGCGGGCGCTGCGGGTGGCGGCGCCGACGCTCGACCGACCAGCGGTGGTGCGGCTGACCGGCACGATCGATAAGATCGAGCCGCTCCCCGCGCGCGGGCTGGTCCGCGTGACGCTGCGCGAACTGCGCTGGGCGCGGCCGCCGCGGCGTGCGCCAGTGCGCGTGCGGGTCAGCCTGCCGCAGACCGCGCTGCCGACGACACTGGGCCCGGGCGCGGTGCTGACGCTGCGGGCACGGTTGATGCCGCCCGCTCCCCCGGCGGTGCCGGGTGCCTATGACGCGGCGCGCGCGGCGTGGTTCGACCAGGTCGGCGCGAGCGGGCGCGGCTTCGTGCCGGTCGCGCTCCATGCTGGCGCCGCTGGCACACCGGGGGTGCGCGATCGCCTTACCACGCATATCACGACCGCGCTGCCGGGCAGCGGGGGCGGGATCGCGGCGGCGCTGGTCACCGGTGACATGGGCGCGATCGACGACGCCGATTCGCTGGCGATGCGTCGTGCCGGACTGGCCCATCTGCTCTCGGTCAGCGGCCTCCATATCACCGCCACGGTCGGGATCGTGATGACCGCGGTCCTGCGGCTGCTGGCCTTGTCGCGTCGGCTCGCGCTCACCGGCCGGCTGCCGCTCGTCGCCGCGGGGGCGGGGGCGATCGCCGCGATCGGCTATACCTGGCTGACCGGCTCGCAGGTGCCGACGATCCGGAGCTGCGTCGCCGCGCTGATGGTTCTCGCCGCCCTCGCGCTGGGGCGCGAGGCGCTGACGCTGCGGCTGGTCGCGATGGGTGCGCTGGTGGTGCTCGCCGCCTGGCCCGAGGCCGTGGTGGGACCGAGCTTCCAGCTGTCGTTCGCGGCGGTGGCGTCGATCGTCGCGCTGCACGAGCACCCGCGCATTCGCACATTGCTGATGGCGCGCGACGAGCCATGGCCGCGCAAGCTGGCGCGCGAGGGCACCTCGCTGCTGCTGACCGGCGCGGTGGTGGAACTGGCGCTGATGCCGATCGCGATCTTTTACTTTCACCAGGCCGGTGCCTATGGCGCGGTCGCCAATATCGTCGCGATCCCGCTGACCACCTTCGCGATCATGCCAGCGGTCGCGCTCGCGCTGCTGCTTGATGCCGTAGCGCTGGGTGCACCGGCCTGGTGGCTGGCCGGTCGCGCGATCGCGGCGCTGCTGTGGATCGCGCACACGGTCGCCGCGCTGCCGGGCGCGGTTCGCGCGGTCCCGGCGATGCCGTTGGGCGCGTTCGCGATGATGGTGACAGGAGGCATATGGCTCGCCTTATGGCGAACGCGGTGGCGCTATCTCGGCGTGGCACCATGGCTGCTCGGCGCCGCCTGGACGCTCGCGACCCCGCCGCCCGACCTGCTCGTCACCGGCGACGGGCGCCATCTCGCGCTACGCCAGGCAGACGGCGGCCTGGCGCTGCTGCGCGATCGCAGCGGCGGCTATGTTCGCGACGTGCTGGCACAGAACGGCGGCCTCGACGGCGTGCCGGGATTGCTCAGCGAGTCCCGGGAGGCCCGCTGCAATCGCGATCTGTGCTGGTGGCAGCGCCGGGTCGGCCCTCGCTGGCGCCGCGTGCTGGCGACCCGCAGCGGCTATTACGTATCCACCGCGCGCCTCGCGCCCCTCTGCGCCAGCGCCGACGTGGTTGTAAGCGAGCGCCGCGTGCCGCGGGCGTGTCGCGCGCGCTGGCTGACGCTCGACCGCGACGCGCTCGCACGGACCGGCGGCGTGGCTGTCACCTTCGCGAACGATCGGGTGGTGACGGTCCGCACCCCCGGCGACACGCACCCTTGGATCACCGCACCCGTCCCGCCACGGTAGCAAGACGTATGACGTTCAGGCGGGGCAGGTCGACGCCACCTCCTGACGCGCCCTGTTCCGGCGATCGCGCGGTCAACTTCTCCAGACGCGCCGAGCGCCGCGCGGAAGCCGTTCGAAGGCGTTACACGAGGCCCGCCGACGAGAACTCCGTCAATCGTAGCGGCGAAGGATCCCCGCCAATTTTCCCTGCACCCGCACCTGGGTTGGCGAATAACGCTGCGGATCGTAGGAGCGGTTCGCCGGATCGAGCCGGATCATTGCCCCCTCGCGCCGGAAATATTTCAGCGTCGCCTCGCTCTCGTCGATCAGCGCGACGACGATCTCGCCGTCGCGGGCCACCTCCTGGCGGCGGATCAGCGCATAGTCGCCGTCCAGGATGGCGGCGTCCACCATCGAGTCACCGGCGACCTCGAGCGCAAAATGCTCGCCGCTGCCGAGCAGCGCAGCGGGAACGGGGAGGGTGGTCGCACCCTCGAATGCCTCGATCGGAACACCCGCCGCGATCCGGCCGTGCAGTGGGATCTCGACGATATCGTTGGCAGGCGCCACCGGCTCGGCAGGGGCACGCCGCGACGGCGTTGCCGCGCGCTTCGGCTCTCCACGCTCGGGCGCCTTGAGCACCTCCAGCGCGCGGGCGCGATTGGGCAGGCGACGCAGGTAGCCGCGCTCTTCCAGCGCGCTGATCAGCCGGTGGACACCCGACTTGCTCTTCAGCTCGAGCGCGTCCTTCATCTCCTCGAACGAGGGCGACACGCCGCTCTCGGCGAGCCGATCCTCGATGAAGCAGATCAGCTCGTGCTGTTTGCGCGTCAGCATGTCCACATTCCTCCATCGCGAACGGATAAGGAACCTTTATGGAACATGTGCAGGTGCGTCAAGCGATCGTGAGGATTTCCGCCGAGTCGCCGGCGTGCGCCGCGGGAGCCTGTGGCGCACGCACAATCAGGCAGGTCGAACGTGCCAACGTGCGCAGCATCGAACTATCCTGGATGGTCGAGGCATAGACGCGGCCGTCGCGCAGCTCGGCGCGCAAATAGTCCGTGCGCTCGCCGTTGACCGGAAGGTCCTCGCCGAGCAGTGCGCTGGTGGCGACGGGGAAGGGCTGCGCCGCGCCGGCGAGGTGGGCGACGAGCGGGCGCACGAACAAGAGCGCGGTGACGAACGCGGACACGGGGTTGCCGGGCAGACCCACAATCGCGAGCCGACCGCGGCGCCCCGCCAGCATCGGCTTGCCCGGCCGCAGCGCGATACGCCAGAAGTCGAGCGTCACCCCTGCCGCGGCAAGCGCGGGGCGGACGAGATCATGGTCGCCGACCGACGCGCCGCCCGTCGTGACGAGCACGTCGGCGTCGACCGCGGTGAAGGCGGCGGTGAGCCGGTCGAGCCGGTCGGGCAGGATACCCAGATCGACGATCTCGACCCCCATGTCGGCGAGCAGGGCGCGCAGCAGCAGGCGGTTGGACTCGGGAAGGGCGTCGCCCGGCGTGCCCGGCTCCACCAGTTCGTCGCCCGTCGCCGCGAGCGCGACGCGCACCGCCCGCGCGACCGTCACGCGACCGACGCCGCCGGTCGCCGCCACCGCGAGCCGCGCCGCGGTGAAGCGTTCGCCGCGCGCGACCAGCTCGTCGCCTTCGGCGAAGTCGAGCCCGCGCGGGCGCACGTTGCGGCCGCGATGTGCCGGGCCCTCACCATGGAGCGTCACGCGCTCGCCGTCGCGGTGCGCCTCTTCCTGGACCAGCACCGTGTCGCTGCCCACCGGCATCACCGCGCCGGTGAAGATCCGCACCGCTTCGCCCTCAGCAAGCGTCCCCGCGAACGGCGCTCCCGCCGCGCTCTCGCCGATCACGTGCAGCGACCCGCCTAGATCGGCGAAGCGCAATGCATAGCCGTCCATCGCCGAGACGTCGTGCGCGGGCTGGGTGCGGCGCGCGCGCACGGGCTCGGCGGCCCAACGGCCGAGCGCCTCGCCGATCGGCACCTCCACCTTTTCGACCGGCGTGCCCAAAGCAAGCACGCGCGCCTGCGCTTCCTCGACCGGCAGCAACCCGGCCATCAGGCGCGCCAATCGCCCGAGCGGCCGCCGCGCTTCTCGATCAGCCGGACGCCGTCGATCATCATCCGTTTGTCGAGCGCCTTGGCCATGTCGTAAACGGTCAGCAGCGCCACCGACACCGCGGTGAGAGCCTCCATTTCCACCCCGGTCTTGCCATCCGTCGCCACGGTGGCGGTGGCGATCACCCCAGTCGCGTCGAGGTCGAGGTCGAGCGCGACGCGGCTGAGCGGGAGCGGGTGGCAAAGCGGCACGAGGTCGCTGGTGCGCTTCGCCGCCATGATCCCCGCCACGCGTGCAACCGCCAGTACGTCGCCTTTGGCGACCGCCCCGGCACGGATCGCGGTGACCGCGGCGTCGCTCATCGTGATCCGGCCGGTCGCCACCGCCTCCCGACGGGTCGGCTGCTTGGCGCTGACGTCGACCATATGCGCGGCGCCGGCGTCGTCGAGGTGAGTCAGCCCGCTCACGTCAGCCGACCAGCAGGCGCGTCGCCGCGGCGACGTCGTGCTGCCGCATCAGCGCCTCACCGATCAGGAAGCAATGCACATCGTGCGCTGCAAGCGAGTCCAGGTCGGCGCGGGTGGTGAGCCCGCTCTCCGCCACCAGCAGCGTCCCCGCTGGCGCGAGGGCGGCGAGTTGCTCGGTTCGGCGGACATCGACCTCGAAGGTGCGCAGGTCGCGGTTGTTGACGCCGATCAGCCGCGAGCGCAGCCGTGCCGCACGCTCGAGCTCGGCGGCGTCATGCACCTCGACCAGCACGTCGAGCCCCTGTTCGAGCGCCGCGGCCTCGCACTCGGCGAGCAGTGAGTCGTCCAGCACGGCGACGATCAGCAGGATCGCGTCGGCGCCGATGCTGCGCGCCTCGAGCGCCTGCCACGGATCGACGGTGAAGTCCTTGCGCAACACCGGGAGATCGCAGGCCGCGCGCGCGGCGATCAGATAGTCTTCGCTCCCTTGGAAATAGGGCGCGTCGGTCAGCACCGAAAGGCAGGCGGCGCCCGCCTCAGCATAAGCGCGTGCATGCGCCGGCGGATCGAAGTCCGGCCGGATCAACCCTTTGGACGGGCTCGCTTTCTTGATCTCGGTGATGAGCGCGTGGCGCCCCGCCATGACGGTCCGCTCAAGCGCGGCGACGAACCCGCGCGGCGCCGACTGAGCCGCGGCGCGCTCGCGAAGCTGGGCATCGCTCACGGCGGCGCGGCGGGCACGCACCTCATCGCGTTTGGTGGCGCAGATGTCGGCGAGGATGGTCATGCGTAGGCGATCCAGCGGTCTAGAAGCGCGTTGGCGTCGCCACGGTCGAGCGCCTCAGCGGCACGCGCGGCACCGTCGGCGAGCGTGGCGGTGCGACCGGCGAGCATCAGCGCAGCGGCCGCGTTGAGCAGCACCGCGTCGCGATAGGGGCCGTGCTCGCCGCCAAGCAGGCGGCGCAGCGCGAGCGCATTATACGCCGGGTCGCCGCCGCGGATCGCGCTGGTCGGATGGCGCGTGACGCCCGCGTCCTCGGGAACGACCCGCGCGGGCAGCGACACCGCGCCGATCGACACGACAGCGGTCGGTCCGGCGCCCGACATCTCGTCCAGCCCTTCCTCGCCGGCGACGACCAGCGCCGCCTCGCTGCCCAGCTCGGTCAGCGCGGCGGCGTAGATCGGGGCGTAATCGGGGCGCGCGATGCCGATGAGCTGGCGCGTGACATGCGCAGGATTGGCGAGTGGCCCCATCAGGTTGAAGATGGTGCGACGGCCGATGCGACGCCGGATCGGGGTGATGCGGCGCATCGCCGGATGATGGTTCCCCGCGAACAGGAAGCCGATGCCGAGCTCCGCAAGCGTCGCCTCGGCCTGTGCACCGGCGCGTTCCATGTCGAGGCCGAGCGCCTCCAGCGTATCGGCCGCACCTGCCTTGGACGAGGCCGCGCGATTGCCATGCTTGGCGACCGGCACGCCGCAGGCGGCGACCACCAGACTTACCGCCGTCGACACGTTGAGCGTGTGCTGCCCATCGCCGCCGGTGCCGCACACGTCGATCGCACCTGCGGGTGCGGTGATCGGGATCAGCCGGTCACGCAGCGCGCGCGCGGCGGCGGCGATTTCGATGCTGGTCTCGCCGCGCAGCGAGAGTTCGAGCAGGAAGTCGGCGATCGCATCCTCGCTCGCTCGCGCGTCGAGGATGTCTGCGAATGCCTGTGCCGCGCTCTCGCGCGACAGCGGCGTGGCCGGATCGGGTAACGCGGCCACGACGGTCATGCCGCCGCCCGGGCAACGTGATCTATCCCCGCCAACCGCAGGAAGTTGGCGATCAGCGCATGACCATGCTCCGTGGCGATGCTCTCCGGGTGGAACTGGACGCCATGGATCGGCAGCTCGCGATGTCGCAGTCCCATCACCGAGGCGTCTGCCGCGGTCGCGTTGACCGCGAGCATATCGGGTACGTCGGTGACGATCAGCGAATGGTAGCGCGTGGCGGTGAAGGGAGAGGGCAGGTTCTCGAAGACGCCGGAGCCGTCATGCTCCACCGGGCAGGTTTTGCCGTGCATCAACCCGCCGCGTACCACCCGTCCGCCGAAATACTGGCCGATCGCCTGGTGCCCGAGGCAGACGCCAAACAGCGGACGCCGCGCCGCAGCGCAAGCGGCGACCAGGTCGAGGCTGATCCCCGCCTCGTTGGGCGTACACGGCCCCGGCGAGATCAGGATCGCCTGCGCGCCGCTCGCCAGCGCTTCCGCCGCGGTCAGCTCGTCGTTGCGCACCACGCGCACCTCGGCCCCCAGCTCCATGACATAATGGACCAGGTTCCAGGTGAAGCTGTCGTAATTGTCGACCACCAGGATCATGCCACCGCCATAGCCGATGCGGGCCGCATCGCAACACGCGGCGTGGTCGCCGCGGCGAAAGGAATCTTGCACGCCGGCAAACATTCGACATAGCGGAGCCATGCCGCACGCGGAGCCAGCGGACGGGGCGTGCGTTGGTCACGCGAGGAGAAGGTCGATGCTGCGTTCGTTGGTCGTGGTTGCCGCCAGTGTCGTGCTGCCGCTCGCGGCGGCGGCTCAGACCCAGGCCGTCGGAGACACCGGACGGACACCGCAGCGCGTCCGCAGCGTCACCCTGTCCGGCAACGAGACCTGCCCGCCCGCGCAGGGCGACGAGGTGGTGGTATGCAGCCACATCAACCCGGGCGACCAGTTCCGCATTCCCAAGGAGCTGCGCAACACCGCCGAACCCGCCGCGAAGAACCAGGCGTGGACGAACCGGGTCGCGGTGGCGGACCGCGCCAGCCGGGTGAACGGTGGTGTGCCGGACAGTTGTTCGCCGGTCGGCAGCGCGGGTCAGTCGGGTTGCGCGCTCTCGATCAACAACGCGTTCGCCGCGGAAAAACGTGCCGCGGAGAAGAACGACTCGATGATCCCCGGCGGACGCTGAGGCCAGCCGACGCTACGTCCGCAATCAAGCAGGTGGGCCGCGTGGTGATCGTGCCCGCACGCGCCTGAACATGTCTCCGCCGCCGGTTTGCCGCACTCGATTGCCGCGTGACAGGCTTCAGTCCCGTTTGCGGGCTGAGCGTAAATCAAGGGACTGAGCGACCGCCCGCGGCGAAACGCCCTGTCTTATTGCCCGAAGCCCGGCTCGCTCGCGTTCCGAAGCGCCTCCCGCGCGGCGGCGAACAACGCGCCCGCCTTCGCCTCGCACTCGCGCTGCTCCGCCGCCGCGTCGCTGTCGGCGACGATCCCGGCGCCCGCCTGGACATGGATCGCGCCGTCCTTCACCACCGCGGTGCGCAGCACGATGCACGAGTCCATCGATCCGTCCGGCGAGAAATAGCCGACCCCGCCGGCATACGCGCCGCGCTTCTCGGACTCGAGCTCGGCGATGATCTGGCAGGCGCGCACCTTCGGCGCGCCGCTCACCGTCCCGGCCGGGAAACCCGCGAACAGCGCGTCGATGGCGTCGTGACTCGGGTCGAGCCGGCCCACGACGTTCGAAACGATGTGCATGACATGGCTGTAGAACTCGATGCCATAGCTGTCGGTCACCTGGACCGTGCCGGGCGCCGCCACGCGGCCGACGTCGTTGCGCCCGAGATCGAGCAGCATCAGATGCTCCGCCCGCTCCTTGGGATCCGCGAGCAGGCTGTCGCGGTTGGCGGCATCCTCCGCTGCGGTGCGGCCGCGCGGCCGCGTGCCCGCAATCGGGCGGATCGTCACCTCACCATCGCGCGCGCGCACGAGGATCTCGGGGCTCGATCCGGTCAGCGCGAAACCGGGCAGGTCGAGATGGTAGAGGAAGGGCGAGGGGTTGATCCGCCGCAGCGCGCGATAGAGTTCGAAGGCGGGGAGCGGGAAGGGGGCGGTGAAGCGCTGCGCCAGCACCACCTGGAAGATGTCGCCCGCCGCGATATAGTCCTTCGCCGCCGCCACCATCGCGCGATAGCGCTCGGCGGGCATAACGGGCGTGAGCGCGAGCTCGGCCGCGTCGCTGCGGATCGGCGGGGGCAGCGACGCGTGCGCCAGCCGCGCCTCGACCACGTCGAGCCGTTCGACCGCGCGCGCCACCGCCGCCTCGGTCGCGCCAGCGTCCGGCCACACCGGGGCGACCAGGAACAAGGCGTCGGTGAGCCGGTCGAACACCAGCATGACGGTGGGGCGAACGAACATCAGGTCGGGAAGTCCGAGCGCATCGCGCGGCGGTGCGGGCAGCTTCTCGACCAGCCCGACCGTCTCGTAACCGAAATAGCCGACCAGGCAGGCGAGTGCGCCGGGCAGCTCGGGCGCGACCTCCATGCGGATGCTGGCCACCAACGTGCGCAGTGCCGCCAGCGTGGTCTCCGCGCACGGAGTGAAGGCGTCGCGGTCGTCGAGCCAGTCGCGGTTGATCTCGGCCACTTCGCCGCGCGCCCGCAGCACGAGGTCGGGCGCGAGCCCGAGCAAGCTATAGCGCCCTCGCACCGCGCCGCCCTCGACCGACTCGAGCAGGAAGTCGCCGCGGCCCGGCTCGATCAGCTTCAGCGCGGCGGCGACCGGCGTCTCGGTGTCGGCGATGCGACGGCGCCACACGAGTGCGGGACGTCCCGCCGCGAGCGCGGCGCGCGCCGCTTCGTCCGTGCTATTGCGCCCCGCCACCGACCAGATCCTTCTTCAGCTGCGCGATCGCGTCGTCGTGACGCTTCGCCCCCTGCAGCTTGGCAACCGCATTGGCGAACTGCTGCGCATATTCCGGCCCGATCGCGCGACCCAGATCCGCCCGCGTCGCCTGGATCAGCGGCGGCTGCTTGCTCGCGTCACCCGGGACGACCTGGTCGAGCTTGAGTACCAGCCAGCCCTTGCCGTCCGGCGACGGCACCGCCCGCGCGGTGCCCGGCGCCATGCTGAACAGCGCGGCGAGGACCGGATTGACCTGGCCGCGCGCGGTGATCTGGCTGCGCGAAGCGGTGATCGGCTGCACCGGGGGCGCCGTGACCCCCGTCGCCGACAGCGCCGCGGGCAGCGTCGCGCCCGACTTTACCTTCGCCACCAGCGTGTTCGCCGCCTGCTGCGCGGCCTTGGCGGCACGATCCGCGGTAAGGTCGGCGACAACGCGCGCGCGCGCGGCGGCAAGCGGCAGCGGGGTGGGTTTTACCACGCGGTCAAGCGCCACCACGGCGAAGCTGCCGTCCTCGCCCAGGTTCACCGTCGTCGGCGTATCGCCCTCCTCGGCGGCGAAGGCCGCGGCGACGACGGGTGCCAGTGCCGGATCCGCAGGGGTTCCCGGCTGATCCGGATTGGTCCCGTTCTGCAGCAGTGCGGGGGTGGTCTGCGCGGTCAGCTTCTGGTCAGCCACGACCTCGTTGATGTTGGCATTGTCGCCAAGCGAGTCGTCAACCTTGTCGCGGATCGCGGTGATCGCGTCCTTGGTCTTGCTCGCGCGGAGCTGCCTGACAAGTTCGTCGCGCGCCTGCGCCAGCGTCTTGCCCGGGTCGTTGGTGATCTTGTCGACGCGCGCGACGATGAAGCCGATCGCGCCGCGCACCGGCCCTACCACCGCACCCCCGGCAGCGCCGGCGATCGCCTGCGCCACCGCGGGTGAAGTCTGCGCGGCCAGCGCGCCTTGATCGACCGCGGTGATCGTGCGCGGCTCGAGTCCCGCGGCGCGCGCCGCGGCGCCCAGCGGCGTTCCCGCCTTCACCTTGGCGGCGAGCGCGGCGGCGGCCTTCTCGTCGAGCACGGTCACCAGCGTGACGTCGCGCAGCTGCTTGGGCGCATAGGTCGCCTTGGCGGCGTTATAGGCCTGCTGCACCTCGGCGTCGGTCGGCGTGACCTGCGTGGCCACCTGCGCGGGGCTCACCGTGGCGTAGCGGATCACGCGCCGCTCGGGCGTGGTGTAGCGCGCGATGTTGCGCTGATACCATTGCTGCACGTCGGCATCGCTCGGGGCCGGGCCGCTCGCGCTCGCCGGGACGAACGCGACCTGGCCGCTGCGCCGCTCGAGCAGCAGCGAGGCATAGTGCAGCGCGAGCTGCTGCGGGACCTGATGCGCCCCGATCGTCGGCTGGGTGAGGAACTGGGCCATGATCTGGCGCGCGAACTGCGCCTGCACCTGCGCGTCGGTGAAGCCGCGCTGCGCGATCAGCCGCTCATAGGCCTGCTGATCGAACTGGCCCGTCGCGCCCGCGAAAGCGGGGATCGCCTTAAGCTCGCTGCCGATCAGCGCCCGGCTGACGCGCATTCCCTGGTCGCGCCCGAACGTCTCGAGCGCGAGCGCGCTGACGTTGCGGTTGATCACCGCGTCGACACCGCCGAGCTGGACAAACTGCGCCATGTCGAGCGTCGGCTGTTCCTGCCGTGCCTGGGTCAGCTCGTCGCGCGCCTGCTGGCGGATGTCCGCCGCGGTGACGCTCTCCCCGCCAACCTCGGCGACCGGATGCCCGACCAGTCCGGTGCTGCTGGCGAGGCCGGTCACGTCACCCGCGGCGAAGGCGAGCGCGATCACGATCAGGATGCCGAAGGTGACGATGACGCCGACCTTGGAATGAATGATGCCGCGGAAGAAGGTGAGCATGAGCGAGCAGGGACCGGACAAAGTGAAGGCCGCGTCCTAGGGGCAAGCCGAGGTGGCATCAAGCCGCGAGGCTGGCTACCACGGTGCCGTAACGAGAGGGGGAGCGGGATGACGCGTCGCAAGCTGGTCGCGGGCAATTGGAAGATGAACGGCAGCCGCGCCGCGCTGGGCGAGCTGGAGGCGATTGCCGCAGCGGCGGCTGGCACGCCCGCCGTCGACGTGATGGTGGCGGTGCCGTTCACGCTGATCGCGCCGGCGGCGGAGCGCGTGCCGGGGTTGATGATCGGCGCCGAGGACGTGCACGAGGCGGACAGCGGTGCGCACACCGGCTGCGTCTCGGCGGCGATGGTACGCGAGGCGGGGGCGCGCTTCTCCATCGTGGGCCATTCCGAGCGCCGGCACGACCAGCACGAAACCAGTCAGGACGCATGGGCCAAGGCGTCCGCCGCGCATCGCCACGGGCTGCAGGTGATCCTGTGCTGTGGCGAGACGGGCGCCGAACGTGACGCCGGACGCGCCGAACGCGTCGTCCAGGCGCAGATCGAGAAATCGCTGCCCGAGAATGCGTCGGGCGACTGGCTGACGCTGGCCTACGAGCCACGCTGGGCGATCGGCACCGGGCGGACGCCGACGCTGGACGATATCGCCGCCATCCACGCCATCGCGCGCGCCAAGATGCGCAAGCTGATCGGCGACGCGGCGAGCGGCGTGCGCATCCTCTACGGCGGTTCGGTAACGGGCGACAATGCGCAGGCGATACTGGCGACACCCGACGTCGATGGCGCGCTGGTCGGCGGCGCGAGCCTCACTGCGGCGAAGTTCGTACCGATCATCGCCGCGGCTGCGGCGGTTTAGCGCGCGACGCGGGAGGAGCGCCGACTCTAGGCCTCAAGGGCGGTGGAACGACGTGGACGAAGCGTCACTGCACGAGGGCGGAGAGCCGCACATATTTACCTCAGCCGAACCGCGCCTTCAGCAGCGCGTAGGCAGCGCGAAGGCCATAAGCTTCGCCGCCGCGGGGGCGAGCCGGCTTGGCGGTCGGGCGCCAGGCGAAGGTGTCAAGATGTGCCCAGGGCAACGTCGCCGGCACGAAGCGGCGCAGGAACAGCGCTGCGGTGATCGCCCCCGCGAAACCGCCCTCGGGCGCGTTCACCAGGTCCGCGACGTCCGACTTGAGCATCTCGTCGTAGCCGCCCCACAGCGGCAGTCGCCATAGCGGGTCGCGCACCGTCTCCGCCGCGGCGAGCAGCTCGGCGGCGAGCGCCTCGTCCTGCACGAAGGTGGCGGGCAGATCGGGACCGAGCGCCACGCGTGCCGCGCCCGTCAGCGTGGCGAAGTCGATCAGCAGCTCGGGCGCGTCCTCCACCGCGCGCGCGATCGCGTCGCCCAGGATCAGCCGGCCCTCGGCGTCGGTGTTGGTGTTCTCCACCGTGAGCCCGAGGCGGGTCGCGAGCACGTCGCCGGGGCGGAAAGCGCTCGCCGAGATCGCATTCTCCACCGCCGGGATCAGCACGTGCAGCCGCACCCTAAGCCGCGCCTGCATCACCAGTCCGGACAGCGCGAGCGCGTGCGCCGCGCCGCCCATGTCCTTCTTCATCAACCGCATGCCCGCGGACGGCTTGATGTCGAGCCCGCCCGAGTCGAAGCACACGCCCTTGCCGACCAGCGCCACCCGTGGATGCGCGGGATCGCCCCACAACAGCTCGATCAGGCGCGGTGCGCGCTCGCGCGACGCCGCCTGACCAACCGCATGGATCATCGGATAACCCGTCGCGAGCGCGTCGCCGCGGGTCACGGTGATGCTCGCGCCGTGCGCGCGGGCGAGCGCCTCCGCCGCCGCCTCGAGCTCGGCGGGGCCGAGATCGCTCGCGCCGGTATCGACCCAGTCGCGGACCTGCGCGGTGGCAGTGGCAAGTCGGACCGTCTCGTCGATCGCGCCGACATCGCTGGTCAGCAGCACGCGCGGCCGCGCCGGCTCGGGCTTGCGGTAGCGCGTGAAACGATGCTGCGCGAGCAGCCAGCCCAGCCCCGCCGCGCCGACGCCTGCATCGCCGGCGAGCCGGTACGTGCCGTCCGGAAGGGTCTCGCCGAGCGAGGCGATCCGCCACGGCGACGACGGCTCCTCATCGCAGACCAGCAGCGCCGCCCAGTCCTCCGCACCGTCGCCCGGCAGGATCGCGCGATCGCCGGCCTTGCCCGTCACCCGGGCGGCCGCCGCGCCGGCGCGCGCGCGCGCCGGCTGGGTGGCAAGCCAGCTCTCGAAGGCGCCGGGGTGGACGACATGGAGCAGCCGGGCGGGCTGGTTGCGGTCGGGCTGGAGGAGCGCGGAGAAGTCAGTCATCGCACGACCAAAGCAGGACTTCGCGCGTCAGGCAACGCGCGGTTCCCTTCGCGTCACCGGCACCTTACATCGCCGCGATGACCACGCACACGACTCGCATGCTGATCCTCGGTTCGGGCCCGGCCGGGCTCTCGGCGGCCATCTACGGCGCGCGCGCCGGCATGGCGCCGATCGTCGTCCAGGGCATCCAGCCCGGCGGCCAGCTCACCACCACCACCGACGTGGAGAATTATCCCGGCTTCCGCGAGGTGATCCAGGGTCCGTGGCTGATGGAGCAGATGCAGGCGCAGGCCGAGCATGTCGGCACGCGGCTGATGTGGGACACGATCGTCGAGGTCGATCTCACGCGTCGCCCGTTCCGGCTGATCGGCGACGGCGGCGACGTCTATGAGGGCGAGGTGCTGGTGATCGCCACCGGCGCGCAGGCCAAGTGGCTCGGGCTCGACAGTGAGGACGCGATGAAGGGCAAGGGCGTGAGCGCCTGCGCCACCTGCGACGGCTTCTTCTACCGCGGCAAGAAGGTGGCGGTGATCGGCGGCGGCAACACTGCCGTCGAGGAGGCGCTGTACCTCACCAACCATTCCGACGACGTGACGCTGATCCATCGCCGCGACTCGCTGCGCGCCGAGCGCATCCTGCAGCAGCGGTTGTTCTCGCACCCGAACATCACGGTGCTGTGGAACAAGGAAGTCCGCGAGTTTGTCGACGGCGGCGGGAATGCCGGGCTGGTGGCGCTCGAACTTGAGGATACGCGCAGCGGCGAGCGCTCGCGGCTGGACGTCGACGGCGGCTTCGTGGCGATCGGCCACCATCCCGCGACCGAGCTGTTCCGCGGCCATCTTGCGCTCGACGAGGACGGCTATATCGCGGTCGAGACCGGCTCCACCCGCACCAGCGTGCCCGGCGTGTTCGCCTGCGGGGACGTCATGGACAAAGTGTATCGCCAGGCGGTCACCGCGGCGGGCACCGGCTGCATGGCCGCGCTCGACGCCGAGCGGTTCCTCGCCGCGGTCGAATTCGAGGCGCTCAGCGAGGCGGCGGAATAATCGGTCAGCTCAATGCCTTGCTTGCGGCAAAGCGGGTCAGCGCGCCGAACGTCTCGAGCATCTCTCCGTCGACCTCATCGTCCTCGATGACGATGCCGAGCCGGTCTTCCAGCTCGGTGAGCACGCCCGCGACCGCCATCGAGTCAAGCTCGGGCAGGGCGCCGAACAGCGGCGTGTCGGCGCGGAACGAGTCGACGCGCTCGGGCGGCAAGGCCAGCGCTTGGGCGAGCACCGCGCGCACCGTCGTCTCCACCTCGCTCATGCCTTCGGGGATCACGTCGCCTCCTCGTTCCTGCCGCGCGACACCGGCGGCAATGCGCGCGGCGTTAGGCGGCGTCGCGGCAGAGCGCAACCGGGCGCCGTGGGTCGCGCCGAGCGGCCGGGAGCTCTGAGCATGTCGGTGGGGGCTGGAAGAATGTCGCAACGATCCATCAAGGGCTGATCCATGGTCCCGCTCGATCCCGTGCCGCTACCGGTCGATCATCTGCTGCGAGGCGAGCCCGACACGCCCGCGCTGGTCGATCGCGCCGGCGCCGTGACCTTCGCGGCGGCCGAGGCGGCGGTCGCTCGGCTCGCCGGCTGGCTCGCGGCACAGCGGCTCGCTCCCGGAGAGCGTGTCGCGTCGTGGCTGCCCAAGACCCGCGAGGCGTGCTGGCTCCCGCTCGCCGCGGCGCGCGCCGGGCTGGTGCACGTGCCGATCAACCCGTCGCTCAAGCGCGTGCAGGTCGCGCACATCCTCGCCGACAGCGGCGCGGCGCTGCTGCTGACGCAAGAGGCCCGCGCCGCGACGCTGGCCGCAGGCGACGTGCCCGCCGGCTGCGCGCTCCACGTCGTTGCCGGCGAGGGCGACGCGCTACCGCCCTCCGCCGCCGCTCCGGACGCGCTCGCCGCGCTGCTCTACACCTCGGGCTCGACCGGACGCCCCAAGGGCGTGATGCTGAGCCACGCCAACCTGTGGCTCGGCGCAATCAGCGTCGCGCATTACCTCGGCCTCGCGCCCGATGATCGCGTCCTCGCCGTGCTGCCGCTGAGCTTCGACTACGGGCAGAACCAGCTGTTCTCGACCTGGGCGGCGGGGGCGAGCGTCGCGCCGCTCGACTATCTCGCGGCGCGCGACATGGTGAAGGCGGTCGAGCGCGTCGGGGCGACCACGCTGGCGGGCGTCCCGCCGCTATGGGTGCAACTGCTCGAGACCGACTGGCCCGACACGGTCGCGCTGCGGTTGCGGCGGCTGACCAATTCGGGCGGGGCGCTGACGCCGACGCTGGTGCGCGGCCTGCGCAAGCGTTTTCCGGCGGCGCGGCTATTTGCCATGTACGGGCTGACCGAGGCGTTCCGCGCGACCTATCTCGATCCTGCGTTGATCGACGACTATCCCGAGTCGATCGGGCGCGCGATCCCCTTCGCTGAGGTCTCGGTGGTGCGACCTGATGGCACGGCGGCCGCGGCGGAGGAGCCGGGCGAGCTGGTGCAGGCGGGACCGCTCGTGGCGCAGGGCTATTGGCGTGACCCGGAGCGTACCGCGGCGCGCTTCCGCCCGGCACCCGCTGGCGCGCGGGGGCGGGCGGTGTGGTCCGGCGACACGGTAGTGCGCGGCGCGGACGGGTTGCTCCGCTTCGTCGGGCGCGACGACGAGATGATCAAGACCGCGGGTAACCGCGTCAGCCCGCAGGAAGTGGAGGAAGCGGTCACCGCCGGCGGCGAGACGAACGAGGCGGTCGCCTTCGGCGTACCCGACGGGCGGCTGGGCCAGGTGATCGTGGTGGTGGCGCGCGGCGACGGAGCCGCGGATGCGGCGCTACGCGAGCGGCTCCGCCGCGACCTGCCAACGTACATGCAGCCGACGCGGGTCGAGTGGCGCGCCGAGCTGCCGCGCAACGCCAACGGCAAGCTCGACCGCGCCGCGCTGAGAGGGGCCATATCGTGAAGCCGATCGGTCCGCTGCCTGCGCGCTTCGCCGCGCAGCAAGGCCCGCTGACGATCGGCGGGCGCGACGCCGCTGCTCTGCTGGCCGAGCACGGCTCGCCGCTGTTCGTCTACGACATGGCGGCGGTCGCGGCGCAGGTGGCCCGGTTTCGCGCGACGATGCCGGATGGGGTGGCGCTGCATTATGCGATCAAGGCCAACCCGTTCGCGCCGCTGGTGGCGGCGATGGCGCCGCTGGTTGACGGGCTCGATGTCGCTTCCGGCGGCGAGCTGGCGCGCGCGCTGGCGGTGAAGCCTGCCGCCGCCGTCAGCTTCGCAGGGCCAGGCAAGCGCGACGACGAACTGGCGGCAGCCATTGCGGCGGGCGCGTCGCTCAACGTCGAATCGACGGGCGAGGCACGGCGCGCGTTGGCGATCGGCGAGCGGCTCGGGATCGCGCCGCGCGCCGCGGTGCGGGTCAATCCCGATGTGGAGCTGCGCGGGTCGGGGATGAAGATGGGCGGCCGCGCCTCGCCTTTCGGGGTGGATGCCGAACATGCTGCGGCGGTGGTCCGGTTGCTGATCGAGGGCGGCGCGGCTTGGCAGGGTTTCCACATCTTCGCGGGCAGTCAGGCGCTCGACGCGGATGCATTGATCGAGACCCAGACGGCGACGCTCGCGCTCGCGGCGCGACTCGCGCGCGAGGTCGGCATGACACCGCCGCTGGTCAATCTCGGCGGCGGGTTCGGCGTGCCCTACTTCGCGGGTGACCAGCCGCTCGACGTCGAGCGGGTCGGCGCCGCACTCGGTGAGGCGCTGGTGCGGCGGCCCGACGTGCTCGCCGGCAGCGAGTTTGCGCTCGAGCTCGGGCGTTGGCTGGTGGCAGAGGCGGGCGTATACCTCACCCGCATCGTCGACCGGAAGGTGAGCCGTGGCGAGACCTTCCTCGTCGTCGATGGCGGGCTGCACCACCAACTCGCCGCCTCGGGCAATTTCGGCACGGTGGTGCGACGCAATTATCCGCTCGCGGTGGCGGGGCAGATGAACGCGGCCCGGGAAGAGGAGGTGAGCGTGGTCGGCTGCCTGTGCACGCCGCTCGACCGGCTGGGCGACCGCGTGTTCCTGCCACGCGCCGAAGAAGGTGACGTAATCGCCGTGTTCCTCGCCGGCGCCTACGGGCTTACTGCCAGTCCTACGGCCTTCCTTGGCCATCCGGCGCCGGTGGAGCTGCTGATCGGTGGCTAGCCGCGCGTTCGCGGCGTGGGCGGGGTAATAGCGTCAGCAGAGCCGGCGGCCGTGCCTCGCCGGGACGCGTCACGCTCACCGGACGTCCGTCACCCTCATCAACGAACCCCCGCCGGATCGCTCCGACGGGGGTTCGTCCGTTCAACGCCGTTCGGCGGCTCAGGCGAACAGCTTTGCCCAGGCGCGCGTCTCACGGTCCTTCCACAGGCCGCGGTGGTAGGCGTCCGAGGCGAGGAGCGGCATCACCGAGCCGGCCTCGGCGAACACCATCTGCTCGATGCCGGTATTGACCTTGCCCCAGCTCGCCGCCTCCTGCAGCGTCGAGGACGAGCAGGCACCGTCGCGCACGTCCGCCACGGTGATCTGCACCGCGTATTTGTGCACCGCGACATCGTCGTGGCCGAGGATCTCGGCGCACACCACCGTGTCCTGGATAAAGTTCTTCGGGACGCCGCCGCCGATCATCAGCAGGCCCGTGGTGCCCGCCTTGATCTTGATCTCGGTGAGCTCGCGGAAGTCCGCCACCGCGTCGATCATCAGATAGGGCTTGCCGGCCTTGGCCGAATCGACCTGGTGCTTGACCAGCCCGAAGCCCGCCGAGGAGTCGACGAACGCCGGGCAGAAGATCGGCACGTCATGCTCATAGGCGAGCTTGACCAGGCTGTTCTCCTTCTTGCCGTGCTCGACGAGATACTTGCCCATCTCGCGGATGAAGGCACGGCTTGAATAGGCCTTGGGCTCCAGCGACTCGGCGATCTCGAAGATCGTGTGGTCGACGTTCTGGAGCGCCTCCTCGTCGATGTACGTGTCGTAGATGCGGTCGATGTAGAGCGAGCGCAGCGTGTCGTCGTCGGGGATCTCGAGCGCCTGATAGTGCTTGTGGCCGAGGCCCTCGAAGAAATCCATGTCGACGATGGTCGCGCCGGTGGCGACGATCACGTCGACCATGTTGTTGCGCACCAGCTCGGCGTACAGGTCCATGCAGCCGCCGGCCGAGGTCGAGCCCGCGATCACCAAACACACCGTGCAGTCCTTGTCGGCCAGCATCTGGTTGTAGATCTTGGTGGCGCGGCCGAGGTCGCGGCTGGTGAAGCTCATGTCGCTCATCGCGTCGACGATCGGGCGCGCGTCGAAGCTCTTGATGTCGACGTGCTTGACCTGCTTTGACAGCAGCTCCGCCTTGCGCGTGTCGTTGATGGCCGCCTTGGTGTCCGAAAGGGCGAGGGTGTCGGTCATGGGGTGCTCCCATTGGGGTACACGTCGTTCACGGGGACGCGGAAACCCATCTGACGGCGGCACGCCTCCGCGCGCCGCCGCCAATTCCTTGAAGTCGTAAGGTTACAGCTTGACGACGTTGTTGGCGACCGCGGGCTCCACCACGGTGTAGAGCGATTCCATCGGCTCGTCGGTCGCGATCACCGTCTCGTCCGAGCCGAAGCCGTTGAACGCGGTGCGCATCGCGGAACCGTAAGCGCCCAGCATGCCGATCTCGACATAATCGCCCACCACGATGTCCGCAGGAAGCGGAAAGGGGCCGGGCATATGGTCGAGGTCGTCGCAGGTCGGACCCCAAAAGCTGAACGGATGGTCGCGGACGGTCGACTCCGGCTCGCGCAGCAGCGCCACCGGGTAGCGCCAGCCGATGTGCGCCGCGTCGAACAGCGCGCCATAGGCGCCGTCGTTGATGTACAGCTCCTCGCCGCGGCGGCGCTCGACGCGCACCACCACCGAGCTGTACTCGGCGCAGAGCGCACGGCCCGGCTCGGCCCAGAGCTCCGCCGAATAGCTGATCGGCAGGCTCTCGAACGCGCGGTGGATCGTCTCGAAATAGCGCTCCAGCGGCGGCGGGGTCATCCCCGGGTAGGCCGAGGGAAAACCGCCGCCGACGTCGATGACGTCGACCGTCACCGCCGCGCCGACGATCGCCTGGCGCACGCGCTCCATCGCATTGCCATAAGCGTCCGGCGTCATCGCCTGCGAGCCGACGTGGAAACAGATGCCGAGCGCGTCCGCCACCTGGCGGGTCGCCAGCAGCAGCTCGCGAGCCTCGTCCGGCGCCACGCCGAACTTCGACGCGAGGCTAAGCTTGGAATGCTCCGACGATACGCGCAGCCGCACGCACAGCGTGAGGTCCGCGGCGCCGCGGGTGGCACGCACGATCTTCGCCAGCTCTTCCATGCTGTCGAGCGAGAAGGTGCGGACGCCGTGCGTGAAATACGCCTCGGCGATGGCCTCCTCGGCCTTCACCGGGTGCATGAAGCACAGCGTCGCCTGCGGCAGCGTCCGCGCGACCAGACGCACCTCGGCGATCGACGCGACGTCGTACGACGTCACGCCGTTGTCATAGAGCGTGCGTAGCAGCTCCGGGCTCGGGTTCGCCTTGACCGCATACATGGTCCGGCCCGGAAACTTCTCCGTAAAGAAGCGGGCGGCCCGTGCCGCGGCGTGCGGACGAACGATCGTCACCGGCTGAACCGGCTGACGGGCGGCAATGTCGATGGCCCCGACGACAGAATCGGCGGGAACGGTCGAAAGGGGCGCTAGCCCCAGCGCGCGATGATGCTGGTGCAATTCAAGGGACCTCCAATTGCCTTGCGGCATACGGTGACAAAAAGCTGCCTTGCGGTTGGAAGTCCCATGGGGCAGCGGAGGCGCGAATTAGGATCGCCGGACCGCCTTGTAAAGTGGTTCGGTGGACGAAAGGTTCAAATGTGACGTTTGTGCGACAACCGACCCGCGCGGGGGTGCGAGACGCCGCCGACAAGATCGCGGCCGTGCTCCCGGCGACACCGGTTTTCGTCAAACAAATCAACGGTGTAGACGTTGCGCTTAAGGCCGAGTCGCTGCAGCCGATCGGCGCCTTCAAGGTGCGCGGCGCGTGGCATCGGCTGACCGCATTGGACGACGAAGCGAGGCGCAGGGGCGTCGTGGCGTTCTCGTCGGGCAATCACGCGCAGGGTATCGCCTGGGCGGCGCGTCGGCTTGGTATCGCCGCGACGATCGTAATGCCGGCGGACGCGCCACGGGCCAAGCGCGAGTCGACGCTCGCGCTCGGCGCCGAGGTGGTCGACTATGACCGCACGACGCAGAGCCGCGAGTCGATCGCCGCCCGGCTTGCGGAGGCGCGCGGCGCCACGCTGGTGCCCAGCTTCGACGATCCCTGGGTGATCGAAGGGCAGGGCAGCGCCGGGCTCGAGGCGGCGCGGCAGGTTGAGGCGCTCGGGCTGGGCGCGGTGCGGCGTGTCGTGGTGCCGTGCGGCGGCGGCGGGCTGGCGGCGGGGCTCGCGCTGGCCTTGCCCGACGCGCGGATCACGGTGGTCGAACCCGCCGGTTGGGACGACATGTGCCGCAGCCTCGAGGCGAGCTGGATCGAGCCGGTCGGCCCCAACCCGCCGCCGACGGCGTGCGACTCGCTCCAGACCCGGCAGGTGTCAACGCTGACCTTCGACGTGCTGTCGCGTCGCGACGCGACCGGCGTGGCGGTGAGCGAGCGCGAGGTGCGCGACGCGCAGCGCTGGGCGGCGGCGCAGCTGCGGTTGGTGATCGAGCCCGGCGGCGCGGTGGCATTGGCGGCGTTGCTGACGGGCCGGGTCGCGCCGGAGCCGGGGACGCTGGCGATCCTGTCGGGCGGCAACGTCGATCTCGATGCTTATGCCGCGGTGCTCGCGGGCGAGCGCGTCGCGGACGGCGCGGTGCGCGAGTCGGTAGAGCCGGTATGACGCCGGCCTTCGGCAGCATCGCCGCGGCAGCGCCGGCGCTGGCCATGCTGGGCGCGGTCGCATGCCTGCTCGGCGGAGGCTACCTGATCGCGACGCGGCGCGATCGCACCAAAGGCGTGCTGATGCTGGTGATGGCCGCGGTACTGGTCGGCAACGTGTTGATCTGGGTGGCGTGAACGCGCGGGCGCTGCGAATGTTGAGAAAGTTGAGGCGCCACGCGTTGGAGCGCGGCGCGAACGTTGGGACGTCGGCGCGTGCGGCGTGCAGGGGGTAGGATCGCCATATCTGGCGATTACGCGCAAGCGCTCCGCGTAGGACACCTCTTTCCGCCTGAAGGGATCGTGGCGACACCGCCCGACTGGCGCGTGTCGTTGCCGTGTTCCGGCGAAAGCCGGAACCCAGGGTCAAGCAGAACAACGCCTTATGGTTCGTGCGCCCCCAGGCTCCTGCCTCCGCAGGAGCACAGGAGAACCTTGCAACCATCAAGGCGAGGCGAGGGGCAGGCCGGAGTGACCTCCGCAAGCCGCATTGTGTGAGGCGAACCCACCCCCGACCTCTCCCGTGCAGGGAGGGGCACCGCTCAAGCGAGGGGTGGCTCGCTCACTTGATCGGCGAGTTCGGGTCCAGCCGCATGTCGAGATAGGTGTCGACCGAGCGCATCAGGTCGGGCATCTCATGCTCGAAGAAGTGGTTGGCGCGCGGGATCACGTCGTGATGGATCGTGATGTGCTTCTGCGTGCGGAGCTTGTCGACCAGCTTCTGCGAGGCGAGCGGGGTCACCACCTCGTCCTCCGCGCCCTGGATGATGATCCCGGACGAGGGGCAGGGCGCGAGGAAGCTGAAGTCGAACATGTTCGCGGGCGGCGCGATGGAGATGAAACCGCGGATTTCGGGCCGGCGCATCAACAATTGCATCCCGATCCAGGCGCCGAAGCCAAAGCCCGCCACCCAGGTGGTCTGCGCCTCGGGATGGAAGCTCTGCACCCAGTCGAGCGCCGAGGCCGCGTCGGACAGCTCGCCGACGCCGTTGTCGAACACGCCCTGGCTCTTGCCGACGCCGCGAAAGTTGAAGCGCAGCGTGGCAAAGCCGCGGCGCTGAAACGTCTTGTAGAGCTCCTGCACGATGCGGTTGTTCATCGTGCCGCCCGCATTGGGATGCGGGTGGAGGATCATGGCGACGGGCGCGCGCGGGCGCGGCGCCGGGGCGAAGCGGCCCTCGATACGGCCATCGGGTCCGGGAAAGATGACTTCGGGCATGGTCACTCGTCTGGAGGCCGGGCGTTGGGCGCGGCGAGAAGCGCGCTATATAGGCGTCGCGCCCGATAATGGAACGATTGGTTGACCGACTCGCTGTCCCTGCCCGACGCGACCGGCCCGAAGGGGCCGGTCTATCTCGATCATGCCGCCACCACGCCGCTGACCGGTCGGGCCCGCGCCGCGATCGTTGAGGGGCTGACGCGCTGGGCCAATCCGTCGTCGCCGCACGCCGCCGGCCGCGCCGCGCGTGCCGCGCTGGAAGACGCGCGCGCGGCGATCGCGAACAGCTATGGCTGGCGCCACGAGCTGTTGTTCACCAGCGGCGCGAGCGAGTCGCTCGCGATCGCGCTGGGACGCTCGACCGCGGCACGGCGCGTCGTGAGCGCGGTGGAACATGACGCCGCGCTGCGCGCCGCGGGCGCGGCCGAGATACTGCCCGTCGACTCGCTCGGCCGCGTCGATCCGGCGCGGATCGGCGACGTCGCGGGTGCGGTGGTCGCGGTGCAATGGTGCAACAGCGAAACCGGGGTGCGCCAGCCGATCGCCGCCATCGCCGACGCGGTACACGCGCGCGGCGGCGTGCTGCTGGTCGACGCCGCGCAGATGCCCGCGTCGGACGAAGTCGCCGCGCATGCTGATCTGGTCGCGCTCTCCGCGCACAAGCGCGGCGGGCCACCGGGTATCGGCGCGCTGCTGGTGCGCGATCTCGCCTTGCTCCACCCGAGCGGCGGGCAGGAGCGCGGCTATCGGCCTGGCACCGAGAATCTGCCCGGCGCGCTCGGCTATGCCGCCGCGCTGGCCGAGCCCGAGCCCGACCGTGCCGAGCTGCGCGCGCACCTCGACGACCTGATCCGCCGCTCGGGCGGCGAGGTGGTCGGCGGCGGCGCCGAGCGCCACCCCGCGATCGGCGCGTATCGCATGCCCGGCGTCGCCGCGGCGGCGCAGCTGATCCGCTTCGATCTCGATCGTATCGCGGTTTCCGCCGGCAGCGCCTGCGCGAGCGGCAGCCTGAAACCGAGCCATGTGCTGCGCGCGATGGGCTGGAGCGAGGATGCCGCGCGCGAGGTGGTGCGGGTGAGCTTCGGCCGCAGCACCACTGCCGCCGAGGTGGAGCGCTTCGCCGCCGCCTGGCGCGCGGTGGCGCGGACGCGGCGCTTCGCGGCATGACCTATCTCGACTATCAGGCGACGACGCCGCTCGCGCCGGAGGCGCTCGACGCGATGCTGCCGTGGCTGCGCGACCAGCACGCCAATCCGCATTCGCCGCATCGCCCCGGCCGTGCCGCGCGCGCCGCGGTGGAGGTGGCGCGCGCGCGCGTCGCCGCGCTGCTGCCGGCGGGTGGGCGGGTCGCGTTCACCGGAGGGGCGACCGAGGCGCTCAACTGGGCGATCAAGGGCGCGCCCGCGGGCCGGGTCGTCACGATCGCCACCGAACATGCCGCGGTGCTCGACAGCGTCGCGGCGCGCGGTGACTCGATCGTGCTGCCGGTCGGCGCGGACGGGCTGGTCGATCTCGCCGCGGCCGAGCGCGCGATCGTGCCCGGCGTCGCGCTGGTCGCGGCGATGCTGGTCAACAACGAGATTGGCGTGATCCAGCCGCTAGAGGCGCTCGCCGCGCTGGCGCAGCGCGCGGGCGCGCTGCTGTTGTGCGACGCAGTGCAGGGCTATGGCCGCGTGCCGATACCCCACGGGATCGATCTGGTCGCGGTGTCGGCGCACAAGGTGTACGGCCCGAAGGGCATCGGCGCGCTGTGGATCCGGGACGGCGTGACGCTCGCGCCGCTGCTGCACGGCGGCGATCAGGAAGGCGGACGATCGGGCACGCTGTCGCCTGCGCTCTGCGCCGGCTTCGGTGCGGCGACGACGCTGCTGACGGCGCGGCGCGAGACGGATGCGGCGCATGTCGAGCGGCTGTGGCACGTGGCGCGCGAGCGGTTGCCGGCCTGGGCGATCAACGGCGCGATCGACGCGCGCTATTACGGCAATCTCAGCCTGCGGCGTGACGGCGTCGACGTGGCGCGGCTGATGAGCGACGTGCGCGACGTGGCGTTCTCCGCCGGCTCGGCCTGCGCGAGCGGCTCGGGGCGGAGCAGCCACGTGCTGCGCGCACTCGGGCTGAGCGAGGCCGAGGCGCGGAGCACGATCCGCGTCGGCTTCGGCCGCTACACGAGCGAGACGGAACTGGGCGACGCGCTCGACCGGCTCGACGCCGCGGCACGCGCGCAGAAGGTGGCGGCGTGAAGGTGCGCTTCACGGATGGCGCCGCGGTGCGCGAGGTCGAGGCGATGCCAGGCGAGCGGCTGCTCGATGTGGCGCGGCGCGACGGCCAGCCGCTCGAGGGGACGTGCAACGGCGAACTCGCCTGCGCCACGTGCCACGTCATCGTCGCCGCCGAAGACTTCCCCCGGCTGCCGCTTGCGAGCGAAGAGGAGGAGGACATGCTCGACCTCGCGCCGGGCGCCCGCCGCACCAGCCGGCTGGCGTGCCAGATCGTGCTGACTCCCGAGCTCGACAAGCTTTCCGTACGCTTACCAGAGGGTTCAGCATAAGTGCAGCGCGACTCCGCGATGGTCCTTGAACAGGGACATGTGAGGAGTGTTGCACATGAGATGGATGACCTTGGGCCTCGCCGGCGTACTCGCGGCGACCTCGCTGGTGCCGGCGGCCGAGGCGCAGCGCTGGCGCGACGACGACCGCGGCTGGCATGACAACGGCCGGCACCGCGGCTGGGATCGCGACGATCGCCGTCGCTGGGAGCGCGAGCGCCGCTGGCGCGACGAACGTCGTTATCGCCGTGATGACCGGCGTTATGGCTGGAACGGCTATGGCCGCGACCGCGGCTGGGGTGGGCGCACCGTCTGTCGCTGGCAGGACGGTTACTATGGTCCGGTGAAGCGCTGTTTCCGCGTCCGCGGCTGACGCGGGGTTGATCGCGCCGCCCGGCTCCGCCATATGGCGCGCGGGAGTCGGGCGGACGTGGTCGTCGCCAACCTGGTCAGGTCCTGACGGAAGCAGCCACAACGATTTCGCCGCGGGTCGTTCCGGCTCCCACCGCGCTTCGCTTTTCGGCAAGACGTGCCAACGCCGTCGGAAGCGGCATCGACGATGCGGCAGCGCCACAGCGTTTCGATCGCGGAGCAACTCTCCTTCAAACGTCACCCTGAACTTGTTTCAGGACGCGCCGCGCGGCAGGAGTCGCCGCGTTGAAGTCCGCGGCGCCGTAGCTCCTGAAACGCGGGCAGGATCACGCCAGTTGGTGAGGCGACCGCGCATCCTTCGACAAGCGCGAGCCCAGGCCCTATATCCGGCGGCGATGGCCGAATCCCTCGATCTCGAGATCCCGCCGCCGCCAGCGGGCGCACAGCCGTATCGCGTGCTCGCGCGCAAATACCGGCCGCAGTCGTTCAAGGCACTGATCGGCCAGGACGCGATGGTGCAGACGCTGGCCAATGCGATCAAGCGTGACCGCATCGCCCACGCTTTCCTGCTCACCGGTGTCCGCGGCGTCGGCAAGACCTCGACGGCGCGGCTGATTGCCAAGGCGCTCAATTGCGTCGGCGCGGACGGGCAGGGTGGCCCGACGATCGATCCGTGCGGCGTGTGCGAGCCGTGCCGCGCGATCGCGGAAGGGCGCCATATCGACGTGATCGAGATGGACGCCGCCAGCCACACCGGCATCGACGACGTGCGCGAGATCATCGAGGCGTCGCGCTACGCCGCGGTCTCGGCGCGCTACAAGATCTATATCGTGGACGAGGTCCACATGCTGTCGAAGGCGGCTTTCAACGGCCTGCTCAAGACGCTCGAGGAGCCGCCGGCGCACGTCAAATTCCTGTTCGCCACCACCGAGGTGAACAAGGTGCCCGTCACCGTGCTGTCGCGCTGCCAGCGCTTCGACCTGCGGCGCATCCCCGCGACCCTCCTGGCCGACCATTTCGCGCGCGTGGTCGAGGCCGAGGGCGCGCGGGCCGAGCCTGAGGCGCTGGCGCTGATCGCGCGCGCCGCGGAAGGCTCCGCGCGCGACGGGCTGTCGATCCTGGACCAGGCGATCGCGCACGCCGACCTGGCCGGCGGCGGCGTCAGCGCCGACGCGGTGCGCGAGATGCTCGGCTTGTCCGATCGCAGCGCGGTGCGCGACCTGCTCGGGCTGGTGCTGGCGGGCGACGCGCCGGGCGCGCTCGCCGCGCTGCGCCGCCAGTATGACCTCGGCGTCGATCCGCTGGGCGTGATCCGCGCGCTGCTCGAGGCGGTGCATGGCGTCACCCAGGTGAAGGTCGGTGCCGCCGACGATGCGGCGCAGCCCGCCGAGGAGCGCGCCGCATATCGCGACTGGGCCGACAAACTGTCATTCCCGCTGCTCCATCGTTTGTGGCAGCTGTTCCTCAAGGGACATGAGGAGGTGCAGCGCGCCGCGCTGCCGATCGAAACCGCGGAGATGGCGCTGCTCCGCGCGATCCACGCCTCGACGCTGCCCGACCCCGGCGAGCTGGCGCGTCGGCTCGCGGGCGGGGCGATGCCCGCGCCTGCCGCCGTAGCAGCGGCGCCGCCGCCCGCGCCGCCGTCCCCGGCTGACCGTGTGCCGAGCGAGTTCGCGGGCGTGCTCGCGCTGCTCGACGAGCTCAACAAGCTCGAGCTGCTGGTCCGGCTCAAGCGCGGCGCCAGCCTGGTCCGCTACGCGCCGCCCGAGATCGTGCTGAGCGGCGCGCGCCCGCTTTCCACCGACACGCTCACCGAGCTCGGCGCGGTGCTGCGCGAAGCGACCGGCATGCCGTGGAAGATCGCGGTGGCCGACGCGCCGGGCGCGCCGACGATGTTCGAGGCGGAACAGGACGCGGTACAGGCGCGCCACGACGCCGCGCGTGCGCATCCGATCGTCGCGGCCGCGTTCGAAGCCTTCCCCGACGCCGAACTGATCGACCCCAAACCAGCCAAGCGGAGTATCACGTGAAGGATCTCAACGACATCCTGGCGATGGCCCAGAACGTCCAGAACGAGCTGCAGAAGGCGCAGGAGAGCCTCGACACGATCGAGGTGGAGGGCGTCGCCGGCGGCGGTCTGGTCAAGGTGCGCGCCTCCGCCAAGGGGCGGATCATCGGCGTCGCGATCGACGATTCGCTGATCGTGCCCTCCGAGAAGCAGATGCTCGAGGACCTCGTCGCCGCCGCGTTCAACGACGCGCGCACCAAGGCCGACGCGGTTTCCTCGACCGAAATGTCCAAGATGACCAGCGGCCTGCCGCTGCCGCCGGGGTTCAAGCTGCCGTTCTGAGGCGGGACAGTCGGACCGTTGCGGGGCGGGAACACGCGCCCGTCGCTCGCATTTCCCCGCTCCCTTCAGTGAGAGGGGGATGCCAGGAGCCGCGACCGCGTGATGCAGGCCCCGCATAGCGTGGTGATCGAGCGCCGCGCCGGCGGTGGTGTGCTGATCGGGCCGGCGATGCTGCTGGCGGTGATCGTCGGCGCTTATCCTCTGCTCGTCGGCAACAACAGCGACGTCGCCAGGAACGACGCGATCACCTCGGCGACGAAAAGCGTGGGCGACACTGCGGACAAGGCGGGCGCCGCAGCGGATCGCCTGCGAAGTAAACGGGTAGGTAAGTTCTAAGGAACTGACCGGCCCCACTTACTGGCGTCATCCTGGACTTGATTCAGGATCCACCGTGCCGCCCAAGCCTTGGACGTCTCAGCGTGCGGCGCGGTGGATCCCGGACCGGGTCCGCGTCGACGGCAGTGACGTGGGGAGATATTGCGCCTGAACCGCCACGCACCGGCTCACCGCAGGCACGCGTCCAGTCCGTTGCGCCTGACCACCCCGACGTAGCGCGCGAGCCGGTCGCCATGGCGCCGGACGAAACCGCGCGGATCGATGGCGGCGCGTTTTTTCGGCAGCGGCAGCACCGCGGCGATCCGCCCCGCCTCGGTGGGGGTAAGAGGGTCGGCATCGTGGTGGAAGTAGCGGATCGATCCGGCCTCGACGCCATAGGTGCCGATCCCCGTCTCGGCGACGTTGAGATAGACCTCCATGATCCGGCGCTTGCCCCAGATCGTCTCGATCAGCAGCGTGAACCACGCCTCCAGCGCCTTGCGGGCATAGCCGCCGCCCTGAAAGAGAAAGACGTTCTTGGCGGTCTGCTGGCTGATCGTCGAGCCGCCGCGCACACGCCCGCCGGCCGCATTGTGCGTCGCGGCGCCCGCGATCGCGCCCCAGTCAAAGCCATGGTGCGAGCAGAACTTGCTGTCCTCTCCCGCGATCGCGGCGCGCGGCATGTCAGGATCGATCGCGGAGAGCGGGCGCCACGCCTTGGTGACGCCTCGCCCGGCGACGAGGTCCCCCGCCATCGTCAGCGTGAACGGCACCGGGACGACGACATAGAGCAGCACCCAGGCGACCGAGATCAGGACGAAGCCGAGCGCAAGCTTGAGCAGGAGCCGGAACAGGCGGAACATGCGTCACGTGGTAGCGGGCGTCAGCGGCGGTGAGAAGCGGGAACGGGGTCACATTCGCGCCCGCGGTTTCCCTAACCTGTTCCGGCGCCTTCCGCGCGCCTCTAAGCTGGTGGAGGGGCCGAGCGGTGGACGGTGGACCTCGAAACCGCCGTTGAGCGGCGCCCTTCAGCGTACCGGAGCGGTCACACCGCGCCCAGGATCGCCCTCGCCGCTGCCATTCCCGTCGCATATGCGCCGTGCGCGGTGGAGAAATCCTGTGTCGAGCAAGCCTCGCCGGCGAAATATAGCCGCGCGTCGACCGGCGTCGCCAGTGCAGCGCGCGCTCCGGCATGGCCGATCGCGGCGTGCGAGTAGCTGCCGCCGATCCACGGCTCGTGGCGCCAGCGCGTCGCCACCACCGGGTGAAGCCGCCGGCGCCAGTCACTACCCAGCAGCGCGACCAGTTCGTCGACGACAAAGGCGGAAGCGGCCTTCGAATCTTCCAGCGCGTCCGCGGTCGGGCCGCCGAGAAAGCTCTCGATCACGGGATAGCCGAACGGCGACAGGCGGTGGCTCGCGGTGTCCGCGGCATAAGGGTTGCCGATCAGGTGCGAGTCCGCCGGCCAATCGGGTCGGTCGACGCGCAGCATCACCTTGTCCGCGACGCCGAGCGGCAGCGCCGCGGCGACATCCACCTTCCCGGGCAGCGGCGGGTCGAATGCAATTTGCCCGCGCGCCAGGACGGGCGTCGGTACCGCGATGATGATCGCGGCGGTGTCGATCGCGCCGGCGGCCGTCTCCACCCGAAGCCGCGCGCCGCGATGGTCGACCCGCGTCACCGCGCAGCCGAGCCGCACCGGCAGCCCGCGCGCGTGCTCTGCGATCAGCGTGCCATAGCCCTCGCGCACCGCCCAATTGTCGTCGCTAGCGGCATCCTCATAGGCGAGCCAGTCGTGCAGCGACACGTCGTCGATCGCGGCGCCATTGGCGAAGCGTGAGATCGCGTCGAGCAGAGGCCGCCATGGCGCGTCGTGCGGCACCACCTCGCCCAGCGCGCGATCGGCCGAGGTCGCCAGTGCGTGCGCCGCCGCGGTCATCCGCTCGCGTGCGGCGTCTGCGGCACGATGCAGATCGCTCGGGAAGCCGAGGTCGCGCCATTGTTCGCCCCAACGCGCGGTGTCGGTCGCCACCGTGAACCCTCGCGCCTGGGCGATCCCGGTCCAGGAATTGCGCTTGGCGGAGTGCAGCCAGCCGCAGCCGAGATCGACCGTTACCCCGTCGAGCGCGACACTGCGCGCGCGCCCACCGAGCCGGTCGCCCGCCTCAAGCAGCAGCACGTCGCGACCGGCGTCATGGAGGTGGCGCGCCGCGGCGATCCCCGCGGCACCGCCGCCGACGACCACCGCGTCCGCGCCGCGCGCCATGTCAGGCGGTCAGCAGACGCTTCTCGCCGGCCAGCCGCATCATCGCGCGCTGCAGCTTCTCGAACGCGCGCACCTCGATCTGACGGACACGCTCGCGGCTGACGCCATAGACCTGGCTCAGCTCCTCCAGCGTCTTGGGATCATCGGTGAGACGCCGCTCGGTGAGGATATGCTTCTCGCGGTCGTTGAGATCGCCCATCGCATTGACCAGCATGTCGTGGCGGACGTCCGCCTCCTGCTGGTCGGCGACGACCTTGTCCTGCAGCGGCGCGTCGTCCTGCAGCCAGTCCTGCCACTGGCCCTCACCATCCTCGCGCATCGAGACGTTCAGCGAGGTGTCGCCGCCCATTGCCATGCGCCGGTTCATGCTGACCACGTCCGCCTCGGTGACGCCGAGATCAGTGGCGATCTTCTGCACGTCCTCCGGGCGCAGGTCGCCATCCTCAAAGGCGTCGAGCCGCGCCTTCATGCGGCGCAGGTTGAAGAAAAGCTTCTTCTGCGCCGCGGTGGTGCCCATCTTGACCAGGCTCCACGAGCGCAGGATGAATTCCTGGATCGAGGCACGGATCCACCACATCGCGTAGGTAGCGAGGCGGAAGCCGCGATCGGGCTCGAACTTCTTCACGCCCTGCATTAGCCCGATGTTGCCCTCGGAGATGAGCTCGCTGACGGGCAGGCCATAGCCGCGATAGCCCATCGCGATCTTGGCGACGAGGCGCAGGTGGCTGGTGACCAGCTGCGCCGCCGCCTCGGTGTCGCCATGCTCCTGGAAGCGCTTGGCCAGCATATATTCCTGCTCGGGCGCCAGGATCGGAAATTTCTTGATCTCGGCGAGATAGCGGTTGAGGCTCTGCTCGCCGCCGAGCGCAGGGATCGTCGCCGGGACGTTGCTGCGTGCTGCCATGATCCTTGATCTCCCTTCCTGGCGGGAAACGCCGCGATGCCCGGACAGGTGCCGGACGGTGTGCGCTTCAAGCCTATACGACGAGGTGACTGAACAGTTCCTGCATGTCCCGCGGCATCGCGCTGTCGAACGACAATGCGTCGCCGGTGATCGGGTGGATGAACCCGAGCCGGGCAGCGTGCAAGGCCTGACGGCGGAAACCGAGCGTTTCGATCACGCCGCGATGTGCATGTTTCGTTCTACCATAGACCGGGTCGCCCAGCAAGGCGTGGCCGAGCGAGGCCATATGGACGCGGACCTGGTGGGTCCGCCCGGTTTCGAGCCGGCATTCGACCAGCGCGGCGTCGCGCAACGGCTGGAGGAGCGTGTAATGGGTCACCGCGCGCTTGCCGCCCGCGACGATCGCGACCTTCTTGCGGTTGGCGGCCGATCGCGCGAGCGGCGCGTCGACACTGCCCGCAGCGGGCATCGGCCGGCCGTTGACGATCGCGCGGTAGCGCCGCTCGATCGTGTGCGCCGCGAACTGCTTGGCCAGCCCCTCGTGCGCGCGATCGGTCTTGGCCGCGACCATCAATCCCGACGTGTCCTTGTCGATGCGGTGGACGATCCCGGGCCGCGCCACGCCGCCGATCCCGGACAGCGAGCCGCCGCAATGATGCAGCAGCGCGTTGACGAGCGTGCCGTCGAGATTGCCCGCGGCCGGATGGACGACCAGCCCGGCGGGCTTGTCCACCACGATCAGATGGTCATCCTCATAGGCGACCACCAGCGGAATGTCCTGCGCCTCGTTGTGCGCCGGGGCGGGGGCGGGGACCGCCACCGCGAACGCCTCGCCGGCGCGCGACTTGCGCGACGGATCGCGCACCGCGGTGCCCGCCTGCGTCACCTGGCCCGCGTTGATCAGCACCTTGAGCCGCTCGCGCGACAGCGTCGGCACCGCCTCGGCGAGGGCGCGATCGAGCCGCCACCCGTCCGAGGATGGCGCGATCGTCGCTGCGATGATGGAAACCCCCCGGTCCATTGCTTCGTGCTAGATAGGAAGGATGATCGAGATTTCAATGCGCCTGCGTGACGGCCTCCGTGCCGCCGCGGCGGCGAGCGACGACGAGGTGTGCGGCCTGCTGCTCGGTCGCGACAGGCGAGTCGAGCGCGCGCTGGCGTGTCGCAACGTCGCCGCCACCCCCGCGACGCGCTTCGAGCTCGACCCCGCCGCGCTGCTCGCCGCGCATCGTGCCTCGCGCGGAGGCGGGTTGGCGGTGCTTGGCCATTATCACTCGCACCCGAGCGGCGACGCGACACCGTCGCCGCGCGATGCCGCCGATGCGGCGCCCGATAACAGCCTCTGGCTCATTGTGGCGGGCGACGCGGTGACCGCGTGGCGCGCGGTGGCGAACGGCGCGCTCCACGGCCGCTTCGAGCCGGTCGAAATGCGGGAGAGCGGTTGCGGAGCGGACGACGACCGGCCACAAGGCAGGATACCCTCCGCGGAGTAGTTCCCCGACATGTCGATCAGCCCGGTGGATTTCGCTTCCCTGCTGTGCTCGCGCCTGTGCCACGACCTGCTGTCGCCGGTCGGTGCGCTCAACAACGGGCTCGAGCTGCTCAACGACGAGACCGATCCCGAGATGCGTGCGCGCTGCCTCGAGCTGCTCAACGAGAGCGCGCGGGTCTCCGCCAACAAGCTCAAGTTCTTTCGCCTGGCGTTCGGCGCGGCGGGTGGCTTCGGCGAGCGCGTCGACGTGCGCGAGGCACGCCAGGCGGTGGAAGGATTGCTCGGCGACAACAAGCGGCTCCAGCTGCAATGGCTGATCGAAGAGCCCGAGCTGCCCAAGGCGGCGGTAAAGGTGCTGCTCAACCTCGCGCTGATCGCGGGCGACACGTTGGTGCGCGGCGGCACAGTGACGATCGGGGTGGAGGAGAATAGCGAGACCACCGAGATCGTGCTGCGCGCCGAGGGCCCTCGGCTGGTGCTCGATCCCGAGCTGCGCGCGACGCTGACCGACGGCGCCGCGGGCGGGGCGATCACCCCGCGCGCTGCGGCGGCGTTCCTGGTCAACACGATCGCGGCGGAGGTCGGCGGCTCGGTGATGGTGAGCGACGCGGTCGACGGCACACTGCTGTTCGGGGCGGCGCTGCCGAACCGGTGAGGCGTGTGGGCTGCCTCATGGTGGCGGCTCTGATCGTCAAATGACTGCGAGGCCGCATTAAGTCTCGTGGCCCGATGTGCCGATCACACGATCGGAACGAACCGAAAACGCCTTAGAATGATCGTGCATCCAATTGCAGGATGTACGACTTTCTACGGGGCTATTCGATGATGCGACGGACGATGACCGCGGTGGCGCTGACGCTGATGCTCAGCGCGTGCGGCGATGACGGCAAGGGGAACAAGACGTCTGCCACTGCTAACAGCAAGACCGCCGCGCCGGCACCGACCCCCTCGCCATCGCCGTCGCCGGCGCGGACCTACACCTACGACAAGATCGACTTCAAAGCCGACCGTAGCTTCATCGGTTATGACCGGTTGAGCGGCACCAAGCAAGGTGACGAGTATAAGAGTTTCGAGTTTTCGTCGTCTGACACCGGGGTGGTATCGTATGCGACGGCGAACGGTAAGGTGACACTCCCCGACAGCGCTGATCTTGCGCACGGTGGCGTGATCGATACGGCGTCGGGTGCGACGGTCTCAGTCGGGACTGGAGTTTACGTCGAGAAGGAAGGTTTCAAGCTAAAATTTGGCAAGCCGGATCATCTGGACGGCTATGACTATTTCGCGACCGCGTTCTACGACGATTCTACGCAGGGTCGTGGATTTCTCTTCGGTTATCCGACGAACCCGGCGGAACTCGGCGGGGCCGACGTACGCACCTACTTGGCGCTGATTGACGAGAGCGAAAACGACCAGCACGGCGTGGAGTTGGCGCCGCTGACGGTCGATTTCTCGAAGAGCACGATCACCGGTACCATCCCGAGGGTCGATGGGAACAAGGCCGTAGGGGTGTATCAGCTATCCGGCGCCATCGATGCGAACAAGCATCTCACCGGCTCCCTGAATAGCCAGAACGGGAAGATCTCGGGCGAGTTCCGCGGTCGTCTTTTCGGCCCAGGTGGTAAGGAGATCGCTCTCGTCGCTTACTTCAAGTCCAGCGACGGTACGACTGAGGTGGGGCTGCTCACCGGTAAGCTCAAGTAATTTCTTCCGCGGCGCCGCTCCTCGAAGCGGCGCCGCGCCTTCCTCAGTAAACACCCTTTTAACCGCCGCCATGCCATTGCTGCGCTCGCCGACAGGAGGCGACGGGGCCGCATGGACGATCTGCTGCAGGAATTCATCGCCGAGACGCGCGAGACGCTGGAGGCGCTCTCGGGTGAGATCGTCGGCTGGGAGGCCGATCCGAGCGATCGCGCGCGGCTCGATTCGATCTTTCGCTTCGTCCACACCATCAAGGGCAGCTGCGGCTTTCTCGACCTGCCGCGGCTCGCCCGGCTGAGCCACGCCGCGGAGGACGCGCTCGCCGCGGTCCGTGGCGGCGACCGCCATCCCGACAGCGCGCTGGTCAGCGCCATCCTCGCGATCATCGACCGGATCGGCGACCTGGTCGAGGCGATCGACGCGGGCGATTCGCTCGACGATGACGGCGAGGCGCTGCTGATCGCCGCACTGGACGCCGCGCCCGCGCCTTCCGCCGCGAGCGTGGCCCCAAGCACCCCCGCGCTGCCCGACTCCGCGACGCTGGCCGCGACGGCGCCGCGCGGCGGGCACAAACGCTCGGTGCGCCTCTCGGTCGACCTGCTCGACCGCATGATGAGCGGCGTGTCGGACATGGTGCTCGCGCGCAACCAGCTCGCGCGCCATCTCCGCCAGATCGAGGATCCGAGGCTCGAGGCGATGCTCGAGCGGCTCAGCCTGTCGGTGGACGAGCTGCGCGACACCGTCACGCGCACGCGCATGCAGCGCGTCGAGGCGCTGTTCTCCGCGCTGCCGCGGCTGGCGCGCGACTCCGCCGCCTCGCTCGGCAAGTCGGTCTCGCTGATGATCGAGGGCGGCGACGTCGAGCTCGATCGCGAGATGATCGAGCTGCTGCGTGACCCGCTCGTCCATATCGTCCGCAACGCGGTCGATCACGGGCTGGAAGATCGCGCCGATCGCATCCTCGCCGGCAAGGCGGGCACCGGCGAGTTGCGCGTCGTCGCACGCCAGGCGGGTAACCTCATCATCATCGACATCATCGACGACGGTCGTGGCGTCGATACCGACCGGCTCGTCGCCAAGATCCTGCGCGACCAGCCGGGCCGCGCCGCCGAACTGCGCGCGCTGGACGAGGATGCGCGGCTGCGGCTGATCTTCGAGCCCGGCCTGTCGTCGCGCGACGAGGTCACCGCGCTGTCGGGGCGCGGCGTCGGAATGGACGTGGTGAAGGCCAACGTCGAGCAGGCCGGCGGGCGCATCTCGCTGCTCAACCGGCCGGGGCAGGGGCTGACGGTGTCGCTCGAGGTGCCGCTGACGCTCGCGATCCTTAACGCGGTGCTGGTCGACGCGGCGGGGACGCGCTTCGCGGTGCCGCGCCAGTCGGTCGACGAGATCGTCGCGGTCGATGGCGGCGCGGTGCGGGTCGACCGGGTCGGCGCCGGCGCAGTGGTGCTGCTGCGCGGGCAGCGGCTGCCGATGGTCGAGCTCGGCGACCTGCTCGATCGCGCACCCGCCGCGCCGCCGCGCTATCTCGCCATCGTGTCTCTGCGTGAGGGTCGCTTTGCGCTTGCGCTCGACGGCGTGCGCGACACGCAGGAGCTGGTGGTGAAGCCTGCGGCGCCCGCGGTGATGCGCGCCGGCATCTACGCGGGTCAGATGCTGCCCGACGACGGCCTGCCCATCCTTCTGCTCGATTGTTCGGGGATCGCCACCAAGGCAGGGCTCACATTCGAGCAGGTCGCCGCGCAAACCACGGCGGTTGCGGAGGTCGAGCCGGTGCGCGCGCTGCTCTTCCTCGACATGGACGGTGAACAGCGTTTGATCGTGTCCGACGCGGTCGACCGGATCGAGAAGGTTGCCCCCGGTGCGGTACGGGCGCTGGCAGGCGGGACGTGGCTGACCGCCGATGACCGCTCGGTCGCAGTCTTCGCCGGCCACCGGCTGGTGGCGGACGAGGTCCCAACCGTGCTGCGGCTCCAAGCCGATGGCCTCGAGATTGCCTATCCGGTACGCGAGGCGATCGAGATCGTGCCGCTGCCTGCCGCGCTCGCGCCATCGGCCGACCCGCACGGCGTGATCGCCGGGCTGGCGGTGATCGGCGGCGAGCCGATCGAGCTGGTCGATCCGCTCGCTCTTTTCGCGACGCTGGCCATTTCCGCCGAGCGCCCGCTGTGTCTGTTGCACGGCAGCGAGGGCGCCTGGATGGAGGCGTTTCTCAAGCCCACGATCGAGCAGGCCGGCTACAAGGTGGTGCGCAGCGTCGCGCCAGGCGAGCGGGTCGGGGTCGCGCTGGCGATCGACGATGAGGCGGACAGCGCACCGATCCCGGCGCTGCGACTCAGCCGCACGCGCGGCCAACCCCTTTATCGCTATGACCGCGGTGCGTTGATCGCCGCGCTGAAGGAGCATCGCGCATGATCGGGTCGCTGCAACTCGTGGCACGGATCGGCGGCTGCGGCGTGCTGTTCGATGCCGAGCGCGTCGATTCGGTCGTCGAGGTCGGCACGGTGGTCGCCGCGCCCGGCGCCGCCCCGGCGGTGATCGGACTGGCGGCGATGCGCAGCCGGGTCGCCACCGTGCTGGACGTCCGTCACCTGCTCGGCGTCGCGGACGCCACCGCCATGCGCCATGATGGCGGGCGGGCGGTAGCGACGATCGTCGACGGGCATCTCTACGCAATCGCGGTCGATTCGCTCGAGGATGTCGCCACCTTCCGGCTTGGCGCCGCGCCCGCCGGGCTCGACACCGCAGGAGAGTGGGATTTCGTCACCGGCATCGCGGAGGGCCAGCAGGAGACGCTGCTCGCGCTCGATGTCGACCGGCTCGTCGCGCGCGCCGGCGCGCTCGCCTGAGCCATCGAGGGACGAACCCGGCGCGTCATCGCGGATCCCATGAAGACCTTGGCTCGGCGCCGTTAACGTCAAACTTACCCACAGCGCGGCACAAGCATGTCACGCTCGCTATTGCAGGATCGCTCCATGAAGACTTGCCTGATCGTCGACGACTCCAAGGTGATCCGCAAGGTCGCCCGGCACATCCTGGAGACGCTCGACTTCACCGTCAGCGAGGCCGGTGACGGACGCGAGGCGCTCACCGCCTGCCGCGCGTCCTGCCCCGACGTCATCCTGCTCGACTGGAACATGCCGGTGATGAGCGGGATGGAATTCCTCCGCGCGCTCGGCGACGAGACGTTGCCGGCGCGTCCCAAGGTGGTGTTTTGCACCACCGAGAACGGCATGGCGCACATCCGCGCGGCGATCGAAGCCGGCGCCGACGAATATGTCATGAAGCCGTTCGATCGCGAGACGTTGCAAAGCAAGCTCCAGATCGTCGGCGTCGCCTGACCGCCGCCGCGCCGGACCGATGACCGCGATGCCGCAGTTCGCGTCCTCTGTCGCCGCGTCGCCGGTGGTGCGCCCGCGCGTGCTGATCGTCGATGATTCGGCGGTCGCTCGCGCGGCGCTTGGCCGCTATGTCGAGGGCAGCGGCCGCTTCGCGCTGGCCGGCGCGGTAAGCGACGCATCGCGCGCGCTGGCGTTCCTCGCCACCACGCGGGTAGAGCTCATTCTGCTTGATCTCGAGATGCCGCGACAGAGCGGGATTGACGCGCTGCCGCAGCTGCTCGTCGCCGGGGCGGGGGCACGCGTGCTGATCGTGTCGAGCGCCGCGGCGGAGGGCGCCGAGGTGACGATGCGCGCGCTCGCGCTGGGCGCCGCTGACACGCTGGTGAAGCCGGTGGCGGGCGCGTTCGCGAGCCGCTTCGGTGAGACGCTGCTCGCGCGCCTCGACGTGCTCGCCGGAGGTGCCGCACCCGTCGACGCGCCGCGCCGTGTCGCCACGCCGATGCCCGCGCCTGCGCCCGCGCCCACGTTCGACGCGATCGCGATCGGCGCGTCGACCGGCGGCATTCACGCGCTCGCCTCACTGCTGGCGGAGGTGCCGCTCGCGGTGACCCAGCCGATCTTCGTCACCCAGCATCTGCCGCCGTCCTTCTCGCCCTATTTCGCGGCGCAGGTCGGCGTCTCGGCGCGGCGACCGAGCCTGATCGCGCGCGATCATGGCCGCGTCCGCGCGGGCGAGGTGGTGATCGCCCCAGGCGATGCGCACCTTCTCGCCTACCCGCTGCCGGACGGCGGCGCGGGGACGCGGCTGTCGCAGGCACCTGCGCCGACCGGCAACCTGCCGTCGGTCGATCCGATGTTCGCCAGCCTGGCGTCGATCCACGGGCCGCGGCTGCTCGCCATCGTGCTTAGCGGCATGGGGCGCGACGGACTGGAGGGCGCGCGCGCGGTGCGCGATGCCGGTGGCACGGTGCTGGTGCAGGATCGCACCACGTCGGTGGTGTGGGGCATGCCCGGCGCGGTGGCGAAGGCGGGTCTGGCATCGGGCGTGATGTCGCCCGCGGAACTCGGCGCCGCGATCACCGCGGGCAACGCGCGATGACCGCGGCGCCGCATGGCCCGGCGATGATCGATGCCGGTTCCGCACACGTGTTCGCCGCGCTGTTGGAGGCGCGCACCGGGCAGCGCATCACGGCCGGGCGGAGCTGGCGCTTCGACGCGGCGCTCAAACCGCTGCTCCAGTCGCTCGGGCTCGACCGGGTCGAGCAACTCACGGCGAGGCTGATGGAACGACACGATCCCGCACTCGCCGATCGAATCGTCGATTCGCTGCTCAATCAGGAGACCTCCTTCTTCCGCGATGCGGGCGTGATCGAGACTGCGGCCAGGCTGGTGCAGGAACAGCCCGCGCCGACGCGCATCTGGTGCGCCGCCTGCGCCACCGGACAGGAGCCGCTGTCGCTCGCGATGCTGTTCGCCGAACAGGGCGGGGCGATGCCCGAGATCATCGCCACCGACGTCTCCGCTGCGGCGATCACGCGCGCGCGTGCGGGCACCTATACGCAGTTCGAGATCCAGCGCGGGCTGCCGATCCGCCGCATGATGCAATGGTTCGAGAGCGCGCCGGATCAGCAATGGAGTGCGCAGCCCAAGCTGTTGTCGACGATCAGCTACCGCCGCCACAATCTCGTCGTCGATCCCGCGCCGGCGGGGACGTTCGACCTGATCCTGTGTCGTAACGTGCTGTTCTATCTCGCGCCGCACCTGCGCGAACAGGTGCTGGAGCGGCTCGCCGCGGCGCTGAAGCCCGGCGGTGTGCTGCTGCTCGGGGCGGGCGAGACGGTGATCGGCCAGTCCGAGAGCCTGCGCCCGTGCCAGCGCGCGCGCGGGTTCTACGAGCGCAGCGTGTCGCCGAACGATCCGGAGCGGGTTTACACCGCGCGCTAAGTCCGCGATCCCGCGACGGGTGAGCACCGCCGCCCCCACCGCCCGCTTCGGCGCGCGCGATCTCGCCGTGGTGGTGGCGATGAACCTGCTGTGGGGGCTCAACATCGTCGCGGTGAAGGAAGCGGTGGCGTTGGTGCCTCCGGTCACCGCCGGCATGCTGCGCCAGCTGATCGTCCTGCTGGTCTGCGCCAGCGCGCTGCGCGTGGTGCCAGGCCGCATGGTCGCGCTGGTGGCGCTGGGCGTGCTCTCGGGCGGCCTGTTTTACGTCTTCATCAATCTGAGCCTCGCGGTGTCGAGCAACATCGGCGCGCTCGCGATCGCGGGGCAGCTCGGCGTGCCCTTTTCGCTGCTGCTCGCGATCGTGGTGCTGCGCGAGCGGATCCATGCGCCGCGCGTGATCGGCATCCTGCTCGCCTTCGCGGGCGTCGGCCTGCTCGTGTTCGATCCCGCCGCGGCGAACGAGTCGCTCGGGCTCGCACTGACCGCGGCGAGCAGCCTGGTTTGGGCGATCTGCTCGCTGATCCAGCGGCAGCTGATCGGCGTGCCGGTGCTGACGATCTACGCGTGGATCGGGCTGCTCGGCACGGTGACGCTAGGCGCGGCGGCCTGGTGGTTCGAGCCCGGCGCGCTCGCCGCGCTGCCCGCCACGCCGATGGCGGCGCTGCTCCCGATCGCCTTCTCGGGGATCGGCTCGACCGTGCTCGGGCACGGCTCGATGATGTGGCTGCTTCAGCGTCACCCGGTGTCGACGGTCACGCCGCTGACGCTTGCCGCGCCGGTGGTCAGCGTCGCCGCCGCATCCTATTGGTTTGGCAATCCACTGACGTGGCCGATGGTGGCCGGGGGCGCGGTGGCGATGCTGGGGGTGGCGATCGTGACGATCCGGACGGCAGCGAAAGGCGAGCGGCAGCGATGAAATGTGTCGAAGCGCCATCGCCCAATTTCAACGCGCGCAAACTGCCGGTCTCGATGATCGTGCTCCATTATACCGGGATGGCGAGCGCCGCCGCGGCGATCGAGCGGTTGCGCGACCCCGCCGCCGAAGTGTCGAGCCACTACGTCGTCGACGAGGACGGCACGGTGCTGCGGCTGGTCGACGACGATCAGCGCGCCTGGCACGCGGGCCGGTCGCATTGGCGCACCATCGACGACGTCAACTCGGCGTCGATCGGGATCGAGATCGTTAATCCCGGGCATGAGTTCGGTTACCGAGCCTTTCCGGAGCCGCAGGTCGACGCGGTGATCCGGCTCGTCGCGCACCTGAAGGACAAGTACGAGATCACGCGCGGCAACATCGTCGGCCATTCCGATATCGCGCCCGCGCGCAAGCGCGACCCGGGCGAGCTGTTCCCGTGGCACCGGCTCGCGCGGTTGCGGCTGGCGCTGCCCCGGCCGACCAAGAATCTCGTCGATCCGTTCTGGAGCGAGGCGGCCTTCTGCCTTGCGCTCGAGCGCTTCGGCTATGACGTGAGCGATCGCATGGCGGCGATCATGGCGTTCCAGCGCCGTTTCCGTCCCGAGCTGATCGACGGCGAAATCGACGCGGAATGCCGCATGATCCTGCTCGCGCTGCTGCTGCCGCGGCCGCAGGGGGATGACTGACGCTTCCCACGCGTCGTCGGAGCCGCTAGGGCGGCGGCGCCAGAGGGCCGGGCGGCCGCGTCACGCGTGAGCGTGCCGAGGAAAGTCCGGGCTCCACGGAACGACGGTGGCGGGTAACGCCCGCCGGCCAAGGGCGTGAGCCCGCGGTCAGGGACAGTGCAACAGAGAGCAGACGGCCACGGCTTCGGCCGGGCCAAGGTGAAAGGGTGCGGTAAGAGCGCACCGCGCGGCCGGCAACGGACGTGGCACGGTAAACCCCACCGGGAGCAAGACCGAATAGGGGCGGCAGGGGCGCGTTCGCGCGTCCGGGGCGTGTTCCCGCTCGCCGCCCGGGTTGGTTGCTGGAGCGCGTCGGCAACGGCGCGCCGAGAGGAATGGTCGCCCAGTTCCGCGCAGCGATGCGGGGGATGGACAGAACCCGGCTTATAGGCCCTCTGGCATTTTCATCGCCGTCGCGTGCTTGGCGTGCGCGGCGGCGCCTCCTATGTGCCGAGGCGCATGGCACGTATTCCCACCCGATCGAACGACTGGGGTTTCCCGCGCTGGCGCGGCTATGGCGCCGGGCGCGAGGCGGCGAACGTGCGACTGTGCGATCGCCACGGCTGCGAGGAGCCGGGCGACTGTCCCGCGCCCAAGTCACCCAACAGCACCGATCGCTGGTATTTCTGCCAGACCCACGCGGCCGAGTACAATCGCGGCTGGAATTATTTCGAGGGCCTGTCTGCGGAGGAAGCGGCGCAGCGCGAGGCGAACGAGCGCCGCGACGCCGGCGGCTATCAGCAGTCGCGCCACCAGGCCTGGGCGGGGCCGGGGGACGGCACGCGCTCGCGCGACGAGATGCGCGCGCTCGAGCTGCTCGAGCTGGAGGTGGACGCCTCGTTCGACGACGTGCGGCTGGCGTGGCGGCGCCTGGCCAAGTCCAACCATCCCGACGTCCGCCCCGGCGACGCCGAGGCGGCCAAGCGGTTCCAGGCGATCCAGGCGGCCTATGAGGTGCTTCGTGCCGCCGAGGACGCGCGGACCTGGAAGCCGCGGGCGGAGGCGTGAGGGACCACGTCCGTGCGCATTGGGCCGGCGCCCTGCTGGTGTGCGGCAAATGTTCAAAGAAGCTCAGCGGCGGGTTCGGCCGGAAGGGGAAGCAGTCGCTCGCCAAGGCCCTGCGCGACGAACCCGGGATGGGGAAGGGGCGCAAGGCGGAGGTCGGGGTAGTGGAAACGCGCTGCCTCGGGGTGTGCCCGCGCGGCGCGGTGGTGCTGGTCGACACAAGGAAGCCGCACAGCTGGCGGATCGTCGCGCCGGGCGCCGACGTGGAGGCGCTCGCGGCGGGGTTGCGCGAGGTGGGGTGATGCGGCTTCGCGCCTTGGTGGGTTCGCGCGATCGTCACAAAAGCAGTCGGGTCGCCGTCGCAACGTCCAGCGGCACGACACTAGGCCGAAAGGAATGGCGGTCGGGCAACATCTTCATCCGTGCGCGGGTCACCGCCGCGTTTCGCGCCGATAGACGTTCAGCCCGACCGGATCACGCGCCCGCGTAGCGCCGCGCGGTCTCGCGGATCAGCGCGATCATGTTCGGGATGCCCTGCGTCCGGTTCGAGCTGAGCTGCGCCTTGAGCTCGAACGGCGCCAACGCGCCTTCGATATCGGTCGCCAGGATGTCCCCGGGTGCGCGGTCCTGCACCGTCAGCAGCACCAGCGCGATGATCCCCTTGGTGATGGCGGCGTTGCTGTCGGCGAGGAAATGCAGCGTGCCGTCGTTCGCCACCGTGGGATAGACCCACACCGAGGCGGAACAGCCGCGCACCAGAGTCGCCTCGGTCTTGAGCGCTGCCGGCATCGGTTCGAGCCCACGCCCCAGTTCCACCAGCAGACGATAGCGATCGTCGCCCTCGACGAACTCATATTCCTCGCGGATCGCGGCGAGCGTGGGCACATTGTCGGTCATCGCGTGCGGGCTAGCCGCACCGCCGACGTGCCGCAACCGCTCAGAGGTCCACCCCCGCGGCGATCGCCTCGAGCTTGCGGATCCGCTCCTTGAGATCCGCGATCTCGATTCGCGCGCTGGCGCTCGGCGGGGCAGGCGCCTGGCCCTGGCGATCGAGCCCGAGCTGCTCGTGCTTGAACTGGAGCCAGCCGCGCCAGCCGTTGAGTGCGGCGTAAATCAGCATCGCCAGCCCGGCGAGCCCCGCCGCGGCCATGCTCAGATAGAAGGTAGGATCGGACATGGATGCCGTCTCCATGGCGAGAGGGATCAGCGGTCGCGCAGCTGCTCGATCTGGCGTTCCAGATCGGCGCGGCCGTGATTGTCGGTGATCAGTCGTTCGAGCACGGCGACGCGCTCCTTGAGCTGGCGCACCTCGTCGTGCGCGCGCCCCGCATCGACATTCGGGTAGCCGGCGGCATCGCCGTCGCGCACCCGGCCGATCGCGCGATAGCGTTCCTGCAACACGCGGCCGATCATCAGGATGAAGACGATGGCGACGACCATCGAGAACGGGCCCATTATACTCTCTCCTCGTGGCGCGCGCCGGTCAGTTGAGCCGGTCGTCCCGCAATTGGTCGATCTGCGCGGCAACGTCGGCGCCGCGATCGGTCGCGATCCGCTCCAGGACGCGGACGCGTGCCTCGAGCCGCTCGGTATGGGCGGCATATTGCGCCGCCTTCTCGGCGGTGGCCGCGGTCAGCACCTGCGCCATCCGTTCCTTGTGGATCAGCCAGCGGCGGAACATCTCGCTACCCACGCCGAGAATGACGGGGAGGCCAATCACCACGAAGGCGAGCATGAAAAGCGTGAACCCGTTGAGCTGTTCGAACGACATGACGCGTCTCCTTCAGTGTCGGTCAGCGATCGCGCAGCGCCTCGATCTCGCGCGCGGTGCGCACCGCGGGATCGGTGGCGATGCGCTCCAGCACCGCGATCCGCCCCTCCAGCCGGCCGACCTGGCCGGTGAGCCGCTCGTTCTCGGCGCCGAGCAGCGCGACGGTGCGGTCGGTGTCGACGCCGCCGTCGGTCATCGCGCGCATCGCGTGGCGACGACGGCGCTCGCGGCGATCATCGTCGAGCGGATAGCCGTGGCGCGCGCGTACCCAGGTGCGGAAGGCGTGCGACGCGCTCACCGCGGTCACGATCCCGACCGGCACCATCCATCCCATGTCCATGTGCGGGCTCCCTCTCGGCCTGGCTCAGCGCAGGCTGTCGATCTCGCGCGCGAGCGCGCTGTTGCGGCTGGTGTAGTGCAGCTCAATGTCGGCAAGGCGCCGGTCGAGTTCGCGGAACTTGGCGCGGACCTCGGCGGTCGATCGCGTCGGATTGGAGCGCACGCCCTGCCAGAACTTCTGATCCTCGCGGTCTTGGTACAGGCCGGCGGGCTTGTTCTCCGCCATCCAGGCGATCAGCCCATAAGCGATCAGCGTCCAGGGAAAGCCGCCCGCGAGCGTGAGCAGCACCATCGCGACACGGACCCAGATGACCTCGATGCCGGTGTAATCCGCGATGCCGGCACAGACGCCCTTCCACTGGCGATGCTGCGGGTCGAGATAGAATTTGGTGCGACTGTCGGACATCAGTTCCTCCGATCGATCGAGCGCGCCGTCGGCTGGTCGAGGCGATAGTCGGGCTGGCTGCGATAATCGGCCATGCCCGGGCGGAAATCGGGATTGTCGGCGGCGACGATCCGCTCGACCGTGGTGACGCGATCCTCGAGCCGCCGCGCGAGATTGTACATCTCGTCGAGCAGCCGCTCGTCCTCGTCGGTCATCCGCGGCGCCGTCTTCCACCGGGTGACATAGTGGAGAATCAGCCAGGGCAGCCCGATGAAGAGCGAGGTGATCGCGATTATCGGGAGAAACACGTCTTCCACCTCAATTCTCCCTGTTCAGCTTGGCCTTGAGCGCGGCCAGCTCGGCATCGATCTTGTCGCTCGAGCGCAGTGCGTTGAACTCGTCGTCGAGCGTGCGCGGGGTGAGCCCCATCGCCTCGGCGCGGCCCTCGGCCTCGTCAGCCCGGCGTTCCAGCACCTCGAAGCGGCTGAAGGCGTCGTGCGTCTTGGGGCCGTTCCACATCTCGCGCAGCTTGGCCTTGGTGTTGGCGCTCTCCAGCCGCGTCGCGATCGCGTTCTGCTTCGCACGCGCTTCGCGCAGCTTGCTCTGCAGCTTGGCGATGTCCTCCTCGGACGAGTGCAGCGCCTCCTCGAGCACGACCACCTCATCGCGCAGCTGCGCGCCCATCTCGGCGGCCTTGCCGCGCTCGACCAGCGCAGCCTTGGCGAGATCCTCGCGGTCCTTCGACAGCGCCAGCTCGGCCTTCTCGGTCCAGCTCGCCTCGATCTCCGCCAATTTTTGAATGTGGCGCCGCATCTCCTTCTGATCGGCGATGGTGCGGGCGGCGGACGCGCGCACCTCCACCAGCGTCTCCTCCATCTCGAGGATGATCATGCGAACCATCTTCGCCGGGTCGTCTGCTCGCTCGAGCAGCTCGGCCATATTGGCGGCGACGATGTCGCGGGTGCGGGAGAAAATGCCCATCTCGATAAGGACTCCTGCGTCAGTCGGTCCCTTGTAGCGGATCGCGCGGGCGGCGGGGAAGGTGCCGTGCCGCGCGGCGTGTCACGCCACCCGTTGGATCGGTGCGTTGCCGAGCGAGGTCGCCGGGCCGACGGCGCCGAGCACCATGGTGGCGCTGACGACGAGGGTGAGGGCGAGCGCGGCGAGCTTGCTGGTGCGATCGGTGCGAGTCATGGTGTGTCTCCTTCTGCCTGAGTTGCCGAAAGCTTTGCAGGAGGCGTGCCAATTCCGTTCGGATGCTCGTTAGCCCAGCTTTTCCGCCAGCTATGGGTACAGAAGGAGGTCCCGAGGTCACTAGGAAGATTTCGAAGGTTGCCAGCGCTTGGCGTTCTGCGCCAGAAGTTGGCGCATGGAGCGAACCACTCAGGTCATCGGTCAGTCAGGCGTTTTCCTCGACGCGCTCGAGCGCGCCAGCCGCGCGGCGGGACTCGACCGTCCGGTGCTGGTGATCGGGGAACGCGGTACCGGCAAGGAACTGGTGGCGGAGCGTCTCCACCATCTCAGCCAGCGCTGGGACCAGCCGTTGGTGACGATGAACTGCGCCGCGCTCCCCGAGACGCTGATCGAGGCCGAGCTGTTCGGGCATGAGGCGGGCTCGTTCACCGGCGCGACCAAGGCGCGCGTCGGTCGCTTCGAGGAGGCGGACGGGGGCACGCTCTTCCTCGACGAACTTGGTACCCTGTCGATGGGCGCGCAGGAGCGGCTGCTGCGCGCGGTCGAATATGGCGAGGTGACCCGCATCGGCGCCTCGCGGCCGCGCCGAGTCGATGTCCGGATCGTCGCCGCCACCAACGAGCACCTGCCCGATCGAGTCGACGCGGGCACCTTCCGCGCCGACCTGCTCGACCGGCTCTCGTTCGAGGTGGTGACGCTGCCGCCGCTGCGCGCGCGGCGTAGCGACATTGCGGTGCTCGCTGATTTCTTCGGCCGCCGCATGGCCGCGGAGCTCGGTCGCGACGAATGGGAGGGGTTCACCGACGAGGCGATGGAGCTGATGCGCGGTTATCGCTGGCCTGGCAACGTGCGCGAGTTGCGCAACGTCGTCGAGCGCGCGGTCTATCGCTGGGAGCGCGGCGGCGCGATCGGCGAGATCGAGTTCGATCCGTTCGCCTCGCCCTATCGCCCCGGGGCCGTCCGCCCGGCGCCGGCGCCGGTCGCAGCGGCCCCGCCACCCGAGACGGGCGCGGCGCCCGACCGGACCGCGCCTGACGACGAGGAGGTCGCCGCCTGCGAGGTGGGGCCGTCCGACTTCAAAAGCCGCGTCGCGCGCTTCGAGCGCGAGCTGCTCGCCAAGGCGCTCGCCGACAATCGCTTCAACCAGCGTGCTACCGCGGACGCGCTGGGGCTGAGCTACGACCAGCTGCGCCACGCGCTCCGCCGCCACGACCTGATCGGGGCGGTTGCGTAACGATCGCGCGGGAGCCATTTGGGCGAGCGTCGCGTTGCGCACGCGAACCCACAGGAGGATCCCATGGCTTTCGAACTCCCGCCGCTGCCGTACGATTATGACGCGCTGGAGCCGGTCATCTCCAAGGAGACGATGACCTTCCACCACGACAAGCACCACAAGGCCTATACGGACAAGCTCAACGAGGGTGTTGCGGCGGACCCGAAGCTGGAAGGCCAGTCGATCGAGCAGATCCTGGGCCAGATTTCGTCGCTGCCGCCGCTGCTGCGGAACAATGGCGGGGGCTATTGGAACCACGATTTCTTCTGGAAGATCATGGGCAAGCCCGGCAGCACGAGCGGGCCGAGCGGCAAGCTGGCCGAGGCGATCGACGCTTATGGCGGACTCGACAAGCTCAAGGAGGATTTCAACACCAAGGGCGCGGGCCAGTTCGGCTCGGGCTGGGCGTGGGTGATCGTCGACCAGGGCGGTCAGCTCAAGGTGACGTCGACGCCGAACCAGGACAATCCGCTGATGGACGTGGTGAGCGACCGCGGTACGCCGATCCTGGGGAACGACGTGTGGGAGCACGCTTATTACCTCACCTACAAGAACGATCGCCCGGGCTATCTCAAGGCCTGGTGGGACGTGGTGAACTGGGATGAGGTGAGCCGTCGCTTCGACGCAGCGACCGGCGCCTGATCGAAGGTGGAAGGGCGCCGCGCCGGAGGAATCTCCTCCGGCGCGGCGATCGGACTGTTTTGCGACACGGGCGGGTGGATCGTCGCTGGCGTCCTCATGGCCAAGCGGGAGCTCCGGGCCACACTTGGCAGAGCTTGGTGGTGCCGCGCTCCGGCAGCCCGAAGTCTGACTGCTAGACGGTTCGACGCCGCATCCAGCGCGACCTTACCGTCGTGGCGTCTCCGGCGCCCGCCGCGCGAGCACCACGACCATGCCGAGCGTGGCGACCGCTCCAATACCGCCTACCGCAACCACCAGCGCGCTGGGAACGTCCATCGAAACCTCTCCTCGCCGTCGTGCGGCTTGTCGTTGTGCGAGGAGAGTGACCTGAGTCGGACTGCGGTGCAACTGTCTTGACGCACCGCCACGCCGCAGAAACTTCCAAGTTATTCCAAGTCGTTCTCGCTGACGATCACCAGTCCGGTGCCATTGCCGCGCGACAGTGCCGCAAGCGCTGCCTCGCTGATCGCGTCGGTGAAGCGATTGAACATGTCGATCGCGTCGCCCTCGGGGGCGTCGCCGCTGAGCGCCTCGAGCACGTCATATTGAACCGCGAACTCATATTCGTCGCCGTCTACCTCGCCCGTGAACTCAACCTGACGCTCGTCGATGTTATCGAGCAGCGAGTTATTGTCGATCTCCAGCTCGGTGGCGGCCATGGCGTGTCCCTTTCGTGCGACGGAAAACAAGTGGAGCGGTAAAACCGTAGCCGGCGTGCGTGTTCCGTGCGTCTCGCACGAACGGGTCAGCGCGCGAACCAGATGACGTGCGTCGCGCCCTTGCCGTTCGAGCGCGCGCGCACCTTCACCTCGTCGACTGCGAAGCCGGCGCGCGCCAGTCGTCGGGCGAACACCGGATCGGCCGCGGCGGACCAGATCGCGAGCACGCCGCCGGGCGCGAGCGCCGCGCGCGCCTCGGCCAGCCCACGCGCCTGATAGAGCGAGTCGTTGCCCTCGCGGGTGAGTCCGTCAGGCCCGTTGTCGACGTCGAGCAGGATCGCGTCGTAGCGACGCTGCGCGCGCCGTATCACGGCGCCGACGTCGCCGATCTCGAGCGTCACGCGCGGATCGTCGAGGCAGCCGGCAGTGAGCGCTGCCATCGGCCCGCGCGCCCAATCGATGATTCCGGGAACCAGCTCGGCGACCACCACCGCGGCGTCGCGCCCGAGCCGTGCCAGGAGCGCCCGCAGCGTAAACCCCATGCCATAGCCGCCGACCAGCAGACGCGGCGCGGGGCGATCGGCCAGCCGGTCGCACGTCATCGTGCCCAGCGCCTCTTCCGAGCCGCTCATCCGCGTGCTCATCAGCTCGTTGCGCTCGAGCACGATCATATAATCGGCACCACGGCGGAAGAGGCGCAGCGGCGGGCCGCCGGGAACCTCGGCGACCCCGACCAGCTCGCGCGCGATCACTTGCGCTGGCGGGCCTTGCGAGCGGCGTAACGCGCGTCGCGCGCGGCCTTGAGCTCCGCGGCGGTGGGCAGCGACACCGCGCGCTTGGCGGCGGCCTCCGCAGCTGCCTGAGCGGCCGCGGCGGCGTCGGCCTCGGCACGCGCGCGCGCCTCTTCCTTGGCCGCCTTCTTGGCCTCGACCGCGGCGCGGTGGGCGGCGCGCTTCTCTTCTTCGGCGGCCTCCTTCGCCGCGCGCGCGGCGGCGCGCGCCGCCTGCTGCTCGGGATCCGGCGCCGGGCGGTTCTTCAACAGCTCGAGCGCCTTCTGTTTGGCCTCGCGCGCTGCCGTGGCGCGATCGTTGAAGTCGGGAGCCTTGAAGCCTGCCATGCCTGATTGTTCTCCGTTCACGTAGCGCGCCGATGTGTCTGCCGGCGCATAGCACAACGGCCCCGCATCGCTGCGGAGCCGTTGCGGTGGCACAGCCTTATTATGATTTTCGATCACGAAATCGGTTCGAGCTGCAATGGGGACGCCCCTACTCGATCAGCCGACGAAGGGCAAGGTACCGCCCCATGAGACTGGCGACGCGCGCCCGCTTTAGGGTCAGGACTCATTGATGTGAGCGTTGCGATCTGATTCAGGCTCCGCAAGGAGACCGGGATGAGCGACCTGTTTTGGCTGACGGATGAGCAGATCGAGCGACTGCGGCCGTTCTTTCCCAAGAGCCACGGCAAGCCGAGGGTGGACGACCGGCGGGTGCTGAGCGGCATCGTATTCGTCAACCGCAATGGGCTGCGCTGGCGAGATGCACCCAGCGAGTACGGCCCGCACAAGACGCTGTACAATCGGTGGAAGCGTTGGGGCGAGGCCGGTGTGTTTACGCGAATGATGGAAGGTCTGGGCTGCAGCTGGCGCCGAGCCGCAGACGGTCATGATCGACGCAACCTACCTGAAGGCGCACCGCACGGCAGCCAGCCTACGGGTTAAAAAGGGGATCTTGGCCGCCTGATCGGCCGCACCAAAGGCGGTATGAACACCAAGCTCCATGCTGTCGCCGATGCGAACGGGCGCCCCTTGAGCTTCTTCATGACCGCGGACCAGGTCAGCGACTACACCGGCGCGGCAGCGCTGCTCGATGACATGCCCAAGGCGCAGTGGCTGCTCGGCGACCGCGGCTACGACGCCGACTGGTTCAGGAACGCCCTCCAGGCCAAAGGCATCCAGCCCTGCATCCCCGGCCGCAGGTCGCGCAACGAGCCGGTCCGGTACGACAAGCACCGTCACCGGCGTCGCAGCCGCATCGTGATCATGTTCGGCCGCCTGAAGGACTGGCGCCGCGTCGCCACCCGCTACGACCGCTGCCCGACCACCTTCTTCTCTGCCGTCGCCCTCGCTGCCACCGTCATCTTCTGGCTGTGATCAACGAGTCCTGACCCTAAGGGCGTGCACGTCGTCTGCTGACAAAGGCGATCAGCGGGTTCGTGAGAGGGGAGGGCGCAGCATACGCCCAAACCCTGTCCGTTGGCATGTCGTCCAGAGTCTCGTCGATAACCACGTCTCGCAATCGCTGCCGTGGAACGCGTACCATCGTCGCGCGCTCGGCATCCGCTTCGTTCCCTTTGAGGCGTAGCGCGGCGCGACCTGGATCAATCGCTGCGGCGCGCCAACCACTTGGGCGGCGTGTGAGCGTCAGCTGAGCTCTTGCGCGCGCGCCATGCACCTGTTTTCGTGCAAAAAAGACGTTGTGCGAGGGGGATTAAGGATGGGTGGTCACGACCGCGTACTGGTGGCGATGTCGGTACTCATCGCTATGTTCGCGTCGTACACGGCGCTTGATCTGGGTGGGCGCGTACGCGCGGCGAACGGTGCCGCTCGCCGGGCCTGGCTTCTCACCGCCGCAATCGCGATGGGGGGGGGCATCTGGTCGATGCACTTCCTGGCCATGCTCGCGTACAGTATGCCCGGTCTGGAGGTCGCCTTTGATCTGACGCTCACCGGGGCGTCACTCCTGATCGCGATCGTGGTCACCGGGCTGGCGTTCGCACTGATGGACCGCGCCGATCCCTCATGGGCGCGACTTGCGATCGCCGGCGTCCTGATGGGCCTTGGCGTGGTCACCATGCATTACATGGGCATGGCCGCCATGCGTATGGCCGCCGACGTCCAATACGATCGCGTCTGGGTTGCTTTCTCGGTGTTGATCGCGATCGGTGCTGCGGCCACGGCGCTATGGCTCGCCTCGCGCGACAGCAGTCAGGTCAAGCGCATCAGCGCCGCGGTCGTGATGGGTGTCGCAATCTCGGGTATGCACTTCGCCGGTATGCGCGCGGCCAGCTTCGCGGCGCATCGAGGCGTGATCGATCCGCGCACCAGCGTCGGCCAGACCGGCTTGGCGGCGGCGGTATTCGCGGCGACGTTCGTGATCCTGTTCCTGTCGCTCGTCGCTGCGATGTTCGACCGTCGCTTCGCTCAGCTCGCTGAGCGGGAGGCCGCGGCGCTGCGCTCCAGCGAGGAGCGCTTCCGGAAGCTGTATCGCGGCACGCCGCTGCCGCTCCACTCACTCGACCCGCATGGTCGCGTAGAACAGGTAAGCGACGCGTGGCTGACGCTGCTCGGCTACGAGCGCACCGAGGTACTAGGACGTACGCTCGTCAGCTTTATGGAGGTGGAGTCGGCGCGTCGCTTTGAGGAGGCGGATTGGATAGGGCTGCTCGCTCATGATGCCCTGGACACGAGAGAATATCAGATGGTCGCCAAAGACGGCGCCGTTCTGGACATCCTGTCCGACGCCAGGGTCGAGCGCGACGGCGCGGGCGCGATCGTTCGTGTGCTGGGCGGCTTGACGGACGTCACGGATCGCAAGCGCGCCGAGGCCGCACTGCGTCAGGCGCAGAAGAACGAGGCAATTGGGCACCTCACTGGCGGAGTGGCGCACGACTTCAACAACCTCCTGGCCGTCATCATCGGCAACCTCGACATGCTCTCGCGGCGCATGCCCGAGCATCCCCGGACCTCTCACCTCGTGCAGAACGCGCTAGAAGCGGCGGAACGTGGGGCCGCGCTCACGCAGCGGCTCCTCGCTTTCGCAAGGCGGCAGAACCTGCGTCCGCAGGCGACTGATGTGCCAGGGCTTGTACTCGGAATGACCAACCTGTTGCAGCGTTCGCTCGGGCCGCGGGTACTAATCGAGACGAACTTCCCGCCAGATCTGCCCGCGGTGCTCGTGGACGCGCATCAGCTCGAGCTCGCGCTTCTCAACGTGGCCGTCAACGCGCGGGACGCCATGCCGGAGGGGGGAGCGATCAACATCGCCGCGGCAACGGCCGATGTCGCGCCCGCCCACGCCTTGGGGCTGCCAGCGGGCCGCTACGTTCGGCTCTCGATCAGTGACGAGGGAACGGGCATGGACCAGGCGACGCTGGCGCGTGCGACCGATCCGTTCTTCACCACGAAGGAGGTCGGCAAGGGCACCGGCCTCGGCCTCTCGATGGTTCATGGTCTCGCTGCGCAGTCCGGCGGCCAGCTTGTCATCAGCAGTCGACCAAATGCTGGCACGACGGTTAACCTGTACCTGCCCGCGGCGATGACGGCGGTGATCCCAACGCCGGCGAACGATGTGCAGCCATGCGCTGAGCCAACATCCTCGATGACGATCCTCGTCGTCGATGACGAGCCGCTGGTGCTCGAGAATACGGCTGCGCTTTTGGAAGAGCTGGGCCACACGGTCCGGCTCGCGGCATCGGGACCAACGGCGTTGGCGCAGATTGAGGCCGGCCCATCGATCGACGTTCTCGTAACCGATCAGATGATGCCCGGCATGACCGGTACGCAGTTGGCGCAGCGCGCGCAGCTCGCCCAAAACGGGATAAAGGTCCTAATCGTGAGCGGCTATGCAGAGATCGGCGATGCAGCGAAGCTCCTTTTTCCGATGTTGCAGAAACCGTTTGATAGAAGTCGGTTAGCACGAGCGTTGCGTCTTCTCGAGGAAAGCAAAGATGCAAACTAGATTGGCCCCGAGTGCTGTCCCACTCGCGTGAGCCAGCTCCGCGGAGCCGACGCGTTGCTCCCGCCGAAGTTTACAGCCGTGCGAAGTATTCGCAGCTCCCGACTGTCAGGATCGCCGCCGGATGAATGCCAGAGACTCACCCTCAGCTTGGATGAGCAACCGCGGCCCCTTAAGCTCGGTAGCCAGATCAACGGCACTGTATCCGGATTAGGACAGGCTTTCTTTCTTGTATCGATGTCGATTTAGGCAGGAGAGGTAAGTCACTCATTTTGCATCGGCACCACTTTGCCCAATCCGCTTTTGCTGATCGTTGTCGAGGACGAGCCCATCGTCCTGATGGACACTGAACAGGTCCTCCAAAATGCCGGCTTTGACGTCATTGTGGCGAGCGAAGGAGAGGCCGCCCTGGCGGCGCTCGACGACGAGGACAACGTCCCGGTCGGGATCGTCACCGACATTCGCCTTGGTAAGGACATCAATGGCTGGGAGGTCGCGCGCCACGCGCGCGAGAAGCACCCGGCGATCGGCTTGATCTATATGACGGCGGATAGTGCCGTCGACTGGACCGCCTACGGGGTGCCTAAGAGCGCGTTGGTGCCGAAGCCGATTGCCGGCGCTCAACTGGTCACCGCAGTCGCCAATCTGCTAGACGACAAAGCCGGCGCAGTAGAAATGGGCTGATCGCATCGATGAAACACCTATTTCCCACCATTCATTTCTCCGGGTTCTTGTTCGACATGGATGGCACCCTTCTTACCTCGATCGAAGCGTCGCGGAGGGTCTGGGGATGGTGGGCGGCGCAGTTCGACCTGAATGCAGACACGTTCCTGCCCAGCGCTCACGACATGCGTGTTAGGGACGTAATCGCCAGGCTGTCACTTCAGGGCATCGATGCCGACCGCGAGGCCGCGTACATCCTTGCTGCCGGGATGGCCGATACAGATGGAGTTTCGGAGATACCAGGCCCGGCCAACTTCCTGGCCACGCTGCCAGCTGACCGTTGGGCGGTTGTCACCTCCGCTCCTCGCGAGTTAGCCGATCGGCGCTTGCGGGCGGCCCGCCTTTCGCTGCCGAAGGTGTTGATATCCGCTGACGACGTTCAACGCGGAAAGCCTGATCCCTCCTGCTTTATTGCTGCCGCACAGCGGCTGGGCGTAGCACCCGAGCGCTGTCTGGTGTTTGAGGACGCAACCGCCGGCGTCGCCGCCGCGGCAGCGGTCGGCGCTCACGTGGTCACGATCACTGCAGCACGCCGCTACGCCGACATGTTCAGGCATGTCGAAGCGGCAGACTAAAGAGATCTTGGGATTATGCCTGCCTGCGAACCCGTCTCGAGGTCACTGATGCGAAACGTTACCTAAACTGGAAATAACGCTACGATCGGAGAGAGGCTGCGTCGAACCTTATGGCTAGGCTGGTGAAGCACCTAGCCCACCGGGCGGTCGCCATTGCGGGGCCCGTTCTAATGGAGCGCTCCACTCCGGTCAACTACATGCATATCATGTCCGCGCTGCTTCCCTAGCATGCGTCGCGGGCCCCCGTGGACGCCGAGAGCACGGCGTCGAGGAGCCTCTCGATCAGCGTCGAACAATCGCTCACCATGAGGTCGAACGCGACAGCACCCGAGGGCAGCTCGATGTCCACGAGGATCTTGCCGGCCTGGGTAGCCGCGTCGATATTGCCGGCGTCAGTCATCGCCATCCACGTTCATCAAGTGGAGCTTCTCGCCGGGCTCCGGCTGCGTCACGGGGGCACAGACGACGACCACGCCGGCTGGATGAGCCGCATGGTAGCAGCGGCCCTGCGGGTCGACGATGACGAGCATCTCGCCATCCTCGTAGGCATCCCTAATCAGTAGCGGCACCGATGAGCCCGGCAGGGACGCGCGGACCATTCGGCCAGCATCGATCTCCTTTCGGCATAGCGAGGCCAAGCTGGCGCTCCAAGTCGTCCCGGAGGGGACTTCTGGGCGGACGTGTGGTCTGTTGGTGGTCATGATCGTTTAACTTCCGCCGAAGGTGTTCGGGCACAGATCGTCGTGATGCGCCTCCACAGGCGTCCAGCACCGCGATTTCAGTCGGGGTGCTGAGCCGTGGCGGCGAGTGCAACCAAGCCAAGGCGAGACCACGCATTATCGCCGGCCGGCACCCGAACCACACAATGAGGACGCTTGGAGGCTCTACCTGGTCGACGAGGGCCGATGGCTTTTGGTGACCTCAGAACCGAGGTGGCCCCCAGACGGCTCTGTGCGGACCTGACGGCCGTGCGGGAGTCGAGCCGGCCCTAGTCGTTGGTGCGAGAGCACTTCAGGCCTGCGACCATCTCGCCTGAGCCATTCCCATCTTCGTCGAACCACACGCCTTCGACACGAAGTACGAAGCGGTAGCCCTCAGGGTCCATGACATTCACGTGGTCGCCCTCTCTCGGCAGGAATAGGAAGCGCCCGCGGTGCCGCTGTCCCTCGCCGTAGTACATCGTTACCCAGTTACCGAGCGCCTGCGGATCCGTCATCCCCGACCACCTTCACCGAGTAGAGCTTCTCGCCGACACTGTAGAAGACACGGTATTCCAAAGAACCACGGCGCCGGCAGATGCTCGCGTGTTCTCAACGTTTTGACGGCTATAAAGGTCGCATGCTCCGCAACCCAACCATCATCGTCAAGCTCCAATCCGCTCACCCGAAGATGACGTGGGGGCTGTTTCTGCCCAACGAGAACCGTTGGCTCGCTCTTCTCTTCGACCGCGAGCGCGACGCGCGACGGTTTGCGAAAGACCACATGCAGGCGTCGAGCACGGCATGGGTGAGCTTCTCGACTTAGACAGCAACCGACGCCGCGAGTATGGCACCGTAGCGGCGTGCAATTTCGCGTTCCTTGAACCTGAGGATCGACGTCGCATTGCAGGAACGCGGCAGCGTCCAACAAGCGCCTGCTTCGCCTCCCACGCGCGATACGCCCAGTCGGGAGAGGGCCCTCACCCCGCTTGGTTCCCAAGGGGAGGACCGCAGCTGGTGGGGTGGCCATGCGGGCGTCGCCGACCAGCGGCTTGACGTGCCTCCCAAACGGGCTTCAGTCTAGCTACAGGGCAGAGGAGGTCGGCAGATGAGCTTGAGGTATCTTGGTGCGCCGGTAATCCTGCTGCTAACGGTTTCTGTGGCGCCTGCCCAGACGGGGCCCGCACAGACCTTGCCCGCGTCGAGGCTGGTTGAAAATGTGGGATTTTCCGGGTCGGAATGCGCGCGCTATGATGATCGAGCGGACGATTACCTGGTAGCGAATATGGGGCCGGCTCAAGGGCAGGGTTTCATCTCGCGCGTGTCCCCCGACGGCCAAGTGACCGATCTCAAATGGATAGAGGGAGGGCGCAATGGTGCCGTGCTGGCCCGCCCTTTGGGACTCTTCATCAAGGGTGACATCGTCTATGTCGCCGATCCTACGGCGGTGCACATGTTCGACCGGCGTACGGGCGTGCCACGGGGGACAATCGCGGTCTCCGGCGGGGAGCGACTGAACGACCTGACCGTGGACGATGACGGCACCATCTATATCACCGATTCCGGCAGTGATGCGGTGAGCGGCGCGCTTTGGGTGATCCGCGGCGGCCGTACAGCGCCGTGGGTCGCTCGTGACGATGCGCTCGAGCGTCCCAACGGGATCGCCCTGACGCATGCCGGTGAGATCGTTCACGGAGGCCGGGGTGTGAACCTGGTGTTCCGCGACAAGAACGGCAGGATCCTGCGCGAACGATCGCTGCCGGTTGGACGGATCGACGGCATCGTGCCGTTGGCCGACGGCAGCTTGCTTGTTGCAAGCCAAGACGGCCACGCCGTCTACCATGTTCCACCCACTGGACCGGCCAGGGCCGTCGCGAGCGACATCGCCGTACCAGCGGCGATCGGTCATGATCCGAAGCGCCATCGTCTGCTGGTGCCGCAGATCCGGCTCGCCTCGCTCGCCTTCTACGATCTGCCCCGCTGAGAGGCAGATCCAACCTGGGATTCACTACGGGCGGGTCACGGGCGGATCGGAGACGATCCCCGTGAGATTTCGCCCCCCTCAAGAGCAGGCCCGATCCGGCGCCGATCTCACGACCTCGCTCCGCATGGCGGCCGTTGTGTGCGCCGACCTCGCCGTCCTGTCGGGGTTGGCGGCCATGACGACACTGCCGAGCGGTAGGCGGAGTAGTGGACGGGGATGCAAGAGTCTTGTTCCGACGGGGTGTCGTGTCTCAGACGGCACGTCATCAGCCAAGCGGAATGCACTTTGAACTGGAAGTGCCACGCCTGCTGGTAGGTCAAGGAAGACAGCAGTGGCACTTAACCCGGGCAAAGTGCCGCGAGCGGTCAAACGGCGCCTTAGCGAAGAAGCGGGATTCACTCGCGAGTCCGCCTGTGCTTGTAATGTTCCATGTTCCAACACGACCTCTTCCAGCACTTACGGCGCGACGAGCCGGCAGGGCGTAGCGCTTCCCGCCGGCTGCCTGACCTTCCCGCGGTCCTCGAGCGATGGACCACGTCCTGCGAGCGGCCGCGTTACAGCTTCATGGTCCTGAACCTCATCGCTCAGGCCGGCGCGCGCAGCGGCTCGGCAGGACCATACATCCGCGAAGGTGACAAGCTTATCCCAATCCGCGACTGGCTCTGCGACGCGCTACTGTCCGTGGCGCAGCGCGATCCCCGCCGGCTCGCCGTCTCAGAGAAGGTGCGGCGAGAGCTCGAAACGGAGCGGCCGCTGCCGGCCGACCCCGAGCTTGCACAACGCCTTGTAGACGAGAAGGTCGGCGAACGTCTCCGCCGGTCGGGCCGCACCAACGTGAGCCGTGCCGTGTCGGAGCTCGTTCGCGCCGGCCTGGTCACGCGGCACTACCAGGGACACCGTGTCAGCCATCGGAACCGCGGCGCTCAGCGGCAGGCGGTCTACACGATCGTTCCGGAGGCCCGGGGCGCGCTCGGATCTGGCAGGAAAAGGGGCAGCGGTCGGTTGACCGACGCCCTCCGATTGATCATGAAAGTCTGCGGGCTCTGACGGGCGGGCACGAAGTTTGCCCGTTGCGGCCGACGCCGGCATCCGCACAGCCCTTCCTTCTCGATCCGCTCAGCATTGGCGGCGTTGATGTGCTTGGCAATCCCTTCGGCACCGACCTGTCTGAGCACCGTCATGACGACTGGCAATCCGCAAGCTCCAATGCGTCCTCAAGCCTTAACGACAGTCCCTCGCATGGCACGATAGCGGCTCATGGAGCAGCATCGGAAGCGAACATGATCCCTTGCGCGACTGGCCTCATGACAGCGGCCGACCGGGCGCTCGCCGCATGGGACGTAGGCCACTCAGCGGCGAGCCTCGGGCCATGCGGCCTGCCACCTAGCACGTCCCAGCTCATGAAGTCGACGCCGCGCTGGCACACCTTCTCCCGGATGACGTAGGCTCGACCCTTGGCCTCAGCTCGGCCTGGTCGTTTCGGTTGTCGCGCGGCTTTTTAGTCAGCCAATCGCTAGAACCGAGGAGCGTGTCTCGTTCGTGCTGCTGGCGGGCTCAGTCGTAAAACGCCCGAGGGTTTGGCGGTGGGCGTGCAATTGGCAAGGCTCAGAAGCGGAACTTAAGGCGCTACGCCAGGTAGGCAGATCCAAAACAGCGTTCAAATAATCTTTAAAATCAGCGGCTTCTTTGGCGTTCTGCCGGCATCTATTCCTCACGCCCTGCGTATCTTGCCTAGCCGCTTGCCAGAGCAGGCGCCCGGCGCCTCGCGGATATCATCGGGGCAGGAGAGATGGTATGCCCGGGAGTGAGCATCTGATCCATGCTCTGGACGCGCGCGTCGAACGCCGAAGCCAGAGGCGGCGATTCTTTAAAACCGCCATCGCCGGAGTAGCAATGGGCACCGCCGGGCTTGCGCTTGCCGGTCGCGCTGAGGCGCAGACAGCGCCGAGTGACACGGACATTCTCAATTTCGCACTCAACCTCGAGTACCTCGAAGCGCAGTTCTACAGCTACGCTTATAGTGGCGAGGGCCTGCCGGCGGCGCAGCTCACCGGCACGCAGACGCAGGGTGCGGTGAGTGGCGCGCGGAGGGCCAATCTGACCGATCGCGGCGTGGTCCAGTACGCCCGCGAGATCGCCGCCGACGAGATCGCGCACGTTGCCTCGTTGCGGCAGGCGTTGACCGTTGCCGCGGTGGCGCAGCCGGCGATCGATCTCTCGCCGACGGTCTTCACCGCCGCCGCAGTCGCTGCAGGGGTCGATCTGAGCGCCACCGCTGGCGTGTTCGACCCCTATGCGAACGACGACAACTTCCTGATCGCGGCCTACATATTCGAGGACGTTGGGGTGACCGCCTACAAAGGCGGTTCGCCACTGCTCAGCAATCCCGACGTCATCGACGCGGCGGCCGGCATCCTCGCTGCCGAGGCGTTCCACGCTGGGATTATTCGTGGCGCGCTGTATCGTCGGGGCGTCGATGTGCCGGCGATCTGGAGGATCACCGATCAAATCTCCGACGCACGCGACCTGCTCGACGGCTCTGTCGTCTCCGCTGGTCCGCCGCAGCGGGTAGCCGACGACGACCAGGGTGTCACGGCGGTGACAAACCAGTTCGGCCTCGCCGCCAACATCGTGCCGACCGATCAGAATGGGATCGTGTTCAGCCGCACCGCCGAGCAGGTACACAACATCGCCTATCTCACCCGCCAGGCCGCCACCGCAGGCGGCTTCTTCCCCAACGGCACCAATAATCCCAACGCGGCGCTGCGCCGCTCCGGCGCGAACTGAGGAGGCGGCGATGACTGATCAGACCGAGTTTCTCGATCTCATGGAGCGCGCTGAGCATCAGCGCAGCGCGCGCCGTAATTTCATTCGTCTATGCGGCGGCGCCGCAGCGATGACTGGCGGCCTCGCGCTGCTGTCGGGCTGCGACGACGACGACGACTCCGAGCCGGCGCCCACCGTAACCCCGACCCCAGCACCGACGGTCAGCGACGCGGACGTGCTCAACTTCGCGCTTCAGCTTGAGTACCTCGAAGGAAACTACTATTCCTACGCGGTATCCGGCCAAGGGATCGCGGCGAGCTTGCAGACCGGCGCGGGTACGCAAGGTGCTGTTGTAACCGGCAGCGGCGACGGTGCCGCCCGTGCGGTTACCTTCACCGATTCGGTGGTGGAGCAATATGCGCGCGAGATCGCGTTCGACGAGCTCGGCCATATCGGCTTTCTACGCACCAACCTCGGCAGCTCCGCGGTGGCGCAGCCGGCCATCAACCTGTCGGGAAGCGCTAGCGTGACGATCGGTGGTGCTACCGTCGTGGGCGCCTTCACCGCTGCAGCGCGAGCGGCAGGAGTGATCGGGTCGAACGAGATCTTCGATCCGTTCCTTAACGACGAGAACTTCTTGATCGGCTCGTATTTGCTAACTGACGTTGGGGTCACGGCCTATCGCGGCTCCGCACGGCTGATCACCAACAAGACTTTCCTGGAGGCTTCAGCCGGCATCCTTGCGACGGAATGCTATCACGACGGCGTGATCCGTTCTGAGCTGTGGCGTCGTGGCCTGACGGTACCAAGCATCTACACTCGTATCACGCAGATCTCCAACGCACGCGACGGTCTCGATGGCGACACCGAGAACGATCAAGATATCGGCGATGCGAATACAGCGAACCTCGTCCCTACCAACAACGGTGGCCTGGTGCTGGGTCGAACTGCGGCTCAAGTGCTCAACGTGGTTTACCAGAGCAGGGCCGCGGTCTCGTCGGGAGGCTTCTTCCCGGCTGGTTTGAATGGGACGATCAAGACGAGCCAAGCGAACGCTTAGGTCATCGGTTCGAGGGGCGGGCGGAAAAGCAATCTGCTCGCACGCTCCTCGAACTTGTGAAGCGCTCCGGCATTTCGAGCAAACCGCGTTTGCCAGTTAAGCGATACGAACTGAAGTCAAGGTGCACTGTAAGGATGAAGTCGCGCGAGAGAGACAGTAGCGCGCGAATGGCGCTCCGCCTTAGAACGGCACGCTGCTCCTGCTGGGGTCATTCCGCGGATCGCATCCGAGCCGCGATAGCCCGCGGGCATACTGTCCCGATACGAAACAGACCGCTGGTTAAGTGATTGAGTCTGACACAAGCGCGTGGACTACGACCCCCAACTAATCGGGCGGTGAAAGAGGGGCGCACTACGACAGCGGGACACCATTGTCCGCCGCGATCGTGTCCGTGCTGATTCCGATCCGCTTCAGAAACGCGATCAATGCTGTCGCTCTCGGCTCGATTGCGTAGAGCATTGGTAATCCTTGGTGCCGCCACTCAGCCCGTGGCAACGAGCACCATGACGCCGGCTTGAGGGAGAGCCCGATGATCCTCGACAAAATGGCCCTCGCGGCGCTCGCTTTCTCCTCGATCGCGGCGCCCGCGGCGGCGCAGTTGCTTGATCCGCCCGGGCGTGCCGTGCGCTACGACGGCGCGAGCGCGATCTCGCCATCAAGTGCCACCGCTACCGTGTCCGCTGCCACCGTGCCTCAGGCGATGGATCGGCTCGACCGCGACGACGCCGCGCTCGAGGTTTCGCTCGGCGGCATCTACGGCGAGGGCGATTTCGGCACGGGCTCGACGACGACAATCTGGAGCTCCGCCCTTGGCGCGCGGTTGCGATTGAGCAATCTCACACTCTCGGCCTCGCTACCGTGGATGCGGATACGCAGCCGCTCGACTGTCTTCACCGGCATCGACGCCACGCCGGTGCTGGTTGCACCTAATACGTCCGCGGTGAAGCGCACCGCCGAGGGCATCGGCGATCTCACGATCGGCGCCGCCTATACGATTGCGCCAGCGGGTAGCCCGGTAGAGGTCGAGCTTTCGGCGCGGGCCAAGATCAACACCGCGACCGAGCGCAGTCATCTGTCCAGCGGAGCGAACGACTATGCCGTCGGCGCCGATGCGTCGCTCCCGCTCGGGGCGGTGACGCCGTTCGTCTCGGTAACCTATCGCTCCCTCGGCGACAACGCGTTGTACGAGCTACGCGACGGCCCGGCGGCCTCGTTAGGAGCCTCGTTCGCGATTGGGCATGACGCCTATTTGCTGACCTCCTACCATTATGCGCGTGCGGCGACGCGGCTGGTTGACGACGCGCACGAGCTGTTCGCCGGCGCCTCTACGCGGTTTGCGGGAACACCGCTGCGGCTGACCGGGTTCACTACGGCGGGCCTGTCGCGCGGTGCGGCGAGCTTCTCGGCTGGCCTTGCCGTCTCGGTGGGGCTGTCGAAGGTCCACGAGTGAGCGCGCCAGCGCGGGGGTAGTGAGCGAGTGACCGGCGGTGACAACGCGAACGAGCCGGAGCGGGTCTATGCGATCGGCGACCTGCACGGCCGCTTCGATCTGTTCCGGGCGATGATGTTGGCGATCGAGCGCGACCATGCCGCGCGCGTGCCGGCAGTGACGCGGATTGTTCTCCTAGGCGACATCATCGATCGTGGGGCCGAGAGTGCGCGGCTGGTGCGCGGCTGCATGCGGCTCAGCCAGCGCAATCCGCGGTTCACAGTGCTCAAGGGCAACCACGAGGAGATGATGGTGCACGCGCTGCGAGGTGACCTCTGGGCGTATCGAGCGTGGCTAGACTTCGGCGGGCGCGAGACGCTGATCAGCTGGGGCGCATCATCTGCGCTGACCGACAACATGCCAGGATTTCAAGAGCTGCGCGCGGCGGCGCTGCTGGTCGGTCGGGACGTGATCGACTGGCTCGCGCGGCTGCCGCTGACGCTTCGCCACAACGGTCACCTATTCGTCCACGCGGGTATCCGGCCCGACGTTGCGCTCGAGCGTCAGGTGCCACGCGACCTGCTGTGGATCGGGGAGGAGTTCCTCGGCGCCGAGGAGGATTACGGCGTCACGGTCGTGCACGGGCACACCATCGCCGAGGAAGGTCCGGAGGTGCGCGGCAACCGGGTGGGGCTCGATACCGGCGCGTATCGCACCGGCCGCCTCACTGCCATGGGTCTGGAGCGGAGCGAGCGCTGGTTCCTGCAGGTAGCAGACGAGAGGATAGCGCCGGCCGAGCCGGTGACCCAGTGCGCGACCGATCACCAGGGAGCGGTGGCAGCATGGTGACTCGCACGCGCGCCGCCTTCGAGGACGAGCAGCTCGATGCCGCGCTTCTGTCGATACTCGGTGACTCCGACGTTACAGTCGGTGACGCAATCGGGCTTGGCAAGTTTGCCCGCTCGCTCGCGGGATCGCGCCGCGCATCCGCGACGCTCGGTATCGCCGCGGCGGGAGCGATCGCCAGTCTGGCTTTCCTGACCCTCGCGCATGAGGAGGCTCGGGACGCTCCGCGCGTCCGACCGCCGGCGCCGAGCCAGCGTGCGCTCGCGACGAGCGTCGACGGCGCGCTCGCCACCATCGTGCCTGCGCCCGTCGCTCCGGCCCCCGCCGTCGCACTGACCGGCTCGTCGCCACGCTCGACCAGACGACCGGCGGCGTCTTCTGCCGCTTTGGCTAGCGTGGTGCGCGCTCCTGAACGGTCAGCGGCATCGGATGAGGTGACGCATCCACCCGATGTCGCTCTGACGGACCACATAGTCACCGCGATCGAACCTGCGGCAATCGCGATCTCTGTGCCTGCGGCTCCCTCACCGGAGCCGGCCACCAGCTTACTGGTCGATACTGGTCCACCGCCGACATCGATCGCCGTCGGCACGCAACGCGCCCGGCGCGATTCTGTGGCGGCAATGCGCAGCTTCCGTCGGCAGTGGTAAGCGCTTTCCGCGACGTTACAGGCGATGTATCCACTAGGCATGCTGCCGGGCCGGGGTGGAGTGGAACAGGGCCGACGGCTCTGTCAGAGCTGATGCACCCGCGGCGCTCGCTAGAGTAGGGGAGGGGGCATGCCCCGCCGGCGCAAGCCAACCTCGCCGTTCCGCTACTGTCGCCTGAGGTGATCCGGCTGGTGGTGCTGGTGTACGTGCGGTTCCCTCTCTCGCTGCGGAACGTAGAGGACCTGCTTTTGGAGCGCGGGATCGAGCCGCGGCCCTCGAAGGTCGGAGTGAACCATGTAGAGACGAGTTCGCGTTAAACTGACAGCAACCCCCGAACAGATCGGGCTTGAAGGCTGACGGCAGGGGAGGCCGTCTTGACAGCGACTTGGCAAGCCCTGCGCCTCAAGTGCGCAGCGCGCGCGTGCCGTCCGCCAGTTCCTCGAACCGGAACGTTGTCGCATCCAGCTCGTCCGCGAAGGTGCCTAGTGTCCGGGCGATGAGCGCGCGGTCGTGATCGGCCTGGTCCCCTGGCACAAGGTCGGGAGCGCCTTCGTGCGCGCTAGACGCGCTGCTGTCCGCAGGTCGTCGGGAAGTATCTCTATGCGACGGTCTGCTGGTCCGCCTAGCACTGGGCACCCCGATCCACGTTCCTTCCCCGTACAGGCTGTCACACGTTCGGCTGGCTCTCTCCAACGTGAGTTAGGACGCAGGAGGGCGACTCGGCCGCCGTACCGCAGGCGCTCGTTCACGTAGTTCTGTCGCAGAACAGGTGAGACCGACGCCCCACCTGTCTTTGCCATAGGAGCCCGCGATGACCGACCAGAAGAAGAGGTGAGTTATGAATCGCCCCAGCCAAGCCGCCGCAAGAAAAAAGAGGAACATCAGGCTACAGCCGAGCGGCGCGGCGTCAGTGTTTCTGCGAACGAGACGATGGCCTTATGATACGTATCGGCTTGCTCGACAGGTCCCATATGGTTCACGCCTTCAATGATCTGGAGGCGGCCGATACCGGCCGTGTCGGCTATGTGGCCTGAAGCCTCAGGCTTGGTGACGATGTCCCTGCTGCCGCCAACGACAAGAACCGGCACCGGACAAGAGCGAAGGACGCTATCGGCATCCCATCGGAACATGGCCAGATCGCCGTGCGCCGAGACAGCAGGCTTCTGTTTTGTCATCAGCAATGTCGTGCGATCGAGTTGGCTGCGGGTGACGGATAGCCCAAAGCCGAGGCGGGTCGACATATGCGAAGAGCCGCTAAGGTAGCTCTGCCACGAGCTGAGCCAAACGAACGGCTGTAGTAGTATGGTGAGCCTCATAAGGGGCTCGATTACCGGCCAGCGGAGCGCCCGGGCTAAGCCACCCAGGATCATGGTCCTGAGCGGATTGGTGTACGTAGTGTCGAGCAGGGCGATGCCGCTTACTTCCCGTCCGAATAGCTCAGGTCGATCGCGGTAGAGGGTCTGTATAACCATGCCGCCGATGCTATGACCTGCGAGAACGGCTGGACGGCCACCGGCCAGCTTTAGCACGGACGCGAGGTCTTCAGCGAAGCCGCTGAGGTCGACCTTTGCGTGGGCCCGGTGAGACCGGCCCAGCCCTGGCAGGTCCCACACGATCAAACGGAAACGTCCGGCGAGGTCGCGCTTTGCGTAATGCCAGATGCGGCTGTCCAGCGACCATCCATGGGTCAGCACGAGCGGCTGAGCGCTTTCCGGGCCATAGGTTTCTACCCAAATCTTGGCCCCGGTGGAGCTGTCGACCAGCCAGCCCTCTCCGTGCTCTAGCCGCATCGGGTCAGTATCGCGTCGCGCCAGTAGCGGAAGCACAAGCGATCGTCCGAGAAAGGACCACAGAAGCAGGGCCGCCCCCGTCCAGAGTCGCCACCCATCCCGATCGCGCCGGAAAACGCCATCCGCGCCCCGCATCGAGTCGCCATCGTACCAGGTCCAAAGCAGGTAAGCGGATAACGCCAGGATGATCACCGACAAGAGCGTGAACAGCGCCCGAAAAATTGACAATGCGCCCATGACCGGCTCCCGGTGAACTTGCCCGCTAAGTGTCTGGCGCAGCGCAATGTTCCGCTGAGATTACAACACCTGTGTTAGCGCGGAGCGACGTGCCTGCCGCTTGGGCACCCTCCTACGTCGCATCCGAAAGGTTTTGCTACGGGGATGATTGTTTCAGAACTCCTAGCCCAAGCTAGCCGGTATTTAGTGGAATCATGATGCGTTTGCCGAGGATCAAGCCTGTGAGGCACGACGGCAACGGTCGGCGAGTGCCTCTGTCCCAAGCGCCCGCCGCGGGCGGTGCACTTCCATCGCAGTCCGTTCAACGTCAGTGCCTCTCCACGACGGCCGCACGGAGCGTCCTGGTTGGCCGGCAGCGGTGCTAGAATCTGACCGCCTTAGAGCAGCCGATCGACGGTATATTCATGACGGCAGCGCTCACGACCGGGGCAAGTATGGTATGAGGGGATGGCCATCGCTCCGCGGTCAAGAGACGCTGCGCTGAAGCAAGCGGCTAGACATTAGAACCTTCACATAGCGGCCGGCCCTATCCCCGCGACGGCTCAGTTTTACGAGAACCTGGGCGGGCTGCGGGATGAGATCCATCGCGAGTTCAACGCGAACGCTGGCCGGGCGGTGAACCGAGGCGATTGACGGCAGGTCTTGAATTTCGGACCGCGCTAACTAAATAGATAAGATCTTGCGGTTCCATCCGAGCTTCGCACGGCTGAGAGACCCTACGCTCCCGCTCTGGTGGGAGACGACCGTGGATCTCAACTACATCCTCGTCCGCGAGCAGGTGTCACTTTACAATGCGAGCATAGCCGCGATTGTTGCCCGGACACTAGGCACCTTGGCGGACGAGCGGACGCCACGGCATTCCGGCTCGAGGAACTGTCGACGGCACTCTGGCCTTGCTCCGCTAGGTCTCGGACGGGAGAAAATAGCGGAGCCGATGCGCTCTAACTAGGAGTCCGACGACCGCTGCGAGACCGAGTCTTGCTTGCCCGCGTTCCCCTTCTTGCCACGTCGCGTCGGCTTAGTCTCTTCACCCCGACGTAGTAGCGGCAGGGCGACCGCCGCCGCAGCAGAGGCGAGGATGGCTCCACCGATCGCGAACCAAGTGCCAGTCCCAAGGCCAAGAGGCGGTGCTTTGACCCCCTTCTCGGATTTGGCCGGCGCCTCCTCGTGGTGGTCCACAGGACCTTCCTCGTCGTGGTGCACAGGGCCCGCGTGCTTCATGGCGGAGTTCGGGATGTGGGACATGTATAATCCTTTTAGAGTTCTCTGAACCCCATCCTAGCCGCGTTGTTCCGCCGCCGAAATGCTCGTGGTGGCACCCACCGGGCATCCGGCACCTACCGGACACAATCAGGACCCATCCTCCGCTGGGAAGACGATAAGTTCTGGATGCACAGCAAGTCGCTACGGAGATGGCGACCAGCGGCTTCAAACCCGGCTAGGTTTGCTGCCCCTTCCCAAGTCCCCGAAAGGCGAAGGTCGGCGTGAACACGATGCCCGCCAACCCGGAGCGGCGAGGTCGTCGTGTGTGGCCGAGCCGATCAGAAGCAATTCCCTCTACAGCCTTTGCCCGTTCTCCATGAGCCGAGGTGCGTCCTGAGTACACCGCTTCGTCTCCCCTCGCACCTGGAGTGACCTCGGGTGCCTTCGAGGGCGGCGGCGTGGGCGCTCGGATGCAGTTCAGAACGGGCCAGAAGAGCGGCAGCGACTAGCGGCCTTTTCGAGTTTTGGGCAACCGTCGAGCGATCGGCGCACAAAGACGGTGGCCTGCCCTTGCCGCTAGTTGTAACCACGCACGCAGGGGGCAAGGGCGCCGTCGACCACCTCACCCTCCCGTCGGAGCCGAGCGTCTCTAAAGCCTTCCTCCCGCGCGAGCCGCTGTTCCACCTCGCTGTGGCCGTATGGGCATACGGAGTCTTCCCGGAGCCGTGACGCGCCTGCCGTCTCGCCCCTGAGCGCGCCAGCATCAAATCGATACCATCCGCCATGACATTCCCGTTCCAGAGCCTCACGCCCTTGCAGCCGGACAATACGCCGAGTGGGTAGAGCCGTCACCTAAAGAGAGGCACTTACGCGCCGGCCCTTCGGCGGTAGCGCCTTGCTTCTGCTGCTCGTTTCTAACGGGGGCGTGTTGCGCGCCCGCGAGGCCTTCGCATGCGTCTGCAAGATGCTCGCCCGCTGACTAGCCGAACCCTCCGTCCACTCACTCGAACGTGTGAGAGACGAGCACCGCCACACGCACGATCCGGGTGACGTTCGTCGCTGCCTCACGGATCGCCACGCTAGCGGCGAGCGGCCCATCGAACGTTTTCGCGTCCATGAGGATACCGACCGTCGACCGCACAGCCGATCGGTGAGCCGCCTCGATGTCCCGGTGGCTCTCTACGCCCCCACAGGGCTCTGTGGCGCCGTCTCGCACGACGATGTGATAGCTTGGCATCTCACCGAGGATCGCAGCTCGTTCGGCGGCGTGCCATCACAACCGTCACCGACCTCGATCAGGACTTTCCTACATCGTTCCCGGTGTTCTCACGGACCCCGTGTCCGCAAAGTCTCGTCGCGTCGTCGTAGAGCTATGCCTCGCCATCCTGCGGGAGGCGTGCGAGCAGCCCGGGAGGCCGGACCGAGAGGACGCGGGGCTGCGGCTGGCCCTCAGGTGCCTCATGAACCTGGGCGCCGACAAGGCGGTCCTGAGGGCCTCCTGAGAGCATTGAGCGCCGAGGTGGGCATCGGGCAACGGCATGGTGTTCAGAGAGCCTACGAGGCCGTGAGCGCCGCTGTAAGGGGCCGACGGAGCTAAGCGGCGTCCTCCGCCTTGACCGGCCGCTCGCAGGTGCGTCGAGGCCGTGGATCATCAAGGCCAACAGGATTTTGCCGTGCTCGTCCATGAGGTCCAGCTTCCAGTCACTTTCCCGCCAGACTCGCCATCAACTGCCGAGAGGTGCTGGGTCGCAAGCTCAACCGCATGGGCCTTCGCCGCATCCAAGCTCGATTGCTCGACGCCCCCGCTCTCTGCGAATGCGTCGCCGGTGGTCATCGCGCATCGATAGAACGACATTGGTCGTCTCCCGCTGTCGAGAGCGTAACGCATTGACATGGCAGCGGGCCCTGCCGACTCTAGTTCGGGAACTCCGCGAGCGAGCTTGCTCAATAGTGAAAGATCTAAGTCGCGAGATGCCGCAAGCTCCCCGCATGGTCGCAAAGCTGCGACCGGATTGCCCGCGGGACATCTGGGGCCTCTACCTGCCCGTCGGTGACAGGTGGCTATCGGCCACCTTCAAGAACGAGCGCGAGGCTAAGCGCTTCTGCGAGGACCTGACGGCCGCACGGCAGCCGAGCTGGCGCTAGTCGTCGCGTACCTCGGCGATCCGGCGCCCCTACGTGCGGTGGTGCGAGAGGGGTAACCGCCTCTCCTTATGCACAGGTGAGCGGATCAATGCTGTGGGCTACACATCGAAGCGGCCTCGACCCCTGAGCGAGAGGCTGTCCCGAGACCCGGCTGGCCTTTGAGGCTGGCCGGGTCGACCGGGTGGACGGGGCTAGCGGCCGTGCCTGGTCGCGTCTAATGCCAGGCTCGTGTTGCAGCCTAAAGCCAGCGGGCGAAGGTGGGGGCGTTCGCCTATTCTCAATACCTCTTTGGTAGGCAGCTCACATGCCGCATAGCCCGACCATCGTCGCCAAGCTCCGGTCCGCTCACCCAAAGATGACCTGGGGCTTCTACCTGCCCAATGAGGACCGCTGGCTGGACCTCCTCTTCAACCAGGAGCTTGAGGCTCGGCGGTTCGCGAAGAACCTTGTGCGGGCTTAATCGTCTCGCTGACCGCCCCGGCCTCTCAGGATGGTCCAGCCCAGCATCCAGCTCTCAATGAGCACGAGGGACAAGGTACTGAGCCAAAAGAGGGCGCGCTCATCTGCCCGCGTTGCCTCAGGTCCGCTCTGAAGAGCCGCATCGCCTTGAATCGCGTTCACCGCCGCTAGGAGCAGCATGAAGGCGCCGAACGAGGCAGCGAGGATCCCACTCTCCTTCACGCGCAGGACTTCGCGCTCTTCTAGCGGTCATTGCCTGCCGCGTCCCTGCTGAAGTCCCGCGTCGCCGTGACGAGCGCGGCTACCAGAAGGCTCGCCTCTTCTCGCGTAAGCGTGAGATTACACGTCCCGCTCGGCGCCTTGATGTCGACGATGATTGACTCGCCCTCATGGGACACATTGAACACGTTCGATCGACGAATGGACCATCCTCCCTCCCGGCGGCCATGATTCGATGGCATATTCATGTCCACCTCAGCCACCGCGAGTGGCTACTCTCGCACGGCGGGACGAGCGCTGTTGCCGGGTGATCGATGCGGCGAAAGGCCTTTCGGCCCCTGACGGCGCTCAGTCCCGAATGACGTATGCGAGCGCCTCACGAGCCACCCGCTCTACGCGGCGGATCAGGTACCGGGTGCCATCCAAAGGCGCCATGCACGCGAACGATGTTGCGAACCGGGCCAGTGGGCGGGCTGCGCGACAGCAGCGACCGATATGGCAAACAGCGAAGCGGCAAGCGAGAGGCGGCAAATGTTGATCATGGCGAGGATTTCATTTTCCGATCATGAAAGAAACTGCCAGGCTTCCGATTAGTGATCGTCAGCGGCGACGTAGATTATCGTGAGCGCCAGCCTTATCTCAGCGATGAAGCAGGCAAGGGCGCCCATCAGCAGCAGCATGGCCGTGATGAACATGAGGGCGGCCGCAACGCCGATGTGAAGATCGACGAGGCTCGCGACGAAGAGCAGGACGATTACGAGACACAAGGCGAGGGCGGACATGGCAGCGAGCAGGATTGCTCGCCGAATCAGCCTGATCCGTGCCGGCAGTATGCGTCGTTCGGACTGCTGATCGGTGGGCAGCTCCTTGACGGGCCTGTCACCCAGTAGCCTTGCCCGGTCGATGATGCGCGCCAATCTGCCGGTCATCACGCCGAGCAGGGCCGCGAGCCCAGTCAGAAGAAAGACCGGGGCGACTGCGACCCGGATCGTCTCCACCACGTTCGTCAAGGATGCGGGGCTCGTCATGGTCATGGTCGTGCTCTCTCTCGCGGCTGAATTGATGAGGCGAAGGCGGTCACAAGCAGTCCTGATGGTAGGCCACGTGGAAGGATCAGTGACCATCCCGCAGGAAAGAGAGTGTTGGCAACCCGAAGCACCATGCCTGCACAGTAGGCCAGCATTAGGATCTCGTCGGCGTAGAATGGCTGTGCCAGCGGCCCAGCGCCGATCCAATGCGTCAGGTTACGCATGATGGTCGCCTCAGCTCGCGGAGACGGGCTTGAGGACGAAGGCAGGTTCGTTCGGCGAAATCGCCGATCGCGGCAAGGTAGGCCTGAAAATGCGGGGCGCACGGTGCACGGAGACTGCGTCGCTGTAGACGTGAAGCTCGTCGAGGTAGAAGCGACACACCTCCATCGCCACCACCCACCACGGCAAGCTCGAGGAGAAAGGCATCACCTGATCCCGTCGTATCTTCTTGGTACACGACCCGCCGCTCGCATCCGCGCCGTGGACCTGAAAAACCGACTTCGCCAGATGGATGCCGACTGTGCTAACTCACTCACGGACGCCTGCAGTGGTGTTCCAGCACCTCCACTTTTGGAACAACGATGCCGTCAGGGAGCGTCCACCCCAAGGCTTCTGCGTCCTCCAGCGCTGGCTTCCAAATGTGGCTTCGTTGATACGGCGCAAAGCTAAGCGACCCGGCGCTGCTGCTCGGATGCCCCGCGGAGGAACGATGACTATCTCGCTCGAAGAACGGCCCCGTTTTCCCTTGGTTGAGGCGCCGACGCCGGTCCAGCGCTTGACGCGGCTTGAGGAGGCTCTGGGACGTCGCGATTGCCCGCCAATCTACGTCAAACGCGACGACCTGATGGGCCTTGGCGGGGGCGGCAACAAGCTCCGGAAGCTCGAGTTCCTGATCGGCGAGGCGCTGGAACAGGACTGCGACACCTTCATTACCACGGGCGCACGGCAGTCGAACCACGCGCGGCTGAGCGCGGCGGCCGCAGCGCGCGCGGGTTTGGCGTGCGAGCTGGTGCTGACCGATACCGTCGCGCGGGATGACGAGGCCTACCAGCGCAACGGCAATGTGCTGCTCGACGACCTGTTCGGCGCGATCATCCATCGAAGGCCAGGCGGTGTCGGCGCCCTTGAGATCGCCCGAGAGCGCGCCGCACAGCTCGCGGCGGCCGGGCGCCGCGCCTATGTCGTGGGAGCAGGCGGGTCGTCGCCGCTCGGCTGCCTCGGCTACGCGGTCTGCGCGCAGGAGATCATCGCGCAGGAACAGGCGCTCGGGCTCCGTTTCTCTCGCATCGTGGTGCCGAACGGCAGCTCCGGCACCCACGCTGGGCTTGCTGCCGGACTCAAGGCCACCGGTGACGAGCCATCGCGAGTACAGTCCTTCACCGTCCTCGCTCCAATCCGAGAGGCAAGGGAGACCACTGCCCGGCTGGCGACCGGGACGTTCGCCTTGCTCGATCCGGCAGGCGTCTTTGCCGAAGGCGAGATCGCCGTCGCAGACGGCCAGCTTGGCGACGGCTATGGCGTGCCCACTGATGGCATGTTCGAAGCCGTACGACTCGTCGCACGCACGGAAGGGCTTCTGCTCGACCCAGTCTATGGCGGAAAGGCGTTCGCAGGCCTGATTGCCGCCACACGTGACGGTGCGTGGACTGACGGCGGCCCCGTACTCTTCATCATGACGGGCGGCCTACCAGGCCTGTTCGCCTATGAGACGGCCTTCAGAACTGCTGATGTCCGACCTGCCTGACCTGTTACCCAGCGTACAAGAACGCGTGACTCGTGCCTGAGAGGCGTAAGACGAGCGGAACTGCCGCAACTGGGTCGCCTCTCGGGGAACCGCGCAGTCTAGCCAGGAACAGCCTGCGTGATAGCCATGCCGGCGAGGCGGGCGGTTGCCAGCAGTTGATCTAATCCGTGCCCCGAACGGGCTTTGGCGGAGAGCCCGGACATGGTCGTGCTGACGAAATCGGTCAACTGCTCGGCTTTGTCAGGACAGCGAGCCGCAACATAGGCTCGGATCACTCCTTCGGCAGCTAGATTGTACGCTAGCGCCGCCTCGCGGGCTTGCTGGTCATCGCAGCGCACGCCTTCGAGAACGAGGCACCCGGCCGCATCCGGATCAGCGGCATAGTTCCTTGCGGCTTCCTCCAGAACGGCGGCAAGGCAGTCCTTAACCGGGCGATCGTCGCGCAGCAAGGCGGCCAGCGGGACGGCACTGCCGCTGTTATAACGTGTGAGCACGCGGGCATAGAGGCCGGCCTTGCTACCGAAAGCGGCGTAGAAGCTCGGCGGATTGATTCCGAGCGCAGCGGTCACGTCAGCGACGCTGACCGCATTGTAGCCGCGGGGCTGGTGCTCGGGCACGCGATTTCGCCCTTGCTGCTCGGCTGGCTGATCGCGGTCGGGATCCGCCTGGCGGCCGGGTCCGCGACCGTGGCGACGGTCACCGCGGTTGGCGTGATGTTGGAAGTGGTGGCGGCCTCCGGCGTGTAGCCGGAGCTGGCGGTGCTGGCGATCGGCGCGGGATCGGTGTTCTTCAGCCACGTCAACGATCCGGGCTTCTGGCTGGTGAAGGGCTATCTCGGCACCAACACACCCGACACGTTCAAGACCTGGTCCCTTCTCGAGACGACCATATCGGTGGTCGGGCTCGCGCTGGTCATGGCCGCGAGCTACGTTCGGGGGTCGGCTCGCCGACCGGGCCTATACGGGCATCGTCCATCGACGAGGACTGGTTCCTGCACCGCGCCATCGCGGAAGCGACCGCCAACACCGCCTTCCTGTCGATCTTCGATCATCTGCGCGAGGACGTGGAGCGCATCCTGAAGACAGGGGTCGACATCTCCCGCTCCCGCCCGCCCGAGGTCATCGCTGCGATGATGGGGGAGCATATTGCGATCGTGGAAGCAATCCGCGCTCAGGATGGGGACGGCGCGGCGCTGGCGATGCGCTGGCACCTGAGCCAGGGGCGCAAGCGGCTGATGCCCTGACGCCCCCCTCGCGGCCCCCCTTCAGCTCGCGAGAAGCGTGTCGTGGGCCCAGCGCTGCGCGGCTTCGGCCAGGTGTTCGGGCGGGAGGCGGAAATCGAACTGCAACGCGCGCTCGCCCGGGCCCGGCCGTTCCAGCGCGGCGAGCTGGCTGCCGAGCAGGCTGGCGGGCATGTAGTGACCCGGCCGGCAGGTCAGGCGGTGCTGCAATTCGTCCCGGTCGGCTTCTAGGAGGATGAACAGCACGGGGACGCCCGCCGCCTGTGCCAGCCTTTCGCGATACACCCGCTTCAGCGCGGAACAGGCAACCACCGCAAGCCCGCTTTCCCGGACCGCCACGCCTGCAGCGGCACCCAGATCGTTCGAGCCAGGGCCAGCGATCATTGTCGTCCAGCGGCTGACCGGAGCGCATCTTGGCGACGTTGTCAGAGGCGTGGAAAAGGTCGCCGTCCAGAAAGGTGCGCAGAGCTGGTCGGCCAAGAAAGTGCCCAGCGTCGACTTGCCGCTGCCGCTGACGCCCATGATCGCCAGGGCGCACGGGGGCAGGTCCGTCCTTGTTCGCTGCTGCTGCACCCGTCCTCGCCTCCGCCCGGTTGCGGCGGAAACGACGTTCCGCTGCCTGATTGTTCTAACGGCTGCGCGGGCGATGATGCCATTAGGACTATGGTCGCGGTCGTGGACGCGACAGGCGCCCTCTTTCCCTTCCACGCATCGATCAGGCAAGCTGCGCGCAGCGGCCGCTTCCCGGCCAAGGGTGGATGACATGTTGAACGCAATGAAGCTCGCCAGGCTTTCGATAGTGGCGGTTTTGCTGGGAAGTACGGCGGTGCCGGTGCTTGCCGCGTCGCGATCCAGCCTGCTTGCCGCGCCAAAGGATGCACGGGCGGTGACGGTGCAGGCGCGCGGCGATGGCGTGGCGGACGACACCGCCGCGATCCAGGCGGCGATCGACGCGGCCGAGGGCAAGGCTGGCGGCAACATCGTCTTCCTGCCATCGGGCCGGTACCGGATCAGCCGCACCCTGTATATCTGGCCCGGCGTCCGGGTGTTCGGCGTCGGCAAGGCGCGGCCCGTGATCTTCCTGAGCGCCAACACCCCCGGCTTCCAGCATCGGGTCGGCAACATGGTGTTCTTCACTGGCAATCGGCCAGGTGCGAGCGTTGCCGGGCCGGGTGGCCTTCCCATGCCGCAGCGCGTGCCGGTGCCGCCGCCCACCAGCGTTCCATTCGATCCCAAGATCGCTGACGCCAATTCGGGAACCTTTTATTCCGCACTGTCCAACGTCGATTTCGAGATCGCGGACGGCAACCCGGCCGCGGCCGCGGTGCGATCGCACGTCGCGCAGCACGCGTTTCTGAGCCATATCGACTTCCGCCTGGGGTCCGCGCTGGCGGGCATCTATCAGGTCGGCAACCTTGGGCAGGACCTTGCCTTTCACGGCGGCCGCTATGGCATCCTGACTGAGAAGACCTCACCCGCGTGGCAGTACACATTGCTTGATGCAACGTTTGACGGGCAGCGCGACGCCGCGATCCGTGAGCATGAGGCGGGGCTGACCCTCAGCAACGTTCAGTTCCGCAACGTGCCGGTCGGGATCGAGATCGACCAGGGCTATGGCGACTGGCTGTGGGGGAAGAACGTCCGACTCGAGAACGTGTCGCGCGCGGGCGTGATCATCAGCAACGAGAACAATAGCTATACCCAGGTCGGCTTCGAGAACGTTGTGGCGACCGGCACGCCCGTGTTCGCGCGCTTCCGCGACTCCGGGAAGACGGTGGCGAGCCCAGCGCCGCGTTATCGCGTCAAGGAGTTCACCTATGGCCTGACCGTCCCGGCGCTGGGGCAGCTTGGCAAGTTCGAGACGCGGATGGACGCAAGCGCGATCGGCAGCGTGCCGCGTGTCGGCAATCCCGCGATCCGGGCGTTCCCGGCCACGTCGACTTGGGCCAATGTCCGCGACCTGGGCGCCAAGGGCGACAACGCAACGGATGATACCGCCGCGATCCAGCGGGCGATCGACACGCGCAAGGTCGTGTACTTCCCGAGCGGCTTCTATCGCGTCACCGATACCCTGAAGCTCAGGCCCGACAGCGTGCTGATCGGCCTGCACCCCGGCATGACGCAGATCGTGCTGGCGGAGGACACGCCTGCTTATGGCGGCGTCGGCGCGCCCAAGGCGCTGATGGAAAGCGCGCGCGGTGGCGATGCGATCGTGACGGGGCTGGGGCTGCACACCGGCGGCAGCAACCCGCGCGCGACCGGGCTGTTGTGGCGTGCGGGCGAGCAGTCGCTGGTGGACGACGTCAAGTTCCAGGGCGGCCACGGCACCATCCTGCCCGATGGCAGCAAGTTCGACCCATACAACGCCAACCACACCGCAGACGCCGATCCCAAGAAGCGCTGGGACGGCCAATATGCCAGCCTGTGGGTGACGGACGGAGGGGGTGGCACCTTTAACGGCCTGTGGACGCCGAATACCTATGCACAGGCCGGGCTGTACGTCACCAACACCAGCACGCCCGGCCATGTGTACGAGATGTCGGCGGAGCATCACCTGCGCGCCGAGATCGTGCTGGATGGGGTACGCAACTGGGAGTTCCTGGCGCCGCAGACCGAAGAGGAAGCGGGCGAGAGCCGCAACACGGTGTCGCTGGAAGTGCGCAACTCGCGCGACATCCTGTTCGCCAACTATCATGGCTATCGCGTTACCCGCTCGCTCCAGCCGGCGCCCGCGGCGGTGAAGCTGTACGGGTCGAGCAACATCCGCTTTCGCAACGTCCATGTGAATGCGGAGAGCGGCTTTTCGACCTGTGACGCGAATGGCTGCGGGACGTATCTGCGCGCGAGCAAGTTCCCGTACGAGAATGCAATCCAAGACGTGACGCGCGGGCTGGAGGTGCGCGAGCGCGAGTTCGCAGTATTGGACGTCACGGACGCAACGCCCGCGGCCACGCCGCCAGCTTCGTTGGCGCAGGTACGCAAGCTGGCGGACGGGTTCTATTCCATCGGCGGCGGCGCAGTGGACGCGAAGGGCAAGCTGTTCTTCGCCGACCGTTTCTTCCAGCGCATCCATGGCTGGTCCGCGGGTGAGGGGCTGTCGGTTGCGGCCGACGCGCCGCTCGACGCGGTGAACCTGGCAGTCGACAAGTCGGGCGGGCTGCTGGTGCTGTCATCGGACGGGCCGGCGGCGACGGTGTATTCAATCAAGCCGGGCGATCCCGGGTCGATCCGGGTGATCCCGCCCACTCCGGTTGCGGCGCGCGCCGGCACGCGGGTCGCGCTACCATCGAGCTTCTGGAACAATGGCGAGTTCCGCGATCAATACAATCCGGCGGCCGACCGCTTCACGACGCTTGCCGAGATGTTCGCGCGTGACGCGGGAGCTGCCAAGGCGACCGAGTACCGTTCACCCGACGGCAGCCTGGCACTGCCCGCGTTCCGGGTGTGGCAGCAGGGACCGGGCAATTTTCTTGGCTGGCGCTTCTCCGATACGCTCGATACCTATGGCCTGGTGACGAGCGCGGTTGGCGAGCGGGTCTATGTCGCCAATGAGTCGGAGAACCGGACCTATTCGGCGCTGGTCGGGCCGGGCGGCGCGCTGGCGGACCTAAAGCCCTTTGCGGGCCGCGGTGGCGAGAGCGTCGCCAAGGGGCCGGATGGCCGTGTCTTTGTCGCGAACGGGCAGGTGTTCGTCTTCAATCCGGACGGCACGGAGGCAGGCCGGATCGAGGTGCCTGATCGTCCGCTGCAGTTGCTGTTCGGCGGTGATGATGGGCGGACGCTGTTCATCCTGACGCACCACGCCCTGTACGCAGCGCAGCCCTGAGGGGCGCTGCGCCGGGCGGACGCTACTTTGGTCGTAGATGAAGCGGCCGCTTCGAACTGGTAATAATCAAGAGTGATGATCAAGAATGGTCGCCGGCGAACCGTTGGGGCGATCGCGCGACACGGGGAGATGCAGAATGAACATTTTCGAGGGAACGGCGAGCAGGCGCTCATTTGCAGCACAACCGCCAGCCTGATTGCGCTCGCCGCTGCGCTTGCAATTACTCCCGCCGCCGCCCAGACAGCCACAGCCACAGCCACAGCCACAGCCACAGCCACAGCCACAGCCACAGCCACAGCCCCGGCCGCTCAGGCCGATAATGCTGCGCCTCAGGCCCGGCAGACCGCGCGAGGCGAGGCGGGCGTGCCCGAGTCCACTCAAAGCGCCGATCCCGCCGCGCCGACTTGCAGCTGATGGGCCCTAATTAGTCGGCGGACGGCACGGCCGATCAGCAGGGCGCGTCGACCGTGCAACCCGACGTGGTCGTCACCGGCTCGCGGATCACGTCCAGCGGCTTCTCCGCGCCGACGCCGACCACCGTGATCTGCGAGGACCAAATCCTCAACAACGCACAGCTCAAACTCTTCAACACGATCGTGCGGCTGTCATCGCTGCAGGGATCGACCGGCGCGGCCACCGGAAGGCGCTCCTGCTTATCAAGTGATTTGTTAATGCCGCAGCGTTATCCCGAATGCCCGGGCATGCACAAAGGGCGTTGGCGTGGAGAAGCTGCTGGATCACGTGGTGAACGAGGAAGCGCGCCTGAACGCCTTGCGCAACCTTAGCCTGCTCGACAGCGCACCCAGCGACAGCTTCGATCGCTTGACCCGCCTCGCAAGCCAGTTGCTCGCCGCGCCGGTCTCGACGATCTCGCTCACCGATCGCGATCGCCAATGGTTCAAATCGAAGGTCGGCGTTGATTTGAGCGAGATACCTCGAGAGCAAGCGCCATGCGCCTATGCGATTGAGGGGAGGGGCGTGTTCGTCGTGCCCGACCTTACCGCCGACCCGCGTTTCGTTGGCTCACCCCTCGCCGAATCCGGCATTCGCTTCTACGCGGGTGCTCCGCTGTTTACCCGGGAGGGGCACGGCCTTGGAACGCTGTGCGTCGTTGATGACAAGGTTCGCACCTTGCGCGATGGCGAGGAACAGGTGCTGCTCGATCTTGCAGGCATGGTGATGAGCCAGATCGAACTGCAAAACCTCGTTGGCCGGGTCGATGCCACGACGGGGCAAGCGAACCAGTTTCAGCTATTTGAAGATCTCGACGATCTCGCCCGCCGCGGGCCAGGCGCATTAGCAGCGCTTCTATCGGTCGACATCTTCTCGCCCACACGCGTCACCAATGCCGCACGAACTCTAGGCAGCGACAGCATCCGACTGCTGATGCAACAGGCGATCTGCACCCTGCGTCATACGGCAGGTAACAGCGCGCGCCTCTACCATGTCGATCAAACGCGCTGCGCCGTTTTGATTGAGGATGATCTGCTTAAGAGCTACGCGCTTGCTGATCGGATCGTGGCAGCACTGAGCGAGCCGATTGCGTGCGGGGGAGTGCCGGTCGCTGCCGACCCGACGATCGGCATCTTCGACTTCACCGTTGGCGCGGTTGAGCCACGAGAAGCGTTCAAGCGCATGTCGAACGCGGGAGACGACGCGCCTAATGCCGCCGGCCGCCATGCCCGCTATGATCCCGCCAGCGCGCAGCGCAACGCCCGCCGGTTCGCCCTGCTGAACGACTTCGGCGCCGCGCTCGAGGCACCAAGCCAATTGTCGCTCGTCTACCAACCTCGCATTCAGCTCGTTTCGGGCAACCGGTGCGGCGTGGAAGCCCTGATCCGCTGGGATCATCCTGAACTTGGCGCGGTGTCCCCTTCTGAATTCGTCCCTTTGGTGGAGCCGACCGCGCTTGTTCGATCGATGACGGAGTGGGTGGTTCGCGCGGCCATCGCGCAGGCACGGACGTGGTCGAAAGCGGGTACGCCGCTTCCCGTCTCCATCAATGCGTCGGCGATGAACCTTGATGACGAGGACTTCGCCGTCCGTCTCCTCCGCGCCACCCGCGACGCCGGGATTGCACCCGACCTGCTGGAACTGGAGTTCACAGAAAGTACCATCGCGCATGATCCTACGCGGGTAATAGGTCAGCTGCGGGAGCTACGTTCGGAAGGTATCGAGATCGCCATCGACGATTTCGGGACCGGGTACAGCAATCTCTCGTACTTGCAGCAGCTGCCCGTTTCCGTGCTCAAGATCGACCAGGCTTTCGTGCGCGACATGGTCACGTCCGGCAAGGACCGTTTGCTGGTCAAGACGATGATCGCGATGGGGCACGATCTCGGCTACCGAGTGGTCGCCGAAGGGATTGAAACGCAAGCCGCTTACGACATGCTCTGTGAATGGGGGTGCGACGAAGGGCAAGGTTACCTGATGTCCAAGCCAGTGGCTGCGGAGCGCATCTTTCCGCCGAAACGCGAGATGGAAAGACCGCGCGGACTAGCTAGCTGAGCGGCTGGGGCGAGGTAGTCCGTTCTGCATGCTACTGTTCCCTCGTTGCAGCGTCCACGCTAGGCCGCATCGTTGGATGGCCTACCGCAAGCTGTAGATCGCCGTACACCAAGTCTTACGAGAGGGGGGTATGGACAACGAAGCGGATAAGGACAAGTCGATGCTGGACAGGGAAGCTGGATGATGGCTGCGCCTTTGTGAGCACCGCTTAGTTCGAGAAAGCTACGATCTCCGGGTCACCAGAATCGCTTCGCATCCATAAGCGCCTGATGCGCCTCTGCCGCGTGGGCCAACAACGCCTCGCGGCGGCCCGCAGGCATCGCGACATTGGTGTCCAGTCCAAAGCGAGCTAGTAAGTTGGGCGCCGTGGCGAGATCGTTAAGCTCGCCGAGGCGATCCTGCAAAGCCTCCATTGATTTCAAAAACGCTTTGAAGCGCAGGCGCGCCTTTTTGCCGGTGTACAGCATCTCAAAAAAGCCAGCTGCATAGCGCAGCTTCTTGGCCAAGATCCGCACGCGGTGGCGGTCCTCGTCGTCGAGCTCGGCTAGCTCGCGGCCGCGCCGCTTAATCCGTCGGCGCAGCTTGCAAAGTGTGTGGGCGGCGAAGAGGTCTGCACGGCGATTGACGATCTCTTGATTATCGGGGCGCGTTCGCCAGTCGCCGAGCACCGACCACTCGACCAGGTCCACCATCAGGTCTCTCGCGCGTTGAGAGTCCAGCGCGCCGAGCGCGGCTGCGTAAGCGTCTCCGCGGGCAGCAACCAGCCCTCCTGCAGTTTCGTGACCGAGGCGCTCAAGCAGAACGTCCAGATCCCGCGCATCGCCCAGGGACCCAGCCAGCCAGCGCAGCTCACCTGCCAAGTGTTCGAGACGATCATCGGTATTGATTGGTTTGAAAATCGACAAAGCCGATCGCAGTCGTCGCAACGCCACGCGGGCTTGGTGGAGAGCGCCGGGGTTCGGGTCGCGTCGCAGGATATCCTCATTCAGTCGGAACTGCCTCAGGCAAACTCCGACAATGCCGGCAAAGGCCGCTGCCGCAGTTGCGCCCGGCTTCAAAGCTAGGCGCTCGGCTTTGACGGCATCAGTGCCGGCGGCTTCGATCAGGCGGTAACCACGTTCCGCCTTGGTTAGCACGCCCACCCGTATTGGCACGTCGCGCGCGAGTTCACGAGCCAGTCGAAAAACGGCGTTGGCGGGTCCTCTTTTCAGTTCCAGCTCAATCTCCGACACGGACGTGCTGCGATCCGCCGCTGTCACAATGCCTTTGTCCGCCACAAGCTCGATAACAGCGCCATCCTGCTCGATCAGCCATTGGCGCCGCGTGACTGCTACCGTGAACGCGGGCGCCACCTGCCCCAGCACCTCGTCTGTCATCAGTGTGCGTAGAGGCGAGGCTATGCCTAATTCCGGTTCCGGTGCAACGACGTCCTGTTCCCATTCTGAGCGCGCGAACATGCCGGCTGCGGCGCTCGCGTTGGTCTTGATCGTCTGAACGTGTCGCCGGCCGGTGCGGCGCACCCGAAGCGAAAAGCCTTCCGCACGCAGGTTCTGGTTTGGTGTGTCAAAATAGGTGGAAAACTGTTCACGGTCTTGGGCGGGTACCCCCGCCAGCGCGTGACTTGCGCTGAGAGCATTGAGATGTTCGGCATCGAGCTCGAGCTTCAATTCGACCTCGATGTCGCTGCATAGCGTGAGGGCACCTGTCTGCGTTGTGTTCATGAACGAACAATCGCCGACCGGGTGGATCGATCCAGCGGCTCTGATTGCGATCAGATCGCGTCGGCGTTATAGTTGCGCCTAGCAGTAGCGACGAACGACATGAGCAACTGCCTATCGATCGCGTCGCGATGATCCCGAGCTCCGCCCAGAGCGTACCAGCGGCACGCTATACGGAAATCGCTTCGGAAGGGGGTATGTGCTCGTTCAGCTAGGGGCCGTTTGATCCAACCCGGGTCGCTCAAGGCCGATGGTCGTGGTTTCGACCGTTATCGTCACTTGGTTCGGGTTCGTGCTCATCGCTTGATCCAGGGCGGAGGGTGTCGCAGCGAACGCGCCTGCGGAAGGCCACGCATGCACGCCAGCGCGATCATCGCGGCAGCCGCCAATCCCCAACCGAGGTGATACCAGCCTACGTCATGCGCCCCGCTCAAGGCCGGCGGCAGTGGCGCACCGGGATAGCCGCCGTAGCGATAGTGCGGGTCTTGCCAGCCCAGCTTGTTCAGCGCGAGCGAGCCGATCAGGTAGAAGACCATATATCCCCAACCCGCCAGCTTGTTCGGCGCGAGCGACTGGAGAAATATCGCCAGCGCCGCCAGTAGCAGCCAGTCATATGTTTGAGGAAGAACGTACCACATCAGGTAGGCGCGTGGTGCGGGCGAGCGCCCCATGGCGATTTCGGTCGCCGCGCCCGCTCCGGCGCTGGCCGACGCCAGCGAAAGCAGCACCAGCGCCAACGCGAGGAATTTGGCCAGGACCAGCACCGCTCCAGCAACAGGGGTCGCCGTGATGATCGGCTCGACCTTGTGCTCGCGCTCGGCCCAGAACAGCTCGCCCGCGAAGAACAGGGCGACCACCACCGGCACGAGGCGGAACGAGGTAGCCAGCGCGGCGATCGTGGCCGGTGTTCCATCGACTCGCGACACCCCAACCGCTGCGGCCGCTGCGGCCGCTGCGGTCGCCAGGCTCATAGTAAGCAGCGCAGCAAACGCGGGGGTCAGGAAGATCCGGCGCGTTTCAAGCCCGCTTCGCGACGCGATCTGCGTCACGATGATCGTCGCTTTATAGGCCGTTCGCGGCGAGGCGGGTGACGATCGCTCTCGGGTGGATCGTCCAGCACCGCGGCTCGAGCTGGTAGCGCCTCGGCGCGACCGATCGTCACGAGCGGCGCGCCGGGTCTGCAGCCATGTCCCCAGCCCGACCAAAGCTGCGGCGACCCCCAACCACACCGTGCGATTGGCAAGTAGCTCACCCGCTAGCGAGGGCCAGTCAGCGTCCCGCTGCGTGACGCTCCAGCTCAGGGTTGCATTGGTTACAGCGGCGAAGCCGAACGGTTCGATCACGCTAGAACTCCCGCTCCCGCTCTCGCCCACAATGCCATATAGGGTCAGCAGCCCTGCCGCGCCGAGCAAGCACCCCGTCATTGATCGCGTCACCCCCGCCAGCGCATAGAACAACGCGGAGGCAAGGAGGAGATTGGGAACCGCCAACGCGAAAAAGGCAAACAGGTGACCCCCAGGGGGACCGCTGCCCAGGCCGAGCGCCACCCCGCCAGCGATCATCGCGGTGGGAACCGAGACGAAGCACAGCAGCACGGCCCCGGTCGCGCCCATGAAACGGCCAAGAGCATGTTTGCTCGGAGCGACAGGCGTCGCGCGAACAAGGTCTGCGAATCCGGTCAACTGGTCGCGCAGCACTGCCTCGCCGACCAACGCGGCGGCGGTGAACAGAAAAAACAAGCTCCAGACGAGGTGCGTCCGCACGATCGCCGCCGCCCCGACCCGCGCACCCTCCTCGGCCAAGCCGACCCGTAGCTCATCGATGCCCATACCGCCCACTACCATCAGCACCGACACGGCAAAGACGATCCAGAAGACCCGTCCGCCGACCTGCTGGCGCAATTCGAGCCATGCGAGCCGCGCTATCATTCTGCGACCGTCTCCGCGCGCGCAAGCGCCGCGAAGTACGCGTCTTCCAGCGTCGCGGGAACGGGTTCGAATGCCGATCCCGGGCGCTCGTCGGCCAGCACGCGCGCGACGCGCCGCCCCTCCGACAACCGCCGCGACAGCAGTGCGGCGTTACCGCCGTACGCCTCCACCGGCCCGCGCCACACGCGCCCCGCTAGCGCCGAGGCGAGGGCGACAGGCGCGCCTTCAGCCAGCACCCGTCCGCCCGCGAGCACGGCCACCTCGGCACATAGATCGGCCACGTCCTCGACGATGTGAGTCGAGACAATCACCGTCGCGCTCTCGCCAAGTCCGAACAGCAGTTCGTGGAAGCGATTGCGCTCCGCCGGGTCGAGGCCAGCTGTCGGTTCGTCGAGGATCAGCAGGTCCGGGTCGCCGATCAGGGCCTGCGCGACACCCCAGCGCTGGCGCATGCCACCAGAGAAGCTGGACACCGCCCGGCCGCGCGCATCCCACAGATTGACCAGCCGCAGCAGCCGCTCGGCGATTTCGCGCCGCTCGCCTCGACCCGTCACTCCTTTTAGGACAGCGATCTGATCAAGCAGGGCTTCGGCCGAGACGCCGGGATAAACACCGAAATCTTGCGGCAGGTAGCCCAATCGTCGTCGCACCGACTGAGGCTCCGCCACCGCATTGAGGCCGTCGAACCGAACCTGTCCCGCCGAGGGCGGCTGCAGCGTCGCTGCGACCCGCATCAGCGAGGACTTGCCGGCGCCGTTCGGCCCCAACAGGCCGAACAGCCCGCGGCTGATCGACAGCGTCACGCGGTCCAGCGCCCGGGTACCATCGGGGTAGGTCTGCGATACAGCGTCGATTTCTAGCATGCGCCTCAGCTCGCCATGTGAGCACCGAACGAACGAGGTCACCGGTAGAGCCCAAGTTGGTCGCTCCACCCCTGACCAGATGTCTGATACTGGGCTGCGCGGGGGGTGCCGAGAAGGACTGTTTTTGGGTCCTCGCCACGGACGGGAAGGAGCCGCGTTTACGCCATTCGAACCACTACCTGCAGTCCGCTTACGCCCATGAGCCACATCGTGCGGAAAACCCTCTGCTTTGTTCGATGATCCTGCCTCGTCAGGTCGCGTTGCGCGCGAGCTCCCGGGTGTATCGTACGAGCGACGACGAGGACGCCTGCGCGGAGGGCACGATGCGGAGATCTAAATAATCTGTCGCATTAACAAACGCAGATAGCTCGGCGTGGCGGTGTGCTGCAGTGATAGTGACCACGTGAGCACCGGCCGCTTTTGCGGCGGCTACCCCGGCAGGTGCGTCTTCAAACACCAGGCACTGCTCTGTGCCGCACCTAGCTGCTGTGCGGCAGTGAGAAAGCAGGATGGGTCAGGCTTTCCACGTTGGACGTCCTCAGCCGTCACCAGGACCTTCGGCAGCGGAACGCCGGCCGCCCGCAGGCGGCGTTCGGCCAATTTCCGAGGAGCGGAGGTAACAATCGCCCAACGGTCGGCTGGCAGCGCCGATAGGAAGTGGGTCGCCCCTGGTATCTCCGAAACTCCACCCACGTCGGCGCAACTTCGCCTGCATTTCCGGCCGTACCGGCGGTTGCTACCCGATAGCGGACTGGCCGGTCTAACTGGAATTGGCGATCACGGCGGAGGAGCCCTCCGCCGCGATGCCACCTGCGCTCTCGGCAGAAGCCGCCGATCATGCCTGAGGTACCCGCGCGGTATTCGGCATCATTGTCTGAATCCTAGTGAACCAGGCCAAATATCGGATCTTCGTGGAACGCTGAGAAGGCGCGAGCACCGAGATGAATGAGCGTCCAAAGTTGGACGGTGGGCAGGAGCCCCTGACTGACCGGTTACGGGTCCTCGGAACGAGAGGGGCCGTAAGCGCGAGCAAAGCCAGCTTCTCACAGGTTGCGCGGCGCTCGATGCATACGGCTGCTCCGTAACCGCCGCGTCATGACGCGCCCTTCTCCCTTGCAAGCGAAGATGGGTCTGCCACAATGGCGGCCGACAGAGAGGGACGGGGGTCCGAATGAGGGTACGTGCTGCGTTGCTGCTTGCGGCGTCAATGATCGTTGCGGGTCCCACCTTGGCGCAGAGCGAGCAGGTCCGCCGAGGTCCCGTCCCAACCTGGGCCACGCCGTCCACGCTCCTGCCTCTGCCAGCTACCACAACTGGCCCAGTGTTCTTTCGGCGACAGGACGTCGAAGTGCACCTCAGTGAGAAGGGGCAAGCTCAGTACCTCGGCTATCGCATCAAACTCCTCGACTCTGCGGCCTTGCAGTTCGGTAACATCTCGATCGCCTGGAACCCTGGCGCGGGAGCTCCGATTGTCCACGAAATCAAGGTTCTCCGGGACGGTCAGGTTGTCGACGTGCTGAAGAATGCAACGTTCGAGATCCTCCGGCGCGAAGATCAGCTGGAGGCGGCGAAGCTTGATGGGACGCTTACGGCGGTACTCAAAGTGCCCGACCTTCGGGTCGGCGACGAGCTAGAGGTCGACATAACCGTCTTCTCCAGTGATCCAGGGCTTGGTCACAATGAGGCGGGTATTCTCTTGCTGGGATCGAGCCCGGCACCCGGCCGCTACCATTTGGGGCTGAGTTGGGATCAGGGTCGTGCACCCACCATCAAGCCCACCGCTGACATGACGGCCGCGATGGTGAAGGGCGAGCAGGTAGTCGACTTCCGGTTTGACAATCCGGCTCTTCTTTCACCGCCCAAGGACGCGCCGCTGCGCTACCAGTGGCAGCGCGCCGTGGAGTACAGCCAGTTCGCCGATTGGCCGACGGTTTCGCGTCATTTTGCTCCGATGTTCGCCAAGGCCGCGACACTAGCTGCTAATTCCGCCGTGAAGCGCGAAGCCGTCCGCATCGCGGCTGCGCAGTCGCGTCCACTGGACCGTGCCGCCGAGGCGTTGAAGCTTGTGCAGCAGGACGTGCGGTACATCTATGTCGGTCTGAACGGTGGCAACCTCATCCCGGCCACGGCCGACGAGACTTGGCAGCGCCGGTATGGTGACTGCAAGGGCAAGACCGTCCTGCTCTTGGCGCTCCTGGCGGAGATGAGCATCGACGCAGAGCCGGTGCTGGTCAACTCGGGCGGCAATGACGACGGCTTCGACCAGCGACTAGCGCTACCGCAGCTGTTCGATCACGTTCTCGTCCGCGCGCGCATCGATGGCAAGACCTACTGGCTGGACGGAACTCTCCCTTCGGTGGCGTTGCCCAGTTCTCAGCTAGTCTACCCTGTGAGTTGGGTCTTGCCGCTTACTCCTATGGGCAACACCCTCGAAAAGCTGCAGTGGCAGCCAGCGACCACGCCAGACGAGATCAACCTGTTTGAGATCGATGCGCGTGCCGGCTTCGACAAGCCGGCCAGGATCGTATCGACCGAGATCCTGCGTGGCCTTAAAGGCCTACAGAAGCAGATGCAGTTCGCCCCAGTCACCGCCGCACAGCTGCTCGACGTTTTCCGCCAGAACGCGATTGGCGACACGTTCCAGACGATCGACGACGTCCAATGGCGCTACGATCAGGCGGCGGGGACCAGCGTTCTGGCGATTAGCGGCACGGGCACCTTCGACTGGTCCGACGACGGTGCGGGCGGGAAATCACTGGCCCTGCCGGGCGGTGGGTTTAGCCCGCCGGAGCGGCGGGTTCGTGCGTCCGACCAGAACCGGGACGCACCGTTCTACACCAAGCCGGACTATACCTGCTTCGTGACCACCGTGCGGGTGCCGACCTCTACGCAGGCGAAACAGTGGTCGTCGAAGAGCAGCTTCGACACTCGCATGTTCGGGCGCGCCTATCACCGCGCCTGGGAAATGCGCGACGGAGCGATCCGCATGATCCGTGCATCGCGCATCGAACAGCCCGAAATCGATATGGCGGCGGCACAGCGCGACAACGGCCGCATTGCCTCCTTCGACAACAGCATGGGCTGGATTTCCTACGATCCTGCCGGGAAGAAGACGTCGATCGGCAACGGCGAGACCGTGCCGACGACGTACGACTTCGATTGGACTGGAACTGATGTTCCATGCAGAGCTGCTGACCCCCGGCAGATCGCTGATGCACGATAATCCGAGCGAACGACGAGGCCCAATACCCGACATTCAGCACGCCTGTAGCGATGCGACCGGCACATAGCCGCACCCAGCCGCTCGAAAGCGAACATGCGGCTTTTCTCCCAAACGAGGCCAAGCCGAGCGCTCTGCGGAACGCCGGGACGACTCGGGTACCGGGATGAACGAGCGGCCAGAGTTGAGTGGCGAGCAGAAGCCGTCGAGTGACCGGTTCTGGGTCCGCTTGCCGCCCTTTTGAGCGCTGGTGAGCGAGCCAGAAAACGGCTGATCACGCGCCTTTTGCCATGGAGGCTGGGGTAAGCGCAGCGCGTAGGTGGAAGACGTTGTTGTCAGTCTCATCGAAGCCGAACGGGACCGCCATGCGATAGCCCGAGTTCGCAAGCGTCGTCGCGAGCCCGCCAAGCAGCATCGCCTGGCGCTCGTCCAACGCGGCCTTTCCGTGCGCCGGACGCACCGTCGCGTCGAGCGTGCAGGTGTCCGCCGAACACGCGATGGCGACGTCGGTGAGCAGCGGGTGCGCGCGCGTGACGCGCGCCGCGACCACCGCGGGCGGCACCGCGGCCATGGCGACGCGCGGTGCTGGCGCAGGGCGCTCGCGCAACGGAGCCGGGATGCGGCGCCCGAGGGCCAGGGCCGGCGGTGCGACGGTCGCGGGCGCGACGACGGTGACTGTATCGTTCCGCGAGCTCGTTCGCTGCACAGGTACGATCGCCCATATTGCGAGTCCGGCCGACGCGAGCACGAGCAGTGCCACGCCGAGGCGGCGCGGACGTGATGGGCGAGTCAGGTGGCCGATGGTCATCACCCGCTTCTCCGTCGGTGGGGAGGCCATGTGCCGTCATCCCGCCGGTCGGCGGGATGACGGCACATGACGCAATCGGTCGGGGAGGCGACGCCTCCCGACGGCTCAGCAGATCGTCGCGCCGCTCGGGCACCCGGGCGAGTCGCTGCCCGCGTCGAGGTTGGGGTCGAAGCCGGGCGCGATGTTGCTCTTGTTGGCGTTCGCCAGGGTCGTGGCGAAGCGTGCGTCCTTGATCTCGAAATTGCCGCTGCCGAAGTCGTAGCCGGATACGCGGTCGCGCACGCTGCGCGAGGGATAGCCGTTCCAGCTCACCAGCGGCTGGATTACCCACTGGCCGGTGCCATTCTCGGGCGGCTCGTCGCCGCCGTCGGTCTTGCTGAAGCGGAACAGGTGCGAGAAGCCCCAGGTCTCGTAGTGGAACACCAGTTTCGCGTGCTCGCCGGTCGAGTCGCTGACGAAGCGCAGCTGGCCGCCGCTCACCGCGCGCGTGTTCCAGTCACCGTGGTCGCCGCGGGTGACGCCGACGACGCGGCTGCCGCTGCCGGCGTCGGTGGTCCAGACAATGATCGTTTCCCAATCATAGGCATGGCTGAAGTCCGACTGCCAGAAGTAGGCGTAGACCCGACCACAATAGCCGTTGTTGCAGCGGCTGCGTGAGTAGACGTTGCTGCTGCGCAGGTAGCTGGCGCTACGGCACAAGGCTGGCGGGCGGGTAGCGTAGGTCGAGGCGGCCGCGCTGACGTTGCCGTTCGAGTCGATCGCGGCGACGTTGAAACAGACGTCGGTGTCGAAGTCGATCGCGGGCTGGAACCGCTTGTCGAGCGCGGTGGCGCGCTCGGGCAGCGGGTTGACCGGGGCGGGCCAGCCCTGCGCGGAGGCAACGGCAGGCGCGAGCAGCGCCGCCGCGGCACCCAGCACAGCGAGGAAGGATCGTGTCGTCATCATGGTCTCCCGGTGTCGTTGGTGACAGGCTACGCACACGCACTCTCGCCCGCGGCCGAGGCCGCGGACGTCGAGATCAGAAGGTGGTGGTGACGCCGAGCGTGAAGATCCGCCCGCTCGTGGTGTACACCAGGGTACGGTCGGCGGTTCGATCGGTGAACTGCTCGATGGCCTGGTTGGTGACGTTGATGCCCTCGGCGACGAAGCGCAGGTTGGGCGTCGGGCTGTAGCGGATCTGGAAATCGATGTTGTTGGTGGGGCGGATGCCCTCGCCGACGTTGGCGTTGCCGCCCGCGCCGGTGAGATAGCGGCTGCGATAGGCGGTGGAGACGCGCGCGCCGAACCGCTCGGTCTCGAAGTAGAGCGTCGCATTGGCCGCCCAGCGCGACAGGTTGTAGAGCGGGATGCGCTCGCTCACGCCGTTGTACACCGCATTCTGGTCGCCGCTGATCCAGGTGCCGTTGGCGACCGCGCCGAGACGGTCGAACGGCGCCGGCAGGAAGGTGAAGTCGTGCTGGAACGCCACCTCCACGCCGCGGATGCTGGCGCCCTCGCCGTTGATCGGGCGCGTATAATTGTACGGCGTGGTGCCGTCCTGGCCGGGCAGCAGCAGCGACACGGGGAAGCCGGTGGCGCTGTAGGAAACCTGCGACGTCTCCGAGGTGATGAAGCTGTCGAGGTCCTTCCAGAAGAAGCCGAGCGAGGCGAAGCCGTTGCGGTCCATGTAATATTCCAGCCCGCCCTCGGCCGAGGTCGAGCGGAAGGGGGCGAGATAGGGGTTGCCCACCGAGACGGTGCCGCCGAACGGCGCCACCGTCAGCGTCCCGGCCGCGGCGAGCTGCGCCAGCCCGGGCCGGTTGACGTTGCGCGCCACCGAGCCGCGCGCGACCAGCCGCTGGGTGACGTCGAGCGCGACGTTGAGCGCGGGGAGCCAGTCCTCGCTGCTGGTGCGCGCGGTCACCGGCTCCAATGTGGTGACGCCGTTGGTGGCGGTGGCGAGCGACCCGCGCGAGGTCAGGTCGGTGTGATAATAGCGAACGCCCGCGTTGCCGCGCAGCCGCATCGCGCCGAGATAGGTGTCGAGGTCGAGCTGCGCGAAGCCCGCCCAGGTCTCCTCGACGATGCCGAAGTCGCTGCCCGCGGTGAGGTTGGCGCGCGTGAGGTTCCGGTTGTTGCCGAGCAGCGCGTAGATGCCGTCCACGTCGCCGCCGACGTAGGGCAGCAGGCTGTCGCGGTTGATCTCAAACTTGAGCGAGTCGGGCACGGTGCGATCGGCGGTCGCCTGCGTGCCGTAGAAGATGTTGGTGAGATACTGATAGCCGCCGTTGGTGAAGCGCTTGTACTCGCCGCCGAGCTCCAGCTTGAGGATGTCGCTGGCATCGTAGACCGCCTGGATCTGCGCGTTGGTATAGTCGCTGCGGATCGTGTTCTCCTGCGTCACCAGCCGCTGCACGTTCCATAGCGACGGGTCGGTCAGGTCGAAGCCGTAGCTGTTGCGCGGTACGGTCGGGCGCATGTCGAAGCCGAAGGCGGTGTTGCGCGCCTGCAGGAACACCTTGTCGAACACCGGCTGCGCGAAGTCGGACTTCTGGTAGCCCGCCAGCGCGGTCAGCTTGAGCCGGTCGCTCGCCTGCCAGCCGAGATTGGCCACCGCCTGGTAGAAGTCGGTGGAGTTGACCACGCGGTGGTGCTCGGTGCGCTGGTCGATCCCGGTGTAGCTCGCCGCCACCAGCGAGTTGCCCTCGATCGTCGCCGAGCGGATCACCTGCGTGCCGCTGACGTTGCCGGTCAGCGCGTTATAGCCGCCGGCCGCGATCGCCCAGTCGTCACGGTCGTCCGACAGCCGGCCGTAGAGCAGGTCGACGTCGAGCGTGAACCGCTCGCCCGGGTGGTATTGCAGCGCCGTCGTGACGCCGATCCGCTCGCGCTCCGTGTACCAGGTCGACGGCGACTGCGCCTGGGGTGCGAAGATCGTGCCGCCGCGCAGCAGCGCGCGCGTGGCATCGTCGATCTCGGGACTGATGTTGCGCGTGCCATAGGTGACCTTGCCCCAGTTCCAGTTGCGGTAGCCATATTCGTTGTTGCGGATCTTGGAGTAAGCGACCGAGACCAGCGCGCCGACATTGCCCTGCCGCTGTGAGAAGAGCGCGACGAGCCGCGGCGTCACGCCATCCGTGTTGGTGTTGGTCTGGCCCTTGGCGGAGAGCACGACGCGCGGGCCGTCATAGTCGAACGGTCGCGCGGTATAGAGCTGCACGGTGCCCGCGATGCCGCCCTCGTCCTGGTTCGCGGCATAGCTCTTCTGCACGCTGACGCGGTTGAACAGTTCGGACGCGAACAGGCTGAAGTCGAAGCCGCGCGTGCGGCTGACGTTGCCGCGATTGTCCATGCCCGAGGCGGTGTTGCCGAGCACCTCCATGCCGTTGAGCTGGGTGCGCGTGAAATCGGCGCCGAGCCCGCGCAGGGTGATCTGGCGGCCCTCGCCGGTGTCGCGGTTGATCGCCACGCCGGGAACGCGCTGCAGCGCCTCGGCCAGGTTGAGATCGGGGAAGGCGGCGATGTCGGAGGCGAGGATATTGTCCTCGGTGCCGACCGCGCGGCGCTTGAGCTGCTGCGCCGCCAGCAGGCTGCCGCGGAAGCCGGTGACGACGATATCGCCGGGCGCGGCGTCGGCGATCGCGTCCGCTGCGCCTTCGCTGACCGGTACGGGCTCGGCTGCGACCGCCGCGGTGGCGCGCGTGGGGCGAGTTCGCGCGGGCTCTTCGCTCAGCAGCAGCACGCCGTCGCGCGCCATCGGGCGCAGCCCCGAGCCGCGCAGCAGCAGCGCGAGTGCGTCGCGCGGCGTGTAGGTGCCGCTCACTCCCGCGGTGCGCCGGCCCGCCACCAGCGCGGGCGCGGCGATCACCTGCATACCGGTGACATTCGAGTAGCGCGACAGCGCCGCGCCGAGGTCGCCCGCCGGGATCGCGAAGGCGACCACTGGTGCCGGCGCCTGTCCCTGCGCGGGCGCGGCGAGCGCGACAGTGAGAGCCGAGGTACCAACCAGAAGCTTCATATTATCCCCCACGTACGACGCGTCGTCGCGCCGCCCGGGAGGAAGACGTCAGCAGTGCCGCGATCCGGACAAACTAATCGGCGGTCTGCGGCTCCGCCCTGCGTGTGCGGGTTTGCCGCGATCGCCGGCGCGGGCGGGTGAGCCCCCGACGAGCTCAGGTGATACGCTTGGACGCGTCGACGTTGAGCGGAGACCGCCTCAATGCTGCTCCAGGACCAGCTCGCCGTCGCGCTCCACCACCGCGAAGCCGAACCCCGCGCCGATCGCGCCGAGCAGCGCGCGCGGCCGATCGGTGCGGAAGCGACCGAACACGCGGGTCGAGGCGAGCGGCTCGCGCGGTGCAGCGACGTTCGCGCCGGCGCGGTCGAGCACCTCGACCAGATCGTCCAGCCGCATGCCGTCGGTGTCGACCCAGCCCGCGCGCCAGTCGGGCAGATTGGCGTCGAAGCGCGCCGGCGCGCTCGCCGTCCCCGCGGCGATGCTGCTGCGGTAGCCCGCTCGCACCACCACGCCGCGCGCGCCCGCCGGGTCGAAGCCGACGGCCCCGCGATAGACCGATAGCGCCACCTGGCGCCGAGTCAGGTTGAGATCGAACGCGGTGCCGAGCACGCGCGCACTGGTCCGCCCCGCCACGACGGTGAAGGGGCGCGCCGAATCGTGGCGCACGTCGAAGAAGGCTTGGCCGCCGAGCAGCTCGGCGCGACGTTCGTCGGCGCGATACGTCACGCGTATCCGCGTCGCACCGTTGAGCCGCACCGTTGACCCGTCCGTGAGCGTCAGCGTACCGCGCCCGCCCGCGGGGGTCGCGAGCGTGCGCGACCAGGCCGCCGGGACGGGCGCTCCTGCGCCCCGCCATGCCGGGGCGGCAAGCCACAGCGCGCCAGCCGCCGCCAAGACCCCGCCCGCCGCGCGCACGACGGTGCGGCGACGCCGGCGCAGCGCGCGCAGCTGCTCGTCCGATAGTCGCCCGCAGCGCGCCGCGGCCTCGCGCAGCGCGTCGGCGAGCCCCTGCTCGTCGAGGGCGAGCGCGTCGCGGGGGGAGGCGCTCACGCTCCGTCCGCCAGCGTGACGCCGCGCCGCGCGAGCGCCGCGCGCAGGTCGGCGAAGGCACGGACGACGTGCTTCTCGACCGCGGCGAGGCTCATCTCCAGCGCGCCCGCGATGTCGGCCGTGGTGAGGCCGTCGACCCGCTTTCGCAGGAAGATCTCGCGCCGCAGCGGGGGCATGCGCTCGAGCGCGTCGGCGAGCACCGCGACCGCGCGGCGGAACGCGACGATCCGCTCGGCGCTGGGCAGCGGGCAGACCAGCTCCTCGTCCAGTTCGACCGACGTCCCGCGTCGCATCGAACGATGGTGATCGAGCAGCAGGTTGCGCGCGATCGCGAAGCACAGCGCCTTGACGTCGCCGACCTCCCGCATCGTTTGATAGCCGAACAGCCGCGCATAGGTCTCCTGCACGATGTCGTCGCGATCGGCCGGCTGACGCACGCGTCCGGCCACGAACGCGCGCAGCGCGCGTTCCAGCGCTGCGTCGGGCAGCTCCAGCCCGATCGGCGGCTCGATCGGTGTGAGAGTAGCGGCACTGTCGCGCCATCCTGCCATTGCTGCACACCGCGCGTTGTCGGGGACGATGAGGCGCGGCCTATGCCGTGTTCGTGAAGCCGCCGTGACAGTCGCACGACGGAAGTCACGGCGCCCGCGAGTGCCGGCGACGACGCCATATGTCTGTCATACTGACCTTCTACGTCGATCTAAACCTTGCAGAACCTCTCCAGCGCGAGTGCCGGCAATGCCCGACGTCTTCATCAACGAGATCCACTATGACAATGTCGGCACCGACGCCGGCGAGGCGATCGAGATCGCCGGCACCGCGGGCACCGACCTGAGCGGCTACCGCCTGGTCTTCTACAACGGCTCGAACAATCCCGCCGCCTCGCCGGTGTATGACACGCTGGCATTGACGGGCACGCTCGACGACGAGGGCGCCGGCTACGGCGCGCTATCGTTCGCGCGCGCGGGCATCCAGAACGGCGGGGCCGACGGCGTCGCGCTGATCGCGCCCGACGGCAGCGTCTTCCAGCTGCTCTCCTATGAGGGGACCTTCACCGCCGCCGCGGGCACGCCGGCGGCGGGCGTCACCAGCACCGACATCGGCGTGTCCGAGGATCCCGCCCCCGCCACCGGCCTCTCGCTCCAGCTCACCGGCGCGGGTGCCACCGCGGCCGACTTCACCTGGGCGGCGGGGCAGGCGAGCAGCTTCGGCAGCGTCAACGCTGGGCAGAGCTTCCTCTCCGCCACCGGCACTGGGCGGATCAGCGTCGCCGACGCGCAGGTGGCCGAGGGCGACGACGGCGTCACCCAGCTGGTCTTCACCGTGCGCCGCGCCGGCGGCACCGCGCTGGCCGCGAGCGTCGACTATGCCATCCACCTCGACGGCACCGCCGGCGCCGACGACCTGGCCCCCGGCGCGGCGCTCGGAGGCACGGTCCGCTTCGCCGCGGGCGAGGCGAGCAGGACGATCGTCGTGCCGGTGCACGGCGATAGCGTCGGCGAGCTCAACGAGACGCTGTCGCTGACGCTCGGCGCGACCACGGGCGACGTGGTGGTCGACATCGCGCACGCCACCGGCACGATCGTCAACGACGACCCGATCGCGCTCAGCATCGGCGCGATCCAGGGCGAGGCGCACCGCTCCGCCTATGTCGGCCAGAGCGTCGCTACCACCGGCATCGTCACCGCGGTGGATACCAACGGCTTCTATCTCCAGTCGGCGCACGGCGACGGCACCGACGCCACGTCCGACGGCATCTTCGTCTTCACCAGCAGCGCACCCAAGGTCACGGTGGGGGACGGCGTGTCAGTCGCGGCGACGGTGACCGAATATGCCGGCGACGCGCAGGCATTGACACTGACCGAGCTGACCCGCCCGACCGTGACTGTGGGGAGCAGCGGCAACGCGCTGCCCGCCGCGGTGGTGATCGGCCAAGGCGGCGTGCTGCCGCCGAGCGAGGTGCTCGACGACGACAGGCTCAGCCAGTTCGATCCGCGGCACGACGGGCTCGACTTCTGGGAGTCGCTCGAGGGCATGCGCGTGACGATCGACGCGCCCCAGGCGGTGTCGAACACCAACGATTTCGGCGAGACCGACGTGGTCGCCTCGCACGGCCGGGGCGCGACGGGCGTCAACGACCGCGGCGGCATCACGATCTCGCCCGGCGACTATAATCCCGAGAAGATCCAGATCGACGACGACAGCGGCGTCTTCGCCGGCTTCCACCCGGGCTACACGATCGGCGACCAGCTCAGCAGCGTCACCGGCGTGGTCAATTACTCGTTCGACCAATATGAGGTGATTGCCACGGAGGGGGTGAGCGCCACACGCGACGTGACGCTGGCGCGCGAGGTCACTTCGCTGGCGGGCAACAGCAACCATCTCTCGATCGCCACCTACAATCTCGAGAACCTCGACACGTCGGACCAGAAGTTCGATGTGCTGGCGGGTGACATCGTTTACAATCTCAAGGCGCCCGACGTGATCGCGGTGCAGGAGATCCAGGACGCCGACGGCGCGGGCAGCGGCGCCGACCTGTCCGGCACTGTCACCGCGCAGGGGCTTATCGACGCTATCTACGCGCAGACGGGGTTGCTTTATTCCTATGTCGAGGTGGCGCCCACCGTCGCCGGCTCGACCGGGGGCGAGCCCGGCGGCAACATCCGCAACGGCTATCTCTACAACACCCACCGCGTCGGCTACGTCGACGGCAGCGCCGAGCTGATCACCGGCGCGGCCTATCAGGGCACGCGCAACCCGCTGGTGGCGCAGTTCACCTTCGCCGGCGAGACGGTGACCGCGATCAACGTCCACCTCACCTCGCGGCTCGGCAGCGAGCCGCTGCAGGGCGCCGACCAGCCAGCGGTCAACGCCGGCGACGCCGCCCGCACCGCCCAGGCGGCGGGGGTGAAGGCCTATATCACCGAGCATCTCGCCGACGATCCGGCGCTCAACATCGCGGTGCTGGGCGACTGGAACGGCTTCTACTTCGAGGACGCGCAGACCCAGCTGACCGATCCGGCTAAGGGCGGCGTGCTGACCAACCTCAACACGCTGCTGCCCAGCGAGGAGCGCTACTCCTATCTGTTCGAGGGCAACGCGCAGCAGATCGACAACGTGCTCGTCACCCAGGGTCTGGTCGGCGGCGCGGGCTACGACTCGGTCCATCTCAACTCGCAGGCGGGCGAGCGCCCGACCGACCATGACCCGCAGGTGGCGCTGCTTTTCGTCGGCGCCGCGCCGAGCGACCTGACGCTCAGCCACGCCAGCGTCGACGAGAACCTGCCCGCGGGCACGATCGTCGGCACGCTGTCGGCGACCGACACGCCCAATGACACGCTGCACTACGCGCTGATCGACGACGCCGAGGGCCGGTTCGCGGTCGACGCCCGGACCGGCGTGATCACCACCACGTCCTCGCTTGACCATGAGGCGGCGAGCCACGCGATCGTCGCGCGCGCGACCGACAGTGCGGGCGCGACGACCGAGCACGGCTTCGCCATCGCGGTGAGCGACGTCAACGAGGCGCCCGTCGCGGCAGCGGACGCGGTGCGGGTCGACGAGGATGCCACCAGCGCCAACCTGTGGGCGATGCTGCTCGGCAACGACCGCGACCCCGACGCGGGCGACACGCTGACGATCGCCGCGGTCGACACCGCCGGCACGCTCGGCCATGTCGCGTTCGATGCGGCGAGCCAGACGCTGCGCTACGTCGCCGACGATGATTCGTTCGACGCGCTCGCTGCCGGCGCGACCGCGACCGACCGGTTCAGCTACACCGTCACCGACGCCGCCGGGCAGACCAGCAGCGCGACGGTGGCGGTGACCGTCACCGGCATCGCCGACGGAGTCACCCGCACCGGCACGATCTTCGCCGACCGGCTCACCGGCACCGCGGGCGAGGACCGTCTGTCGGGTGGGCTCGGCAACGATACGCTCTCGGGCATGGGCGGGCACGACTGGCTGAGCGGCGGGCTGGGCAATGACACGCTCGACGGCGGCGAGGGTAACGACCTGCTGTTCGGCGGCCTCGGCAACGATGTCCTGCGCGGCGGGGCGGGATGCGACGCGCTGTTCGGCGGGCTCGGCAACGATCAGCTGTGGGGCGGGACGGGCGCCGATCGCTTCCACTTCGGGCGCGCCGAGGGCAGCGACACGATCAGCGACTTCGACGTGGCCGAGGACCGCATCGTGCTCGACGACGGGCTGCGCGTGCTGCGTACCCAGGTGAGCGACGTCAATCGCGACGGCGTGAAGGATCTCAGCGTGGGCTTCAGCAGCGGCACTTCCGTGACGCTGCTGGGGGTGAGCAACGCGTCCAAGCTGGTCTACGCCGGCCCTGACGCGGACTCGGACCATCTGCCGGGGCTCGACGGGCTGCTCGACGAGGTCGGCGATTTTCTTGTCGGCCTCGCCGGACCGTCCCGCGCCGAGATGCTGCACCCCTGGTTCTGACCTCGGATCGGGCGTGGCATCCCGGCCGCGCCGGTCCTGACGCGCCGTGCCCACGCGCCGGTCGCGGTGCCCCAACACGAACGCGCTCGTCGCGATCCCGCCCATCCAACAATATCCGTGAGCGCGGCGGCGAGCGCGTCGACGTCGGACGCCCGGGTGAACAGCGCGGGCGTGACGCGGACGCAGGCGCCCTTCGCCGCACCGTCGCGATGGACCGTGAAGATGCGGTGACGATCGAGCAGTCTGGCCGCCACCGCCCTGTTGCCCTGCGTGTCGACAACGCCGCGCAGCCGGAATGAGGTGATGCCGCCGTGCAGCGCCGGATCGTCGGGCGTCAGCACGTCGACGCCGTCGATCCGGCGCGCCGCCCCGACCCAGCGATCGCGCAACCAGCGCAGCCGCGCGGCGCGGCGCGGGCGGCCGATCGCGCGCTGGAACGCGAGCGCCGCGGGCACGGTCAGCTGCGCCGCATAGTCGAGCGTGCCGGTGTGGACCCGACAGCGAAGCGAGTCCGCGCCGCCGGGCTCCTCGGCCGGGTCGCGATCGATTTTCGCGAGCGCAGCGCTGCGGACATGGATCATCCCCACGCCCAACGGCGCGCCCAGCCATTTGTGGCCGGTCAGGCCGACGAAGTCGCAGTCGAGGTCTGGCAGCGTGAAATCGAGCTGCTGCCAGCTATGCGCGGCATCGACGATCACGTCGATGCCGCGCGACCTGGCCAAGGCGGCGATCTCGCGAACCGGGAGCACCAGACCGGTGCGATGGCTGAGGTGCGTCAGCAGGAT
>NZ_JBLFFI010000003.1:0-637959 GCF_051400595.1 Sphingomonas larreae
CCGCTGCGTGGCGTTGGTGATCGCGGCGCTGGTACCGCTGCGGACCCGCGTCTGGTTGTAATTGTAGGCGAGGCTCAGATTGACGCGCCCCGCGCCGACCGCGTGCGCATAGGTCAGCACCGCGTCGATGCCGCGGGTTCGTGTATCGAAGTCCTCGGTCAAATAGCTGATATTCGGGGTGCGAAACACCGCTTTGCGTCGCCTCCTTCCGTACCGGTTCTATTTCGATGTTCTTCGAGGGCAGTTTGTTTGCGGTAAGGTAGTTTCCAACATCACGCTGCAACAGCAGCATGAAGCTGGCTCAGGCGGTAGATCCGCGGAGATATGCCTAGCTTGTAGTTCCGCCATTATGCGTTCCTTCCCGCGGAGCAACAGCACGGGCGCGAATGCGCTTTCGACGATGCCAATGAGGAGCACTGGCGTGACCGGCAGAGGTGTGAGGTGCATCAGCGACACCATGCCGACGTTTACCAGCGCACCACCGAGCACCCAATACGCGGCATCACCGTAAATGGTGCGACCGAGACGACGAAAGCGGGAAAGGCGAGGTCCGGTGCGGCGTGCAGCAGCGTAAAAGCGATCATGATGCCCGCGAACAGCACTGCCGTGCTCTCTAGGCCGAGCCGCTCCAGCGGGCTGCCGGGAGCCGGTTTGCCCGTGTAAAACAGCACGCGTTCGATCAGGAACGAGCCGGGTACGATGAGCATGCCGCCGATAAAAAGCACGGCGAAGGCCGCGTGCGGTCTATGCCGCACCCCAACCAGCCCCGCCGTGAACCAGGCCACACCGGACACGAACACGCCGGGCGCACCGCCAGCATGGGCAGCCGCCATGTCTCATTGTGCTGCATCCACGTTCATCGGTGGTTCCTTCTGACCGTAGAAAATCGAACGGCAGGGCACCTGTCAACAGAAGCTACGTCGGTCTGCGCCGGCGGATCGCCTCGCTGAACGATCGGCCGGAGTCGGGGAGCGCGCAGTTGCCTGCGGTCGCTAGTACTTGGTTCCTGCCGCCTGGGAGACATCGCGATGTGGGCGCTTCGGGTGCGGTCTGCGACCGCTCCGAAGCGGTCGGGCCGTTCGTGCCTGTTCGATGTGCTTGTCTCGGAAGTGACATGCCTGTGTCCTATCCGCCCGCAAGCGATTGAGATACGCCACGGGTGAGAATGATGAGAGCTAGAGTGTTCGGGTCGCTATGTGCTGGTGCTGCTTGTCTCGCGGCGGCCTCAGGGCGGGCACAAACCGCACCGGCGCCCGTGGGCAGCGAGCCGGCATCTTCCGAGGGCGACGAGATCGTGGTCACGGGTCGCGCCGGCAGCGGCGAGCGTACCAAGCTGGAGACCAGCTACTCGGTTACCACGCTCGACGACGCCGCGATCCGCTCGCGTGCGCCATCGAGCGTGACCGAGACGCTCAAGTCGGTTCCCGGCTTCTGGGTCGAGGCGTCGGGCGGTGAGGGCAGCGGCAACGTGCGCGCGCGCGGCATTCCGGTCGATGGCTTCGGCTCGATCAATCTGCTCGAGGACGGCTTGCCGGTGCAGCACGATCCCGCGCTCGGCTATCTTAACGCCGACCAGGCCTATCGCATCGACGAGTCGGTGCAGCGCATCGAGGTGGTGCGCGGCGGCCCGTCCTCGATCTTTTACTCCAACGCGCCTGGCGGCGTTGTCAATTACATCACGCGCAAGCCCGGCGACACGCTCAGCGCCAACGCGCGGGTGCTCTACGGGCCGACCGCCGAGCTCTTCCGCTTCGACGGCTGGGTCGGCACGCCGCTGGCGGACGGCTGGACGCTCGGCGTGGGCGGTTTCTACCGCAACGAGCAGGGCGTTCGCGATCCTGGCTACACCGGCAACAAGGGCGGGCAGGTGCGCGCCGATCTCGCCAAGGATTTTGGCGACGCGCAGCTGACGCTCAGCTACAAGCACCTTGACGACAACGCGATCTTCTACACCGGCATCCCGCTCACGAAGGACCGCGACGGCAAGGTCACCGGGATCCCGGGTTTCGACCCGCATTACGGCACCACCGCCAGCCGCGCCTCGGCCTATCTCACGCTGCGCACCGCCAACGGCCCCATCAACTTCAACAACACCGATGGCACCAGCATCCGGCTCGACCAATTCTCCGTGCTCGCCGCCTGGGACATGGGCGACGGCTTCAAGCTGACCAATAACGCGCGCTACCGCTCGTCGAACACGGTGCGCAACGGCGTCTACCCCGCCTCGATCGCGACCGCGGCGAGCTATGTCGCCTCGCGCCGCGCTGCGCTGCTCGCCGCTTACCCGGGCGCGAGCGAGGTGCGTCTGCGCTACACCGATACGGGCGAGGCGTTCGACCTCGCCGCGCAGAACGGCAACGGGCTCGTGTTCGAGAACAGCGCGCGCCCGGTGACGGTGATCGAGAGCGAGTTCCTCGACGACCTGCGGCTGAGCCGCCGCTTCGAGCTGTTCGGCCAGAGCCACGACGTCGCGATCGGCGGCTATCTCGCGCGCGTGAAGGAGACCTTCCGGCGCTATTCGGCGACGACGCTGCAGGACGTGTCGGACAACTCGCGCCTGCTCGACTTCGTCGCGGTGAACGCGGCCGGGCAGGTGGTCGGCGCGGCGACGCAGAACGGCGTGTCGCGCTACGGCTCCGAGTTCGCCGACGGCAGCGGGCAGCAGACGACCTGGGCGGTTTATGCCTCGGACGAGTGGCAGCTGCTGCCGAGCGTGCGATTGGACGGCGGGCTGCGCTACGAGCATGTCCAGACCGACGGCGCGCAGGAGGGATCGACCAGCGTCAACCTCGGTGACCCCGCGACGCTGGCGGACAATAACGTGCTCACCGGCAGCGGCCAGTTCGTCGGCTTCGATCGCACCTTCGACCGGGTCGGCGCGACCATCGGCGTCGACTGGCAGTTCACCGACGTGGCGGGTGTCTTCGCGCGCTACACCTCGGCCTTCCGCCTGCCGAGCGTCGGCAGCTTCATCACCAGCGCCACCGCGCAGCCGCGCACCCAAGGCATCCGCCTGTACGAGGCGGGGCTGAAATATTCGGACCCGCTGCTGAGCGCCTACGCCACCGCCTTCCTGACCGATTTCGACGCTTATTCGATCGGCAACTTCCAGTTCGACGCCGCGACCGGCGGCTACACGCAGCAGACGATCTACACTAACACGCGTGCCTATGGCCTGGAGTTCGAGGCGACGGTGCGGCCGGTGCGCTGGTTCGACTTCACGCTCAATGCCACTGCGCAGGATCCGACCTTCCGCGACCTGCGCTACAACGAACTGTCGGGCACGACGCTGACGCCGCGCGATTATTCGGGCAACCAGCTGCTCCGCGTGCCCAAGCTGGCGCTGCGCGCCACCCCGGCGGTGACGCTGCTGGGAGATCGGCTGCGCGTGCAGGGCGACGTCGAGCATTACACCAGGCGCTACGCCGACGCGGCCAACACCTCCGAGCTGCCGGCCTATACCGTGCTCAACGCGAGCGCACGCTTCGCGTTGACCGACCGCGTGTCGCTCTGGGCCTATGGCGACAATCTCACCAACGCGCTGGGCCTGACCGAGGGCAACCCGCGTGCGGGCGAGCTGACCAGCGGCCAGGCGACCGACTCGCTCTTCATCGGCCGCCCGATCCTCGGGCGCAACGTGCGCTTCGCGGTCGATGTGCGGTTCTGAGCGGGGGCGTGGCGCGATCCCGTCTCTCACGTCGCCCGCGCCGCCGGGTGTCATGGCACTCGCTCTGGAAGGAGGAGGGCGGCACGCGGCCTCGCGGTAAGGGGCAAGGCGCGCGCCGCTTGCTCCTGACCTTCCTCGCTCTTTTCCTCCTCGCCCCGCAGGTCGCGCGCGCTCAGGACATCACCCTCACGGGCGAGCTCACCCGCGACGACCACGAGACCTATCGCGCTGTCCCGGTGACCGTTCCCCAGGGAGTAGGGCGGATCACGCTCGCGCTTAGCTACGACAAGGCGGAACACACGGTGGTCGACCTCGGCCTGTGGGACCCGACGCGCTTCCGCGGCTGGAGCGGCGGCGCGCGCGACCGGGTGACGGTGGCCACCACCGACGCGACGCCGGGCTACCTCGCCGGCCCGCTCCCCGCGGGCAAATGGCAGGTGATGCTCGGCGTACCCAACATCCGCGCCGGCACACGCAGCCGCTACCGTGTCAAGCTCTGGTTCGACCGCGCCGGCGGGCGCGCCGCCGCATCCCAGGCCGAGGGCGCGCCGCTGCGTACCGGCCGGGCCTGGTACCGCGGCGACCTGCACCTCCACGACGCCAACAGTGACGGCTCCTGCGCAACCCGCGTTACCGCCGCCGGGGCAATCCCCGCGCGCGTGCCGTGTCCGCTGTTCCGCACCGTCCTCGCAGCTGCGGCGGCGGGGCTCGATTTCATCGCGGTGACCGACCACAACACCGTTGCGCATTTCTCCGCGTTGCGCGAACTCCAGCCGTGGGTCGCGCCGTTGCTGCTGATACCCGGCGTCGAGCTTACCACCTTCCATGGTCACGCCAACATCTTCGCGCCAACGCGCTTTGTCGACTTTCGGCTCGCGGAACGCGAGGGCGTGGCGGCGTTGCAGCGGGACGCGCACGCCGCCGGTGCGCTGTTGTCGCTCAACCACCCCGGTCTGCCCTCGGGCGAGCGCTGCATGGGGTGCGGCTGGACATGGCCAAACACCGACTGGCGCCAGGTCGAAGCGATCGAGGTGATCAACGGCGCGGTGACCACCGGCCCCATGACGGGGCTGACGCGGTGGCGTGAGCGGCTCGATGCCGGGGATCGTGTCACGGCGATCGCGGGGAGCGATAACCACGATCCTGATGGCGTGACCGGTCAGTCGCGTGTTGGGCGTCCGACCACGGTGATCGAGGCGAGCGAGCTGTCGACGCGGGCTATCCTCGACGGCATCCGCGCGGGCCGCGCGTTCGTCGACGTCGACGGGACAAGGGAGCGCCTGCTCGATCTTACCGCGACCGCCCGCGGGGTGAGTGCGTCGATGGGAGGGAGCTTGCCGCTGTGCGGCTCTGTCCACGTCAGTACGCACGTGATCGGTGGTGTCGGTGCCACGGTCAGATTGCTCGGCGGTCGGGGGGAGATGAGCGCGATGAAAATTAGCGACGCGGACGCAACGTTCACGACGACGCTGGGCACGGGCGCGGCGACGAAGTGGCTAGCGGCGGTTGTCGAGCGAGACGGCGCGCCATTGTTGATCGGCAATGCCATCTATCTAGCCCCGTGCGGCCGAACGATAGAATAATCGCACGGCGGCGAGGCCCGGGCAGCGGGCTGTATCCACTGACGGGGAGAGTGGTTTCGCTTGGAAGCTGACGCTTCCTACACACGTCTGATCCTGAACAGATGTCCGCTTTCGGGACGCATCTCCCGCGCGGTGAACGACCGACTTTGGGTCTTCAGCGAAGAGAGAAGGCATGGCGCCGCCGCACTGGCGGGGGTCCAGGTCCTCGCCAGCTAGGCTGCGACCATCGAAGATCGTACCGGAGCCGACCGAACTTCTAAGAGCACGTCACCACGCCTGGGGGCGCACCACCGGCTCGCTCGGCTGCCGCGCCCTCTAACCTCGTTCAGCTCAGCTTACGTCAGGACGCCGGCCGCGAGTACCGCGCGCATCAGTTCGTCGAGCAGCGCCGCTAGGAAGTGAATCTGGGCACGCTCCGCCTCCGTGTCTCCACCCTCAGCGTTAACCTGCATGCCTCGCTCCTTCAAGCGCTGGACGCGATGCAGACATGATCACGGCAGCGTGTGGGTCACGCAAGAGAGACATCCAAGGTGGTCGAGCTTTGACATGCGAGCGCGTAGGAGAACCGTGCTGAGTCGTCTTACTAAGAGGGGGCCTGGGGACCACCGCAATCATCTAAAATCTGAAGGCGACGGGCTGATTCGCACCCAGCAGCTAACGATGGCTGTTCTCCCTGTCACATCGCATCAAGGGGCAGCCTTTTCCACGCTTAGGCAAACGGCATCTATTTCAGGGCCATTCTCAATACCTGCCGCGGCGAGCACGGAGGCTTTCAGCCCTTCACACTCGACCTTGTTCGCGATATTGTCGACGATAGTAACCGATTTACTTACACTTAAATCGAGATTTGGGGTGAACTCACTGACCATCATATCGAGTAGATAGACCTTCATCAGGGGTTCCCCAGGAACGATAAATAATCCGATGCCCCTTTATCCTGCGGTGAATAGCGCCGCCTACCTTCAGCAAGCGCCTCGCTCAGATTGCTATAGCGATATTGACCTACCGTATATGAATCGATCGGCTTGCGCGTGATCCCAAGCCTACGCATCTCACGCACTTCCGAGTCGCTAAGTTGTGCTAAGCCCAGCTGCTGGTCCGGATACACGAGATTTCCTTCAGAACACTAGCATCAGGCCGGCTCGCAAGGCGCGCTCGGCCTTGGCGGGCGAACCGGGTTTGGCTCTGAAAAGACTTTGCGCTAACTTGACCATCCGCAAAACGGAGCGCTAGAAGTTCCGCATTTTTGTTGACGACCATAACGAGCGCGCTGAATGACATGGGAGGGCCATTCGGCAATTGCGCAGGCTGACTAGTTGCGCTCGCGCGACTAAGTCTCGCCGCGCCGATTTGAAACTGCGGCGTAGGGACGGCCTGATCCTCATAGCCGGGGGAGCGGAGGCTCCGCCCGTTGAGGGGAGACCTCGATCGTTGCTCAATTGATCGGTGCCGTCGCCGTCGCCGTCTAGGTGTTTAGTCCCGGCATCTGGTGGATCGGGTCGACGATGAACCGGTCTGGCTCTGACGTCCAGATCTTGGCGATATATTTGTAGGGCGTGAGCCCGCTGAGCGTCTTGAGCCGGCGGGCAAAGTTGTAGGCGGCCATGAAGTCGGCGAGGTGCGTCCTGAGCTGGTCATGGCTCTCGTAATGAAAGCGTTTGACGGTCGCCTCCTTGATCGTCCGGTTCATGCGTTCGACCTGTCCGTTGGTCCACGGATGGTTCGGTCTGGTGAGCCGGTGCTCGATGTCGTTGACCTCGCAGATCATGTCGAAGCGCATCTGACGCGACCAAGCGGTGTTGCGGTTACGAGGCTGCTCGGCGAACTGGATGCCGTTGTCCGTCAGAATGGTGTGGATGCGGTAAGGCACGGCCTTCAGCAGGTGTTCGAGGAACTCCCACGCTGTGCGCCTGTCAGCCTTGTCGACCAGCTGGGTGACCGCGAACTTGCTCGTGCGGTCGACGCCGACGAACAGGTACAGTTTGCCTTCGGCGGTCTGCACCTCAGCGATATCGATGTGGAAGAAGCCGATGGGGTAGCGTTTGAAGCGTTGCCGCTTCGGCTTGTCGTCTCCGATGTCGGGTAGACGGGAGATTCCGTGCCGCTGAAGGCAACGATGCAGCGCTGAGCGCGTCAGGTGCGGGAGCGACGGCTGCAAGGCATAGAGGCAGTCATCCAGCGGCAGCAGCGTGTGCCGCCGGAACGCCACAACAACTGCCTCCTCGGCCTCGGACAGAGTGGTGGAGTGAGGGGCCTTCGGCCCGGTCTTCAGGTCCTCGACGGTCGTCCTCTTACGCCACTTCGCAACCGTCTTCGGGTTGATCCCCAGCTCACGGCTCAGCGTCGCGAGCGAAGCTTGCGATCGCTGTATTGCTGCTCGGACGGCGTGCGTGGTCGTGGCGCACCCATGACGTACCTGTCCCATATGGCATCCTTCCATTCCAACGAAAGGATCGCACCATTAAACCGTGGGATCAAACACCTAGGGGAGAGTTGAAATGCCTGTGAATGACCGGAACTGGGTCCATCGGCTCGAGAAAGGAGGGCCGCAAGCGTGCAAACTCGACATGAGCGTTGCGTCAGTTCGAGGGAGGCAAGCGGGCTTCGCTCCGGTCCGGCAGAGGTACTCCTGAAGCGAACCGGCTGGAGAATGCGTAACGTCGCTGTCACGGGAAAGGGGCGCTTGGCTCAGGTCGGGTCGTTTTGTTGTCGCCATAGAAGACATCGCGGCGGAGGTTGCCTCCGTCTCGGTCCGACTTTCTGATGTTGAGCGCTGATTCCCAACATCGTCCGATGCGAAGGCGGCCGGGCCCCGATGGCGCTACCGTCCGGCAATAGGCATCTTCGGCAAGATGGCAGACGATCCGGCTCCCTTCCGAGAGGAAGCCGCCCGTTGTCGCGAGATCGCCGGGCGGTCGGGGGATGGCGACAACCAGCGCTTGATGCTGCGTCTAGCGCGGGACGATGCACGCGTGATGCTGATCGAGGCGATGATCGCTGCTCCACAGCGATCGGGATCGTGACCGAGGCGGAGAATGTCTCGCCTGATTGTTACATTTGGGCGGTGGTGTCGGTGTCAGATCTCCCTGGGCTTGGTCGGATCGAGTAATGCCTAGACCTGAGTTGAAAGCGGTAGGCCGGTCGAAGGCTTTGCGATCAGCCCGCGCCCGCCGACTGCAGCGTACTTAATCGGTACCCGCACCGGCAGTCCGCTTTGCCGAACGAGGCAAGTTGCCGCGGATTGAGTCCCGGCTGGTCGGGCAGGTGGATGGCGAAGGCATCACGCTGGTTTGGCGCGTTGGCGAACAACCTATCTTAGCTAGAAATTTTTGGCCCGGCCGGAGAAGCTGGTGAGGTCGGTGGTTCTAGGACCACCTAGATCCGCAGTGGATTTGTCTTAACTAGCCTTGATTGGCAACTTGCCGAGGAAGCTGATCATGAAAATCTGGCCTTACGCCCTGGCAGTTGCTGCGCTTTCAATTGTCGCCTCTCCAGCTTTCGCCCAAGACAGCGCAAGCCGACCCGAGGAGGACGCTGCGTCCGCGAGCTCATCTGCGCTCGGCGATAGGGGCCTTTACGTGGCAGTGTCCGGCGGACTAGTGCTTAGTCAGCGCCTCCGCACCAATGCGGGCGTGTCGGCTGAGCTCGACGACGGCTACATGGCGCTTGGTGCCGTTGGAGGGCACGCCGGGCCTTTCCGTGCTGAGCTGGAAGGAAGCTACCGCCGCGCCTCGGTAGATGGCGCCAGTGCTCTTGGGATCCGCGTTCCGAGCACCGGCAGCGTCTCCGCGCTGAGTGCCATGGGCAACCTGTACTTGGAGCCGGCACTTGGGCTTGGCACTGTGAGGCCGTATCTCGGAGGTGGTGTCGGAGCCTCGCGCTTCCGAGCGCGCGAGGTGGGAGCTGGCAGCCTTGGCGGCAGTGGCACACTGCCAAGTCTCGGCACCTTCTCCGGTAGCAAGACCGTCTTTGCATATCAGGCGATGGCGGGATTGAGCGGGCCCGTGATGGACCACGTGACAGCGTCCTTCGGCTATCGGTACTTCGCGACGCCAAGCGCCAGCTTCGAGGCTCCCTTGATCGGGGACGTTCGAGTTCGAGGCCTCCGGTCGCACAGCCTCGAGGCCGGTCTACGGTTCACGTTCTGAGCCGAAACAGGCGGGGAGGGGATAGACCGCATAACGGTTGCCCCCGCCACTTCTCAGAGAGCATCCAATCTCTTGCCTGACCCGAATAATGTACTCGCCTGCGATCCGCCGCGCGATCGGCGTTGGCCAGCGGAGACCCTGGCCCAGGCGATACCGAGCAACGGCGTGAATTTGAACGCTGTTCTTTACGTAGCGGCAGGCGCCGGGCCGCACCCCTGCGTTCTGCTGCTGCATGGGCTCCCAGGCAATGAGCAGAACGTCGACTGCGCACAGGCGATGCGACGTTTGGGCTGGAACGTTCTTACGATCCACTATCGTGGTTCCTGGGGCGGTCCAGGCAGCTTCAGCTTCGCGCATTGCCTCGACGATGCCGAGGCGGCGCTCGCGTGGCTTCAGCAGAAAGGGCGTGAGGGCAAACTACGTATCGATCCGGCTAGGATTGTTCTGGTGGGCCACAGCATGGGTGGATTCGTCGCCGCAAACGTGGCGTCCTCTCATCCGGAGGTGCTCGGCGCCGCGCTATTGTCTGGCGTCGATCTAGGCGTGGCATTCGGACGGGGGAGCAGCCGCGACATCGGCGCGATCGACGCGAACGTCGGGGTCGGCGCTGGACTGCATATTCTCGCCGGCACCTCGCCGGGATCGCTTGCGCGAGAGGCGCGGGATCGCGCGAGCGACTGGGCGCTCAGCTCCTACGCTGCGGCGCTGGAGACCCGGCCTGTCCTCCTGATCAGCTCTGACGATGGCTTCGCCTACGGAAGCGATGCGCTTGCCGGCGCGATCAAAGAGCGCGGCGGCGCCCTATTGCGACGAGCGCATGTTGCCGACGATCACAGCTACTCGAACTCCCGCATCGTGCTTCAGGAGATCCTGCTTGATTGGCTTGGGGCATTCGAGAGTCGGCGTTAGCTCTCGTGCGCTGCAGCTTGGCCGCCTTAGGGGTGCCTCAGCGGGAGCGTTTGGACCCCGCATAATCATCCTTGCCGCGGGTCGTAGCATTTGCCGTCGTACCGCCGTTATCTCCGGCCTGCTCGCCACCATGGTACCCGATGTCGGTCTGCCCACCATGCCCCATGAAGCCACTGTTCGTCCCCGCCTTGCCAGACTTGGGATTTGGGTAGGCTCCTCCGCCACTCTCGCCGCCAGCTGATCGCCCCTGGATGTTGGCGCCCTCTGATTTGCTGGGCGACGCGGACACACCGTCCGGCGCGCCCTTGTTGATGCCATCACCGCTGGCTTGGACAGTCAACTTGTTAGCGCCGTTCTGATCCTGCCCAGGATCTGCACGCTTGGAGTGCGCGCCCGATTGTGGCGACGCGTTCCCTGAACCTCGGCCTGTGTCGCGGTCGCTAATGTCAGCGTCCTTCGATCGAGAGGACGTGGAGCGGAAAAGTCGAGAAAGGAATACCCGAGCCGCATCCATCGTCATCAGTCAGCGCCCGCATCAGGGTCAATGTCGCGACCTGCCTTGGCCAGCTTCTCGGTTTTATTCGGATCGTTGTCATCGACCGCGTCCGCACCGGATTGCTGTCGATCTAAGGGCTTGTGATCGCCGTGGAGGTGCCGCTCGTCACCGTCCTGCGATGTACTAGCTTCGTCCTCCCCACCATCGGGATTGAAGGGCCGTGCTGCTGAGGCGGCGCCGCTTGGAGCTCGAGCGTCTGGATCGTCGATAGGCATGTTTGTTCTCCGATGATCATCAAACGCGAGTCATCCAGGTTTCGCTGCGAGCAGAAACATAGATCATGTCGTTCAAAAGGGCATGGCGGCAAATCAGTGACGGCTAGTCGACTCAATAAATCGACTGCGCAGTCGAGCTATTGAAAAAAACTAATGGATTCTCACGCGACTGAACGTTCACGTCGACGATCGATTTGGATCCGTGAAATAAAACTGCAGCTAGGAGGACAGCAATCACTCTTGGCTCGTTCTAATCTGACTTTACTGAGAGGATCGATCATGCGTTGGACAATTATAATAGCTGCCGTGGCAGCGGCAGGCCTTGCAACAAGCGCGACAGCGCAGACGAGCGGAGGATCGGGGGGCGCAGGCGGCTCGGCCGGATCGACGATGGGCGGCACGACTGGCGGTTCGAGCGGCAGTCAGGGCAGCAGCGGCACTGGCGGTGCAAGCGCCACTTCCGCCGGCTCGACGAGCGGCCAAGGCGGCACCGGCGCTTCGGCGAACTCGCGTCGATCTGGCCACCGTGCCACCAGTTCGCGAGGAAAGCACCGTTCGGCCCGTTCGGGAGCGGGCAGCCAGCAGGGTACGTCGGCCAGCTCGCCACAGACGCCCCGCTAACAATCGATCGCGTAAACGCCGCCGCCGCTAACTCGCTGCGGCAGCGTTTGCCGTGGCCTACAACGATGCTTGACCCCGACATCAAGCCCTTCAGCGAACCTGAACAGATGGCCAAAATTGGGATGTGCCCGGGCAGCGCTAAACGTCTGCAATTGGGTCATAATCATCCCAAAGCACTGCCTCCCTCCTTCACTCACGATCTCTGGCGAGCGCGGCCTCAAGATCCGCCTGATTTACGGTCATTGTGCGTGTGGTACCGCCGCCGCGTAGGATGAGGAGGGTAGCAATGCGCCGGTATACCGTCCGGTCATTTCCCTCGATAATCTCCTCATCGACTTCCAAGTCGTACGTACCGGCGGGCTCGGGTCCGTCGAACCCGGTTAGTCGAAAGGCCGACCTAAAAGTCACCGTGGTTTTAGTGGTGCGAACCCCTGTCATGGCATTGACCGACCTCGGCCTTCGTGGGTTACCCGATCGCAGCCGCTGAAAGCCTTGCCGGCTGTTTCGGCCGACGCGGTTAGACACCCCCTCCAGACAGGGGGTGTCCATGAAAGCTCACCGTGAGGCTCGAATGGCTTGATCAAGCGTGGGCCAAACCGCGATCGGGGTTTTCGCTGAGCGCTCGATCAAGTTGCTCGAGCTGGCAGCGCTTCTCGGCTTCCGTACCGGTAGCACCACCACCAATCCGTATCGGCCGTTGCTCCCGCTTTTCGGCGAGCTGCGCTTCTGCGCCCCACGCGTTTGCGGCGATTTGGGCTAGCTGACGAACATTCGCGAGCGGCGCTCCCGTCGCTCGCCTCCTCTGGAGAGACTCTTGGGCCCGGCATAGCGCGGCTGAGGGATACATATGATGTTCTCCGATGGGCGGGTTGCAGACTCAAGTCTTCTTCGTAGTGGAAGCGGGTGAAGCGCCCTTGAGCGAGGGATTGGACGCGTTCTGCTTTTCAGGGCCCGGCTTCTTAGGTTTGCGTGCTTCTTTGCTACCTTTGCGCTGACTCTTTGCCATATGGTCCTCCTGCCTAAGACTCTAATTTTTGATGTTGTCGCCAAGCTCTCGCTCAGCTTGCCTTCGGGTGCTTCGCGGCCCGACTCAACGTCTCTCGCTGAAGATGCCGAGCACGTCGCTGCCGTTATAATGAGCAGGACGTCACCGGCATTTCGGCCTGGAAACCCTGTCCAAACCTTTATCCACCTCTGTCATGCCTTTAAACCTCTCGCTCCCCGATCGCCAATCTCAGGCGCGAGGATCGGCTTCTAAGTCACCCCGAATGAATTGAGCGTCAGATATAGCCTTAGCGGCATACGCCGCAAATCGACGATCTTACGACCAAGCATCTGCGCCAGCTTATCGCCTGTGTGTCCCATCAAGACGCCACTTCGCAGGGCCGTGATGTCGCTTTGCGTTCAGCGTCGCGAAGGATTGCCCGGCGGACGTCTCCGTCACGAGACGAGGTGTCGCAGAAGCCACCCACGTGCTCGCGTCGACGTTAATGAGCTAATATAAAGCGTGACGATCAGGACAATGGGGACGAGCCAGATGATGCTCAGCCCGACTAGAAGCCAGATCAAAGCTCTTGCTCCGAAGCCGGGTCAGCGAGGATGGCATCAACGCTGGCAGATGCGCTCACGACAGAAGAATGACGAAGAGTGGACCGCTCCTCCATTTGTTCGTCGAAATTCTTGATGCGATCGGCGTAGCCGGTGGCTAAGCGCCGGTGAGACGATTGAGCTTCGGGCGAAGCGGCCGCGGCTGCTCTGCCCACGGATACCTGTTGCCGCCGATGAAGTTCTGCGAGGTTCATCCATTTCACTCCGCGCGTAAGCGGGAGCGCGGGGTCTCTCAGCCGCTGGCGCTTACGAAAGGGAGCCAGCGATGCGACCTATATGAGCGATAACGCTAGCAAATACAACAGACAGACTGGGCAAGGAGCCACACAGCCGGGCGGCCATCGGCCGTGCCTCACAAGCAAACAGCACGGCGGAGGTACCTCCGCCTCGGTGTTCCCATCCCCTTTGCGAACGCCGCCGATCATGCCTGCTGTACCCCCACGCATTCCTGCTGCCACGTCCGTTTCGGCCCGCTTGCGGGCCAGCCAGGCAACTGCGCGAAGCGCCTAGGGATATCGAACACGGACATCAACGAGCGACCGAATCCGGGAGGCCGGCGAGGCGCCCGGAATGACCGCTTCTGGGTCCTCGACACGAGAGCGACAACCGGCTGGCTCAAAGAGCGGTGGCCCAGAGGCTCCTGTCCACCGCCCGGCATCAAACGCTCATTCCTCTCGGCGTTTTGGAAAGCTATCTCGCTAGCCCGGCTTGATCGGGAAACGGCCAGTTTTCCATAGAGCGCTTGAGAATGCGGACGGAGTAAATGGCTTGACGAACACCGCCCTCGTCGCCGGTGCAGGCGGCATCATCGGGAAAGCACTGCTCGAGCAGATCGAGCATGTCGCGGGCTGGCGCGGCCTGGCACTGTCGCGGAGCAGGGGCGACGTCGTCGTCGATCTCAACGACGCCGAGGCGACCCGGACCGCACTGGTAGACGCCGCTGACGCGACGCACGTCTTCTACGCCGCTTACGGACCAGGTGGTGGCCTTGCGGAGGAGGACCGGCGGAACTCGGCTATGCTGCGCAATCTACTGGATGGCCTCGAGGCGGTCGGCGCACCGGTTCAACGCGTGGTGCTCTACCAGGGAGCGAAGGTCTACGGCGTCCACCTGGGCCCCGTCACGACCCCGTTCTACGAGGACGAGAACCCGCGTCCGATTGGGCCGAACTTTTACTTCTCGCAGGAGCGCGAGCTTCAGCGCCGCCGAGCCGCAGGCGGGCCGGCATGGTCAATCCTGCGACCTGACGTCGTCGTCGGAGACGCGGCTGGAAACGCGATGAACATCGCAACGGTGATCGGCGCGTACGCCGCCCTATGCGCTGCGGATGGGGCGGCGTTCCGCTTCCCGGGATCCCGCAGAACCTACGACCACTGCCTGGCGCAAGTGACCGATGCGCATGCGCTGGCGCGCGCCAGCCTTTGGGCGGCGACCGCCGAACAAGCGGTAGGTCAGGCGTTCAACTACGTCCATCCTCCGTTCCGCTGGCGACGCGTGTGGGAAAAGATCGCCCGCCATTTCGGTCTCGAAGTCGGCGAGCCGATCCCGTTCGCGTTAGCCGACCACATGCCCGCGCTGAAGCCGGTGTGGCAGAAGCTGTCGGCGGCCCTTGTCCAGCCAGACTTCTCGAAGGCAGTGGGCTGGGGCTTCGGGGACTTCGTTTTCGGCACCGAAGCCGACGTCGTCTCCGACATGACGAAGATCCGGCTCGCGGGCTTCCACGAGGACCTCGATCCCGTCTTGGCGCTGATCCATGCCATCGAACGGCAGGTGCAAGGAGGCGTGATCCCGCTCGTTGGCCAAAGCCAAAGCCCCAGCCTCGCGCTCTGAGGCGGGCGTCGGCGGCGTCAGGACCGTGCCGCTACTCGGAACGAAGGGAGCAAGTGTCCAAATCGCTGCGCAGGTCGCGCGGCGAGGGCGTATGCGCGGCGATCGCGATGCGTCTGCGGGGATCTCACCGTCGCTACTGGGCGATCGCGGCGAGCTCCGGGAACTCCTCCGGCCGCCGCCCGGTGTGCACCTCGCCGTCGCGGACCGACACGTCGGACCATGGAAGACGGTGGAGGGTTTCCGCGATTCCGCCCAAGCCGCCGATGCGAACGACCAGGTACTCAATCTCGCCCCCGCCGCAGCCGGCCAGGGCGTCTACGGCGTGGGCTGCCACCGAACCGTCCACCGCCCTAACGGGAAGACCGTCGAGCGACGTCACCGAGAACAGCGCCTCGCCGGGCAGCTTCGTGCTCCGCCTCTCCTCCGCCCGCGTCGCATCGCTGATGCGCGCACGGCGCCCAAGCCATCGCCAGATGCCGAACAGGTCAACGATGCCGAGGAACAGGTTTGAGTAGAGGAGCTGCTGCTGGCCGGACGCGAGCCCGACGACGATCCAGCCGGCAGCGCCGACCGTGAAGACGACGAAGCCCCAACCTGTGACGCGGGCGCCAAGGTTGGCGGCGGTCATGAGGGCTGCCACGCAGGTCGCGACTAGCGCCACCCAACCAGCCGTATCTGCCATCCGCGTTCTCCCAGCAGCCCCGACCTATGGAGCGACGTCGCAAAGCTTCCTCCTACCTAAGCTGCTGGAGAAGTCTCGGCGGGGATCGATCGAATTGACTGGGATCAAGCGCCCTAGGGCGGGCCCGTAAGGCGGGGCAGCGGGTACCTAGCTGCTCCAGCGCTCCGGATGAACGAAGGCGCCCATCGACGATCCGAGCGTTCATATGCGGACCGTCTACTATCCTGCCCAAACCAGGCGAACTTGGCCGCTGGGGGACACCCAGATGGCTCGGGCCTCGATATGAACGAGCGGCCGGAATCGGGAGGCGGGCAAAAGCCCCTGAGTGACCGGTAATGGGTCCTCAGGCAGCGCGGCTGCGTTGCTCGTCGCGCAAGGTGGCGGCCTCAACAGCATCTGAGTGCGCCGTGCTCCTGTGGAAGGCATAAGTGAAGCTGCCAATTCCGCTGTCGCCGCAGAGCGTCCTATCGGATCGGCGGCCACCGGTTCAACTTTCAGGTGCCCTGGCGTCGAACATCGCCTGTGCCGCAGCAATCTGTCCGAGATGCTCGAATGCCCAATCCCCGAGTATCTTTACAGGCCCAGCAAGGGACCGGCCAATGTCCGTCAGCTCATAATCGACCCGCGGTGGGATCGATGGTGTCACCGTGCGGGTCACCAGGCCGTCGCGTTCCATGTTCCTCAGCGTCAGGGTGAGCATCCGTTGCGAGATGCCGTCGATACCCCGCTTGAGCTCGTTGAACCGGTAACCGCGCTCGCCAAGCAAGATGATGATCAAGACTGTCCACTTATCACCGATACGACTGAGCACCTGAGTGATTTTCAGGCAGGAACGCGTATCGCGCCGTTCCGCAGGGATATGCGCGGCAAGTTCGGTCACATCCATGTGCCTCCGGTAACAAAATTGTGCGTTCTTGTGGGTCCGCCTGGGTGGGCACATACCATAACTGAGGCAACAATCGGAACTGTTCCCATGAAAATCCTTCACATCGACAGCAGCATCACCGGCGCACAGTCCGTGTCGCGGCAACTCTCCGCAGCTGTCGTCGAACGGCTCCGCGGCAGCGACGAGCATGACGTGACCTATCGTGATGTGGCGGCTGACGGACTGCCGCACTTCAGCGCCGTAACTGCGCCTTCGGCTCACCCTCTCTCGCAAGCAGTCCCCGTGCTCGACGCCGCGCAGCAGGCACGACGGGCTACCAGCGACGCGATCCTTGCCGAGTTCCTGGATGCCGACATCATCGTCATCGGCGTCCCGATGTACAACTTCACCGTACCGTCCGAGCTGAAGGCCTGGATTGACCGGGTGATCGTGCCGGGAACGACCTTCCGGAAAGGCGAGGCTGGACCCGAAGGCCTGGCAGGCAATAAGCGGGTCATTCTCGCGGTCGCTCGTGGTGGCGTCTATGCGGCCGGGTCGGCTTTCGCACCCGCCGAACATGCCGAATCGCTCCTGCGTTCGTTGTTGGGCTTCATCGGAGTGACCGAAATTGAGACGGTTGTGGCTGAAGGGCTTAACCTCCCCGAAGCCCGGAACTCCGCGATTGCCTCCGCGCGCGACGCAGCCCGGCAGCTCGCTGCCTGATCCCCCGGCCGACACTTCTCGCATCAGGCGGACAGCATGGCATCTCAGCGACTCCCAACCTACTTTCTATCGCACGGGGGCGGTCCTTGGCCCTGGATCAAGGACCTACGCCCGGGCGCGTACGATCAGCTCGAACAGTCGCTTCACGATGTTCGCGCGGAGCTCGGCGAACTGCCTCGCGCGGTGCTGATGGTTTCTGGTCATTGGGAAGCTGACCGGTTCCTGCTGTCCTCTGCAGCCCGGCCGCCGATGGTTTACGACTATTCCGGCTTTCCCGAGCACACCTACCGCATCCGCTACGATGCGCCGGGCGACCCTGCGCTGGCCGAGATTGTCCGCCTCATTCTCGACCGTGGGGGCGTGCCAACCGGGCTCGATCCGCAGCGTGGTTACGATCATGGTACTTTCAGCTTGATGCACACGCTGTACCCCGAGGCTCAACTGCCGCTGGTGCAACTCGCGCTCAAGGCCGACTTCGTTCCTGCTGAGCATCTGCGGGTGGGCGAGTTGCTGGCGCCGTTGCGCGACCAGGGCGTGCTGATCATCGGCAGCGGCTTCAGCTACCATGACGTGCGCGGGATCATGAGCGGCAGAGGCAAGCTCGCGTCAGCGACATTCGATGCCTGGCTTGAGGAGACGCTGATCCACTCGGCGCCTGAAGAACGCACAAGAAGGCTGATCGATTGGTCAAACGCTCCGGCCGCTCGTGCCGCGCATCCTCGTGAGGACCACCTCATTCCACTGATGGTCGCCGCTGGTGCTGCGGGACGGGATGCGGGCGCGCGTGTTTATCACGAACACGCCTTCATGGGCACGATCGCCGCATCGAGCTATCGGTTCGGTGACCCGGTAGTGTCTGCGACAGCGCACGAATTGGTAGCGTGACCTGATCGTCCGTCGCCCGCATCGCTATCGCGCGGCCCGCGAAGCGAGTGCCAGCGGAACTTGTCGTCGCGTACTAAGTCGGTACCTGCGGCGGCCCCACCCTTCGCCGCGGTGATGAATGGTGTTCCAGCGGGACCGGCTGCGCGGACGACATAGCCGTCATCACGATACTGATGGTAGATATACTCCGGGCCAAAGGAGAAGTGCCGGCCGATCCGCTGCTCGATTCCGCCGCCGCCCTGAAAGCCAAGCTCATACCGGCTGCACACCACTCGCGCGGGGCTCGTGGAGCGGTCCGCAACGGCAACGTCACGCTGAGCTAACTCAAAATTGCGATTTTCAGGCCAACAACCTGGAAGCATTAACCCCAGACTCGACTAGGAACACGTGTTTTCCGCCGCCGCGAGGCGACCTAAAGCTCAGTCGACGCATCTCGCTAGTACGTTGCCCCGAGAACCTACTGACAGGTGACCTCTTGCTCAGTAGCGGGCCATGCTGTCCGGAGCGTAGCATGTGCAGCCGCAGCTGAGCACGCTGGCGCAATCGGCCGGCTATCGCCCGCGACGAAGAGCCCCAGTGCGGCTAAAATGGGCCGGACGTACGGCATTATAGCCGTCAAGCATCGGCGTCAGGGGAACGGCCGTTGATCGCCTGACTTCGGGATGGAAGGGATACGCACACCGGCAGGCGACGTCCTCGACGTCGCCTGCTTGACCAAGATCAGATCGCCTGATTGAAACGCACGGTCGTGCGACGGCGTCGCAATGAGTACCCCACCACGCCGAACCCCAGGATCATCATCGCCCAGGTGGCCGGCTCCGGCACAGCGGACGGGCCAATCGCGATCCCGAACAGGTTGCGGTCGGTCCTGCCCAAGCTGCTGACAGCCCCAGTGCTCAGGTTCACGTTGTAAAGCGTTGAACCATTGAACGCGAATGCGTCCGAGCCCGAAATGTCAAAGCTGGTCCGCGAGCCGAGATTCTGGCCGAGCGAGCCAACTGTCGTCAGCACGCCACCATTGTTGTTCTGGCGAGCCAGCACGTCGCGGTCGGTGTCTATCACAAGAAGCTGTGTCGAGGCGGCAGGCGCTCCGAAGCTGGAGGTGGTGTAGGCGGCTGCGCTGACGCCGGGGTTGGTTCCCGCGTTGACGTCACCCGCGCCGTACGCGAGCGGCGTCGTGGTTGGCGAACCAGTCAGTGAGCTGTCGTTCGGGTTGAAGACATGATTGCCTTCGGTGTTGCTGACGATTCGGGCCCGATCGATCGTCGGATTGAAGTCGAAGCCGAAGACACTGCCCCGAACGGCGAGCGGTCCGCTGACAGCGGTCGCCACCCCGCTCGCGATGTCAATCGTGTGGACAATCCGGCCCGCACTCAGGCCATAGAGCACGTTATTGATCGGACGGAAGTCGAGCGCTTCGAAGCTACTGTCTGATCCGGTGATAGCGATCTTTGACATCATCGTCGACGGCGAAGAGCTGTTGAAGGTGACAAGATTGTTGTTTTCGTCCACGCCGAAGATCGTGGCCGCTGATGCGCCGGTCGGAAGAGCGGCAAGGAGGCTTGCCGATATCAAAGCCATTTTCATGCGTTCTTCTCCCGTGTCGTTCGTGCGAACGGCCGCGCGCGAGACGTCGTCCGCATCCGTTCGCCCCGGTCGTTGACGACATGCCGACTCAAGTCAATCAGAATGGAAATACGTTGGGTCGAGCGTAAAATTACTTTTTATGTCCGTTCGAAAGCTGCATCCGCCCGCCATTTCGCTGCGTACTTATCTCCTCGCGCTACGCTTCATAGTGGTTTTGGCCCGGTCGCGGACAGGCAAGATAGTGCACGCTGTCGCCTGCAGCGCGTGTCGTTGCCCCCTAAATGCCTCACGGGGCCTCGCGGGTTTGCGCGATGTACTTGCGGGGTGAGCCCAGTGCCTTGTGCGGATGGACCTCGTTGTAGTGGGCCAGCCAGGCAGGCAATTGCTCGACGACGGTGCGTGCATCGGGCGTGGAGTTCACGCGGACGTAGCGCGCTTGAGCGTGCGGACGAAGGCCTCTGCCATGCTGTTCGACTGCGGGCTGCTGACCGGGGTGGTGCGCGGGACGAGGCCGATGTCGCGCGCGAAGCGCCTGGTATCGCCGGCGACATAGGGGCTGCCGTGTCGGTGAGCCATTCGATCGGCTCGGCGAGGCGGTTCACAGGTCCCAAGTGGTGCTCGACGGTGGCGACCATCAGGTTGCGGACGTCCTCGGCGGTGATGCCGCCGGTAGCGGCGACGTGCCCCGTGCCTTCCCGGTCGCAGCAGTCGAGCGCGAAGGCGACGCGCACCTTCTCGCCAATGCCGCAGCCTATCTCCAGCGCATCGGAGCACGAGCGGGTGTGCGCCGGGCGACGGCGACACGGCCGTCATGGCGCCGCTCCTCGCCCCTGCCGCCATGGGGCTGGGGTAGCAAACCATAAAGCGTCATCGCGCGCGGTGGACGCGCTTCGGATTGGGCGCTGCGCGCCCGGTCTGCTGAGCTTGGCGGCGCAGCAGGGCATGCACGCGGCGATAGCCATAGGTCGGCAGATCGGTGACGACCATCCTGATGTCGGCGACCAGCTCGGCGTCCGGCAGCGGCGGTCGCCCGCGTGGCTTCGGCGGCGGTCGGTTGTGCATGGCCGACAGGTGCTGGCGGCTGATACCGATAGTGTTGGCGACCGCGGTGACTGGCCGTCCCCCGGGCAATGAGGTCGAACGCGACAGCAGTTGTGGAATAACCTGCTCCCTTACGGAGCGACGCAGTCAGGCGCATCCTGGCGGCCTTCACTGAGGAGGACCGTCATAACAGACGTAGCGGTAATCGACATCGACATCAGCAAGACGTCATTCCACCTGGTTGCGCTGGACGTCACGGGTGCCATCCAGTGGAAGAAGGAGGTCAGCCGTGCGCAGCTGATGCGGCACATGGATGCGCTGCCTCGCTGTTTGGTCGGAATGGAGGCGTGCTGCGGTGCTTATCACCTCGCACGCGAGCTGACAGCGCTTGATCACGACGTTCGCCTGATGGCGCCTCAATTCGTGAAGCCGTTCCTCAAGTCCAACAAGAACGAGTACCTCGATGCAGAGGCGATCGCCCAGGCGGTGCAGCGGCCGACGATGCGGTTCGTGCCAGCCAAGTCCGTTGAGCAGCTCGACCTCCAGGCACTTTGCCGTGTGCGTGAACGGTTGGTGAGCCGCAGGACAGCAGTTATTAATCAAGTTCGGGCCTTCCTACTGGAGCGCGGCATCGTGTTTCGCGCAGGGGGCGTCACGAGGCGCGAGATGCCCGCGCTGTTCACCGACGATCGCTCCACGCTGTCACCACGGATGCGCATGATCTTGCAGCAGCTCTGGTATGAATGGCGCGTACTCGAAACCGACATCGGCACGGTGACCGAGGAGATCGAAGCGATTGCTGCCGCGGGCGAGGGTTGTCGACGGCTGCTGGCCATCCCTGGCGTCGGATGAGTATACCCTGTGTGACAATCCAGCTCAAGGTGAACGGTTTCGAACGAGCTCAGGCAGGCGCTGAGCTCCTTCATGCACCAACGTGGCTAAAGCCGTTCCGCTGCACTGGCGGGGATGATCTCGGAAACGAGATCGGCTAGCCTCGGCGAATTGGGCGCCGTTCGGCGCCGCAAGGGCGCCGGTCGCCGGTTGCATAGGTTGGAAGAGAGATCACGGGACATCGAGCGGATTCAGGCCATCAATGTCGTGCCTGGCATCCTCGATACGATCTGTCGCCTGACGGGCATGGGCTTTGCGGCCGTCGCACGCGTAACCGACAGCAAGTGGATCGCATGCAGCGTGCTGGATGAGATCGCGTTCGGCCTGTTACCTGGGGGCGAACTGAAGCTTGAGACCACCATCTGTCACGAGATCCGGCAGGATGCGCAGGCGGTGGTGATTTCCGACGTCGCGAGCGACGAAGTGTACTGCCAACACCATACTCCGCCGATGTACGGCTTTCGCAGCTACATTTCCTACCCGATCATGCTGCCCGACGGCAGCTTTTTCGGCACCCTCTGCGCGATCGATCCTCAACCGCGGGATCTCGCACGACCAGAGATCCGGAACGTATTTTCTATGTTCGCGGAGTTGATCGGATTCCATCTCGACGTTGCGGATCGGCTGAGACGCACGGAGGAGGATCTCGGCCAAGAGAAAGCGACGGGCGTGCAGCGGGAGCAGTTCATTGCCGTTCTTGGCCACGATCTCCGCAATCCGCTGGCTTCGATCACAGCGGGCGTCACCATGCTTCGTGTTCGGCCGGAGGAGGACCGCGCCGCCACGATCCTTGATGGGATGGTGGCGAGTGTCGAGCGGATGAACCTGATGGTCGGCAACCTTCTGGACTTTGCTCGTGGAAGACTCGTCGGCGACTTTGTATTGGATCTCAAGCGAACCGACGCGGCTGCCATCATTCGGCAGATCGTGGCGGAATTGCGGGCCGCCCATCCAGAGCGAACGATCAAGATGGAATGCTCAGGCGAGGCGATGATGGTCGCGGACGAGCAGCGGATGGGGCAGCTTGTTTCCAACCTCGTCGGCAACGCAGTCACTCACGGTTCGGAGGCAGAGCCGGTCAGGGTGCTCTGCACAGGATCGACCACAGACTTCGAGTTGCGAGTGTCTAATTTCGGGCGAAAGATACCTGCCGAAGTGCAGGCAGCGCTGTTCCAGCCGTTCGAACGTGGTCAAACTCCGAAGCGTGAAGGTCTGGGTCTCGGGCTCTATATTGCGTCGGCCATTGCTGAGGCGCATGGTGGTAGCCTAACGGTTTCTTCGACTGATAAGGAGACCTGCTTCTGTTTTCACATGCCCGTTAGCGAGCTTCAAGGGGATCGTGCAGCCACGGCGGGTCTTCTCTAAGACAATGACAACCGATTCTGAAGATCACCGGAACTGTTCAGCCATATGGCGCACGGATGTTCTCAGCCGCGAAACATCCGAGCGGACAATTTGAGCTATCGGCTCAGGTGGGTGTACTCAGCCGAGCCGAGGAACAGATGGGCGAACAGCAACAACAGAATGTGGTCCAGGCAGCACGTGTGTACCTGCGGGTCAGTACGGAGCAGCGAGGATCTCGCGCGTCAGGAGGCGATCGTGGCGGGCGCACCCGCGGCAGGCTTCTATGTGGCTGCTGTTTACCGGGAAAAGGCGTCGGGTGCGCGTCCGGACCGGCCGGAGCTTTTGCGAATAGTTCAGGACCTGCAGTCAGGCGAAGTGGTGGTCGCGGAGAAGATCGACCGGATCAGTCGTCTTCTGCTCACTGAGGCTGAGTTGCTCGTCGCCACGATCAGAGGGAAAGGGGCGCGGCTAGCTGTGCCTGGGATCGTCGACCTGTCCGAAATGGTTGCCGATAGTTCTGGCGTCGCTCGGATCGTGTTGGAGGCGGTGCAGGACATGTTGCTGCGGTTAGCGCTCCAGACCGCACGGGATGATTACGAACACGGCGAGAGCGTCAGCGCCAGGGATCGAAATCGCTAAGCGCGAAGAGAGGTACAACGGCCGCAAACCCGACCATGCGCATCATCCCCGCATCATCAGCCTTAGAGATGCGGGCATGAGCATCGCTCGGACCGCGGAGCTTGCCGGGTGCAGCATAGCACAGGTAAACCGAGTGACAGCCCGGCACCGTGCAAAGAAAGGCGCGCGTCCAATCCAGGAGATGTCGGAGGCGGAAGATATCCGCACGCATGCGCGTCCCCGCGGCGCCATTGCACTCGCAACCTGACATTGGGTGACCTATGCGGTCGTGTACCCGCACGGCAATCACGCGCCGCTTTCGCTACCGCGGGGCGCGAGCAGGCAACGAACGGATAGTGAGGCTTTCGCGGGAGCCAAGCGCTGTTCGGTTACGCCATCTCGCGGCGGCCTTGGCGCTGCAATCCGACGCCTCAGCGGTCTAGAACCTGAACGCTAAGTGGGGAAAGCTGATAAGAGCATCGTCGCCTGGTTCCATGAGCAGGAAGGTTCGTGCGGAACCAGCCCCGGCTTAGCGTGTAGTGCAATGTCTTACTCGCTTTTGGAGCTTCCATGGCCCGTCGGCTTATCCGCACCGTATCGCTCAGTCAGGAGCTCGACCGCTTTGTCGCCGACGAGGTCGCGTCGGGTCACTATGCCACGGCTAGCGAGGTTGTTCGGGCCGGACTGCGGACGTTGATCGAGCAGCAGCGGACCCGTCAGCCTGCATCGCAGCAGGTGGGACACTGATGATCGATCCGACGCTGGCGCAGCAGATCGTCGAGAGTTCGACCGACTTTGCCATCATCACGTTCGACGAGAGCGGCACCATCACCAGCTGGAACCCGGGCGCCGAGGCGATCATGGGATGGACGCCTCAGGAGGCGATAGGTGAGCACGGGCGAATGATCTTCACGAGTGAGGATCAGGCAGCCGGCTCGCCAGAGCACGAGATGGAGCGCTCTGTGAGCGACGGCAGGGCTGTCGACGAGCGCTCTCACGTACGAAAGGACGGCAGCCGTTTCTGGGGCTCTGGACTGATGATGCCGCTAAAGGACGGCTCGGGGTACATGAAGATCGTTCGCGACCGAACGCGCGAGCGCGAGACGGAGCGACGCCTCGTCATGCTAACCGACGCTCTTCCCGGCTTTGTCTTCGAGGCCGATACCGATGGCCACTACGTAAGGACAAATGCCAGGTTTAAGACTTATACCGGGCGTGGCGATTCCGAGCTCCTGGGCGATGGTTGGCTTGAGACGGTTCATCCCAGGCACCGCGAGCGCACTCAGAAAGCATGGTCGGACTCCGTGCGAACCGGCGAGCCGTTCGAAGAGACGTTCATGGTGGCAAGCCATGACGGTGAGTACCGCTGCTTTTCGTGCCGCGGCGTGCCCGAGGCAGACGAGCAGGGCCGCGTCGTGCGCTGGATCGGGACGTGCATCGACGTCGAGAACGAGGCCAAGGCAAAGGCTATTCTCGAGGACTTGAACCTCACGCTCGAGCACGCCGTAACCGACCAAACCGCTGCGTTGGAGAGCTCACAGCAGACCCTACTGGCGGAGATTGCGGAGCGCGAGCGCATCGAGGAGGCTCTCCGGCAGAGCCAGAAGATGGAGGCAATCGGTCAGCTGACCGGCGGCGTGGCGCACGACTTCAACAATCTCTTGACGGTCATCTTGGGCAGCATCGACCTTCTCAAGCGCGCAGAGCTCGGGGAGGAGAAGCGCCAGCGCTATCTCACATCGATCAAGGAGACGGCGGAACGCGCGGCGAAGCTAACGAACCAGCTCCTTGCCTTTGCGAGACGGCAGCCGTTGAAAGCGGAGCACTTCGATGTGGTCGAGCGTCTGCGGCAGGGGCAGGACGTGCTGCGCACGGTGGCAGGATCGCACATCGCTATCGAACTCGACATCCGGTGCGAACCATGCGTGATCGATGCGGACCCGAACCAATTTGAAACTGCCATTCTGAACATGGCGGTTAACGCGCGCGACGCAATGAACGGGGATGGGCGGCTGACCTTCCTCGTGGAAGAGCGCAACAGCATACCGGCGACGCGTGGCCATGCCGCCGTCGATGGTCGCTTCATCGCGGTCGGCGTGACCGACACGGGCAGCGGCATCAGGGTCGAGGACCTGCCGCGCGTGTTCGAGCCATTCTTCACGACCAAGGACGTCGGGAAAGGAACCGGGCTCGGTCTCAGCCAGGTCTTCGGCTTCGCCAAGCAATCGGGCGGAGACGTGGTCATCGAGAGTTCGCCCGGGGAAGGGGCCACGTTCACCCTCTACCTGCCGCGTGCTGGAGACCGGCAGGCAGGAGGCGATGCTGACCTGATGCCCCCCACCGCCGCCGTTCCGAGCGGAGGCGGAGGTTGTGTGCTCCTCGTTGAGGACAATCAGCTGGTCGGCGAGTTCGCCGCCCAGCTGATCGGCGAGCTTGGTTACGGCAACATGTGGGTGCCAAGTGCCGATGAGGCGCTCGCGTTGGTGGAAGCCGGGCCCGATAGATTCGACATGGTGTTCACGGACGTTGTGATGCCAGGCACGTCGGGGATCGAGCTTGCCGAGACGCTACGCAGCCGTTTCCCGGGCCTCCCCGTCGTGCTCACGAGCGGGTATAGCCACGTCCTTGCCGCTGAGGGCTCCCACGGCTTCGAACTACTGCAAAAGCCCTATACCGCTGACGGGCTTGCACGCGTCCTCCGGATCGCGATGTCCCAGTGACGGGGAGGGCGCCCGAGCATGCTGGCTGAATGCTCGCTGCTCAGGAGAGCGGCGCCGCGATGTCTCCGGTTTGGACGTGATCGGCGCCCTTGAGGAGGCGTCACCTAAGATCGGGGTGGGTGGCGTTCGGCGCGGCCAGTGGCTCCCCCCTTTGCCCTTTCGTTCGACGGGATGTCACTCCCGAGCTCATCCAACGCAACGTGCATTTCATCAGCATGGGGCAGGTCTGAGAGGAACGGCGCTATGTCGCAGCCGTTCAAGCCTTTCATCAAGATACGAGGTCAACATGCCCGCTCCGAAAACCGCTCGAGACATCCTCGTCACCGAGCTGAAGGAAATCCACAGCGCGGAGCGCCAGCTCTCCCGCGTCGTACCAAAGCTCTCGCGCGCCCTTTCCTCGCAAGCTCTCAAGGACGCGCTCCAGGCGCGGCGTGAGCAGGGTGCTGGCATCATCGAGGAACTGGACGCCATCTTCGAGGAGATGGGCGTCACCAAGGCGCGCCCGAAGAATGTCGCGGCCGAGGGCTTGATCGAGGATATGAACGAGCATCTGGAGGAGATCGATAGCACCGCTCTTCTCGATGCGGTGCTGCTCGGCGCCGTTCAGAAGCTGGAGCATTACTGCATTGCAGCTTGGGGCACGTCGGCGTCGCTGGGTCGTCTGTTGAACCAACCGGCCGTTGTCACGCTGATGGAGCGTCTGGTCGAGGAAGGTAAGCGCGACGACGAAGCTCTCACCCAGCTTGCCGAGAGCGAGATTAACCCTGCGATGGTTGCAGGCGAGGAGGCCGGTGAGGACGAGGAAGTCGAGAGTGAGGAAGCTGCTGCAAAGCCGAAGGCGAAGGCAGCCAAGAAAAAGTAATGCCGGCGGGCGCCAGTTGGATCGATGCTGGCGCCCAAGCGGCCACTTGTAGTGAATCGTTGTACCCGATCTTGCTCAACTGCCTCACCACCCCGGAGAGGCTCTGACGTGCCGAGCGACCATGGAAGCGTCACGGAGCGGCCGATCAGGCTAGAGGTCTGAGGATGCAACGGCGCTAAGCGCGTGTGCACACGAACACACGTCTAATGCGATCTCCGGCAGGCGAGCGATCTCGGGCTTGGCGTACCAGTAGCCCTGATGGAAACGAACGCCGAGTTGGGCGCAGCGTACGAGCCTCCGCCTCCGTCTCGATCCCTTCCGCAATGAGACGGGTGTGGAGCTCCGCGCCCATGCTCACGACCGACCGCACGATGGCGCGGCCACGAAGGTCCGTGTCGATGCCCCGGATCAGGCTCATATCCAGCTTGATCTCGTCCGGCGCGAACCGCGCGAACATGTCGAAGCCTGAATGACCAGCCCCGAAATCGTCGATCGCGACGGTGAAGCCGACGCTCTTGTACGTCTCGATGATGCTGTTGACGTGCTGGGGCGAGCCCATCTCTTCGTTTTCGGTGAACTCGAAGATCAGCCGTTCCCGCGGCAGACCGACTTTCTCTGCGGTGCGGAGCGTCAGCTGGATGCACGCGAGCGGTGAATAGACCGCGTTCGGGAGGAAGTTGATGGAGAGGCGCGCATCGATGTCGAGCAGTCCGGCGCTTAGCGCGCCCTCGATCGCCATGACGCGACAGGACTGATCGAACGCGTAGCGATTGGTCTCATTCACGCGTGACAGGACCGAGAGAGCGCCCGAGCCGTCCACGCCGCGGATCAGCGCTTCATAGGCGAACGGCCGTCCGAGTTCCACGTCGACGATGGGCTGGTACGCCATCGTGAACGGTACGTCGAAGTCCCCGCCATCACGGCAACCGGAGCAGAGGCGGGAAGCTTCGGCTACCGGCGGGTCGCCGCCATCGCATCTAGCCGCGGTGCTCCGCTCCATCGTGACCGGGTGACAACGCTGGCAGAGCGCAGCCAGGTTGCAGCGCGCATTGTTGCTGGTATCGTGGCCGAGATGGGCGCAGGCCAGCACGACCGTGGTCGACCGCACAGACGAGAGTGCGAGATAGCTTGAGATCGACACTTCCCAGATGCGACCGCCAGCACCCGGCGTCCGCGTCCCACCACCTACCATCTCCTAGGTGAATGATGCTGCGCAGGTGAGGGCGGCCACAGTGGTCGCAATGCGAACCTGCGCGTTTGAAGCGCACCGCTGCCGACAGCTGCTCCCAATCGATGGGGTAGAGCCAGCGGTTCTCAGGGCGTATCGGCATTCCGATTCTATGAGTCAGCGAGCGCGAGAACAAAAGGGGAAAACTGACGGCATGACGGAAGAGCAGCTCGCGGTGGTTGCCGCTGTTGTGAGCCGGGCAACTGACTGGATCCGCCGGGATCTGTCATCCACCAACCCTGCCTCGAGGCAAAGGGCTGAGGAAGCGCTGGCCGCTATGCTCGCAGCAGCCCTTGAACACGCTCATTGAGCGGGAAGAGGTGCGGCCTGTGTGTTGGCGTAGGTCGATGCATCCAGATGAACAAGCGTCCAAAGCTAGGAAGGCGCCAGGTGGCCCTGAGTGGCCGATATTGGGTCTAATCGCCTCGACGTCGGCATCGCGTTCAAGTCTTGATCGTTCATGTGCAACTCCGATCTAGACCGCGAATGCACTCATGAAGCGAGGGCGTGTTGGTGCAAGACATTGGCATCGCTGGTCAGCTACTTGCGACATCAAACGCCAGATTTCGTAGCAAACGCCTGCGTCAGGGCCGCTCGCCACCAACTGTGAGCATTGTCGTTCTGAAAGCGGGGATGCCACCAAAGATATGCGTCGCTTCGCGGCATAGCCAGCGGTGGCTTGAGGATCACAACCAGTCCACGCGCTTCGCCCGCGCGAGCGATCGCCTCCGGGACGGTCGCGATCATGTCGCTTGCGGCGACGAAGCCGGCCGCGGCGGCGAAACTGGGTAGGGTCAGGGCCACTCGGCGCGTCAGACCATGTTCGGCGAGCGCCTCGTCGGCTATCCCGCGATCGCCGCCAGTCGTGCTGATCAACACATGCGCGGCCGAGGCGTAGCTGTCTAGATCCAGCTGCCCGGCCAAGGCGAGCGGATGACCGGCCCGAACGATGCAACAGAATTCCTCGCTTATGATGCGAGATCGCATCATGTCGCGATCGAGAGCCAACGCGGTCTCGGCTTCGGCACCGGCAATCACCGCGTCCAGTTGGCCGCTGGACAAGGCCTGCGGCAACTGGGCGTGAAGGGTGGTGAACCGAAAGTCGATGTTCGGCGCCTCCGCTTTCATGCGCGCGACCAGTTCGGGCAGGCGCGTGAAGAGCACATAGTCGGGGCCGGCAAGCGAGAAGGAGCGGACCGACGTCGCCGGTTCGAAGTCCTCGCTCGTTGTAAGGACGCGGCGCAGCTCCGCCAGCCCCTGACGCAGCGCCGGCTCGAGTGCCAGTGCCCGTGGGGTCGGCTGCATGTTGCCGCCGATGCGGATCAGCAGCTGATCGCCGAACAGCTCCCGCAGTTCGCGCAACGAGTGGCTCACCGCGGATGCGGTCAGGCCGAGCGACGCCGCAGCACGCGTGACACTTCGGTTTTCCAGCAGGGTGTCCAAAACCCGCAATAGCCTGAGCTCGGCATCGCCAAGTTGAACTCCGCTCATGTGCGGCTGAGACTCCATGATCTGGGATGAACAGGTGTAGGCGCTATTTGGCTCTCTCCGCAACGGAGATGACCATGTCCCAATTTTTCGAACGCCTTGAAGAAGCCTATCTGTTCGCCGGCGGTATGATGACCGTGCTCGTCGCCAGTTCGCACACGGAGAACCGATATGCGCTGCTGCTTGCCCGCGTCCCCCCGGGCAATGCGACGCCGCCCCACTTCCACGACGTCGATGCCGAGCAATTGGTGATGCTCGAGGGCACTATCACCGCTGAATCTGCTGGACGGGTTGCCGTCTACCAGCCGGGTGACGTCGCGGTGCTGCCACCACAGCAGACGCACCGGCTCCTCAACAACGGCGCGGTTGATGCATCGTACCTGCTGCTCTGCGCGCCCGGCGGATTCGATGAGTTCGTCCGTACCGCCGGCCGCCGGGTTGATCCCGCGGCGGCGATGCAGCCGATGGACGAGAGTGATGTGCAGCGCTTGGTTACAAGCGCGCCATCGTTCGGCGTCTACCTGACGGACGAGGCGGCGCTGATCCGCCCGGGATCCACGCCGCCGATGACAGCCCCGGAAGAGCGCTTCGAGGCGCTCGGAAGCACAATCGAGGTCTTGGCCAGGCAGGGCAAGGGCGAGGATGCCGTCGTACTGCTGCGCGCGACACCGCAGCCGGCACGCAACGTGATCGTGCAACGCCTCCGTCGGACGCACGAACCCGCAACCGGCATCGAACTCTTCGCCGCGAACGCTGACGACGAACGGCATTTCCGGTTCGCCACATCGGCACCGGCGTGTCTGCTGGTGGTCACGACCGGACGGGTGACGCGCCTGCTCCGAGAAAGAGGACTTGCCGAAAATCATGGTGCCAACGACGACTCGCGGGAGCGATTGCTGATGCTTGTGCGCGCGCTCGACGGCCCCGGACTCCCCGCCCCGGAACCCGTGTCCACCCATCGCGATCCGGTCGGCGACGCGCGGAGCGACTTCCCGGTCCTTTGAGAAAACAGACAATGACAAAAGCATTTCTCATCCCGCTCTCTGCAGCCATTCTGCTGCTTCCTGCGGTCGCCAGCGCCCGCGCTGACCTTCGTGACCTCGCGCAGTTCGGGCCGATGGAGGCAGTTCCGATTGCCGATCTCGACCTTCGAACCGCCGACGGCTGGCATGCCGCCATGCTCCGGCTGCGGCATGCCGCGGCTCGGGTCTGCGCTCCGCAGTCGGACACCTTCAAACAAAGGAGCTGCCGCACCAAGAGCTTGGCGCGGGCCACGGCGGTACTCGCGCGACAGGCTGGCGCAAACGCCATCGCGCTCGCCTCCGCAAGCCACGCTGGCGACGGTTACCGCGCGCGGCCCTGACATCCGGCTTCTAAGCGGCGGCGGCGGGTCGTAGCCTTCGTTGCCGATGTGGGAGCGGGCGGCAACTTCATCGATACCGCCGACGTCTACTCGGGCGGCGAGAGCGAGGCTATGATCGGCCGCTTCTTCCAGGAGCGCGGCGGCCGCGATCGTCTGGTGATCGCCACCAAGTCGGGCTTCCCGCGCGGCGACGGCAACCCGCTCGCGGGCGGCAACTCGGCACGCAACATCCGCGATGGCCTCGAGGGATCGCCGAAACGGCTCGGCTCCGGCCACGTTGACATGTACTGGGCGCATGTGTGGGATCGCACGACGCCGCCCGAGGAGGTGCTGCGCGCGCTGACCGATGCGGTGCGACGCGGCGACATCCTCTACTACGGCTTCTCCAACGCGCCCGCCTGGTACGCCGCGCAGGTGGCCACTCTGGCCCGCGCGCACGGGCTGCGGGAGCCGATTGGGCTGCAGTACAGCTATTCGTTGATCGATCGCGGCGTCGAGCTGGACCTGATCCCGGCGGGGCGGGCGCTCGGACTGGGTCTCGTGGCATGGAGTCCGCTCGCCTTCGGCATGCTCACCGGGAAATATGGCCGCGACAAACTCGCGGACTTCGGCCCCCGAGGCGGCGTACCGGACAAGCGTGGCGAGCCGAGCGGCGGCAGCGATGGCCAGTTGAACGGCGAGAATCCGTGTGGCGGAATGCTGTTCACGGAGGCGAACATCGGCATCCTCGACGTGTTGCGCGTGGTGGCGGAGGAACTCGGTCGACCGGTGGCGCAGGTCGCGCTCGCCTGGGTGACGAGCCGCCCGGGTGTCTGCTCCGTCTTGCTTGGCGCGAGCCGACCCGAGCAGATCCACCAGAATGTCGCGTCGCTCGACATCGTGCTGTCGGCGGAACAGCGGCAGCGGCTCGATGCGGCTGGGCCGTTGCCGACGCTCAGCCCCTACTTCATTTTGACCTGCCACTCGAGAGCACCTTCGGCGGCAACGCCGTCCAAGGGTGGGGCGCAGCTACCGGCGGATCTTACGACAATACCGGCGTGCTCGCTCGGTAGGTTGAGCGGGCACGTGGATGCTTGTTCCCGCCGATGAACAAGCGTTCGTTCTTGGCGGCGGCAGCGAACATCGCGAACGGCGGATTGTGGGTCAGCGCTGCCCTCGCCGTGATTACCTGGGAGAGTCGAGCGAGACCTCGAGGTGATCCACAATCGCCCGGACCTTCGCCGATGGTTTCGGACCTGCCGGGAAGATGGCGTAGACCTCGGCTGGATCGAGCAGGTAGCGACCAAGCAGTTGCGTAAGCTGGCCGGTGCGCAGTTCCTCTCCGGCCATCACCCGGGTCGCCAGCGCGATGCCCAGCCCCGCCACGGCGGCCGCGAGCACGCCTGATGCCGAGTTGATCCAGAGCTTGGCGGAGACATCGACGGAGGTGACGGTCTGGTTGTGCGTGAAACGCCAGCTCTCGCGACCGAACCGGCCGTGCTGGACGATGCAGTCGTGCTGGGCGAGCTCCGCGGGACTTGAGGGCGTGCCGTTCTTCGAGAGGTAGGCTGGCGCCGCAACCACCAGTCGCTCGACGGTCCCGAGCCTGCGCGCGCCGAAGGTGGAATCGTCCAGCGGACCGACGCCCAGACGGATGGCCACGTCCACCCCGTCCATGATGAGGTTCTGGCGCGCGTCGCTCATGATCATCTCGACCCGGAGGTCCGGGTGCCGGGCAAGGAAGGGTGCCAGCGCCGGGATGACCGCACGCGACCCGTAGAGCACCGGCACGGCCATGCGGATCACGCCGTGTAGCGAGTCCACACCGCGGGTTGCCTGCTCGGCCTCCTCCATGTCAGCGAGCAGGTACCGGGCGCGTTCAAGATAGAGAGCACCCGCTTCCGTCAGCGAGATGCTGCGGGTGGTGCGTAGCAGCAGCGTCGTGCCCAGCCGGGCCTCCAAGGATCCGACGATCCGGGAGATCGAGGGTTGTGACAGCTTGAGCTCCCGCGCTGCGCGCGACAGGCCGCCGCTCTCCGCCACGCGGACGAACACGGTCATCTCCTGCCAGCGATCGCTCATCCGAAATCCGAATATATGATGTCCACGAACAGCAGATACACCGGCCTTGTCGGATATACTAGCTCCTCCTCCACAGCGGCCTTGCCGCGATCGGGAGAAGGCCGTGAAACTCCAGGACAAGCTCGATGCGATGCGCGAGGAATTCGAGAACTTGCGCTTTCCGCTCGTGCCGACCCGCGACCAGCTCGACACGATGAATTGCGCCACGCAGTCGCTGATCGACAGCAGGCAGGCCGAGAAGGCGCTGCAAGCTGGCGACAAGGCACCCGAGTTCACGCTCCCGGAGGCTGACGGCGGCAGCGTGAGTTCGCGTGCGCTGCTGGCGCGCGCGCCGCTGGTCGCAACCTTCTATCGCGGCATCTGGTGCCCCTACTGCAACTTCGATCTCCAGGCGTTGGAAGATGTCCGGCCGGAGATCGAGGCCCGCGGCGCGAGCCTCGTCGCGATCTCGCCGCAGACGCCGTCGAACAGCCGGAAGTCGCAGCGGGACAACAAGCTCGACTTTCCTATCCTGAGCGATCGCGGGGCCGCTGTCGCCGCCGAGTTCGGCCTGCGCTTCTCGCTGCCCGCTGACCTGATCGACGTCTATCGCCAGTTCGGCGCCGACCTGGCGATAGTCAACGACGATCCGTCGGGCGTGCTGCCGATGCCGGCGCGCTACGTGATCGGGACCGACGGCATGATCGCCTATGCCGAGGTCAACCCCGACTACACGCGGCGTCCCGATCCGTCCGAGCTTCTACCCGTGCTCGATCGGCTGCGTGCCGGCGTCCCGGCGTAATCAACACTTCAACACTCAAGAGAAGGAGCACCTACCAATGGCTATCAAGATCTACGGCGATCCCGGTTCGGGCAGCCTGCGTCGCGTGACGACGGCAGCCGCCGTCATGGGCATCGAGATCGAGCGCGTGGGCATCGACCTCTTCAAAGGCGAGAGCCATACGCCCGAGTTCCTGAAGCTGAACCCGCACGGCCTGTCGCCGGTGATGGTCGACGGCGATGTCGTCCTCTACGAATCCTCGGCGATCAACATCTACCTCGCGGAGAAGGTCGGCAGCGATCTGCTCGGCGCCACGCCGCAGGAGCGCTACGAGGTGCTGCAGTGGATGTTCTGGTCGGGCGAGCAGTGGCGGATCTTCTCCGTGCTCACGTTCGACGAGCGGATCGGCAAGCGCTTCATGGGCCAACCCGAGGACAAGAGCATCATCGACCTGACGTTCGCGAAGATCCGCGCCGCCGGTGCCGTGCTGAATGCGCACCTCGCGACCCGGCAGTTTATCGTGGGCGATCATCTGACGCTGGCGGACATCGACATCGCGGCCCCCTTCTCGCAGAACGAGCGCACCAAGGTGCCGTTCAACGAGTTTCCCAACCTCGTCGCCTGGCAGCAGCGCCTGCTCGACACGGTGCCGGCTTGGGCAGCCACCAAGCGCGAAGTCGATGAGCGTATCGACACCGCTCTGGCGGGCGCGGGCATCACGCTCTGAAGCCATGGCGCCGGCACCCGCGGGTGAACGGCGCAACACCATGAAGGTAGTTCCATGAACATCGACTTGAGCGGCCGCACGGCCATCGTGACAGGTTCCACCGCCGGCATCGGCCGAGGAGCCGCGGAAGGTCTGGCGCGGGCGGGCGCTTCGGTGATCATCAATGGCCGCACGCAGGCGCGGGTTGACGAGACCCTGGGGCAGATGCGCACCGCGTTTCCGGGAGCTACTATTTTCGGCATCGCCGCCGATCTGGCCACCGCGGGAGGCGCCAACGCCCTCATCGCGCAGGCGCCGGACGCCGACATCCTGGTGAACAACGTCGGCACGGCATTTCTGCGCGACTACCACGGGATCGACGACATCGCGGCTATCCCGGACGCGGACTGGCTCGGACTATTCCAGCTCAACGTGATGAGCGGCGTGCGTCTGTCGCGCCACTATCTTCCGCGCATGGTCGGCAAGGCATGGGGACGTGTCGTCTTCGTCAGCAGCGAGTCCGGGGTCAACATTCCCAAGGAGATGCTGGACTACGGCATGACCAAGGCGGCGCAACTCGCCGTGTCGCGTGGCCTGGCTGAAGCGGTTGCGGGCACGGGCGTCACGGTCAACGCGGTGCTTCCGGGCCCGACCCGATCCGAAATCATGGGCAACTTCGTGGCCGATCAGGCAGCGCGGAACGGCATTACGGTCGAGCAAGCCGAGCAGGACTTCCTGCAGGCGCTTCGCCCGACGAGCCTGATCCAGCGCTTCGCGACGGTCGAGGAAGTGGGCAACATGATCGTCTACACCTGCTCCGAACAGGCCTCCGCCACCAGCGGCGCCGCCTTGCGCGTCGATGGCGGCGTGGTGCGGTTCGTCGCCTGACCTTGAAGCGTCGGAACGCCCTACGCGCGACGCTCGCGCACAACTCCCCGACTCAAAGGTGATCAAGATGACCCTAGTGATCGCTCAATACGGACAAGGTGGCCCGGAAGTGATGCGGGTCGAGGAGCGCGACGTTGCGGCGCCCGCCGCGACACAAGTCGAGATCGAGCAGAAGGCGATCGGCTTCAACTATTTCGACGCGTTGCAGCGCCGCGGTTTCATCTCCGCCGACGAGCCGGGCCGCGTGTTGGGGATCGAGGGCGGCGGAGTGGTGACGGCGATCGGCCGGCAAGTCATCGACTTCGCGGTCGGCGATCGCGTCGGCTATCTCCGGTCGCAGGGTGCCTATGGAGGCAAGCGCCTGATCGACGCGGACCTTCTCTTCCCCTTGCCGGACGATATCGGCTTCGAGATCGCCGCCTCGCTGACAGTGAAGGGCTTCACGGCCTGGCTCCGCGCAGTCCGGCTGTTTGAGGTTCAGCCCGGTCAGACGGTCCTCGTCACCACCGCAGCCGGCGGGGTCGGATCGCTGACGGCACGGCTCGCCGCCCATCGCGGCGCGCGCGTGATCGGCGCGGTGGGCGGCGAGGCCAAGCGCGCCCTGGCGCACGAGAATGGCGCGGTTGAGGTCGCCATCGGACTGGACGAGGCGATCGAACTGGTCGCGCGGCTCACCGACGGCGGGGTCGATGTCGTGTTCGACGGCATCGGCCGAGACACCGCCGACCACCTGCTCGACGCGGGGACCGTGCGCACCGGCGGGACGATCGTCTCGTTCGGCGCGTCCGGGGGCTGGCCCAAGGCCAATCCCGACGCGGTCGCGCGCCGCGGCGCCAGGGTCGTCGCACCGCAGGTCCCCAACTACATCAAGACCGCGGCCGAACTTCGCGCCGGCATGGCGGAGCTGTTCGCCCTCTACCGCGAAGGCGCGTTCGGCGCGGTCTCGCCCGCCAAATACCCCCTCAGTGAGGCGGCGACGCTCCACGCCGAGGTCGAGCGGCGCGCCGTCTCGGGCATCTCGGTGCTTCTGCCGTGACCATCGGGCTTCCCACCAACATTCAGCAGACAGGACAGTCATGAAGATCGGGATCGTCGGCAGTGGCCAGATCGGTGGGCTGATCGGGAGGCTTAGTGGACTATGAGCGGAACCAGGAGCGGATGGGGTGCGAGTCGCGCAGGATGGGCGAGCAATCTGCGCGAGCGGAGACTGTCCGTCGCACAAACGCGAGCCTGCAGCCGCCGTTCTGCGCTGGACCTTGATAGGTGAACGGACGTCCGCTTGCGGGCAGCCGCGGAGCTGGACTGAAAGTCGCCTTGTGGGTCCAATCCCCGCGGGTGCTTACTTGCCTCGCTTCGGTTTCCGCGTCTTTGGTGTCGGCAGCTCGGCCGCCGTGACACGCAGCAGCTCGCCGAGCCATTCGGCATCGTCCCATCGGTCGGTCGCAATGAGCATCTGCGGTTTGGCACCTGGATACGGGGGCGCGTCCGACACGGGTTCGGCATGGGCGCGGCCCGATAATGTCGGCTTGACGAAGAGCTGATCGTCGCAGACCAAGCCGACAATCTTCCTATCGACGTAGACGCCGTACTCACCGAACATAGGCTTGGCCGTCGCCCCGCCCGCGCTGGTGGCCTGTTCAAGCAGAAAGTCGATCGTGCGTTGCTGCGTCGCCATAGGCAAAACCTAACAGAGGAGCGCTGCCACAGGCAATTAGCGATGATAGTCTGCGTCGTAAGCCCAGTAAACGAGCGGCCGCTCTCCGGAGAGGTCAAGGGGCGCTAACGGCCGACTACGGGTCGAACAGACAGTCTCCTCAGTCTACTGCGACCAGCGCGCAGCGATCTCGTAGAGTCCGATAGCGACCTCGAAGGCGATCAGCCCAATGACTGAGAGCTCGAGACGCAGCGACCGTTTGTCCTGGACAAGGTCGAGAAGCCACTCGGCCGAGTCGCCGAGCATCTCGAGTTTCCGTTCGATTGTGCGCGTGCGATCTCCCAACTCGTATTCCGCCTCAAGTCGGCCGTAGAGGCGGTCGAGTTCTGGGTGCTCCCATAGGAGATCCGGCTTCTCGCCGATGCGAGCGCGCCCTACGACGCGGTGTTGAGCGGAGAGGACGCTGCCGATCTGCCGCATAATCTGGCGGATGGGAAGGTGCGCACGACCATGCTCGCGCATGTCGATAAGCAGCGGCTCGATCCGGTCGAAGGCATCCTCGATGCGCATCTCGTCGCGTGCGAGTACGACTGAGCGCGCCAGCACTGTGGCGGCTAGCAAAAGCCGTTCGGGCGTCGCCTCGCGCAGTCGGATGCGCCCGTCAGCGGATACGGTCTCGTCGCCGTCGTCGCGCAGCTCAACTCTGGCGGTCTCGATTTCGGGGCTGGCCGGTGGGTCGATCGCGTGCGGTGAGACCTGCCCCAGGATGCGCGCCTCCTCCTCGGGGGTCGCGCCGACGAGGACGACAGCGCCGTAGCGAAACACGAAGGCGCACGATCCCTCAAGCACGACCGTTTCGGGATCTCCGAAGCCGACGAGGGCGCGCATGTCGACGCGCGTGCCCAGCAGGTGCGCGCGCAACTCTATCTGGTCGCCGCGTCCCGGCAGCGGCATAACGAGTGCCTCCGGCAAGCCTGTTGGCCGCAAAGTCTGCATGTTGATCACTGGCCTTGGCTCCTTGGTCATGCGGCCATCCAGAACCGAACATTACTCACGGCGAGCCGACCGCAGCCTCTTCGGCGACGGCGTTCCGCTGTAGCGGAATCAATTTCTACGACAATTCGTCGCTGATCGATCAGGCTTGCGTGTTGAATATCCTGACCTCGGAAATCAGATAGTGCCATCCTCGCGACCGGCGGCCGACAGATCGAGCGTCGAATCGTCTAAGCTGCCGCAGTCGGAGGCGAGGGACCCGGGCATCTACGGCCTCCAGCGGCAACGAGGAGCGGGGTGGTCCTTTTATAAGGGCCGATGGGAGAATGGTCGAGTCGTACGCTGAGCCGGGCGACCGTCCCGATTGGGCTCGAGAGACGAGGGAAAGCTGACTGCTCACGAAAGTCGCCTGACTAGGATTCGGGGGCGGTCGAACCACTTACCCAGCAGTTCTCATCTGAGCCCGCGCCTGTCGAACATCGCGAGCGGGGGAGAGGCCAAACATGCGGCCCTCGCGCGACTGAACAGCCTGTCGGCCGACGAGCGGCGTGAGGCACTCAAATATGTGGTCCACCTCGTCGGCGACCTGCACCAGCCGCTGCACGGTTCTGATCCGATCGGCTACAACTACGTGTACCTCCCGAACCAGCCGGGCGACTTCACCATCCCCGATGCCTGGATCTTGGATCCGGTGGAGTACGACAAGGTCAATCCACATCATTATTGGCAGATACATTCGGTGTGGGACCGGAACATCATCAATGACCGAGCGATCGCGAAAGGTTGGGTGCAGAATTTTGCGCTGTTCGCCGACGATGTCAGTGCGCAGATCGGCACGAGGGTGAGAGTCGACGGTGCGCCGCGCGACTGGGCGGTGGAGAGTCGCGAATGGGCGCGCGTCTCGATCTACCAAGATCAGGGCTATGTCACCCTGCCGATCTGTGGAGGGCAGGGAAATCCTTCGTGCGACATCGAGCATCGGATTACGCTCGATTATGACTACACGACGCGCAAATACCCGATCGTCGCGACACGACTCCAGCAAGCCGGTCTGCGTCTCTCCTGCGTCCTGTACAAGGCGCTGACCACGAAGGATCCCTGCAACGCTCCGACCGGCTGAGGCGAGGGGCCGCCGCCCGTAGTCGGGTGGCGGCCCACGTCAATCGAACAGCTCGAGCGGTATCGCCGCCGCCATGGCGGCATAGCCAACATCACCGGGATGAAGCTTGTCGCCAGAATCGGCGTCGCTGCGCAGCACGGGTATGGCCTTGCCTGTGGAGACCGCCGCCTCGAAGTCGAGCACCGCATCGAAGGCGCCGCTAGTGCGGATCCACCGATTGATGTCGACGCGTACACCTTCCAGCGCCGGGGTCATCAGGCGATAGCCCCAGGCCGGCGTCAGCGTACCGCCGATCACCTTGATCCCGCGCGCGTGAGCCGCGGCGATGATCCTTCGGTACCCTCCGATCAGGTCAGTGGATGTTACCGGCGTCTCGCCCGGCTGCCCGCCGCGCACGATGTCGTTGATGCCCTCGAGCACGATCAAATGCGTCACGCCGGGCACGGCGGCGACGTCGCGCTCGAATCGATCAATCGCCGCCACGCCACGGCCCGCGCGCAACAATCGGTTGCCGCTGATCCCCGCGTTGACCACGCCGCACGCGCGACCGGACGATCGCGCCAGTCGCTCGGCCAGCCGGTCGGGCCAGCCGCGCCGGACCGTGTCCTGGTTCCGCGCGCCCTCGGTGATCGAGTCGCCCAGCGCGACAATCGTGCAGCGCGTGGTGGCGCGAACCGACGCGAGCGTGACGAAGGGGCGATCGCGCGACTCGCTCTCGACGCCGTCCGCGCCGGCGAAGCTGCCGACAAAGCCGGCGTTGCCGCTCACCTGCGTGCTCGGCGCGTCTGTGCTGAGCGTAACCACGACCGTGTCGTCCGCGCGTACCGCCAGCGGGACTGGGTCGCTGTCGCGCGCGGTGCCGGCGCCCAGCCGAACCGCGGGGCTGCCGCCGAAGCGTAGTCGCGTCGGTGCGGCGGCCCGACCTTCGACGGCGACGGTCATCGCGAAGACGCTCAGCGGCAGCGAGCGCTCCGGGTTGCCGAGCCGCAGCGAGAGCGCGCTGCCGCCGCGCGTGAGCCGTAGTTTATAGCGGAAGCGCCCGGCAGGACGCGTCGGCGGCGTCGCCGCGGTCGCCGGCGAGGGGGCATAGCCCCATGCGCCGGCCCAGCGGGCTCGCGACGGGCTCGGCGCCCCGCCGGCGTCGGCGCTCAACAGGATGAGCGCCGTGGCGAGCGCAACATGTCTACGGTAGATCATCGCTCTCCCTCTCATCAGAAGCGGAAGCGCGCCGCGAGCGAGTAGACCCGCCCCTCGTAGTAGACGCGGTCGGTGTAGCCGGTGAACGCGAGCGAGCCGGGGCCCCAGAAGGCGCGCTGTGGTCGACCGAGCAGGTTCTGCGCGTCGAGCGTCAGCGTGATCGCGTCGGTGAGCTTGTACGCCGTCGAGGCGTCGAGCCGGCTGATCGGAAACCAGTTGAGGTTGGCGGTCGGGTCGGCGAGCACGTAGGAGAGGATGAAGCGGCTGCGCACGCTATAGGCGACGCGCGCGCGGAAGCGACCGTCGTCGTAGAACACCGACGAGTTGAAGCTGCGCTTCGAGATGCCGGGGATGAGCCCCTTGCTCGCGACGTTCGCGCCGGTCCGCGGCAGCACCTGCTCGGTGTCGATGTACGTGAAGTTCGCCGAGGCGCCGACGTTGCGAAGCAGACCGGGCGCGATGTCGAGGAACGAGCTGACCGAGAGCTCGAAGCCCTTGATGGTGCCCGCGCCGCCGTTGAACGGCCGAGTGACATTGGTCTGTGTCGTGCTGCCGGGCAGCGTCACGCGATCGATGGTGTTGATGATGAAGCCGTCGACATCGCGGTGGAACAGCGCCACGCTGGCCGCGCCGGCGCGCCCGAAATAGCCCTCGAGCGAGACGTCGAGGTTCTCGGACCTGATCGGACGCAGCGCCGGGTTGCCGCTCGCGACCGCGGTCGCGCTGGCACCACCCGCACTCTCCACTACCGACACGCTCGGGTTCAATTGAGTGAAATCCGGCCGGCTGAAGGTCTTCGTCCAGGCGCCCCGCAGCTGGATGGCGGGCGAGAAGTGCGCCACGAGGCTGACGCTCGGGTCGACATCGAGGTAGTTCTGACGCTGGTCGAACGCCACCGCGGTGGTCACCCGGCAGGCTCCGGTGCCGGTGGTGCGCAGCTGTGTGCCGCGGATCGACAGCACGGTGTTGACCGCGCGCGCGCCCGCGACGCCGTCGAAAGCAATCCCTGCCAGCGTGAAGCCGTACTGCGCCTGACCATAGACCGCGTAGGTGCGCTCGGTGCCTTCGAAAGAGGCGGTCGGGCTTAACGCCGGACGCTCGCTGCCAAATGCGGTGGCCTGGCCCGGCAGGGTCGCGACGTAGGCATTAAGCGCGGCATAGCCTGCGTCTGTGCCGAGCAGAGCCGCCGGATACTGGACCCAGCGCGAGGGGACAGTCACGTCGTCGCCGCGGAAGCCGCGATCGATCGTCTCAGCCGACGCCCCGCCCGGCAGCGCGGAGAGCGGCAGGTTCAGCGCTGAGAGGCTGACCGAGCGTGAGCCCGACTGATAGTCGGTGCTACGGTCGGTGTAGCGGAACCCGCTCTTCAAAGCGCTGACCAGGCCGCCATCGGTGTCGAGCACGAGGTCGCCGCGCCACTGCAGTCCGCGGCTTTTCTGCCGCACCAGCGCGTCGCTGTAGAGGTTGGCCTTGAAGGTGGTGGGCTCCTCGAGATCGGTCGCGCCATCCAGCTGATAGGAAAGGCTACCCCAGCGCGAGTCACCGTGGAACACGGCGTCAATCGTCTGCGGCGAGCGGAAGGCGAGCTGGACCGCCCGAACGATCTGCTCCTGGTTGGAGCGCGTGTAGGTCAGATTGGTCGACAGTGTCGCACGTCCGGCGTCGTAGCGGACGCCAAATTCCCCCTGTGTTGTGCGGATATCGTTAAGATTGAAGGAGGAACGCGGTCCGGTCGGGGTGGCCAGAGTATAACGCGCGCTCTTGACGATATCGGTTCCCGGCACGAGCGTCACGTCGCGCAGCGCCGTCCCCGCCGGAATGACCAACTCGAGGTCATTGTCGAAATAGGTGTTTTTGTCGTGGATGTGAGTCACGCGCAGATCGAGCCGTAGGTCATCGACCGGCTTCCACTGCAGCTCGCCGGTGAGCACCGGGCGCTTGAAGTTGCCGTTGGGGTGCTTGACCAGACTGCGCGTGGGGTAGCGCACCGCGCCGAGGCCCGCGGGAGTGATCGACTGGGTCGCGGTGCTGGTCTGCGGGCCGAAGTTCTCTCGGTACGACTCTAGATAGTCGCGGCGGACGTAAGAGGCGTTGAGCAGGACACCGATCTCGCCGATGCCGGTCTGCCAGCGATTGCTGACCAGCAGGTCGCCGTTGTAGAAGAAGCGCCGGGCTTGGTCGTCGTAGCTGCCGCGCGCGGTGCCGGCGACCGTCCAGCCCGGTTTGAAGTCGAAGGGCTGGCGCAACTGGATGTCGATCGCGCCGCCGATGCCGCCCTCGATCAGGTCGGGCGTGAGCGCCTTGTAGACGGTGACCGCGCGCAGCAGGTCTGCCGGATAGGTGTTGAGCAGACTGCGGCGCGATGCGCCGACATACGACTCCTCGCCGTTCACGGTGGTGAGGACCTGGCTGAGGCCGCGCACGGTGATCGCCTGGCCCTCACCACGATTGCGGAACACCTGCACGCCGGGCAGGCGCGCCAGCGCCTCTGTTGCGCTGTTGTCGGGAAGTTGACCAATATCCTCGGCGGCGACCGTGTCGAGAATCGCGGAGGCCTGACGTTTGGTCTCGCGCGCCGTCTGCAGACTGGCTCGATATCCGGTGACGACGATGTCCGCGTCGGCGGGATCACCGGTGTCCGCGAGCATGGCCGCGTCGTTTCCCGCGTCGGCTTCACGCCGGCGTAGTACGATGCGGGAGCCCTCGTCGGAGGCGATCTCGAGTCCACTGCCGGTGATTAAACGGCGCAGCGCGGCGCGCGCGCTCATCGTCCCGGAGAGCGGTGCACTACGCCGCTGATCCAGGCCCTCCCCGGGTGCCACGATCTGAACGCCTGCCTGCCGGCTCAAGGCCGCGATCGCGGCGTGGAGCGGCTGCGCAGGGATGTCGAAGGCATGTTGCTGCGCCGTCGCGGATGACGCGCTCGCGAGAACAACGGCCGCGGTGCTGCAGCCGAGCAGGTAGGAAGGTCGCATTCTTCTCTGTTCCCCCGAACGGCCGCAATCGTCGCAGCCTCGAGAGGGTAGAGCGTGGAGGTCGTTGCCTCCGCCATGCCCGCGACGAAAAAATGCGATCAGCGTGCCAGCCGGATGCCGCCGGGCACGTCGCTGGCGGTCAGCCCTTGCGCGAGCGCGGCGGCGCGGGCGAAGCCCATCGGGTCACTCGTCGCGTAGACCCCAGCTACCTTCAAGCGGCCGACCGCGGGATCAGCGATGAGGATGTGGCGTTCGGAGTAACGCGCATATTCGTGCGCGGCATCGTTCAGCGTCATGCCGGTGAGGTCGATCTCGCCGCGTTGCCACAGGCCCGCGCGCTCGACGTCCGCGCTCGACAGCTTATCGACCCGATCGGCGCCATCGCTGCTGATCAGCCGATCGCCCGCTAGAAGCCGGTGTCGTCGGGCGCCACGTCGGACGTCGACGATGCCTTCGCGGACGGTCACCGACACCGTCTCCCGCTCCCGGCGCACGATGAAGCTGGTGCCCACGACCCGCACGGTCGTTGTGCCGGCCTCGATCACGAAGGGCCGCGCGCGGTCCTTTGCCACGTCAAAGTTCACCTCACCGGCGAGAAGCCGTACGCGGCGCTCGACCGGTGCGAAGGCGAGCGCGATCTCAGCGCCTGTGTTCAGCGTCACGGCCGATCCGTCGTCGAGGGCGGTGCGGCGCTGACTGCCGATTGGTGCGTCGATGCGCGCCTCCGGATGGTGGCGCGAGAGCGCGACCGTGCCGATCAGCGCCGCTGCGAGGGCGCCCCCGGCTCCGCCGATCCAGGCACGGCGAGACACCGCGGGCGGGGCGGTCGGCTCCCCCGCGACATCGGCGTTGAGCGCTCCGAGTGCGGCGGCGCGGTCGAGGTAGGCATTCGCCGCCATGGCTCGGGCGAAGGCGCCCGCATGTCGCACGTCCGCGCTCGTCCAGGCGTTCAGCTCGGCTTCCTCAGCGACGGACAGCGCGCCCGCCTCGACGCGAAGTGCCCAGCGCGCCGCTACCTCGTCAAGCGAGCTCGGCGTCGCGGTCTTCGTCATCGGATCGGGCGGCACCTGGGTCACGCGGACTAGATGACCGAAGCTGCCCACTTCCGCCACGCCCAATCGCATCCGTCAGGCGCGCCAATGCCTTGACCATATGCTTTTCAACGGTGCTCTCGGCGATGCCCAGTCGCTCGGCGGTCGCCCGCTGTGACAAGCCGTGAAATTTGCGCAGCGTGAACACCTCGCGACAGCGTGCCGGCAGCGCGGCAATCAGCTTCCCGACATGGGCGAGTTCCTGACGATCCGCCGCGACGCGCTCGGGCGAGGGAAGATCGGCCGGCACCTCCAGCAGCTCGACACTGATCTGTGCGTCGATCGCGACGATCCGCGCCCGGCGCAGCGTGCGCAGTACGACCGACTTGGCGACCTGGAAGAGGTAGGTTCGCGGGTCCACGATATGGTCCACGCGATCTAGCGCCGCGAGAATGGCGTAGCTCTCCTGGACGACATCTTCGACGTCCATGCCGATGGCGGGTCGACGCGCGAGCCAGAGCCGCAGCGCCGCCTCGTTCGGAAAGATATGGCGTCCTAGCCACGCCGCCCGGTCGCGCGAGATCGTCATGGCACGCCCGCTACCGCGCACATGTGACAGTATGGCGATGGTGGAGGCTTGTGAGGCCACGTTACCTTAACGGACGTCCGCTTTGAAAAGTCACCCTCGAGACGGTGAATGACCACTTTCGAGTCATAATCGAACGTTCGTGAAGGCAGTACTTAGCTGGTAGAAGGACCAAGGCCGGCCGCCCTCTCTCAACGCGAATTCGTTCGAAGCTTCGGGCTCGCAGCGGTCAGTCTCGATCCAAGACGAGCCAGCGGGAGATCGCCTCTCGCACTCCGTTGAGATCAGGCACGTCGTCCGTCGCCCAGGCGACCACGCCGTCAGGGCGCACGAACGCCGCGGCTAGGTTAAACTGCTCCTCGGCCCGCGCGGCAACGTAGCGGAGCCTGCCACGGGAACTCTCTTCGAAGCTCGCAAGCGGTGCACCGCTGTCGAAATCGAACAGGACGGCGCGCCCGTCGCGCAGCAGCTCACCCAGCCTGACTCCCCCGGCGAGCACGACGTCGGGCGCGCTTCGCCCTGTTAGTGGATGATCGCCGCCAAGATCGTAACGGAGCGATATGCCGGACTTGCGCTCGGCAAAATAAGTTGCGCCATCGCGCGTCGCGATCACATCACGCAGGATGGCGGCAAGCGCGCGCGAGGCCGGGGCGGGCCGCATCAGCGCGACCTGCGCACGCGACCAGTCGAGCACCTGAGCGGCAACCGGGTGGCGCTCGGCCTCATAACTGTCGAGCAGTCCAGAGGGCGCATCTTGGCGGACGACAGCGGCAAGCTTCCAGCCGAGGTTCATCGCATCGCCAAGTCCGAGGTTGGGCCCCTGACCACCGAGCGGCGAATGGATGTGTGCCGCGTCGCCCGCCAGCAACACGCGCCCGCGGCGGTACGCCTCGGCCTGAAAGGCGCGGTCGGTCCACGTCGTCGCGAGCCGCAGCGCCCCCACCTTTAGGTCGACGCCCGATACGCGGCGCAGCAGGGCCTCGACATATTCGCACGTGATAGGTTCGACGCGATGGCGGGAGCCGCCGTGGCTCTTCGCCATGGGCGAGCTTGTTCCGCCCCTCGGCATAGACCCTGCCCACCGCCTCACTTACGGTCAGGCTAGAATCCGTTGATGCACCTGTCGCCGGCCTGAGCACCGCCTCGACGAATTCGGTCATAGGCCTGATCGCCCCGCCCGCGCCCGACACGCCGTCCATCGCGCACCCGTAGTCTACGACCGCGACGAAATCTGAAGGTTCTCGTCGGGCGGCTCCGAACCAGTAGAGGGCATTTACCCAGCGCTCGATCGCATGTAGCGCCCGGCCGCTGCCGCGGGCGGTGAGATAAGCGTCTAAAAGCGCGCCAGCTCTTTCAAGGAAGGCCTGTTCGGACTTCATTTTGGCCGCGAGGCGGCCCGGCGGACCACTGAGCCCAGGCCGGAACATGCTTCATCCCTTGGCGAACTGACCGGCCTCGTTGGTTGCAAGGCGGGCCTCGTGGGATTGATGCTGTTGCCCCGCCTTCGCGAAGGAACGCGCATCCTCAAGGGTGAAGCGCAGCCCGACAACATCGAGGGCCAAACCGATGAGCGCGGACGCCTTCTCGGGGCCACGGCCTGCGTCGCTTCCTTCGATCGTGACGGTTCCCACCCAGTCGTAGTTGCCAAGAAAGTCGATTAGCTCGATCGCATCAGTCTCACCGTCGTCCCGCCCGTCGTCCCGCCCGTCGTGAACGGCACGTCGCAGGTCGTCGCGGGTGATTTCGCCACGTTCAAACCTGTCGAGTAGCTGGCGCACCGGCGGATCGAGGACGTAGCGTGAGGCCCAATCGTCCCGCGGGCGGAAGTTAATCGGCCCGACTTTGAAGGCGGGTACCTTCTGGTCCCGGTGGAACAGGTGGCAAGGAATGTGCCGGCGCAGCGTGCGTTTGACCTTAGCGGCAAGGTCGTCGAGACTCTGTTCGTAGTCCCTCACGACTGCCTTAATGAACTCCGGCGTCGGCTCGCTCGCGCCTGATTCGTCGTCCGGCAGGTGGCTCTTGCACAACGATACTGCCTCTCCGATGGCTTTGAAAGATTCGCGCTCAAACACCTTCCGTATAAAAGCCGCTCTGTAGTCCTGGCGCGCGGCCCAGACCTGCGACGTCAGCGTGTGGGCAGCGTTCGCGCCGTTCTGGGTGAATTGGTACTGGCGACCGTCGCTGGTCGGGATGGCCATTGGCGTGAATGGATGTTCCCAGAGCGCGTGCCATTCCTCCCACGGCATAGCGCCCGCCTTGATCACATCGTCCAGGATGATGTCGAATAGTTCCTCGATCGGCGTCGTAGACTTGCTTCGGTTCTGCCTTGGTCGACGTTCCGACACCAGTTATCTCCCCCGTCTTCCGCATCGATACCGCGGCAGTGGACGATCTTGCCAGGGGATTCTCCAACGGGAAGCTACCCACTCGGCAGCTTACTGGACCTACCATCAGGAGTTTTCCTGAGCTGCTGACGGGCGGTTAGTTTCGAGATTAGCGGTCTTCAGAGACGGAGCGGCGGGCATCCATGAAAGCCCGTTCCACTGCGGGCTTGTAGCTGACCTGACCGTCGGGTGCGAACTGCTAAGCCTGGGTCCTCTCGGCCAATCCCAACATCGCAGCCGCAAAAAGGAGAGGCTCGCGGCCAACAGAAGGGGAAAGTCAGGGGAGACCCAAAGCGCAACGGCCCCGCATCGCTGCGAGGCCGTTGGAAAACATGGTGGACGCACTTGGGCTCGAACCAAGGACCCGCTGATTAAGAGTCAGCTGCTCTACCAACTGAGCTATGCGTCCATGACCGGCGGGAAGAAGCGGTTGGTGCCGCCCCGCGATCGGGAAGCGCGCCTCTAGCAACGCACTCCGGCTTTGCAAAGCCCTTTTTTCGCTGCGCTGCAAGAAATCACCATCACCAGCGCTGGCGCAGCTTCGATGCCCGGTCGATCCCCATCAGAATGCCGAGCGAGATCAGCACCGTCATCTGCGCCGAGCCGCCGAAGCTGACCAGCGGCAACGGAATACCCACCACCGGCGCCAGCCCCATCACCATCATCAGGTTGATCGCCATGTAGAAGAAGATGGTGGTGGCGAGCCCCGCGGCGGCGAGCTTCGCGAAGCGATCCTCCGCGCGCACCCCGACGTTGACGCCCCAGCGGATCACCAGCAGGAAGCCGATGATCAGGAAGGCGCCGCCGGCCAGCCCCCATTCCTCCGCCATGGTGGCGAAGACGAAGTCGGTATGGCCTTCGGGAAGATAGTCCAGGTGGCTCTGCGTGCCGTTAAGGAAACCCTTGCCGAACATCCCGCCCGAGCCGATCGCGATCTTCGACTGGCTGATGTGATAGCCGGTGCCGAGCGGATCGCTCTCGGGATCGAGGAAGATCAGCACGCGATGGCGCTGATAATCGTGCAGCACATATTCGAACGCGAGCGGGATCGCGACCGCCGCGGCGAGCGCCCCGCCGATGAACAGGCGCAGCGGGATGCCGGCGAGAAACATGACGGTGGCGCCCCCGGCGCAGATCATCAGCCCGGTGCCGAGGTCCGGCTGCGCCATCACGATCAGCGCCGGCAGCCCGATCAGCACCGCGGCGGGCCAAAGCGCGGCGAAGCGCCGCGTCTCGGTCGCGGGGAGCAGGGCATAGAAACGCGCGCAGGCGAGCACGATCGCCAGCTTCATCAACTCGGACGGCTGGATCCTGAGCGGCCCGAAACCGAGCCAGCGCTGGCTGCCCCCGCGCACGGCGCCGAGCATCTCCACCATCAGCAGCAGCACCAGCAGCACCGCATAGATCCAGAAGGACGAGCGCTTCCACCAGTCGAGCGGGACGCGCGAGAGCGCCACCGCGCCCGCCAGAAACACGATGAAGCGGATGCCCTGCGGCAGCACCCAGGGAGTCACGCTGCCGCCTGCGGCCGAATAGAGTACGACCAGCCCGAAGCCACCGATCGCCACGACGAGCAGCAGCACCCGCCACGGCAGCGCCGCGAGCGGGGCGGGGACGAAGCCGCTCACTCGCGCGCGCCCGCTGGCGGGGTGGCGCGATTCGAGCCAGCGCCGCGCCGGTCATCCTCGGTGTCGGGCTCGGGCGAACCGGTACGCGCCGGGCCGTTGCCCGCGGCGGTGTCCGCCGCCTGCGCCTCGGCCGTGGCATTGGAGGCGTCCGTCGCCGCCGCGACCGCGTCCGAGCCCGTGGCCGCGACGTCGTCGAGCTCCGGCTGCGGCGGGGGCGGCGCGTGCGCGGCGCGATACGCCGCTTCCTGCGCCGCCATGCGCGTGCGGATGTCGCCGCCCCAGGTCGGCTCCACCTCGGCGAGGCTCTTCAACGCGCGCTCGCGGTCGAACAGATAGGTCATGATATCGCGCCCGATCATCGGCGTGTCGAGGTTGCGCACAGTATGGCCGTTATGCTCGAGCACCACCGCCGCGGCGTAGCGCGGGTTGTCGTACGGCGCGAAGCAGACGAACAGCGCGTGATCGCGCAGCTTGAACGGCAATTGCCCGTTCTTGAGCACCCCGCTGCGGCGCTCCGCCATGGTGATGCGGCGCACCTGCGCGGTACCGGTCTTCGCCGCGATCGCGACGCCGGGTACCTGCATCCGCGCCGCGCCGCCGGTGCCGCCAGCATTGACCACGCCGTACATCGCCTCGCGGATGAGGCGGAAATGCTCGGGGTCGATCGGCAGCGGTTCGGCCTTGGGCTTGAACGGATCGCGCAACAGCGTGGGCTGCAGCTCCAGCCCCGAGCCGAGCCGGCTCGCCATCACCGCGAGCTGGAGCGGGTTGGCAAGCACATAGCCCTGGCCGATCGAGGCATTGATCGCGTCCGCGACCTTCCACTCGGTCCTGTACTTGCGCTGCTTCCATTCGCTGTCGGGCACGGTGCCGTAGCGCTGCGTCGCGAACGGCAGATCGAACTTCTGTCCGAGCCCGAGCGCGCGCGCGACCGGCGCGATCTTGTCGTAGCCGACGCGCCGCGCCATCTCGTAGAAATAGATGTCGCAGCTCTGCATGATCGCGTTCTTGAGATCGAGCGGGCCGTGGCCGTGGCGCTTATGGCAATGCCACACGCCGTTGCCGACCTGGAACGCGCCCGAGCAGAACACGCGGTCGTTCGGGTCGATCCCCGCGGCGAGCAGCGCCAGTCCGTTCATCGGCTTCACCGTCGAGCCGGGCGGGTACAGCCCCTGCGTGGCCTTGTTCATCAAGGGCACGTGATCGTCCTCGCTCAGCATCTTCCACTCGAGCTGGCTGATGCCCTCGGAGAAGCTGTTGGGATCGTAGGCCGGCATCGACACCATCGCGAGCATCTCGCCGTTGGTGCAGTCGAACACCACGCACGAGCCCGAGTTGGTGCCAAGCCGGCGTGCGGCATATTCCTGCAGCCCCGCGTCGATCGTCAGCCGCAGCGTGCGCCCGGGCACGTCGGGGCGGGTGGCGAGCTCCCTCACCAGCTTGCCGCGGGCAGTAACCTCGACCCGCTTGGCGCCGGCGGTGCCGCGCAGCAGCGGCTCCATCGTCTTCTCCAGCCCGTCCTTGCCGAGCTTGAACCCGGGCGTCAGGTAGAGCGGGTCGCGCACCTTCTTATATTGTTCCGCGGTCGCCGCGCCGACATAGCCGATCAGATGCGCCACCGCCGCGCCGGCGGGGTAATGACGCGCGAAGCCGCGCGACGGCGCCACGCCGGGCAGCTCGGGCTGGCGCACCTGCACCGCGGCGAAGCGGTCCCAGTCGATGTTCTCCGCGATCTCGACCGGACGGAAGCCGGGCGAGTGTTTCAGTTCGGCTTCGATCTGCGCGATCGCGTCGTCGTCGAGGCCGAGCAGCGCACGCAGCCGCGCCAGCGTGCGTTCCTTGTCCTCGAGCCGGTCGGGGATGACGTCGACGCGAAAGTCGGTGCGGTTGCTCGCGATCGGCTGGCCGTTGCGGTCGACGATCCAGCCGCGGCGCGGCGGGATCATCGTCATGCTGACGCGGTTGCGCTCGGACAGAAGGTTGTAATGCTCGTTCTGCGTGATCGCGAGATAGCCCATCCGCCCGATCAGCAGCGCGCCGAGCCCCGCCTGTCCGGCGCCGAGCAGCCAAGCACGGCGCGAGAAGCTGTAGGCCTGCGCGGCCTCGGTCATCACGCGCGGTGGTCGCGCCATCAGCGCACCCGCTTGAGATCGATCCACGCCACCAGCCGCGCGGCGGCGGGAAAGAGCAGGACGGAGAGGATGATCTGGATTACGAGCACGCCGTCGACATAGGCCGATAGGGGGCTGGCGAACAGCCGTCCGCCCGCCAGCGCGAGAGCGATCGCCACCGCCGCAATCGCCCAGCTCTGCGCGAAGTCGCGCACGCCGGAGCGCGCCTCGAGCGCCTCGATCAGGAAGAAGGCGAGCGTCCACAGCAGCATGGCGCTGCCGAGCGGCTGGCCTGACACGAGATCGTCGAACAGCCCGAGCAGCGATGGCGCCCAGACGCGCAGCGACAAGGGCGCGAGCAGCCGCCACGCCAGCATCATCAGCAGCCCGAACGGCGGCAGCAGCCCCAAGGTCGCGTTCCACGGCAAGGTCGTCGCCAGCGAGCCAGCGAGCACGCTGGCCCAAGGCAGCAGCCGCGCGCGTCCCGGCGGCAGCGGCTCCTCGAACAACGGGCGCGCGGGCAGCGTCACGACGCGGGCGTGGCCGTGGGCGACGGGGTGGGGGAGGGCGCCGGTGGCGTCGGCGGGGGCGGCATGAAGGCGCGGTGCACCAGCGCCACGTCGAGCGAGTCGGGTCGCGCGAATGGACGCGCCGGCGCGCTGTCGGTACCGCCGCGCAGCGCGCGCGCGACCGGTACGCCCGGCACGAAGATGCCGCCCGTTCCCGAGGTGACGAACAGGTCGCCGGGACGGAAGCGGCCGTCGGCGGTGTCGATCGTGCGGATGTCGACCAGGCCGTCGCCACGTCCGGCGGCCAGCGCGGGGCGCCCGTCACGCGTACGGCGCACCGGCACCACGCTTTCGGGATCGGTGATCAGCAGCACGCGCGCGGTATCGGGACCGACGTAGAGGATGCGGCCGATCAGCCCCTCGGGGCCGGTGACCGGCTGTCCGTCGGCGACACCCTGGAAGCTGCCAGCATTGAGCAGCCCGAAGCGGCGCGTGCTCGAAGCGCTCGTGCTCACGATCCGCGCCGCCGCAATCGTCTCGGGCAGCCGGTCGCGCAGCGCCAACAGCCTGCGCAGCCGCACGTTCTCGAGCTGCGCCTGCCGCCCCGCGAGCAGCGCACCGCGGGCCTGGTCCAGCCGCGCGCGCAGCACCTCATTCTCGCCACGCACGCGGAAATGCGTGCCGATCGCGTCGGGGACGGCGGCGAGCTGCCCACCCGCGCTCGCCAGCAATGCGGCGGGCGGCGCGGTGATCTCGGCGACCGCGGCGCGCAACGCGTTGAACGCCACCGGGTTGAACGCCGACAGCGCGAGCAGCACGCCGCCGACCACTGCCCCGGCGACGCCGAGAATGTAGGTAAGGAACAGCCCGTATTGCGCGCGCCGCGAGAAACCCGGACGCCGATCACGTGACGGCGTCATTGCCGCCATCTCCCCGTCTCGAGCTTACCCGTTCTGGAGAACAGCGCGGAACATGGGATCCTCCAGCGCACGGCCGGTGCCGATCGCGACGCAGATCAGCGGATCGTCCGCGACCGTCACGGGCAGCCCGGTTTCGTCGCGCAGCACCTCGTCGAGCCCCTGGAGCAGCGCGCCGCCGCCGGTGAGAACGATGCCCTGGTCGACGATATCGGCGGCCAGTTCGGGTGCAGTATTCTCCAGTGCGATGCGAACGCCATCGACGATCGCGGCGACGGGCTCGCTCACCGCCTCGGCGATCTGCGCCTGGTTGATCTGGATCTCCTTGGGCACGCCGTTGACCAGGTCGCGGCCCTTGATGTGCACCGTCTTGCCGATGCCGTCGATGGGCGGCTTGGCGCAGCCCAATTCCTGCTTGATCCGCTCGGCGGTGGCCTCGCCGATCAGGAGATTGTGGTTGCGGCGGACGTAGCTGACGATCGCGTCGTCCATCTTGTCGCCGCCGACGCGCACCGAGGTGGTGTAGGCAAGGCCGCGCAGCGACAGCACCGCCACTTCGGTCGTGCCGCCGCCGATATCCACCACCATCGAGCCAACCGGCTCGGTGACCGGCATATCGGCACCGATCGCCGCCGCCATCGGCTCCTCGATCAGATAGACCGCACTGGCGCCCGCATTCTGCGCGGCGTCACGGATCGCGCGGCGCTCCACCTTGGTCGAGCCCGAGGGGACGCAGATCACGATCTCGGGCCAGCGCATGAAGCGCCGGCGGCCGTGCACCTTCTCGATGAAATATTTGATCATCTGCTCGGCGACGTCGATGTCGGCGATAACGCCGTCGCGCAGCGGGCGGATCGCCTCGATCGAGCCGGGCGTCTTGCCCATCATCAGCTTGGCGTCCTCGCCGACCGCCTTGACCCGCTTCTGCCCGTTGATCGTCTCGACCGCCACCACCGACGGCTCGTTCAACACGATGCCACGGCCGCGGACGTACACCACCGTGTTCGCGGTGCCGAGATCGATCGCCATGTCGTGCGAGGTCATCTTGAACAAGCGCGAGAATACCATTGACGTTGTGGTCCGTTGTCTAGCTCGCCGGGCAGGAGGACCGGCCATGTTCGTCTATATTCGAGTCCGCGCGCCGCCGCTGTGAATCATGCGTGTAATTCTATCTGCGGGGTCGCGGGATGCGGCGGCTTGGGCTAGGTGCTGCGCTGTGTCAATACGCCGGCTCCCCTCGCATCTGGTCAACCGTATCGCTGCCGGCGAAGTGGTGGAAAGACCGGCCAGCGCGTTGAAGGAGCTGGTCGAAAACGCGATCGACGCGGGCGCGACGCGGGTTGCGGTGGGGCTCGCCGCCGGGGGTGTCGAGCGGATCGAGGTGGCCGACGACGGCTGCGGCATGACGCCGGGCGAGATCGGGCTCGCGCTCGAGCGCCACGCCACCTCCAAGCTGCCCTACGATGCGATCGAGGCGGTGCGGACGCTTGGCTTCCGCGGCGAGGCCTTGCCCTCGATCGCGTCGGTCGCGCGGGTGACGATCGAGAGCCGGCCGCGCGGTGCGGAAGGATGGGCGCGCACCGTCGACAACGGCGTGGTGGAACGCGACGGTCCGGCCGCGCTGCCGCCGGGCACGCGCGTCGTGGTCGAGGCGCTGTTCGCGCGCGTGCCGGCGCGGCGCAAGTTCCTGCGCTCACCGCGCGCCGAATATGCGTCCTGCCTCGATGTGGTGAAACGCCTCGCGATGGCACGGCCGGACATCGCCTTCGCGGTCGAGCATGACGGTCGCCGTGTGTTGTCGGTCCCCGCAGCGGAGGGGCGGCCGGCGCGCGTCGCGGCGCTGACCGACCGCGCGCTGGCCGAGAACTCGGTTGCGATCGACCTCGCGCGCGACGGTCATGTCCTTGGCGGTGTGGCGGGGCTGCCGACGTTCCATCGCGGCGTCGCCGATCACCAATATCTCTTCGTCAACGGTCGTCCGGTGCGTGACCGCTTGCTGATCGGCGCGATCCGCGGCGCCTATGCCGAGATGATGCCACGCGACCGCCACGCGGTGGTCGCCTTGTTCCTCGACGTTCCCCCAAGCGAGGTCGACGTCAACGTCCACCCGGCGAAGACCGAGGTGCGCTTCCGCGATCCCGCGCTGGTGCGCGGCATGATCGTCTCCGGGTTGCGCCGCGCGCTCGACGCCGCCGGGCATCGCGTCGCGCATTCGGCGCCAGCGGACGTGATGGAGTTGTGGCGCCGTGAGCCGGTGACTTATGCGCCGGCACCGTCGGATGTTATCCCGCTCCTGGCCGACCATGCCGGGGCGGCTTTGGTGAGCGAACGACGCGCCACCTTTCTCGCTCCGCCCCCGCAGGCGCGCGCCGAGGCGAGCTGGACCCCGCCGCCCGAGCGCGACGATTTTCCGCTCGGCGCCGCGCGCGGGCAGGTCAACAAGACGTATATCGTGGCGGAGGCGCAGGACGGGCTGGTGCTGGTGGACCAGCATGCCGCGCACGAGCGGCTGGTGCTGGAGCGGATGCGCGCGGCGCTCGCGGGCGGTCGCGTCGCGAGCCAGGCGCTGCTGATTCCCGAGGTGGTCGAGCTCGACGAGCCCGCGTGCGACCGGCTGGAGGCACGCGTCGGCGAGTTGGCCGAGTTCGGGCTTGAGCTCGAACGGTTCGGCGCGCGTGCGATGCTGGTGCGCGCCACGCCCGCGCTGCTCGGCAGTGGCGACCCGACCGCGCTGGTCACCGATCTGGCGGATGAACTCGCCGCTTTCGACGAGGCCTTGTCGCTGCGCGAGCGGCTCGACGCAGTGGCGGGGACGATGGCGTGCCACGGCTCGGTACGCGCCGGGCGCGTGCTGTCGCTTGCCGAGATGAACGCACTGCTCCGCGAGATGGAGGCGACGCCGCACTCCGGCCAGTGCAACCATGGCCGCCCGACCTGGGTGAAGCTCGACTTTCCGGATATCGAGCGATTGTTCGCGCGTCGGTGACGCGTGTTGCCGTAAATCGACAGCCCTTGACTGGGTGGGCGTGCGGCTCGCCCGTCCGTTCGCAAGCTATCCGCCCGGGCGGATCGGGGACGAGAAGCGGTTAGCGTCCTGTCCCGCGAACCCAGAGGCGTCTAATCCTCGCGTTTGCGCGGACCGCTCGCCGGCACCTGCGAGAGGCGCGTCAGCAGCAGCGGTATGTCCTGCGTGATATACGTGTCCGTGGGCACCGCGACGCGCGCGCGCAGCGCCTTGCCTAGCGCAGCGAGGCGCTCTCTCCTGTCTCGATCCGCCGCCTGCACGACTGATGTTCCTTACGCTTATACGATGGCACCGCCGCCCGCGCTCGGCGGCGCGCCCGGCTGTTCCTGGATGATGAACCCGCCCGCGACAGCGCCGTTCCGCCCGCACGCCCGGCTCGTCGCATCGCCGCACGGTTTGTCGCGCGAGCCATTTCATTCAGTGCGCGGCAACCTTTGCGCCAGGCGAGCATTCAGATCGGCACACAATCACAGCAGGTCGCGTGATGAGCAAAATTTTCCCGCTAGTTCTGGCACTTGTCCCACTTGCCGCGGTGGTCGGCGCGGTCGTGACGGTGCCCTGAACCTCGCTCCTTCGGGCGCCGCATTCCCCCACCCCCCGCCGCGGCGCCCAACGGAAAGGCCCGCCTGGATCGTTCCAGGCGGGCCTTTTTGTTGCTTGCGAGGGATCGCGCCAGCGTCAGCCCTGCGCGGGCTCGTCCTGTGCCTCGGCAGTGGCGCCCGGCTCAGCGTTGGGATCGTAATCCTCGGTGAAGCCGCCCTGGTCGCGGCCTTCCTCGAAGACCTGCGCCATGACGTCGACGCCCTGCGCCTGCATGTCGGCTTCCTCCGGCGAGCGCGCGACGTTGACCTTCACCGTCACCGCGACCTCGGGGTGGAGCTGCACGCGCACGTCGTACAGGCCGATCGCCTTGATCGGACGGTCGAGCACGATCTGGCTCTTGGCCACCTTGTGGCCATCCGCCTCGAGGGCCTCGACCAGGTCGCGCACCGCGACCGAGCCGTACAGCTGGCCGGTGTTCGACGACTGGCGGATCAGCGTGACCTGCGCGTCCTTGAACGAGCCGGCCTCCTTCTCCGCGTCCGCACGCCGCGATGCGTTGTCGGACTCGATGCGCGCGCGATTGGCCTCGAACACCTTGCGGTTGGCCTCATTGGCGCGCAGCGCCTTCTTGCGCGGCAGCAGGAAGTTGCGGGCGAACCCGTCCTTCACCTTCACCACGTCGCCGATGCCGCCGAGCTTCTCGACGCGCTCAAGCAGAATGACGTCCATCTGCTCTTCTCCTTACTTCACGACGTAGGGCAGCAGGCCCAGGTGGCGGGCGCGCTTGATCGCCTGCGCCAGCTCGCGCTGCTTCTTGGCGCTCACCGAAGTGATGCGCGACGGGACGATCTTGCCGCGCTCGGACACGAAGCCCTGCAGCAGGCGGACGTCCTTATAGTCGATCCGCGGCGCGTCCTTGGCGCTGAACGGGCACGACTTGCGGCGGCGGAAAAACGGGCGCGCCATTATGCCATCTCCTCTTCGCGGTCGCGACGCGGACGGTCGCCCCGATCACCACGGTCACCGCGGTCGCCGCGCTCCCCGCGCTCGCCGCGGCGCTCGCGATCGCGCTCCTGCTTGCGCATCATCACGGTCGGACCCTGCTCGTGCTCGTCGACGCGCACGGTCATGTAGCGGATGACGTCCTCGTTGATGCTGGTCTGACGCTCCAGCTCGGCGACGGTGTCGCCCGGCGCGTCGATCTCGAGCATCACGTAATGCGCCTTGCGGTTCTTCGCGATGCGATAGGCGAGGCTGCGCAGCCCCCACGTCTCGGTCTTGACGACCGTGCCGCCGTGGTCGGTGACCACCTTGGTCGCGGCTTCCGCCAGCGCGTCCACTTGCGCCTGTGCCAGATCCTGGCGCGCAAGGAACACGTGCTCGTACAGAGCCATGCATGTACCTCTTCGTTGGCCGATCGCTGACGGGCACCCCATGTGCCACGCCCCTCCGGCTGTCGTGCAACAACAAGGGGCGGAAGAAGCCGTAGCTTCCCGCCCCGAGTGGGCGCTCTATGCCGCAGAACCCCTCCGCGCGCAAGGGCTTGCGGTTGACCGGCCGGGAGCGCCGCCCTAGCAGCGCAGCGTTTCCAAGGAGAGGCACGATGCGCGCGTTCATCTTCCCCGGTCAGGGCAGTCAGGCGGTCGGCATGGGTGTCGCGCTGGCCGACGCCTCGGCGGTCGCACGCGAGGTGTTCGGCGAGGTCGACGAGGCGCTCGGCCAGAACCTTCGCCGGCTGATGGCGGAGGGGCCGGCCGACGATCTGACGCTGACCGAGAATGCGCAGCCCGCGATCATGGCCAATGCGATCGCCACGCTGCGCGTGCTGACGCGGGAGGGTGGCGTGGTGCTCGCCGACAAGGTCGATTATGTCGCCGGCCACTCGCTTGGCGAATACACCGCCCTCTGCGCGGCGGAGACCTTCGACCTCGCCACAACGGCGCGGTTGCTCAAGCGGCGCGGCCGCGCGATGCAGGCGGCGGTGCCGGTGGGTGAGGGAGCTATGGCGGCGCTGCTCGGCGCCGACGTCGCCAAGGCCGAAACGATCGCGGGCGCGGCGATCGACTCGATCCTGGCCGAGGGCGGCGAGCCGCTGGTCTGCACGGTCGCCAATGACAATGACCCGTCGCAGGTGGTGATCTCCGGGCATCGCGTTGCGGTGGAGCGCGCGGTCGCGCTGGCGAAGGAGCTCGGCGCCAAGCGCGCGGTGCTGCTCCCGGTGTCGGCGCCATTCCACTGCGCGCTGATGGAGGATGCTGCGCGCGCCATGGAGGCGGCGCTGGCCGAAGCCGAGCTGCGCGCGCCGCTGGTGCCGGTCTACGCCAATGTCGATGCCGCCGCGGTGGCCGATCCGGGCGCGATCCGGCGACTTCTGGTCGAACAGGTGACCGGCCGCGTGCGCTGGCGCGAGTCGGTGCTGGCGATGGTCGCGGCGGGCGTGACCGAGTTCGTCGAGTTCGGCGGCAAGGTGCTCGCGCCGATGGTCAAGCGCATCGCGCCCGACGTCGAGGCGGTCAGCGTCGTGTCGATGGACGACGTGGAGGCGCTGCTAAAAAGGATGTGAGATCACGCGAAGGCGCGGAGACGCGGAGAAGAAGTGATCGACACCATCAGCGGTGACGATCTCGACCTCTCGCTTCGTCTTCACCGCGAGCTCGGACCGGGCTTGTTGGAAAGCGTCTATAAGACAGCGCTCGCGGCTCGCCTGGCGGCGTTTGGCTATCTCGTCTCCCCGCCAGCATCCGGTCGACATCTGCTTCGAAGGTCGGGTCTTCCCTGCGGCCTCCCGAATAGACCTGTTGATCGACAATCGATTGATAGTCGAGGTCAAGTCGGTCGAGAAGCTCGCCCCAGTGCACGGCAAGCAGCTACCGACGTATCTTAGGCTCATCGAGCAGCCCGTCGGGCTGCTCATCAACTTTGGAGGCGAGACGTTGAAGGAGGGGGTGCGACGGATCGTCAATCGCTACCGCCCCTCCGCGTCTCCGCGCCTCGCGTGAACCATAACACGGAGTAGACCATGTTCGACCTCACAGGCATGACCGCGCTGGTCACCGGCGCCTCCGGCGGGATCGGCTCGGCCATCGCGCGCGGGCTCGCCGCGCAGGGGGCGCGCCTCGCGCTCTCGGGCTCGAACGCCGACAAGCTGGAGCGCTTCCGCGACGAGCTCGGCGGCGATCACGTCGCGCTCGCCTGCGATCTGTCCGATGCCGCCGCGGTCGACGCGCTGGTGCCGCGCGCGGTCGAGGCGCTGGGCAGGCTGGACGTGCTCGTCAACAACGCCGGCGTCACGCGCGACAATCTCGCGATGCGGATGAAGGACGACGAGTGGGATCAGGTGATCCGCGTCAACCTGGAAGCCGCGTTCCGGCTGATCCGTGCCGCGGCGAAGCCGATGATGAAGGCGCGCTTCGGTCGCATCGTCTCGATCACCTCGGTGGTGGGGCAGACCGGCAATCCCGGCCAGGCCAATTACGCCGCCTCCAAGGCGGGCCTGGTCGGCATGTCCAAGGCGTTGGCGCAGGAGCTCGCCAGCCGCAACATCACGGTCAATTGCGTCGCGCCCGGCTTCATCCGCTCGGCAATGACCGACGTGCTGCCCGAAGCGCAGAAGAGCGCGCTGCTCGGCCGCATCCCGGCGGGCGACCTCGGCAGTGGCGAGGACATCGCCGCGGCGGTGGTGTATCTGGCGTCACGCGAGGCGGGTTACGTCACCGGTCAGACGCTGCACGTCAACGGTGGCATGGCGATGGTCTGAGCCACTGGGGCGGCGAACCGCAGGGGGAAGGGGGGGCGTGCGAGCCATTCGCACCCTTGCCACGGGCCCGAGCCCGTTCTACCTGCGTTCAGCAATTTGAAACCTACCCCCCAATTGAAAGAGGGAAAGCTATGAGCGAGACCGCCGACCGCGTGAAGAAGATCGTCGTCGAGCATCTCGGCGTCGAGGCCGACAAGGTCACCGAGGACGCCAGCTTCATCGACGATCTGGGCGCGGACAGCCTCGACATCGTCGAGCTGGTGATGGCGTTCGAGGAAGAGTTCGGCGTCGAGATCCCGGACGATGCGGCCGAGAAGATCTCGACCGTCAAGGACGCGATCACCTATATCGACGAGCACAAGGGCTGAGGAACGGGGGGAGACCTCCCGCTCTAGCGAGCTGATCTGAGCGGCTCCCTGTCCTCGACCAGAGGGTGGGGAGCCGTTTCGTTTGAGAGGACCGGCGGCGCGACGCGTGGCGCAGCGCCGGTGAAGAAGGAAAGTCTATGCGTCGTGTCGTCGTCACCGGTCTCGGCCTCGTTACCCCGCTCGGGGCCGACGTGGAGACCGCCTGGGCCAATCTGATCGCGGGCAAGTCTGGCGCCGGACCGATCACGCGCTTCGACGCGTCGGACCAGAAGTGCACGATCGCATGCGAGGTCAAGCCCGCGGACCATCCCTGGGGCTTCGATCCGGACAAGCGGGTCGATCACAAGGTCCAGCGCCAGGTCGATCCGTTCATCGTCTATGGCATCGACGCCGCCGGCCAGGCACTCGAGGACGCCGGCCTGACCGAGATGAGCGAGGCGGAGCGGTACCGTGCCGGCTGCTCGATCGGGTCGGGGATCGGCGGGCTGCCCGGCATCGAGAGCGAGTCGCTGGTACTCGCCGAGAAGGGGCCGAAGCGGGTCAGCCCGCACTTCGTCCACGGGCGGCTGATCAACCTGATCTCGGGCCAGGTCTCGATCAAATACGGGCTGATGGGGCCGAACCACGCGGTCGTCACCGCCTGCTCCACCGGCGCGCACTCGATCGGCGACGCCGCGCGCATGATCGCGCTGGACGATGCCGATGTGATGCTCGCGGGCGGGTCGGAAAGCACCGTCTGCCCGATCGGCATCGCCGGCTTCGCCGCGGCACGTGCGCTCAACACCAGCTTCAACGACCGGCCCGAGCAGGCCAGCCGCCCGTATGATCGCGATCGCGACGGCTTCGTGATGGGCGAGGGCGCGGGCGTCGTCGTGCTGGAGGAATATGAGCGCGCCAAGGCGCGCGGCGCCAAGATCTACGCCGAAGTGATCGGTTACGGTCTGTCCGGCGACGCCTTCCACGTCACCGCGCCCGAGCCCGAGGGGTCGGGCGCGTATCGCGCGATGGAAATGGCGATGCGCAAGTCGGGCCTCGCGCTGTCGGACATCGACTATATCAACGCGCACGGCACCTCGACGATGGCGGACATGATCGAGCTGGGCGCGGTGAAGCGGCTGTTCGGCGACGCCATCGGCGGCCTGTCGATGAGCTCGACCAAGTCGGCGATCGGCCACCTGCTGGGCGGTGCCGGCGCGGTGGAGAGCATCTTCTGCATCCTGGCGATGCGCGACCAGATCGTGCCGCCGACGCTCAACCTCGACAACCCGTCCGAAGGCGCCGAGGGCGTCGACCTCGTGCCGCATGTCGCGCGCAAGCGTGAGGTGCGCGCCGTGCTCAACAACAGCTTCGGCTTCGGCGGCACCAATGCCTCGCTGGTGATGAAGGCGATCTGAGCGCGATCATGCGCCGGCTCGGCTGTCTCGGGTTGATCGCTGCGCTGCTGCTGTTCGCGGCGGGCATGTGGGTGGCGCAGGGATGGAAGGGCGCCGGGCCGTCGCCGCGCGCCACCAGCGTCACCGTCGCCGAGGGCAGCACGCTGGCGGGTGCGGCCAAAGCGCTCGAGCGGGCAGGGGTGATCGCCTCGGCGCGGCGCTTCCGTGTTCAGGCGCGCGTGTTGGGCAGCAGCGCGCCGATCCGCGCCGGCGAATACGCCTTTCCCGCGCACGCCAGCGCCGCGCAGGTGCTCGCGCTGTTGCAGAGCGGTAAGGTGGTGCAGCGCCTCGTCGTAATCCCGGAAGGGTTGCCCGCGGTCATGGTGCGCGACGTGCTCGAACGGGCCGACGCGCTCACCGGCGATGTCGCGGTGCCCGCCGAGGGATCGGTGCTGCCCGACGGCTATGCGTTCGAGCGCGGCGAGTCCCGTGCCGCGGTGCTGGCGCGAATGCAACGCGCGATGCGCGACTACCTTGCCGCCGCCTGGGCGCGGCGCAAGCCTGCGTCAGCCGTGACGACGCCGCAGCAGGCGCTGGTACTCGCTTCGATCGTGGAGAAGGAGACGGGCAAGCCGGCGGAGCGGCGGATGGTCGCGGCGGTCTATTCGAACCGGCTGCGGCTCGGCATGCCGCTGCAGGCGGATCCGACCGTGATCTATCCCATCACCAAGGGGCGCCCGCTCGGCCGTCGCATCCGCCAGTCCGAGCTTCATGCGAAGAACGGCTACAACACCTATGCATCGCCCGGGCTGCCGATCGGGCCGATCGCCAATCCGGGGCGGCTGTCGATCGACGCCGTCCTCGATCCTGCGCCCTCGCGCGCGCTCTATTTCGTGGCGGATGGCAGCGGCGGCCACGTCTTCGCCGATACGCTCGCCGAGCATAACGCCAACGTACAGAAGTGGTACGCTATCCGCCGCGCGCGCGGCGAGATGTGAGCGGAGCCGGGCGCGGATCCCGGCTCATGGTACGCGCGGGGTGGTGGTTCCGGCGCGCGCGACCCTGATCGGATTGCATCGGCCGCTCGCTTGCGTCATCCGGAACTCGATCCAGGATCTAGCGTGCCGCGTATCTTGTACGTGGGGTGCTGGCGGGACAGTGGAGCCTGAAAGGCGTTCAGGACGACGAACAGGCGGGTGTGATCGGCCTCAGACCGCGGCCGGGAAGACCTGGTGCCGCGCCGCAAAGGCCGCGAACAGCTTGGGCCAGGCCGACGCAGGTGCCTGCTCGGGCAGGCGCGTGCCGAAGCCGTGTCCGCCGAGATCGAAGGCGTGGAGCTCGGCCGGACGCTTGGCGGCCAGCATCGCCTCGTACAGCACGAGGCTGTTGGCGATCGGCACCGTGGTGTCGTCGCTGGCATGGGCAAGGAACATCGGCGGGGTGTCGCCGCCGACGCGGCGCTCGACCGAGGCGTCGCGGCGCTGCGCGTCGCCCGACGGCGTGCCGAGCAGATTGTCGCGTGAGCCCGCGTGCGTGAACGGTTCGGCCAGCGACACCACCGGGTAGATCAGCCCGGCGAGATCGGGTCGTGCCGATTGCTGATCGGCGGCGTCGACCGGCGCGTAGCACGGCTCGGCATGGCGCGTCGCCAGGCTGCCGGCGAGATGCCCGCCGGCAGAGAAGCCCAGCACCGCGACCCGCTTGGGATCGACCCCGAACTCGCCCGCGCGCGCGCGGATCAGCCGCACCGCGCGCTGCGCGTCCTGCAGCGGCACCAGCGCGCGGTTGCTCCAACCCTCGGCCGGCAAGCGGTAGGAAAGGATGAAGCAGGTGACGCCCAGCTTGTTGAGCCACCGCGCCTGCTCTTCGCCCTCATTGTCCCAAGCGATGAAGCCATAGCCGCCGCCAGGGATCAGCAGCACCGCGGCGCCGTTGGCACGCCCCGCGCGCCGCACCGTCAGCCCTGGCCGGGCGACGCCGGTGACCCAGCGGTCATTGAACCCGGCGTCCTTCGAGCGCTGCTCGATCCTGGGTGTCGGCAGCGTCGCGGGCGCACCCGGCGCCGCGTCGGGCCAGAGCAGGATCGTCGCGCCGGGGATGTCGTCCGGCGCCGCGGCCGCCCCGGCGGTGAAGGGCGCGGCGAGCGGCGCAGCGGTGAGCGCGGCGACCACGGCGCGGCGGCTGGGCAGGTCCATCGTCATGTGCCCGGACATACCGCACCGGCGGGGTCGGTGGCGAGCCGGATATCCGCAATCGCAACCGTGAACGGCGCGGTCGCCGCCAGCGCCATCGGCGTATTGACCGACTCCATGTTGGCGCCGGCGCTGCGGAAACACTTCAGCGGCACACGCAGCACGTGCCAGCCGGCGCTTGCTTCGAGGGCGCGCGCCACATCGACCTTGCCGCTGCCCAGCGCGAGCGACACCGGCCCGGTCGCCGCCTTGTCGACTCGGTAGCTGATCTGGAGGTTGAGGTCGGCGTTGGTCTCGCGCACCAGCGACAAAGCGGGGCCGCTGATCGCCGCGCTGCCCGCGCCGCGCCAGGCCAGCTGCACCGCCCCCTCCTGCGCGGTGGCGCTGTCCACCGCGGCGCGCGTGACCGCCGGGTCGAGCGTGAGCTTGAACGGTGCGGGCACGCGACCGCGCGCGTAGAACAGGCTGGTGTTGGCGAGACTGGCGTCAACGCCGGCTTCCTCGCTCAGCGTGGGCACACTGCCGCCGCTGGCATAGCTCAGCCCGTAGCCGAACGGGAACAGAGGATCGTAGCCCGGCGTGCCGCGGTTAAGCGTGAACTGGCCCGCGTTCTTCGGCCAGCTGAAGGAGAGCTTGCCATTGAAATCGCGCTTGCCGCCGACCAGCACGTCGGCGACGCCCGCGCCCTCGGAGCCGGGGAACCACGCAGCGACGAACGCATCCGACTGGTTGAGTTCGGGATTGACCCATAGTGGTCGACCCGAAAGGAACACCGATACGGTCGGCACGCCCGCAGCCTTCAGCTTCTTGAGCAAGGCGAGCGCCTGTTTGTCGCCTGCCTCGAACTCGAGCGTGCGCACGTCGCCGCGCATCTCGGCATAGGGCTGCTCGCCGAAGACGACGATCGCGACGTCGGGCTTGGCGGTGAAGCTGCCGTCGCGCGACAGCGTCGCGGTGCCGCCGCCCGCCTTGGCCGCGGCGGCGATCCCCGCATAGATCGAGGTCGCGCCGGGGAAATCGGCATTGGTGTTGCCGTCGCCCTGCCACGACAAGGTCCAGCCCCCCGACTGGCGGCCGATGTCGTCCGCCGCATCGCCGACCACCAGGATGGTGGCGCTCGCCTTGACCGGCAGCACGCCGTTGTTCTTGAGCAGCACGAGGCTCTTGGCCACCGCCTCGCGCGCCACAGCGCGATGCTCGGCCGAACCCACCGTAGTGCCGCGCGCCTCCCACGGCCGCGCCGCGTCGAACAGGCCGAGCTTCATCTTGACGCGCAGGATCCGACGCACCGCGTCGTCCACGCGCGCCATCGGCAGCTTGCCCGCCTTCACCGCGGCGAGCGTGGTGTCGAACATGCCCTTCCAGCTGTCCGGCGCCATCGCCATGTCGAGCCCGGCGGCGAAGGTGGCGGGGCAGTCGGTGTTGGTGCAACCCGGCACCTGGCCGTGGCCGTTCCAGTCGCCGACGACGAAGCCCTCGAAGCCCATTCGGCCCTTGAGCACGTCGGTGAGCAGCGAGCGGTTGCCGTGCATCTTCTGGCCGTTCCAGCTCGAGAAACTGGCCATCACCGTCATCGCGCCGGCCTTGATCGCGGGCGGGTAGCCGGCGCCGTGCACCTTGATCAGCGTGTCCTCGTCGACTTGCGTGTCGCCCTGGTCGACACCGTCCCTGGTGCCGCCGTCGCCGAGGAAGTGCTTCGGACTGGCGGCGACATGGCCACGCTGGATGCCCTGTTGACCCGGGACGCCCTGCAATCCCTCGATCATCGCACCGGCATAGGAGGCGACCACCGCCGGGTCCTCCGAATAGCCTTCGTAGGCGCGACCCCAGCGATCGTCCTGCGGCACCGCCAGGGTCGGCCCGAACGCCCAGTCGATCCCGGCCGCGGCGGTCTCCTCGGCGGTGACCGCACCGATGCGGCGGATCAGCGCCGGGTCGCGCATCGCGCCGAGCGCACTGTTGTGCGGAAAGAGCGTCGCGCCGACGACATTGTTGTCGCCGTGCACCGCGTCGACGCCGAACATCAGCGGGATCGCGACGTGGCCGGCGCGCTGCTCGAGTGCCACCGCGTTGAACGCGCGCGAGGTGGCGACCCAGGCGGCGGCGGGCGAGCGGTCAGGGCTGCCGAGCGGGGGCGAGCTGCCGCCGGCCAGGATCGAACCGAGCGGGTAGCGGCGCAGGTCCTCGGGCGTGATCGAGCCGATATCGGCCTGGATCATCTGCCCGATCTTCTCTTCCAGCGTCATGCGACGCATCAGCGCGGTGACCTTGGCCTCGGTTGCAGCGTCGACCAGCCCGACGCTCTTGGCGGCGGGCCAGCGCGCGGGATGCGCCACCTGTGCGACCCCGGCAGTGGCACCGGCGCCCAGCAACAGCGCCAGCGTGATATGTGAGAAACGCCCCATTTCGTCCCCTCCCAGTCGTCAGCCGCTGCGCCTGTCCTCCGGTGCTCCTCGTCGCCCGACCTGCGGCGGTGCGACGAAAGGCGGGGACGATTGGCAGCGATCCGTGATGACCGGCAGCATAGGAGCGAGCTTCTGAGAACGCTATCAACATTTTATAGAGACTAGCTAGGCGCGCCGCGCTTTGCTGGTACGTATCGTCGCATGAGCGGGGACATACGACGGACGCGGAGCAACGGCTCGCGACAGACCGGGCAGCCGACCATCGCCGACGTGGCACAGCTGGCGGGCGTGTCGACCATGACCGTGTCGCGTGTGATCAATGGTGAGAACAACGTGCGCGAGACGACCCGCGCGATGGTGCGCGAGGCGATCGCGCGGCTCGATTACGCCCCCAACCGTGCGGCGCGCAGCCTCGCCGGCGCGTCGCAGGTGCGGCTCGGTCTCCTCTACAGCAATCCCAGCGAGGCCTATCTCAGCGCCTTCCTGCTTGGCAGCCTCGACGAGGCCGGACGGGCCGACATCCAGCTGGTGGTGCAGAAATGCGATCTCGACGAGCATGAGGGGGAGGTCGCCGAGCGACTGGTCGCCTCGGGGGTCGACGGGATCATCCTGCCGCCGCCTCTGTGCGATTCGCCGCTGGTGCTCGACGTGCTGCTCGCCGCGCAGGTGCCGACGGTGGTGGTGGCGACCGGCAGCTCTTCGGAGGCGGTCGGGCGCGTCGCGATCAACGACCGCGCCGCCGCCTGCGCGATGACGGCGCATCTGATCGCCTTGGGGCATCAGCGGATCGGCTTCATCACCGGCAACCCGAACCTCGCCGCCAGCGGCGAGCGGCTGGCCGGCTATCGCGATGCGCTCGCCGAGGCCGGGCTGGCGCGCGACGACGCGCTAATCGCGCGCGGCCTGTTCAGCTACCGCTCCGGGCTCGACGCCACCGAGGAGCTGCTCGACCTCGCCGACCCGCCCACCGCCATCTTCGCCAGCAACGACGACATGGCGGCGGCGAGCGTGGCGGTGGCGCACCGCCGCGGGCTCGACGTGCCGGGCGATCTCACCGTGGTCGGCTATGACGACAGTACGTTGGCCACCACGATCTGGCCTGAGCTCACCACCATCCACCAGCCGATCGCCGACATGAGCCGCGCCGCGGTGCGCCTGCTCATGCAGATGCTGCGGGCGCGCCGCGACGGCGCGACGCGCCCCGCGCCCGAGCTGGTGCTCGAGCATACGCTGGTCCGACGTCAGTCGGATGCGGCTCCCCGTCGCCGTCCCGGCGCGCGCGCACGCTGACCATTGTGATCGCGGTCGCTTCCGTGTCATAGCTGCGCCTCGAACAACGATCTGATAAATCGGTCGATAAGGGGGCAGTGGTGAGGATCCAATCGGCCGCGACGATGATGGCGTGCGTGCTGCTCATGCCGGTGAACGTTCTCGCGCAGAACCCTGTACCTTATCAGTGGCGCAACGTGACGGTGGGCGGCGGCGGTTTTGCGCCCGGCATCATCTTCAGCCGTGCCGAACGCGGGCTCGCGTATCTGCGTACCGACATGGGCGGCGCCTATCGCTGGGACGCGGCGGCGCGCCGCTGGGTGCCGCTGCAGGACGACAATGCCGAGCCGAGCTACATGGGCGTGGAGAGCGTCGCGGCCGACCCGGTCGACCCCGCGCTGGTCTATCTCGCGGTGGGCATGAGCGCGCGCGGTCCCGCCGCGATCCTGCGCTCGGCGGATCGCGGGGCGCATTGGCGCACCACGCCGGTGCCGTTCGCAATGGGGGGCAATGAGGACGGGCGTGGGCTGGGCGAGCGGCTCGCGATCGACCCGCATGCACGCGCGACGCTGTTCTTCGGATCGCGCCATGACGGGCTGTGGCGCAGCGACGACGCGGCGGCGAGCTGGCGCAAGGTGGCCGGCTTCCCGCTCGCCGGGCTTGGCCGCCCGGCGCGGCCCCGCGCCACGCATGGCGGGCTGTCGTTCGTGCTGTTCGATCCGGCGCAGCGCGGCCGCGTTTTCGTCGCCAGCGCCGATCCGGGCGAGCGCCACCTGTACCGCTCCGACGACGGTGGCACGACGTGGCGCGCCGTCGAGGGCGGCCCGCGCGCAGGGCTGTTGCCGGTGAAGGGCGTGATCGGCGGCGACGGTGTGATGACGATCACCTACAGCGACGCGATCGGTCCCAATGGCGTCAAGGACGGCGCGGTGTGGCGGTACGATCCGGCCAGCGCGGGGTGGCGTGACGTCACGCCGCCCCGCGTCGCGGAAGAGGTGCCCGGCGGCTTCTTCGGGGTGTCGGTATCGGCGCAGGACCCGCGGGTGATCGCGGTGAGCACCGTCAACCGCTACCAGCCGGTGGACACGGTGTGGCGCTCGACCGACGCCGGCGCACATTGGGACGAGCTCTGGAAGCGAAGCACGCGCGACGTCGGTGCCACGCCGTTCCTCGACTTCGACGGCACGGCAAATTTCGGCCACTGGATCGCGGGGCTTGCGATCGACCCGTTCGACCCCGCGCACGCCGCCTATATTACCGGCGCGACCGTTTACGCCACCGACCGCTTCGCTTCGAGCGGAACGATGCGCTGGGCGCCCTGGACGCGCGGGATCGAGCAGACCGCGATCATCACGCTGGTGAGCCCGACCGGCGGCGCGCCGTTGGTCTCCGGCTTCGGCGATCTCGGCGGCTTCCGTCACACCGACCTCGCGCGCTCGCCCGCGCACGTCCACCGCACGCCGTTTCTCACCAACACCAACGCGCTCGATTACGCGGGCGCGGCGCCGCTGGTGCTGGTGCGCAGCGGCAACACGCACAAGCCGGTGGTGCCGGACACGTCGCTGGCCTGGTCGGGCGACGGTGGCGAGAGCTGGACCCCGCTCCACCTCCCTGCCGCCGAGATGACGCCGCGCGCCGACGGCACGCCCGCGCTGGCGCAGACCGGCAGCGCCGCGATCACCGTCGCGGCGGACGGTGGCACCTTCCTGGTGGAGGCGGACCATCCGCTGCTGACGCGCGACCGCGGCGCAACGTGGCAGCCGATCGCCGGACTCGCGCGCGAGCGGCGGGTCACCGCGGACAAGACCGACCCGCGCCGCTTCTACGCGGTCGACCCGGACGCGGGTCGTATCCTGCGCAGCGAGGACGGCGGTGCGCATTTCGCACCGATAGCGGGGCAAGGGCTGCCCGCGGACCTCGGCGGCGCGCGCGCGATCGGCCGCGAGGCGGCCAACCCGCTGGTCGCGACGCCGGGGCGCGCCGGCTCGCTATGGCTGTTGGTCGGCGGCGCGCTCTATCGCTCGACCGATGCGGGCGAGCGTTGGACGCGCATTGGCGCGACGATCGTGATCGAGCGCTACGGCCTCGGCAAGGAAGCACCCGGAAGCACCTGGCCCGCGCTCTACGCGATCGGAACGGTCGGCGGCGTACGGGGCGTCTATCGTTCGACCGACGGCGGGGCGGGCTGGTCGCGCATCAATGACGACGCGCATCGCTGGGGGCTGCGGCTGCGCGTGATCGGCGGCGATCCGCGACGGTTCGGCCGCGTCTATGTCGGCACCGACGGTCGCGGAATCATGTACGGCGACCCGCAGGGAGGGGAGAGCGAATGATCGGGACGGGAAAGCGGCTGGCGCTGCTGGCGGCGGCGAGCGTGCTGGCGACGAGCGCGAACGCCGCGCCGCTGCCGCGACTGGTGAGCAAGAACGGGCGCCACGCCCTGCTGGTTGATGGCGCGCCGTTCCTGATGCTGGGCGCGCAGGTCAACAATTCGAGCAATTATGCCGCGTCGCTGCCCGAGGTGTGGCCGGTGCTCGACCGTATTCATGCCAACACCGTGGAGGTGCCGATCGCGTGGCAGCAGATCGAGCCGCGCGAGGGGCAGTTCGACCTCTCATTCCTCCAGACGCTGCTCGACCAGGCGCGCCAGCACGACAAGCGCGTGGTGCTGCTATGGTTCGGCACCTGGAAGAACACCAGCCCGGGCTATACGCCGGACTGGGTCAAGCTCGACAATCGCCGCTTCCCGCGCATGAAGACGCGCGACGGCAAGGATCACGGCGTTCTCACCCCGCTTTCCGCGACGACGCTCGCGGCGGATCGGCGCGCCTTCGTCAAGGTGATGGAATATCTCCGCGATCACGACGAGCAGCACACCGTGGTGATGGTCCAGCCGGAGAATGAGACCGGGAGCTACCGCAACCCGCGCGACTATTCCGCCGAGGGTGACCGGTTGTTCGCGCAGCCGATCCCGCCCGCGCTGGCCAAGCGCGTCGGCAAAACCGGGACGTGGACGCAGGCCTTTGGCGCGCAGGCCGATCGTGCCTTCAACACCTGGTACGTCGCTACTTATGTCAACGCGATCGCCGAGGCGGGGAAGAAGGCCAAGCCGCTGCCGATGTACGTCAACGCGGCGCTCGCCGGCCCATCGAACGTGCCCGATCCGTCCGGCGTCGCGAGCGGCGGGCCGCAGCAGGACGTGCTCGACATCTGGAAGGCGGCGGCACCGTCGATCGACTTCGCGGCGCCCGACATCTACGACCGCAAGAGCGCCAACGTCGTCCAGTACCTCGACAAATACGCGCGCCGCGACAATGCGCTGATGGTGCCCGAGATCGGGAACGCGCGCGACTTCGCCCGCTTCTTCTACGCCGCGATCGGGCGTGGCGCGATCGGCTATGCCCCGTTCGGCATGGACGCGACCGGCTATTACAATTACCCGCTCGGCGCCCAGGCGCTCGACGCCGCCACGCTCGATGCGATCGCGCTGCCCTATGCGACGTTGGCGCCGATCATGCGCGACTGGGCGCGCATCGCGGCGACGCGGCCGACCTGGGGCGCGGCCAAACCCGACGACGGCAAGCCGGCCGAGACGACGCTCGGCGGGTGGAAGATCGCGGCGACCTGGGGCGAGTGGCAGTTCGGCATGCGCGACTGGACCTGGCTTAAGTCCGAGCCGGCGCCCTGGGCGGACGAGCCGGTCGGCGGGGTGGCGGTGGCGCAGCTCTCCGCCGACGAGTTCCTGCTGGTCGGCGATCATGCGCGCGTGTCCTTCTCCGACGCCATGGGTGGAACCGGCATGGTGGTGCGCGTCGAGGAGGGCACGTTCCGTGACGGCCAATGGGTCACCGCGCGCGTGTGGAACGGCGACCAGACCGATTACGGCCTCAATCTGATCGATCGTCCGCAGGTGCTTAAGGTGACGATGGGACGCTATCGCTGACGGGCTCGCGGCGGCGGAAGTGAGACGAGCGGCGCCGCCGCGGCCTAGACGCGGCGTGACGTCGACATTACATACCGGCCGTTATGGAATCCACCGCTACCGCCTGTGCCGCCGTCAAGGGCCGTCCGCGCGAATTCTGCACCGAGTCGGCGCTCGCCGCCGCGCTCGGCGTGTTCTGGACCAAAGGATATGAGGGCGCCTCGATGGCGGACCTCACCGCGGCGATGGGCATCACCAAGCCGAGCCTCTATGCTGCGTTCGGCAACAAGGAGGCGCTGTTCCACAAGGCGCTGGACCTCTACGAGGCGGAGAAGCTCGCTTATACGCGCGAGGCGTTGAACCAGCCCAGCGCGCGTGCGGTGGCAGAATGTTTCATGCGCGGCGCGATCAATGCGCAGTGCAACAGCGGCGGCCCCAGAGGGTGCCTCGGGGTGATCAGTGCCACTGCCTGTGGCGAGGAAGGCAAGTCGATCAAGGACGACGTGATCGCCCGTCGTGCCTCCTCCCAGGCCGCGTTGGTCGAGCGGTTCGAGCAGGCGCAGCGGGCGGGCGAGTTCCCGCCGCACATCACGCCGCAGGCGTTGTGCCAATATCTCTACGCCATCCTGCAGGGCATGGCGGTGCAGGCCGGCTCGGGAGCGACCCGCGCCGAGCTCGAGCAGGTCGTCGACACCAGCCTTGCGCTGTGGCCGACGAACTGAACCATTGTCAGCGGCTGGTAAGAAAAAAACGCTACCGAGCGGTACATAAAGCGTTGACGCGGCCGCCGCCGCTTTCTATACCACACAGTATAGAACGGCGGTGACGCTCCGGCGGCACCTTCACCGGAGGAACGCCACGATGGCACGACCGCTGACCCACGCCCCCGCGAGCTGATCGCCGGGACGGGTGCGCGTCGCTGACGGCGCGGCACCCTCGCTTTGACCGAATATGGCGTCTCCGCCCCGGTGTGGCACCGGCGGCCGGGTTGCGCCCTGCTGCTCCGAAGGGGAGAGACGACATGGCCTTCATCGATTTCACCTCCGCCATCGGCGGTGCCGCCGCGCTCAGCGCCGAGCGCGTCCGCCCGCTGCCCGATGCTGTCGCCGAGGTGGCGCCCGAGCGCGCCGCGCTCAGCGCGCTGGAGTGGCTGGTGGTCGCGCTCGCGCGGCGCGACCGGCTGGCGTCGCTGCGCGAGCCCGGACGGATCGCGGTCGCCATGGGCGTGCTGTTCGGCAAAAAGCCCAACCCGCGGCTGGCCGATCCCAAGCTGGAGGCGCTGCGCCGGCTCGCGGTGCATGCCTGGCACCAGGGCTTCGCGGTGCCGGTGAGCGCGGTGAAGGCGTTCCTCGCGGCAGGCTATACCAACGATCACTACGAGCTGCTGCTCGCCAGCATCAGCAGCGCCCGGCTGCGCCGTCCCGAGCGGCGCTGAGCGCCCGCGGTTCGTTGTTCCGGAGGGCAGAGGGGTAAACGGCACGCGCCGCGTCCGTCTCCCCCGGACGCCTTGCCGGTATCACTTGCCCGCGCATGCCTGATCGCGGCCTTGCGCGGTCTGGTGGACCCCGGAGCGGGTCCGGGATGACGATAGTGGCTGCTAGCGTGTCGTCGAGAACGGCCGCGCGGCGCGGCCGACGCCCCAAGTCTTGTTCGGCCGCGCCGTCATGGTGAAGCGCAGTTCGCCGCCGGCGCGCAATTCCTCGTCGCCGATCCAGCTGCGCATCAGTGGCTTGCCATTGAGCGCAACCCCGCCGACGTAGCGGTTGGCGTCCGACAATCCTTCCGCGACGACCGCGAAGCTTTTGCCGTCCGGCAGCCGCAGCGTCGCGCGCGACACGAAGGGACGTCCGATCACGTATTGGTTGCTGCCCGGCGCCACGGGGTAGAAGCCGAGCGCGGTGAACACCATCCAGGCCGACATCTGGCCGAGGTCGTCGTTGCCGCTCAGCCCCTCAGGCGTGGCGTGATATTGCGACTCGACGATCTGCTTGAGCCGCTCCTGCGTGCGCCACGGTGCGCCAGCGTAATTGTAGAGATAGGCGACATGGTGGCTCGGCTCGTTGCCATGGATATACTGGCCGATCAGCCCGGCAATGTCCTCGGCATGGCTATAGTCGAGCTTGGAATTGTCATAGTCGAACATGGCGTCGAGCTTGGCGATCGTCTTGCGATCGCCGCCCAGCAGGCGAAACAGTCCGGCCTGATCCTGCGGCACGAACCAGCTATATTGCCACGCATTGCCCTCGGTATAATCGGAGCCGTAGTTGATCGCGGTTGGATCGAACGGCGTGCGAAAGCTGCCGTCGCTCTTGCGCGCGCGCAGCCAGCCGGTGCGCGCGTCAAAGCTGTTGCGCCAGTTGCGTGCGCGTCGGTCGAAGCGGTCCGCCACGTCGTGCCGACCCAGAGCGCGCGCCATCCGCGCAATCGCCCAATCATCATAGGCATATTCGACCGTCTTGGAGGCCGCCTCCGGCTCGCGGTCAATCGGGACATAGCCCAGCTTCATATAGTCGCCGAGCCCGCCAAAAGGCGCATAGTCTGCGCTCGCCACCATCGCGTCGAGCGCGGAATTCGCATCGAAACCGCGGAAGCCCTTGAGATAGGCGTCGGCGATCACGGGCACTGCGTGATAGCCGATCATCGTCCAGGTTTCGCGCCCGGCGAACTGCCACACCGGCAGGATGCCGTGTGGGCTGTAGCGCTGGCTGTCGACCAGCGAGCGCACGACGTCGTTCGTGGTCGCGGCCGGCTGGATCAGCGTGAGGAGCGGGTGCTCGGCGCGGAACGTATCCCAGAGCGAGAAAGTCGAGCGGACGGTATAGCCTTCCGCGCGGTGGATCTGGTCGTCGGGGGCGCGATAGCGTCCGTCGGCGTCGCTCCACACGCTCGGTGCGATCAGGCTGTGGTACAGGGCGGTCGCGACGATCGTCTTGGTCGGGGCAGGCGCCTCGAGCGTCACCGCGCCGAGCGCCTCGTCCCACGCCGCGCGGGTGCGCGCGAGCGTCGCGTCGAAGTCGCCCGGCTCGGAGTCGAGGTTGGCGATCGCGCCGGCCTCGTCCACCCCGGACAGCGCGACGCGGACCTCGAGCGCGCGGTCGAGCCGGCCGAAGTCGAGCCGTGCCTCGAGCTGGCGGCCGAGCTTCTCGGCGAGGGCATCGCTGCCTGCACCGGGCGCCTGGAACCCCTTATAGGTCACGTCGCGGTCGCGATCGACCAGCGCGTGGCCGGCGAGCGGGGAAGAGAAGCGCATCGCGAAGAACAGCTTGCGCCCAGGCGCCCAGCCGCGGGTCTCGCGGAAGCCGGTCAGCGTGCCGTCCGCGCGCAGGTGCAGTCCGGACCACAGCACCTTGCCGGGATAATCGTACAGCGAGCGGCGCAGGTCGACGACGAGATGCGCCGCCTTGCCCGCCGGGAACGTGTAGCGGTGGACGCCGACGCGGGTGCCCGCCGTCAGCTCCGCGCGCACCTGAGGCGAGTCGAGCGTCACCGCATAATAGCCCGGGCGCGCGACCTCGCTCGCGTGCGTGAAGCGCGAGCGATAGCCCGGCGCCGCGACGGTGCCCGGGTCCATCGCCACTGCGTCGCCGCTGACCGGCATCACCAGCAGGTCGCCGAGATCGGAATGGCCTGCGCCAGAGAAATGCGTGTGGCTGAAGCCCTCGATCATCGGATCGTCATGGCGATAGCCGGCCGCATGCGCGTAGCAGGCGCGGATGACGCAGCTGGTGTCGGTATCCGGGGACAGCTGCACCATGCCGAACGGCGCGACCGCGCCGGGGAAGGTGTGGCCCTCGCCACCGGTGCCGATGAACGGATCGACCGAGTCGATCGTGCGCGCCGCCGTCGGCTCGTGCGCAGCGGTCTGCTGCGCCAGCGCGGGGGCGGCGAGCAGGGCCACCGGGGCAGCGCCGGCGGCGAGGCGGTGACGCAGACGCCGCGTCACAGCAGCGCCTCCGCCTCGATGCGCGCGCTCACGTCGCCAGCTTCCTCCAGCGCGTCGAGCGCGAGCGCGATCGCGCCGAGCGGGCCGGCGCGGTCGCCGAGCGCCGGCAGCACGATATAGCCGTCTTGCGGCAGCTCCATGTACCCTGCCAGGCTCGCCTCCAGCCGCGCCGCGACGCGTGGCAGCAGGTGCGGCTGCTTCACCGGCATGCCGCCGCCGATCGCGATCCGCAGCGGCCCGGTGCTGCCGACCAGCGCGTGGCACATCGCGGCAAGCGCGTCGACGATCGGGTCCCACACCGGATCATCGGCGGTGACCTCCTCCACCGCGCGTCCGTTAAGCCGCAGCTGCAGCGCGCTGCCCGACGCGAGCCCCTCAACGCAATCGTCATGGTAGCGGCACGCGCTCGGCGCCTCGTCGCCGGGCGAGCGCGGCACGCGGATATGGCCGATCTCGCTATGCCCGAGTCCGCGCGTCGGCCGCCCGTGCACCACCAGGCCGACGCCGACTCCGGTGCCGACCGTCACATAAGCGAAGTCGTCGAGGCCGCGTCCGGTGCCCCAGCGCATCTCCGCAAGCGCGGCGCCGTTGACGTCGGTGTCGAAGCCGATCGGCAAACCGAGCGGCGCGGCGACGATTCCGAGCACGTTCGCGTCGCGCCAGCCCGGCTTGTTCGTGGCCAGAACATGGCCATATCGTGGCGACGTGCGATCGAGGCACACCGGGCCGAAGGACGCGACCCCCACGGCGGCGAGCGCATCACGCGCGTGCCAATCGGCCAGCACCGTGGCGATCGCGGGCAGCGTCTCCTCGGGCGCGAGCGTCGGCAGCGTGACCTGATCGACCACGTCCTCCGGCGCGCGCGCCAGCGTGACGACGCATTTGGTGCCGCCTAGCTCTACCCCCGCCAGCGGCGCGTGCGCCGCTCGCCCGTCCGCCTGATATCGCATCTACCGCCTCTCCCCCACCTCGCCGGCGCCCGCCCCCGACCGGCACGGCACACCTGAGCCGGTTCTTTTAGAACATCAAATTGGATAATTCAAATTGCGCTTGCGATTCGATCTTGCTTGCGGTGCGGCGCGAAAGACGCTGTGAACGCAACGGTGCAGACGAGGGGACAGGATGATGCGGCGATCGGCGCGCGTGGCGGGGACGGCATGAGCGGAGCGGCACCGCGGCTGTCCGGCACCAATCTCGAGCGGGCCGCCGACCACAACCAGCGCGTGACGCTGCATGCGATCCGCGTCGGCGGATCGCTGACGCGCGTCGAGCTGGCGCAGATCACCGGGCTCACCGGCCCGGCGATTGCCAACATCACCCGGCGGCTGCTGCAGGACGGGCTGATCCAGGAGGCCGGGCAGCGCCGCGGCGGACGCGGGCAGCCGCCGACCAAGCTCGAGGTGCGACGCGACGCCTGCTACTCGATCGGCGTGAACGTCGATCGCGACCATATTACGTTGGTCCTCGTCGACTTCGCCGGGGAGACGCTGGCGCGTCGCGCGGAGGAGATCGACTTCGCGCTGCCCGACGACGTGCGCGCCTTCTACCGCCGATCGATCAAGCCGATGCTGCGCGCCGCCGGCGTCGACGCGGCCAAATTGGTCGGGCTCGGCGTGGCGGTGCCGGACGATCTCGGCTCGGTCGATCTGCCGGGGCGTCCCGCCGCTTATGACGCGTGGGAGCGGGTCGACATGGTCGCGCTGTTCGCCGAGCCGCTCGCGCTGCCCGTGTTCGTCGAGAACGACGCCGCCGCCGCCGCCACCGGCGAGATGCAGCTCGGCATGGGGCAGCGGCTCAGCAACTTCTTCTACATCCTGGTGTCGTCCGGCCTCGGCGGCGGCGTGGTGAGCGACGGCGTGTACGCGCGCGGCGCACATGGACGCAGCGGCGAGCTTGGCTTCATGCTCGCGCCGGACGAGGACGGCGCGCGTGAGCAGGTGCAGAAACTGGTCTCGCGTTCCGGCCTGCAGGAGCATCTCGCGCGTGACGGCTTTGCCATCACCGCCGCGCTCGCCGCCGACGCGCCCGATGCCGCGCGTGCCAGCGTCGACGCCTGGATCGACCGCGCCGCGCGGCGGCTTTGTACGCCGCTCGACGCGATCAGCTGCCTGATCGATCCCGCCGCGGTGCTGATCGGCGGTCGGCTGCCCGCCGCGGTGGTGGAGACGCTGGCCGACCGGGTCAACGCGCTGATCGGGGAGGTGACCAACGCCCCCGCGGTGGCGCGCGTGGAGCGCGCCGCACTGTCCGAGGATGCGCCGGCCGTGGGCGCCGCCATCCTGCCATTCAGCCACTTCCTGCTGCCCAAGCCCGGCGCGCTGTGGAAGGCGGTCGATTAGGTCGTACGGAGCTTCGGCTTTGCCCCTCTAAGGATCCCTCTGCGGCACGCTCATCGGGCGGCCTGTCGCGCGGGAGCCTGATCGCTTCTGGCGCGGCAATTCGTTTCTCTGGTCAAGGCCTGGACTGCCGTGTTCGCCGGGAAGCACTTCCATAACCGACGTCGGTGCGACAGGCGCGGAGCGATCCTGCCGGTAGAGGGGCGTCACCTCATCGCTCGCCGTCGATCGGTTTTACGGCCGATCTGGACGGACATTGCCTGTTCACAAAGGTTTGCGCGAACGTTCTCAATTCTTCCATTTGACAATTTGCTTTTGCTATTGTCTGATTAACCATCGCTGCCCGGCATGAGGGGTGCAGCGCGCCAGCGGTGCGCGCGGGCAATGGGGTCGAGGGACGTGGCGGGGCAACGAATCCCGCCGCGAAGAGGAGGGATGGACATATGCGAGGTTTCACCGGTCATGCCCCGTCGCGCGCGCCGCTGCGCCGCCGGATGCCGCTGCTGTTGGCGGGGGTGAGTCTGGCCGCGGGCATCGTCGGCAGCGCGCAGGCGCAGCAGACCAGCCCCTCGACCGCCACCGGTGCCCAGGCCGAGCAGGCCGACAAGGCGCCCGACCAGACGACCGTCCCGGCGCCGTCGAGCAACACCGGCGAGGTGTCCGCGCCCGCCGCCAACAGCACGCTCGACAGCCCCGGCCAGCTGCAGGCCGACGCCGCTGACTCCGCCGTCGACTCGGCTGCGGCGGGTGGCGGTGACATTGTCGTCACCGGTTATCGCCGCTCGATCGAGCAGAGCCTCAGCCGCAAGCGCGAGGCCAATGCCTTCGTCGACGTGATCACCGCGGAGGACGTCGGCAAGTTCCCCGACAAGAACGTCGCCGATTCGCTCCAGCGTGTTCCCGGCGTGATCATTGACCGCGACGGCGGCGAGGGCGCGCAGGTGAGTATCCGCGGCCTCGGCTCCGACCTGACCTTGACCGAGCTCAACGGTAACTTCATCGCCGGCGCGGGCGACGACAATCCGTCGCGTTCGTTCAACTATCTGCTGCTGCCGTCCACGCTGATCGGCAGCGTCGAGGTGTTCAAGTCATCCGAGGCGCGGCTCGACGAGGGCGGCGTCGGCGGTGTCATCATCAATCACACACGCGTGCCGTTCGACCTCAAGCCCTGGTCGGGCACGGTTTCGGCCGAGGGCACGTACGCCGACGTGACGAAGAAGACGGAGCCAAACGTCTCCGGACTGCTGTCGTGGCACAATGAGGGCAAAACGCTCGGCTTCCTCGTCGGTGCGACCTATCAGGAGCGGACCAACCGCACGCTGAGCGCCAATGCCGACAGTTGGCATTGGTGGACCAGGGATCGCAACGCCAAGCCGGCTGTGGACGTCAACGGCAGCACCTACGCCAACGATGCCGCTATCGATTATTGGAACGATGGCGTGGGCGGTCAGCAAACCACGCAGGGCGGTACGGAGTTCGACGGCTATTGGGCGCCGCAGTCGGTCAGCGAAACGATCGAGGAGCAAAAGCGCAAGCGCCTCGGCATCCAGGCGACGATGCAGGCCAAGCCGTTCGACAATTTAGAGATCACCGCCAACTACTTCCGCTTCCAGCTGGACGGGGATTATACCCGCAACGTCATCAAAATTCCCGAATGGGGATATGGCAACTTTTTCACAGCGGGCACGCTCGACAAGAGCGGGACGATCCTGAACGGTGCGACCTTCCAGGTGCCACCCGAGGGTACCTTGTGCCGCGCCAACGCCAATCCGTGCACCATGGAGACTCCCGCGCCGCAGAACTATCTGGGACGCGAGCGGAGTGTGTCGAATACCTACGACGTCCACGCCAAGTGGAACAAAGATCACCTCAGCGTCGACGTTGTGTTCGGCAAGACGCGATCGACCGGCGGCCCGTCGTTCCAATTCTATGCGCAGGCCAAGCCGCGCAACGGCGCGGTCAACGGCAACAGCCTGAGCGCCTGGAACTTCACCGATCAGTCGGTTGCGATGAACTTCTCGCCCGATATCATCCAGAACATGCTCAATGGCGTGGCACAGATCGATCTCGGGTCGACCGGGTCGGGCTTCACCAACAGCTCGCTGTCGCAGCGCTACGCCCAGGTCGACGTGACGCGCAGCTTCGACTCGCCCTTCCTCGCATCGATCCAGGCGGGCGCCAAGTGGCGTGACGGTCGGGTTCATCGTGAGACGGGCCGCTTCGAATGGTATTCGGACGCGGCCAATACGCTACGCTTCCAGGACACGCCCGGCGGTGCGCTGGCGCTGCCGGAGATCTTCTACCCCAACTCGCTCGGCAACATCGCGGGCGGGTTCGAGACGAGCGCCTTTCCGGCGATCAACATCAACAATTACATTGATTACCTTAACGGCAAGTACAACGGCCCCGTGCGTGTGCCCGAGCCGCAGAACGTGTACGACATTCAGGAGAAGATCTGGGCGGGCTACGCGCAGGCCAACTTCAAGACCGAGACGGTGCGCGGCAACATAGGACTTCGCGTAGTCAACACCAAGCAGAGCGGCGTATCGACTGACGCGCTGATCTACGAGAATGACTATTGCGTCAACGGACCGAACGGCCAGTTCGACCCGAACAATCCGTTCGGCGAGGACGGCAATTGCCTCGTCATTCCCGAGGCCCAGCGCCAGCAGCGCGTCTTCAGCCAGAATGCACAGACCAAGAGCTACACCGACTTCCTGCCGAGCTTCAACATTTCGTGGGAGGTGGTCCCCAACCTGCTGCTGCGCGGCGCGGCGTCGAAGGTGATCAGCCGGCCGGGCTATCAGGACCTCGGCGCGGCGCGCGCGCTGACCTTCAACTCGGACCCGTTCGTGTTCGATCGCGGCCAGTTCGGCGCGCTGCCCGGCTGGTTCGGCGAGGGCGGCAACTTCAACCTGAGGCCATTCCGGGCGTGGCAGTATGACATCGGTGCGGAATGGTATTTCCACCCCGGCTCGGTCATCGGCGCAACCTTGTTCCGCAAGGACGTGAAGGACTTCGTCGTGCCGGTCGTGATCGACCTGCCGCAGGAGGTCGCCGGCGAGACGGTGACGGTGCAACAATATGCGACCCAGGCGAACGGCTCCAGCGCGGTGTCGCAGGGCGTCGAGCTCTACGCCCAGCATACGCTCGACTTCGGGCTCGGCGCGCAGGTGAACTTCACCTACAATGACACGTCGACCGCGGAGGTCTCGCTCAACGGCACCAAGCTGGGTGAGTCGCCGCTGGTCAACAGCGCCAAGACGCAGTTCAACGCCTCGATCTTCTACGAGCGCGGGCCGGTGCTGCTGCGCGCTTCGTACAACCGCCGCGGCGAGGTGGTGCGCGAACTGGTGTCGGGGATCAACACCTACGACGATCCCTATGAGCAGGTCGATCTGAACGCGGCGTTCGACGTCTACAAGAACGTCCAGATCACCGCCTCGGTGATCAACCTCACCAAGTCGGAGCAGCGCCGCCACCTCGGCAACGACACCAAGGACCGCTTCGTCTCTAACGAATATGCCGGCCGCCGCGTCTATCTCGGCGCCGCCTTCAAGTTCTGATCACCAATGACGTCTCAGGGAGAGTGAACATGGCAAGCGCGCGGCGCCGGGGCATCATCGCGGCGCTGTGCGCCTCCACCATGATCCTCTCCCCCGCGGCGACGGTGGCGCAGGACGCGCCGCCGGCGTCGGTCGACCTCGTCAACCCGCTGATGGGGACGGACAGCAGCTACGAGCTGTCCTACGGCAACACCTACCCCGCGATCGCGGTGCCGTTCGGGATGAACGCCTGGACGCCGGTCACCGGCAAGATGGGGAACGGCTGGGGCTACACATACAGCTCCCACAAGATCAACGGGTTCAAGCAAACGCACCAGCCGAGCCCGTGGATGAACGATTATGCCGCCTTCGCGCTGCTGCCGATGACCGGCACGGTGAAGGCGAAGGAGGAGGAACGCGCCTCCTGGTTCAGCCACAAGGCGGAGGAGAGCCGCGCCTGGGGCTACAAGGTCTATCTCGCCGACTATGACGTCACCACCGAGATCGTGCCGACCGGGCGTGCCGCGCAGTTCCGCTTCACCTTCCCCGAAGCCAAGGACGCGCACGTCCTGCTCGATGGCTATACCGGCGGCTCGATGGTGTCGGTCGACCCGGCGCGCCGCCGCATCACCGGCTATGTCAGCAACAATCACGGTGGCGTGCCGGCCAATTTCCGCAACTGGTTCGTGGTCGAGTTCGACAAGCCCTTCACCGTCAGCCAGACCTTCGACGGCAGCGGCACGCTGACCGCCGGCCGCCGCGCCGAAGGCGATCACGTCGGCGCGGTGATCAGCTTCGCGACGAAGAAGGGCGAACAGGTCGGCGCGCGCGTCGCCTCGTCGTTCATCAGCGCCGAGCAGGCGCAGCGCAACCTCGACGGCGAGATCGGTCGCGACACGTTCGACCAGACCAGGGCCAAGGCACGCGCCGCCTGGTCGGCCGAGCTCGACCGCATCAAGGTCGACGACCCCGATCTCGATAACCGCCGCACCTTCTACTCGGCGATGTGGCGCATGCTGCAATTCCCGCGCGAGTTCCACGAGCGCGGCGCGAACGGCAAGCTGATCCACTACAGCCCGTATGACGGCAAGGTCCACGACGGCCCGCTCTACACCGACAACGGCTTCTGGGACACGTGGCGCGCGGTCTTCCCCTTCTTCGCGCTGATGTACCCCGAGCGCGACGGCGAGATCATGCAGGGGCTGGTTAACACCTACAAGGAGTCGGGCTGGCTGCCGGAATGGGCCAGCCCGGGGCATCGCAGCGTCATGATCGGGTCGAACTCGGCCAATCTGATCGCCGACGCCTATCTCAACGGCGTCCGCGGCTTCGACGCCAACACGCTGTACGAGGCGATGGTCAAGAACGCGACCACCTCCGAGGGGCGGCCGCGCGACAAGAGCGGCAAGGTGCTCAGCGCGGTCGGGCGCGAGGGCGTCGAGCTGTACAACCAGCTCGGCTACGTCCCCTACGACGTCGGTATCAACGAGAATGCGGCGCGCACGCTCGAATATGCCACCGCCGACTTCTCGCTGTCGCGAATGGCCGCCGCGCTGGGCAAGACCGACGATGCCAGGAAGTATGCCGCGCAGGCGCATAATTATCGCAAGCTGTTCGACCCGCAGAGCGGCTGGATGCGCGGCCGCAACAAGGACGGCAGCTGGTCGACTCCGTTCAGCCCGTACAAATGGGGCGACGCCTTCACCGAGGGCAATTCGATCCACTACAGCTGGTCGGTGATGCAGGACGTACAGGGACTGATCGACCTGATGGGGGGCGACCGCAAGTTCGTCGCGCGGCTCGACTCGGTGTTCTCGACCCCGCCGATCTTCGACGACAGCTATTACGGCCAGGTGATCCACGAGATCCGCGAAATGCAGATCGTCGACATGGGCCAATATGCGCACGGCAATCAGCCGATCCAGCATATGATCTATCTGTACGACTGGGCCGGTGCACCGTGGAAGGCGCAATATCACGCGCGCGAGGTGATGCGGAAACTCTACTCCGCCGCGCCCGACGGCTATCCCGGGGATGAGGACAATGGCCAGACCTCGGCCTGGTACGTCTTCTCCGCGCTCGGCTTCTATCCCGTCACGCCGACGGTAGGGCAATATGCGATCGGCAGCCCGCTGTTTCGCCGCGTCAGCGTGACGATGCCCGGCGGCAAGCTGCTGACGATCGAGGCCGAAAACAACAGCCGCGACAATGTCTACATCCAGTCGGCGACGCTCAACGGCGCGCCTTACGCCAAGCCGTGGCTGTCGCGCGAGGCGCTGCGGGCGGGCGGCACACTCCGCTTCGTGATGGGGCCGACGCCGAACAAGGAGTGGGGCACCGCGCGCGCGGACCGGCCGTTCTCGATGACCCGGCCGAAGTAAGGAGGCGCTGAGCGCGGGTCCTATCGCCCGCTGCGCTTGCCCGTTTGCGGCAGCGCGGGACGGCGCCCCAGACCGGTGCGTCGTCTCATGCCGACACGATGCATCCTCCGTCGCGCCCGAACCGTTGCACCCGCTCGAAGGAGCGAGCGAATGGTGGATGAGCGCGGACGCGCGGTGCCGAGCGGGCGATGGTCGCGGCTCAGCGGTTTCGGCAAGCTGGCGGGCGGCGTGGCGGGCGGGGTGATCGCGGAGGGCGCGCGCCGGCTCGCCACCGGGGAGCGCCCGCGCATGGGGGAGCTGCTGCTCACCCCCGCCAATGCCGCGCGCGTCGCCGATCAATTGTCGCAGCTGCGCGGCGCGGCGATGAAGCTCGGTCAGATGATCTCGATGGACGCGGGCGACGTGCTTCCGCCCGAGCTCACCGCGATCCTGGCGCGGCTGCGCGAGAGCGCGCACCACATGCCGCCCGCGCAGCTCGACCGCGTGCTCGCGCAGCAATGGGGCGAGGGGTGGCGACGCCGCTTCCGCCACTTTCAGGCGCATCCGATCGCCGCCGCCTCGATCGGCCAGGTCCATCGTGCCGAGCTGCCAGACGGGCGCGTGCTCGCGATCAAGGTGCAATATCCGGGCGTCGCCGAGAGCATCGATGCCGACGTCGACAATGTCGCCACGCTGTTGCGTGTCACCGGGCTGCTGCCGCGCGAGCTCGATCTCCGTCCGCTGCTCGAGGAGGCCAAGCGCCAGCTGCACGAGGAGGCCGATTATGCGCGCGAGCTAGCGATGCTCGAACGCTATCGCACGCTGCTCGGCGATGACGCCGGCTATGTCGTGCCGGCGCCGGAGCGCGCGCTCAGCACCGATCGCGTCCTCGCGATGACGTTCGTTGCGGGAGTACCGGTCGAGACGCTCGCAGACGCGCCGGCGGAGACGCGCGACGCTGCCGGTGCAGCGCTGGTGCGGCTGGTGCTGCGCGAACTGTTCGACTGGGGCGTGATGCAGACCGATCCCAATTTCGCCAACTACCGCTGGCAGGCGGACGACGGCCGGCTCGTGCTGCTCGACTTCGGCGCAGCGCGCGAGGTGCGCGCCGAGACGCGCCGGGGTTACCACCGTCTGCTGATGGCCGGGCTCGACGGCGACCGCGCGCGCGTCCGCGAGGCGGCGCTCGCCGCGGGCTTCCTCGGCACCGCCGCGGTGGAGCGCCACGGCGCCGCGGTCAACCGCATGATCGACGTGATCCTCGCCGACCTGGGTCGGCCGGGCGCGTTCGACTTTGGCGACAGACGCTTCGTCGGCGTGGTGCGCGAGGAGGCCACCACAGTGGCGCGCGACCGCGCCACCTGGCACCTGCCGCCGATCGACACCTTGTTCGTCCAGCGCAAGGTGAGCGGTACTGCGCTGCTGTGCGCGCGGCTCGGTGCACGGGTCGACGTGCGCGCGATGGTGGAGCGGTATCGCGGTGTCGAGGGGGAGGCGCCGGAGGCGTGAGCGGCGCGGCGCTCGTCCGGCTAAAGGGAGGGGCCGGCGCGATATGACGTTCGCCCTTTGCGCAGGCGTCCTCACCGCTCCCGCCGTCATCCTGGACTCGTTTCAGGATCCACCGTGCCGAAGGCGCCGCGGCGGTCGCTGATGCGGCGCCGCGGGTCCTGAAACGAGATCAGGATGATGATGGTGGAGGACGGAAGCAAAAGGCGGGCTGCGCCACGCCCTGCTTTGCGCCTTCGTCAAATTTCGACGGCTCGCCTTCCGCCCTCACATCATGCCTTCACAGGTTTGCCTGTTCCTCCTTCGGGAGGTCCGCGTCGGGCGGGTAGTAGAGCTCAGCGCATTCCTCGCGCAGGCAGCCGCCCTCGATCACGATATCGTCGCGATAGGCATCCGCGATGAACGACAGAGTGTCGACATGCTTTGCCTCGAAATACATCGCGTGGACGTCGTCCCGCCCGGCGCCATAGACGACGCGGCCGACCTTCGACCAGATCGAGGCCATCGTGCACATGCCGCACGGTTGCAGCGTCGAATACAGCGTCGCACCGCGCAGCTCGAGCTCGCCGCTGCCCTCGCAGGCGCGGCGGATCGCCATCATCTCGGCATGGGCGGTGGCGTCGGGCAGCTCGTGCGTCTGGTTGCGCTCCGCGGCGAGCACCCTGCCGTCGAGCACGATCACCGAGCCGAGCGGCGAGGTGGACGGATCCGATCCCTTCGAGCGCGCCACCGCGATCGCCTCGCGCATCCAGCGTTCGTCTTCCTCGGTCATGCTCACCTCCGCGGCGCTCAACGCGGCATTCACGGGTGCGGTCCCGGCCGGCTCGGGCCGATCGTCACTGTTCCAATCCGAGACGGATGCGTCACGAAGCTATGCATCCTAACTCGCTAACGCGGGTTAGCGTTGGGGACGTAGTAAAAGGGGCGTACACAATGAAAATCATCGGTCTGGCGGCGCTCGGCGCCGCCGTCGTCGCAGCGGTTCCCGCCGCGGGCGCGACGATCGACTTCGGCACCAACACCACCGATCAGGTCACCTGTGCGCCGGGCTGCACCGCCACGGTCCAGTACAGCATTTCGAGCGCGCTGTTCAGCACGGCGGGCTATATCGACAGCCTCACTTTCTTCCTCCAGCCCAATGCGGCGACGCCGCTGTCGATCTATCTCGGCACCGCGGCGACCGGCGTGGGCGCGATGTCGTCGATGCTGTCAGCCAATCGCGGCGCCGATTTCGCCTCCTTCTACAACGGCACGGTGGCGGCGGGCGCCGCCGGCGCGCGCTCGTTCGACGGATCCTTCTTCTACGATCCCGCGATGGGCGACCTGCTGCTCGAGATCCGCGGCGACGGGCTGCGCAACCTGACGGGCGCCGCCTCCTACGCGCCGGGCCAGGTGCAGCGCGTCTATACGTTCAACTCGTTCCGCGATCAGGACCGCGGCGTGGTCGACGCCGACGCCGGGCTGACGACGCGCTTCGGCTTCACGCCCGCAGCCGTGCCCGAGCCGTCGACCTGGATGCTGATGCTCGCCGGCTTTGCCGCAGTGGGCTATGGCATGCGCCGGCGCCGTTCGGTCCACTTCAACCTGGTGTGAGCCACGGCATGCGACGCGGTTCGTCGCGTCGCGTGCACATAAGACGGTGAGCGGTGCCCGCGCCCGTGCGAGCGGAGCGCGCCCGCTCCCGCGCCGACTTTCTCGCACGTGCAGCAACTTCTACTCGGCTCATGGGGTTCGAGGAGGAAGTCGATGGTCACGAGAGAGGGTGCGCCGATTGGACGGCGCGATGCGCTGCGGCTGGGGGCGGGCGCCACCGCGACGGCGCTGGTTGCGTGTCGCGGCCATGCAGGCGAGCTGACGGCGACGCGCCACGATGGCATCCCGGTGCGCCAGCTCGGCGCCATTACCGGCAACGATCCGGCGGCGATGCGGCGCTGGGGCGAGTGGCTCGGCCGCGGGCAGGATCACGACCTGCTCTACTTCAACCAGGAGAGCTGGGAGAAGCTGGAGCAATCGATCGACTTCATCGTCGGTGTCGGCCGTGGCGTGATCGCCCAGGGACGGCGGGTGCACTGGTCGGTCCCGGTCGGTGGTGCGCGCGGCTATGACAGTGTCGTCGCGGGAACACGCGATGCGCTGTACCGACGGATCGCGGGCGCCATCCTCGCGGCCTCGCCGCGTAACGATAGCCGCATCTGCGTCCGCCTGCCATGGGAGTTCAACCTGGCGTCGCAGTCGCTTGCGGCGCACGACGGCGGCGGACGTTGGGCGGCGCGCCCCTATGTCGCGGCGTGGCGTCGCATCGCCAGTCTCTTCCGCCAGGTGTCGCGCCGCTTCTATTTCGACTGGTGCCCCAATATCGGCGAGGGCGGGATCAACCCCGAGCAATGCTACCCCGGCGACGACCTGGTCGACGTCGTCAGCGTCGACCTCTACTATCAGGGCAAGTACGACGACCAGAACCTGCGCGACGGCGGCCGCTCGATCTTTGGCTATCGCGTGTCGCAGCCGTTCGGGCTGGGCTGGCTGGCGTCGTTCGGCGCGCGCCACGGCAAGCTGATCGGCGTGTCGGAATGGGGCGTGGACGACGACCGCGCTGCGATCTTCGCGCAGCTGATGGCGGCGTGGATCATCGCCCAGGGCGCGCGCCTGTCGCACCACAATTATTGGAACCGCACCGACGGCGGGATCAACGCGCGGCTTACCGACGGGCATCTCCCCAACGTGGCGCGCGCCTATCGCGCGGCGTTCGGGCGGTAGCGGGTCGTGCCTCACGCTGCCGGTGTCATCGCGAGCGAAACCACCGATTAGGCGAGGTGGTCGCCAGGCGTACCGAGCCGCCGGCGCGACCGGGTCGTGGCTCGGCCCCTGGCCGCTTACCTAGCGGCGGCCTCGACCATCTACCTGACCAGCGGCGGACTGATCGTCGCCGCGACGTGGCCAACTGATGCAATGCTGGTCGCGCCATTGCTGGAGCGGACGAGCGCGCCTGTCGGGGCGGCGACACCGGCGAGGGCAGGGTGTCTAGCCAAACGGCCGCGGCGATGGCGCAGACATGTCGAAAGCGGACAGGTGATCGGCGCGCAGGGTGGCGGACGTGCCGCGGCGGAGGGCTGCTCCACCGCGGCGTAGGGGATCAGGCGATGTGCCAATCGGTGCTGACCGGCACCAGCGTGGCGCCGTCGTTAGCGTAGAAGCTGCCCGACCCCATGCCCACCCAGTTGATGACGACGCCGCTGTCGCTGCGCCACAGGACGTCATCATGACCGTCTCCGCTGTAGTCGCCGATTTCGGCAACTGACCAGCCGGTCAAGGCTCGCGGAACGAGGGCGACGGCGTCATTGACGGTGAAGCCGCCGTCGGCGCGGCCCAGCCAGTTGGAGACGCTGCCGTCGGCGTTGCGCCACAGGATGTCATCGCGACCGTCACCGTCGAAGTCGCCCGTGCCGACCACCGTCCAATCGGTCCCGGCCCGGCTGAACGCCGCCGCGTCGTTGACGGTGAAGCCACCGTCTGTGCGGCCGAGCCAGTCCGACAGGGAGCCATCGGCATTGCGCCACAGGATGTCGTCGCGACCGTCACCGTTGAAATCGCCCGTGCCCGCCACGGTCCAGCTCGCCGATACATCGGTCAACGCCACCGCGTCGTTTGCCTTATACCCACCCGCAGCGGTGCTGAGCCAGTCGGAAATCGTCCCGTCGGCATGGCGCCACAGGATGTCGTCGCGATGGTCGCCGTCGAAGTCGCCGGTGCCCACGACCTGCCAGTCGGTCCCGACGCGAACAAAGCCGTTGGCGTCATTGGGGGTGAAGCCGCCGTCGGCGCGCGCCAGCCAGTTGGAGAGGGTGCCGTCGCTGTTGCGCCACAGCATGTCGTCGCGACCGTCGCCATTGAGATCGGCCGTGCCGGTGACCTGCCAGCTGGTCGGCACTTGCGTGAAGGCGGCGGCATCGTTCGTCGTGAAGCGGCCTTGTTGTCCGCCCAGCCAATCGGACAGCGCACCGTTATCGTTGCGCCAGAGGATGTCGGAGTAACCGTCGCCGTTGAAGTCGTTGCGCGCGTCCATCGGTGACCCATGGGGCTCAAAGCCGTTGAGGTTGTGCGCGGTGAGCCTGGCGACATCGACGTTCCGCAACGTGAGCAGTTCCAGGAAGCCGTAGTCATGTCCGCTCGTACTATCGCGATCGATGTCGACCCGCGCGTCTTTCCCGGACTGCACCACGCGCAGGTAACCCGATCGGACCGGGTCGGAACCGTTCCAATTGGGCGCGTGCCGCCTCAAATACGCGCCGAGATCGAGCACGTCGCCGGCGTCGCCCGTCGCGAAGTCCGTGATCGTGGTCGTCAAGAAGGCGGTATAATCGCCGTAGCTCGCACCGAGAACGACATGATCCTGGCCTGCTCCCAATGTCATGGTGGCCGATCCGTAAACCGCGATCAGGTTCAGCGTGTCATCGCCGTCGCCCAGGTCGATGGTCACCGGACCGGTGGCTAGGGTGGTCACCGAGACCAGGTCGTTCCCCGCGCCGGCGTCGATCACGATCGTCTCGCTGACGAACTGCCGCTCCGTGTGAAACAGCTTGATGACGTCGTTGCCCGCGCCGCCCCGCAGCGTGTCCGAACCACTCGCTTCGTCGACGACGAAGTCGTCACCGTCTCCGCCGTCCAGCACGTCATTGCCCATGCCGCCGGACAGCGTGTCGTTGCCAGCCAGACCCTCGATCAGGTCGTCGTCGGCGGTTCCGGTCAGCTGATCGTTCCCGTTCGTTCCCGTCAGTTTTGCCATCGTCCTCTCCCCCATGAACAGTGCCGCCTACGAAAGGCGGGCGCTTGGGGCAACGTGGCAATGCGTCCTCAATGACGGCTAGTCCGGTTCTGGGTCAGAAGGCTCGAACAGTAACCATGCGAGTAGGGCAAGGCGCTGTCGCCTTCCTTCGTGGCCTCGCCAGGTTATCGCGGGAACGGGTATCGCCGCTACTAGGTCCGAGCCGAGAGGCAGCAGACAGGCGATGATCGATCCATGACGCGCGGACGTCGACCGTCAAACGTGGTTGACAAGAAAGTCGCGGCGTGGCTGATTTTGCGCATGGGGATTGCGATCTCCCCACGAGGCGTCAGCTGAAGGGTCGCGTCCAGCTTTCATTCCGGGGACGCGCGATGCTCACTCACCATGCCACGATCAATAACATGCTCTTGCGCCCCGTCGCATCGCCCGGCTCTCGCGCGTCGAGAGCCGGACGCCATCGGCTGGCGCGGACGTTTCTTGCGAGCGCCGTCGCAGCAACCTTTGCCGTGTGTTCTCCGCCCGCTCATGCCGAGGAGGACACACAGGCATGGGCGTCGGTGATTGCGACCGGCGCCGTGCGCGGCGATCTCTTCCTTTGGCTCGAGGGACAGGCCCGAGCGACCGACGACATTGGCGGTGGCAGCCAGGTCATTGTCCGGCCGGCGATCGGAGCTAGGATCGGGCGAGACGCTCACGCTGTCGTCGGTTATGCCTATGTCAGGACCGATCCGGAAGGCGGCGCGGTGACGCATGAGCACCGCCCATGGCAGCAGGTCCAGTTCGCGCCGATCCGACTGAGGAGCGGGGCACCGCTCGTCATCAGTCGCACGCGGCTCGAACAGCGGATGGTCGAGGGCCGAGACGGCACCGCCTGGCGGCTCCGCCAGTTCGTGCGGGTGCAGGTGCCGATCGCCAAGCCGGGCGGGCTTCAGGCGGTCGCGTTTACCGAGGGCTTCTTCAACCTCAACGAGACCCGCTGGGGCGTGCGCGACGGTATCGATCAATGGCGCACCTTTGTCGGCGTCGGATTTCCGGTTGCGGAGCGGGCGCGGCTTGAGCCGGGATATCTGAACCAGCGCATCAACCGCCCAGGCGATGACCGCGTCAACCATGTGCTGAGTGCGACCTTGTTCGTTCGCTTGTGAACGGCGTGTGCCGCTACGGCAGCCACCGATCAGGTCTCAGCGGGCTCTACACGGCCAGACATTCGGTATCGCGGCGTTGTCGAAGCTCCAGCCTCGGTACCGCTTGCGCGATCGGCAGCGCTGCTGGAACGCGGGGGCATATCGCTACAACGGATTCCTCCGGCGCAATACTTGGCCAGGGGAGAGAGCGGACAAGCGGCTTTCGACAACTCTGACGCGCAAGGCCGCCTTATCCGCGCGCGCCCGAGACGCGGGGGCCGGGCCACTCATCGCGCGGTGCATCGGAGACCACGGTCATTCCCCGGCCGTCGGTCGCGCGCACCGGCAGCGATGCGGTGTCGAAGCCGTCGAGACAGAAGACGTTGACCCCGAAGTGGTCGGGGGCTGCGCGCTTCCGATGAAACACGTAGATGCCGCATCGACGGCAGAAATGGTGTTTGGCGCGGCGGGTGTTCCACTCGTACGTGGCGAGCAGATCCTGACCCGTCTGCACGGACAACGCAGCTTCCGGCACTTTCGTCATCACCGCGTGACGCTTCACACACAGTGAGCAATCGCAGGTGGTGAGTTCGACCGGCTCGACATCGATCGTGAAACGAATGCCGCCACAGTGGCAGGAGCCGGAGTGAGCCATGGCCGCGTGCTAGTCGAAGCTGGTCGCGGCACCAAGAGCGAAGGCGCGCCAGCGGGGGGCGAGTAGCTTCGCGAAAGCCGATGCCTGCAAACTACCTCCACAGACATCGCGGTCGATGGGCCACGGCTGGCGCTTGCTGAGACCGCCCACCAGGCCGGCAACGCTCGGGTTTATGGCCCAGAACGGAGGTGGCGGGGATGCGGTGGGATAAGGCTGTGGTCGGGGAGTGCCGAGCGGCTCTCCGCCGCCGGCGTCGCCCAGGCGCGAACCTCCGGCCGCAGCGAGGACTTCCACCACGACCCGTACCTGCGGCAGAGCGACCGCGCGCAGCTCAAGGATCATCGCCACTCAGGCCGACGCAGCGGGTTTCGCGCGGGTGCAATAGGCTTGCTCGGCATTATCCGCAGAGAGCGTAGGCGGCACCGCGGCGGAGGGTATCTCCACCGCGGGCAGTCGGTGGTGGATCGTACCTTCGGGTACGTGTCAGTCTTCGATTATGCCCGTTTCCTGCGTAACATGCAGTTGGCCGCCTGCGCCCTCACCGCGGCTGCGCCCAGCCTGAGCACCGCGAGCCGTCGGGTCGCGTATCGGCAGCCGCCACCGGTGCTCGGCGAGGACCGAGAGGAGGACGGGCGCCATCAGTAACTTGCCCGCAGGGTCAGCAGGACGTTCCGCGGCTCGCCATAAAAGTTGTACGTGTTGATCGAGCCGACGCGCTGGTAATATACCTTGTCGAACACGTTGTTGACCGACACGAACGCCCGCAGCTCCTCGCTGACCCGCCAGCCGAGCTGGGCCCCGGCGACCGCGAACGGCGCCTGCTCGCGAAGGCCGGCCACGCCGCCCGCGATGACGCCGCTTTGACCGTTTACGCTGACCGCGGCAAAGACCCCGCCGAGCGCCGCCGGCTCGTACCGGACGTAGGCCTTGTACTGGTGCCGGGGCGTGTTGAGGTCGAACACCGCCCCGGTCTGTGCGGCGGTTCCCAGCTCAAATTGGGTCTTCACATTGGTGTAGCTCGCCACCAGGTCCAGCCCGGGCAGCGGGCGCCCGGTGACCTCGAACTCGAACCCTTCGACTGTCACGACGCCCGCCTGCACGAAAAACCCGGGGTTAGCCGTGTCGGAGAGGGCGCGGTTCTTGTCCTTGCTGCGGAATATCGCGGCGCTCGCGTTCACTGCGCCGCTGAGGAAGCGCCCCTTCAGCCCCGCCTCATATTGCTCTCCGACGCGCGGGTCGAGCACGCTGCCGTCAGCGCGCAGCGAAGTCTGAGGGTTGAAGATGTCGGAATAGCTTCCGTACAGCGTAACATCGTCGGTCAGGTGCAGCACCGCACCGAGGCTGGGTGTGAACTGGCCGCGCTCTCGCGCTCCGGTGACGAGGCCGGTCGGGGACGAGGGCGGGATGTTGCGCGACTTGTTGGTATAGTCGCTGATCCGACCGCCCGCGACGATCGTCAGACCTCTGATCGGGCGCAGCCGGAGCTGCGCGTGCACGCCGCTTTGCTGCAGATCGGTCTCGCTCCCGGACGTGAAGGCGGCAGCCGGCAGCGGGATCGTGTCCGCATCGTAGATGGAATAGCGACCGACCGGAGTTTGGGTGCGATTGAGGAATGAGGTTGTCCGCTTGTCCCAGCTGTAGCCGATCGCCAGCTCATGCTCCTGGCCGAACAGCGTGAAGGGCCCGGTAGCATAGGCGTCCACCGACGTTTTGCCATTCACGCCGCGGCTGCGGCGATTCACATATTCTGCGATCAGTGTGACGGGATCGACACCCGTTCCGGGCCGGACGAACGCATCCTCCCAGGCTCGCGGGATGATGCGGTAAAGTCCGCGCACGACCATCGACCAGTCGCCGAGCTGCTGCTTGATCTCGCCGGCATATTCGGTGGTCGTTTCGGTGAACTTGTTCCAACTCGGCAGATGTTGGAAGTCGCGGCGCAAGTTCAGGAACTGGTCGGTCAGCGGGTGCAGCTGGCCGTTGGTCAACAGCCCATAGGCTGGCTGCCCGTTCATCGGCGTGTTCGCCACCGTATCCTGGTAGCTGAGCGACGCTCCGACCGTGGTCGTCGGCGTCAGGTCGAAGTCGAGCGCGGTATAGGCGGTGAGCTTGCGTGTATGCGACTTTACCTGAAAGAAGTCGCGGTCGTGGAGCGCGCCGACTGCTCGCAGGCGCAGGCGACCCGCGGCATCCACTGGCCCTCCGATGTCGAACTCGCCGCGATAGTTGTTCCAGGACCCCGCAGAGAGCGCACCGGAAACCGTGAGCTGATCCTGCCCACGCTTGCGGATGAGGTTGATCGTGCCGCCCGGCGACCCGGAACCGCGGAACAGACCCGTGGGTCCGCGCTGCACCTCGAGCCGCTCGTAGATGACGAGGTCGAATTCGGGCACGCCCGAGGAGAAGGTTGAGGGGATGCCGTCATAGGCATAGTCGAGCACGAAGCCGCGCGCGCGATAATCGGGATTGGTGCCGTCGAACGGCATCACTGTGACGCCAGCCACGGTCTGCACCGCCTCGCCGATTGTGAACAGGTTGCGGTCCTCGATCTGCTGGCGCGTGACCACACTGACTGATTGCGGAATCTCAATCAGCGGAGCGGGGCTCTTGCCCGCAACGGTCGCCTGCTGGGGCGCATAGCTATCGTCCTCGCGGATGCCGTTGACGACGATGTCCGAGCGGCGTGAGTGCTCCTCAGCCTCCGTCTGGGCGGAGGCAGGCATGGTGATCGGGAACAGGCCAAGCATCAGGCCTGCCCGGATGGACAGTCGGTTCATCGATCCCCCTTAGATCAACCAGGTACGGTATAACGTCTCCTTATGTTGGGGCGGTGTGTGCCGCAAGACGCTTACGAAGCTCGCGTCGCCGAACGGCCACCGTACCCTCCACCGATCGTTCGAAAGCAGACGGTCGAGTTCACGACCGGCAAGACGCCTTCACATGGGCAGCGGTGGCACCATGACTGCAATCGTGCACGGGCCGCGTCGTTAGAAGGTGTTGGTAGTGGCTCCGGGGCGAGGATCATTGTTCCACAATCTCCGCCGTCTGATCACAAGCACCCGGCGAAGGCAAACTACGCCGCAATGTGGGCCAACGAGTACTTCTGCGGGTTAACGTCATTCACCACCTCGCACGCAGCGCGACCAGCCGCGGGCGCCCGCCGCGTGAACCCGCACCAGCTGACGCCCCGCGTAGCACCGGCGTGATGTCCTGCCCGTCGACGGTGACGCGATAGTCGGGGCGGTTGGGCGCGGCGCTCACACCCACTCCGCAGCGTTACCGCCGGCCGGTGCGGCGGGCGAGGGGGCCGGCTCGGCGTCGACCTGGAGCAGCTGGAGCTGGAAGCCGATCAGCCGCGGCGTGCCGTCGGGGAAGAAGGCGGTGTGGCGCTCGCTGACGCGCGTGACGACGAACTGGCCGAGCACGTCGCCGCTGCCGCTCACCAGCGGCCAGGCGGCGCCTTCCGCGGCCATGTCGACCAGCTGCGCGAGCGAGGCGGCGCCGTCCATCAGCTCGGCCGGCGCGTCGCCGGCGAACGTGATCTCGTCATTGTCGCGGCCGAGGAACTGGGTGGCGTCGAGCGCGCCGACGCGGGGGGCGCGGGCGTGGCGCCAGGCGCGGTCGCGCGTCAGCTCCTGATAAGCGAGCGTGTCGATCGAGAAGACGAACATGCCGAGCGCCATCAGGTTCATTGGTCGGCTCCGTCGGGATCGTCGCGGTAGCTGGCGCGCGCGTGCGCGGCCTCGCGGCGGCGGTACGCCTCCAGCGCGCGGGCGACTTCCTCCGCGATCGAGCAGCTTGTCCGCGACCACGGCGACCACCGCGAGCGCGGCGGCGACCGGCTGTGTGTCGAGCCCCGGCGCGCCGAGGATGCGCGGGCGCACGCCCAGCTGCGGCTCGGCGGCGAGCAGTGCCTGCAGCCCGGTCTTGGTGCCGGCGACGGTGCCGCCGATGACATTGGTGTTGGTCGCGCCCGTGTCGGCGCCCGCGGCGACGCGCACGACGATTACCGGCGCGCGCACCTGATCGGCGATCGCGACCAGCGCGCCGTCATTCCCGGCGACGCCGATCGCAGCGGGGAGGTCGGTGACCAGCACCGGACGGTTGAGCGGGAAGGCGGCGTCGAGCGCGTCGCTCGCGGCGCCCGCTGCGGCGCTGGCGGTAGCGACCAGCCCGATCACCGCGGTGGCGACGGTGACAAGCGCGCGGGCGCCCTCGCTATATTCGGTGACGGTGATGCCGTGCATGGGCGGTTCCTCAGGCGGGGCGGGGGGCAAGCGGGACGAGCAGCCGCGTGCGCGCGTTGGGGGCGGGGACGTCGGTGCGGGTGGCGTCGATGGTGAGCGCGACACGACCGTCGGCGCGCGCCTCGACCGCGACCGCGGTGACGCGCAGCCGGCGCTCCCAGCGTGCGAGCGCGAGCGCGGTCGCGGCGACCAGGCGCATGCGACCGAGCGCGTTCATCGGCTGGTCGAGCAGCTCGGGCAGCAGCGAGCCGTAATCGCGGCGCGCGACGCGGCTGCCGATCGGGGTCGAGAGGATGTCCGCGACCGACTGGCGCAGGTGCGCCGCGCCGCGAAGCGGTCGGCCGGTGACGGCGTCCATGCCGTTCATTGCGGTGGCCCCGAGGTGCCGCCGCCCGGCTGGACACCGGGATGGGTATGGCGCTTGAGGCTCTTGCCGGAAGCGACGACGTCGTCGCTGGCGGTGAGCTTGCCGGTGACGCTTACGTCGCCGTCGAGCGCGGTCCTGCCCTTCACCTTGACGTCGCCCTTGATCGCGACCGGTGCCTCGATCGAGACGCCGGCAGGCGCGGTGATCGTGAGCGGTCGGCCGTCAGGGAGCTTGAGGACGAGGCCGGCGCCCTCGGCGTCGTAGGAGAGTTCGGCGCCGTCCGCCCAGGTGACGAGGTCGCGCTTGTCGCTGGCGGGGGCAGGATGCGTGTCGCTGAACAGCGCGGGCAGAACGAGTCCGCCCTCCACGTCGCCCTCGGGGCAGAGCAGCAGCACCTGCTCGCCCGCGACCGGGGGCGACCAGACGCGCGCGGCGCCGGCGCGCGGGGTGAGCCAGGGGATGTCGCCGGTGACCAGCTCGCCGACGCGCACGCGGCAGGTGGCGTGCGCGAGATCGACCGACTCGACCGCGCCGAGCTGGAGCAGGTTGCCGAACAAGCGGCGCGGGTCGGAAAGCGCGGTCATGACGAGGCGCGACCATGCGCCGGGGGGCGCCGTGGCGCGCGGGCGCGTGCCTGTGGGAGGCCGCTGCGACAGGTCCTCAGCGGGAAGCGGTACGTTCCTGCGGGCGGCGAGCGCGTGAGCGGTAGCGTCCGCTAGCTCCTTACTGGCGCTTCATGCAGTCGTCGGTCCATCACTTCCGGATGCGAAGATGAAACTCGTCATTTTCGTCCTGCCGGCTATGACGACATGGCTCTGCCTTATAGCGTGAAACAGTTGGTGACTGATATCGAGCGTCGCACGCTTTGCCCGCTTCACCGCAAGAACCCGAGGGAAACTCTCAACACGAAGGAGTAAGAGCATGGGCTCGAAGTACGTACTCGCAATTGGATCGTCACTCGCCTTTTGTGCGATGGCTGCGACTGCGCAGGGTCAGCAGAGCGTGAAGCGAACAGACCTTCAGCGACACGACCTGTCAATCGTTAATCGGGAGACAGTGCAGGCGCGCATCGACATCGCACCGGGAGCAACGGCGCCTTGGCACCGACATCCGGGCGAGGAGGTCATCTACGTAATCGAAGGCACGTTGGAATACCAGCTGGACGGCCAGAGCCCGGCGACCTTCAAAGCTGGCGAGGTTTTGTTCATACCGGCAGGTGTAGCACACAAGGCGCATAATCCTGGCACCACCAATGGCGCCGAGCTCGCGACCTACATAGTGGAAAAAGGCAAGCCGCTCGTGACGCTTGCGCCTGAAGTCGGTCGACGCTGACGAACGAGAGTAGGCTCCAACCGAACTCAACGAGTGGCCGCTTACGCTGTACGGCACCTGTAAGCGGCCCTTCCGCTATCGTGCCACAACCAGCCATTCAGCTCCGATCCGGTGAGATCGTTCGTGATGCCGTTTCGCGAACGAAGCTGCTGCCACCACGCTGGCGCGATGATCTCGCTGGCTGGACTTACCTTCCATCCCTATAAGGCGTGCTATCTGTGCCAGCACGTTTTTGACGGAGCGCCAGTGCTCGGGTTCGCTCATGACGTGGACGGTGATCTACAAGTCACGTGCGGCGGAGAGCCATACGGGGAGAGACTGGCGCGTCGTCGGCGTCGGTCACTTGAATACAGACGATCTTCAACTCGCATCGCTGCCAACGGTCGACCTGGGCTATGCAGCGGAGCGAAAGACGCTGCTCGGCGAATGGTGCTGTTCTCCCTCAGTTGAGAACGCGTCCGCTTACCTCCGGTCAGCCGGCATCAGTCGCACCGACGAGCATGAGTCATTCGGTCGCTGCGACCGCTCCCGCAACCGCAGCAGCGATCACGCCCGCCGCGATCTTGTACTCGACGCCGCGCGCGACCTCGCGGACCCGCGCCTCGGTGGCCGCGGCCTCGTAGCCGCCCTTGCCATCGAGGCAGGCGTTGACCGGGCGCTCGTGGCGCACGCCGTCGTGCTCGAAGGTGACCGCGACCGTACGGGTCGCGCTGTCGAACGCGCCGATGCTGACCTTCATGACGTCGACTCCGTCCAGTGGCTGTCATCGATGAGGTCGACGCGCGCGAGCTGGCGCGGCGTCATCGCCGACAGCGCGGCCTCGAGCCGGTTCGAGGCGGCGCGCAAGCCGTCGATCGCGGCGAAGCGTCGCTCGATCGCGGCGCGGCGCTCGCCCGGGGCCGTGGCGAGGTCGCGTGCGTCGTTGAGCTGGCGCCACAGCGGCGCCACCGCGTGGATCCGCCGCGCCGCCTCCGCCTTCACCGCCGCGAGCAACCGTGCGCGCAGCTGCTCGCCCGTCTCGCGCGGCGCGCGCGCGGTCGGGCGTCCGTCATCGCCCGCCCGGATCTCCTTGCCGGCGGACTGCGCCTCGAGCAGCGCGGCGTGTTCGGCGGCGTCGATTGGCACCGCGTCCGCGGGCAGCTCGGCGTGGAGGCGCGCGTCGAAGAAGGCGTTGTGCGTCGCGCTGTAGTGGATCGGCACCGGGGGCGCTCCGTCAATAGCCTAGCGCGAGCAGCCGCGGCCAGCTCGCCTGGCGGTCGACGATCGCGCCGCCGGGCAGCTGGCGCTGCACCGTCGCGGACGACGCGGAAACCGCGACCAGCTGGTAGGCGGCGTGTGCCTCGGGATCGGCCTGGCCGAGCTGGGCGGTGACCACCACCTGCGTGCAGGCGCCGGGAAAGGTGATCGGGAAGGTGACAGTCTGCGTCGCCACGCTGCCGGCGTCCTGAAACGCGCCCGACACCCACTGGATGATCAGCCCGCCGGGCAGCACGACATAGCCGTTGGTCGACAGCGCGCCGGGAAAGGCGCCGATGAGGTCGGCGGCCTTGTGCGTGTGCGCCGCGGGCGGAAAGGCAGCGGGGCGGCCGAGCAGGTTGCTCCAGGCGCGCAGGTCGTCGCGCTCCCAGCCGTCGAGCAGGTCGGCGTCGAGGCCGGAGCCGGCGCCGTCGTTGCCCGCGTCCCACACGCGGTTGCCGGCGCGGTCGACCCCGGTGGCGGCAATGCCGAGCCGCGAGTGATTGTCGATCACGACGTCCCAGCGGTCGGCGACGCGGTCGTAGCGCAGCACGTCGCCCTCGTCGGCGCTGAGATCGGGTTTGCCCTCGCGGTTGATGCGCAGGTAGCAGTGATTGTCCGCGTACAGGCCGCCGATCGCGGTGACGCCGCCGATGAAGGTTGCGCCGGTGAGCAGCGCGAAGTCGGTCGAGTCGTGGCCGTCGAGCAGATCGGCATCGAGGCCCGAGCCGGCGCCGTCGTTGCCCGCGTCCCACAGGCGATTGCCGGCGCGGTCGAGCCCGGTCGCGCTCATCGTCAGCCGGGGGTGTTGGCGACGAAGAAATCCAGCCGGTCGGCGGCGCGATCGTAGCGCAGCACGTCGCCCGCGTCGAAGCTGAGATCGGCGATGCCGGTGCGCGGTACGCGCAGGTAGCAGTCGTTGTCGGCGAAGAGCCCGCCCACCGCGGTGATGCCGCCGGTGAAGGTCGCGCCGGTGAGCAGCGCGAAGGCGGCGGCGTCGTGGCCGTCGAGCAGGTCGGCGTCGAGCCCCGAGCCGGCGCCGTCGTTGCCCGCGTCCCAGATGCGGTTGCCGGCGCGGTCGAGCCCGGCGGCGGTGATCGTGAGCCGCGGGTGGCTGTCGATCAGGAAGTCCCAGCGATCCGCCGCGCGGTCGTAGCGCAGCACGTCGCCGGCGTCGAAGCTGACGTCGGCGAGGCCGGCGCGCGGTACCCGCAGGTAGCATTCGTCGTCGGCGAACACGCCGCGCAGCGCGGTGACCCCGCCGGTGAAGGTCGCGCCGGCCAGCTGCGCGAACAGCCGCATCGAGCCCGGCGTCACCGCGGCGGCGCGCTCGACGCCGGCGACGGCTTCCTCGTCGCTGGCGAGGCGGACGACGCCGGCGCGCCGCGGCGTCGCGGCCGGGTTGGTGAAGGCGGCGCTGCCGAAGGTGATCGCCGCGGCGGGCACGTCGACCAGCGCGACGTCGAGCGCGAGCAGCAGCAGCGACTGCGCCGACTTCTCGACGATCACCTCGTCCTGGCCGTACAAAGCGAACAGCGTGCCATCGTCTAGGTAGAGCGCGAACGAGCGGACGATGTAGGCGTCCTGGCTCTCGTCGGTGACGGTGACGTGGAAGGTGTCGGGCGCGGTGGTCTCGCCCGCGATCGTGGCGATCCGCTTCACCTCGTCGGCAAGCGCACTGGCCGCGGTGCTCGCCGCGACCGGGCTGGGCGAGACGCCGACCGCGGCGACGCGGACCGCGCGGAAACCGCCGCCGCTGTGGTCAATCACCGCGGCGCGGCTGGCGTCGGTGAGGACGAGCTGGAGCCCCATCGCTCAGGCCGCCAGCCGGAGCCGCGCGTGCACTGCGGGGCGCGCCGCGGCGACCGCGCCGAGCCGGCCCGCCGCGGCGATGGCCTGGCTGAAGCTGAACGAGCAGCGCACCGGCTTGGTGCGGTGCACCTCGGCGATCACCGCCTCGGCGAAGGCGGCGGTCGCCTCGGGCCGGACGACGCCGTCCAGGCTGGTCACCAGCGCGAAGGTGTAGGGGCGACCGGGCGGGCTGGCTCCCACCATTCGCGCAGCGCCAGCGCGCCACCGAAGCTGGCGATCAGGTCGCGCACGCTGGCGACGGTGCCCTTGCGGCGTTGGATCGGGATGGCGGCGCGGACGCGCGCGCGGCGGATCGCCTCGGGCCAGTCCTCCGACCAGCTGTCGATCGCGATCGCCCAGGCGAGATAGGGCAGCAGCTCGGCCGGGCAGCTGTCCGGATCGACCAGCGCGCGCAGCGGCGAGGGCACGTCGCCCAGCCGCGCGGTCGCGGTCTCGAGCGCGCGCTCGAGCGCGGTGGCATTGGGCGGCAGTAGCGTCACTCGCCGACCCCGCCGACGGTGACGGTGATCGCCGAGCACCACGTCGCCGCGGTGCGGTCGACGACGATGTCGGCTTCGGGATGGAGCAGCGTGACGTTCTGCACGCCGGGCACGTGCAGCGCGGCGAACAGCGCCGAGCGCGTGACGTCGAGTCCGAGCCGGTGGCAGCGCGCGGCGTGCGCGGCGACATTGGCCTGCGCCTGGGCGAGCGCGGTTGCGGCATCTGGGCCGGCGTAGGTGGTGAGCACCGCCTCGACCACGTAGGGCACGATGGTGGCGCCGCGGACGCGGACGTGGTCGGTGAGCGGGCGGCGCGTCTCGGCCGAGAGATAGGTATCGACGGTAGCGACCAGCGCGGCGGGCGCGGTGCCGTCGCCGGTGCGCGAGAGCACCGAGACGAGCACGTCGCCCGGCGCGGGGCTGATCGCGCTGGCGTCGAGCACGTCGCGATCGGCCGAGAGCGCATGGAAGACGTACGCGCCCGCCGGCCCGGCGACCGAGAAGCCCTCGGGCGCGAGGACGAGGCGGCGGCGGAAGTCGTCGTCGTCCTCGTAGGTGGGGGCGATGTTGCGGCTCGGGTCACCGGCGCCGAGGCGGTGGCGCGTGATCCCCAATCGGGGCGGCGAGCTGGTCGAGGTCGCTGCCGCGCGCGAAGGCCGGCATCACCGCGCGCGGCGTCGTTGACGCGCGCGCGCAGCAGCAGCTCGCGATAGGCGCAGACCTGGAGCAGCTTAACCGCCGGGTCGCTCTCGACCGTGGCGTCGAATCCCGGGACGAGCTGCTGGAGCGCGGCGAGCATCGCGGCGTAGATCGTCTCGAAGTCGAGCGGCTCCACCACCCGCGGCGCGGGCAGGCGAGAGAGGTCGACGGCGGCTGCGGCGGTCTCGGGCATCGCGCGCGAGCGAAGCGCGCGCTGGGGGCGGGTGGCTAGAAGGTGTGCCTGTGGCAGGGGGGAGCCAAAGGCGCTGGGGCAAGATGGCAGAAGATTTGATCTGCCAAGCTCCCTTGCAAGGCGTCGCGAAGCGGGCGCGAGCGCATGGTGCAGGCTGCGGAGGGAGCCTTATTCGCTGAAGGTAAAAGAGACCGCCTACTAAGTGCTTGAGGCGTGTGGTATTTAGCAGGTGAGTCGGCAATCCGACGACATATGGAGGCGGACGATGCTGAGAGCTGTTCTAGCCACTGCGGTCCTGTCCGTGATGCCGTGTTCCGCCCACGCCCTGACCGTCATCGCAACAGGGGTCGGAGTTATAGAGCGGCTCGCACCGTACATCGGAGAGCCCATAGATGAATTCGGCCGGTTTGGTCCGCGTGGGGCGTCGCTAATCGGTGAAACCGCGACAATTACGATCACTGTCGATCTGACCGCCACACCGCCATTGTATCGGTCGACCGGCTCTCAGCTTGTTAGCTCCGGCGAGTTCAATAGTTTTCCAGGGGACGACCCGGAGCGCACTGCTGACATCGGCGGGGGTACCATCACGATCAACGGGATCACACAGGAGAACGACGGCGCCGCCTCATCGAGCTATGCGCTCGCCGTACTCGGGGATCTAGGCTGCCAATACACAGCGAAGTGCCTGAGTCTCGGGGCGAGCACTGGTCCCGGACGCTTCGGAGGAAGCGATGGACTGGGATTGAGTGCCCGCGGCTTCATCACTGGCGCGCCTACCAGCCTTTTCGACGTGCCGGCCGGCGGCAACGTCTGCGAGCGCGTCGTTCAGTGCTCGGGCAGCTTTAGCTACGGCCAGTACGATTATCTTCTCGGAGCGGTTCGGCTCTCGAGCCTACGCTTTTCGGTGGCGAGCGTACCAGAGCCTGCCACCTGGGCGATGATGATCCTTGGCTTTGGCGCGATCGGCTACGCCATGCGCCGAAGGTCGGTGCTGCGCTTCGCCTGACACTCGCGCTGGAGACCCGCTAGGCCGCTGGAGCGCTCAGCGGCCGCATAGCGGCTTGATCTTGGCCCTCTGACAGGCAACCCCTGAGCGTTCCTGACGATCCGCCCGCGCCCGAAGCGCTCGCCAACTGGACCGACCAGGAGTTGCTCACCAAATGGATGCAGGCTCTGTCCAACGACCCGCGCATTGACGTGTTGCCGGCTGAGGTCGAGCGGCGCGGGCTGGATTTCTGATGGTCCGCACTTCGGGGCCGCACCGACACTCCCCGTCTACGGCGGCCCGCAGACCGGCGAGGTGGGGAGAGTGAAGCGCCGCGAGACCCGCTTCAGCAAGTTCGATGCCTCAAATCGCAACGCGCCGTGCTACTGGTGCGTGCTCGTCAGCGCGCCGGAGCGCGGCGGCGCCTTCGTGCCAGGGGATGATGACGGCTTGCGACAGGCGCTCCTGAGCGCTTCAGGTGAGCCAAGGGACCGCGAGACCGAGACGCTAGCCGCCGAGATCCAGCGGCGGGAACTGGATTGCTGACACAATGAGCGCCACTCGCGCGCAGACGTCGGTTCAGGCGCTCACCATCTTCGTGGTGGTCATCGCCTTCATCGCGGCGCCATTACTGAAGTACGTCGACCTCTCCTGGGCTGTGACCTGCGCAGCAGCTGGCGCGATTTGCGTAATGCTGATGCTAGTCGGGCGCGGCACTATCTTCGGAACTTGGCGCATGGGCGATCACCGCCGTGCTGATATGGGGCAGTGATCTGCTCTTCGCTGCGCAGCTTGAACACGAAGCCAATCAGGCTCGCTGCCTCGATGTCGAGGTCGATATGCTCTCACGCACGCCGAAGCGATCCAACGCGCCCGAGGTGTTCCGGGCGCTGGGATTCGTCCCTCAACCTTCGGCGGCGCGTCCGAAAGCTCCAGCCCATCGGCCGATCACCGCTCCCACAGCGCTCCCGGCTTCTACAGACGCATCCCGAGCCAACCTACTGGGCTGACACCTCGGCGCCGCGGACGATGGTGTACAACGACAGCGCGACGATAGCGCTGAGCAGCAAGATGCATCCCCCGACGCTCATCAGAAGTCTGACCAAAATGTTGGCGTTTGCCATTTCCGCCCCCCAAAAGACCATCTGCGCACCACGTCGAGCTAGCGTCGAAGCTGGCCGCTTCTTTCAATCTGGAAGTCATCTAAGGTTCAGAAACGCGATTTGTCTCTATGCAAATCCGGCGTCCGAGGAGGGGGATTTCCCAGGTTCCCTCGATAATCAAAGCGATGTGTGCCAAGTTTGGACAGGCTACCACCTTCTAGTTAGCGGAACTCCGCCCACACCGGATGCCCTGCGTCCACCAGCTTGGTAACGATCCACCGCATCGCCTGAAGCGCCGGCCCGTGCGGCTTGCCTCGTCCGGTCTCCGCCGCGGTCCAGAACGTCATCAGCAGTTCGCGGTCGGGCAGGTAGGGCCGCAGCACGCGCAGGGCGAGACGAGTTGAGGGTGTGCAGACGTCCTCGTCCCGCGCGCGCCGGCTGGCATCGTCCAACACCGCCAGTGCCAGGTTCATCAGCAGCGATCGAGCGCGTTGGGCGCGTAGCTCGGGGTCGCTACTGCCGAATGGTACGCCGTCCACCCGCGTGTCCTTCGAGTCGCACGAGCGGCAGGGCATGTCGCGGAGGACGATTTCCCACTCCATTGAGCGACGCTGGGAGCGCCGATCGATGATCAACACCTCCCGGTCATATTGCTTCACTGCCTTGCACGATTGGCAGGTGACGCGGATCGATCCCTCGACTCGGCGGAGGTCTTGAAGAGTCTTTGGCGGGCCGACCATGACGCCAGCATACGGAACAGGGCGTGAACAAAAAGGCTGGTTTGACTCACCAGCTTGCGTCATTTGGAGGCAATGAGCGCCCGCGAGAATCTAGACCGAGTCGGACATGCGCCTGGCGTAGGCCACAACTCCGCCGGAGGTGCGCTATGCGGCTCGACCGATTCCGAGGGGCTGGTTTGAGCGGCTGGCAGAGGAGCTATGGGAGGGCCGACAGGACGACACCCAGTTGGCGCGCAGCTGGGCTGATGCCGGCGAGCTATGGAATATCCGCTTTCGCGAGCTCGCCCACAATCGGATTCCTCAACCACTCAGGGGTGGTGCTGGGACGAGATGTAAGGGATGCGGGTGACTCATAGGTCAGGCGAGATAAGCGCAAATGAGAAACTCAGCCGCCCTCTCGGCACGTATGATCCCGTTTACAGGGAGCGCCGAGGCCGCCGCACACCAGCCAGGTGCAATCCTTTTCCCCGGACCACGTGGCAACTCCGTCGAAATCGAATGGCTGTCGGTCCCAGATGATGCAGACTTCCAGCACGTGTTCCCCAAGGGGGCCGAGACTGCTGGTAGCGTGCAATGGGAATGCAATTTGGATGATCACGGACGCCTGGTAAGTTGCACTCCGGAAGCGGCTGGGCCTCGAGTGATATCTTTGCCGCAGCCATCAGCCCTTTGCTGGCTAAGTACAGGGTTGCTCCGGCTACCGTAGCGGTAGCGCGAGCCACGCATTCCAAGCTCATCCTGTCGACCATGACCTATCGGCCTGGCGTCCCCCGCCCTGAGGGCTGCTACGCGCCGTTCTGCATTCCGGTGCCGCCACCGCCTCCTCCTCTACCGGTCACCGAGCTTCCAGCCCCACACTAGACCCACGTTTTCCCGAGGTAGTCTGGAGCTTTTTGCAGAGTGAGCGTGCCGGTAAGATCAGCGGGCGCACGAGCATCAGTAATGCCGATCAGGTTGATGTAAGGAAAGGCGGTGGCGAGAAGAAGGGGCGGTGCCTTACCGATGCCCTGCGACCCACAGATCCTCAGCCACGAGGGTTTGACCTCGGCCCGGTAGATCAGTCTGCCGGGTCCCTTTTCTCATCTATGCCGTCGCCTGAGCGTCAGGCTAAGCTGCAATCGCCGTAACATGGGTGGACGCCAGCATCGATCTGAGCTGAGCGGCATTACGGAGTCATGACCCGCTTCCGCTTCACCATCAGCGACGACAAAGGCGAGATCGGCAACAAGGTCGTCGACCTGCCGAACCTGTCCGCTGCCAAGACGCAGGCTGTTGAGGAAGCCAGCCGCGCGCTGGCAATCGTCGACGGATCATTCTGGGCCGACGGGCACCTGCAGGTCGATGTCACCGACGAGAGTGGGCTTATCCTGGCCACCCTTATGACTTCCGGCTTCGTGTCACCAGCGAGCGGGAAGCGCTTCGATGCGTAACAGCCGGCTTCGTCTAAGTGGCCGGACCGCTTATCCGATTGTGCATCGGCCTCAAACGTTGAAGATACAGTGACGGAACGCGATTGGAAGATGCTGGCGGCTGCTGAGCGCGCCGTCATGGACGCGCTAGGCTCTGTGCTGTTTGTTGAAGGTGTCCACGTCACAAGCGAAAAGATGTCGTACGAGCTCTCTGTTTATCGGGTGGCGAAGCGGCGCCTGAAGGTTTTCGAGCGAAAGGCCCAGGACAGATGGCACGGTCATGAATAGAGCTGATGCAGAAACCGTTGCAGCGAACGTCGGCGTCGACGAGGGCGAAGCTGATCTTGAGGCAGCGCGATCCAGCGGTGAGCGTGCAGGAGCTGACTTGTCGCACCAAGGCGTAGAATGTCCCTATGGCCACGAGAATTTTGAGATGCGAACCGCTTGGTTCAACGGCTTCAGCGAAGGGCGCGTGAAGTCGAAGAAGGCATAATCGACGTCGCAGGCTCAGTTGAAGGCGGATCCGTCGCTGAGCTTGTACGCGGTCGCCCGCGGAACCGCCCGGCGGCACGCCAGATCCGTCAGCATCCGGTACCCCCGGCCTTCGCGGACTGTACCCCCAAACTACCCCCACAAGCCTCGCGGTTGACGGGGTACGGATGCGCCCGGCTGGGACCGCGAACAAGCGGTTGTTGGCCCTTGGGTTTACGGCCCAAAACGGCGGTGGCAGGGATGCGGTGAAATAAGGCTGTGGTCGGGGAGACAGGATTCGAACCTGCGACATCCTGCTCCCAAAGCAGGCGCGCTACCAGACTGCGCCACTCCCCGACGCCAACGTCGACCTAGTCGCCGTCGCGCGCGCGCGCAAGCAGCGGTCGACGAACGAAGGGGCACCCGAAGGTGCCCCTTATCAATACCATCGTCGCCTTACCGGACGAGCGCTCAGCGCGTCGCCGGATCGGCCGCGACATTGCCGGCGCTGCCGGCATCGTCCCCGAAGTTCGTCTCAGCGCCGGCCAGCATCGCGGCGGCGCTGTCGTTGGCGGCGGCCTCGGCCATCGCCTCGAGATTGTCGGCGCGGCGCTCGAGCGCGTCGGCCATCATCTCGGCATTGTTCCCGATCGAGGCGGGTTCGGGGCTGCGATCGCACGCGGCGGCGCCGAGCGGCGCAACGGCGGCGAGCAGCGGAAGCAGCGAGCGCCTCATCCTCCCGAACCCTACCCGGTCGATCACATGTTGTGCGCGGCGTCCTCGCCGGCGTCACGGACGTTCTCGGCGGCCGAGTGGATGTTCTCCGCGACCGACTCAGCATTGTCCTCGGCGAACGGGTTCGCGGTGGTGTTCGACATGTCGGCGACGTTGCCCGCGAGCGCGTCCATGTTGTCCGCCATCATGTCGGCGTTGTTCTCGACCGCAGCGGCCTCCGGCGACTTCGAGCAGGCGGCGACCGACATCAGCGACGCGGCGGCGGCGACGAGCAGGATCTTCTTCATCTGAATGCTCCCAAGCATCATAAACCATTCGCGGCCGACCCCAACGCCGTCGCGAAATTCCGCCATACCCTACCGCCGTGGGGGGTCAATAAGCAAAATTCATCTCTCTGAAAGCTTGCGACGAACGGTGAACGCGCGTTCGCACCCGTTTGCGGTCAGGGCCGCGGCACCGGACCGATCTCCTCGGGTGCATTGGCGACGATCGCGAGCATGGCCGTCCAGGCGGCGACATTCTGCCGCAACTGCTCGGGATCGACCCGCTCCAGCGTGTCGTCCGGGGTGTGGTGCGTGTCGAAGTAGCGCAGGCCCGACTGGTTGAGATCGACCCCGGCGACACCGGTGGAGATCGTGGCGGCGATGTCGGTACCGTCGCCCGCCTTGCCGGTGCCGCGCACGATGCCGAGCGGGGCGAGCGCGCTGGCGAGCCGGTCTCCCACCGCCGCGGCGCTTGCCGGCAGCATCGTCTCGAAGCGCCACACCCGGTCGGCGCCGAAATCGCTTTCGGCCGCGATCGCGTGGCGCTCCTTGCCGTGGCGCTCGGCATAGGCCGCGCCGCCAAGGCCACCCACTTCTTCCGCGCCGAACCAGACGACGCGGATCGTGCGGCGCGGACGCTGCCCGCTGTCGAGGATCCGCTTGGCCGCGGCGGCGGTGATCGCGACCCCGCTGGCATCGTCGATCGCGCCGGTGGCGAGGTCCCAGCTGTCGAGGTGGCCGCCGACCAGCACCACGCCCGCGCTGGGATCGGTACCGGGCACCTCGGCGATGACGTTGCCGGACTGGCTCGGCCCGGGGGAGCGCGGGGTGAGCAGCAGGTGCATCCGGATCGGCTGGCCGCGCTTCGCCATGCGCTCGATCAGCGTGGCGTCGGGCACGGACAGCGCCGCGGCGGGGATCGGCTTCACGCCGTCGGGGAAGTCGGTCGTGCCGGTGTGGGGCAGGCGATGCGTGTCGGTGCCGATCGAGCGGATCACGATCGCCGCCGCACCCTTGCTCGCGGCGACGCCGGGGCCGTTGAAGCGCGCAACGCCGTTGGCGCCATAGCCCGAGCCATCCTGGGTCGGCTGCATGCTGTTGCCGACATAGGCGATCTTGCCCTTGAGCGAGCCCGCCGCCGCGGCAACCAGGTCGCCATAGGTCGGGAACACCACCAGCTCGGCAGTGATCCCCTTGGGCGGCGTTGCGGCCGAATGGCCGAGCGCGACCAGCTTCAGCTTCTGCGGGAAGGGCGCAACGATCTCGGCCTGCTCCTCGCCGCGCAGCCACAGCGGCATGGTGAAGGGCTCGGAACGGACGTTGCTGAAGCCCAGCGCGGTGAGCTTCTTCACCGCCCAGTCGCGGGCGCGTGCCTCGGCGTCGGTCGCGGCGAGGCGCTGGCCGATCTCGGTTGTCAGCCCCTCGACCAGCTCATAGGCGAGATCGTCCTTCAGCGCGGCGTCGCGCAGCGCCGCCACCTCGGGCATCACCGCCGCGGGCGCGGGCGGCACGGCGTGTTGCGCGGCAGCGGGTGCAGCGAGCGCGACGAGGGCGGCGAGGGCGCTGGTGGCGAGCGCGGCGGTGCGGAGCGGGAAGCGGTTCATGATTGGCGGCGTAATCAAGCGCGCGCAATTTGCCAACGCGCCCCTGCGCGCTTACATGCGCGACCGATTTCCCGTCGCACCCAGCCCATGGAGCAGCGCGCCAGATGGCCGTCCAGTACACCTATGTCATGAAGGGTCTGACCAAGACCTTCCCGGGCGCGAACAAGCCCGTTCTCAACAACATCCACCTGCAGTTCATCCCTTCGGCGAAGATCGCGATCATCGGCCCCAACGGCGCCGGCAAGTCGACGCTGATGAAGATCATGGCGGGAATGGACCCGGACTTCACCGGCGAGGCCTGGGCCGCCGAGGGCGTCCGCGTCGGCTATCTCGCGCAGGAGCCTCAGCTCGATCCCAGCAAGGACGTGATCGGCAACGTCAAGGACGGCGTGCGCCCCATCGCCGACCTGGTCGATCGCTTCAACGCCATTTCGGCCGAGATGGGCGATCCGAAGGACGACACCGATTTCGACGCACTGATGGAAGAAATGGGCGAGCTCCAGGGCAAGATCGACGCGGTCGACGGCTGGACGCTCGACAATCAGCTCGAGGTGGCGATGGAGGCGCTGCGCTGCCCGCCGGGCGACGCGGACGTGACCAAGCTGTCGGGCGGCGAGCGCCGCCGCGTCGCGCTGTGCCGGCTGCTGTTGGAAAAGCCCGACATCCTGCTGCTCGACGAGCCGACCAACCACCTCGATGCCGAGAGCGTGTCGTGGCTCGAGAACTTCCTCAAGGAATATGCGGGCAACGTCATCCTCGTCACCCACGACCGCTACTTCCTCGACAATGTCGTCAATTGGGTGCTCGAGCTCGATCGCGGGCGCTACTACACCTATGAGAGCAACTACTCGGGCTATCTCGAGAAGAAGGCCAAGCGCCTCGAGCAGGAGGAGCGCGAGGAGGCGGGCAAGCAAAAGGCGATCGCCGACGAGCTCGCCTGGATGCGCCAGACCCCCAAGGCACGCCAGACCAAGAGCAAGGCGCGTATCCGCGCGTTCGACGAGCTGATGGCGAAGCAGGAGAATCGGGTCGCCGGCAAGGCGCAGATCCTGATCCAGCTGCCCGAGCGGCTCGGCGGCAAGGTGATCGAGGCCAAGGGGCTGACCAAGTCCTATGGCGACCGCCTCCTGTTCGAGAACCTCGACTTCACGCTGCCGCCGGGCGGCATCGTCGGCGTGATCGGCCCCAACGGAGCGGGCAAGTCGACCCTGTTCAAGCTGATCACCGGGCAGGAGCAGCCCGACGCCGGCACGATCGAGGTCGGCTCGACGGTGAAGCTCGGCTATGTCGACCAGAGCCGCGACGACCTCGATCCCAACAAGAACGTCTGGCAGGAGATCTCCGACGAGCTCGAGGTGTTCCGCTTCGGCAAGCAGGAGCTGGGCACGCGCGCCTATGTCGGCGCGTTCAATTTCCGCGGCCCGGACCAGCAGAAGAAGGTCGGCCAGCTCTCGGGCGGTGAGCGCAACCGCGTCCACATGGCCAAGATGCTCAAGGAGGGCGGCAACGTCCTGCTGCTCGACGAGCCGACCAACGACCTCGACGTCGAGACGCTGCGCGCGCTGGAGGAGGCGCTGGAGACCTTCGCGGGCTGCGCGGTGGTGATCAGCCACGATCGCTTCTTCCTCGATCGCCTCTGCACCCACATTCTCGCCTTCGAGGGCAACAGCCATGTCGAATGGTTCGAGGGCAATTACGAGAGCTATGAGGAAGACAAGCGTCGTCGCATGGGCGACGCGGCCGATCGTCCGACGCGGCTGGCGTACAAGAAGCTGACACGCTGACGGCTCGGTGGGGACGCCGCATCAGATCGTGCGCGTCCTCACCCGCCGGCAGAGGGGTCGCGGTGGCGACCCGGACGTCGATTCCTATCAGACGGCGCGCTGCCGGGCTCAGAGGTCGTGCGTCGTTACCGTCAAGCCGGCGACGGTCGCTGCCGCCACGGTTTCGCCGACGGGGACGAGCGCTCGCCTGAGATGAGTCGAGGCGCACGGCTCCCCGAGCTGATGGATCACGCGCCCACCGACATCGACCACCCAATACTCCGGTACCCCGGCGCCCGCATAGGCCTTGGCCTTGGCGCCAAGATCATGACGCAAGGTCAAGCTGGCGACCTCGACCGCGAGATAGACCGCCTCGCCGGCCAAAAGGCCGTCATCGGCTTTCGTTACTACGACGATGTCCGGCTCCACCAAATTATGTTCGCTCAAGCGGGTGGAGACACAGAGCATCGGGCGCCATGTCGAACCGATCGCCGTCAGCGCCGCCTTGATGGTATAGGTCAGCGTCGCATGGACCTCGCCGTGCGGCGCATGGATCGCGCTCATCACCCAGATGTCCCCCTCAATCAGTTCGGCGCGCTGCTCGCCGAAGGCACCCGCGTCAGCGAGCCTGAGGTAGTCATCTATCGTCAGCCGGTATCTCCCGGGGGCGAGGCGATCATGCGCTGTCATCCTGTGCTCCCATCATAGCGCTGCCGGGCGTTGCCCTGTGTTACAGCGCCTCGGTATCGACCACGAACCCGTCTAGCGTCGCGCCCGTGACCGGGGCGCCGAACGCCACGCACCGGCGCTCGCGATAGTCGCTGCCAAGCGGCGACCAGAACTGGTGGATCACGCGTCCGCGCACGTCGGCCACCCAATATTCCGCTACGCCCCGCGCGCGTAGATGCGGCGCTTGCGCCCGAGATCGTGCCGCAGGCTTGTGTCGGACACCTCCACTGCGAGCGCAACGGACGAGAGCGGGATCAGCCCCTCGCCCTCGGGCTCGCGGGTGAGGACGACGTCGGGCTGCGGCACGTTGTGCGGCGGCATTGCGATCGACGCGTCCATCAGCGCTTCAGGTCCGTCGCTGCGATCTCGTACCGCAGCACGGATTGCGCCGAACAATCGGGCGAGGACGCGGGCATGCGGGCGGTGATGCGAGTTCACGTAATGGACGTCGCCGTCGAGCAGCGCCGTCCTACCATAAGCGTCGAACGCGCCCGCCCGGTCGAGCGCGAGGTAATCTTCGACCCGCAGCCTGACCCGGCGTGGCAAGCGCGTGAGCGGGACCTGGTCCGTCATGCGCCCATCAAAGCACGCCGGCCGCACCGGATCACTTTCGCGCGGCGGCGCTCCCCGCGCGCGTGGTGGCGAACTCGCTGCCCGTGCTCCACGCCGGCCACACGCCGGCGTGCGCCACCCGCGCACCGACTGCGTGAAACAGATCGACGTCCATCGCCGCGCCGCGCAGATCCCAGCCCGCGTCCCATGCGTCGCAGGTCTTGTGGTAGCAGGCCATGTAGTCGTCGAGCCATTTCTGGCCCGCGACGCGCCCGCCCTCGACCAGCTCCGGTGCGCCGCCGAGCGCCATCAGCAGCAGCGCGGGGACGCCGCGGCGCACCGTCGAGAAATGGTCGGCGCGGTAGAACAGGCCGCGCTCGCTGAAGGTCTCGGGCGTGATCGTCCGCCCCTGCGCGCGCGCGGCGTCGGCGAGCAGCGGATCGAGCGTCGACTGGCCGGGTCCGACCAGGACGACGTCCTTGGCCGGTCCCGCGGTCTGGAGGATGTCGAGCGTGAGGTTGGCCGCGGTGGTGGCGAGCGGCATCGTCGGATGTGTCGCGTAATATTCCGAACCGAGCAGCCCGCGTTCCTCACCGGTCCACAGCGCGAACACCAGTGAGCGATCGGGCGCCGGTGCCGCCTTGAACAGCCGTGCCAGCTCGACCACCCCCGCGGTGCCGAGCGCATCGTCGTTGGCGCCGGGGCGAAGCGTGCGCCCGGTCGCGTCGGGCGGGCCGTCGCCATAGGCGTCCCAATGCGCCGCGAACATCACCGACTCGTTCGGGCGGGTCGTGCCCGGAACCTTGGCGAGCACGTTGGCGCTGGTCACGCGGTCGACCGCGACGGTCGCCGTAGCGGAAAAGTCCTTGCCCAGTTCGACCGGCCGGAACGAGGCCGCGCGCGCCTTGACGCGCAGCGCGGCGAGATCGAGCCCGGCGGCGGCGAACAGCCGCTCGGCGGTGTCATGCTCGATCCAGCCCTGCAACGGCACGCGCGGGTCATCAGCCCCGCGAACGATGTCGTAGTTCTCGCCGTTCGAGGCATTGACGGTGGACCAGGGATAGCCCGCGCCTGCGGTGTCATGGATGATCAGCGCCGCGGCGGCGCCCTGCCGCGCCGCTTCCTCGAACTTGTAGGTCCAGCGGCCGTAATAGGTCATGCGGCGATCGCCGAACCGGCTTTTGGCATCGTCGCCGGCGCTCGCCTCGAAGTCGGGATCGTTGACGAGGAAGACAAGCGTCTTGCCGCGCAGGTCCAGGCCCTTGAAATCGTCCCATTTGACCTCGGGCGCGCGGACGCCATGGCCGACGAACACCAGCGGCGAGTCCTTGATCGCGATCGTCGCGGCGTGGCGCACGCTGGTGACCGCGACCTCCTTGCCCTGCGTCAGGACGAGATCGCCCGCGCGCATCGCCGCGTCCGGCGCGACGCGGGTGTGGATCAGCGGCACGCGCTGCAGGTACTGGCCGTCGTCGCCGGCGGGGGCGAGGCCGAGCGCCTTGAAGCGTGCGACCAGCCAGTCGAGCGTCTTGCGCTCGCCCGGCGTGCCCGGCGCGCGCCCGCCGAAATCAGGCGCGGCGAGCGTGCGGACGTCGTCGGAGAGTCGCTTGGGATCGGCGTGCGGCGTAGTCTGCGCGAGCGCGGGCGCCGCGATCAGCGCCAGCGCGGCGAGCGGGGCAAGTGAACGGGGCAAAGGTCAGTCCTTCCAGCGCACGAAGACGTGATTGTCGCGGCGGTCGACGTCGATCGAGGGGATCGCGTCGACCAGATCGGAGAGCCGCTTGTAGCCATAATTGCGCACGTCGAAGCTCGAGCGATTGGCGGCACGCTGCCCAAGCGCGGACAGCCCGACGAAGCCGTCCTCGTCGGGCTTGAGCGAGTCATAGGCGTCGTGGAGCAGGTGGAGCAGCTCGGGGTCGTTGACGGTGCCGGCCGTTCGCGTCGCACTCGTGCCGATCGCGGGCGGCACCGATTCGTCGAACGGCACCTCGACCCGGCGCGCGCGCTTGGGCTTGGTCGTCTCCAGCAGCGCGTTGACGTCGATGAAGCGGGTGCAGGCGTTGCGGAAGCCCTCAGGGGTGCTGGCGTTGCCGAAGCCGTAGACGTCGAGCCCGTCCTGCCGGATCCGCGTGGCAAGCGGCATGAAGTCGCTGTCGGACGACATGATCCCGAACGCATCGACGCGGCCGCGATGGAGCAGGTCCATCGCATCGATCGTCATCTTCATGTCGGTCGCGTTCTTGCCGCGGGTGAGATCGAATTGCTGCTGCGGCTCGATGCCGTGCTTCACCGTCATGTCGCGCCAGCCCTTGAGCGCTTCCTTGACCCAATTGCCATAGACCCGGCGCACGTTGACGCGGCCGAATTCGGCGAGCGCGGTGAGCACCGGGTCGAGCGTGTGCCACGAGGCGTTGTCCGCGTCGATCAGCAGGGCGATGTTGCGGGTGGGAGGGGCGTCTTCGGCCATGACGCTGCATCGGCGGTGACGCGACGCAGGTCAACGCCTTAACCGCGGCCCGGCGAGGCGGTCGCGACGATCCCGCGGCGCTTCGCCGGGCCGGTGCCGCCCTCGGCTCAGCGCCGATCGCTGCGATAGGCCACCCCGGAGTCGATGTCCTCCTGCTTGGTCGCGCGGACCGAGCCATCGGGATCGTCGACCTGGCCGAGATCGTCCCGGCTGCCGACCTCGCGGGCCAGCGCGCCGCCACCGGTGCTCGGCACCGCCTCGCCGCCGGGGATCATGCCCTCGATCACGTCCTTGTCGTCATGGTCGCGTGCGCTCTCGGTGCGCGGGTTCTCGTTGGCCATCGTCTCTCTCCTTCGTCACGCAACCAACGGCGCGGACGGGGAGGCCGTTCCTCAGGCGGGCGGATACGAGAGCGCGACGATCTCGAATTCGCGTTCCCCGACCGGCAGCTGCACCCGGCGCAGATCGCCCACCGCGGCGCCGCGCAGCGCGCGCGCCAGCGGCGCGTTCCAGCCGACGCGCCCGGCTCCCGCGTCCGCCTCGTCGTCGCCGACCAGCGTGAGCACGCGCTTCCGGTCGTCCTCGTCGGCGATGGTGACGGTGGCGCCGAACCAGGCGCGCGAACGGTCGGGCTGCTGCGCCGGATCGACCACCTTGGCCGCCTTCATCCGCTTCGACAGCCAGCCGAGCCGTCGGTCGATCTCGCGCAGCCGCTTGCGCCCGTAGATATAATCGCCGTTTTCCGAGCGATCGCCGTTCCCCGCCGCCCAGGCGATCGTCTCGACGAGCGCCGGGCGTTCGGTGGCGAAAAGCTGGTCGTACTCGGCACGCAGCGCGGCATAGCCGGCGGGGGTGATGTAATTGGGACGGTCCATTGGCGTGACGCTAGGCGATCGGCGGCGGGCGAGGAAAGGGGCGCCGTCACCCGCCGCGGCTGCGACCCAGGTACCAGCTGAGATTGTTGGGCCCGCGGCTGCGCGCGCGCGGCGGGTTCATGAGATCGTACACTACCGCATTCTCGAGCACGCGCTGCACGTAGTTGCGCGTCTCCGAATAGGGGATGGCCTCGACCCAATCGACCATGTCGACCGCGCCGGTGCGCGGATCGCCGTTCGCGCGCAGCCATTTGTTCACGTTGCCCGGCCCGGCGTTATAGGCCGCGATCGCCAGCGGGTAGCTGCCGTACAGCCCGAAGATACGCTGGAAATAGCTGGAGCCGAGCTGGATGTTATAGCCGGTGTCGGTGACCAGCCGCCCGGCGTCGTAGGACAGGCCGAGCTTGCCGGCCTGCTCGCGCGCGGTGGCGGGCATCAGCTGCATCAGGCCCGCCGCGCCGACGGGGCTGCGCGCGGTGCGGTCGAACTGGCTCTCCTGCCGCGCGACCGCGTGGATCATCGTCCACTGGTCCTCGTAGCCGCCCGGCACCGCCACGGTGGGAAAGCCGTTGGCGCTATATTCGGTCAGCCCGTTCTGCATCGCGCTGCGCCCGACCAGCACACCAAGATCGGGCCGGCGCAGCTGGCGCGACAGTTCGTCGGCGAGATAATGGTCGGTGTCGCTCTTCGCGACGAGCGCGATCTGCTTCACGAACGCGGTCTGGTCCTGATATTGCCCGGTCTGTCCCAAAAACTGCGCGGCGCGCACGATCTCGCGCGCGTAGAAGGCCTGGCGTGCGGCGGGATCGAGCGCCGGCGTCGGCGGCGCCGGGGGCGCAACCAGCCGCCGGCCGAGATGCTCGAGCGCGAGCTGACCGTAATATTGGTCACGGTAGCCCGCCGCGCGCTCGAACAGCGCCGCGGTGTCGGCCTGTTGCGCGCGCTCGGCGGCACGCGCCGCCCAGTAGAAGCCCTTGGCGCGCGTCTGCGGCGCCTGGCTGGCGCGACCGTAGCGCTCGAACATGGCGCGCGCATCCGCGGGGCGGTTGAGCTTGGTGGCGGCCTGCCCGGCGAGCCATGCGAGCGAAGTGTAGTCGTCGCGCTCGCCATAGCCCTTGGTCGAGACGTCGGTGCCCGGCGGATAAGCGTCGTCGATCTGGCGCGCGATGTCATAGGCGGTCTGCCACTGGCCGTCCGCCGCCGCGGCGCGCGCGTTGATCAGCAGCACCTCGTAGAATTTCTCGACATTGCCCGGCAGCGCCATGCCGCTGCGGCTGCGCGCCAGCCAGGACCGCGCGCTGGGCGAGGCGCCCGCGTTGCGCAGCCATGTCGCCTTGTCCGCGATATAGCCGGGGTCGCGCGCGCCGATCGCGTCGCTGGTCGCGGCGAGCGTCGAGGCGTCGGGCGCGTCGGTGCGGAAAGCGAGCCGCGCGGTGAGGAGCAGCCGCGCGCTCGCGCTGGTGTAAGCGAGCACGCGGGCGGCCGCGGCGGTGTTGCCCTGCCACAGCAGCGCGTCGACGCGACGGTCGTGATCGGCGGGGGAGAGCGCGCCGCCAAACTGGCCGAGCACGGTCGCCTCGTCCTGCGGCGACAAGGTCCCGAGTCGCCAGGCGGTGCGCGCCGCCTCCTCCGCCGGCGCGCTCGCCCCCGTCGCCATATAGGCGCGCGCGCAGGCCACCCAGCCCGCCCCCGTCAGCGGCGCCCAGCGGCGGCAATAGGCGGCTACGCTGGCGGGCGCGACATTGGGGTCGGAGGCCTTTCGCTCCACCGTGCGGCGCAGCGTCGCCTCGCCGGGCCAGCCGGGATGCGCGGTAAGGAAGCTGACGTAGCTGTCGAACGGCAGCGCATCGGTCTGCTGGAGCACCTTCCACTGCGCCAGCGGCTGCGCCATTCCGGGCAGTGCCGCTGGCGGCGTCGCCGATACCGGCGGATAGGCCGGCGCGGGAGCGGCCGGAGCGGCCGGAGCGCCCTGCGGCGCGGAGACGCTGCCATATTGACTTGCCGCGAGAATCGCGGCGCCTGCTGCTGCTACGACGAAGATCAACGAAACCGCCTTCACTCTCTGACTGACGCGACCGGTGGACAGATGCGCGACCCTAGCCGTATCTGCGCTGAACGGCGCCCCCTTATCGGTCGCAGGAGCAAATTCACCTCATGTTCTCCGGTTGCATCCCCGCCCTGGTCACCCCGTTCGACGCCGCCGGGGCGTTCGACGAGACCGCTTATCGTGCGCTGATCGAGTGGCAGATCGCCGAGGGCTCGACCGCGCTGGTGCCCTGCGGCACCACCGGCGAGGCGGCGACGCTCACGCAGGATGAGCAGTTCGCGATCGTCCGCGTCTGCGTCGATCAGGCACGCGGCCGCGTGCCGGTGATCGCGGGTGCCGGCTCGAACGATACGCGCGTGGCGGCGACCAACCTGCACGCCGCCAAAGCGGCTGGCGCCGATGCCGCGCTGATGGTGCCACCTTATTACAATCGCCCGTCGCAGGAGGGGATCTTCCGCCATTTCGAGGCGCTGGGTCGCGCCGCGCCGCTGCCGATCGTATTGTACAACGTGCCCGCGCGGACGGTGACCGACATCCAGCCCGAGACGCTGGCGCGGATCGTCACCGCTTTCCCGCAGGTGTTCGTCGCGGTGAAGGACGCGTCGGGCGTGCTCCAGCGCGTCTCGCAGCATCGCGCCGCGCTCGGCGCGGGCTTCTGCCAGCTGTCAGGCAACGACGATCTCGCGCTCGCCTTCAACGCGACCGGCGGGGTCGGCTGCATCTCGGTCACGGCGAACGTGGCGCCGCGGCTCAGCGCCGAGTTCCAGCAGGCCTGTGCCACTGGCGACCACGCGCGCGCGCTGGCGCTGCATGACCGGCTCTTCCCGCTTCACCTCGCCTTGTTCAGCGACGCATCACCCGGCCCGGTCAAATATGCCATGACGAAGGTACGCCCGGGCTTCCCAGCCGGGCTGCGGCTGCCGATGACGTGGCCCAGCGAGGCGAGCCAGCGTGCGGTCGACGCCGCACTGGCCCACGCCGCGCTATAGATCTTCGGGATGACTCGGGAGGAGCGGCGATGCTGGCATGGTGGCTCCTCCAGGCGGCGGTGGCCGGGCCGATGATCGCACCGCCTCGCGCAACGGTGCCGCGCTGTCCGGAGAACGGGCCCGGCGACGACATAATGGTCTGCGGGCGCGCGCCGGACCAGGAGCAGTTTCGCGTGCGCGCGCTGCCCGGGCGGTACGACCCGGACGCCGCCGCTCTGCCGAAAGCGGAGACGGGGGTGTTTGGCGGGCGCGCCAAGCTCGCTGCCGAGGCCGAGCAGGCGGGGGTGGGTGGCTTCGTCAGCAACCGCGGCATGGTGCGGCTCAAGATACCGCTAGGCAGATAGGCCGCATCCTCCCGCGCAAATGATGCCTGCCGCGCTCGATCGTCGCATGTCCCCCTTTGCCCTCGCGGGCGGCTGCGCCTACATCGCGCGCATGTCGCGTCCCAAGCCAGCCACCTTCGACAAGAAGAAGATCGTCGCCGAGAACCGTCGCGCGCGCTTCGACTATGCGATCGACACCACCTACGAGGCCGGCATCGTCCTCAGCGGCACCGAGGTGAAGAGCCTGCGCTTCGGCGAGGGCTCGATCGCGGAGAGCTACGCGGAGGTGAAGGGCGACGAGGTCTGGCTGGTGAACTCGAACATTCCCGAGTTCAGCCATGGCAACCGCTTCAACCATGAGCCCAAGCGCCCACGCAAGCTGTTGCTGCACGAGCGCGAGATCAACAAGCTGCACGGCGCGGTGGCGCGCGATGGCATGACGCTCGTGCCGCTGACGGTCTATTTCAACGGCAAGGGTCGCGCCAAGGTCGAGCTCGCGCTGGCCAAGGGCCGCAAGGCACATGACAAGCGCGAGCATATCAAGGAGCGCGAGTGGAAGCGCGAGGCAGGGCGCGTGCTGCGCGAGCATAGCTGAGTGGCGGCGCGGCCGACGACCGTGTGGGATCGCGTCGCGGCGTGGAGCCGGCGCAACCTGCCGACGCGCGAATCGATGGAGAACAGCCGCCTGCTTCGGCCGGTCGCGCACCGCGTCCTCGCTCCCGAGCTGTGGCGGTTCACGCGGCGCTCGGTGCCGCGCGGGGTCGCGCTCGGTATGGTGGCGGGAATATTGTTCCCAGTCGCGCAGATCGCGATCGCGGCGCTGATCGCGCTGCCGTTCCGCGCCAACGTGCCGGTGGCGGCGCTGGTGACCTTCATCACCAATCCCTTCACCACGCCGTTCATCCTGATCGCCGCCTATCAGATCGGCGCGTGGCTGCTGCGCTCCAACGCCCCAGCGGTGGCGCAGCCGGTGGCGGAGGCGGCCACGGGCTGGCTGCAATGGCTGTGGGACGCGGGGCCGCCGCTGGTGCTGGGGTTGCTGGTGCTCACCGCGGTGGCGGCGGTGGCGGGCTATGCGCTCGCCGCCCTCGGCTGGCGGCTGTGGATCGCGCGCAAATGGCGGCATCGCCACGACCATGCGCATCATCCGTTCGGCGGATGTCACTGACGCCGGAACGCGCGGCGCTGGCGTGACGTCGCGCGCGTGGTTAAGAGAGCGCGGGTCCGGCCGTACGATCCACGAGAGGGTGCCAGGTACATGCGTTTGATCGCCGCGGCCGCGCTGCCGCTGCTTGCCCTTCCCGCCGCGCTGCTCGCGCAGGTCGCGCCGACGCCGGACACGCCACCCGCCCCGGCCGCGACCACCACCGGCACGTCGAACGCGCCGCGCTATGGCACGTTCGGCTTCGATACGGCGGGCATGGACCGCTCGGTCGCGCCGGGCGACGATTTCTACGCCTTCGCCAATGGCGGCTGGGCCAAGGTCACCGCGATCCCGCCCGATGAGTCGAACTATGGCGCGTTCAACGTGCTGCAAGACCTCTCGCGCGAGCGCACCCGCGGCCTCCTCGAACAGGCGCGAGGCGATCCCGCGTCCGCGATCAGCCGCGCTTATGCCGCCTATCTCGACACCGACGCGATCGAACAGGCCGGGCTGACGCCGATCCAGCCGTGGCTGGCGCGGATCAAGGCGGTCGATCGCGGGACCTATCCCGCGCTGCTGGCGGAGGCGAGCCGCGCCGGGGTCGACACCCCGATCGCGGTCTATGTCGGGCAGGACGACAAGCAGCCCGACGTTTATGCGGTGACGCTCGCGCAGTCGGGGCTGGGTCTGCCCGACCGCGATTATTACCTCGGCGAGGACGCCAGTCTGGTCGCGGCCAAGGCAGCCTATCAGGCGCATTGCGCCAAGCTGCTGACGCTGGCGGGCGAACCCGATGCCGAGCCGCGCGCCGCCGCGCTGGTGGCGTTCGAGACCGAGATCGCGCGCGCACACTGGACCCGGATCGACAGTCGCGACGCCGACAAGACCTACAACAAGACGACCTTGGCCGCGCTCTCTCAGGCCACCCCCGGCTTCGACATCGCCGCCTTCCTCAAGGCGGACCGCGCCGCCACCGCGACGCTGATCGTCGCGCAGCCGAGCGCCGTCACCGCGATTGCCCGGCTGCTTGCGGCAACGCCGGTAGCGGTGCTGCGCGACCAGTTGCTGGTGCGCAGCCTCGACACATTTGCCGACGTGCTGCCGCGCGCGTTCGATGCGGAGAGCTTCGCGTTCAACGGCACCGTGCTGAACGGCACGCCGCAGCAGCAGGAACGCTGGAAGCGGGCGGTGGCGTTCACCAGCGAGGCGCTGACGGATGACGTGAGCAAAGTCTATGTCGCGCGCTATTTCCCGCCTGCCACAAAGGCGGCGGCGGACACGATGGTGCGCAACATCATCGCGGCGATGAACCGCCGCATCGACACGCTCGCCTGGATGGCGCCCGCCACCAAGGCCAAGGCGCATGCCAAGCTTGCCGCCTTTGTGCCGCGGATCGGCTACCCCGAGCGCTCGCACGATTATGCCGGTCTTGATGTCCGCGCCGGTGACGCCTTCGGCAACGCACTACGTGCCCACCAGTGGCATCACGACGATGATCGCGCCAAGCTCGGCACGCCGATCCGCCGCTGGGAGTGGGGGATGGCGCCGATGACAGTCAACGCCCAGGCCAACTTCGGGCTGGTCGCCATCACCTTCCCGGCCGCGATCCTGCAGCCGCCGTTCTTCGATCCCGCGGCCGACCCGGCGGTGAACTATGGCGGGATCGGTGCGGTGATCGGGCACGAGATGAGCCATCACTTCGACGACCAGGGCGCCAAATACGACGCCGGTGGCCGGCTGACGCAATGGTGGACCGACGCCGACGTGCAGCGCTTCCAGGCGCTGAGCGCCCGGCTGGTGGCGCAATATGACGCTTATGCGCCGCTGCCGGGCCGCCACGTCAAGGGCGCGCTGACGCTGGGGGAGAACTCCGCCGACCTCGCTGGGCTCGCCGCCGCGCACGATGCCTATCTCGCCTCGCTCGGCGGCAAGCCCGCGCCGGTGCTGGACGGATTCAGCGGTGACCAGCGCTTCTACCTCGGCTGGGCGCAGGTATGGCGACGCAATTATCGCGAGGCCAATCTGGCGCAGCGCCTGCTCACGGACCCGCATGCCCCCTCGCAGCAGCGTGCCTGGATCGTGCGCAACATGGCACCATGGTACCAGGCGTTCGGCGCAACCCCCGCGCAGAAGCTGTATCTCGCGCCCGATGCGCGGGTGACGATCTGGTGAGCGCGGCACGATGATCCCGCTTGCCTCGCTCGATTCGCGCGGCTGGTGGCGCGGCCAGCGTGCCGCGATCGGCGTCGCGCTGGCTGCCGGCCTGATCGCGGCGGCGCTGGTCCTGTGGCTGATCGGCGACATGGTGGTGGCGTCGGGGTTCGTCGCCGCCGCGCTGGTGCTCGCCGGGGTCGCGGTCGCGGTGATGCGCCTGCGGGCGCCCGAGACGGTGGGACCGGAGATCGCGCACGACTGGGAGCTGGTGCGCGCGCTCGCCGAGTCGAGCGACGATGCGGTGGCGATCACTGATCGCGGCGGCAAGCTCGTGTGCGCCAACGACCGCTACGAGCAGGTGTTCGGCGGCTTCCCGACACCGCCGGCGCTGCCGCTGGTGGGCGACGGCGCAGGGCAGCTCGCGGTAGCCGGGCGCGCGGCATGGCGCGACGGCACCGCACGCGTGTCATTGCGCGGCGCGGCCGGCGCGATCGACGCGGTGATCGCGCGCACCGGGCAGCAGCAGGACTTCCTGATCTGGCGCTTTCTCGGCGCGGCGGCGCCGACCGGCCAGGTGGTGCGGCTGCTTGAGTCGATCGACGGCGCGCTGGGGCATCAGCTGGGCGCGGCCGGCGTCATGGCGGCGTTGATCACCGCCAACGGCCATGTGCTCGCCGCCAATGCGGTGCTGCGCTCGCGCGCCACCGGCGCCGCGGATGGCGCGATCGTCGACGAGGATCTCGCGCGCTTCCTCAGCGAGGATCCGGGCGGGACGGTCCGCTTCCTCGCCGAGGGTAGCAACTCGACGCCGATGCGGCTGCTGCAGATCCCGCTCGGCGAGGACGCCGACGCGCCGATCCTGGTTGCGATGGTCGACGCCGACATGGGAATCGCGGGCGGCGGCGCGGCGGAGGACCTCGAAGGGTTGCTGATGCTGATGCCGTTCGGGGTCGCGCTGCTCGACCGCGAGGGGCGCTTCACCCAGATGAACCGCGCCTTTGCACGCGCCGCCAGCGTCGAACCCGGCGCGACCCCGACCTACCCCGGTGATCTGGTGGTACGAGAGGACAAGGCCGCGGTGGCGGACGCGATCCGACGCGCGAGCGGGGGCGGGCGCCCGATGGATCTGGCGGTTCGGCTCAAGGACCATCCCGACGAGCCGGTGGCGCTTTCGATCGCCGCCGCACGCGGGCTCGGCGACGCCGCGGTGCTGCTCAGCCTCAAGGACAATGGCGAGGAGAACCGGCTGAAACGTGAAGTGGCGCAGGCCACCAAGATGCAGGCGGTGGGCCAGCTCGCCGGCGGCGTCGCGCACGACTTCAACAACATTCTCACTGCGATCATCGGTCATTGCGACCTGATGCTGATGCGCCACTCGCCCGGCGACAGCGACTATGACGACATCCAGCAGATCCGCGCCAACTCGAACCGTGCCGCGAGCCTGACGCGGCAGCTGCTCGCCTTCTCGCGCCAGCAGACGCTGCGCCCGCAGGTGCTCCAGTTGCCCGATGTGGTCTCCGAAGTGTCGAACCTGCTGCGCCGGCTGATGGGCGAGACGGTCACGCTGGAGGTGAAGCATGGCCGCGACCTGGGGCCGGTCCGGGCCGATCCGGGGCAGCTGGAGCAGGTCGTCGTCAACCTCGCGGTCAACGCGCGCGACGCGATGCTGAGCAAGGGCACCGGCGGCAAGCTCACGATCCAGACGCGTTCGGTGCCGATCGCGGAAATCCGTCGCCGCGGCAGCGATATCGTGCCGATCGGCGACTATACCGCGCTCGACGTGTCCGACACCGGCACGGGCATCCCGCCGGAAGTGCTGCCGAAAATCTTCGAGCCCTTCTTCACCACCAAGGACGTCGGCAAGGGCACCGGGCTCGGGCTCTCCACCGTCTACGGGATCGTCAAACAGTCGGGCGGGTTCATCTTCGCCGACTCGCCGCCGGGGCAGGGCGCCACCTTCACCATCTACCTCCCGGTTTATACCGGCGGCACCGCCGAGGCGGGCGCAGCGGCGCCGACAGCCAAGCCGCCTGCGCGGCAGCGCACGGGCGATCTCTGGGGCAGCGGGACGATCCTGCTGGTCGAGGACGAGGACATGGTGCGCGCTGTGGCGGAGCGCGCGCTGGCGCGGCAGGGCTATACCGTGCTCGCGGCGGAGAATGGCGAGGCCGCGCTCGAGTTGATGCAGGGGGTTGATCGACCCACTCTGGTGATCTCCGACGTGATGATGCCCGTGATGGATGGGCCGACGCTCGCGCGCCAGCTGCGCAAGGTCCACCCCAACATCCCGATCCTGTTCATGTCCGGCTATGCCGAGGAGCAGCTGCGCCGCTCGATCGACCTCGACAATGTCGCCTTCCTGCCCAAGCCCTTCTCGGTCCAGCAGCTGGCTGAGGCGACGCGCGATGCGCTGGCGGCGCAGGAAAGCGAACGACCTGCGTCGTAACGATTGCGTACCCAGCGGTTGCGCACGCGCGCGAGCGCGCTATGGCACGCGGCATGACGATGCGCGTGCTCCTGGTCGAAGACGAACCCCTGATCGCGATGATGCTCGAGGACTTCCTCGACGCGCTCGAGAAAGGGCATGCCGGCACCGCGGACACGGTCGACGCCGCGCTCTCGCTGGTGGATGCGGGCGGCATCGACGCCGCGATCCTCGACGTCAACCTGCGCGGCGGTGAGAAGAGCTTTGCCATCGCCGATGCGTTGGCGGCGCGCGCGATCCCCTTCGTCTTCGCGACTGGCGGGGGCGGGGACGAGATTGCGCCCGAGCATCGCGAACGTCCGCGGCTGGCGAAGCCGTTTACGATGGACAATGTCGAGAAGGCCCTCGCCGAGCTCGGCTGAGCGCGGCGCAGTCGCTCCAGCGTTCCATCGGGCCGCCGCGGCACCGCCTGCGCGGCGCCCGCATCATCCCGGGCGCGACAGCCGCGCTGCCAGCTCGACATGCGTCGACCAGCGGAACTGTCCTACCGGCTGGACCCAGTCGAGCTGATAGCCGGCCTCGACCATCTCCTTGACATCGCGGGCGAAGCTGCCGGGATTGCAGGAGATGTACGCGATCACCGGCACCTTGCTGGCGGCGAGTTGTGCCGCCTGCTCGCGCGCACCGGCACGCGGCGGGTCGAGCACCACCGCGTCGAACCGGTCGAGCTCGGCGGCGGTGAGCGGGCGACGATAGAGGTCACGGTGCTCGGTGAAGACCGAGCGACCGGCGCGACCGGCGCCGGCCTTGAGCGCCAGGATCGCGTCGCGACCGCCCTCCGCGGCATAGACCCGTCCCGGCAGCGCCAACGCGAAGGTGCCAAGCCCGGCGAACAGGTCCGCCACCGTGCGCGGCGTGCCCAGCGCTTCGCGGGCGGCGGCGACCAGCGCGGCCTCGCCCTCGCATGTCGCTTGCAGGAACGCGCCCGGTGGAAGTGGCACCGCAACGCCGCCGAGCGTCACCGTGACCGGCTCAGGCTCCCACCGCGTTTCGGGGCCTAGCCCATCGTCGAAGGCGACGCGCGCCACGCCGTGCGCCTGCGCCAGCGCGGTGATCGAATCGTGGTGGTTGAGACCCTCGGGCGTGACCCCGGTGACGAGTATGTCCGGTCCCTGATCGGCGAGCGCGAGATGGACGTCGAGCCGGCGGCGCGCGCCAAATGAGGCGAGCAGCCGCTTGAGCGGCTTGACCAGCGCGAACAGCGCGGGCGCGAGCACGTGGCATTCCTGCAGGTCGACGATCTGGTGGCTCTTCTCCGCGCTGAAGCCGAGCCGGCCTGACGGCTCGAAGTGGAGCGTCGCGCGTCGCCGCGTGCGGGGCGGCGACAGCAGCGGCGCGCGCAGCGGCGCGGACAAGCCCTGCGCGGCGAGCGCCGATGCAACGCGCTCGGTAATGAACCCGGCCCAGCTCGGGTCGTCGAGATGCTGGAGCTGACAGCCGCCGCAGGCCGGGAAGTGCCGGCACGGTGGCACCTGGTGGTGCGGCCCAGGGACGACGCTGCCGTCCTCGGCGAGCGTGTCGCCGGGTGCACTGAAGCGGACGTAGCGGCCGTCGGCGGTGACGCCGTCGCCGCCCCCGGCGACCTTGACGATGACGTTCATGCGCGCGCCTCCCGGATAACGGTCGCGAGCGCTGGCGCCAGCGCCGCGGCGAGGTCGTCGGCGACGAAGCCGGCACCAAGCCGCCGCGCCGCGGCGGCGTGCAGCCACACCCCCGCGACCGCGGCATCGAGCCTATCGCCACCCGCGGCGAGCCGCGCCGCGATGGCGCCGGCGAGCACGTCGCCGCTGCCTGCGGTGGAGAGCCAACTGCTCGCCTCGCCCGCCAGCAGCGTGCGCCCGTCCGGCGCGGCGATCACCGTGTCGGGTCCCTTGAAGACCACGGTGGCGCCGGCGCGCGCCGCGGCCTCGCGCGCACGTGTTGGTTTTGACGCGTCACTGTTGCCGAATAGTGCGTCGAACTCGCCGGCGTGTGGGGTCAGCACGATCGTGCCGCCGCGGGCGCGCAGCCGTTCCGGGGTGACGAGATGGAGGGCGTCGCCGTCGACCAGCAGCACATGATCGGTGGCCAGCGCCTGGTCGACGCGCGCGCGTGCACGATCGTCGCGGCCGAGGCCGGGGCCGATCACGAGCGCACCGATGCGCGCGTCGTCGAGCGGCGTGTCATGGTCGAGCGAGCGGCGGACCAGCGCGTGCGGTGCCTGCGGGATCGTCGCGCCGAGCAGGCTGACATAGCCCGCGCCGGCGTGCATCGCGGCACGGGCGGCGAGCTCGCCCGCGCCCGCCATGCGGCCCTTGACGATCGCGACCATGCCGCGGCTGAACTTGTGGGTGTCGACCGGCGGCGCCGCGAGCACGGGCGCGGCGAGCGCGCGCGTGTCGCCCGCCAGCGCGAGGCCGATCGGCAGGACGCGCACCCCGCCGCAGCGCGACGCCGCGGGCTGGAGCAGGTGCGACGGCTTGGCGGCGCCGAGCGCGAGTGTGACGTGGAACCGCGGCACGTCGCCGAGCAGCGCGCCGTCATCGCTCGCCGCGCCGCTCGGCAGATCGACCGCGATCGCGAGCGCGGCGGCCGCGACCAGTCGCGAGAGCGCCGCCGCCTCGCCCGCGGCAAGCGGGCGCGCCAGGCCGGTCCCATAGAGCGCATCGACCAGCACGGGCGCCGCCTTGGCCGCCGCGAGCGATTCGATGGGACCGCCCCAGGTCTCGCATGCGGCGGTCGCGGCGGCACCGCGCGGCGGTTCCGCAGCGGCGATGCGGACGGCGCGACCGAGCGCGCGCAATCGCGCCGCGGCGAGATAGCCGTCCCCGCCGTTGTTGCCCGGGCCGCACAGCACTAGTATCGCGTGCGCACCCGCGAGGCGGTGCACCGCATCGCCAATCGCGCGACCAGCGCGCTGCATCAACGACTCGACGGTGTCTCCCGCGGCGATCGCCGCCTGCTCGGCGGCGCGTATCGCCGCGGCGTCGAGCACGATCGTGCCGTCCAGCGGCGTCATGGCGTCAGATCCTCATCTCACGGCGCAAGCGCAGATGGCGCGGGCGCGAGCGGCACGTCAGAGCCGCAAGGCGACGCGTGTGTCAATGCGGGGGCGTGGCCGCGACAAGATAATGCACGCGGTGGAAGGCGGTTAACTCGCCGCCCGCAATGCCGGAGTGCGCAGCTGACGCAGGCAAGCGTCGGCGTTGATGTCCTAGCGCGACAACGGCGGAGGCGAAGCGCTCGGATTGGTCGTGGTCTTGGCGGCGCCGGAAGCGGTTCGACCGCACGATCCTGCGAGACAATCCTGAACTCGCCCCAGATCCACCGCGCCGGCCACGCACGTGCCGAGGCGCTTGCCGGACGGTGGATGCTGCGACGAGTTCAGGATGATAGAGAAGGAGAGTGGCCTGGGTTTACGCGGTGAACGCGGCGTTGACGTTGAGCCGCACGGTATCCGACACCGCCGGCGCGGCGTAGCCGAGGCCGAAGTCGCTGCGCTTGATCGTGCCGGTGCCGACGAAGCCGAAATTCGCCTTCTTGCTCATCGGATTGTCGCCCGCACCGACGAAGGTCACGTCGAGCGTCACCGGCTTGGTGATACCCTTGATCGTCAACTCGCCGTTGAGCGTCGCCTTGTTCGGCCCACGCGGCGTCACCGTTGTCGACACGAACCGCGCGGTGGGATTGTTGGCCGCGTCGAAAAAGTCCTTCGACTTGAGGTGATTGGCGAACTGCGGCGAAGTGACCGAGAGCTGGTCCACCGCGAAGGTGACCTCCACCTTGGTCGCGGCTGGCTTCTTGGGATCGATCGTGATCGAGCCGCCCGAGGCACCGAACTGGCCTTGCAGCATCGAGAAGCCGAGATGGTTGACCTCCCAGGTGACCTGCGTGTGCGCGGGATCGACCTGATAGGTGCCGGCGCCGACGCGCGCGGCGCTCGGCTGTCCCGGCTGCCCCGGCGCGGTGGCGATCTGCGCGGCGGCAGGGACGGCGAGGGCGATGACGAGGCCGGCGGCGAGAAGATGACGCATGTTGCTTCCTCCTGTGGTGCGCACGTTGCACCACACTATGGCGCGGCCGGATAGAGGGCGCCGCGAAACGGAGGTTTTCGGCCGGCTAACCGCCGGTGGCGGAATCCCCGCGCGCCGGTTCGACGGTGATGTCGAAGCGGATCCGCACCCAGACGCCGATCAGCGGCTGCCCGCCACGCCGGGGCGGTCGCACGAGGAACTGCCATCCCGCCTGGCGCAATCCACGCGCGATACCCGAGCCGGGCGACTCGCCGAGTTCGCGACAATCCTCGACGTGGAAGCGCGGCGCGGTTCGGCAGGCGATCATGCCCCAGCCGGCCCGGCCGCGCGGCATGTACGGGCTCGTCTCAGCGCGTGTTGGCTCGCGATACCATTCCGCGGCGTAGAGTGGCTCACCGCCCGGACCCTTGCCGACCGTGGGTGTGTCGTCGCCGGCCCCGGCGCTGGCGCTCTGCTGCCCGTCCACGCCCGAGCCGGGGGCGGGCGCGGTGCCCTTGATCTTGCCGATGTCAGAGGCGGCATAGTCGCTGCGGCTGAGGATCATCACGCCCGGCAGCTTGAGCTCGGCCAGCGGCGGAGGCGGCACCTCGGCCGCCCGTTCGACCGGGCGCTCGCGCGCGGCCGGCGCGGAGCGCTGACGGCCCGACTGGCGCGCGCGCTCGGTCCGCTTGGTCGCCGCGGTCTCGGCGCGCTGGCCCTGCGAGCTCACGTCGAAGGTGCTGAGCGGGCGGTGGTCGCCGAAGTCGCCGCGCACCACGCCGCCCATGCGCAGCAGCGCGTAGAGCAGCAGCGCGGCGATGCCGAGCGCGAGCGCCCAGGAGACGGCGCGGCTGCCGGTGTCGGCGCGCGTGCGATACGACGAGTCTCGGTACGTCGCCGTCCGCATCGCGCGCGCCTACAGGAGCGCGCGCGCGGCTTCAATCCGCCGCGCGCGTGCCGAGCGTCAGTTGCGCTCCTTGTCGACCAGCTTGTTGGCGCCGATCCACGGCATCATCGCGCGCAGCTCGCTGCCGACCTGCTCGATCTGATGGCGCTTGGCGGCGCTGCGGCTGGCCTTGAGCTCTGGTTGTCCAGCGCGGTTGTCGAGCACGAAATCGCGCACGAAGCGGCCCGACTGGATGTCGGCCAGCACCCGCTTCATCTCCTTCTTGGTTTCGTCGGTGATGATGCGGGGGCCGGTCTTGATGTCGCCGTACTCGGCGGTGTTCGAGATCGAGTAGCGCATGTTGGCGATGCCGCCCTCATACATCAGGTCGACGATCAGCTTGAGCTCGTGGAGGCACTCGAAATAGGCCATCTCGGGCGCGTAGCCGGCCTCGACCAACGTCTCGAACCCGGCCTGGACCAGCGCGGTCGCGCCGCCGCACAGCACCGCCTGCTCGCCGAACAGATCGGTCTCGCATTCCTCGCGGAAATTCGTCTCGATGATGCCCGAGCGGCCGCCGCCCACGCCCGAGGCATAGGCCAATGCGACGTCATGCGCATTGCCGCTGGCGTCCTGGTGGATCGCGATGAGGCAGGGGACGCCGCCGCCGCGGACATATTCGGAGCGGACGGTGTGGCCCGGGCCCTTGGGCGCGATCATGATCACGTCGATGTCCGCGGGCGGCTCGATCAGGCCGAAATGCACGTTGAGCCCGTGCGCGAAGGCGAGCGCGCTGCCGGGCTTCATGTTGCCCTTGAGGTCGCTCTCCCAGATGGCGGCCTGGTGCTCGTCGGGGGCGAGGATCATGAGGATGTCGGCCCAGGCTGCGGCGTCCTTGTTGGCGAGCACCTTGAAGCCGGCGTCCTCCGCCTTCTTCGCCGAGGCGCTGCTGGGGCGGAGCGCGATCGCGATCTCCGTCACGCCCGAGTCGCGCAGGTTCTGCGCATGCGCGTGGCCCTGCGAGCCATAGCCGAGGATCGCGATCTTCTTGCCGGTGATCAGGTTCAGATCGGCGTCGCGATCGTAATAGACCTTCATGTCAAAGCCCCTTGTCATTCGTGCGACGGCGGGACTCCAGACCCGCGGACGCTCGTGGTGTTGAATCCCCGCCTGCGCGAGGATGACGAAAGATGTGGTGGTCGTTACGCCGCCTCGGCGCCGCGTGCGATCGCGACGATGCCGGTGCGCGCCACCTCGACCAGCCCGACCTCGCCCATCAGCTCGACGAACTTGTCGATCTTCTCGATCGTGCCCGTCACCTCGAACACGAAGGAGGCGATCGTGGCGTCGACGACGCGGGCGCGATAGACCTCGGCGAGGCGCAGCGCCTCGATGCGATGGTCGCCGCTGCCCGCCACCTTGACCAGCGCCAGCTCGCGTTCGACGTGCGCGCCGCGTGCGGTGAGATCGGTGACCTGATGGACCGGCACCAGCCGCTCGAGCTGCGCGACGATCTGCTCGAGCGTCGCGGGGCTGGCGGAGGTGACGATGGTGATCCGGCTCACCGCCTTGTCGAGCGTGATCTCGCTGACGGTGAGGCTCTCGATGTTGTAGCCGCGCGCCGTGAACAGGCCGGCGATCCTCGCGAGGATGCCGGGTTCGTTGTCGACGATCACCGCCAGCGTGTGCCGCTCGGCCTTCTCTTCTCGTATCTGCATTAGTCCTCCCCGGAACGGGGAGGGGAACCAGCCGCAGGCTGGTGGAGGGGGGCCTCCACAAGCGCTGCGTTCGCGGGGCACCCCCTCCACCATGCTCCGCATGGTCCCCCTCCCCGTTCCGGGGAGGAGTGAAAGGGTTTACACCAGCGCCTTGGCCTCGTCGTCCATCGTCCCCGAGACCTCGTTGGCCTGGAGGATCATGTCGGTGTGCGCCGCGCCCGACGGGATCATCGGGAAGCAATTGGCCAGCTTGGCCACCATGCAGTCGACCATCACCGGCCCGTCGTGCGCAAGCATGTCGGCGATACCTTGCTCGAGCTGGTCGGGATGCTCGATGCGGATGCCCTTCCAGCCATAGGCCTCGGCCAGCTTGACGAAATCGGGCAGCGAGTCGGAATAGCTCTCCGAATAGCGGCTCTCATAAGTGAGCTCCTGCCACTGGCGCACCATCCCCATATATTCGTTGTTGAGGATGAAGACCTTGACCGGCAGCCGATATTGCGTGGCGGTGGCGAGCTCCTGAATGTTCATCTGGATCGACGCCTCGCCGGCGATGTCGATCACCAGCGCGTCCGGATTGCCGAGCTGCGCGCCGATGGCCGCGGGCAGGCCATAGCCCATGGTGCCGAGCCCGCCCGAGGTGAGCCACTTGTTGGGCGCCTCGAAACCGAAATGCTGCGCCGCCCACATCTGGTGCTGGCCGACCTCGGTGGTGATGATCGGGGCGCGCGCTTGCGTCGCCTCCCACAGCGCGCGGACCGCGCGCTGCGGCATGATCTCGGTGCGGCTCTCGGGGAAGCTGAGCGACTTCTTCGCGCGCCACTCCTCGACCCGCTGCCACCAGTCGGTGAGGTCGGGGCGCGGGTGCTCGCGCTCGCGCCACACGCGCACCATGTCGGCGAGCGCGTGGCCGGCGTCGGCGACGATCGCGAGGTCAATCCGCACCGTCTTGTTGATGCTCGACCGATCGATGTCGATATGGACCTTGCGGCTGTTGGGCGAGAAGGCGTCGAGCCGCCCGGTGACGCGATCGTCGAAGCGCGCGCCGACGTTCACCACCAGGTCGGCCTGGTTCATCGCCATATTCGCCTCGTAGGTGCCGTGCATGCCCAGCATGCCGAGCCACTGCGGGCCGGTCGCGGGATAGGCGCCGAGCCCCATCAGCGTCGAGGTCACCGGCGCGCCGGTGAGATGCGCCAGCTCGACCAGCAGCTCGGACGCGTGCGGGCCGGCGTTGATGACGCCACCGCCAGTGTAGAACACCGGGCGCTCGGCGGCGGCGAGCATGTCGACCACCTGCTCGATCAGCGCCGGATCGGCGGCGAGCGCGGGCCGGTAGGTCTTGTGCTGGATCGGACCGGGCGCACCATAAGCGGCGGTGGCAACCTGGACGTTCTTGGGGATGTCGACCACGACCGGGCCGGGGCGGCCCGAGGTGGCGATATGGAACGCCTCGTGGATCACCGGGCCGAGCCGGGCCGGGTCTTTCACCAGGTAATTGTGCTTGGTGCAGTGGCGCGTGATGCCGACCGTGTCCGCTTCCTGGAAGGCGTCGCTGCCGATCAGGTTGGTCGGCACCTGGCCGGTGATCACCACCATCGGGATCGAGTCGAGCAGTGCGTCGGTGATGCCGGTCACCGCGTTGGTCGCGCCCGGGCCCGAGGTGACGAGCACGACGCCCGGCTTGCCGGTCGACCGCGCATAGCCCTCGGCGGCGTGCGTCGCGGCCTGCTCATGGCGGACGAGGATGTGCTTGATCCGCTGCGAGCGGAACAGCGCGTCGTAGATCGGCAGGACGGCGCCGCCCGGATAGCCGAACACGACCTCCACGCCGAGATCGCACAGCGCCTCGACGAGGATATCGGCTCCGCTCTTCTCGGTGGTCACGTCACGTCTCCTCATCTGCCTCGGAACTAAGGTCGGGGCGCGCTACGGCATCGAAAGTTGCACGTCAACACGCTTCTGCGAAATAAAATTCCAAGGTGGCGGTCGTCTGCCGATGCCAGCTTGGCGGCGGCTGATGCCGGAACCACGTATATTGCCGCTTCGCGTAGCGCCGGGTGGCGAGCTGCGCCTGCTCCAACGCCTGGGTCCACGACATGGTGCCGGCGAGATACGCAGCAATCTCGGGCACCCCGATCGCACGGCGCACGGGTGCGTCGGCGGGTACGTCGCCGCGGCCAAGCAGCGCGGCCACTTCATCGATCGCGCCGGCAGCGAACATCGCCTCGAGCCGCACGTCGCAGCGGCGCAGGATCTCCCCCCGATCGGGCAACAGCACCAGCGCGTGCAGTGTGACGCCAGCGCCGATGCCGCCGGTCCGCTCACGCTGCCACTCGGCGAGGGTGCGCCCCGACGAGCGCACCACCTCCAGCGCGCGCGCCACCCGCGCCGTATCGCCCGGGGCGAGCCGCGCCGCGGCGGCGGCGTCCTCGCGCTCCAGTGCGGCATGGGCCTCGGCCACCGGCAATGCGCGCACCGCCGCGCGCACCGCCGGATCGATCGTCGGCACCGGCGCGATGCCGTCGAGCAGCGTGCGAAGGTACAGGCCGGTACCGCCGACCAGCACCGGCAGCCGCCCCTTTTGATGCACCTCGGCGATTACCGCGCGCGCGTCCGCCGCCCAGCGCGCCGCTGAGCAGGCCTCCGCCCCGTCGACATAGCCGAACAGCCGGTGCGGGACGCACGCTTCGTCCGCCTCCGAAGGTCGGGCCGAGAGCAGCCGCAGGTCGCTGTAGACCTGGCTGGCATCGGCATTGATCACCACGCCCCCGGCGCGCTCGGCGAGCTGGATCGCGAGCGCGCTCTTGCCGCTCGCGGTCGGCCCTGCGATGAGCGCGACCCGCGGTTTCGGGCAAGTCTCAGGGGAAGAACCCATGTTCACGGCGACGCTGATAGCAGCCGGGCGGCTGACGCCCAACATCGTCGGCGCGGCGCAGGAACGGCTCGCCGCGGCGGGCTGCGCGCCGACGACGCTCGCCTGGATCGACGAGGGCGACGCCGCCGACCTTCACTTCGAGCTCGCCCCGGCTGACGCGCGCGCGGCGCTGGATGGCACGTTCGAGACCGTCGACGTCGTCGCCCAGCCGCGTGACATGCGCCGCAAGATGCTGCTGGTGGCGGACATGGACTCGACCATGATCACGGTCGAGTGCATCGATGAGCTGGCCGATTACGCCGGGCTCAAGCCGCAGATCGCCGCCATTACCGAGCGCGCGATGCGCGGTGAGCTGGACTTCGAGGCGGCGCTCGACGCGCGGGTGGGGCTGCTCAAGGGACTGCGCGGCAGCGTGATCCAGGAGTGTCTGGACGAACGCGTGCGTCTGATGCCCGGTGCGACCGCATTGGTACGGACAATGCGCGCCTGGGGCGCCACCGCGGTCCTGGTATCGGGCGGGTTCACGCGCTTCGCCGAGCCGGTGGCGAACGCGATCGGCTTCAACCGCGCCATCGCCAACGTGCTCGAGCTGGAGGATGGCGTGCTGACCGGGACGGTGGCGCGGCCGATCGTGGGCGCGGCGACCAAGCGGACGACGCTGCTGGAGACGCGCACCGCGCTCGGGCTGGCCGACACCGCGACGCTGGCGGTGGGCGACGGTGCCAACGACCTGGCGATGATCGAGGTGGCAGGGCTGGGCGTCGCCTATCGTGCCAAGCCGATCGTGGCGGCGGCCGCGGCGGCGCGGATCGAGCATGGCGACCTGTCGGCGTTGCTCTGGGCGCAGGGCGTGCCGAAGGCGGAGTGGGTGGAGTAAAGAGGTTCTGCTTCGTCATCCGGGCCCCAAGCCGGGATCGATCGAGCCGCGAGCACCCAAGCCGTTGCTCCTGCGGAACCATGGATCCCGGCTCAGGGCCGGGATGAAGGTGGGTTGCTAGTCTTAACGTAACCGTGCTCCTGCGCACGCAGGAGCACGCCAGATCACGCCGCGACTATCTCCCGCTTAACGACCATCGCCTCTTCCAGATGCGCCTCCAGCTCCGCGGCGCGGTGCTGCGCCGTATGCGCCGCCAGCACGCGCTCGCGCCCGGCGGTGCCCATCGCCGCGAGATCGTCGCGCGCCAGCATCGCCTCGACGTCCTCGGCCGTGTCCGCCAGCACGATCTCGCGCCCGGGCACCAGCAGCTCGTCGATCCCCTCCCAACGATCCGAGACGATCGGCGTGCCGCAGGCGGTCGCCTCGAACAACCGGACCGAGGGCGACCAACCCGCCGCAATCATGTCGGCGCGCGTCACGTTGAGCGTGGCGCGGCTGGCCGAGTAGAAGTCGGGGTGATCCGCCGGCGGCAGGTGCTCGATCCGCTCGACATTGGCCGGCCAGTCGATGTCGCTGGGATATTGCGGGCCTGCGACCACGAAGCGCATCTCCGGGTGACGCCGCGCCGGTTCGAGCAACAATCGGTCGAGCGTCGGCTGGCGGTCAACGCTGTAGGTGCCGAGGTAGGAAAGGTCCCAGCGCGTCGCTGCACCGGTGGGTCGGTAGCGCTCGGCATCGACCGAGCAATAGAGCGCCCGCGCCGCCGGGCTGCCGTAGCGCTGCTCGATCAGCCGCAGCGTCGGTCCGCCGGTGAAGGAGCAATAGACGTCGTAGCCGGGGATCACCTCGGGCGAGACATAATCGCACGTACCAGCCTCGATCTTGGCGAGCGTCACCGGCGTGTCGATGTCGTAGAAGGCGGTGACGCCGGTGGCCCAGCCCTGCACCAGCCGCGCGACTTCGGTCCCGTCGGGCACATAGGAGCCGACCATCACCGCGTCCGCCTCAGCGATCACCTCGCGCCACTCGGACAGAGCGTCGAGCGAGTCGTAAAGCTCCAGCCGGCAGTAAGCGGGCGCCGGCTCGTCGCGGTGTGACGCATACCAGGGCATGTCACGCTCGAGGAACAGGATCTGGTGGCCGCGCGCGGCATAGGCCTGGAGCAGCGCACGGAAGGTCGTGGCATGGCCGTTGCCCCAGGACGAGCTGAGCGAAAGACCGAGGACGACGAGCCTCATGCCGCCACCCGCTCGCGCGCCATATGCGATTTGAACAGCGCGTCGACCTGTGCGCCGCGTAGATCATAGGTGTGCTCGGCGAGGACGCGCGTGAGCGCTGCCTGGCCGATCGCGCGTGCGCGCTCGGGCGTGAGCGCGGCGAGGTGATCGGCGACGTCCTGCCCGTCGCGGGCCACCAGCACTTCCCGGTCGGGTTCGAGGAACAGCTCGATCCCTTCCCACGCGTCGGTGATCAGGCAGGCCGCGGCACCGGCGGCCTCGAACACGCGGGTCGCCGGCGAGAAGCCGACGTTCGCCATCGAGTCGCGCGCGACGTTGAGCACTGCGCGCGGCGTGCAGTTGAAGGCATTGTGCTCGGCGGTGAAGACGTGGCCGCGGTGCCGCACGTTGGCGGGCATCGCCTTGCTGTCCCAGCCGTTACCGCCGATCAGGAAGCGCTGCTCGGGCAGCAGCGCGGCGGCGCGCAGGAAGAACTCCTCCACACGCGCCTCGCGATCCGGCAGGCGGTTGCCGAGGAAGGCCAGGTCGCAGGCGAAGCGCTCGTCGGGCGCGACCGGGTGGTGGGTCGAGGGATCGAGCGCGTTGTAGACGGGCACGCACTCGGCCGCGCCGAAGCCGCGATAAGCGTCGACCACCGGCGCGCCGCCGCCATAGGTGAGCACCATGTCGATCGACGGCAGCGCGGCGCGGACCGGATGATCCGCATCCGCGCGCATCTCGTCGAGCGTCGCCGCGGCGTCGACGTCCCAGAAGATGCGGAGCGCGCCGGGGCGGGCGGCAGCGGTGACGCCCTCGAGCAGTTCGCGGTCGAACACGCCGACCCCGTTCGCCTTGACGACGATGTCCGCGTCGGCCGCCTCGGCGACCACCGCGCGCATCGCCTCGATCGTCGCCGGGTAGACGACCGAGCGCGCATACGCCGGCGGATCGATGTCGCGGTGCTGCTGGCGGTCGAACGCGTCCGGTTCGTAGAAGGTGATGTCATAGCCGCGTTCGGCGAGCGCGCGCAGGATGCCGCGATAATAGGTCGCGGCGCCGTTCCAATAGGACGACACGAGGCTGGAACCGTAGAAAGCGATCTTCACGCGGCGGTGCTCCGGGCAGCGGAAAGGGAAGGGGCGTCGAGGCGATCGAGGATGGCGAGCAGCTCGTCGACGCGGTGCGCACAGGTGTGGCGGGCGAGGATGGTCTCCAGTCCCGAGCGCGCCAGCGCTGCGCGCAGGTCAGCATCGTCGCGCAGGGTGGCAAGCGTGCGGGTCATCGCGTCGCGGTCGGCGGCGAAGAGGAAGTCCTCGCCGGGGCGGAACAGCCCTTCGGCATCGTCCCATGGCGCGGAGGCGAGCGGGATACCGCAGGCGAGCGCTTCGAATACGCGGATCGTCGGGATACCCGGCAGGATCGTGGTGTAATAACGCCGCGGTACGTGGACGGTCGCGAGCGCGCGCGCGAACAGCGCAGGCGCAGCGGCGTTGGGCGCCCAGCCGTGGTAGCGCGCGCCATAGCGCGCCAGCATCGCCTTGCCCTCGTCGGGGTAGCGTACGCCGTAGATGTCGAGCGGCAGCGCGGCGTCGCGCGCCGGAGCAAGCAGAAAGTTCTCGATCTCGGCGGTGCGCTCGCCGTCGCCCCAATTGCCGATCCACGCCAGACCGGCGCGCTCGCCCTCCACCGGAAAGAAGCGCCGCGTGTCCGCCGCCTCGTGCCACGTCCAGACGCGCTCGCCCCAGCCCCAATCGCGATACACGCGCGACAGCGCCTCGCCGAACGCGAGCACCCCGTCGTAGCCGGAGAGGTCGTAGGCGCGCATCTCCTCGGGCGCGCTGACCGCGCGATGGTGCGTGTCGTGGAACAGCAAGGTGAAGCCGCCGCCGCGCTTGCGCAATTCACCGAGCCGCGCGACCAGCGCGTGATCGTTCCACTCGTGCACGATCACCACGTCGGCGCCGTCGACCAGCGCGGCCGCATCGACGTCAGCGGCGTAACGCGTCGACGCGAGATCCGGATAGGCGGTGCGATAGGCCTGGAGCGCCTCCTCACCATGATCGCCGACAAGGTTGGCGCGACTCCAGCTGTCGGCGGGCTCATGTACTTGCACGTCGTGTCCGCGCGCGATCAGCTCGGAGAGCACGCCGCGCAGGAAGTGGGCGTTGCCGTGGTTCCAGCAGGAATCGAGGCTGTGGGTAAGATAGACGATCCTCATGCCGCGACCCGGTCGTGACCGCCGAGCAGCCGCTCATAGAGCGTCGCCATCGCGCGGCGGTTGCGCTCGGGGGTGTAGGTCAGCGCGCGGCGGCGGGCGAGTGCGCCACGCGCGGTGCGCAGCGGCACGTCGCCCGCGAGCTCCTCGATCGCCGCGGCGAAGCCGACCCCGTCGTCGGCGGGGACGAACGTGGCGACGCCTTCCCAGAGTTCGCGAAAGGTCGGAGTGTCGGAGAGTACCAGCGGGCAGCCCGCCAGCGCCGCCTCGAGCACCGCCAGCCCGAACGGCTCGTACACCGCCGCCGAGGCGAACACCGGGCGTGCCGAGAGGCAGCCGGCGATGACCTGATCACTGACCTGACCAAGCAGATGCAGGTGCTCGACGCGGACATGCTCGCCGTGCGGACCGGTGGTCGCGCCCGCGGCCTTGAACGGAATGCCCAGCCGCGCCGCGGCGCGGTCGAGCGTCGCGACATTCTTGCCGTGATCCCACAACCGCCCCGCGGTGAAAGCGAAATCATGCATCGGTCCGCTCGCGGGTGGGAGCGAGCGGCCGTTGTGGATCGCGAGCGGGATCGGTGCCTGCGGGTAGAGCTTGGACACCGTCACGGCGAAGGCGGTGCTCGGCGCCACCACCGCGCCGGCGCGTGCCAGCCCGCGCGCGACCAGGTCGGTCTGCCACCGCAGGTCGGCCGGGAGCGGGCCATCGCCCGCCGCCGCCCACCAGCTCGCCACGCAGCTGTGCATCACCGCCACGGTCGGCATGGAGAAGGGTGCCACGCCAAGCGCGGGCTGGTTGAGCTGGACGATATCGGCGCCACGCTCGCGCGCCAGCCGCGCCACCGCGTCGGCCGCGGCGATGACCGCGCGCGCGTCCGCGGCAAGCCAGTCGAGCGGCAGACCGGTCTCGAGCAGTGTGACGCCGGCCTCGCTCGCCTCCACGCGCTGCGCGCGTGCCGCCGCGGGTCCGAGCAGCGCGACATCGACCCCCCAGCCATCGCGTACGAGCCCGCGCGCCAGCTCGATCGTATATTGCCATACGCCGCCGACCGCGTCCGCGGTGATGAGCAGGCGTCGCGTCATGCGGCGACCTCGATCCGCGGCGCGTCGGCATGTTCCGCGCGCAGCCAGTCGGCGAGCGCCGCCACGCCGTCGCGCCAGTCGCGCCGCGGCGACAGGCCGAGCGCCTCGATCGCGGCGCGGGCATCGGCGACGAAATAGCGCTGGTCGCCGGCGCGCCAGTCGGATAGTCGCAGGTCGATCCGGCGGCCGATCGAGGCGCCGATATGGTCGAGCAGCCGGCGCAGACTGACCGCATTGTCCGGCCCGCCGCCGAGGTTGAAGGCGCGGCCGGCGACCTGATCGATCCGCTGCCAGGCGGCGAGATAGGCGCTTACCGCGTCACGAACGTCGAGGATGTCACGGACCTGATGGCCGTCACCATAGAGCGTGATTGGCTGGCCCTTGAGCGCGCGGATCAGGAAGTGCGCGACCCAGCCCTGGTCCTCGGTGCCCATCTGGCGCTGGCCGTAGATGCAGCTCATCCGGAAGACGCAGGTCTTCAGCCCGAAGCTGCGCGCGTAATCGAGCACATATTGGTCCGCCGCGCCCTTCGACACGCCGTACGGCGTGTGGAAGTCGAGCGGACGTGCCTCGCCGATGCCGTACGCGCGCACCTCGGGATCGGTCGGCACATAGGCACGATCCTCGAGCGCGAAGTCGAGGTCCGCCAGGTCGCCGTACACCTTGTTGGTCGAGGCGAAGATCAGCGGCACGTGCGGCGCACGCGTGCGCAGCGCCTCCAGCAGCTGGAACGTGGCGGTGATGTTGGTCGAGAAGTCTTCCGACGGATCCTCGAGGCTGGTGGTGACCGCCACCTGCGCCGCGAAGTGGAACACCGCGCCCGCGCGCGCCACCTCGTCGGCGAGACGCGCGGCGTCACGCACGTCGGCGCGCACGAAGCGGATCCGCTGACCGTGGCGCTGCTGCAGCCACGCCAGGTTGCGCTCGACGCCCGCGCGGGCGAGCGCGTCGTACACCACGACGTCATGCCCCTCACCGGCGAGACGGTCGGCGAGATTGGACCCGATGAACCCGGCACCGCCGGTGACCAGGACCGGCGCGCTCATGCCACCAGCCCGCGCTTCTCGAGCTCGGCCCGCATCGTCGCGACCTTGTCGACCGCGGTCTGCTGCGCGACCCAGTCCGCCAGTTCGGCGAGACCCTGCTGGAAGTCCTGCGTCGCGGCGAAGCCGAGCTTCTCCTGCGCAAGCGTAGTGTCGCAGAAACAATGGCGGATGTCGCCGATGCGCGCCTTGCCGACGATCTCGGGGGTGAGGTCGTTCTTGCCCATCGCGCGCGCCAGCTCGGTGGCGACTTCGGTGACCGAGCGGTCGTGGCCCGAGCCGATGTTGAAGGTACCGCCAACCGCCTGGGGCAGCACGAGCGCATCGGCGAAGGCGCGCGCCACGTCGGAGACATGGACGAAGTCGCGGCGCTGCTCACCATCCTCGAAGATCATCGGCTGCTGGCCGTTGAGGAGACGCGAGGCGAAGATCGCGAGCACGCCGGTATAGGGATTGGAGAGCGCCTGGCCGGGGCCATAGACGTTGAACAGGCGGAGGCAGACGCCCTCGATGCCGTACGGCGCCGCCATGATGTGCGTCGTGCGCTCCTGCACATATTTGTTCAGCGCGTAGATCGAGGCGAGGTTGGGCTGCTTCCACTCGGGGGTCGCCACCGGAGCGAGCGGGCGGCCCTGTGCGTCCACCGGCTCCCAGTTGCTGAGCCCGTCGCGCAGGCCCTTGCGCTCGGCATCCTGCACCAGTGTGCCGTCGGCGTCGCGGTAGAGGCCCTCGCCATAGATCGACATCGACGAGGCGGTGACGACGCGGCGCACCGGCTTGTCGATCAGCTTCTCGAACAGCACCGCGGTGCCGACGTCGTTGGTCGAGGTATAGCGCTCCACCTCGTACATCGACTGGCCGACGCCCACCTCGGCAGCGAGATGGATGACGCTATCGACGCCGTCGAGCGCCTTGGTCACGACGTCGCCATTGCGCACGTCGCCGCGGATCAGTTCGACGTCGTCGTTGAGCAGCGGAGGACGTTCGACATCGCCGTGAACCTGCTCGATCAGGCTGTCGAGCACGCGCACCTTGTTGCCGCGCGCAAGCAGTTCGTCCGCGACGAAGCGCCCGATGAACCCGGCTCCGCCGGTGATAAGAATCGTCTCCATACCCACCCTCCCACTCGCCCCGACAATCGGGCCGTTACGGCCGGATTGATGGAGATCAACGACAAGCGACCACGTTACCGCTTGGTTACCCAAAGAGGAACATCTTCTACTTAGCTTGGTTCCCTAAGTTGTTCCGGATTCGTAATTTAGCTGGCCGTACGGCGAGTCGCTGGTACATGCCACACGATGACCCGCCTCGTTCTTCTCGCACGCCACGGCACGCACGCCGAGGTCGGCCGCGTCCTGAGCGGCCGTTCGGAGATCGCATTGGATGCGCGCGGCGAGCAGGAGGCCGCGGCGCTGGCGCAGCACCTCGCCGCGGTGCCGCTGAGCGCGATATACACCAGCCCGCGGCGGCGTACGCGCGATACTGCGACGGCGGTGGCGCACGCCCGCGGTCTCCCGGTCCAGGCGGCACCCGCGCTCGACGAAATCGATTTCGGGCGTTTTACCGGCGCCAGCTTCGCTGCGCTGGCGGCGGATCCCGACTGGCGCATGTGGAACGAGCGTCGCGGCACCGCGCGCTGTCCCGGCGGCGAGACGATAGGCGAGGCGACCGCGCGCGCGCTCGACCTGCTGACCGCGCTGGAATCCGGGGTAACATTGTGCGTCACGCACTGCGACGTGATCCGCGGATTGGTCGTCCACTGGCTCGGTCTCGGCTTCGACCGCATGTTCCAGCTCGGCTGCGATCCCGGATCGGTGACGACGCTGGCGCTCGACGACGAGGGCGGCGCGACCCTCGTCGCGCTGAACGAACGACCCCGCCTAGGTTGAGGGCCGCTGCGGCGCGTCGGTGAACGGCCCGCTTCTACGCGATGGCAGCGCGCCCGCGCCTGCGCTGAGATGTCGGATCAGCTCAGCGCGGCGTAGCTCTTTTCCTCGATCAGATCGGACTCGAGCGCGAGGTTGATCGCGCGCTTGAGCCGCGCGCGCTCGTCGTTCTTGCGATAGACCGAGCGGGCCAATCGGATGAAGTCACTGCCGAACGATGCCGCGGCTTCCTCGCGCCGGATCGCGTCCTCGATCTCCCACAGCTCCTGGTTGATCGACTTGAGCTGGCCGAACAGCTCGGCGATCGGCTGGCGCGCGATCACGCCGTCGCCGATGCCGCTCAGCATCGCATGCTCGCGCGCCACGTTGGCGCGTGCTTCGTCGCGCGCGATCCGCTCGCTCTTGATCTCGAGGATCGTGATCTTGTCAAGCAATTCACCCCAGGAGACGGGCACCGACGGACTCGGCAGGCTGGCCATGGATCGTCTCTCCCTGATCGTCGAAGAAGGCATCGATTTCGCGACCGACCGCGTCCACCACGGACGTCCAGTCGCCCGGACGCGGCTGCACGAGGAGCCGCATGGTCGGGTACCAGTCGCTGTCGCGCCGCGCGGGGTTCCAGCGCCAGTCGGGCGCGGCCTTGAGTAGCAGCCAGGTCGGCCGGCCGAGTGCGCCGGCGAGGTGCGCAATCATTGTATCGACCGTCACCACCGCCGTGCAGCCGGCGACCATCGTCGCGGTGGCGGCGAGATCGAACGGGCAACCCGCCGGGTTCAGCACCGGCAGCACCGAGGGCGAGGCCACCAGCGAGAGGCAGCGATGCCGCGCGGCGATCGGCGCCAGCAGCGTCTCGGCGAACGACCGCTCCTCGTCCCAGTCTCCCGCCTGATGGCATAGGCCGAGGGTGTCCGCTGGGAGCGGGCCAGCCGCGGTGTGAAGATAGGGGACGGGCACGTCGTCGGGCGCGAGCTGGAGCGCGCCCGCAAGTTCGGTGATCTCGATGTCGCAGGCGTGCGGCTTGAGCGGGTGCGCAGGGTCGAACGCGTGAAGTGTCACTCCCCCGATGCCACCAAGCAGCGGGTGGAGCCGCGCGGGTGCCTCCACCATGACGCGCGCGGCGCGGCGCACCAGCGCGGGGAGGTAGCGCGCGAACTGAAGCGTGTCGCCGAGGCCATGATAGCAACGCACCAGCACGTCGACGCCGTCGATCGCCCGGCCGTCCCACACCCAGCGCTGATGATAGGGGAGCCGCGGGTCGTCGCGCGTGGTCGGATCGCGCGCGGCGATCACTGCGCGCTCCAAAGTCCAGGCGGCGCGATAATCGCGCGCGCGCATCGCCTCCGCCCAGCTGGTTTGTAGCTCCATGCACGACGAACAAAGCTACGGGAGCCGGGTTCCCTCGTTGCGGTGGCGTGACGGGTTCAAGTGCCTGATTCTCTGGTGATCGAAGCTGCGGCTGGCGAGCGCGCGCACATCGATGTCAGCGGGGCGGGGAAGCCGTCACCCTGCCGGCGTACCGGCCGCGTGCGAGACTGGGCCCGCTGGCTCGCGCGCCGGCTGATCCTCACTGACTCACCAACTCGCGTCCGCCCTTCCACATCCGCAGCAGTTTGCCCTGTACCGGCAAGCCATCGAACGGGGTGTTGCCGGCCTTGCCCGGCAGCGTGTCTGCGTCGATCCGCCACGGTGCGTCGGGGTCGATCAGGATGACGTCGCCGGGCAGCCCGGGCAGCAGCGCGCCGGTGTCGAGGCCAAGCAGCGTGGCCGGCGCGCGCGCGAGCAGCGCGAACAATCGCGGCAGCGACACGCGCCCGTCGCGAGCGAGCCCGAGCGACAGCGCCAGCAGCGCGGCGGCGTCCGCTGCGCCGGGGCTGGCGTCGGCGAAGGGCAGGCGCTTCTCCTCGGGGCCGCGCGGATCGTGGTTCGAGCACAGCAGATCGATCGTGCCGTCCGCCAGCGCGGCGAGCGCCGCCTGACGATCGGCCTCGCTCCGCAACGGCGGCGACAGATGCGCGAAGGTGCGGAAGTCGCTCATCGCATTGTCGGACAGCAGCAGATAGGCGGGCGTGATGCCGCAGGTCACGCGGACGCCGCGTGCCTTTGCCGCGCGCACCAGCGCCAGCCCCGCCGCCGTGGTGACGGTGCGCAGATGGAGCCGCGCGCCCGTTTCCTCCGCGAGCAGGAGGTCGCGCGCGATCGCGAGCGCCTCGGCTATCGCGGGGGCGGCCGGCAGACCCAGTCGCGACGCGGTCTCGCCCTCGGTCGCGACCGCGCCCTGCGCCAGTCCGCCGTCCTCGGCATGCGCGACGACCGCCACGTCGAGGTCGCGTGCGTAGGTCAGGACGCGGTGCATCACGCCCGAGTCCGCGATCCAACCCCGGCCGGTGCCGACCGCGCGCGCCCCGGCCGAGGCGCAGATCGCCATCTCTGCCAGGTCGGTGCCGGCGAGCCCGCGCGTCGCCGCGGCAATGGGGTGGATCCACAAATCCGGCCGGCCGATCAGCGCGAGCCGCTGCACCGCACCGGGCTCGTCGAGCACCGGCGTCTGATCCGGCATCGGCGCCACCCGGACGATCCCGCCCGCACGCGCCGCGGCGCGGTCAATCCGCGCGACACCGACATCGACGATCCCGGGCGCGAGCAACTTGCCGCGACAATCGATCCGAGTGGCGTCCGCAGGCACGTCGCCGGCCACGATCGCGCCATCGACGATCAGCAACTCGCCGTTGCGCTCGCCGCCTTCCGGACAGATCAGGCGTGCATTAGCGAAATGGACCGCCCGGGTCATGCCCAGCCCTCCACGCCGCGCGCCCGGCGCGTGAGCACGTCGAGGCACGCCATCCGCACCGCCACTCCCATCTGCACCTGCTCGGTGATCGCCGATCGCTCGACATGGTCGGCCACCGCCGAGTCGATCTCCACCCCCCGGTTCATCGGGCCGGGATGCATGATCAGCGCCCCCGGCGCGTGTTTCGCCAGTCGCTCGAGCGTGAGGCCGTAGCGAAGGTGATATTCGCGGCTCGACGGGACATAGCCGCCCGCCATGCGTTCGGTCTGGAGCCGCAACATCATCACCACGTCGGCGCCCTCCATCGCGCGGTCGAAGTCGGTGAAGGCGGCGACGCCGAACCGTTCGATCGCCGCCGGCATTAGCGTCGAGGGAGCGCAGACGCGCACCTCGGCGGCCAGCGCGGTGAGCGCGAGAATGTTCGAGCGCGCCACCCGGCTGTGGAGCAGGTCGCCGCAGATCACCACGCGCTTGTGCGCGATACTGCCAAGGCGGCGCCGGATCGTCAGCGCGTCGAGCAGCGCCTGCGTGGGATGCTCGTGGCGGCCGTCGCCCGCATTGAGCACGGGGCAATCGACCTTGTCCGCGATCAGCCGCACCGCGCCCGAGGACATATGGCGGATCACGATTACGTCGGCGCGCATCGCGTTGAGCGTCTGCGCGGTGTCGATCAGCGTCTCGCCCTTCTTCACGCTCGACTGCGCGGCGTGCATGTTGACGACGTCGGCCCCGAGCCGCTTCCCCGCGATCTCGAAGCTGAGCAAGGTGCGGGTCGAATTCTCGAAGAAGGCGTTGATCTGAGTGAAGCCGGCGAGCCGGCGGTCTGGCGCGGCGCGGGTGCGGTTGGCCTCCACCCAGGTCTCGGCCTCGTCAAGCAGGAAGGTGATCTCGTGCGGCTCGAGTCCTTCGATGCCGGTGAGATGGCGATGCGGGAATACCGCGCCGCCGGGGATCAGGGTGCCGGGGCGGTGGTCCGATTGGGTCATCGAGCGCCGTGCCTAGTCCGCGCATCCCGGCGGCGCAAGCGGGGCACCGCCCGCGACCTCGGCCTGCACCAGCGCGTCGATCGCGGCCTGGAGGATCGTCGCGGCGGCATGATTGTCGATGCGCTCGGCGCGTTTGGCGCGGCTCACGTCCTGCGCGATCAGGGCGCGCTCGGCGCTGACGGTGGACCAGCGCTCGTCCCACAGCAGCAAGGGCAAGCCAAGATCGGCGCAGTTGCGCGCGAAGGCGCGGGTCGACTGGGTCCGCGGCGTCTCACTGCCATCCAGGCTAAGCGGCAGCCCGACCACCCAGCCGACGACCTGCTGCTGCGCCGAAAGCGCCACCAAGGCGGCCTTGTCGGCAGTGAACTTGCTACGGCGGATCAGCTGCGCCGGGCTGGCGAAGCTCCAGCCGGCGTCGCACAGCGCGGTGCCGATCGTCTTGGTGCCGACATCGAGGCCGAGCAGTCGGCCGCCGTGCGGGAGCGAGCTGCGAAAGGCGGCGGCGGTGGTGGCGATCGTCACGCGTTGGGTTAGGGCGGTCATCGGTGGTGGCCGGCTCTCATCGTCATCCCGGCCTTGAACCGGGATCCATGTTCCCGCGAGAGCAACGGCCGCTGCGTACGCGGCACGATGGATTCCGGCCCAAGGCCGGGACGACGGACATGGGCAAAAGAATGCGCCATGATCACTTCGCCGCCAGGCGCCGCGCGGCGTCGGCGCGAACATTGGCCCAGAACAGGCTATAGTCGTACACGTGATAATTGTTGCCCGGCAGCGTATACGGTCCGAGATCGGGCGGACTGCCGATCAGCAGCAGGCCGCGCCCGGCGCAGCGCGCGCCGACCGTACCGGCGCGGATCGTCGCGCCCGACAGGTCGGCGTTGGGATAGAGCGTGCCGAGGTTGGCGCTCGCGGGCGCGTTGCCGCCTGTTTCGCCCGTCAGCGGGTTGGTGCAGAGCAGCGGCGTACCGCGACGCGGCCGGCCGTCGAAGCCGGTGGTGCGGTCGAACGTATCGAGGATCAGCGACGGGTCGGCCGGCTCGGCGAAGCTCTGCCACGCGAGTAGGCAGCCGCGCTGGTCCGGCGTGGTGCAGGCGGGCAGGCCAAGCGCGGGCAGGTCGGTCGTGATCGAGATCGGCCAGCCGACCGCATAAGCAGCGACGATCCGCCCGGCCAACGGCGTGCCGGCGACGCGGTCCTTGAGCAGATGCGTGAGGTGAAGCGCGCCCTGGCTGTGCCCGGCGAGGATGATCGGGCGATCGGGCGCGATCTCGGCTAGGAAGACGTCGAAGGCGGCGAGCAGGTCGCGGTAGGCGAGCGCCAGCGCCTGGTCGGCGGCGGCCTTGTCGGTGAGAAAGGCGCCGAAGGTCGCCTGGCGATAGCGCGGGGCCCAGATCTCGCCGGCCTCGTTGAACGCGCTGGCCTGGCCGCGCAGGAACAACGCGGCGCGATCGTTCGCCTCACTGTCGTCGAGCGGGGCGTTCCAATGCGCGCGGCTGAGATAGGAGGTGGGGTGGATGAAGAACACCGCCGCACCGCCGTGCGTCTGGCGTGGATGGTAGCCCGGCGGCGTCCATCGCGCCGGATCGTTGGCCAGCGTCGGTCGCGACAGCCACATCCGATCGGCGCGATAATCGGCGACGCTCAGCCCCGGTTGCGCGCGGAACGTCTCGCCGGGCACGAGCGCGGCACGCATCATCGATACGCCCCAGATACGATAGGCGAGGCTGGCAGCGAGCGCGAGCACGATCAGCGCGGCGACGACATAGAGGAATTTGCGAACCAAGCGGATGTCACCATGCTGCGGTGCAGCAAAGTCGCCGCAGCCGCAATCGCAAAGGAGGTGCCCCAGACTTGCGGTTAGCGCAACCGCGGCCGTGCCGGAGCGGTTGCGTTGCGCAGAGGTGCGCGGTAGCGCGCCTGTCATGTCCGTTGATATCGCAACCGTGCGGCGCATCGCTGGGCTCGCCCGCATCGCCATCACCGAGGAGGAGGCCGAGCGGCTCTCCCCCGAACTGGGTCACATCCTCGACTGGATCGAGCAGCTCGGCGAGGTCGACACCGCCGGCGTCGAACCAATGACCGCGGTGATCCCCAACGGCCTGCGGCTGCGCGACGACGTCGTCACCGACGGCGGTATCCGCGACTCGGTGCTGGCCAACGCGCCGCAGGCCGAGCACGGCTTCTTTACGGTGCCGAAGGTGATCGAGTGACGATCGCGCCCGATCCTCGCCCGATCGTCCCGGCGTTGGCCGGCCTCTCCTCCCGTATGGACGACCTCTCGTGACCGACCTGACCGACCTCGGCATCCGCGACATCCGCGACGGCGTGCGCGCCGGCACCTTCAGCGCGCGCGAGGTGGCGGAGGCCTTCACCGCCGCGGTCGCCGCCGCCAAGCCGCTCAACGCCTTCCTCGTCGAGACTCCCGAGCACGCACTCGCCGCCGCTGACGCCGCCGATGCGGCGCGCGCCGCGGGCGAAGTGGCCAAGCCGCTCGCGGGCGTGCCGATCGGGATGAAGGACCTGTTCTGCACCAAGGGCGTCGCCAGCACCGCAGCCAGCCACATCCTGGAAGGCTTCACGCCGGAATATGAGTCGACCGTCTCGCAGAAGCTGTGGGACGCGGGCGCGGGCATGCTCGGCAAGCTCAACATGGACCAGTTCGCGATGGGCTCGTCCAACGAGACGAGCCATTTTGGCAACGTGATCAGTCCGTGGCGGCGCAACGACGGCGGCAACGCAGCGCTCGCCCCCGGTGGCTCGTCCGGCGGCAGCTCGGCCGCCGTCGCGGCGCGGATCGCGCCGGGCGCGACCGGCACCGACACCGGCGGCTCGATCCGCCAGCCCGCGGCGTTCACCGGTATATCGGGGATCAAGCCGACCTATGGGCGCTGCTCGCGCTGGGGCGTGGTGGCGTTCGCCTCGTCGCTCGATCAGGCCGGTCCGATGGCGCGCGACGTGCGCGACTGCGCGATCATGCTGGAGGCGATGGCGGGGTTCGATCCGAAGGATGCCACCTCGCTCGACCTGCCGGTGCCGCCATGGGAGGCGGTGCTCAACGCATCGCTCAAGGGCAAGCGCGTCGGTATACCCAAGGAATATCGCGTCGAGTCCATGCCGGGCGAGATCGACGCCCTGTGGCAGCGCGGGATCGACTGGCTGCGCGACGCCGGCGCCGAGATCGTCGAGGTCTCGCTGCCGAACACGCGCTACGCGCTGCCGGCCTATTACATCATCGCGCCTGCCGAAGCCTCGTCCAACCTCGCCCGCTACGACGGTGTCCGCTACGGACTGCGCGATCTGCCCGAGGGTGCCAACCTCCAGGACATGTACGCGCGCACCCGTGCGGAGGGGTTCGGCGACGAGGTCAAGCGCCGCATCCTGATCGGCACCTACGTGCTGTCGGCCGGCTTTTACGATGCTTATTACACCCAGGCACAGAAGGTGCGCACGCTGATCGCGCGCGACTTCGAGCGGGCGTGGGAGCAGTGCGACGTGCTGCTCACGCCGACGGCACCCTCGGCCGCGTTCGCGCTTGGCGAGAAGTCGGCGGATCCGCTGGCAATGTACCTCAACGACGTATTCACCGTGCCATCATCGCTCGCCGGCCTGCCCGCGATGAGCGTGCCCGGCGGGGTCGACGCCGCGGGTCTGCCGCTGGGGCTACAGATCATCGGCAAGCCGCTCGACGAGCAGGGCGTGCTCGACGCCGCGCTGGCGATCGAGGAGCGCGCCGGCTTCCTCGCACGCCCCGGTCGCTGGTGGTGATCGGCATGCCGGACGCGGCGCCAGACGTACTGCTGATTCCGCGCGACCGCCGCCTTTCCGCGGCGCCTCTTTTCGACCTTATCCTCAGCACATCCGAGACCGATCATGGCTGACGCATCCACCCCCTATCGTATCAAGGGCGACACCGGCGACTGGGAGGTCGTGATCGGGCTCGAGGTCCACGCGCAGGTGACCAGCCAGGCGAAGCTCTTCTCGGGCGCGGCGACCGCGTTCGGCGCCGAGCCGAACACACAGGTGTCGCTGGTGGACGCCGCAATGCCGGGCATGCTGCCCGTGCCGAACCGCGAGTGCATCCGCCAGGCGGTGCGCACCGGCATGGCGATCGATGCGCAGATCAACCGCTGGTCGCGCTTCGACCGGAAGAATTACTTCTACGCTGATCTCCCGCAGGGATATCAGATTTCCCAGCTTTATCATCCGCTTGTCGGAGAAGGCTCGATCGAGATCGAGGATGGCGAGACGGTCAAGACGATCGGCGTGGAGCGCATCCACGTCGAGCAGGACGCGGGCAAGCTGATGCACGATCAGCATCCGACACGCTCCTATGTCGACCTCAACCGCTCGGGCGTCGCGCTGATGGAGATCGTCAGTCGGCCTGACATGCGTTCTCCCTCTGAAGCAGGCGCTTATTTGCGAAAGCTCCGCGCCATTCTGCGCTACGTCGGTAGCTGCGACGGCAATATGGAGGAAGGTTCGATGCGCGCCGACGTCAACGTCAGCGTGCGGCGTCCCGGCGCCGAGTTCGGCACGCGGACCGAGACCAAGAACGTCAATTCGGTCCGCTTCGTGATGGCAGCGATCGAGCACGAGGCACGGCGTCAGGTCGAGCTGATCGAGGGCGGCGGCACGGTGGTGCAGGAGACGCGGCTGTTCAACCCGGACACGGGCACGACGCGCTCGATGCGCTCCAAGGAAGACGCACACGATTACCGCTATTTTCCCGATCCTGACCTGCTGCCGCTGGAACTCGACGATGCGTTTCTGGAGGCGTGTCGCGCGAGCCTGCCGGAGCTGCCCGACGCGAAGCGGCAGCGCTATGAGTCGCTCGGCATCACGCCGTACAATGCGGGCGTGCTGACCGCCGAGGTGGAGAGCGCACGCTGGTTCGATGCTTTGCTGGAGGCCGGCGCGGCGCCGGTCGCGGCGGCCAATTGGGTGACCAGCGAGCTGTTCGGCGCGCTCAACCGGCTCGGCAAGTCGGTCGGGGAGAGTCCTGTGCTGCCGGGACAGGCGGCCGAGCTGCTCGCGCTGGTGGCCGATGGCACGCTCTCGGGTAGCCTTGCCAAGCAGGTATTCGAGGCAATGCTCGAGACCGGCGACGCACCCGGCAAGATCGTCGAGGAACGCGGTCTGCGCCAGACCAGCGATACCGGCGCGATCGAAGCAGTCATCGCCGATGTGCTGGCAAAAAATCCCGGGCAGCTCGAACAGTATCGCGGCGGCAAGGTGGCGCTGTTCGGCTTCTTCGTCGGGCAGACGATGAAGGCCATGGGTGGGAAGGCCAATCCACAGGTCGTCAATGACTTGTTGAAGAAGGCGCTGAATTGAGCCAGCGGCGCGCTTGTCGGGCGCGCCATAGCGGATAGTTGCCCACCCGAACGGCGGATTGCGCCGGTGGGGGTGACGGGTGATGTCCAGACAATACGTCAGCTGGGCCTGGATCGCGGCGCTGCTGCTCGCATCGGCGCCCGCCGGGCAGGCTGCGGCGCAGGAGCGTTCGGCGGTTCGACCCGGCTTCGTGCTGGCGCCTGGAACTGCACGCATATTGCTCTTGCGCCCGCACATCACGGTGGGGGCACAATCTAATGGCGCCGTGTTCGAGCCCAACGCGGACTGGACCATGGCGGCGCGTGAGCAGATCGGGGCGGCGCTGGCCGCCGCGCAGCGCACGCTCGGCAACGACGTGGTGGTAGCGCCCGAGGCGGTCGGCGCTGCGGCGCGGCAGGTTGCCGATTACCAGGCGCTGTTCGCGGTCGTGGCGCAGTCGGTGATCGACTATCAGTTCTTCAAGGGCAATCGGCTGCCAACCAAGAAGCGGGCTGGCCAATTCGACTGGACGCTCGGCGTGGACGTGGCCAAGGTCGCTCCCGACCGGCAATATGATTATGCCCTTTTTGTCGACACTTACGACGCATATGGCTCATTCGGTCGCAAGATCTTCCAGGTGCTCGCCGCGGCGACGATCGGGGTGCCGGTCCGCGCCGGCGTGCACCATGGCTATGCCGGGCTGGTCGATCTTCACACCGGTGATCTCGTCTGGCTCAACGCCGACATGAAGATGGGCGGCGACGTGCGTACCAGCGCTGGCGCCGCCAAACGCGTCGCCGAGTTGCTGGAGGGTTTTCCCGGGCGTGCATCGACCTCGCCGCTCCAAGCTAAGCCGGATGGAGCAATGCCTTGACGCGGCGCAGGGTTGCGCGGGCGACGCTCGCACTCGCCGCCAGTGTCCTGCTCTCGTTTCCGGCAATCGCGGCAGGAAGCGCCGATGTGGCGCTGCCACCTTACGCCGGCGCCTACCAGCCGCAGACCACCGACGAGCGCGGCGTGTGGATGCTCGCGGACGAGGACGAGCGCCAGCTGCGCGACTCGCGGCTGCTCATCGCCGACCCGGCGCTGAACGATTATGTGCGCGGCGTGCTTTGCCGCGCGGTGGGTACGGCACGCTGCTACGGCGTGCGCATCTATGTCATGCGGGTACCCGCGTTCAACGCGACGACCATGCCCAATGGTGCGATCCAGGTCTGGTCGGGGCTGCTCTTGCGGCTGCGCAACGAAGCCGAGCTGGCGGCGGTGCTCGGGCATGAGTTTGCCCATTTCGAGCAGCGGCACAGCCTGGCTTATTATCGCAGGCAGCGCGGCGCATCGGATCTCTCGGCTTGGGCAGGGCTGCTCGCCGGCAGCGCGGCGCCGCTGGTGCGCTTCGCCGCGTTCGCGAACACCTTTGCGTTCGGGCGCGGGCAGGAGAGCGAGGCCGACGTGCTGTCGCTCCGCTTCCTCGCCGCAGCTCATTATGATCCGCGCTGCGCGGTCGACGTCTGGTCGCGCGCGATGGACGAGGCGGACGCCACCGCGGCCGAGCGCAACCAACGCTCGCGACGCTATAATTCGGTCGCCTTCTTCGCAACGCACCCGACTGATTTGCAGCGCGCCCGCACATTGCAGGCGGCCGTCGCCGCGCTGCCGGGCGGCGGCACTGCCGACGCATCGGCATACGCCGCCGCGCTGCGTCCGTGGCGCGCCGCCTTCCTCGCCGACCAGCTGAAACTCAATGATTTCGGCGGCACCGATTATCTGCTCGGCCAGCTGGCAGTGGGCGGGTGGAGCGAAGATCTGCTTTTCGCACGCGCCGAACTTTACCGGCTGCGGGGAAATCCGCGTGATCTCGTCAGCGCCGCGGATTATTACCGTCAGGCGCTCGCGCTCGAGCCGACGCATGGCGAGAGCCACCGCGGGCTGGGATTGGCGCTGCTGCGCGGGGGCGAGGTTGAGACGGGGCGGGCGGAGCTGCGCCGCTATCTCGAGCTCGCCCCGACCGCGCCGGATGCCGCCATGATCCGGTCGCTCGTCTCGTGAGAGGAACCCCGATGACACGTTTGTGCCGCGCGCGCGCGCTCCTTCTCGTGGCGAGTGCGACGCCGGCATGGGCGGGCAATTCGCTCGTCGTCAGCGGCCGCACGGCTACGGTCGCGCACGGCCTGCTGATCGTCATACCCGACCGCGAGTGGAACCGCCTCACGCGGACGCCCGGCCCGCGATGTGATCGCTGGACGCTGGACGGCGATGCGCTCAACGCCGTCACCTTCTGCGGTGCCATCGAGAGCGGACGACCGATCTTCCGCGAGGTGTCGAAGCGGCACACGCCGCTGCCGCATTTTTCCTCGACGATGCTGCTCACCGATATCCCCGAGCTCGTCGAGGCGAGCTACCGGATCGCGCTGGGGGTTTCGCTGATGACGATCGACGCGGTGGAGCCGACGCGAATCGCGGATCAACCGGCGATCCGCTTTCGCTACACCTTCACGCGACAGGACGAGGAGGTTGAACGTCACGGCGAGGCGATCGCGGCGATCAGGGACAAGCACCTGTTTCTGTTGAGCTACGAGGCGCCAGCGATCCATTATTATGCGCGCGGTGTCGAGAGCTGGCATCGTCTCGCCGCCACGGTGCGCTGGCGTTAGACCGGAGCGGGACGGCGGTGCCGCCCCGGCCGGCCGCTGACGGTCACTGCTGGGTAAGATCCTGGTTCTTGACCTCGCCACCGGTGCCGCTGTTGCCGTCGAAGGCGCCGCTGTCGGTGAAGCGCGACGGCTCTTTGCCACCTTCGCCGCGCGCGACCGCATCGCTGCGCGCCTCGACGGCTTGCTGAATATCCGGACGCTCGTCGTCACGGTTGGGAATGGGGTCGATCTCACGCTCGGTCATGATCGGCTCGCTCAAATATTGGGGTTGGCAGGGGTGGGATCGCCGGCCGGTGCGCCCGGCGCAGGGACGTCGATGTCGGGACCGGGGGGTGTGATCTCGGGCGGCGGTGCGTCAGGCGTTCCGGGCGAGGTGGGCTGCGGCACGTCGGGTGGGCTGACGGGGTTGGTGGCCATCGCTTTCTCCTTTCCGGGTCAACGTTCCGCCGCGCGCGGAGTTGCCCGCGGACGGCGCTTGCCCCAGACGCCCACGCGGTATAGAGGCCGCCGACCGGCGGTGTCCGACTTGCGGGCGTGGCGGAACTGGTAGACGCGCTGGATTTAGGTTCCAGTATCGCAAGATGTGGGGGTTCGAGTCCCTTCGCCCGCACCAGTCCCCGCGCTTTACGCGGGGTGGCCATCACTCAACATATTCCAGACGAAAGCGGCCTATGCAGACTGTCGAGACGTTGAACGAGGGGCTGAAGCGCGCCTACACCGTGACCATCCCGGCGAGCGCGATCGACGGTCGCGTCGACGCCGAGCTGAAGCGGGTGACGCCGCAGATCCGGATGCCCGGGTTCCGCCCGGGCAAGGTGCCCGCCAACCTCGTGCGCAAGATGCATGGGCCCGCGCTGCACCAGGACGCGCTAAACACGACGATCCAGGAGAGCATCCAGGCGCTGATCAGCGAGAAGCAGCTGCGTCCCGCGATGTCGCCGTCGGTCGAGCTGGCCGAAGGCTATGAGGCGGGCAAGGACGCCGAGCTCAAGGTCGAGCTCGAGGTGCTGCCGCAGGTGCCGACCCCCTTGATCGACGGGCTGAAGCTTGAGCGCCTCACGGTCGCGGTGGATGATTCCGCGGTGAACACGCAGCTCAAGCGCTTCGCGGACATGCAGAAGCGCTGGGAAGACGCGGGCGACAAGGCGGCCGCGATCGGCGACCAGGTGACGATGGACTTCGTCGGCAAAACGATGGACGGCGTCGCCTTCGAAGGCGGTACCGGCAGCGACATGGCGGTCGAGCTCGGCGCGGGCCAGCTGATCCCTGGCTTCGAAGACCAGGTCGTCGGCGTCAAGGCGGGCGACGAGCGCCAGATCACGGTGACCTTCCCGGAGGATTACGGCTCCAAGGAACTCGCCGGTCAGCAGGCGACGTTCGACCTTACGATCAAGGCGGTGAAGACCGCCGCGGAGAGCGTCGTGGACGAGGACCTCGCCAAGGCGCTCGGGCTCGAGAGCCTCGAGCAGCTGCGCGGGCTGCTGCGCGGCCAGGTGGAGCAGGAGCACAACCAGCTCACCCGCACGTACATGAAGCGCAAGCTGCTCGATCAGCTCGCCGAGGGGCATGACTTCGAGGTGCCGCCGTCGATGGTGGAAGCCGAGTTCAACCAGATCTGGCAGCAGCTCCAGCACGAGGCGACGCACGAGCCCGACCCGCAGGCGGCGCTGGCGGAGATGGAGGCCGAGCGCGACGACTATCGGAAGATCGCCGAGCGCCGCGTGCGGCTCGGGCTGTTGCTGAGCGAGATCGGTCAGGCGAACGGCGTGGAGGTGACGCAGCAGGAGATGAGCCGGCTGATCATGCAGGCCGCACAGCAGTATCGCGGCGAGGATCAGCAGCGCTTCATCCAATATGTCCAGCAGGATCCCATGGCTGCGGCGCAGCTCCGGGCACCGCTGTATGAGGACAAGGTGGTCGATTTCCTGTTCGACAAGGCCGAGGTGACCGAGCGCGAGACCACGCGTGAGGAACTCGAGGCGGCGATCGAGAGCGAGGACGGCTTCGCCACCGGCACGCACCATCACGATCACGACCATCACAAGCCCAAGCAGGGCCGCGCCAAGAAGAAGGCGGACGCGACCGAGGGCGACGACGCGGCGCCTGCTGGCGAGAAGGCGGCCGCGAAGAAGCCAGCCGCGAAGAAGGCCGCGGCCAAGCCCGACGAATCGTCGACCGATGCGGTGGAAGGCGAGACTTCGGCCGACGCGCCCGCCAAGAAGCCGCGGGCGAAGAAGGCCGCCCCGGTCGGCGAGGAGACGCAGGTGGTCGAGTCCGACCCGGCGGTCGCGGAGACGGCGGAGGGCACCGAGGCCGCCGACGCGCCTGCGCCCAAGCGGACGCGCGCGAAGAAGGCCGACTGAGCGCTCGATCGCGCCACTGAGCCGAAGGAGGAGCCGGGCTGCCGCAATGCAGCCCGGCTTTTTTATGTTTCGGTGGCGATGATCGTCTAGGATGAGTCGGACGCGGGCTGGGCAGGGAAAGCGGGACGCATGAGGGTGGACGAGGCGCAGGCAGCGCCGCGGGTGGCGGTACTGCTGCCGTGCTACAATGAGGAGGCCGCGATCGCGGAGACGATCGCCGGTTTCCGTCGCGCGCTCCCGGAGGCGACGATCTACGTCTACGACAACAACAGCCGCGACGGCACGGTCGCTGTGGCGCGCGCGGCGGGCGCGCTGGTGCGGACCGAGCGGATTCAGGGCAAGGGTGCGGTGGTGCGGCGCATGTTCGCCGATGTGGACGCGGACGTCTATGTCATGGCGGACGGCGATGCGACCTATGACGCCGCTTCCGCCCCGGCGATGGTGGCGCGCATGCTGGACGAGCAACTTGACATGATCGTGGGCACGCGCGTCGGCGAGGCGGCCGCGGCGTACCGGCGCGGACACCGCCTCGGCAACGCCGTGCTCACCGGCATGCTCACGCGCCTGTTCGGGCGCAGCTTCAGCGACATCCTCAGCGGCTACCGGGTTTTCTCGCGTCGCTTCGTGAAGAGCTTTCCGGTGCTGTCGGTCGGGTTCGAGATCGAGACCGAGATCAGCGTGCACGCGCTGGAGCTGAAGATGCCGCTCGGCGAGGTGGAGACGCCATATTACGCGCGCCCGGAAGGATCGGTGTCCAAGCTCAGCACCTATGGTGACGGCTGGCGCATCCTTCGCACGATCGCGATGCTGTACCGGCTCGAGCGCCCGCTGTGGTTCTTCGGCGCCGCGGGCGCGGTGCTGGCGCTGGTGGCGGTGGTGCTCGCCGTACCGCTGGCGCTGACCTATGCGCAGACCGGGCTGGTGCCGCGCCTCCCCACCGCGGTGCTCGTCACCGGGCTGATGATCCTTGCCGCGCTCTGCGTCTTCGCCGGACTGATCCTCGACACGGTGGTGCGCGGCCGGCGCGAGGTGCGGCGGCTCGCCTATCTGGCGCATCCCGCGCCCGGTCGCGTGGCCGGCGACGGGGCTTGAACAAGCTGCGGCGAGCGACGATGTTGGCCGCCTTGAGGGCATAAGAGAGTTATTCCATGCACAATCCGTTCGAGACCGGCGATTTCGCAGGCGCTTTGGCGCGCGCCGGCGTCGGCATGCAGCAGACCCAGGCCGGGCTCGTCCCGATCGTCATCGAGCAGTCGAACCGCGGCGAGCGCTCGTTCGACATCTTCTCGCGGCTGCTGCGCGAGCGGATCGTTTTCGTCACCGGCGGGGTCGAGGACGGCATGGCCTCGCTGATCTGCGCGCAGCTGCTCTTTCTCGAGTCGGAGAACCCGAAGAAGGACATCTTCATGTACATCAACTCGCCGGGCGGTGTCGTCACGGCGGGCATGGCGATCCATGACACGATGCAATATATCCGTCCGCGCGTCGGCACGCTCTGCATTGGGCAGGCGGCGTCGATGGGCTCGTTCCTGCTCGCCAGCGGCGAGCCGGGGATGCGTGTCGCCACCACCAACAGCCGCATCATGATCCACCAGCCCTCGGGCGGGGCGCAGGGCATGGCGGCCGACATCGAGATCCAGGCGCGCGAGATCCTGCGCATGCGCCATTTCCTCAATACGCTGTATGCGAAGTACACTGGCAAGCCGCTCGAGGAGATCGAGCGCGCGATGGACCGCGACAAGTTCATGAGCGCCGAGGAAGCCAAGGAGTTTGGGCTGATCGACGAGGTGTTCGACAAGCGTCCGGTGCCGAGCGAAGACGTCAGCGCGGCGGCGTGATGGTCCGGGCCGGCGCTCCGATACGGGCGCGCCGGCCACGAGGCTGCGGCGCCGGGCCTGCGCGGCGCGGGTCAACGGATCGTCGCTACGCCCTTGAAGCCGCGGGGCGGAGGATTGATATTGCGGTTCGGCGACAGCGCGCGAGCGAGCCGGCGACGGCCCCAATTTTCGCGGCTTTGTACGTTGTTGCTTAAGGTGCAGTGCGATAGCCTGCGCCGCGCCCAGGGCAGGCGCCATGCCTGCGACGAAGGATGATCTGAATGACGAAACTCAGTGGCGGCGATAGCAAGAGCACGCTCTATTGCTCGTTCTGCGGCAAGTCGCAGCACGAGGTGCGCAAGCTGATCGCCGGTCCCACCGTCTTCATCTGCGACGAGTGTGTCGAGCTGTGCAACGACATCATCCGCGAGGAGACGAAGTCGGCGCTGGTGGCCAAGAAGGACGGCGGCGTGCCGTCGCCGCAGGAAATCTGCGACGTGCTCGATGATTACGTGATCGGGCAGAAGCAGGCCAAGCGTGTGCTCTCGGTGGCGGTGCACAATCACTACAAGCGGCTCAACCACGGTGCCAAGGGCGCCGACGTCGAGCTTGCCAAGAGCAACATCCTGCTCGTTGGCCCGACCGGCTGCGGCAAGACGCTGCTTGCGCAGACGCTCGCGCGCATCCTCGACGTGCCGTTCACCATGGCGGACGCGACGACGCTCACCGAGGCCGGCTATGTCGGCGAGGACGTCGAGAACATCATCCTCAAGCTGCTCCAAGCGTCCGATTATAACGTCGAGCGCGCGCAGCGCGGCATCGTCTATATCGACGAGATCGACAAGATCAGCCGCAAGGCCGAGAACCCCTCGATCACGCGCGACGTGTCGGGCGAGGGCGTGCAGCAGGCGCTGCTCAAGCTGATGGAGGGCACCACCGCGAGCGTGCCGCCGCAGGGCGGTCGCAAGCACCCGCAGCAGGAGTTCCTCCAGGTCGACACGACCAACATCCTGTTCATCTGCGGCGGCGCCTTCTCGGGCCTCGAGAAGATCATCGGCGACCGTCTCCAGGGCAAGTCGATCGGCTTCGGCGCCTATGTCGCGTCTCCGGAAGAGAAGCGCACCGGCGAGGTGCTGCGCCAGACCGAGCCGGAGGATCTGCTCAAGTTCGGGCTGATCCCCGAGTTCGTCGGTCGCCTCCCGGTGATCGCGACGCTCGAGGATCTCGACGTGCCCGCGCTGGTCAAGATCCTCGCCGAGCCGAAGAACGCGCTGGTGAAGCAGTATCAGAAGCTGTTTGAGATGGAGGACGTGAAGCTCGGCTTCACCGATGATGCGCTCACCACGGTCGCCAAGAAGGCGATCGAGCGCAAGACCGGCGCGCGCGGACTGCGCTCGATCCTCGAGGCGATCCTGCTCGATACGATGTTCGATCTGCCGGGGATGGATTCGGTGGACGAGGTGATGATCGATCGCGACGTGGTCGAGGGGCGCAAGGAGCCGGTTCGCGTCTACGCGGAGAAGAAGAAGGCGGGCGAGGTCGCCTGATCGCGCCGGCGGCGCGCGTCGTGCGGTCGCCGCCGCCCTGATTGCCGATGCGCCTGGACGGGTGCCGCGCTTTCCGGCTCGGCGCCCGTTTTCGTTACCCATCATGTCCGGCGGATCATGACCGCCCGCTCGCGCATTGCCCGTCCATGCAGACGACCGACGCTCCCGTGCCACCGCCTCCCACGCTGATGCCCTGGTGGGTCATCGCGTTCCCGCTCGCCGGCGTGGTCGCGGTGTTTGCGTCGCTGGCCAAGCTCGGTAACGGGGGGACGATCGCGGCCGCGGTAATCCTGTTCGGCGCGGTGCTGGCGGCGGTGCATCATGCCGAAGTCGTCGCGCACCGCGTCGGTGAGCCGTTCGGTACGTTGGTGCTGGCGCTGGCCGTTACGGTGATCGAGGTGTCGCTGATCGTCTCGCTGATGCTGTCGGACGCGGGCGATGCATCGGCGCTGGCGCGCGACACGGTTTTTGCGGCGATCATGATCATTCTCAACGGCATCATCGGTCTGTGCCTGCTCGCGGGCGGGATGATCCATGGCGAGCAGCGCTTCTCGGTACGCGGCGCCAGCGCGGCATTGTGCACACTCGCCGCGCTCGCGGTGCTGACGCTGGTGCTACCCAACTACACCTCGACCGTTGCCGGTCCGAGCTACTCCAGCTCGCAACTCGTGCTGGTCGCGGTGGTCAGCCTGTTCCTTTACGGTGTGTTCGTGATGGTGCAGACGCTGCGACACCGTGACTATTTCCTCGGCACCGAGGGCGAGGCGGATCATGGCGCGGTGCCCGACGCGCGCACCAGCTGGATCGCCTTCGCCCTGTTGCTGGTGGCGCTGGTCGCGGTGGTGCTGCTCGCCAAGGCATTGTCCGCCACGATCGAGCGCGTCGTGCTCGATGCCGGGCTCCCGCTCGCGATCGTCGGCGTGGTGATCGCGGCGTTGGTGCTCGCACCCGAGAGCCTCGCCGCGTTCCGCGCGGCCCGGCGCAACCGGCTCCAGACCAGCCTCAATCTCGCGCTGGGGTCGGCGCTGGCGACGATCGGGCTGACCATCCCGGCGGTGGCGATCGTCAGCTTGATGCTGGACCTGCCGCTCGCGCTCGGGATCGGCGCCAAGAACCTGGTGCTGCTCGCCCTGTCGCTCTTCGTCGCGACGATCTCGCTGGGTAACGGGCGGACCACGGTGCTCCAAGGCGCGGTGCACTTGATGATCTTCGCGGTCTATCTGTTCACGACGGTCGTCCCTTAGGCGGTTACAGGGCTCGCTGCGGCAGGGAGTGGCTGCATCAGCCTCGGCGGGGCGTGGGCGATGATGGACACCGCCGCCATCCCGCCCTGCGGTGTGCGAGCAGCTGTTTCACTTCGAGCCCGTCTGCCTCGCTCGCCATGCCTGATACTCTTCCACCGCGATCGAGCGACGCAACACGCGCGCCGCCGGGTCGATCGTCACACGCGCGCCTGCGGGAATGTGCAGTTCGCCGGGCACCGCAACGCGGCTCACCATGTCGCCGACCTGCACCTCGACAGGCATCGCGAAGGCGCGCGGCCGCTCCGTCTTCCACGCCAGCTGCAGGCGATCGCCGTCGCGCGTGGTTAATAGCTCGGGTAGAGCGCGGTCACGAAGATAAGCGTCGAAGAACCAGCCATAATCCTTTCCGGTGACGGCGGCCACGATGGTCTCGAAGTCGCGTGTCGAGCCGTAGCGGGGGCGAAAATTGCCGGGGATGGGGTCAGGGCGCCCGTAGACCAGCCGTCGCACCGAGTCACGAAAGGCGGCGTCGCCGATCAGCCAGCGCAGCGTGTGAAGCGCCCACGATCCCTTGTAATAAATGTCGGTGCCGGCCCCGCCTTTGGCCGGCTCGTACACCTCCTCCTCGGTGAGCACGCGATCGCGCACCAGTGGCGCGCGGTTGGTGATCTGGTTGCGCTGCGCCTCGAGCATCACCGCGTAGCGTGCGTCGCCCTCGCGCCAGCGGCCATAGAGCGGCTGCATATAGCTGCCGAACCCCTCATGGAGCCAGTAATCGTCCCAATTGGCGGCGGTCAGCTGGTTGCCGAACCATTCGTGCGAGAGCTCGTGATGGAACAGCCAGTCGAACCCCTCGGGCGCCTTGGCGTAACCGTTGCCATAAGCGTTGATCGTCTGGTGCTCCATGCCCTTGTGCGGAGTCTCCACCACGCCGAGTTTCTCGTCGCCGAACGGATAAGGGCCGATCTCCGCCTCGAAGAAGTCGAGCGCTGGCGCGAATTCGGCGAAGAGCGCGCGCGCCTTCGCTTCCTCGCCGGGCAAATACCAATAAGCCAGCGGGATCTCGTTGCCGTAGCGGCTGTGATAGCGTCCCTCGATCACCTCATAGGGGCCGAGATTGATCGCGATCGCATAGGTGTTGGGCTGGCGTGCGCGCCAGTGCCAGACGCTGCGCCCGTCGCGCAACGGCTCCACCCCCAGCAGTCGCCCGTTGGACGGTGCCTTCAGCCCTTTGGGCGCGGTGATATGGAGCAGCGCCTCGTCGGGTTCGCCGGTCGGGAAGTCGAGGCAGGGCCAGAGCAGATCGCAGCCATAACCCTCCGTCGTGGTCGCCACCCACGGGCGCCCGTCTGGCGCCGTCGCCCAGACGATCCCGTCGTCCCAGGGTGCGTTCACCGCGACGTGCGGGGTGCCCGCATAGCCGATGTCGACCGTGACCGACGCGCCGGCCTGTAGCGGCACCGCCAACGCGAGCTGCCCATCGGGTCGCGTCACCGCCGCCGCACGCAAAGGCCGCCCGTCGACCCGGACCGAAGCGATCGCGTAGTTGGAATCGAGGTCGAGCAGCAGCCGCGGCACCGCGGCGGTCGCCTGGACGTGGAGCCGCGCCCGCGCGGCGACGCGTCGCGTCGCCGGGTCGAGTTCGAACCAGAGCTCCGCCGAGACGAGATGAAGTTCGGTCTGTTCGGCCGGGCGCACGCCGCCGGACCGCTGCGTCTGCACGCGGATCGGCGGCTCGCCCTTGCCGGGCAGCGCCAAGGCGACCGCCGTGGCGGGCGCGGATAGCGCCGCAAGCATCAATGCTAGAGCCAGATTGATGCGGCGCCACGACGCACCATATATAGCGCCTTGGCCGTCCTCGTCGGGCGGCGCCGGAGTATCCATGACGTCCACTTTTCCCGTTCTGCCGCTTCGCGACATCGTCGTCTTCCCGCACATGATCGTGCCGCTCTTCGTAGGACGCGACAAGTCGGTCGCCGCGCTGGAAGCAGCCATGGCCGCGGACAAGGAGATCTACCTGGTCGCGCAGCTCGATCCCGGCGAGGACGACCCCACTCGCGACGACCTTTACACGATGGGCGTCACCGCCACCGTGCTCCAGCTGCTCAAGCTGCCCGACGGTACCGTGCGTGTGCTCGTCGAGGGCAAGGCGCGTGCGACGCTCGAGACCTTGGACGAGCAGGGCGCCTATCTTACCGCGACAGTCGCGCCGGTCGCCGACGCCGAGGTGGAGGGCCCCGAACTTGCCGCGCTGATGCGGTCGGTAGTCGACCAGTTCGAGAATTACGCCAAGCTCAACCGCAAGCTTCCCGCTGAACTGGCGGCGCAGCTCGCCGAGATCGATGCCGCGGGCCAGTTGTCGGACACGGTGGCGGGCAATATCCAGGTCAAGGTCGCCGAGAAGCAGGCGCTGCTGATGGAGGCGGACCCGCTCAAGCGGCTCGAGATGGCCTATGCGCTGATGGAGGGCGAGCTCGGGGTTCTTCAGGTCGAGAAGAAGATCAAGAGCCGCGTCAAGCGCCAGATGGAGAAGACCCAGCGCGAATATTACCTCAACGAGCAGCTCAAGGCGATCCAGCGCGAGCTGGGCAACGAGGGCGAGGAGGGCGAGGGTGACGAGATCGCCGAGCTCACCCAGAAGATCGCGACGCTGAAGCTGTCCAAGGAGGCGCGCACCAAGGCCACCGCCGAGCTCAAGAAGCTCAAGACGATGGCGCCGATGAGCGCCGAAGCCACCGTGGTGCGCAACTATCTGGACGTGCTGCTCGGCCTCCCGTGGGGCAAGAAGAGCAAGATCAAGAAGGACATCGCTGCCGCGCAGGCGGTGCTGGACGAGGATCACTACGCGCTGGAGAAGGTAAAGGACCGGATCGTCGAGTATCTCGCGGTGCAGGCGCGCACCAACAAGCTGAAGGGGCCGATCCTGTGTCTCGTCGGCCCCCCGGGCGTCGGCAAGACCTCGCTCGGCAAGTCGATCGCCAAGGCGACCGGGCGCGAGTTCATCCGCCAGTCGCTCGGCGGCGTGCGCGACGAGGCCGAGATTCGCGGCCATCGTCGCACCTATATCGGCTCGCTGCCGGGCAAGGTGGTCACCAACCTCAAGAAGGCGGGGACCAGCAATCCGCTGTTCCTGCTCGACGAGATCGACAAGCTTGGACAGGATTTCCGCGGTGATCCGGCCTCGGCGCTGCTCGAGGTGCTCGATCCCGAGCAGAACGCGCGGTTCAACGACCATTATCTCGAGATCGATGTCGATCTCAGCGACGTGATGTTCGTCTGCACCGCCAACTCGCTCAACCTGCCGCAGCCGCTGCTCGACCGCATGGAGATCATCCGGCTCGAGGGTTACACCGAGGACGAGAAGGTCGCGATCGCCGAGCGCCATCTGATCGCCAAGCAGGTGCAGGCGCATGGGCTCAAGTCGGGCGAGTTCACGCTGACCGACGAGGGGCTGCGCGCGCTGATCCAGCGCTACACGCGCGAGGCGGGCGTTCGCACGCTGGAGCGCGAGGTGGCCAAGCTGTGCCGCAAGGTGCTGCGTCAGATCCTCGAGGGCAAGGTGCGTGGCGTGACGATCACGCCCGACAATCTCGCCGAATATGCGGGCGTGCAGAAATATCGCCACGGCTTGTCCGAAACCGAGGACCAGATCGGTGCGGTCACGGGGCTTGCCTGGACCGAGGTGGGCGGCGAGCTGCTGACGATCGAGAGCGTCACCGTGCCCGGCAAGGGGCAGGCCAAGGTGACCGGCAAGCTCGGCGACGTGATGAAGGAGTCGGTCCAGGCCGCCTACAGCTTCGTCCAGGCGCGGGCGCCGTCGTTCGGGATCAAGCCGAGCCTGTTCCATCGCAAGGATATCCACATCCACTTGCCCGAGGGCGCAGTGCCCAAGGACGGGCCGTCGGCCGGTATCGGACTGGTCACCTCGATCGTTTCGACGCTCACCGGCGTCGCGGTGCGCAAGGAAGTGGCGATGACCGGCGAAGTGACGCTGCGCGGGCGCGTGCTGCCGATCGGCGGTCTCAAGGAGAAGCTGCTGGCGGCGCTCCGCGGCGGGATCGAGACCGTGTTGATCCCCAAGGAGAATGAGAAGGACCTGGCCGAGATCCCGGCCAACATCCGTGAGGGACTGCGGATCGTGCCGGTGAGCCACGTCGACGAGGTGTTGACGCTCGCCCTGACCCAGCCGCTCGAGGCGATCGACTGGACCGAGGCGGACGAGCTCGCGGCGCTGCCGCCCTCGCCGATCACCCCGGTCGGCGGCGAGCTGCATCACTAAGCTGCGTTGACTCAAGCTAACTTATTGCCGCCGCGTCCAGTCTCTGGGCGCGGCGGTTTCGTTTGACTCGCACAGGGGTGCGCGCCTTACTGGAAGGATGCGGGCCAGGCTCCGCGAATCCATCACGAATGCGTAACGGTAAGGAACGGGGTCTTTTCGCATGAACAAACAGGAATTGATCGCGCAGGTCGCGACCGCGGCCGGGCTCGGCAAAAGCGAGGCGAGCCGCGCGGTCGAGGCGGTGTTCGATTCGATCTCGGCGTGCCTGAAAAAGGGGGACGAGGTGCGGCTGGTCGGCTTCGGCACGTTCGCGGTCAGCCGGCGCAAGGCGTCGACGGGGCGTAACCCTCGCACCGGCGAGCCGATGACGATCAAGGCCTCGAGCCAGCCCAAGTTCAAGGCGGGCAAGGTGCTCAAGGATTCGCTCAATTAAGACTGGACAGGGGCGGTGCGCTCCCGTAGGTGCGCCGCTCCCGACGCGGATGGGCGCGTAGCTCAGCGGTAGAGCACACCCTTCACACGGGTGGGGTCACAGGTTCAATCCCTGTCGCGCCCACCATCCGATCGATCGAAAGCCCCGCTGGTCTCACTGACCGGCGGGGCTTTTCGCATGTGCGGTCAGGATCGCGTACCGACTCGTCGTGCGGCCGAGGCGATGTGCCATAACGAGCCGGATGCCTCACACGCGGCATCTTTGTCACGCAATCGTAACACTGCTGACTTCGAAACGTCTTTGAAGACTCATTCAGCTGTCATCGAGACGCCCTAGCGGCGCTGCTCAGGGAGCGAGCGGGCGCAGCCGCCTGACTCGCCGCACCGGGCCCTGCCGCGGGGTCCGTCCTAACAGGGAGTGAGTCATGGTCAGCTTCAGCCGTCGCAGCAAGTTCCTGCTGGCGACCTCCGCCACGTTGTTCCTCGCCTCGTGCGGCGCGGACGACGTTGCCTCGCCGGGCGCCGGCAGCCTGCCGATCACGATCGTCCAGCCCGCTCCCACGCCGACCCCGACCGCGCCGGCCGCACCCGCCGACCTGACCAATGCGCAGATTGCCTTTGTCTCCGCGCGCAATGGTGTGACCATCACTGCCGACGAGCAGGTGGCTATCCTCAAGGCCGGGCAGAACAATAACCTGCAGGGCTTCGGTAACACCTTGAACGGCGTGTACCCGGTAAGCGGTACTTCGCTGGCGACGGCGAGCAACCCGCAGACGGCGCTCGCCGATAGCAGCTTTATCCAGAACACCAGCTATGTCGGCGCGCTGAGCGGCCCCAACGACAACGCCTTCTCGGGCTGGACCTGCAGCTCCTCGGCGGCGACCTTCCTCAACAGCACGGCCTGCTCTGCCGTCCCCCCGATCGGCACCGGCGGTGCGACCGCGTCCTGCCCAACCGGCACGGTTGACGATGGCCTGGTTCAGAGCTTCCGTGCCTGCCGGCTGCCGCAGCTGATCTCGGCCGATCTGTCGTTGCCGAAGATACCCGGCGTCTTCTACCGTCTTCGCGGCCAGACCGAGGTCGGCGACATCAACACCTCAGCCGGCGCAACACTGACGATCGCGCCGGGAGCGGTTATCGTAGCTGACCCGACCGAGACCAGCAGCGATCTGCTGCTGGTAAACCGTGGCAGCAAGCTCAACGCGGCGGGCACAGCGGATGCCCCGATCATCTTCACCGCCCAGCAAAACTTGGGCGGCTCCCCGACTTTCAACGACGCTAGTCAAGGCCTGTGGGGCGGCGTGATCCTGCTTGGACGCGCGCCGACCGCGGTCTGCGCAAGCGGCACCGGGCCGAATGACGCCAACGGCAGCTCGACTACCTGCCAGCAGGGCATCGAGGGCGTGACCGGCCGCTTCTACGGCGGCACGGACAAGGCGGACAGCTCGGGCACGCTACAGTACGTCCAGATCCGCTACACCGGAATCGAGGTGAGCGCAGGCAATGAACTGCAGGGTCTCACCCTAGGCGGCACCGGGACCGGCACCACGATCGACCACGTGCAAAGCCACAACTCGTCTGACGACGGCGTCGAGATTTTCGGCGGCACGACTAACCTCCGCTACTTTGTCGTCACCGGCGCGGACGACGACGGTTTCGATGTCGACAATGGCTGGCGCGGCTTCATGCAGTTTATCATTGCGGCGCAGAAATCGATCGGCGCCACGGCGGACTCGTTCGCGACCGAGATCGATTCGAACGATGCCGAGGATGTGCTGCCGCGGACGTACGGGCGCTACGCCAACTTCACCTTCGTACAGCGCGGTAATTCGACCAACGCGCCCGCTGCGATCCGCTTACGCGGTGGTGCCGACTTCTCCTTCGTTAACGGCGTCGTGGTTGCGCCGGCGGGGGAGGCCTGCGTCAACTTGGTCGCTGGCAATACCGTGACAGACGCCGGCGGTACGACCCGCCCGGCAGCGGGGAATGAGCGAAGCACGATCCGACCTGCGGACTCCTCACTCCAGGACGTCGGCCCGCCGACGTTCAACTCGGTCTACTTCCAGTGCCAGGGCCGTTGAGGCGCCATCAGCCCTCGTGATGCTCGGCGAAGCCCAGGGCGTGCGTGTCAGCGCCGTCCTGGGCCCGCTCATAGAAACAGACTGGAACCTCCCGCCATGCGCCAGCGCACCTATGCCTCGCTTCTTCTCCTAACGACCACGCTGGTTGCGCCCGCGGCGCTGGCGCAGGCCGCGCCGCAAACGGGTACGCCGACCACGTCCGCTCCCGCCGGACCGCCACCGACGAGCACCACGACCGATCCTGCCGCCGCGCCCGTTGCGCAGGAGCAGGCGACCGCCACCGCCACGCCCGGGACAGAGCAGGGTACCGGTACCGCCACGGAGGAGCCGCAGGCTGAGGTCTCCGCCCCCGGACTGGATGCGGCGGGTGGCGGCGACATCGTCGTCGTCGGTCGCAACATTCCTAACACGATCCGCGCCACCGCGCAGGTGGTCAGCGTGCTCTCCAGCGCCGACATCGCGCGCACCGGGGAGGGCGACATCGCCGGCGCGCTGACCCGCGTCACCGGGCTGTCGGTGGTCGGCAATGGTTATGTCTTCGTGCGTGGCCTCGGTGACCGGTACTCCTCAGCGCTGCTCAACGGCTCGCCGCTGCCAAGCCCCGAGCCGCTACGCCGCACCGTGCCGCTCGACATCTTTCCGACCACCGTGGTCGGCTCCGCGCTGGTGCAGAAAACCTACTCCGCCAACTACCCGGGCGAGTTCGGTGGCGGTGTCATCAACCTGACGACCAAGGCGATCCCGGACGAAAACTTCTTCACCGTTGGCGCCTCGGGCGGCATCGACACCGAGACCACCGCCAAGCTCGGCTACACCTATTTCGGATCCAAGACCGACTGGCTCGGCTATGATGGGGGCGAGCGCAACGTTCCCGACTTCATCAAGCAAGCGCCGCTCGGCAATGGCGTTATTCCAAGCGCGCAGGTACTTCAGCTGTCGAACGCCCGCACGACACTGCTCCAGCGCAACAGCGATACGCCGGCCAATTACTCGGGAAGCCTCGACCTCGGCGTGACCGGCGACATCGGCGCGACCCGGGTCGGCTTGATCGGCAGCGTCGGCGTGTCGAACACCTGGCGGACGCGCAACACGACCCAGCAGGATACGGTCAGCAGCGACGGTACGGTGCGCAACGACTTTCAAACCGTGATCACCGACAACCGCGCGGTGGTGAACGGACTGCTCGGCTTCGGTGCAGAGTTCGGCGAAAATCGCGTACGCTGGACCAATGTCTACATCCACGACACGTTGAAGCAGGGCCGCGCGTCGGGCGCGACCGTGTACAACAACTCGAGCGGCAATCCGCTTTTCCAGCAGAACACCAACTGGTTCGAGCGCAAGCTGATCGAGACGCAGCTCGTCGGCGAGTTCAAGCCGATTACCGACCTGTCGATAGATGTGCGCGGCGCTTATGCCAACTCGCAGCGCAATTCGCCGTACGAGCGCGAGTTCATCTATCTTTGCAACACCGGGCTGACGAACCAAACCGGTGACGTGCCGATTACCGACCGCGGGCTAAACTGCCCGGGCGCGTGGCAGGCAACCAACGCCTTCGGTCGGTTCGCGACCGTGGTGTTCAGCGAACTCAACGAAAACCTCTACTCCGGCCAGGGCGATATCGCCTACAAGATCCCGGGTGAGCGGCCGATGACGGTGTCGGCCGGCTATTACTTCTCACAGAACGATCGTGTGTCGACTCGGCTGCCCTTCGTCTACCAGACCGTTTCCGGTAACGCGGTTCCATTCCCCTGCAACCTGCTACGTCCGGACTATCTGCTGTCGCCCGATGTGGTGAATGGCTGTCCGACGCCGGTTTCCGGCGATCCGGCGGCGACGGCGGTCCAGATGCGCTTCGACGCGGGGCAGAACGGCTCGTACGAGTATGACGCGCTGTTGCGCGTTCACGCCGGCTACGGACAGGTTGAGGCGGAGGCGTTTGACGGGCTGCGGGCCATCATTGGCGTGCGCTACGAGACCGCGACGCAGCGGGTGACCCCGATCAACGCCACGTCGACTCGGCTCAAAAACGATTACTTCCTGCCCGCGGCGACGATCACCTGGAACTTCGCCGAGAACCAGCAGCTGCGCCTCGCCGCCTCCAAGACGATCGCGCGCCCGCAGTTCCGCGAACTGGCGCCGCAGGCGTTCCGTGACTTCGAGTCGGATCGTCTGTTTTTCGGCAACCCGCGGCTCAAGGACTCGGAGCTGTACAACCTTGAGGCCCGCTACGAGTGGTTCTTCGCGCGCGATCAGCGCATCACGCTGGCCGGCTTCTATAAGCGGATCGAGAATCCTATTGAGCAAGTCGGCTTCTTCCCGACACCGGACGCGCGGCTTCAAACCGGCTTCACCAACCTCCCGCGTGCCAAGCTCTACGGCGCCGAGATCGAAGCGCAGAAGTACGTGCCGCTCGACTTCATCTCGGCTGGCATGGCGGGCAAGCGCGCGGTGCTGATCGCCAACTACACCTGGACCCACTCGGCGATCACAGCCGACAGCAGCTGCGTCCCGGGCGTGCTCGAAGGGACGACGCTGGGCGGCTGCCAGGCGAACTTTGCGCCGGCGCGGTCGCTGTTTCGCGACGGCGCGCCGCTCACCGGCCAGTCGGACCATCTCGTCAACCTGCAGCTCGGCTATGAGGACACCGACAACGGCACCCAGGCGACGCTGCTGTTCAATTATGCCAGTGAGCGGGTCACCAACCGCGGTCCGTCGTTGCTCGACGGCTCGGGCTTCCAGCCCGACATCATCGAGAAGCCTGGCATTCGGCTCGACTTCGTGATGCGTCAGCAACTGCAATTTGTCGGGCAAAAGGTCGAGATCAAGGCGGAAGCGCGCAACCTGACGGGCACCCGCTACCAGGAGTTCCAGACCTTTGACGGCGGTACCCGCGTCGACGTGAACCGCTACCGGCTTGGCCGCCTGTTCACGCTGGGCGCGAGCGTCAGCTTCTGAGCGCGCGCGGGTAGGTTCGAGCCCCTGGGGTCACCGGCCCCAGGGACGCTCGCGATACCATTTGGTGATAACATATTTCACTCCCGCGCGCACCTTCGTGCCATGATGAAGCGTCGCCGGATTGGGCGAGGCGTCGGCGCGGCGATTGTCCCAGCCGACCAGCTTGCCCGGCTCCGGTTGGATCGTCTTGTCGATCGCCTTGAAGCGCGTCGCACCGCCCGCCTGCGGCGCGTTGAGATAGACCATCAGCGTCCAGGTGCGATTGCCCGCGACGCTGCAGAAGCGTGCGAAGTCCGCGCCGGTCGGCTCGAAATAGTCGGTATGCGGCTTGAACTCCTGGCCGACTGCATAGCGCTGGCCTTGCAGCGGCTCACCGTACGCGGGATCCAGCCCGGTGATCGCCGCCAGGCGCTGGTTGACCGTGGCGACGAGCGGATCATGGTCGGGCAGGTCGCACGTCTCGCTGGTGCGGAACGCAGCGTCGCCATTGGGGTCGGCGATCGTTGAGGGCCGGCGGTCAGCGTCGATCCGCGCGATCAGCCCGGCGCATTCGGCCGGGTCCAGGAAATCGCGTTTGATGAACAGCGTGAGCTTGGGGGAGGGGACGCGCTGGATGCCGGGCTGTGCGCTCAGACGCGCGATGACGGGGTCGCTGGCCATGAGCGTGCTATATTCCACTTACAGCAAGGCTCACCAGCCGCAGAAATATTACACAAGCCGGCGACGCCGATGTAACAGGGCAATGGTGGCGGCGCACGCGGGAGTTCAGCCAAGCGCATGCGATTGAAGTTCGACGCCCGGGCGCGGGCGATCCTGCGGCGGTTGCCGGTGGTGAACGCTTACTCGGCGATCGAGCTGTTGCTGCTCGCCGCGCTGGCGGTGCAATGCGCGCGCTTGATGTGGGTTGTCGTTACCCCGGTCGCGTCGCTGGGAGCGTGGGTGCCGGCCGGTCCGACGATCCCGAGCGATCCCGGCGGCGTGCTCGCCAGCATCGATCCCTTCTATCGTGTCAGCGGGGCGGCAGCGGCGCAGGGCCCGGCGGTGGTCACCTCGCTCCAGCTGACATTGTTCGGTACGCGGATGGACAGTGCACAGGCGCGCGGCGCCGCAATCCTGGCCGGCCCGGACGGGTTGCAGCGCAGCGTCAGCGTGGGTGAGGAGGTCTCCCCCGGTGTGGTGTTGCGCGCGGTGGCGTTCGACCATATCACGCTTGAGCGCGGCGGCCAGCGCGAGGACCTGTTCCTCGATCAATCGACCCAGACCTCGCCTACCGACCCCGGCTCAGTGGCGCCGCCAACCGCCCCCGACCCCGCCGGCGCGCCGACGCGCACGCCGCCGCCGCCACGCTTGTCGGACGGCGAGGGCGGGGCGATGTCACCCGACCGGCTGCGCACCGACATCAGCGCCATCCCGCAGATCGAGGGCGGCCGCGTGACGGGACTCACCGTCCGCGGGCAAGGCGGCACCGCCTTCCGCGCCTCCGGGCTGCGTGACGGCGACGTGGTTCGTCAGGTCGCCGGCCGCCCCGTCTCCGGCCCCGCCGACCTCGATCAGTTCACGCGCGAGCGCGCCCCCGGCGGCTCGGTCCCCGTCACCGTCGAGCGCAACGGCCAGACCGTCTCACTCTCCATTCCGGTAAAATGATGCAGCGTTCCCACGCCTTTCTCCTGCCGCTCGCCATCGCCGCCACGGCGCAGCCGGTGCTCGCGCAGACCACGCTCAACGTGCGCGATGCCGACATTCGCGCCTTCATCGCCGACGCCGCGAAGGTGACGGGGCGGACCTTCATCATCGACAATCGCGTGCAAGGGAAGGTGACCGTGGTCACCGACCGGCCGCTGTCGCGTTCCGAATATCTCGAGGTGTTCCTCTCGACGCTGCGCGCCAACGGGCTGGTCGCGGTGCCGAGCGCCAACAGCGCCTTCCGCGTCCAGCCGATCGACAATGCGGCGAGCCAGCCGGGGCGGATCGGCCTCGCCGGCGCGCCGCGCAACCAGCTCGTCACCGAGATCATCCGGTTGCGCTCGGTCGACGCTGCCCAGGCGGTCGACACGGTGCGGCCGTTGGTCAGCGCGCAGGGATCGGTGACTGCCAATCGTGGCGGCAACAGCCTGGTCGTGGTCGATTTCGCGGACAATGTGCGGCGCGTGCGCGAGGTGGTGCGGCGGATCGACTCGGACACGTCCGCGACCCGGATCATCCCGCTCAAGAACGCGCGCGCCAGCGAGGTGGCGACCGCGCTGCAGGGACTGATCGGCGGTGCCGGCGCGGGCGGCGCGTCGGGGGCCGGCGGCGCCTCCGCGGTGGCGATCGAGAGCTCGAACGCGGTGGCGCTGCGCGGCGATCCGCAGACGGTCGCGCGATTGGCGGCGCTGGCGCGCGAGCTCGACCAGAGCGCGCGCAACGCCACCGAGATCCGCGTCGTCTTCCTTGAGAATGCCGACGCCAACCAGCTGCTGCCCGTGCTCCAGCAACTCGTCGGCCAGGCGCCCGATGCGATCGAGGAGCAGGCGCTCACCCGCTCGGGCCTGAGCAGCTCGAGCACCGGCTCGACCGGGGTCGGCGCGACGCCGCAGCCCGCCACGCGCTCGCGGCCGACGCAATCGACGACGCAGCAGTCGGGCAGCCAGCCGCAACAGGCGGCGATCACCGGGCAGGGAAATCGCACCGCCGCGGTGGTGACGCGCTATGCCGGTGCCAATGCAATCGTGGTCGCCGCTCCGGCCGACATCCAGCGCCAGCTCTCCGACGTGATCCGCCAGCTCGATCAGCGACGCCAGCAGGTGCTGGTCGAGGCGATCGTCGCAGAGGTGTCGGATTCGACAGTCAACCGGCTGGGCGCGCAGTTCATCCTCGGCAATCTTGACGGCGGCGCCTTCGCTGCCTCTACCTTCAGCAACTCCGCGCCCAATATCCTCCAGATCGCGGGGGCGATCGGGGCACGCGAGCTGGCGAGCTCGACCACCACGACGATCGCCAACGGCGTCACCACCACGGTGACCAACAATACGCCGTCGGACACGCTGACCCAGTCCGCCATCAGCTCGATCATCGGCTCGCAGGGTGGCTTCGGCGGCTTTGGCGGGCAGATCGGCAGCACCATTTTCGGCGCGATCATCAATGCGGTGAAGAGCGACAATACGTCGAATTTGCTCCAGGTGCCGCAGATCATGACGATCGACAACCAGGAGGCGCACACGCTCGTTGGCCAGGAGATCCCGATTACCACCGGCGAGGCGCTGTCGAACAATTTCGACAATGCCTTCCGCACTACGCAGCGGCAGAATGTCGGCATCGGGCTCGACGTCCGCCCGCAGGTGAATTCATCGGGCACGATCAAGATGAACCTGCATCTCGAGGTCAGCTCGATCGCCGGCCCGGTGTCGAACAACAACTCGGACCTCATCCTCAACAAGCGCGAGGTCGAGACCGTGCTCACCGTCGATGATGGCGCGATCGGCGTGATCGGTGGGCTGCTCTCGGACGAAGAGCGCCGCACGATCGAGAAGATCCCGCTGCTCGGTGATATCCCGGTGTTGGGCAATCTCTTCAAGTCGCGGGCGAAGACGCGGGCGAAGACCAATTTGATGATCTTCATCCGGCCGACCGTGATCCGCAGCGCAAGCGACAATCGCCGGGTGACCGAACAGCGCTACGGCTATCTCCGTCTCCAGCAGGCGGCGCAGGAGCCGCTCGCTGAGCCTTCGATCGATACGCTGGTGCGCGACTATATGGGGACCACGCCGCCGCTGCCGCCCGCCGGCCAGCCGGGCAGCATCGAGGACCCACGCGTCGCGGTGCCCGTGTACCGCAATTCGACGACGGTGATCCCGGGAGGAGACAGGCGCAAGTGATCGTGCGTACCGGAGCCGAGATCGACGCCGCCGCCGCGCCGTTGTCGCCGCCGGGCGAGGGCGTGACGGTGCCGCCCGCGGTGCTGCCGCCGGTGGCGCTGCCCTATTCGTTCGCGCGGAAGTTCGGGGTGGTGCTCGACCAAGGTGGAACGGTGGGCACGCCGCAGGTGGCGCTGCGCGAGGGGGCCGATCCGCGCGCGCTGATCGAGGTGCGCCGCGTGCTCGGGCGCGCGTTCGATGTCGCGGTGGTGCCGGTCGCGGCCTTCGACCGGCTGCTCAGCGACAATTATGCGATGGACGGCCAGGCCACCGCCGCGGCCGCGGTGGGCATGGGCGACGAGCTCGATCTGCTCGCCGAGGGGCTGCCGACCGCGGAGGACCTGCTCGACACCGCCGACGACGCCCCCGCAATCCGGCTGATCAACGGCATCATCGCCGACGCCGCGCGCAATGGCGTGTCCGACATCCATATCGAGCCGTACGAGACCGGCCTGGTGGTGCGCATGCGGATCGACGGCGTGCTGCGCGAGACGCTGCGCATGCCGCCGCATGTCGCGCCGGTGGTGGTGAGCCGGATCAAGGTGATGGCGCGGCTCGACATCGCCGAGCGGCGCGTGCCGCAGGACGGGCGTATGGGGCTGACGCTTGGCGGCAAGTTGCTGGACGTGCGCGTCTCGACGCTGCCCAGCCGCGCCGGCGAGCGGGTGGTGCTGCGCATCCTCGACAAGGAGAATGCCGGGATCGATCTCGATGCGCTCGGGATGACCGCGCCGATGTACGCTTTGCTGCGGGAGGTGATCGCCGAGCCCAATGGCATCGTGCTGGTCACCGGGCCGACCGGCAGCGGCAAGACGACGACGCTCTACGGCGCGCTGCGCCTGCTCAACGACGGCAGCCGCAACATCCTGACGGTCGAGGATCCGGTCGAATATGCGGTCGAGGGCGTCGGCCAGACGCAGGTGAACAGCAAGGTCGGGCTCACCTTCGCAGCCGGGCTGCGCGCGATCCTGCGCCAGGACCCCGACGTGGTAATGGTCGGCGAGATCCGCGACCGCGAGACCGCGGAGATCGCGGTGCAGGCCTCGCTCACCGGGCACCTCGTGCTCTCCACCGTCCACACCAACGACGCGGTCGGCGCGATCACGCGCATGCGCGACATGAAGGTGGAGCCGTTCCTGCTCGCCTCGACGCTGCGGGCAGTGATCGCGCAGCGGCTGGTGCGGCGGTTGTGCACCAACTGTCGCCACGCGGTGCGCGCGGGCGACACGGTAGCGCCGCTGCTCGGCGTCGATCCCGGCGCGACCGTGTACGAGTCGGTCGGCTGCGAGCAGTGCAACCGCACCGGTTTCCGCGGCCGCATCGGCGTGTTCGAGGCGGTGCGAGTCGATGCGGTCGTGCGCCGCATGATCAACGAGGGCGGCGACGAGGACGCGATCGCGCGACATGCCTTCGCGCAAAGCGATACGCTCGCGACCGCGGCGCGCCGGCTGGTCGAGAATGGCCAGACCACCGCGGAAGAGGCGGTGCGCGTGTCGCGCAGCGAGAACGCCGACGCCGCCGAGGTGGCCATCACCAATGCGTGATCCGATGAGTCGCTCCCTCGCGCTCTGTCGGTCATCCCCGCGAAAGCGGGGATTCAGACGCGCGGGGCTTCGTCATAGAGCCGCGCCGTCACCGTATATGGATCCCCGCTCGCACGGGGATGACGGTGCGGCGAAGGTGGAGCACGCCCGACCCGCCTGTCGCTCTCGTCGGGCGTGCCGCCGTGGCTGACTTCGACTATTTGGCGATCGACACGCGCGGCAACGAGACCCGCGGGCATGTCACCGCCGCGGACGTCGCCGCGGCGCGTGCCGCGCTCGATCGCCGCCGCCTCTACGTCGTGCGCATCGACCCGGGCAGCGCGCCCGCGACGCGGCAGCGCCCATTGTTCGGGCTCGAGCTCGGCCGTGCCAAGATGTCGGGCAAGCAGCTGACATTGTTCACGCGCCAGCTCGCCACGCTGAACCGCGTCTCGCCGCTGGAGGAATCGCTTCGCACGATCACGCGCCAGACGGAGCAGGAGCGGGTCCGCGCGATCGTCCAGACCGTCCACGCCGGTGTGGTCGAGGGCCGGCGTCTCGCCGACGCGATGGCGCGCGAGCCGAAGAGCTTCCCGCCGCTCTACCGCGCGATGGTCGCCGCGGGTGAGAGCTCTGGGACGCTGCCCGAGATCATGGAGCGACTCTCCACCCTGCTCGAGCGCCAGGCGGAGATCCGCGGCAAGCTGCTGACCGCTATGGCCTATCCCAGCGTGCTGTCGGCGGTGGCGTTCAGCGTGGTGATCGCGCTGATGACCTTCGTCGTGCCTCAGGTCGTCGAGCAGTTCGACACCGTCGGCCAGGAACTGCCGTTGCTCACGCGCTTGATCATCGCGCTGTCGGACCTGCTGGTCGGCTGGTGGTGGCTATTGCTGCTGATCGTGGTCGCGGGCGTCGGCGGTGCGGTGCTGGCGCTGCGCCAGCCACCGATCCGACTCGCCTTCGACACCTGGCTGCTGCGCGTGCCGCTGATCGGGCGGCTGTTGCGCGACCTCCATGCGGCGCGGATCGCGCGCACGCTCTCTACGATGGTGGCAAGCCGCTTGCCGCTGCTCGAAGGATTGGCACTGACCGCCGGGACGATCCACAACCGCCGGCTCAAGGCGGCGTCGGACGAGATTACCGAAGCGATCCGCGGCGGCGGCAGCCTCTCCACGGCGATGCGCCGCACCGGCGTGTTCCCGCCGCTGCTCGTGTATCTTGCCGCGAGCGGCGAGGCGGCGGGGCGGCTTGACGAGATGCTCGAGCGCGCCGCCGACTATCTCGAGCGCGAGTTCGACCGCTTCACCGCCACCGCGCTGTCGCTGCTCGAACCGTTGATCATCGTCGTGATGGGCGCGATCGTTGCCACGATCGTGCTGTCCATCCTGCTCCCGATCCTCCAGCTCAACACCTTGGCCGGCCAGTGAGACCCTTGATGCACAACGAACAGACGCAGCGTCGCAAGAAGAAGAACGGCTTCACCCTCGTCGAGCTGATGGTGGTGATCGTGATCATCGGCCTGCTCGCGACGATCGTCGCGCTCAACGTGCTGCCCTCGGGCGACACCGCGCGGATTCAGAAGGCCAAGGCGGACATTGCGACGATCGAGCAGGGGCTCGAACTCTATCGGCTCCAGCTGGGTACCTATCCCTCGACGACGCAGGGCTTGCAGGCCCTGGTGACCGCGCCAGCCGGCGCGGACGCGGCGCGCTACCAGGCCGGCGGCTATGTCAAGAAGCTGCCCAAGGACCCGTGGGGCCGCGACTATCTCTACGCGTCGCCCGGGCAGCACGGCGCCGCGGACGTGTGGACGCTCGGTGCCGACGGCAAGGATGGCGGCGAGGGGATCGATGCCGACATCGGCTCCTGGCAATAGGCGCCGGCCGGCGCGGGAAGCGCGACGCCGGGCGCACGGTGTCCGGCGTGCGATGGAGTCCCGCGTCGTTCTCACACTCCTCCGACATTCCGAACTTGGTCAGGTATCCACTCGAGGCCCGGAGCTGTGGCTGCTGCGGCATGGTGGATCCCGGAACGAGTCCGGGAAGACGGCGGAGCAGGGGGGAAGAATCGCGGCGGGACCAGCGGGCGTGCACCGCTATCAGCCTCTGCATACCACCAGCGGCTTTACGCTGATCGAACTCATGGTCGTCATCACCGTGATCGGGCTCGCTTCCGCCGCGGCGGTGCTGGCGATGCCCGACTCGCGTGGGCGGCTGGCTGACGAGGCAGCGCGTTTCGCGGCGCGCGCACGCAGCGCTCACGACGCCGCAATCATCGAGTCGCGCCCGGTCAGCCTGTGGGTCACGCCTACCGGCTATGGCTTCGATCAATGGCGCGGCGGTCGTTGGACGCCGATGGAAACGCCGCTTCAGGTCGAGCAGTGGCGCCCCGGCACCGCCGCGGCAGGGCTGGTGCGCGAGCGCGTGATCTTCGACACCACCGGCCTGGCGGATCACCCGCTCACGGTGACGCTGACGCGCGAGGGCGCGCGCACCGATGTCGTGATCGAGTCTGACGGGCGCGCGCATGTCGCGGGCTGAGCGCGGCTTCACGCTGATCGAAATCATGGTGGCGCTGGCGGTGTTCAGCCTCGCCGCGCTCGCCCTGGTGCGGTTGGAGGGGCAGACGATCCGCTCGACCGGCGTCGTTGCCGCGACACTGCTCGCGCAGACGGTCGCGCGCAATGTCGCGATCGAAGCGGTAACGGACGCGCAGCCGCCGGTGCGCGGGCGCAGCAGCGGGGTGGAGCAGAACGGCGGTCGCGCCTGGACCTGGACGCGCGAGGTGCAGCCGCTCGGCGACGGTGACGTGATGCGCGTGGACGTGAGCGTCAGCGATGCCAGCGGCGCGGTGCTCGGGCGCATGACGATGGTGCGCCCGCCTGCACCGGCACTATCGGTGGACGTTGCGGGATGAGTGCGCGTCGCGACGCCGGTTTCACGCTCGTCGAGGTGATGATCGCGCTGATGATCTTCGGCATGATCGCCGCCGCGGGCGTGGCGTTGCTGGCGTTCAGCGTGCGCGCGCAGGGCGCCAGTGCCACGGCGCTCGACGATACCGGCGCGCTCAACCGTTTGTCGGCGATCCTCACCGCCGATCTGGCGCAGGCGCAGGACCGTACCACGCGGGACGTCAACGGCGTGCGGCTGCCCGCCTTCAGCGGCGATGCGACCGCGACCCCGCTGTTGCGGCTCGTCCGTGCGGGCTGGAGCAATCCCGATCAGGCGCCGCGCGCCGACCTGCAGAAGGTGGAGTATCGCCTTGCCGGCGACGGCCTCGAGCGCGTCGCCTATCCCGCGCTCGACGGCGCCGCGCCGCTGCCTCCCGCGCTGTTGCTCGATCGCGTCCGCACGGTGCAACTGCGCTTCCGCTACCGCGGGGCCTGGAGCGATACGTGGCAGGGTAACCCGCGCGCCGCGTTGCCGCAGGCGGTGGAGCTCGTCGTGGTGCGGGACGATGCCCGGCCCTACCGGCTGCTGTTTTTTGTCGGCACTGGGGCAGGACGGGTTCAGGAGAGCGGGGCCGGGAGAACGAACGGCGCGGGAGGCACGAACGGCGGCGCGTCGGGGGGCGGCGGGGTGCCGGTGCAGATGCCGGGAGGCGTCGATGCGCCGCGATGAGCGCGGCGCCGCGCTGCTCACCGTGCTGCTGCTAGTGGCGGTGATCTCGGTGATGGCGGCGAGCGCGCTGGAGAAGCTGCGCCTGTCGACCCGGCTCGCCGCGAACGCGGTCGCGCTCGATGCCGCGCGTGGCTATGCCTATGCCGCGGAGACGCTGGCGACGACGCGAGTTACCGCGCTGCTGAGTCAGACGCGCGATCGGGTGGCGCTGACCGGCGGGTGGAGCGGGCGACCGTTCGGCCTGCCGATCCCGGGTGGCAGCGCGACCGCGCGCGTCACCGATGGGGCGAACTGTTTCAACCTCAACAGCCTCGCCACCCGCGGCCCGGACGGCGACTATGTCGTCAACGGCGAGTCGCTGCAGCAATTCCAGTCGCTGATGCGTCTTCTGCGCGTGCCGGACGGCGATCGCATCGCCGCCGCCGCCGCCGACTGGATCGACAGCGACGACGCGCCGCTGCCCGGCGGTGCGGAGGACAGCGACTATCGTGGCTATCGCACCGCGGGCGTGCTGATGGCCGACGTCAGCGAGCTGCGCGCGGTGCGCGGCGTCACCCCGGAAGCGTATCGCGTGCTGCGTCCCTTCCTCTGCGCGCTGCCGCTGGCCGAGCGCAACGTGCTCAACGTCAACACGCTGCTGCCCGAACAGGCGCCGCTGCTGGCGATGCTAATGAATGGCTCGCTCAGCATCGAGGCGGCGCAGGGCGTGCTGCTGCGGCGTCCGCCGACGGGCTGGTCCGGAGTTGGTGAGATGTGGACGCAGCTCGCGACCCAGGGTGGCGGTGCGTCCCAGTTGGGTGCGACACAGTCGACCAGCGTCAAGACTTCGTGGTTCGCGCTGCGCGTCGACGTCACGCTCGGCGCGGCCGAATTGCACGAACAGGGACTGATCGACGCGCGGACCCTTCCCGTGCGGCTCGTGACACGGCAATGGGGAGATGCGCCATGACCGCTGCCACGCTCATCTTCCTCCCTCCCGCCGATGGCCAGGACTGGCGCTGGTGGCGGATTTGCGACGATCGGATCGAACGCGAGGGCGAGGGCATGCCCGCGCTCGACGGGATCGAGCCGGTGATCGCGGTCGCACCCGCCGACGCGGTGACGCTGCACTGGGCCGAGCTGCCGGCGCGCTCGCCGGCCCAGGCGCTGGCGGCGGCGCGCGTCGTGGTGAGCGACGCCACCGCCGAGCCGGCGCAGGAGCTGCATGTCGCGGTGGGCGCCGAGCGTGACGGTGAGCGCACCATCGCGGTGGTCGCCCCCGCGCGCATGGCCGCCTGGATCGAGTCGCTGGCGCGTGTCGGGATCGATCCGGCGGCGATCGTGCCCGCGCCGCTGCTGCTGCCTGCGCCGGCGGAAGGCTATGTCGGTGCCGAGCTGCCCGGGCAGCGCGTGGTGCGCGGACGGAATAGCGGCTGGGCCGACGAGCCGCTCCTGACCGAGTTGATCACCGGCGGTGAACGTCCAACCGCGCTCACGCGCGACGTGCTGCACCGCGCCGCGGTGGCCGCGATCGCCGCGCCCGCGATCGACCTGCGTCAGGGTCGCTTCGCGCGGCGGCGGCGTCGGGCGGTCGATTGGGCGTTGCTGCGGCGGCTCGCGCTGCTGGTCGGTTGCATCCTGCTGGCGACGCTCGCGATCGATCTGGTGCGGATCCTCCGTTATTCGCTCGGCGCCGACGCGATCGAGGCGCAGGCGGACGCGGTAGCGCGTCAGGCGCTGCCGCGCGGGGCGGACACGGGCGATTCGGCGCGTCTGCTCGGCGAACGGCTGACCCGCCTGCGCGGGCCGGGGCAGGGCTTCACGCGCACCGCCGCGGCCGTCTATGCCATCGTCGAGGCCATTCCGGAGAGCGAGGTGACCGCGCTCCAGTTCGAGCCGAACGGCGCGTTGCGGGTCTCCTTGTCGCTGCCCGGCGAGGCGCAGGCGAACACGCTCAAACAGCGGCTCGCCGGCGCCGGTTTCACGGTGGAGTCGAGCGTGTTTCAACAGGCCAACAACCGGCTCACCGGCGACATGACGGTGCGTCCGTGAACGCGGCGCGGGCTTGGTTCGAGTCGCGCTCGCTGCGCGAGCGGCGGCTGATCGCGATAATGGTGGCGCTGCTCGTCGTCACCTTGGTGTGGGCGGGTGTTATCCTGCCCGTGCGCAACGGTCTGTCCTCGTCGCGCGCGCGCTACACCGACGCGGTGGTGCGGCTCGGCGCCGCGCAGACCGGGCTGCTGCAGGTCAAGTCGCTCCAGCGCCGCGGCGCCACCGCGCTGGGCGGGTCGCTGGCCGACGTGGTACGCGCGCGCGCCGACGCGGCGGGCTTTGCGCTCGCCTCGCTCGACGTGGTCGCGCCCGATCAGATACGCACCTCCATCACCAGCGCACGGGCGGGCGCGTTGATGCGCTGGATTGCGGGCCTCGAGCAGGAAGGTGTCCTCGTCGACTCGCTCAGCGTCAGCGGCAGCGGCGGGGGCAGCGTCACCGCGCAGCTCACGTTGCGACAGCGGGGGAATTGATGCGCATTCGTCTCGCTACCGGGCGGCGCGCCCTGTTCCTTGCACTGTTCGCGCTGGCGATCGCCGCCTTCCTGCCGATGCGGCTGGCGCTGGGCTGGGCCGGGCTTGACGCGCAGGGCTTTACCGCGCGTGAGGTGACCGGCAGCCTGTGGTCGGGTCGGCTGGTCGAAGCGCGCTTCGGCGATATCGCGCTCGGCGACCTTGACGCTGGTGTGTCGCCGCTGGCGCTGCTGATCGGGCGCGCGCGGATCGCGCTGACCGGCGCGGGCGAGGATCCGTCACGGCAGCTGTCGGGCGTGGTCGAGCTCGCGCGCAACCGGGCGGCGGTGATCGGCGCGCGCGGGCCGGTGGCACCAGGCAACGCCTTCGCGCCGCTACCCGTCACCGCCCTCGACCTCGACGACGTGACCGTGCGGTTCGTCGATTCGGCGTGCGAGCAGGCCGAGGGCCGCGTCCGCGCCACGCTCTCGGGCCAGTTCCTCGGCCAGCCGCTGCCCGGCGCGATCAGCGGCGCGGCGCGATGCGATGCTGGCGCGCTGTTGCTGCCGCTCACCAGCGGGGCGGGCGAGGGCGTCAATCTCCGCCTGTGGCAGGACGGCCGCTATCGCGCCGAGCTGACGCTGGTGCCGAGCGATCCGGCGGTCGCCGCCCGGCTCGACGCCGGCGGATTTGTTGCCAACGGCGCGGCGCGTACCTTTGCGGTGGAAGGTAGGTTCTGAGCGCCTTGACGAAGGGCGGTGCGCCCCGCTAGGGACCGGCCTTCGCGGCGATCGTAGCTCAGTTGGTTAGAGCATCGGTTTGTGGTACCGAGGGTCGCGGGTTCAAGTCCCGTCGATCGCCCCATTTCCCCTCCGGGTCATTTTACGGCTGGCGCGGTCGCTCAGCTATGAATATTGCGCATGGCGGTAATATTCTGCTGCGCTGAGACGGAGGCGTGATGACCTCGTTGTGGGACTATCCCGATTTCGATGCCCATGAAGGGCTCCACCTGTTCGCCGATCCGTCGTCCGGACTGAAGGCGGTGATCGCGGTCCATTCGACCGCGCTCGGGCCAGCCGCCGGTGGCGTGCGCTTCTGGCATTATGCGGACGATTCGCGCGCGCTTACCGATGCGCTGCGGCTGTCGCGCGGGATGAGCTACAAGAACGCCATGGCGGGGCTGGCGCTGGGCGGCGGCAAGGGCGTCGTGCTCGCGTCGCGCCCGGGCGAGGCGATCAGTGAGGCGCAGCTCCGCGCCTTCGGGCGCGCGGTCGAGTCGCTCGGCGGTCGTTACGTCACTGCCGAGGACGTCGGCATGTCCGAAGCGCGGATGAAGGTGATCGCGGAGGAGACGCGCTACGTCTCCGGGCTGCCCGTGGCGCAGGGCGCCGCTGGCGGTGACCCCGGCCCGTACACCGCGCATGGCGTCTATCTCGGCGTGCGTGCTGCGGCGAAGCGCGGGCTCGGCAGTGACGACGTCAACGGCGTGCGGGTGGCGATCCAGGGGCTCGGCTCGGTGGGCGGCGGTCTTGCCAAGCTTCTCGCGCGCGACGGCGCGGTGCTGACGCTCGCCGACGTCGATCAGGCGCGCGCCGAGCGGCTCGCGGGTGAGCTGGGCGCTGCGGTGGTCTCCCCCGAGGCGATCCTGAGCGCGGATGTCGACATCGTCAGCCCCAATGCACTCGGCGCTATCCTGACTGAGCAGTCCATCCCGACGCTCAGGGCGAAGATCGTGGCCGGCGGGGCGAACAACCAGCTCGCCACCGCTGCGGACGGTCAGCGCCTGCACGACGCCGGCGTGGTCTACGCGCCCGATTACGTCATCAACGCCGGCGGGATCATCAATGTCGGGCTCGAGTATCTCGGCCACGGCGACGAGGCCGAGGTGATGGCGCGTATCGCGCAGATCCCGGGTCGGCTCGACCAGGTGTGGGACGAGGCCGCCGCGACGGGCGATCCCACCGCCGAGGTCGCGGACCGGATCGCACGGCGGCTGATCGGTCGCGAGTGAGGGCGGGCCGCGCCGCTGGATTTGGCACGTGCGATAATCCGGCGGCGTGGAAGGGATGGTGGAGGGCGTGACCTCGCCACTTTCATCAGCGTCATCCCGGACTTGGTCCGGCATTCCTCCGCCCGTTTGATCAGGCGCCGGTAAGTACGCGGCAGCGTGGATTCCGGCCCAAGTCCGGGATGAAGGCGGAAGGGGTGCGGGCCATAACTGCGAACGCCACTCGCGCGAACCCGCACTAACAGACCGACCTAGCGCGCCAGCCCCGCCGCCGCCCGCGCGCGCGCCTCGATTTCGGGCAGCGTGCCTTCGGTCACCCAGCTGCCACCGACGCACAGGACGGGGTCAAACGCGAGCCAGTCGGGCGCGCTCGCCTCGGTGATCCCGCCGGTGGGGCAGAAGCGACACTGATAGAAAGGCGCCGCGAGCGCCTTGAGCGCCTTGAGTCCGCCGCTCGTTTCGGCCGGGAAGAACTTGAAGTGCGACAGCCCCATGTCGAGCCCGCGCATGATGTCGCCCGCGGTCGCAACCCCGGGCAGCCAGGGAATATTGCTCGCTAGAATCGTTTCGCCGAGCTTCTGCGACAGGCCGGGGGAGACGATGAACTCGGCGCCCGCGTCCTTCACCTGCACAACCTGCTCGGCGGTGACCACCGTGCCAGCGCCGACGATCGCGCCGGGCACTTCCTTCATCGCGCGGATCGCGTCGAGCGCGGCGGGAGTACGCAGCGTGACCTCCAGCACCTTGAGCCCGCCGGCGACCAGCGCCTCGGCCAACCCGCGCGCCTGCGCGGCGTCCTTGATCACCAGCACCGGGATGACCGCGCTGGTGCGCATGACCGTCTCGATATCGCTCATTATTGATGCTCCTGCGCGAAAGCCGCCGCGGCGCCGAACAGGCCGGGCTGGGGATGGGTGATGAGCTTGACCGGGATCGCCGCCATCATCGATTGGAACCGGCCCTTGGACACGAAGCGCTGATCGAAGCCCGAGCGTAGCAGCTTGTCCTTGATCCGCAGCCCGAGCCCGCCGGCGATCACCACGCCCATGGCGCCCTGCGCGAGCGCGAGGTCGCCCGCCACCGCGCCGAGCGCGAGGCAGAAGCGATCGAGTGCGGCGAGTGCGATCGAGTCGGTGCCTTCCAGCGCCTCGGTCCAGATCGCCTTGTCGTCGCGGCGCAGCACCGCGCGCCCCTCAAGCTCCGCGAGCGTCTCGTAGATCGCGACGATTCCGGGGCCGGCGACGATCCGCTCCGCGGAGACGCGCGTGTAGGTCTTGCGCAGTCGCTTGAGGATGGCGTCCTCGATGCCGTCGAGCGGGGCATAGTCCATGTGCCCGCCCTCAGTCGGCAGCACCCAATAGCGTCCGTCGCGCTTGAGCACCTGCGCGACGCCGAGGCCCGTGCCGGGACCGCAGACGGTGGTGACGCCGTCGCTCGGCAGCGGCGTCGACGGGCCGCAGAGATGCTCGAAATCCTCGTCCGGCAGCTGCGCGACCGCATGCCCGATCGCGCCGAAATCGTTGATGATCGTCCACTGCTCCGCACCGAGCCGCTCCGGGATCAGCGACGGCCGGATCACCCAGGGATTGTTGGTCAGCCGGATCACGTCGCCGGTGATCGGCGAGGCGACCGCGATCGCCGCGGCGGCGGGCAGCGTGCCGCCCTGACGCGCGCGGAACGCTTCATAGGCGGTCTGCAGGCTCGCATGTTCGGCGGTCTTGAGCGTCACCGGCTCGCCGAGCGACTGCACCCGTCCCGCGTCGACCTCCGCAATGGCGAAGCGCGCGTGCGTGCCGCCGATGTCCACCGATACGATCTGCATGGTCTTCTCCCTCTCCCATGAGAAAAGGGCCGAGCCGATGGTCGCCGCGAACGGCTCCCGCGTGGCGCCCCTCTTCCATCCCTCTCCCGGCGGGAGAAGGTGACGTCCTGGCTACAGGCCCGCGCCCGCCAACACCGCGCTCGCGCCTCGCTCGGCCTCGTCGGCGAGACCGCGAAACATGCCGAACAGCTCGCGGCCCATGCCGCTCGCCGGCGGCGGCGCGACCGCGGGCGTCCGCGCCTGCCACTCCGCCGCGTCGACCAGCGCACTGAGCGTCCCGGCCTCGGCGTCGACGCGGATCAGGTCGCCGTCGCGGATCAGTGCGATCGCGCCGCCGCCCAGCGCCTCGGGCGAGCAGTGGATCGCGCACGGCACCTTGCCGCTCGCCCCCGACATGCGCCCGTCGGTGACCAGCGCCACCTTGAACCCGCGGTTCTGCAGCACGCCGAGCGGCGGGGTGAGCTTGTGCAGCTCGGGCATCCCGTTCGCGCGCGGACCCTGGAAGCGAACCACAACGACCACGTCGCGCTCGAGTTCGCCGTTGCGGAATGCCTCGAGCACCTCGAGCTGGTCGGCGAACACGCGCGCGGGCGCCTCGACCACCCAGCGGTCACGCTCGACCGCGGACACCTTGATGCAGGCGCGACCGATATTGCCCTGAAGGATGCGCATCCCGCCATCGGGCGAGAACGGCCGGTCGGCGGGGCGCAGGATCGTCTCGTCGCCGCTCGCCGGCACCGGCTGCCACGTCAGTTGCTCGCCCTCGATCACCGGGCGCTCGCCGTAGGCGGAGAGATCGTCGCCGGCGACGGTCATCAGATCGCGGTGAATATAGCCCGCGCCGATCAGCTCGCGGATCACGAAGGGCATGCCGCCCGCCGCCTCGAACGCGTTCACGTCGGCCGAGCCGTTGGGATAGACCCGCGCGACGGTCGGCACCGCGGCGGAGAGGCGGTCGAAGTCCTCCCAGTCAATCACGATCCCCGCCGCGCGCGCGATCGCTGGCAGGTGAAGCAGGTGGTTGGTCGAGCCGCCGGTGGCGAGCAACCCGACCGCGGCGTTGACGATCGCTTTCTCATCGACGCACGCGCCGAGCGGGCGATAATCATCGCCGTGCACGCCGATGGCGGCGAGCCGGTGGACCGCGGCGCGGGTCAGCTCCTGGCGCAGTTTGGTGCCGGGATTGACGAAGGCGGCGCCCGGCATGTGCAGGCCCATCACCTCCATCATCATCTGATTGGTGTTGGCGGTGCCGTAGAAGGTGCAGGTGCCCTGCGTGTGATAGGCCTGGATTTCGGCGTCGAGCAACTCGTCGCGCGTCGCCTGGCCCTCGGCGAAACGCTCGCGTACCGCCGCCTTGGCCTTGTTGGGCAGGCCCGAGGGCATCGGGCCGCCCGGGATCAGGATCATCGGCAGGTGGCCGAAGCGCAGCGCCCCCATCAGCAGGCCGGGCACGATCTTGTCGCAGATGCCGAGCAGCGCCGCGCCCTCGAACGTGCCGTGGCTCAGCGCCACCGCGGTGCTGAGCGCGATCGTGTCGCGGCTGAACAGCGACAGCTCCATGCCGGCATAGCCCTGAGTCACGCCGTCGCACATCGCGGGCACGCCGCCCGCCACCTGCGCCGTCGCGCCGACCTCGCGCGCCCACACCTTCATCTGCTCGGGATAGCGGTAATAGACCGCATGCGCCGAGAGCATGTCGTTATAGGCGGTGACGAGGCCGATGTTCATCGCCTCGTGCCGCGTCGTCATCGCGTCACGGTCCTCGGGCGTGCCGGCATAAGCGTGCGCGAGATTGGCGCAGCCGAGTCGCGGGCGGCCGATCCAGCCGTCGCGTTCGCGCTCGATCAGCGAGAGATACGCCCGGCGGGTCGGGCGCGAGCGCTCGATGATCCGGTCGGTGACGGCGCTGACGGCTGGATTCATGCTGGTACCTTCGGCTCGGGCGGGTCGTCGCGCGGCGGCGCGGTTGTGCGGCAGGGCCCTGCCGCACTCAAGTCCCGCGAGGTCGGAATACGTCTTCGTGGGCGGCTCAGGCGGCCCAGTGGATGTCGACGGGCAGCTCGACATCGGCCAGCACGCGGCCGATCGGATAAGGCGAGCCAGCGCCCTCCTTGATGGCGTCCTCGATCACCTTGCGCTTGGCGTCGCCGGTCACCGCGATCATCAGCGCGCGCGCGGTGGCGATCGCCTGGCGGCTGAGCGTGACTCGCGCCACCGGCGCCTCGGGCGGCAGCGGATCGGGCATGACGCCCAACGCGCGCCGCTCCTTGGGGCCGTTGAGCGCCTCGTCATAATCGGGCCCGGGAAAGATCGACGCGGTATGACCGTCGCCGCCGACACCGAGCAGGCACAGGTCGAGCGGCCAGTGCAGGTCCTGCATCAAAGCGTCGGCCGAGCGGCCAGCGGCCTTATAATCCTCGGTTGCCTTGGGCACGATCGGCATCACGCGCGCGCCCTTGGGGATGAAGATCTTGCCGAGCGCGGTGACGTTGGAAAGCGGGTCGCCGAGCGGGACGATGCGCTCGTCGCCGGGAATGATCGTCACGCGCTTCCAGTCGAGCTTGGCCTGGGCCAGCTTCTCATAGGCGGGCAGGGGAGTCTTGCCGCCCGCCAACGCGATCACCGCCGAACCGCGCGCATCGATCGCGCTCTCGATGACGAACTGGATGTCGCCCGCGACCGCATCGGCCAGCTCGGCCGCGTCGTCATATTCCCACCATTCGATCTCGGTCATGTCTCTCTCCGTCGCGGCACTCGCGCCGCGCTGGTCGCCGCGCGGCAGGCGCCGGCAGGGTCGTTGCCCTGCTTTCGCAGGAAGTTCGGTCAGGTCAACCGAGCAATGCGGTGACCGGGCGAGGGTTAGCGCTGAGCAACCGGCCCCGCGCGAGCCACCATCCCGGCGAACGCCGGGCTCCAGTTGGGTAGGCGGTGGTGAGTCTCAGGGCGGCCTTCCCACCCGTGCCCCGGCGTCCGCCGGGGCGGCAGTCATGTCAGCGACCCGCGCTCCTGCGAAAGCAGGAGCCCAAGGCCACGAGCGCCTCGCCCGACAAACCCGGGTTCCTGCGTTCGCAGGAACACCATCTTCAATCGTCGTGCCAGCTCACCCCGTCGCGTTCGGTCAGCGCGATCGCGCCCGCCGGGCCCCAGGTGCCCGCGGCATAATGTTTCGGCCGGGTCTTGGCCGCCGTCCAGCCGGCGCGGATCGCGTCGATCCACTTCCATTGCGCCTCGACCTCGTCGCGCCGCACGAACAACGTTTGATCGCCCTCGATCAGATCGAGCAGCAGCCGCTCATAAGCGATGCGGCGGCGTGTGCCGGCATATTGCGCGTCGAGGCTGAGATTGAGCGGCACCTCGCGCAGCTTGATACCGTCGCGATCCAGCCCCGGTTCCTTCGTCATCACCAGCAGTTGGACATATTCCTCCGGCTGAAGCCGGATGATCAGCTTGTTGGGCTGGAGCAGCCCGCCGCGGCCCGAGAACATCGAGTGCGGCACCGGCTTGAACTGGATCGCGATCTCGCTGCGACGCTTGGCCATGCGCTTGCCGGTGCGCAGGTAGAAGGGCACGCCCTGCCAGCGCCAATTGTCGACAAAGGCCTTGATCGCCACAAAGGTCTCGACGTCGCTGTCGTAGCCGAGCTCGGCGTCGTAGCCGCGCACGACCTTCCCACTGACGGCGCCTTCCTCATATTGGCCGGTGACCGTGGAGCTCTGCACTTCCTCCGGCTTCATCTGGCGCAAGGAACGGAAGACCTTGGCCTTCTCGTCCCGGATCGCGGTGCCGTCGTAGAGCGCGGGCGGCTCCATCGCGATCAGCGCGACGAGCTGGAGCACGTGGTTGGCGACCATGTCGCGCAGCGCGCCGGCGCCCTCGTAATAGCCCGCACGATCCTCCAGCCCGACCGTCTCCGAGATGGTGATCTGGACATTGTCGATGCCGGTGGCGTTCCAGATCGGCTCGAACATCGAGTTGCCGAAGCGCAGCGCCAAAATGTTCTGCACCGTCTCCTTGCCGAGATAGTGATCGATCCGGAAAATGCGGTCTTCCGGGAAGACCGAGGCGACCGTGTCGTTGATCTCGCGGCTCGACTCGAGGTCATAGCCGAGCGGTTTCTCCAGCCCGATCCGCACCGTCTCGCCGGCCAGCCCGACGCTCTCGAGCCCACGCACCGCCGGCTCGAACAGCGACGGCGCGGTGGAGAGATAGATCGCCAAACCACCCGAAACGTCGCCGATCTTGTCCGCGAGTGGCTGGAAGCTGGCGGGGTCGGACAGATCGGCCGGCTGGAACTGAAGCCGCTCGAGGAAGCTGTCGATCGCACCGGCGTCCTTGCGGTCGGCGGGCAGGAACTCGTCGAGCGCGACGCGGGTCGCGTCGCGGAAGGCGGTGTCGTCGAGGTCGCTGCGCGCCGAGCCGGTGATCGTCAGCCCCTGCGGCAACAGACCGTCCGCATGCAGCCCGTAGAGCGACGGCAGCAGCATCCGCTTGGCGAGATCGCCCGTCGCACCGAACAGCAGCAGCTTGCCCACCGGATTGCGCTCCATCTGAGTCTCCTGCGTCGCTTTCTAGAGGGACAAACCGGCGACGGGGTCGAGGCCGGCCATGATATTGAGGTTCTGCACCGCCGCGCCGGCCGCACCCTTGCCGAGATTGTCGAGCGTGGCGATCAGTACGGCCTGCCCGGCCGCCTGGTTGCCGACCACGCGCAGCGTCATGCGGTCGCTGCCCGCATCGTCCTCGATCCGCACCATCGAGCTAGCCTCGTGCGCGAAGCGGACGACGCGGCCGCCGTCATAGGCCTCGGCGAGCACCTCGGACAGGTCGGTGAGCGACGCCGGGCGCGCGAGCTGGCTGAGATGAATCGGCACCTGCACCACCATGCCGCGGTAGGTACGCGCCACCGCTGGCTGGAAGATCGGTGCGACGCTCAACCCGGCGTGTCGCGTCATCTCGGCAACATGCTTGTGCGTCAGCGCCAGCGCGTACGGGCGGAATGCCGTCGCCGCTTCACCGCCCTCGAACTCGGCGATCATCGTCTTGCCACCGCCCGAATAGCCCGAGACCGCATTGACGCTGAGCGGCGTGTCCGGCGCGAGCAGTCCCGCGCGCACCAGCGGACGGACCAGCGCGAGAAAGCCGGTGGGGTAGCAACCCGGATTGGTGACGCGCCGTGCCGCGGCGATCTGCTCGGCCTGCCTGGGCTCGAGCTCGGCGAGGCCATAAACCCATTCCGGCGCGACGCGATGTGCCGTCGAGGCGTCGATGACGCGCGTATGTTCGTTGCGGATCAGCGCCACCGCCTCGCGCGCGGCGTCGTCGGGCAGGCACAGGATCACGACGTCGGCGTCGTTGAGTGCGGTGGCGCGCGCGGCGGGGTCCTTGCGGCTCGCCTCGTCGATCGTGACCAGCGACACATCGCTGCGCAGCGCCAGCCGGTCGCGGATCTCGAGGCCGGTGGTGCCCGCGCCGCCGTCGATGAATACCGAGACGGTCATTGCGCACGCACCACGTTCGCGTCGACATAGCCAACGAGATTGACGTCCACCGCGATCCCCCAGGCGACCCCGCCGGTGAGGTCGAGCACATCGAAGGGGGCGCCGGCGGGAAGCAGCGCCAGTTCGGTCGATGCCGAGTCGCGCTCCGCGCGCAGCGTCGCCGGCTCGCTCAAGACCCGCCGGAGTGGCGCGGCATAATGTGGCGCGAACACGCGATCCGCAAGACGAACGTCGGCGATATCGGCGCGCACGGCATGCGTGCGCGGGTCAAGCGACCGCGATCGACCGGTCAGCGTGAAGCCGCTACGCGGGGACGTGCTGTTGCCCGGCGTGGACGGCTGGATGGTCGCCGTCACCGATGAACTGGCCGAACTCCTCAAGAAAATCTGCCCCTTCGGATGTACGCGCGACGAAGATGTTGCGCTTGTCGCTGTCGTCGCGTTGGCGGCGCAGATAGCCGAGCGCACCCAGTCTGTTCAAGGCGCGCGTCACCACGGGTTTGGAGACGTTGAGCACGCGTGCCAGACCGCGCACCGTGTGCGGCCCCGGCCGCAAGTAAACCACGAGGAGAAGCGCCATCTGGCGATTGGTGAGATCGGGCTCGCCCGAGCGCACGTAATCGACCAGCGCGTTCATCCACGAACTGAGTTCGGGTTGCGCTAATGTTGCCACGTCCTCGTCCCGCTGCATCGCGCCCGGTCCGTTCCGGGTTTGTGCGGGAATAACGCCCGCTTCCGTGGCTGGTTTCAGCCATGTCACGAATTTGCCAGCCGTTTTCGCGCGGGCTTGGGGATGAGCGACGCGGTTGATCCGCGCCCAAGGCTCCCCTATGTGCCCGCCATCTGGCGTGTGCGACCTGGTCGCGCGCGCCTCTTGCTGAATCGGACCCGCGTCGCTCCCATGTTCACCTTCCTGCTCGTCGTCCAGGCCATCATCGCGGCTGCCCTCGTCACCGTGATCCTGATGCAGCGCTCGGAAGGCGGCGGGCTGACGTCCTCGGGCAGCCCCTCGGGGCTGATGTCGGCACGGGGCGCGGCGGACTTTCTCACGCGTGCCACGTCAGTGCTGGCGGGCATATTCGTGACGATGAGCATCGCGCTCGCCTTTATCGCGGCGCATCGCGGCGCGGTGTCGGTCGACACCTCGCTGCAGCGCCGGGTGCCTGCCGCGCAGCCGCAGGCACCCGCGGCGCCGCAGGCGGGCACGCAGGTGCCGCTCGCGGGCGATGCCGCCAATGCAGCGGCGCCGGCTGCCGCCGACAATGGCGTGCCGCTGGCACGCTAATTCGTCGCACAGCGTCGTCTCGTCGCGTGCGGGTGTACCGCGCGCTTGCCCTCGCTCGTACTTCAAGGATAAGCAGTTCGCCCCATGGCGCGGTATATCTTCATCACCGGCGGCGTGGTCTCCTCGCTCGGCAAAGGTCTCATGGCGGCGAGCCTCGCGGCGCTGCTCCAGGCGCGCGGCTACCGCGTGCGGATTCGCAAGTTCGACCCGTATCTGAACGTCGATCCGGGCACGATGAGCCCGTACCAGCACGGTGAGGTGTACGTCACCGACGACGGCGCCGAGACCGATCTCGACCTCGGCCATTACGAGCGTTTCACCGGCGTGGCGTCGCGCCAGTCGGACAACGTCACTTCGGGGCGAATCTACAAGACGATTATCGAGCGCGAGCGCCGCGGCGACTATCTCGGCGCGACGGTGCAGGTGATCCCGCACGTGACCGATGCGATCAAGGCCTTTGCGCGCGCGGAGACCGACGACCTCGACTTCGTGCTGTGCGAAATCGGCGGCACCGTCGGCGATATCGAATCGCTGCCGTTCATCGAGGCGATCCGCCAACTCAAGAACGAAGTCGGTCGCGGCAACGCGATCTCGGTTCATGTCACGTTGGTGCCCTACATTGCCGCGGCGGGCGAGCTGAAGACCAAGCCGACGCAGCACTCCGTGCGCGAGCTCGCCGCACTCGGGGTCCAGCCCGACGTGCTGGTGTGCCGCTGCGAAAAGCCGCTGCCCGTCTCGGAGCGGGCCAAGATCGCTTTGTTCTGCAACGTGCCGGAGAGCGCGGTGATCCCCGCACTCGATGCCGCAAGCATCTATGCGGTGCCGCTGCAATATCACGCCGAGGGGCTCGACTCGGAGGTGCTGCGCGCCTTCGGCATCACCCCGTCGTCCCCGCCCGACCTCTCGCGCTGGCAGGAGATCGTCGATCGCCTCCAGCATCCGGAAGGCGAGGTCACCGTCGGTGTGGTCGGGAAATATGTCGGGCTTCAGGACGCGTACAAGTCGCTCAACGAGGCGCTGGTCCATGGCGGCATTGCCAATCGCGTGAAGGTCAACGTCCGCTGGATCGACGCCGAGCTGTTCGAGCATGACGACGAGGAGATCGTGAGCCAGCTCGAGCCGCTCGACGCGATCCTCGTTCCCGGCGCGTTCGGCGAGCGCGGCGCGGAGGGCAAGATCAAGTCGGTTCGTTTCGCGCGCGAGCGCGAGATCCCCTATTTCGGCATCTGCTTCGGCATGCAGATGGCCTGTATCGAAGGCGCGCGCGATCTCGCCGGTATCCAGGCTGCATCGTCGACCGAATTCGGGCCGACCGACGAGCCGGTGGTGGGCCTGATCACCGAGTGGATGGGGCGCGACGGGCTCGAGAAGCGCGAGGCACAGGGCGATCTGGGCGGCACGATGCGGCTCGGCGCCTATGAGGCGTCGCTCGCGGGCAACAGCGTCGTCGCTTCGATCTACGGCGGTGCGACGATCTTCGAGCGGCATCGCCACCGCTACGAGGTCAATACCGGCTATCGCGAGGCGCTCGAGAAGGGCGGGCTGGTGTTCTCGGGCATGTCGCCCGACGGCACCTTGCCCGAGATCGTCGAACGGCCGGATCATCCGTGGTTCGTCGGCGTCCAATTTCATCCCGAGCTGAAGAGCAAGCCGTTCGACCCGCATCCGCTGTTCGCCAGCTTCATTGCGGCGGCGGTGAAACAGAGTCGGCTGGTCTGAGCCAGAGGTCGCGACGACGCGCTTGTGCGTCGCCGCGAGCCGCTGCCTCGCATTAGCGTTCTATAAATGCGGGGACACCCGAACCGCGGTGCCGAAGGTCGGCGCGGGGGGTGAATGGAGCAGTCCCCTATGGCCCAGTTACGGATCGCGCACAGGCTTGTGCTCGCCTTCGCGATCATCCTGGTCGTCACGCTCGCGACCAACCTGCTCGCGCTGACCAACGTGACCCGCATCGATCAGATCGCCGTGGATATCGGCGCGCATCGCCGTCTCAATTACGAGGCCATTTCCTCGATCAATCTCGCCGTCTCGCGTCACCGGCTGGCCGAGGGGATGCTGGCGGTCACGCGGGATCCGGCCGTGACCAGCAGCGCCGCGGCGGAGATGGCGGAGCAGAGCCGCTTGGTCGACGCGGGCGTGGCCGATCTCAACGGCCGCCTGCGCTCGTCCGATACGATCGCGCTGCTGCGCGATTTCGTGCGAGCCTGGGACGCCTATCGCGGTGAGGCGAAATCGCAGAGCCTGGGCGCCGGCGACGCCACCGGTTATCGGGCGCGCGCCGCCTCGTTCGCGGACGTGGCGCGCGCCGGTCAGCGCCTGCTCGAACGCCAATCTCAGTCGCTCGACGATGGTCTGGAACGAGCGCGCGACCTGACCGATTCGGCACGGCGGATCACGTTCGGCGCGATGGCGCTGGCGGCGCTGCTCGTGGCCGGCCTGCTGGCCCGCTTGATCCGCAACATCGCGCGTCCGATCGATACCGTCACCGGCGCATTGCTGCGGCTGGCCGATGGCGAGCGCGCGATTGAGGTGACAGGGGCAGAGCGCGGCGACGAGATCGGCGACGTCGCCCGCGCGACGCTGCGCCTGCGCGACCGGCTCGATGCGGCGGAGAAGGAGAAGGCGCGGCAGGCGCAGCTGATCGTCACCAGCGTCGGCACCGGGCTCGACTCGCTCGCACGGGGCGATCTGACGGCGCGGGTCGACACCGAGCTCGACGGTGCCTTCGGCAAGCTGCGCAGCGACTTCAACAATGCCATCGAGTCAATGGCGGCGGCGCTGGCGACGGTACAGGCGAGCATCGGCGGCATCGCCAACGGTGCCGCCGACATCCTCCAGGCGAGCGACGACCTGTCGCTGCGCACGGAGCGCCACGCCGCTAGCCTCGAGCAGACCTCGGCGGCGATGCAGCAGGTCAGCGAAACGGTGCGCCAGACCGCCGACGGCGCGGCGCGGGTCAATGTCGTGGTCGGCGAGACGCGCGGCGATGCGGAGCGATCGGGCGACGTGGTGCGGCGCGCGGTTGACGCGATGTCGGGTATCGAGCGCGCGTCCAAGGAGATCGGCGACATCATCGCGGTGATCGACGGCATCGCGTTCCAAACCAATCTGCTGGCGCTCAACGCCGGGGTCGAGGCGGCGCGCGCAGGCGATGCCGGGCGCGGCTTCGCGGTGGTGGCGCAGGAAGTCCGCGCGCTGGCGCAGCGTTCGGCCGACGCGGCGAAGGACGTCAAGACACGCATCACCGCCTCGGCCGAGCAGATCGGAGTGGGAGCCAAGCTGGTGGTCGATGCCGGCGACGCGCTGGCGCGGATCATCGCGCGCATCGGCGAGATCAGCGCGCTAGTGGCGCAGATCGCCGAATCGGCCAAACAGCAGTCGGTCGGGCTCGAGCAGGTCACCAAGGCGGTGTCCGAGATGGACCAGGTCACCCAGCAGAATGCAGCGATGGTGGAAGAGACCACCGCGGCGGCGCGCAGCCTGAACGGCGAGGCAGAGCAACTCGCGGACGAGATTGCGCGCTTCGTGATCGATCGAGAGCCGCGGACCCGCGCCGCAGTGATGCGGCCACAGCAGCTCGCCGCGCCCGCGCGCCGGCTGCCGCGTCCGGCGCCGCGGCTCGCCGCGAGCGAACGCTCGGCGCTGGCCTCGCGCGCGCAGGCACCCGACGGCGCCGCTCAGGAGGAATGGTCGGAGTTCTAGGGCTCTTTCTCTGACGTGAAAGGAGGGGCGCCCGCACGCGGGCGCCTCGAGACCGTGCGCACCGACGCCGCGACGCTACATGCAGCTCGCCAAGCTTCGCAGGCTCGGGCCCGGTCCGAACAAAACGCACCCTCCCTCAACAAGGGAAAGGCGCCCGGACCTGACGGCCCGGACGCCCCCACCGGCGCCTCGAAAGGGAGCAAAGAGACGCCGATCCCGCTCGCGCGGCCCGATCTTACGCGGCCTTGGCCTCGCCGGCTGACGTGTCCTCCACCGCCGCGAGCTGCGGACCGGTCTTGATCGCGATCGTCTTCGGCTTCATCGCCTCAGGCACCTCGCGCACCAGATCGATCACCAGCAGCCCGTCGTTGAGCCGCGCGTCCTCCACGAACACGAAATCGGCCAGCTCGAACCGCCGCTCGAAGCTGCGGTTGGCGATGCCGAGGTGGAGGAACTGCGCATTCTCCGCCTTGTCGTCCTTCTTGCCGGCCACCAGCAGTAGGTTCTGCTGGGCGACGATCTCGATCTCGTCGCGGCTGAAACCAGCGACGGCCAGCGTGATACGGTAGCGGTCGTCTGCGACGCGCTCCAGGTTGAACGGCGGGTAGTTTTCGGATGCGCCGCGCGCATTGGCCTCGATCATGTCGAAGAGACGATCGAACCCGATGGTCGAGCGGCGATAAGGGGTAAGGTCGAAACGCATGTTCAAATCCTCCGATGAGCTATTTGAAACAAGACGCCCGGTGGTCCGCGGCGCCTCTGTTCGTGTGGCCCGGCCAGCGGCACCGCACGCTAGCTAAATGGGAGTAGCGCGAAGCGTTTCAAGTCTCCCTGATACTCCTACTTCGTTGATGGACTATGCCGCATCGGCGATGCAGGATGGTGTCGAGGTAAACAGGGGGAATCGATGTCGCTCACGCTCGCGCTTCTACTGGCGCAGGCCGCCGTACCGTCCGCTGCGGCCGATCAGGTGACCGAAGCGCCCGCCGGATCGGCACCGTTGCAGGATGATGCCGTGGTACGTGGAGCAGTTGACGGCAGCGGTGACAACGAGCGCGGACGACTCGGTCCCGCGCAGCAGGGCGGGAGCGACATCGTCGTCACCGCGCGCCGCCGCGCGGAGAGCGTCCAGACCGTGCCGCTGGCCGTATCGGTGATCGGCGGCACCGCGCTGGCGGAGACGGGAGCCTATAATGTCAGCCGGCTGACCCAGATCCAGCCCACGCTGCAATTCTACTCGACCAACCCCCGCAACTCCGCCGCCAACATTCGCGGGCTCGGCGCTCCGTTCGGCCTCACCAACGACGGGATCGAGCAGGGTGTCGGCATCTACGTCGACCAGGTCTATTATTCGCGCATCGCCTCGGCGACGTTCGACTTCACCGACACCGAGCGGATCGAGATCCTGCGTGGTCCGCAGGGCACGCTATACGGCAAGAACACCACGGCGGGCGCGATCAACATCACCACGCGGCGACCGAGCTTCACGCCCGAGGCCCGGGTCGAGCTGACCACGGGCAACCTCGACTTCATCCAGGCGAAGGCCTCGGCCTCCGGGCCGCTGATGGATGACACGCTGGCGATCCGGCTCTCCGCCTCGGTCACGTCGCGGCGCGGTACGATCTACAACACGCGCAGCGGCGCTTATGTCAACGCGCAGGACAATCGCAGCCTGCGCGGGCAGCTGTTCTGGCAAGCCGCGTCCAACCTCGATCTGACGCTCGCCGGCGACTATAATCACCAGGATCCCGAGTGCTGCGCACAGATCTTCGCACGGGTGGGGCGCACCCAGCGTCCACTCGCGCGGCAGTATGAGGCGCTCGCCGCGGCCTTCGGTTATGCGCCGCCATCGCGCGACGCATTCGACCGCGTCACCGACCTCGACACGCCGCTGCGCGCGCGCCAGGAGCTCGGCGGCGTGTCGCTCGTGGCCAATTGGGAGGTCGGCGCCGCGACCCTGACTTCGGTCTCGGCGTGGCGCTTTTGGGATTGGGATCCGTCCAACGACCGGGACTTCATCGGCCTGCCGATCACCACGGTCTCGGCGAACCCGTCGCAGCAGAAGCAGCTGAGCCAAGAACTGCGCATCGCCTCCAATGGCCGCCATGCGATCGACTATGTGGCGGGGCTCTTCTACTTCCGGCAGACGATCGACACACAGGGATTGCAGGTGCAAGGGCCGGCGGCGAGCCGCTGGCTGCTCAATCCCGGTGACCCGCCGTTCGGCGTGAACGGCTGCGCCCGGCCGTCCACCGCGGCCTGCAATCCGGCGGTGCTCGACGGCCTGACCGCGCGCAACACGATCGGCTTCACCAACACCTCGGCCGCGGCGTTCGGCAAGCTTACCTGGCATCTCGGCGAGCGCTTCTCGATCGCGCCGGGCGTACGCGTGAACTACGACAAGAAGCGCGGTTCCTATGTGTCGGTGGTGACCACCGGAAGCGGCTCGACCACGCTTACCAGCGATCAGCGTGGCGTGCTCGGGCCACAGAGCTATGCGCCGGACTTCGACAATTGGAACGTGTCGGGTGACATCACCGCCGCCTGGGATATCGCCGCCGACGTGCATGGCTACGCCACCTATGCGCGCAGCTACAAATCGGGCGGGATCAACCTTTCCGGGCTACCGCTCGACGGCAACAACAATCCGATCCTGAGCGCCGCGACCGTGAAGCCCGAGAAGGTCAATCATTATGAGCTCGGGTTGAAGACGCAGTTCCTCGATCGCCGCGCCACGGTGAACCTCGCCGCCTTCTGGACCGACATCTCGGACTATCAGGCAACCGTGACGAACGGCCAGCTTGGTGTGCTGCGCGGCTATCTCGCCAATGCCGGCAAGGTGCGTACCCGCGGCGTCGAGCTCGACTCCTCGTTCCGCCCGACGACGCGGCTGAACGTCTATGCCAATGCCGCCTACACCGACGCGAGCTACGTCGATTTCACCGATGCGCCATGCCCGCCCGAACTGTCAGGCGGCGCCAACAGCCCGGCCAATTGCGACATCTCGGGCCAGCGGCTGCCGGGAATCTCGAAATGGGCCTTCTCCTATGGCGCAGAATATGGCGTACCGGTGACGCTGGCGGGCGAGGCGGGCACCGTCTATCTCGGTTATGACGGCAGTTACCGCTCCGACTTCTCTAGCAACCCGTCCGAATCGATCTACACCAACATCGACGGTTATTCGCTGTCGAACTTTCGTCTCGGGTATCGCAGCGATCGCGGGCTCAACGCCTTCCTGTGGCTGCGCAACGCCTTCGACCAGGACTATTATGAGCTGCTGGCGACCCAGTCGGGCAACACCGGGCTGGTGGTCGGTCAGCCCGGCGATCCGCGAACCTATGGCGTGACCGTATCGGCGCGCTTCTGAGCGTAACCGTCATCCCGGATCTGTTTCGGGATGACGGATGCGGCGCAGTGCATGCGCCACGCCGCGCCACATCAAAGCCTCAAAGCAAAGGCTTGGCGCCATAAAACAAACGCCCGGGCCGCTCATCGCGACCCGGGCGCCTGCGTGACGATCGCTCGTCAGCCCCCTATCCCGCCATCTGCCCGCACGCTTCATGAGAAGCGGAGCCCGATGACATTCCCCGAACCACGGCCGTTGCCTGTGTGCCAGTGCGGAGAGGTATGCTGGTGCGCCGATCGACTGTCGACCGAAATGAACCTCGGCTAAACCGATTGCGGCGACTATGTGTCGAATCCGCCACACGCCCCGTTGCACCGTCGCGCAGGCCATCCTAGAGGCGGCGGCATGTTGCTGTCGCGCTACGAGAGCATGATCGCGCGGCGGTATCTGCTGCCCGGTCGCGGTGAGCGGTTCATCGTCCTGGTCGCGGGCTTCTCGCTCGGCGCGGTGATGCTCGGCGTCGCCGCGCTGGTCATCGTGATGAGCGTGATGAACGGCTTCCGCGCCGAGCTGTTCGACAAGATCGTCGGACTCAATGGCCACGCCGTGGTGCAGGGCTACAACGGTCGATTGCCCGACTGGCGCCGCGCGCTTGCCGAGGCGAAGGCCACCCCCGGCGTCACCAGCGCGATCCCGATGATCGAGCAGCCCTTGTTCGTCACGTACAACGGTCGCGCCGAGGGAATCATCCTGCGCGGCATGCGGCCCGAAGACATTCGTGCCAACCGGACGATCAACTCGAAGGTGATCGTCGGCAGCCTCGCCAGCGTGACGCCGGGGAGCAACAATGTCGCGATCGGCGCGCGGCTGGCGGAGCAGCTCGGCGCGACGATCGGTTCCGAGGTCACGCTGATCAACCCGCTCGGCCCCTCGACGCCGTTCGGCACGATGCCGCGCTACGTCAACTACACGGTCGGGGCGATCTTCGAGGTCGGCGTGTACGATTACGACAAGGCCTATGTCGTGATGCCGCTCGCCGACGCGCAGACGCTGCTGTTGAGCGGGGACAGTGTCGGCATCATCGAGCTGCAGACCAGCGACGCTGACCGGGTCGGCGAGATCCTCGCGCCGCTCACGCGCAAGGTGCAGGGCTATGCCGCGGTGGCTGACTGGCGCCGCCTTAACGCCGAGCTGTTCGACGCGCTGGCGGTCGAGCGCGTGGCGATGTTCACCGTGTTGTGCATCATCATCCTGGTCGCCGCCTTCAACATCGCCTCGTCGCTGATCATGCTGGTGCGCTCCAAGACTCGCGACATCGCGATCCTGCGCACCATGGGGGCGAGCCGCGGCGCGATGCTGCGGATCTTCATCACGGTAGGGACGACGATCGGGGTGCTGGGCACGGTGGCGGGGCTGCTGCTCGGCTTCGGCTTTCTGTTCATCCGCCAGTCGGTGGTGAACGCGGTGCAGGCGATCACCGGCCAGAATCTGTGGGACCCGTCGATCCGCTATCTCACCGAGCTGCCGTCCAAGCCCAACCCGGTCGAGATCGTCGCGATCGTGCTGATCACGCTGCTGATGACCTTCCTGGCGACGGTCTATCCCGCGCTCAAGGCGGCGGGCACCGATCCCGTCGAGGTGCTGCGCTATGAGTGAGGCGATGCCGCGCACCGGTGACAGTGACGCCGTTCTTCAGACCCGCGGCCTGGCGCGCAGCTTCACCCAGGGCGGGGCGACCATCCACGTGCTGCGCGGGGTCGACCTCGCCATCGCGCCGGGCGAGATCGTCGCGCTGCTGGGTCCGTCGGGCTCGGGCAAGTCGACCTTGCTCCAGGCGGTCGGGCTGCTCGAGGGCGGGTTCGCCGGATCGATCCGCATCGGCGGCGTGGAGGCGGCGCAGCTTGACGCCGCCGGGCGCACTGCGATGCGGCGTGACCGGCTCGGTTTCGTCTACCAGTTCCACCATCTGCTGCCCGACTTCAACGCGATCGAGAATGTCGTGCTACCCCAGCTCATCCACGGCGCCGAGCGCGCGCCGGCCGAGGAGCGCGCCGCCGGGCTGCTCACCGCGCTCGGCGTCGGGCATCGCCTGACGCATCGGCCGGCGCAGCTCTCGGGCGGCGAGCAGCAGCGAGTCGCGGTGGCGCGCGCGCTCGCCAACCGGCCCGCGCTGGTGCTGGCCGACGAGCCGACCGGCAACCTCGACGAGCATACCGCCGACGTCGTGCTCGCCGAGTTCCTGCGGCTGGTGCGGGGTGAAGGCTCGGCGGCGCTGGTGGCGACGCACAACGAGCGGCTTGCCGCCAAGATGGACCGGGTCGTGCGGCTGCACGAAGGCTTGATCGCGTGAGCCTGTGGCGCGGGACGCCGCGGCTGGTGGGGCAGCAGGTGGTGCTCCGCCCGCTCGCCGTCGAGGATGCCCCCGCGCTCGGCGCGGCTGCGGCCGACGGTGACCTCACCGAATTGTTTTTCGCCAACGTGTCGGGCCTGACCGATCCCGAGGCGTTCGTCGCCGCCGCGCTGCGCGAGCGCGACTTCGGACGTGCGCTGCCGTTCGCGGTGGAGACGCCCGACGGTCGCGTCGTCGGGCTCACGCGGTTCATGCGGATGAGCGAGGCGCACCGCCGCGTCGAGATCGGCGGCACCTTCTACGCGCGCTCGGTGCAGCGCACCGGGGTCAACACCGAGGCGAAGCTGCTGCTGCTGACGCATGCCTTTGATCTGCTCGGCTGCCAGGTGGTGCAGATTCGCACCGACTGGTTCAACAAGCGCTCACAGACCGCGATAGAGCGGCTCGGCGCCAAGCGCGACGGCGTGCTGCGATCGCACCAATTGTTCAACGGGCGGGTGCGCGACCTCGTGGTCTATTCCATCATCGCGTCCGAGTGGCCCGGCGTGCGGACCAACATCGAGTTCCTGCTGCGGAGGCACGGATGACCGCGATCACCGACCTGAGCGTCCGCACCGCCGGGGGCGGCGAACAATCGCTGGCTGCTTATGCCGGCAAGGTGCTGCTGGTGGTCAACACCGCGTCCCAGTGCGGCTTCACACCGCAATATGCGGGGCTGGAAGAGCTCCACCGTACCTATGCCGAGCGCGGGCTGGCGGTGCTGGGCTTTCCATGCAACCAGTTCGGCGCGCAGGAGCCGGGCGACGCCGCCGACATCGCGACCTTCTGCTCGACCAACTACGACGTGACCTTCCCCGTCTTCGCCAAAGTGGAGGTCAATGGTCCAGGCGCGGATCCTTTGTTCGAGCGGCTCAAGCGCGCGGCGCCAGGGTTGTTGGGCTCGCGCGCGATCAAGTGGAATTTCACCAAGTTCCTGGTGGCGCGCGATGGTGAGACGGTGCGGCGCTATGCGCCGACCACCGCGCCGGAGGCGCTGCGGACCGATATCGAAGCGCTGTTGTAACGGCGGGTGGCAGCGAAACACCGCTTTCCTCCACCAACATGACGGGAGGCGAAGAGGCGAGGGCCACTCCACCGCCGCCGCCCCGCCGCCTCCTCACTGCTGCACCATCTCCTCCGGCACCGCGAAGGCGCTCGCGCCCTTGCGATGGTCACTCGCCGCGGTGATCGCGGTAATGCCGCCGAACAGGAAGCTGATCCCGAGCACATAGCCCGGCAGCGTCAGCGCCGACCAAGGTACGGTCAGCAGGATGAACAGCGCGAGCAGCAGGTTGATCACGCCCAGCACGATCATCATCACGCGCCGGCGCCGCATCCGCGTTCCCGCCACCACCTCGAGGACGCCGCGTACGCCGAGCCACACCGCCACCATCAGCGTCAGCGACACCGCGCCGGTGATCGGCTCGAACACCATGATCGCGCCCACCACGACAGACAGCACGCCGAACAGCAGGGCGTAGATACGGCTCTCGCTGCCATGGCCGAACAGACCCGCCGCGATCGAGAATACGCCCGAAACGAAGAACAGCGATCCGATCATCACCGTGGCGGCGTAGGTCGCCAGATAGGGCCAGATGATCGCGGCGAAGCCGACCAGCACCGAGACCACGCCATAAGCCATGATCCAGCCCCAGCCGGCGCCCATCGCGCGCCCAGCACTGCGGAAATCCGTCATGTTCATCCTCCTGCTGCGCTCGCGAACGGGCCGGCGCAGGGCGGGTTCCGGCGGTCACGCGGCGGCTGGCCGAATCGGGTCACGGCGCCTAGCTAGGAGCGATGCCACATTCGGGTTTCGTGCCGCTCCGCATCTTCTCCAGCTACACCATGCTCGACGGCGCGATCGAGCCGAAGGCGATCGCCAAGCGTGCCGCCAAGCTCGCTTTTCCCGCCGCCGCGCTGACCGATCGCAACGGGCTGTATGCGGCCATGGCCTTCTCGGATGCCGCCAAGGCGGCGGGCGTCCAGCCGGTGATCGGCACGATGCTCGGCGTCGCCCGGCCGGACATGCCCGAGGGCGCCGCCACGGTGGTGGACTGGATCGCGCTTTATGCGCAGGACGCGATCGGTTACGACCATCTCTGCGCGCTGGTGAGCCAGGCGCACCTCGATCGTCCGCTCGAACTGGCGCCGCATGTCCCGTTCGACCTGCTCGAACGATATGCTGCGGGGTTGATCGCACTCACCGCAGGGGGCGAGGGCGGGGTGGCCCGCCTCTTCGCCGAAGACCAGCCCGCGCGCGCCATCGCTTATGCCGATCGGCTTCACGCGATGTTCGGCGACCGTCTTTACGTCGAACTGTGCCGACGTGGTGATGCGGTCGAGGAGCGCGCCGAGGCGGCGCTGCTCGACCTGGCGTACGAGCGCGGCTGGCCGATCGTCGCGACCAATCCGAGCTGTTTCGAGGAGGCGGATTTCGGCGCCGCACACGACGCCATGCTGTGCATCGCCAGCTCCAGCTATCTGGAGAGCGACGATCGGCCGAAGAGCTGCGGCCACGCCTGGATGAAGCCGGCCGAGGCGATGCGCGAGCTGTTCGCCGATTTGCCCGAGGCGATCGCCAACACCTTGGTGGTGGCGCAGCGCTGTGCGGTCGCCGCGCCCAAGCGCAAGCCGATCCTTCCCAGTCTTGCCGGCGACCGCGAGGGTGAGGCGACCATGCTGCGCGACCGTGCGCGCGAGGGGCTTGCGGCACGGATCGAGCGGATCGTCGCGCTCGGCCAGGCGCCGGCCGACGCCGACTGGCAGGAGACCTATAAGCAGCGGCTCGAGTTCGAGCTCGACGTCATCATCCAGATGGGCTTCCCCGGCTATTTCCTGATCGTCGCCGACTTCATCCAATGGGCCAAGGCGCACGACATCCCGGTCGGTCCGGGGCGCGGCTCGGGCGCGGGCTCGGCGGTGGCCTGGGCGCTCACCATCACCGACCTCGACCCGATCAAGCTGGGCCTGCTGTTCGAGCGCTTCCTCAACCCCGAGCGCGTGTCGATGCCCGACTTCGACATCGATTTCTGCGAGACCAGGCGCGGCGAGGTGATCCGCTACGTCCAGGAGAAATACGGCCGCGACCAGGTGGCGCAGATCATCACCTTCGGTAAGCTCAAGGCGCGCGCGGTGCTCAAGGACACGGGGCGCGTGCTGCAAATGAGCTATGGCCAGGTCGACCGGCTCGCCAAGCTCGTCCCCAATCATCCCACCGACCCGTGGACGCTCGATCGCGCGCTCAACGGCGTGTCGGAGCTGGCGCGCGAATATGCGAACGACAATGAGGTGCGCCGTCTTCTCGACCTCGCGATGAAGCTGGAGGGCCTGCCGCGCCACTCCTCGACCCACGCGGCGGGCGTGGTGATCGGCGATCGCCCGCTGGCCCAGCTCGTCCCGCTCTACCGCGATCCGCGCTCGGACATGCCGGTGACCCAGTTCGACATGAAATATGTCGAGGGCGCGGGGCTGGTGAAGTTCGATTTCCTCGGCCTCAAGACACTGTCGGTGCTCAAGAAGGCGGTGCAGCTGCTGGCCAAGCGCGGGATCGCGGTCGATCTCGACGCTCTGCTGTGGGACGACGAGGAGGTCTACAAGCTCCTCCAGCGCGGCGACACGGTCGGCGTGTTCCAGCTCGAATCCGAGGGCATGCGGCGCACGCTGTCGGCGGTGCGGCCGACCAACTTCGGCGACATCGTCGCGCTCGTCTCGCTCTACCGCCCCGGTCCGATGGACAACATCCCGTCGTTCGGCCGGCGCAAACAGGGCACCGAGGAGATCACCTACCCGCATCCGCTCCTCGAGCCGATCCTGAAAGAGACCTACGGAATCTTCGTCTACCAGGAGCAGGTGATGCAGGCGGCGCAGATCCTCGCCGGCTATTCGCTCGGCGGCGCCGACCTGCTGCGCCGCGCGATGGGCAAGAAGATCAAGGCCGAGATGGACGCGCAGCGCGCCACCTTCGTCGCCGGCTGCGCCGAGCATAACGGGATCAAGAAGGATTATGCCAACCAGCTGTTCGACTTGATCGACAAGTTCGCGGGCTATGGCTTCAACAAGAGTCACGCCGCGGCCTATGCGCTGCTCGCCTATCAAACCGCCTGGCTCAAGGCGCATCATCCGGCCGAGTTCTTCGCCGCCTCGATGTGCTACGACCTGCACCTCACCGACAAGCTGGCGATCTTCGTCGACGACATGCGCCGGCTCGGAGTCGGGCTGCTGCCGCCCTGCATCAACGCCAGCGCGGCCGAGTTCGACGTCGAGGTCGACGCCGAGGGCGTGCCGTCAGTGCGCTACGCGCTCGCCGCGCTCAAGTCGGTCGGCGAGGGCGCGATGGAGCGGCTGTGCGAGGAGCGGGCCGGCGCGGGCAGGTTCCGCAGCCTCGACGATCTCGCCACGCGGGTCGACCCGCGGCTGCTCAACAAGCGACAGCTCGAGACGTTGGCGGCCGGCGGCGCGTTCGACGCGCTCGACCCCAATCGCGCCGGCGTCCATGCCGTCGCCGAGACGATCCTGGCCATCGCTGCGCGCACGCACGAGGGGCGCGCGAGCGGGCAGGGCGGGCTGTTCGGCGACGACGCGGCCGCGGGCGACACGATCAAGCTGCCCGACGCGCGCTGGTCGCTCGCCGAGCGAATGGAGCAGGAGAAGGAAGCGTTCGGCTTCTATTTCTCGGCGCACCCGGTCGATCGCTACCGTCATCTCGCCAAGACGCATGGCGCGCGCAGCTATGTCGCGCTGGGCGAGCTGCCGATCGCCGAGGGCGCGCGCGTGATGGCGACGATGGCGGTGCTGGTCGAGGATGCGCGGTGGCGCACCTCGGCGCGCGGGAAGCGCTATATGATGGCGACCTTGTCCGACGCCACCGGCCAATTCATCGCCACCTGCTTCGATGACGGCCCTGCCGCCGACCTAGAAGAGGCGGCACGCAACGGCGGCTGCGGGCTTGCGACGGTCGAGCTCGATCGCCGTCCGGGCGAGGAGACACCGCGCGTGACGGTCAAGGCGATCCGCCCGTTCGAAGGGCTGGCCTCGTCGACCCGTTTTGCGCTCGAGGTGCATGTTACGGACGCCGCCGCGGTAGCGGGGCTGGTCGCGCTGATCGGCGGGTCGCGCGGCGCGCGGGGCAAGGTGACGCTCAAGGTGCCGCTCGACGGTCACGCGCAGGCGACGGTGATCCTCGGCCGTGATTTCGCGCTCGATGCCGAGCTGGCGGAGCAGATCGAGCATCTCCCTGGCGTCGCCAAAGTCGAGTTCGACATCGAGGAAACCAGGCTCAAGTCGGTCGGCTGAGCCCGGCCCGGCGGCAGGGGGCAGCCGACCTCAGGCTGCCTACCCCGCGATCGGGAGCTTGACCGTACCGTCCTCCAGCCGTTCCAGCGCGCCATAGGCCACCACCGTCTCGAGCAGCAGCGGCTCGTACAGGTGCGGGAACAGCTGCCCCTCGCGCGCTTCCTCCCACCGCACTCGATCGGCATAGGCGTCGAGGTCGACCGCGGCGACGTGGAGGTCATCCTGCCCGGCGAAATGCTTGTCCACCGTCGCGGTGAGCTGCGTAGCGGTCGAGAGGTGGATATAGCCGTCGGCGAGATCGACCGGCGCACCCGCGAAGCGCGCGTTGCGCTCCAGCGCGGCGAGCTGCTCGCCGGTCAGCACCTTATAGGCCAGCATCGGCCGCTCGTCCGCCATCACGCTTGCTCCCCCGCATCGTCACCGCTTTCGTCGACCTGCTCGCCCAACGTGTCCGGACCGGTGCCGTCGTCGAGCGTCAACTGATCGCTCGCGGCCACCGGCGCGGCCTCGTCGAGCTCCGCCGCGACCGCCGCCTCGGCAGCGTCCTCGGGCTCGGGCTCCTCGTCGATCCGCGCCGCCGAGACGACATGCTCGTCCGCCGCGACGTTGAACAGTCGCACACCCGCCGAGCCGCGCCCGATCACGCGCAACGAGGCGAGCGGCATGCGGATCATCTTGGCCTGATCGGTCACCAGCATCAGCTGCTCGGCCTTGCTCGCCGCAAAGCTCGCCACCACCGCGCCGTTGCGGGCGATATTGTCGATATTGGTGATGCCCTGGCCGCCGCGCCCGGTGCGGCGATACTCATAGGCCGAGCTGAGCTTGCCATAGCCGTTGGCGCAGACCGTCAATACGAACTGCTCCTTGGCGCGCAGCTCCTCGAAGCGGAGCTGGTCCATCAAGCGCGGGGCGCGTTCGGCATCCTCGGCCTTCCACGGCGCATGACGGAGATAATCGTCGCGCTCCTCCTGGTCACGGATTCCCGCGCGGTGCAGCACCGAGAGCGAGATCACCTGATCGTCGCCCTTGAGCGCGATACCGCGCACGCCCGTCGAGTTGCGGCTCTGGAATTCGCGCACCTCGTCGGCGGCGAAGCGGATCGCCTTGCCGCACTTGGTGGCGAGCAGCACGTCGTCACCCTCGTCGAGCAGCGCCACGCCGATCAGGCGGTCATCCGCGTCCTCGCCCTCGAACTTCATCGCGATCTTGCCGTTTGACGGCACATTGGTGAACGCGTCCATGCTGTTGCGCCGCACCGACCCCTTGGCGGTGGCGAACATGACGTGGAGCTTGCCCCATTCCGCCTCGTCCTCGGGCAGCGGCAGCACGGTGGAGATCGTCTCGCCCTGCTCGAGCGGGAGCAGGTTGATCATCGGCCGCCCGCGCGTGGCCGGGCCGCCCTCGGGCAGCTTCCACACCTTCAGGCGATAGACGCGCCCGAGCGTGGAGAAGAACAGCACCGGCGTGTGCGTCGAGGTGACGAACAGCTTGGTGACGACGTCCTCGTCCTTGGTCGCCATCGCACTGCGCCCCTTGCCGCCGCGCGCCTGGGCGCGGAAGGCGTCGAGCGGGGTGCGCTTGATATAGCCCGCCATGGTGACGGTGACGACCATCTCCTCGCGCTCGATCAGGTCCTCGTCGTCGATCCCGTCCGCCGCGGCGGCGATCTCGGTGCGCCGCGGCGTCGCGAACTGCTCGCGCACGTCGCGGAACTCCTCGCGCATCACGGCATAGAGCTTCACGCGGTCGGACAGGATCGCGAGCAGCTCGGTAATCGAGTCGGCGAGCGTCTTGAGCTCGTCGCCGATCTCGTCGCGGCCCAGCGCGGTGAGACGGTGGAGCCGGAGGTCGAGGATGGCGCGGACCTGCACCTCGCTGAGGCGATAGGTATCGCCCGCGACGTCGGTCTCGAGCGCCTCGACCAGGCGGAGATAGGGCGCGATCTCGGCGATCGGCCAGTCGCGCGACAGCAGCTTGGCGCGCGCCTCCGCCGGGCTCGACGAGCCGCGGATGATGCGCACCACCTCGTCGAGGTTGGTCACCGCGATGACCAGGCCGAGCAAGATGTGCGCGCGCTCGCGTGCCTTGTTGAGCTCGAACTTGGCGCGCCGCGTGATCACCTGCTCGCGGAAGCTGACGAAGGCGGCGATGATGTCGCGCAGGTTGAGCAGCTCGGGCCGGCCGCCGCGAATGGCCAGCATGTTCGCCGGGAACGAGCCCTGCGCCGGCGTGTGACGCCACAATTGGTTGAGCACCACCTCGGGCGTGGCGTCGCGCTTGAGATCGATGACGATCCGCACGCCCTCGCGGTTCGACTCATCGCGGATGTCGCTGACGCCCTCGACGCGCTTCTCCTTGGCGGCGTCGGCGATCTTCTCGACGAGCGCGTTCTTGCCCTGCTGAAACGGGATCTCGGTCAGCACGATCGAGGTGCGGTCGCCGCGTCCGGTTTCGATCGTGTGGCGCGAGCGCACGATGATCGAGCCACGCCCGGTCTCATAGGCCGAGCGCGCCCCGGCGCGGCCAAGGATGATCGCGCCGGTCGGGAAGTCCGGACCGGGGACGATCTCCATCAGTTCCTCGGTGGTGATCGCCCCGTTGTCGAGATAGGCGAGGCAGGCGTCGACCACTTCGCCGAGATTGTGCGGCGGGATGTTGGTCGCCATGCCGACCGCAATGCCGCCGGCACCATTGACAAGCAGGTTCGGGAAGCGCGCGGGCAGCACCTGTGGCTCGCGCTCGCTCGCGTCGTAATTGGGCTGGAAGTCGACCGTGTCCTTGTCGAGGTCGTCGAGCAGGTAGTTGGCCGCCTTCGCCAGCCGCGCCTCGGTGTAGCGCATCGCCGCGGGCGGATCGGGATCCATCGAGCCGAAATTGCCCTGGCCGTCGATCAGCGGCAGCCGCATCGACCAGTCCTGCGTCATGCGCGCCAAGGCGTCGTAGATCGCGGTGTCGCCGTGCGGGTGATACTTACCGATCACGTCACCGACGATGCGCGCGGACTTGCGGTACGGCCGGTTGTAGAGGAACCCGCTCTCGCTCGCGGAGAAGAGGATGCGACGGTGGACCGGCTTGAGGCCGTCGCGCACGTCGGGCAGCGCGCGCGCGACGATCACGCTCATGGCGTAATCCAGGTAGCTGGTCTTCATCTCCTCAACGATGGAGATGGGGGCGATGTCAGACGGATCGGCGAGGACGGTGTCGTCGGCCAAGATGCTTCTTTCTTTTGCGGAATCGTTGCTGGGCGGGTGTAGGACGACGCGGCCACAAAGTCACGCGTACGCGCGCGTGCGCGGGAGGGGCGTTACCCGATGCGGGGGGCGTGTAAGCCCCTCCCCTTCAGGGGAGTAAGGCACACTAAGGTGCGATCTCCACTCCGTCCCAGGCGAAGATCTTGCCGCTGTCGGTCGGCCGCAGCCCATCGAGCACGTCCAGCAGCTGCACCGCGGCGCGGCCCGGCTGGAACAGGTCGCGCCCGCGCTGCTGGAACGGCTTGGACAATCTCGTGTCGACGGTGCCCGGGTGGAGCGCCACCACCAGCCCGCGATCGTTGCGGCGCTTGTCCTCGATCGCGAGGGTGCGGATCAGCTGGTTGAGCGCCGCCTTGCTCGCGCGATAGCCGTACCAGCCGCCGAGCCGGTTGTCCGAAGTGCTGCCGACGCGCGCCGACAGCGCCGCGAACACCGACCGCCCGGCGCGCGGCATGATCGGCAGGAAGTGTTTGGCCACCAGCGCGGGCCCGATCGCATTGACCGCATATTGCCGCGCCAGCCAGACCGGGTCGAGGTCGCGCAGCGCTTTCTCCGGACCGTGTTCGGCATCATGCAGCAGACCCGTCGCGACCACCACCAGCTCGGGCGTGCCGGCACGCGCCGCGGCGGCGGCGATGGTCGCCTCGTCGGTCACGTCGAGGTCGCCGCGAGTGAGCCGCAGCACCTCACCGCCTTCCTCCTCCAGCGCCTCAGCGAGCGCGGCGCCGATGCCGCCGCCAGCTCCGATCACCACCGCGCGGGTCATGCCGCGCGCTCGAAGGTCCAGCGCGCATCCTCGCTCTGGTCGGGCGCGAAGCGATAGCCGGCGGTGTCGAAGGCCTTCATGCCGTCCAGCTCGGCGACGTGATGCTCGACGAGATAGCGCGCCATCATCCCGCGCGCCTTCTTCGCGTGAAAGCTGACGAAGCGACCGTCGGCCTCGCGGAAATCGACCGCGATCACGCGCACGCCCGCGGGCAGCCGGTCCGCGACCACCTCCCAATATTCCTGGCTGGCGAGGTTGAGCACCACGCCCGAGCCTTCCGCCGCGAGATCCTCGGCGAGCGCCACCGCGACGCGATCGTCCCACCAATCGGTCAGCTTCTTCTTCCGCGGTGCCCAACGCGTGCCCATCTCGAGCCGATAGGGGCGGATGCCGTCGAGCGGGCGCAGGATGCCGTACAGCCCCGACAGCAGACGGACATGGTCCTGCGCGAACCGCACCGCCGTTTCGTCGAGGGTCTTCGCCTCGAACCCGGCGTAGACGTCGCCGGCGAAGGTGTAGAGCGCGGGGCGCTCGTCGGCCGCATCGAAGTCGCGGAAGCGATCCGCATTGAGCTTCGCCAGCGCCGGCGAGATCTTCATCAGCTCGCCAAGCTTCTTCTGCGTGAGGTGCGCCGCGGCATGCGCCAGCGTCGCGGCTTCCTCCGCGAAGCGGGCGGGGGTGGCGGGGAAGGGCGGCGGGGTTTCGAGGTCCAGCGTCTTGGCTGGCGACAGCACGGCGATCATGCCGCCGCCCTACGCCGCGCCCGTGGCACGTTCAATCGCGGTTCAGCGGCGACACGCAATGTCACCTGCGCTTCCTTGAACCGCCGCGTGACCGGCACTAGAGCGGCGAGCAAGCGTTTCGCCCGAGATTTTCTGGCGCAGATTCTGGAGAGACATGTCGATGAAGATGCTTTCGAACGCCGTCATGGCTGCGCTGCTCGCCGGCGGTGCCACCGTCGCGCTGGCGCAGCCCGCGCTCGCGCAGAAGAAAGATGAGAAGAAGGATCAGGGCTCGCAGCTGAAGCTCAGCAACGAGGTTCGCGGCCCGGCGGCGCAGGCGCAGACCGCGCTCGCTGCCAAGGACGTCAACACCGCGACGCCGCTGGTGGCGCAGGTCGAGGCCGCCGCGAAGACCGACGACGAAAAGTATATCGCCGCAGCGCTGCGTCTCAACCTCGAGGCGATCAGGATGGACAGCGGCGGCGGCTCGGCCGGCCTGACCGTGCCGCTCGACGCGCTGATCGCCAGCCCGCGCACCCCGCAGGCCGACAAGGCGCGCTACGCCTATCAGCGCGGCGTCATCGCCGGCAACGCGAAGGATGCGGCGGGGGCGACGCGCTACTTCGAGCAAGCGCAGCAGCTCGGCTACAATGACCCGAACCTGCCGCTCCAGCTGGTCAAGCTGAAGATGGACTCGGGCGATGTCGCGGGCGGCTCCGCGGCGCTGGCCAAGATGGTCGACCAGCAGGTCGCCGCCGGCACCAAGCCGAGCGAGGACATCTATCGCTACGCCATCGCGAAGACCAACCAGAAGAAGATGGGCACCGAGACGGTGGCGTGGATCCGCCGCTATCTCGCGGCCTATCCGACGCGCAAGAACTGGCGCGACATGGTCGTGTTCTGGGGAATCCAGCCGCAGTCGGTGGCGACGCTCGACAAGAACCAGAAGGTCGATCTGTACCGCCTGCTGCGCGCCGGCAAGGCGCTGGCGGACCAGTATGATTATGAGATCTACGCGCAGTGGACGTTCGACCAGGGCCTGCCGTGGGAGTCCAAGGCGGTGCTGACCGAGGGCAAGGCGTCGGGCAAGATCCCGGCCGACAGCGCCAATGCCACCAGTCTGCTGGCGGCGGCCAACAAGTCGATCTCAAACGAGGGGTCGATGAGCGCGGTCGAGGCGCGTGCGCAGAAGGCGGCGGACGGCAAGCTCGCCGCCAGCACCGCCGACGCCTATCTCGGCACGGGCGAATACGCCAAGTCGGTCGCACTGTATCGTACCGCGCTGCAGAAGGGCGGGGTGGACGCCAACACCGTCAACACGCGCCTCGGAATCGCGCTGGCCAACTCGGGTGACAGCGCGGGCGCCAAGGCGGCGTTCCAGGCGGTGCAGGGCAGCCCGCGCTCGGACATCGCGGCCTGGTGGACCGACTTCCTCGATCACCCGCCGCAGGGCTGATCGAGTCGCCGCGCCCTCTCCGGGGGGCGCGGCCCGTCCCTTCCGGTGTTCGGCGGGGATCAGTCGAGCGCCGAAGGCCAGGGTCGATCGCAAGCCCGCCGGGGCGTAGGGCGCGATCTTATCTTTGATCGCTGCGAGCCACGACCGTTTGGGCGCGGATGGCTCGGTAAAGCGCGCCGTGCCGGGGCCTATGTCAGGCGATTGGTACGCCCACCTGGGACTTCGAGCTGCGGATCGTCAGCGACGACTTCACGCTGGCGACATTGGGCGCCGAGGTGAGTTTGGTGGTGAGCAGGCGCTGAAAACTCTCCAGATCGGCAGCGACGATCTTGAGGATGAAGTCGATCTCGCCGTTCAGCATGTGGCACTCGCGTACCTCGGGAATGGCAGCGACATGGCGCTCGAAGCCGGCGAGGTCCTGCTCTGCCTGACTGCGCAGGCTCACCATCGCGAAGACGGTGATCGGGAAGCCGAGTTGCGCGGGATCGCACTCGGCATGATAGCCGCGGATCACCCCCGCCTGTTCGAGCGCCCGGACACGCCGCAGGCATGGCGGCGCGGTCAGCCCGACGCGTTCGGCCAGTTCCACGTTGGTCATGCGCCCGTCCTCCTGCAATAGTGCGAGGATTTGCCGGTCGATACGGTCCAGGGTCATGACGCCTCATAGCTGCTAATCGCGCAGTTTCGCGATAGCTTCGGAACCTCCCGCTACAGGAAAATTGCGTGGCAGCGCAATTGTGCCAAGCTGCGACATGCCTGCTTTTTGCGCCACAATGAGCGTTAGCAGCCGTTTCGAGGCGGCTCTAAGGAGGTCGCGACCGCCACGGGCGCGGTTTTGGCAAAAAGCGAGGAACAGATTCCGGTGCGGTTCGACGACAGTCTGAAGACCGTTCTCGCTGCCGACGTTTCCACGGCGTTCGGCGCGCGCGCGGCTTTTCGCCAGTTGGTCGATCTGATCGGGCGCGGTCGCGCGCCCGCCGACGCAGCGCTGATCACTCGGCTGCGGGATCTGCGTGCCCGTGTGCCGGCCGAGGTCCGCATTGCCGCGGCGCGCGGGCTTGCGCTCGCCGACCCGCCGGCGGCTCTGATCGCCTTTTTCGCCGAGGACGTGCCCGAGGTCGCCGCCACGACGCTGCGCGCGGTACGGCTGGCGCCGGAAGACTGGGACACGCTGCTGCCTAAGCTGGGGCCGCACGGGCGCGGCGTGCTGCGGCAGCGCCGCGATCTTGCGCCGTCAGTGTCGCGGGCGCTCGCCGCCTTCGGCTCGACCGATCTCGCACTGCCGGGACCCGCGCGCGCCGAGGCCGCGGAACCGCCGTCCTCCGAGCCGATCCCGACCGCTGCCGCCAGCGGCGGCGAGCGGTTCGAGGTCGCGGATCTGGTCAACCGGATCGAGGCCTATCAGCGCCGACGCGGTGCCTATCATTCCGCGAGCGGCACGGCCGCCGCTGTCGTCCACGCGTTTCGGTTCGAGACCGATACAGGCGGGATCATCCGCTGGGTCGACACCGGCTCCCGCGGCGCGCTGATCGGCCTGTCGCTGCGCCATGATGCCGGGCTCGCGACATCGCACCACCATGTTGACGGTGTCGCCGCAGGCGCCTTCCGCAAACGCGCCAGCTTCGTCGACGCGCGGTTATGCGTGCCGGGCGAGTCGGCGGTGAGCGGCGACTGGCGGATATCGGGCGTGCCGATGTTCGATCTCGCGACCGGTGGCTTCGTGGGCTTTCGTGGCCGTGCGCGCCGACCGCGCGCGGAGGAGAGCGCGGTGCGTGGGAACGGCGCCGGCCGCGCGGCGGCGGAAGCCGAGGGGCTGCGCCGGCTGGTCCACGAGCTGCGGACGCCGACCAACGCGATCGCGGGCTTTTCCGAATTGATCGAGCGCGAGCTGCTCGGCCCCGTGCCCGTCAGCTATCGCGATCGCGCCGCCGCGATCCGGCGCCACGTCGCCGGGCTGATCGGGGCGATCGATGATCTAGACCTCGCCGCGCGGCTGGAGGGCAATACGCTGGATCTCCGCGCCGACGTCGTCGCGATCGCGCCGTTGCTGGCGCGGGTGACGCAGGAACTGTCGCCGCTCGCCGTAATGCGCGGCGGTACGCTCGCGCTGCCGGTGCCCGATGCGGCGCGCTGGGCGGCGGACGCGCATGCGGCGGAACGGCTGGTGCAACGCCTGCTGGCCACGCTCCTCGCCGCGACCGTGACGGGCGAGACGCTGGTGCTCGCGCTGGAGCCCGCGGCAGAGGCGGTGGCGCTCACGATGACGCGCCCTGCCGCGTTGATCGGGCGCGACGAGGCGGCGCTGCTCGCGCTCGACGACGAGGCGGCGACGGACGAGGAGGGGGCACCGCTGCTCGGCACCGGGTTCGCCTTGCGCCTCGCGCGCCATCTCGCCGCGGAGCTCGGCGGGCGGCTCGACTTTCTGGCCGATCGGTTGCGTCTCGTGTTGCCGTCCGCAGCCCCCGCCACCGCGCCGGGAGACGGGGCCGCGCCGCGTGATCATGCCCATGGTGGAAGCTAAGGCGGGTTGCCAGCCGCCCCGCGCTGCCGCTACGGATGGGCAACGACGCGGTTCGGCGGGCCTGTAGCTCAACGGTTAGAGCTGGCCGCTCATAACGGCTAGGTTGCGGGTTCGAGTCCTGCCGGGCCCACCGCGCCGCGTCGGATCCGACATCATTACGTCGCCGCGGGTGCAGCTCGCTTGCGTCACCCTGAGGTTGCGCGCATGGCGGCGCCATGGCGATCCCCGGCAGCCCGATCGACGAGACCGGAACCTTGATGCGTGAGGGCGGCGCGTTCGTGCTCCAGCGCGATCGTGGCGGTACCTTCATCCTCGAGCTGCAACGCGTGCCGGTGGAGCATGTCGCCAAGCGCGTGCGGGTGCGCGGCGTGCTGGTAGATGAGACGCGCGTGAGCGTCGACGGAGTCGCGGCGGCGTGAGCCCCGCGCGGCGCTGCCTGGCGGTGGCGCCCGTCGCGCTGGCGGGCTGCAACGCGGGAGTGCTGGATCCGCGCGGTCCGGTCGCCCGCGCGGAGAAGCAGATTCTGTTCGACTCGCTCGCGGCGATGCTGCTGATCGTCGTGCCGGTAATCGTCGCCACGGCGCTGTTCGCCTGGTGGTTCCGCGCCGGCAACCGCCGCGCGCGTTATCGGCCCGACTGGGATTATTCGGGCAAGCTCGAGCTGCTGATCTGGTCGGTGCCGGCGATGATCGTGCTGTTCGTGGGCGGCACGGGCTGGGTCGGCGCGCATCTGCTCGACCCGCGGCGGCCGATCCCGGCGCGCGCCGCGCCGATCGAGGTGCAGGTGGTCGCGCTCGACTGGAAGTGGCTGTTCCTCTACCCAGCGCAAGGGATCGCGACGGTCAACCGGCTGGTCGTCCCCGCCGGCGCGCCGCTCCACTTCCGGCTGACCTCGGCGACCGTGATGAACAGTTTCTTCGTGCCGCAGCTCGGCAGCCAGATCTATGCGATGGCGGGGATGGAGGCGCAGCTCCGCCTCGCCGCCGATCACCCCGGTCGCTATCCCGGCATCGCCGCGCATTATAGCGGCAAGGGCTTCTCCGATATGACCTTCACCGTCGACGCGCTGCCGCCGGCGCAGTTCGCCGCCTGGGCGGAGCAGGCACGCGCCGCACCGCCGCTCGACGCGGCCCGGTACCGCCAGCTCGCGCGGCGTGGCACCGTGCCGGCGCCACTGGTGTTCGGCACCGCGCCGGCGCGCCTGTTCGAGGCGATCGTGGCGCAGCGCGCCCCCGCCGCGGAGCGGCCGCGCGACGCCAGCAACCAGGGCGAAGCCGACGCGGAGGCAGGCAAGTGACGCTGCTCGGGCGACTGAGCTGGGATTCGATTCCGCTCCACGAGCCGATCGTGATGGTCACGGCGGGCATCTTGTTCGTGGTGCTGCTCGGCACGGGCGCGACGATCCTGGTCAAGGGCTGGCTGCCCTATCTCTGGCGCGAGTGGATCACCTCGGTCGACCACAAGCGCATCGGCGTGATGTATTGCCTGCTCGCGCTCGTCATGCTGATCCGCGGCTTTGCCGACGCGCTGATGATGCGAACGCATCAGGCGATCGCCGTGGGTGGCGATAAGGGCTTCCTGCCGCCGGATCATTATGACCAGATTTTCAGCGCGCATGGCACGATCATGATCTTCTTCGTGGCGATGCCGTTCATGATCGGGCTGATGAACTTCGCGGTGCCGCTCCAGCTCGGCGTGCGCGACGTCGCCTTCCCGACGCTCAACTCGGTCAGCTTCTGGCTCACCGCGACGGGCGTGCTGCTGATCAACACCAGCCTCGTCGTCGGCGAGTTCGCCCGAACGGGCTGGCTGGTCTACCCGCCGCTCAGCGAGCGCGCTTTCTCCCCCGGGGTGGGCGTCGATTATTATCTGTGGGCGCTGCAGATCTCGGGGGCGGGGACGCTGCTCGGCGGGATCAACCTGGTCACCACCATCCTCAAGCTGCGCGCGCCCGGCATGCGCTACACGCGGATGCCGATCTTCTGCTGGACCGCGCTGGCGAGCAACTTGCTGATCGTGGCAGCCTTCCCGATCCTGACCGCGACGCTGCTGATGCTGACGCTCGATCGCTACCTGGGCTTTCACTTCTTCACCAACGAAGCGGGCGGCAACCAGATGCTGTTCGTCAATCTGATCTGGGCCTGGGGGCATCCCGAGGTCTATATACTCGTGCTGCCCGCCTTCGGCGTGTTCAGTGAGGTGATCGCGACGTTCAGCGGCAAGCCCCTGTTCGGTTATCGCTCGATGGTGCTCGCCACGCTGGCGATCTGCGTGCTCTCCTTCATGGTGTGGCTGCATCACTTCTTCACCATGGGGGCCGGGGCGGACGTCAACGGCGTCTTTGGCGTCATGACGATGATCATTGCGGTGCCTACCGGAGTGAAGGTCTTCAACTGGCTGTTCACGATGTATGGCGGGCGGCTGCGCTTCGAGGTGCCGATGCTGTGGGCGGTGGCGTTCATCCCCACCTTCGTGGTCGGCGGGATGACCGGCGTGCTGCTGGCGGTGCCGCCGGCCGACTTCGTGCTGCACAATTCGGTCTTCCTGGTGGCGCATTTCCACAATGTGATCATTGGCGGTGTGCTGTTCGCCGCCTTCGCCGGCTACACCTATTGGTTTCCCAAAGCGTTCGGCTTCCGCCTTCATCCCGGCTGGGGCCGAGCCGCGGTGGTGCTGTGGGTCAGCGGATTCTACCTCGCCTTCATGCCGCTCTACGCGCTCGGGCTGATGGGCATGACGCGCCGGCTCCAGCATTACGACAATCCGGCGTGGCAGCCTTGGCTGATCGCCGCCTGGCTCGGCGCGCTGCTGATCCTCGGCGGCATCGCCAGCCTGGTAATGCAGCTCTATGTCTCCCTTCGCGAGCGACACGCGCTGGCCGAAGGGAGCGACGATCCGTGGGACGGTCGCACGCTCGAGTGGGCGACCCGGTCGCCCCCGCCGCCGTGGAACTTCGCGCGGCTGCCGCAGGTCACGGGGCGTGACGCGCTGACGCTGATCAAGCGCGGTGATGCCGAGCAGCGGCGCGACCCGCTCGAGCCGATCGAGATGCCGCGCAACAGCGCCTACGGCTTCGTCGGCGCCTTCTTCACCTACGTCACTGGTTTCGCGCTGGTGTGGCACATCTGGTGGCTGGTCGGGCTCGGTGCCTTGGCGGGGTTTGTGACGACCCTGTGGATTGCCTGGCACCAGCCCGGCGAGCAGACCATCGGCGTGGACGAGCTGCGCGCGTGGGAGCCCGCGACGTGAGCGGGGAGGTCACCGACCCGCGGCACGAGGGAGAGGGTGATCCGCCCGGCCATGGCGAAGGCGGTCCCGCGCCCAAGCAGGTGACCGTAGCTTTCGGCTTCTGGATCTTCCTGCTGAGCGATATCATCCTGTTTTCGGGGCTGTTCGCGTCCTACGCCGTGCTCGCGCCCAACACCGCCGGCGGTCCGGCCGGGGGCGAGCTGTTCGAGCTGCGGCTGGTGTTTGTCGAGACGCTGTGCCTGCTGTTCTCCAGCTTCACCTGCGGCCTGCTGTCGATCTTGGCGGTGCGGCAGCGGGCCGCGGCGACCTATGGCTGGGCCGCTGCGACCGCGGTGCTAGGGCTCAGCTTCCTCGCGCTCGAGCTTTATGAGCTGACCAAGCTGATCGCGGAGGGCACGGCGCCGACACGGAGCGCGTTCCTCTCCGCGCTGTTTACCCTGGTGGGCGCGCATGGCTTGCATGTCGCGGCCGGACTGGTGTGGCTGGCCGTGATGATGGGGCAGGTGGCGACGCTGGGGTTCACCGACGCGGTACAGCGGCGGTTGCTGTGCTTCGGGCTCTACTGGCACGCGCTCGACATCATCTGGGTGGCGCTGTTCACCTTCGTCTATCTGTACGGAGTGATCGGATGAGCGAGGAGCAGGGCGACCGCCGGCTCGATCACGCGCCGGGCGGGCACCAGGAAGGCGCGGCGCGCGTGTCGACCTATGTCGCGGGACTGGGGCTCGCGCTGCTGCTCACCGCGGCGTCGTTCGCGCTGGTCGGCTCCGGCGCGGTCTGGGCGCCCGCGATCCCGATCCTGCTGGCGGTACTGGCGGTGGCGCAGATGGGCGTCCACCTCGTGTTCTTTCTCCACATCACCAGCGGGCCGGAGAACACCAACAACGCGCTGGCGCTCGCGTTCGGCGTGCTGATCGTGCTGCTCACGGTCGGCGGCACGTTATGGATCATGGCGCATCTGGATCATAACATGATGCCGATGGCAGCGATGACGAAGCCGTGAGCTTCTGTTCCAGGATGACGGCAGTGGAAGCGGCATAGGTCGCCGCCGCCGCTTCAGCTTACCCCCAGATCGCTCGGTCCGAACGCGTCGGGGAGCAGCTCGGACAGACGATAGCTCGCGACCGTCTCCCCCTCGGCGCCCGCACAATGCACCGCGAGGTCGCGGCCGCTCAGCTGCGCCGCCTCGTTGAGCACTTGGCGGCACCGCCCGCACGGACGCACCGGCGCATTCCCGGTGGCGCGGCCGGTGGAATCCATGGCGCCGCCGATCACTCCGACCGCCACAACCTGTCGCAGCCGGCCGGAGGCGGAGACGGTCGCGATCGCCACTGTCTCGGCGCAGAGCGACAGCCCGTAGCTGGCATTCTCGACATTGGCGCCGGTCACGACGCTGCCGTCGTCGAGCAGCACCGCTGCCCCCACCGCGAAGCGCGAATAGGGTGCGTGCGCGTTCGTCGCCGCTTTGCGCGCCGCCGCGATCAACGTTGCCGCCTGTTCCTGATCCCGCACGCTCATCCCAGCTCCACCACGTCCCAGTTGACCGGCCCGTCGACCCCGTCGATGCGGCGCAGGTCGCTCGCGCGCCATACCCGCCACACGCGTGCGCCGTAGCCGGGGCGCAGGAAATTGCCGACCGCCCACAGCGGCCGGTCGAACGCCTCGGTCAGCCGATAGTCGCGCTCGACGTCGCGCGCCACCTTGAGCAGCACCGGCTTGCCCGTATGCGTCTCGATCCGCGCGATCATGTCCGCCACGCCGGCGACCAGCCGGCCACGCTCGGGTCGGTCGGCGCAAGCCTCGTCATAGCGGAACGACACCGCCACCGGCAGCGCCCCGGCGTCGCGAGGCACCACCGTGTTGAACGAGTCCGCCTGCGCACGCGGTGACTGACAGAAAGAGAAGACGTGGATCGCGCCGCGCCGCATCCCCGCCCGCGCCATCTCGTCCCAGTTCGTCTGGAACGCGTGGTCGCGTGCGGTGGCGCCGATCGTCGCCACGGCATAGCCGAAATCGGCACCCGCACCCTTCACCACCGGCCACTCCACCGCGCCGGTCGCCTCCGATACGTCGACGCCCTGCACGGGATAGCGCTCCACCCCCGGACGCCAGCGCAGCGCAACCTGCCAAGCGGCCACCGCCGCGAGCGAGATCGCGCCCAGAATCAGGAAGATCCGTCCCAAACCCCACATGATGATACTCAAGCCTTGATGTGCAACACGCAGATGAGCGTGAAGAGGCGCCGCGCGGTGTCGAAGTCGATCGTCACCTTGTCGTCGAGACGTTGCCGCAGCAGATCTGCGGCTTCATTATGGATGGCGCGGCGTGCCATGTCCACGGTCTCGATCTGCTCCGGTGTCGACTGGCGGATTGCCTGATAGTAACTGTCGCAGATGCCGAAATAATCGCGGATCGGGCGCCGGAACCGCGCGAGCCCGAGCACCAGCGTTTCGAGCGGCGTGTCGTCGGCGCGGCGGATCGCCAGCGCGAGTCGACCGTCCTGGACCGAAAAACGAACCTTGTAGGGTCCCGCATAGCCGTCGACCTGTTCGCGCTGCGGCGCAAAGTGATTGGCCTCGATCAGGTCGAAGATGGCGATCCGACGCTCCTGCTCAATGTCGGCCGAGCGCCACAGGATAGTGTGCTCGTCCAGCTCGATGTCGATGATCCGCGGATCGGCCATGCCGCCGCTCGTTAGAGGCGATGCGCGTCTGTCACAATCGAGTCATCCACAGGTTCCACCGCGTCCGGCGTTCCGCTCGTCGGATCAGCCGGCTATAGCCGCGCGCATGGCCACTCTCGCATTTGCTCCGCCGGCTTCGCCCGAGCCCGTCCACCTGCCGCGCAACGTCGAGGCCGAGGCGGCGATGCTGGGCGCGATGATGATCGACAACCGGCTCGCCGACGACATCGTCGACCGGCTCGAGCCGCAGCATTTCTACGAGCCCGTCCACGGCCGCGTCTTCGCCGCGATCAAGTCGCTGCGCGCCACCGACATGCTCGCCACCCCGGTGACCTTGCGCCCGATGTTCGAGGCGGACGAGGGGATGAAGGAGCTGGGCGGGGTCGGCTATCTCGCCGGGCTGACCGGATCCGGCGCCGGCCTGATCGGCGCGCGCCAGTTCGCGCAGCAGATCTACGACCTCGCGCTGCTGCGCGCGCTCGTCTCGGTCGGCCATACGATGGTGGATCGCGCGATGGACACCAGCGAGGAGGTCAACCCGCGCGCCCAGATCGAGGCCGCCGAGGAGGAGCTGTTCCGCGTCGCCGCCGACGGCGGCACCGAGAATGCGGTGAAGAGCTTCGCCCAGGCGAGCACCGCGGCGGTGAAGATGGCGGAGCGCGCGCTCAACTGGGGCGGCAACCTCTCGGGCGTCACCACCGGGCTCGATTCGGTCAACGCCAAGATCGGCGGCATGCACCATTCCGACCTCATGATCCTCGCCGGCCGGCCCGGCATGGGCAAGACCTCGCTCGCCACCAACATCGCATTCAACGCGGCGCAGCGCTGGATGCGCGACATGCGCGACGGCATCCCGCCGTCCAAGTCGGTCGGCGCCAAGGTGGCCTTCTTCAGCCTCGAGATGAGCGCGGACCAGCTCGCCACGCGTATCCTCGCCGAACAGTCGCGGATCAGCTCCGAGGCGCTGCGCATGGGCAAGATCAGCAAGACCGAGTTCGAGCAGCTCGCCGCCGCGGCGGCCGAGCTGGAGAATCTGCCCTTCTTCATCGACGACACCGGCGGCCTCTCGATCGGCGCGCTGCATACTCGCGTGCGCCGGCTCCAGCGCCGCCACAACAACGAGATCGGGCTGGTGGTGGTGGACTATCTCCAGCTGCTCTCGGGCTCAGGCAAGGGCGACGGCAACCGCGTGCAGGAGATCTCCGAGATCAGCCGCGGGCTGAAGACGCTGGCGAAGGACATGAACGTGCCGGTGCTGGCGCTCTCGCAGCTCAGTCGTGCGGTGGAACAGCGCGAGGACAAGCGCCCGATGCTGTCGGACCTGCGTGAATCCGGCTCGATCGAGCAGGACGCGGACATGGTGTGGTTTGTCTATCGCGAGGATTATTACACCGCGCAGCGCGAGCCCAAGCGGCCGATGGAGGGCGACTCAGCGAACGTCTTCGAGGATCACGCGCGTTGGGCCGCGGACATGGAGCGGGTGTACGGCCTCGCCGAGCTGATCGTGGCCAAGCAGCGCCACGGCGCCACCGGCAAGGTGGTGCTGAAGTTCGACCCGACGATCACGCGCTTCTCGGACTATGCGGGTTATTAGGCGGAATTGGCGGCCATGCTCGGCGAGTCGTCGCCTTGTGCTGGCCGGCCGTACTGAAGCTCCCCGGTTCCGACGGCGGGGATTGGCTTACTTCAGCACCAGCGGCAGTCCTGCGGCGACGAACAGCACGCGGTCCGCGTACGCCGCCACCCGCTGGTTGATCGTCCCCGCCAGATCGCGGAACCGGCGCGCCAGCGCGTTGTCCGGTACGATCCCGAGACCCACTTCGTTCGCCACCAGCACCACATGCGCCGGCGTGTCACGGAGCGCCGCATCGAACGCGTCGAGCGCGGCGCCCGTCTCTGCCTCGCTCAGCAGCAGGTTCGAGGCCCATAAGGTCAGGCAATCGACCAGCAGCACCGCCCCGACGGCGCCCTCCAACGCGATGGTCTCGGCCAGGGCGAGCGGAGCCTCGACGGTGCGCCAGCGCGCGTCGCGATCGTCGCGGTGTCGCGCGATGCGTTCGCGCATCTCGTCATCGAAGGCCTGCGCCGTGGCGACAAAGACGAGCCGCCCGCCGGTCGCCTCGGCCAGCGCCTGGGCGTGGCGGCTCTTGCCCGAGCGTGCTCCGCCCAGCACCAGGGTTACGCGCGCATCCGTCATCGTCATTCCCGCCTTGTATTCGTCGCGCCGGCTGGCGAAAGACCCACCGCCGATGACCTCCGCGAGCCACCATCCCGAGCCTGCCGCCGTGCTGACCTATCACGGTGGGCGTGCCGAAGCCGCTGCCCGGCTCTATCCCGACGCGCCCCGGCCTTGGCTCGATCTCTCGACCGGGATCAACCCTTTCGCATGGGAGGGGGAGGTCATTTCGATCGCCGCGCTGCGCACGCTCCCCTCACCGGACGAGCTCAGCGCGCTCCTTGAGGCCGCCGTCGCGGCGTTTGGCGCCTGCGAAACGGCGATTGCCGCGCTGCCCGGGAGCGAGGTCGGCCTGCGCACGCTGGCAGAGCTCGCGCTGCCCAAACCGTGGCACGTCGTCGCGCCGAGCTACCGCACCCATGCTGCCGCGCTGCCCGGCGCGGCGCTCATCGAGGTTGCAGAGGTGGAGCGAGTGGCGCAGGGCGGGGGCACGCTGCTGCTCGCCAACCCCAACAATCCGGACGGCCGCTGCTGGCCGGCCGCGCGCCTGCTCACGCTCGCGCGCACGATCGCGGCGCAGCACGGCGTCCTGGTCATCGACGAGGCGTTCGCCGACTCTGTGCCGGGCGCAAGCGTGCTGCCGCTGCTCGCGCGCGACGATCGGGTGCTGGTGTTCCGCTCCTTCGGCAAGTTCTTTGGGCTTGCGGGAGTACGGCTTGGTTTCGTGTGCGGCGCTGCGGCGCTGGTGGGGGCGATCGCGGCGCGGCTCGGCAGCTGGCCGGTCTCGACCCTCGCACTGCGCCTCGGCATTGCGGCCTATCGCGACGGCGAGTGGATCGACGCGACCCGTGAGCGGCTGCGCGCGTCCGCGGCGGCGCTCGACGCCGTGCTGGTCGCACATGGGCTGACGCCCCAGGGTGACTGCCCGTTGTTTCGGCTGGTGGAGCATCGCTCCGCGCCGCTGTTGTTCGAGCGGCTCGCGCGCGCCGGCATTCTGGTGCGACCGTTCAACGAAGTCCCCGAGTGGCTCCGCTTCGGTCTGCCCGGTGATGCAGCGGCGCTGCACCGGCTCGACGCGGCGCTGGGCGATCGCTGAGCCTGTCGCCTTGGCCGCGCTCGCGCTCGATGCCGCGCTCGGCTGGCCGGCCTGGCTGTACGCGCGCGTCGGTCACCCGGTCGGGGCGGTCGCGCGCGTGATCGGGGCGGCGGAGGCACGGTGGAATGCGGCGGTCGCTCCGCGCCCGCGGCTTGGCGAGGAACTCCGGCGAGGTGAGGACAAAAGCACGAACGCCGGCCGAAGCGCGAGCGATCGTCGCCGCCGCGCGCTCGGCGCGCTCACCCTCGTCAGTGTCGTGGCGTTTGCCGCGGGAACCGCGTGGCTCGCCGAACAGGGCCTGCGCGCATGGCTCGGGCACAATGCCTGGCCGGCGGTCGCGCTGCTCGCCTGGCCGGGCTTGGCGCAGCGCAGCCTCGACGATCACGTCCGCCCGGTCGCGTCCGCGCTCGAGCGAGACGACCTCGCCGCCGCGCGCGACGCGGTCGCGCGGATCGTCGGTCGCGACACCGTGGCGCTCGACCGTGCCGGGATCGCGCGCGCGGCGGTGGAGAGCCTGGCGGAGAGCTTCTGCGATGCCGTGGCGGCGCCGTTGTTCTGGTTGATACTGCTCGGCCCGGCGGGGCTGTGGGGTTACAAGGCGATCAACACCGCGGACAGCCTGATCGGCCATCGCGAGCCGCGCTGGCGTGCCTTTGGCTGGGCCGCTGCGCGCACCGACGACGGCGCCAACCTGCTGCCCGCACGTTTGGGCGCGCTGCTGCTGTGCCTCGCGGGTGGGGGCGGGTGGCGCGTGATGTGGCGCGACTCGCGCCGCCACGCCTCACCCAATGCGGGGTGGACCGAAGCGGCGATGGCCGGCGCACTCGGCGTCCGGCTGGCCGGCCCGGTCGCCTATGACGGTGCGGTCGCGGTCAAGCCGTGGATCGGCGACGGTCGCGCTGCTCTCGACGCGCACGACATCGCCCGCGCGCTCACGATCTACCGGCGAGCCTGTCTGATGCTGTGGCTCGTCGCGGGGGGCGTCGCATGGCTGCGCTGATGCTCCAGGGGACAGGGTCGGACGTGGGCAAGTCGGTGCTCGTCGCCGGACTCTGCCGCGCCTTCGCCAATCGCGGACTGGCCGTGCGTCCGTTCAAGCCGCAGAACATGTCGACCAACGCGGCGGTGACCGCGGACGGCGGCGAGATCGGCCGCGCCCAGGCAACCCAGGCGCTCGCGGCGCGTGTGGCGCCCAACGTGGACATGAACCCGGTGCTGCTCAAGCCGCAGGGCGACCGCACCTCGCAGCTGGTGGTCCGTGGCCGCGTCCGCGGCGTGCTGCGCGCGAGCGAGTGGCGGAAGGGGCGCGAGGGACTGCTCGACGAGGTGCTCGGGAGCTACCATCGGCTCGCGCGCGCGGCCGATCTGGTCATCGTCGAAGGCGCCGGCTCCCCTGCCGAGATCAACCTGCGTGCAGGCGACATCGCCAACATGGGGTTCGCGCGCGCGGCGCAGGTGCCGGTCGTGCTGGTCGGCGATATCGATCGTGGCGGGGTCATCGCATCGCTGGTCGGAACCAAGGTAGTGATCGACCCTGAAGATGCCGCCATGGTGCGGGGCTTCCTCGTCAACAAGTTTCGTGGCGATCCCGCGCTGTTCGACGACGGCTATCGCGCGATCGCGGCGCGTACCGGATGGCGCGGCTACGGCGTCGTACCGTGGCTCGCCGCGGCGGCGCGACTGCCGAGCGAGGATTCGGTCGTGCTCCAGCGGCCGCACGGGGGGAAGGGCGGGCGAATACTCATCGCTTGTCCGATCACGCCGCACCTCGCCAACTTCGACGACCTCGATCCGCTGCGGCTCGAGCCGCAGGTCGAGCTGGTGATGGTGCCGCCGGGGACGCCGATCCCGGCCGAGGCGGCGCTGATCGTCCTCGCCGGCTCGAAGGCGACGATCGCCGACCTGCGCGCGCTGCGGCGCGAGGGCTGGGACGTCGACGTTCGCGCCCACGTACGGCGCGGACGCCCGGTGCTGGGGCTGTGCGGCGGGTACCAGATGTTGGGGCGGAGCGTCGCGGATCCAGGGGGTGTGGAGGGGAGGGCGGAGACGGTTGAGGGGCTCGGGCTGCTCGCGATCGATACCGTGCTGACCGGGGACAAGCGGCTCATGGCGGTCCGTGGCAGCGCACGCGGCGCGCGCCTCGAAGGCTATGAGATGCATCTCGGTCAGACGGTCGGCCCCGACACGGTGCGGCCGGTGGCCCTGCTCGACGACGGTCGTCATGAAGGCGCAACATCATCCGACGGGTTGGTGGCGGGAAGCTACGTCCACGGCCTGTTCGGCCTGGCCGAGCAGCGTCATGCCTGGCTCGCGCCGCTCGGCGTGACGGCGCAGGGCGGCGACCATCGCGCCGACGTCGACGCCGCATTGGACGGGATCGCGGCGGAGCTGGAGCAATATGTCGATCTCGACGCGCTGCTGGCCTTGGCACACGGCGCGGGCCCTGCCTGAGCTTTGGCCGGCGCCAACCGATCCCGTCGACTAGAACGACGCGGCGGGCGGTGCGAGCACCAGCGCGATCAGCAGACCGGTCTCCACCAGCTCGATCCCGGCGCCATGAGCGTCGCCGTTGATACCGCCGAGGCGGCGGCGCAGCCACCAGCCGTAGAGCGCGATCAGCGGCAGCGCGGCGAGTAGCGCCGGCCGCAGCGCGCCCGCCGCCAGCATCAACGCGCTCCAGCCGATCACGTCGCGCCGCCGCACCGCCGCGGCGAGTGTGGCACCGAGCCCCGGCTTGAGCGGAGGGAGCCATCGCGCCCAGGCGAGCGGCCCGGCGCGCGCCGCCGCGGTCACGAGCGGGAGCGACCACCAGTCACCTGCCGGCAGCGCGTGCAGCAGGACCAATTTGCTCAGCAGCTGCAGCACGATCGCCACCGCGCCGAAGCTGCCGACCTGCGGCTCCGCGAGGACGCGGAGCAGCCGGGTGCGGTCGCCGTGAGCGGCGCCGAGCGCGTCGCTAAGATCGCTCAGACCATCGAGATGGAGCGCGCCGGTCACCGCTACCCACATCACCAGCGCCGCCAGCGCACCAACCCACGGCTCACGCGTCCCCGCCACCACACCCACGACCGCGACGAGCGCGCCGATCACCAGCCCCGCGACCGGGTAGCAGCGGATCGAGGCGGCCCAGTCGCGCTCGTTCGCGGCGGCGCGCGGCAGCGGCAGCCGGGTCAGGAATCCCAGCGCGACGAGCAGCGCGCGAATCAACGCAGGGCGGTGATCTGTGTCACTCCTCCGGTGCCGGGCCAGCGTCGCAGCGACACGGTCGCGGCATAGGGCAGGTCGAACGCCCATACTTGTCGCGAGTCGAAGCCGCACGCGCCGGCCAGCGCAGCGCGGATCGCGCCCGCATGCGTCACCACGAGCGTGGCGTCCGCGACCGCGTCAAGCGCGGCGCCTATCCGGGCCACCAGCGCGGACCAGCGCTCGCCTCCGGGCGGGGGTGCGCGCTCGGGATCGTCCCAGAAGGCGGCGAGCGCCGCGGGATTGAGCGCGTCGGTGCGCGCGCCATCCCACTCGCCAAAGTCGAGCTCCCGCCAGCGCGGGTCGATCGACGCGTCGACGCTGGCCGCTGCGGCGATCGCGGTGCCGCAACGCGCCGCGCGCGCGAGGTCGGACGTGACCACGCGCGCAAAGCGCAATCGCGCGGCCGCGGCGACGCAGGCCGCGATCCCCGCCGCCGTGGCGGGTTCGTCGTGATGGCCGATCAGCCGGCCGTTCGCCGCGATGGCGCCGTGACGCATCAGGTGGAGCGTCGCCGGTGTGGTCACCCCGCCGCGACCCCCGCCTCAGCGAAGGTGGCCATCTCCTGATGCGCGGCGAGCGCGGCGCGGACGATGCAGGCAGCCAGCGCGCCGCCGCTGGCCTCGCCGAGCCGCAGGTCGAGCGTCAGCAGCGGGCGCAGCCCGAACCGCGCAAGCAGCCGTGCGTGCCCGGGCTCGGCCGAACAATGGCCAGCGAGGCAGTGATCGAGCAACCCGGGTGCCGCCACCGCCACCGGCGCGAGCGCGGCGGTTGCGATGAAGCCGTCAAGCAGCACCGGCACACGCGCGTGCCGCGCCGCGATCACCGCGCCCGCCATCGCCGCGAGTTCGCGGCCACCAAGCCGGCGGAGCGTCTCGAACGGCGTCGTCGCCTGATCACGATGCAGGGAGAGCGCGCGTGCTACCGCGTCGCGCTTCGCGGCAGCGGCGTCGCCGCTCACGCCGCTGCCCGGGCCGACCCAATCCTCCGCCGCGCCACCCAGTGCGGCGGCGCAGAGCGCGGCGGCGACGGTCGAGTTGGCGATCCCCATCTCGCCCGGGACGAGAAGGTCGAGCCCCGCGTCCACCGCGGCGGCGCCCGCGCTCAGCGCCGCGCCGCACTCCGCCTCGCTCATCGCGGGCGCGGTGGCGATGTCGGCGGTGGGTTGTTCGAGCTCGAGCGAGGTGACCCTGAGCTCGAGCCCGGCAGCGCGGGCAAGCGCGTTGATGGCGGCGCCGCCGGCCGCGAAATTGGCGACCATCTGCGCGGTCACCTCGGCAGGAAAGGCGCTGACTCCGCGCGCCGCGACGCCGTGGTTGCCAGCGAAGACCGCAACCCTGCCGCGCTCGAGCCGCGGCGATGCGCGACCCTGCCACGCCGCCATGAACAGCGCGATCTCCTCGAGCCGGCCCAGCGAGCCGCGCGGCTTGGTCAGCTGCTCCTGCCGCGCCGCCGCGGCGGCACGCGCATTGTCATCGGCGGCAGGGAGCGTGCGCAGCGCCTCATCAAGCGCGGCAGGGGTGTCGAGGCGGATCATTCGACGACATATCCTTCGGGGGGGGTGCGGGTGATGAAATGTCCTTTCACCCCCGCCGGCCAGTCGCGGAACGCCACCTGGCCGGTGTCGGTCGCGGCGTAATGCGCGGCATAATCGAGGATCGCGCGGGCGGCGTCGGCATCCGGCGCGAAGCGGCCGAGGACATAGCCGACCTTGCCGGGCGCGCGGAGATGCACCGTGCAGAAAGCGGCGCAGGCGAACAGGCACGGCATCTCCTGCACGGCCACGCCGGCATAAGCGGGATCGCTCGCCTGCACCTCGCGCAGGGCGGCGACCAGCCGCGCGCCGCCACGAGCACCGCTCGCGTCTTCACGCGCGTCTTCGCTATGGCGGCACGTGTTGCACGCCACCACGGCGGCGCCGGCAGCGACCGGGCGCAACGTCACCATCAGAACTCCACTCCGGCCTGCGCCTTCACCCCGCCGCGAAACGGATGCTTCAGCTGCGTCATCTCGGTGACGAGGTCGGCCGCCTCGATGAGCGGCGTCGGCGCGTTGCGGCCGGTGACGACGAAATGAGTCATCGGCGGACGTGCCGCCGCCGCCGCGAGCACCGCCTCGAGCGGGAGATAATCGTAACGCAGCACGATGTTCAGCTCGTCCGCAATCACCATCGCATAGGCCGGATCGGCGAGCATCCGCGTCACCTCGTTCCAGGCTGCGCCCGCCACCGCGATGTCGCGCGCGCGATCCTGCGTGTCCCAGGTGAAGCCCTCGCCCATGGTCCGGAACGTGACCAGACCGGGGAAGGCATCGAAGACCGCACGTTCCCCGCTCGTCATGGCGCCCTTCACAAACTGGACGATGCCGACGCGCATGCCATGCCCGATCGCGCGCACCGCCATGCCGAAGGCGGCGGTGCTCTTGCCCTTGCCCGCTCCCGTGTGAACGATGAGCAGGCCCTTCTCCTGCGTTTTGCGGGCCATCATCGTGCGGCGGCTCGCCTGAATCCGACGCATCTTCTCGGCGTGGCGTGACTCGCTGTCGGTCATCTCGCCGTCCGTCATCGCGTCGACCCTGGGGCGAGCAGTGGCTGCGCCAACCGGCCGAAGACGTCGGCGGTGACGAGCCAGAAAACGATCTGGCTGGCGAGCGCGGCAACGCGATAGTGCCACAACAGCGACGCGGGGAAGTTCGCCGGCACCTCGTCTACCGGCGGCAGCAGCACGCCGATCGATGTCGCCACCGCGACAAAGGTCAGCGCACCGAGGAGCCAGCGATCGAGCCCCACGACCCGACGCGCCAGCCGCTGCACCAGCCACGCGCCGGCGATCGCCGCGACTAACGATCCCGCCGTCATCGCGAGGAAGGCGGCGGTGCGCAGCCGGACCGTCTCGTGCAGACCCACCGCGGGGGGCGTCGGCGGGTATTTGAGCGCCGGCACCAGCACGATCACCACGATCGCGGCGGTGGCGAGCAACAACGCCAGCGCGCGCGGCGCGGTCGCGCCGACGCGGCCGTGGCACGCCGCCACCACGATCGCGAGCACGCCACCCAGCGCCGTGCCGTACAGCATCATCGCGGTGTAGAGCCCCGCCGTTTTCTGGATCGTGCGCGATACCAGCTCTTCGCCGATGGCATGCGCGACATGCCGCGCCTCGAACGCGATGGCGGCGTCGACATGTGGTTCGGCGACGCAAAAGGCGAAGGTGGCGGCGACGAACGCGCCGACGAGCCCGGCGAGCATCCCCCGCCCGAGCAGCAGCCCGGTCATGATCTTACCCCGCTTTAATGGCAGGGGAAGCCGAGCAGGTGTCGCCCGTCATGGACGAACTCGTGGACATACATGCCCTTGAACAGCGCCAACGCGCCCTGCTCGGTGCTGACGAAGTACAGCAGGATCAACGCCACTACGACGGCGAACACCGCCCAGGGCGCGATCTCGGCGAGCGGGATGACGCGGATGGGATATGAAGCGGCGGGCAGCGCGCGCGCGGCGACGCGGTCAGTCATCAAGTCGGCTCCAGTCCGGGATAGCGCGCCCGGGCGAGGGGTGGAGCATCGGGCGGGGTCTGACTCTCGACAGCGCAGGGGCTGTCGATCACAGTGGCGCGACCGCGCCGGAGTCTCACCGGCTTCCCGCCCGGTGCTGATAGGCTCAGCTGTGGCGGGTGCGCGACGCCGCGTCAACCGAGCAGGAGCCCCATCGTGACCGTTCGCCTCGTCCTGCTCTGCGCGGGCGCCACCGCGGCCATGCGCGCCGCCCGCTTCCCCGACCCTGACGATCCGCTCGACCGCGCCGGTCTGGCCAAGGCCAGTGCGCTGCGACTCGGCGGCTGGGCGAACTGGCCCTGCCGCACCAGCCCCGCGCGCGCGGCGGGCGAGACGGCGGCGGTGCTGCGCCTCTCCGCATCGGTCGAGCCGGCACTGGCCGATCAGGACGCCGGCGCGTGGCGCGGCTGCGCGCTCGACGACATCGCACCGGCGGCGCTTGCCACCTGGCTCGCGGCACCGGAGCACGGCGCCCCAGCGGGCGAGTCGCTTGACGCGGTGCGCGCGCGCGTCGCGGCATGGCTCGACACCCTCGCGGCGGGCGGCGAGGCCAGGCTGTTGGCGGTGACGCATGCCGCCGTGATCCGGGCCGCGCTCGCGCATGTGCTGGGGGTGCCCACCGCGGCGACGCTGGCGATCGACGTGGCGCCGCTCACCGCCGCGGTGCTGTCGTTCAGCGATCGCTGGAGGGTGCAGGAGCTGCGGCGCGGCGGAGCAGGTAGCAGTCCATGATCCAGCCATGCCGGACACGCAGCAGCGTGCGCTCGTCCCTGATCGCCGTCCCTACCTCGGCGAGAGGGCCGGCGATCAGTGCTTGCTGGGCCATGCCGAGATAGGCGCCCCAGAAGATCGTCACCTCGGGCGCGGCGACCCGCTCGAACGCGCAGGCGGAATCGAGCATGACCGCAATGCTGTCCACCGCGGCGGGCCAGCCCTCGGCAGCAAGGCGGCGACCGGTGGTGACCAGCAGCGAGGCGCCGAGCGCGGTCAGCGGGATGGCGTGCGCCGCGGCGAGCGCCTGCAGGCTGGTGATCCCCGGCACCACCTCCACCATGGATCGCACGCCGTGCGCGCCGAGCCGCTCGGCGATCCGTAGCGTGCTGTCGTAGAGCGACGGGTCGCCCCAGACGAGCAGCGCCACGCGGCCGCCGCCGGGCAGATGCGCCGCGATCGCGTCGCGCCAGGCCGCCGCGATCGCGTCATGCCAGGCCGTGACCCCCGCGAGATATCCGGAGCGCTCGTCGCGCACCGGCATGTCGAAGGTCGCTATCGGCGCGTCGGCGCCGAGCACCTGTGCACAGATGGTCGCGCGGAGGTCGAGCAGCTCGGCGGTTTCCGCACGCTTGCGCGGCAGCAGGATCAGATCGGCGGCGCGCATCGCCGCCTCGGCCGCGCGGGTGAGATGATCGGGATTGCCGGTGCCGATCCCGATCAGGCTCAGCGCGATCATTGGGCGCCGCGCGCGATCAGATGGAAAAAGCTGCCGGTCACGCGATCACGCACCGACCCGGTCTCCGCCACCGCGTTACCGTCTGCGTCGACGACCGCGGCGAGCGGCGCGTCCGGCTGCGCGACGATGGTCGAATAGTGAAACTCGTGCCCGGTGAGCATCGTGCCTGCCGCATAGCCCCCGATCGGGGCCGCGAGCGTAGCACTTCGATAACCCAGATGGAGCCGGCGCGCGGCATAGCTGGTCACCAGCCCGAGCAGCCCGGCCATGCGATGCGCGACCCCGTCCTTGTCGATCAGTGCCTCGCCCAGCACCATATAGCCGCCGCATTCGCCGTGGATCGGCCGCGTTGCGGCATGATCGCGCAGGCCGGCGTGGAACCGTGCCGCGGCGGCGAGCCGTCCGGCATGCAGCTCAGGGTAGCCGCCCGGGAGCCAGACGAGATCGGCGTCGGGCGCCGGCACTTCGTCGGCGAGCGGCGAGAACGGCATCAGCGTCGCCCCGGCCGCGCGCCAGCCGTCGAGCAGATGGGGATAAGCGAAGGAGAAAGCGGCGTCACAGGCGATGGCGATACGTTGTGCCGGCGGACTGACTCGGAGCGTGCCGTCCGCGCTCCAGCCGCGCGCCGCCGTGCGCAGCGCCGACAGATCGAGATGTTGACGCACGAAGTCGGCGTGCGCCGCGAGGCGCGCGTCGAGGTCGTCGTGCTCGCTTGCCTGGATCAGGCCGAGGTGGCGCTCGGGCAGGCGCAACCCGGCCTCGCGCGGCAGTGCACCGAGCACGGGTAGGTCAATCACCGCCATGCCGGCGCGCGCCAGTCGCTCGTGCCGCGCGCTGGCGACGCGGTTGAGGATCACTCCCGCGATCGTCACGTCCGGGTCGTAGCGCGCGAAGCCGAGCGCGGTCGCCGCGGCGGACTGCGCCTGGCCGCCGACGTCGAGCACCAAGGCGATTGGCCAGCCGAAGCGCCGCGCGATCTCGGCGCCTGCGCCCCTGCCGCTCTGCCCCACGCGCGCGACCCCGTCGAAGAGTCCCATCGACGCTTCCGCCAACACCAGCTCGGCACCGGTCGCCGTGGCGACAATCGCGTCGAGCAGCGGGCCGGGCATCGCCCAGCTGTCGAGGTTGTACGAGGCCCGTTCGCACGCGGCGCGGTGGAAGGCAGGATCGATATAGTCGGGCCCGCTCTTGAACGGCTGCACCGCAACCCCGTCCTCTGCCAGCGCGCGCAGCAGCCCGAGCATCACCGTGGTCTTGCCGCTGCCGGACGAGGGCGCGGCGATCATCAGTCCCGGCGGCATCACGCCACCGGTCCGGCTGCGGGGCGAAAGCGGCGGTCGTAGTCGGCGGCATAAAGCCGGCTGTCGTCGAAGTGCTCGGCGCCGAGCACGCGACCGACGAGGATCAGCGCAGTCCGCTCGGGGCCACCCGTGGCCGCCTCCACCAAGGTGGCGAGCGTGGCGCGGACCACCCGCTGATCGGGCCAACTCGCGCGCCACACCACCGCGGCAGGACAGTCGCCGCCGTGGCTTGGCAGCAGTTCGTCCACAACGTCCGGGAGGCGGTGGATCGAGAGATGGATCGCCAGCGTCGCACCGGTAGCGGCGAAAGCGGCGAGCGTCTCGCCCGCCGGCATCGCGCTGGCGCGGCCGGACGTGCGCGTGAGCACGACCGACTGCGCGACGCCGGGGAGCGTCAGCTCGCTCTCCAGCGCCGCTGCCACCGCGGCGAAGGCTGGTACGCCGGGCGTGACGCTCACCGGGATGCCGAGCGCGCGCAGCCGGCGGAGCTGCTCTCCCATCGCCGACCAGACCGACAGATCGCCTGAGTGCAATCGCGCGACATCGTGCCCGGCAGCATGCGCCGCGGCGATCTCGGCGACGATGGCGTCGAGCGACAGCGGCGCGGTGTCGACGATCCGCGCGCCGGGCGGGCAGTGGCGCAGCACCGCGGCGGGCACGAGCGAGCCGGCATAAAGGCAGACGGGCGCGGCCGCGATAAGGTCGCGGCCGCGCAGCGTCAGCAGGTCGGGTGCGCCGGGGCCGGCGCCGATGAAATGAACGGTCATGCTAGTCCTTCGGCGAGCGCGCAGGTGGCGCGGCGATCGGGGGAGACGCGGCGGGCGCCGAGCAGCCGCGCGCCCGCGCCGGCGGCAGCCAGCGCGCTCGCCTCGGCGACGCTGCCGACGCCGCGCGCAGCGAGGCTGACGACGGAGCGCGTGAGGGTGGACGTCGCGGCGAGGTCAGCGTCGCTCAGCGTGACGAGCTCAACGCCCATCGCGCGCGCGAGCGGCGCGATCATCGCGATCCGATCGATCGGCGCGGCGAGCCGCTCCACCGGACGACCGTCGGCCGCCAGCGCGAGCGCGTCCGCCAGCGACTGCGCGGTTGCGCTCGCGCGGCAGCCGAAACCGGCGACGATCACAGCGTCACGCTCCACTGCACGATCGGGTAGCTCGCGCGCCAGCCGCGGCGTGTGCCGAGCGGCGCGGCCTCGGCCAGCTCGACCCGCAGCAACGCGCCGCCGTGTGCGGCATGGCGGCGCGACAGCAGCGCCTCCGACTCGAGCGTCACCGCATGCGCCACCAGCCGCGTGCCACGCGGGATCAGCGCTATCAGGTGAGTGAGCAGGGCCTCCGAAAGTCCGCCGCCGACGAAGATCGCGTCGGGCGCAGCCTGATCAGCGAGCGCAGCGGGTGCCTCTCCCTCCACCACCACGAGCCGATTCACACCAAGCGCCTCGGCATTGGCGCGCGCGCGCGCGGCGCGGAGTGGGTCGCGTTCGACGGCGATCGCCCGGTTGGCGGAATGCGCGAGCAACCACTCGATCGCGATCGACCCCGATCCCGCGCCAATGTCCCACAGCAGTTCACCCGCGCGCGGCGCGAGTGCGGAAAGCGCGAGCGCGCGTTGCGGACGTTTGGTGATCTGGCCGTCATGGGCGAACCAATCGTCAGCCAGACCGCTCGCACGGGGCAGCACGCGTCCGGCGCCCTCGACCTCGATCGCCAGCGCGACGGGGTGCGCGACATCGTCGAGCCTCCAGTCGGCCGCGGTGGTGTGGCGGACCCGCTCGCGCGTGCCGCCCAGCGCCTCCAGCACGGCAATCGCGCTGTCGCCGAAGCCTTGTGCGACGAGATAGCGGGCGGTCTCCGTCGCGGCCGTGCCGTCGCGCACCAGCACGATCACGCGCTGCCGCGGCGCGAGCAGCGGGCGCAGCCGGGTCAGCGGTGCGGCGTGAAGTCCGACGCACGCGACCGCTTCGAGGCGCCAGCCGAGCCGCGCGGCCGCCAGCGCGAAGGTCGAGCACGCGGGATGCGCCACCCATTCGGTGCGCGCGAGCCGGTCGGTGACGGCACTCCCTGCACCGAACCAGAAGGGATCGCCCGAGGCGAGCATCACCGTCGGCTGCCCGCGCCGCGACAGCAGTCGCTCGATCCCCGCGGCGAACGGTACCGGCCATGGCGTTATCTGCGCCGAGATCACCGGCAGCAGCGCGAGATGCCGCGGCGCACCGATCACATGAGTGGCTGCGTCCAGCGCGGCGCGGCTTGCGGCGCACAGCCCGTCCGGTCCATCCTCGCCGATCCCGACGATCGTCAGCCACGGATCCCGCTCACCCATGCCGCACCTCCTGATCCTCGGCGGCACCACCGAGGCGAGCGCGCTCGCCGCGGCGGTCGCCGCGCGCGGGTGGCGCGCGACGCTCAGCTACGCCGGCCGTACCGCACACCCGCGCGCGCAGCCGGTGGCGGTCCGCGTCGGCGCCTTCGGCGGGGTTGACGGGCTCGCGGCGTGGCTGCGCGCGCAGGGGGTGACCCATCTGATCGACGCCACGCATCCCTTCGCCGCGCAGATGAGCGCGCACGCGGTCGCCGCCGCGGCGCGCGCCGATGTCCCGCTGGTCGCGCTGACGCGGGCGCCGTGGCGGGCAGGCGTGGGCGATCGCTGGGCACACGTTCCCGACATCGACGCCGCGGTCGACGCCCTCGCCGGGCCGTCGCGGAAGGTCTTTCTCGCGCTCGGACGAATGCATGTCGAGCGCTTCGCCGCGCAGCCGCAGCACGACTATCTGCTCCGCTTCGTCGACGTGCCCGAGTGCGCGCCGGCGCTGCCGCGCCATCGCCTGGTGGTCGATCGCGGCCCGTTCACGCTGGCGGGTGACCGCCGTTTGCTCGACGCGCACGCGATCGATCTGCTGGTGTGCAAGAATGCGGGCGGGGAGGGCGCCGCCGCCAAGCTGACCGCAGCGCGCGAGCTCGGCGTGGAGGTGCTGATGATCGACCGCCCGGCCGCTCCTTCGCGGTGCGAGTGCGACAGCGTGGCCGCGGTGCTGGAGTGGATCGCTCATGCGACCGAGCGCGGCGTGTAGAGCCACGGCGTGCCGTCGCGCGCAATCACGCGGGTGTGGCTCGAGCCGACAATCACCAGCGTGCGCATGTCCGCCATGTCGCCGCGCGCGTCGGGCAGCGGCACCACCCGGAGCGACTCGTCCGCCGTGGCGATCGCGCGCGCGAACAGCACCGGCCGCGCATCCGCACAGGTCGCGCGAAGCACCGCCAGCGCGCGGTCGAGCCCCCCGGGGCGCGCGACCGAGCGTGGATTATAGAAGGCAATCGCGAAATCGCCCTCTGCGGCTAACCGCACGCGCCGCTCGATCAGCGCCGCCGGCTTGAGATTGTCCGAAAGATTGATGGCGCAGAAATCGTGCCCGAGCGGTGCGCCGGCGCGCGCGCTCGCCGCGAGCATCGCGGTGATGCCGGGCAGCACGCGCACGTCGAGCCCGCGCCATGCCGCGGCGCCGTGCTCGATCGCCTCGAACACCGCCGATGCCATCGCGAACACACCAGGATCACCGGAGGAGACGACGACGACGCGGGCGCCCTCCGCCGCGAGCGACAGCGCGTGCCGCGCGCGATCGAGCTCGACGCGATTGTCCGACTCGTGACGCGTGAGCCCCGGGCGCGGTGCGACGCGACGGACATAGGGAATGTAGCCGACGACGTCGGTCGCCGCGGCGAGCGCGGCGCTTACCTCGGGCGTGACGAGCGCCGCGTCGCCCGGGCCGAGGCCGGCGATCGCGATCCAGCCTGCGCTCATGGTCGCCGTCCCTGGCCGTGGACCAGCACGATCGCGAAATAGGGTGCGGTTTCGCCCGCCTCGGCCAGCGGCACCACGCGCTGCTCGGGCATCGCGGCATGCTCCACCAGCCACGCCGCGCCCTCGCGCCCCGCGGCGGCAATTGCGCGGCGCAGCTTGGGCAGGTGACGCCCGATCTTCATCACCACCAGCGCGTCGGTATCACGCACGCGCCGCGTCAGTTCCTCCTCGGGCAGCGTCGCGGTGACCACGGTGAGCACGTCGTCGCCCCAGGTGATCGGCGCGCCGCTGGCGGTCCAGGCACCCGACATGCCGGTAACCCCGGGCACCACCGCCACCGGCACGACGCCGGTCAGCCGCGCGTGCAGGTGCATGAACGAGCCGTAGAAGAAAGGATCGCCCTCGCACAGCACCACCACCTCCGCGCCGCCGCGCGCGAGCCCGGCGAGATGCGCGGCGCAGTCGGCGTAAAAGGCAGCGAGCTGCGCATTGTAGCGCGGGTCGGTCACGGCCAGCTCGGTGGTGACGGGATATTCCATCGGATATTCGACGACGTCGCCGCGCAGCATGCCGTCCACGAGGCGGCGCGCCTGGCCCGGCCGGCCGCGCTTGCGGAAAAACGCGAGGTGCCGCGCGCCGCGCACCAGCCGGTCGGCGCGCACGCTCATCAGGTCCGCCGCGCCCGGGCCGAGCCCAACGCCGTGGATCGTGCCCATGTTCATTCGGCCGTGCTCGCCAGCGCGTTGACCGCGGCGACCGTCATCGCGCTGCCGCCGAGCCGGCCGGTGACGATCGCGCACGGCACCGGCGCCTCGGCCCAAAGAGCGTCCTTCGACTCCGCGGCGCCGACGAAGCCGACCGGGCAGCCAATGATCGCCGCGGGACGCGCGCAGGCGGGATCGTCGAGCATCGTCAGCAGGTGGAACAAGGCGGTGGGCGCATTGCCGATCGCGATGATGGCGCCGCCGAGTAGCGGACGCCACAACTCGAGCGCGGCGGCCGAGCGAGTGGTGCCGAGCTGCGCCGCGAGCGGGGGCACGCGCGGGTCGTGAAGCGTGCAAACCACCTCGTTGGCGGCAGGCAGGCGCGCGCGCGTGATGCCCTCGCTCACCATCCGCGCGTCGCACAGGATCGGCGCGCCCGCGGCCAGCGCGGCGCGCGCGGTTACGGCGAAATCAGGCGTGAAGCGGATCGAGGCGGCGAGCTCGACCAGGCCGGCGGCATGGATCATCCGCACCGCCACGGCCTCCTCCTCCGTCGTGAAGCGCGCGAGATCGGCCTCGGCGCGGATGATCGCGAACGACTGGCGATAGATCGTCGCCCCGTCGGTCTCATAGGCATGGCGCATTCAATCGGCTCCGAGGCGGGCAAGCAGTTGATCGGCCGTGAGGCCGCGGATCGCCGGGGCGGCGTCGGCGCGGCCGTCGCGGACAAGGTCGTAGCGGCCGGCGCGACCGACGATCGTCACCGCCGCAGCGGCGCTGCGCGCACATCCTTTGGCGCAGCCGGAGACGTGCAGCGTCCCTGCGACACGACCGCTTAGCCGTCCGGCGAGTTCTCGCGTCGGCACGGTCGCCTGCGCGCACTCGGGCGCGCCGACGCAGGCGTCCACCGTGGCGGGCGCGGGCGGGGATTGGGTCGCCGCCGCCTGCTCGCACGAAGCGGCACGAAGGGGGCCGACAGCCGGGTCGAGGTGGTCGCGCTCCACCAACAGCGTGCGCCACGGAGTCACTCGCAGCGCGGGTGAGCCGACGGCCCATCGCGCGAGCACTTCCGCGTGCAGGCGGCCGAACGGCGGCGCGAAACCTTGCTGGTCCGCGGTCTCCGTCCAAGGCCGCGAGTTGCCCTTCATCCAATCGGGTAGCGTCGCGGTGTGTTGCGCCATCCGCCCGGCGGTCACGCCCCCGCTCGCGACGAACCAGTGCGCCAGCGCGATCAGCGCCTCAACCTCATGGCCGTGCTGGAGCGCCGCCCCGGCCGCGCGACCATCAGGGCGCAGGATCAGCCCACCCCCGGTCGCGCGTTCGACGCGCAGGTCCGCGGGCGCGGTGCCGACTACGGCGCGTGGCCCCGCATCCAGCGCGATCCCGAACTTGGCCGGCAGCGCCGGGAGCGCATGGCGGCGCTCGATCAGCGCGCGCGCGATCCGGTGCGTGTCGTCGCCGTGCTGCCATGTCGGTGCCACCAGCACGGAGAGCGCCTCACGATCCGGATCGGGGTCGACCAGCCCGGCGGCGATCAGCCGCTCCAGTGCTGCGCGCCAACCCGGCTCGTCGAACCCGCGCAGCTGGAAAGCGGCGCGCCGCGTAAGGTCGATGTCGCCGCTGCCATATCGGGTCGCTACGTCCGCGAGCAGCAGCGCTTGCGCTTGTGACACGCGCGCCAGCGGCGGGCGCACACGCAGCAGCAGCCCGTCCGCCGCCGCCATCGGCCGCCAGGCCGTCGGGCACCAGCCATGCGCCGCGCTCATGCGCCGTCCGCCAGCGCGGCGACGATGGCATTGCGCCTTGTCGCCCACAGCCCCGAGCGGTGAAGCGCGCGGAAGCGCGCCTGCATCGCCGCCAGCGCGGCCGGGTTGGCGTCGGCGAGGAAGTCGTGCACCGCCGGATCGCCGAGCGTGGCGTCATGGTAGAGGTCGAGCAGCGCGGGCGGCACCGCGTGCGCGAGATGCGCGAAAGCGGCGAGATGGTCGAGCGTCGCCGCGATCTCGGCCGCCCCGCGATAGCCGTGGCGCATCATGCCGGCGAGCCAGCGCGGGTTGGCGGCGCGCGCACGCACGATCCGCGCGATCTCCTCGCCGAGCGCCCGCGCCCGCGGCCGCGTCGGGTCGGCCGAGTCGAGATGGACCAGCCGCGCGGTGCCGCCCAGCAGCGCGTTGGCGGTGGCGAAACCGCCGACATGCGCGGCCACATCCGCGGCGGTGAGCAGGTCGCTTTCCGCCAGGTCGTGCGGATGGACCAGCGCGTCGGCCGCCCCGATCCTGCGCCGCAGTCCTGTCGCGTCGGCCACGCCGGCCGGGGTGCCGACCGCGTCGTCATAGGCATGCGATGAGGCGGCGAGCCACGCCATTGCCGCGGCCTCGCGCCCCGCCGCGTCATAGCGTTCGACGCTGTCGCCAAGCCCGACGCCATAGTCGCCGGGTGCGGGGCCGTAGACGCGCCGCTCTGCGTCGAGTCCGGCGAAGGGATTAAGGTCGCGCGGCTCGTCACGGGCGTGGAGCGCGCGCACCGCCTGCCCGAACAGCGCGCAGAGCGGTGCGAACGTGTCGCGGAACAGCCCCGATATGCGTAGCGTGACGTCGATCCGCGGGCGATCCAGCGTGGCGAGCGGCAGGATCTCGACCCCGCTCACGCGATCGGACGCGTGATCCCACAGCGGCGCGGCGCCGATCAGGTGGAGCGCCATTGCGAACTCCTCGCCGGCGGTGCGCATCGTCGCCGAGCCCCACAGGTCGATCACCAGCGCACGCGGATAATCGCCCTCGTCCTGGAGGTGACGGCGCAGCAACTCGTCGGCGAGGGCCACTCCCTGGCGGTGCGCCGCGCGCGACGGTGTGGCGCGCGGGTCGACGCCGTACAGGTTGCGTCCGGTCGGCAGCACATCGGCCCCGCGCGCGGGCGAGCCGGCGGGGCCGGCCGCGACCCGGCGGCCCTCGAGCGCAACCAGCAGCCCTTCGCGCTCCATCGCGCCGCACGTGCCGCGGCCGTAGACGTGCAGCCCGTCGCCGAAACGTGAATCCTTTACCTCGCAGACGAAGGCATCGATGCGGGTGACGCGCTCGGCGTCGCTGGTACAGGCCCTGAGCGCGAGTTCCTCGGCGAGGCCGATCGCGGACGCCTCGGCGGCGATGTCGTCGATCAGCCTGGCACGGCGTGCCGGATCGAGCCCATCCGCCGCGGCGAACTCGTCGAGCAGCAGCTCGACCCGGGCGAGCCCCACACCCGTGTCGGCCGCGATCAGCGGGGGCGGCAGATGCCCGAGCGTCACCGCGGCCACGCGACGCTTGGCCTGTGCGGCCTCACCCGGATCGTTGACGATAAAGGGGTACACCAGCGGGGTTGCCCCGATCAGCGCCTCGGGCCAGCACTCGGCGGAGAGCGCCACCGCCTTGCCGGGGAGCCACTCCAGCGTCCCGTGTGCGCCGACATGGACGATCGCGTCGGTGCCGCGCGCGCGCAGCCAGAGGTAGAAAGCGACATACGCGTGGCGCGGTACGCGCGCGACGTCGTGATAGTCGTCGCCGCGGGTGCGCGGATCACCGCGCTCGGGCTGGAGCGCGACGAGGATGTGGCCGTACGCGGTCGCGGCGAAGCGGAACTCGCCGCCGCTGACCGCGGGGTCCGCCTCGGGCGCGCCCCAGGTTGCGGCGAGCGCGTCCTGGAGGGCGGGGGAGAGCGCGGCGAGTGCGCGCCGATAGTCGGCGAGCGGCCAGCCGAGGGTCTCGTTGGCGTCGTGAGGATCAGCGGCGATGCCGCGCGAAGTAACCCGCAAGGTCGCCGACGCGGGGTGATCGGGCTCCACCGTATAGCCAGCGGCTGCCAGGTCGCGCAGCATCGCTTCCACGGAGGCGAGCGGGTCGAGCCCTACGGCATGCGCCATCTGGTAGCTTTTGCCCGGATAGGTCGACAGCACAAACGCCACGCAACGCTCCGCGGGGGAGCGCCTCTGCAGCGCAATCCAGGCCGAGACACGGTCCGCGATCGCCGCCACCCGCTCCGGATCGGCGCGGTGCGCGCGGCGCGCGAACTCGAGCGCGGGGTCGCGCGCGCCGGCGTCCTTGAAACTCGCCACCCCCGCGAACACGCGACCGTCCACCTCGGGCAGCACGACGTGCATCGCCAGGTCCGCAGGCGCGAGGCCGCGCACCGCCTCCGACCAGTCGCGCCGCGCCGACGTCGCCAGCGCGACCTGGAACACCGGGACGCCTGCCGCGTCGAGCGGCGAGGCGGCATGTTTGTCGCCCGCGGCAAAGGCGGTGACGCTGACGATCGCCGCGGGCGCGAGCGCGGCCACCCAGCGCTGCAACCATGCGCGCGCCGCCGGCTCCTTCAGCGACGGCACGAACAGCGCCGCAGTCGCCAGCCCGCGCGCCGCGAACGCGTCGCGCAATGCGGCGATCGGCGCGAGATCGCCGGCGAGCAGGTAGGAACGGTAGAAGACCAGCAGCACCCGGGTGGGTGAGGGCGAGAAGGCGAGCACCGCCGGGCATGCCGGTGCGTCGCCGCCCTCCCATGCCCCGACCGGCGCGACGACGGCGGTATCGTCGGGTTCGCCCGCGGCCAGCCCTGCCGCGCGCGCGAGGAGCGCCAGCGTACCGCGCGCCGCCTCGGCGCCACCGGCGTCGCATCGCCGCGTCAGCGCCCGCAACAGCGCGGCCGGCAGCGTCGAGGCCGCATCAAGCGCCGCGTCGCCGCGTCCGTCCGCGGGGAGCACCGCCAGCGCGATGCCATGCTCCTGCGCCACTCGGGTGAGCTGCTGTACGCCGTAGCTCCAGTAGGAGCGCCCGCCGATCAGCCGCACCAGGATCGCGCGCGCGTGGCGCAGCGTCGCCTCGACATAGGTGTCGACCGAGAGCGGGTGGGTCAGCTCGGCAAGGTTGGCGAGCCGCAACGACGGCAGCCGGGCGCCTGCCGCCGCCGCCGCGTGCCAGCCCGCGGCGAACGCCTGCAGGTCGCTGTCCGAGAAGGACAGGACGATCAGGTCGGCCGGCGACTGCGCGAGGTCGCGCGGCGCCGCTGCCGCATCAAGCCCGTGCGTCTCGCGGAAGAGGACGTGCATCGCGCGCTCAGTCCGCGAGCGCTGCCTCGACCGACGCGGCATCGGCGCGGCCGCGTTCCGCGATCACCACCAGCCGGGTGCGGCGCGGCTCGTCGGCGCGCCAGGCACGGTCGTAGCTGGTGCGGACGCGCGCGCCGACCGCCTGCACCAGCAGCCGCATCGGCTTGCCGCGCACCGCCGCATAGCCCTTGACGCGCAGCACGTCGTGATCGCGCGCGAGCTGCGCTACCTTGGCGGACAGAGCAGCGGGATCATCGATCTCGCCGAGTTCGTGGACGAGGCTGTCGAAATCATCGTGCTCATGGTCGTCCTCGCCGTCGTGGTGCGAGGGGCGCGCGGCGAGATTGTCCTCCGCCGCTGCCTCAAGCCCGAGGATCACCCCGGGATCGATCGCGCCGTCGACCAGCGCCATTACCGGCACCGGGCGCGGCGCCTCGGCAAGTACGATCGCGCGCGCGGCCTCGACCGCCGCCGCGCCGGCGAGGTCCGCCTTGGTGAGCAGCACCACGTCCGCGCAGGCGAGTTGGTCCTCGAACACCTCGGCGAGCGGCGTATCATGATCGACCTCCGCGTCTGCCGCGCGCTGCGCCGCGACCGCCGTGGGATCGGGCGCGAACCGGCCTGCCGCGACCGCCTCGGCGTCGGCGAGCGCGATCACGCCGTCCACAGTGACGCGCGAGCGGATCGCGGGCCAGTCGAACGCCCTCAGCAGCGGCTTGGGAAGCGCCAAGCCCGAGGTCTCGATCAGGATGTGATCGGGTCGGGGCTCGAGTGCGAGCAGCCGCTCGATCGTGGGGATGAAGTCGTCTGCCACAGTGCAGCAGATGCAGCCGTTCGCCAGCTCGACGATATTCTCCGCCGGGCAGTCGGGAATGGCGCATTGTTCCAGGATCGCGCCGTCGACGCCGAGCGTGCCGAACTCGTTGACCACGATGGCGAGCCGCCTGCCGGCGGCATGGCGGATCAGGTGGCTGATCAGCGTGGTCTTGCCCGCGCCGAGGAAGCCGGTGACCACGGTGACGGGAACCTTGGTGAGGTCGCGCAATGATGTTCCTTCGGGGCGCCGCGACGGTCCTGAACCGGGGCCGAAGGTCGGCCGGCGCGCACCACGGACGGGCGCCCGCCGTCGCCCATGCCACGCGCCGCTGCGGCCCCGGCCGCATGGCTTCGTCGCTCAGACGGAACACCGTGCCCGGCCATCCCCTGGACCAAAGGCAAGAGCGACCCTGCGCCGGCAGGTATCCTGGCTCGCGGGTCGTCGCTCCCGGCACGGCCTTCCCGGGACGGGGCCGAACCCCGTGCTCCAGTGACCGCCTCCCGGCTAACGGGAGGCATGTGCCGCTCGCTCGCCGCTCACAGTTGCAGGGACAGCCGCGGAGTAGGGGAGTGATCCCCGCACCGCATTCCCATTTGAGCCCCTCGTCGGGGCACCGGCGCGATCGTGGGGCCGGACACCGGCCCCGCACCTCGCCTAGCCGATCGACTCGCGGCTGCCAAGCCGCTGGCGCGTTACCGCGCGACGCGCACCGCGAGCGCTGCGGTGCCGAGCGCGACCGCGTCCTCCACCGCGCCGGTGGCGGTCTGGCCGTAGCGAGTCATCGCGGCCTTGCGTGCCTCGAAGGTGAGGTACGACGCGCCCGCCGCGACGCCTGCGCCGAGCAGTGCCGCAAGGGTGCGCTGGTGTTGGGGCGCGAGACTGACGGCGGCGAACGCGCCGGTGGCGATCCGCGCCACCATGCCGGGCAGGATGATCCGGTCGGGCGCGGTCTTCATCTTGTCGCCCGCCATTTCACCCGCGGCGAGCGCGAGCGTGCCGGCGGACACGAGCGGGCGCGCGAGCAAGTCGGGCGCGCCGTTGTCATGCGGCAGTTCGCCCGCGCGGGCGGCGTTGGCGACGGTGGCGAGCGGGGTCATCGCGCGCATGCCCGAGACGGCGGCGATCAGCAGCGAGGCGAGCATGAGGAGTCTCCGTGAGGTCCCTGTCACAACCGGCAGGGCGCGGCAGAGTTCAACGCGCCTTCCTCGCCGAGCGCCCGCGCTCAGAACAACTCTCCTTGCGCGCCGGCCGGGGCGCGGAACAGGTCGCAACGCAGGTCGAGCGTGCGGCGGGTGTCCGCGAAGCCGTGACGCGCGCGGGCGATGCGGAAGCGCGTGCGCAGCAGCTCGGCCCAGGGGCCCTCGCCGCGCATCCGCGCGCCGAAGCGCGGGTCATTGTCCTTGCCGCCACGCAGACTTTGCACGATCGCCATCACCTTGGCGGAACGCTCGGGATAATGTTCGTCGAGCCAGGCGCGGAACAGCGGCGCGACCTCCCACGGCAGTCGCACCGGGATATAGGATATGCCGAGCGCGCCCGCCGCGGCCGCGGCGGCGACTACCGCTTCCACCTCGCCGTCGGTGATCGCGGGGATCACCGGCGCCATGTTGACATAGGTCGGCACGCCCGCCGCCGTGAGCCGCGCCACCGCGGCGAGCCGGCGCGCCGCGGTCGGCGCCCGCGGCTCCACCGTCATCGCCACGCGCGGGTCGAGCGAGGTCACCGAGATCGCCACCGCCACCAGTCGCTTCGCCGCCATCGGCGCGAGCAGGTCGAGATCGCGCACGACCCGGTCGGACTTGGTGGTGATCACCAGGGGATGGTCGCACGCGGCGAGCACCTCGATCACCTCGCGGGTGACGCGCCACTCGCGCTCGATCGGCTGATAGGGATCGGTGTTGGTCCCGATTGCGATCGGCGCGCACCGATAATCGCGCCTGCTGAGCTCGTTGCGCAGCAGTGCGGCGGCGTCCGGCTTGGCGAACAGCTTGGTTTCGAAGTCGAGCCCGGGGGAGAGATCGTGGAAGGCGTGGCTCGGCCGGGCGAAGCAGTAGATGCAGCCGTGTTCGCAGCCGCGATACGGGTTGATCGAGCGGTCGAACGGTACGTCGGGCGACTGGTTGCGCGTGATGATCGTGCGGGCGCGCTCTAACGTTACCGTGGTGCGCAGCGGGGCGGGGGAACCGTCGATTGTCTCACGCGTGTCGAGCCAGTCGCCGTCCGCTTCCGCCATGGGCAGGTTGAAGCGCGCGCTCGTCGCGTTGTGCGTGGCGCCGCGCGAGGCGCGAATCGTTCTGCCCACCATGGTCCGACGCTAGCTTCCGCGCTGGAACAAAGCAAGAACAGTCGCAAACCGCTGCGCGCTCGGGCTCGCGCGATCGGAGCCCCTAGCGCTCCAGCAGTCGCGGCATCAGCTCGACGAAATTGCAGGGGCGATGACGACTGTCGAGCTGGCTCGAAAGGATGCCGTCCCACGCGTCCTTCACCGCGCCGGTCGAGCCGGGAAGCGCGAAAACATAGGTACCGCGCGCGACGCAGGCACAGGCGCGGCTCTGCACCGTCGACGTGCCGATCGTCTGATAGCTCAACCACCGGAACAGTTCGCCGAAGCCCGGGATCATCTTCTCCGCGACCCGCTCGACCGCCTCGGGCGTGACGTCGCGCCCCGTCACCCCGGTGCCACCGGTCGTGATCACGCAGTCGACCGCGGCATCGTCGATCCAGCGATGGAGCAATGCGACGACCGCGTCGGCGTCGTCGCGCAGGATCGCCCGCTCGGCCAGCACGTGCCCCGCCTCGGTCAGCCGCGCGACCAGCGCGTCGCCCGAGCGATCCTCAGCCAGCCCGCGCGTGTCCGAGACGGTCAGCACCGCAATGCGGACCGGCAGGAAGGCGCGCGTGAGATCGAGGCTCATCGCTCGACGTGGGTGGTCGACTGCGCCGCCACGGTGCCGTTGATCGCGATCGCGGTGACGGGTGACTGCCCCGCCATCCGCACCGCACTCTCGCCGGGCAGCCCGGGGAAGCGCGGCCACATGCCCTGCGCGAGCGCGACGCGGCTGGGGCTCTTGGCCTTGCCGCCGAGCGACTCATACATCCAATAGTTGCGCAGCACCGTCACGACATAGCCGCGCGTCTCCCAATAAGGGATGCTCTCGATATAGAGCAGCGGATCGCCGCCGTCGTGGACGATCGCGTTCCATTCGCCCACCGGCTTGGGCCCGGCATTATAGGCCGCGATGACCTTGGGGAGCAGCCCGCCGGTCAGCCCCATGTCGCGCAGCTTCTCGATATGCCGCTGGCCGATGTCGATGTTGGTCGACGGTCGTGCGAGCGCGTCCTGATCGATCGAGACGCCGCGCTCGCGCATATAGTCGGTCGCCGCGGCCGGCATGATCTGCATGAGCCCGAATGCGCCGGCGGGGCTGCGGACCTTGTTGCGGAAACCCGATTCCTGGAGCGTGTGCGCGTAGACCAGCGCCTTGTCGATGCGCCAGCCGGTGTCGGGGGTCCAGCTCGGCATCGGGTAACGCGTGTCCGCGGTGGCGACGACGCCCTGCGGCATGTTGTGTGCGAGCCAGACCGTCGTGCCGGCAAGGTCGAGCGTCTCGCTGATCCGCACCAGGCTGCCGAACTCGGACGGATCGCCGATCCGCGCCTGCTGACGGATGACCGCGTCCGCGCGATCGTTCTCGTCGAGCTCGGCCAGCGCGGCGGCGACCCGAACGTTGGGGCGGCGCTCGAGCTGCGTCCATTCCTGGCTCACCTGCTGCGGGCGCAGCCGCTCCACCGGCAGGCCGAGCGCCTGGCGCGCGAGCAGGCCATAGAAGGTCTCGCGATATTGCGCGGCGGCGGTGAGCCGCGTCTCGACCCGGTCGGGGCGGCCGCACGCCATGTCGGAGCGGGCCGCCCAATAGAGCGCGGTGGCGCGCAGGTCGGTGTCGGTCGCACGCGCGGCGACATTCTCGAAATCGACCTGGGTCGCGGCGCAATCATGCTGGCGCCATGCCGCCAGCGCCTCGGTCCAGCGGCCGTGAAGCGCCCATTCGCCGGTGCCGCTCGCCGCGCGGGCTGCCATCGTGCGGGCCTGCGGGTCGAGCCCCTGAAGGAAGTAGATCCAGGCGATGCGCGCCTGCCATTCGGTGTCGGCCTCCGGCGAGAGGCCGTCAGTCGCCTCCAGCAGCGCCTGCGCCTCGGCGCCCATATCGGCCTTGACGAAGGGCTGCATCCGCACCGCCAGATCCGCAGCGACCTGATCGCTGCGCGTGGCGCGCGCGCGAACCCGCGCCGGCGCGCCGTCCTGCCAGACCAGCCGCTGGGTGACGGGCAGGAGCGGCAGCCCGGTGAGCCCACGCTCGTTCGCCAGCCGCATCAGCGCCTCGGCCTGCGGCAGTTCGGGCGCCTCCGCGATCAGTCGCGCCAGCGCGTCATCGCTGACCCTCGGCGAGCCCTTGGCAAGCACCAGCTCGGCGCGTGCATAAGCGTGAAGCGGACCGCTCGCCATCGTGTCGAGCGTGATCTGCGCGTCGCTCCAGCGCTGCTCCCGGATCGCCGCGAAAACCGCGCGATAGGCCGAGCGCTGCGCGGCGGTGAGCTGCGACGGAATGGCAGCGGATGACGTCGCGGCGGGAGCCGCGAGCACCGGCTCGGCGACGGTGCCCAGCGCGATCGTCAGCCCGAGCGCGGCAGCGACGCGCCACGCCGCACGGCGCGGGCTCACGACGTGATCTCCCCGGTGAGCATGAGCAGGTCCTTCCAGGTCTCGGCTTTGGCGGCGGGACGATCCAGCAGGAAGCGCGGATGGTGCGTCGCCACGACGTGCGTGAATGTGCCGTTTGTATGGTTAATGATGTGCGTACGCCCACGTGCGTCGGCGACACTCATCGCCAGCAGTGCACGGCTCGCCGCATCGCCCATCGCCAGCAGCCGCCGCGGCGCAGCCAGCGCGACATGGTGGCGCGCGATCTCGCCGAGCCGGTCGGCAATGTCGCGGGGCACGCGCCCGGTGGTGGGGCGGCGCGTGCAGACCGAGGCGAGCGCGGTGTCCGCGCGCGAGCAGCCGATCGCGGCGAGCATCCGCTCGAACAATCGCCCGGTCTCGCCCTCCAGCAGCGTCTCGCGGTCGTCGCGCTCAGGGCAGTCGACGAACACCATCAGCTCGGCGTCCTGCGGCCCGCTCGCGGCGATCGCGGCGCCACCCCAGCGCGCCTCGGGCGCGTCGTCGCCGAACCGCCACGCCGCGAACGCCTCCCGCGTGTCGGGCAGCGCCGCCGGCGCCGCGGCCACCGGCTCAGCCGGAGCGGCGAGTGCGAAGGCTGCTAAGGGCGCGCTGTCGATCGGGGCCAGCCAGTCGAATGGCGCCTCCGCCACGATGGCGTCGACGCCGGCGTCGCGCCACCAGTCGAGCGCGCTCGCCACGAGCTTTGCCCAGTCGTGATTCTGATCGGCCCCCATCTGCGCATCATAGGATCGCGGTTGACGTGAGCGTCAACTTTCTGGCACCGCCGCCCCGATCAGCCGTTGCGACGATACGACGAGCGCCCATGACGAGGCGGCACAGCACGCTGCCGAGGAGATGATGAAGTGAGCGATCGCGAGTCCATGCCCTATGACGTGGTGATCGTCGGCGCGGGACCGGCCGGGCTGGCGGCGGCGATCCGGCTCAAGCAGGTCGCGGCCGAGACGGGTGCCGACGTGTCGGTCTGCGTGCTCGAAAAGGGTTCCGAAGTAGGCGCGCACATCCTCTCGGGCGCGGTGATCGATCCGCAGTCGCTCGACGAGCTGCTGCCCGACTGGCGCGAGCAGGATTGCCCGCTCGCCGAGGTGCCCGTCACCGAGAATCTCCACTGGGTGCTGACCCGCGAGCGCAAGTTCACGCTGCCGCACCTGTGGACCCCGCCGTTCCTCCACAACAAGGGGACGTACACCGGCTCGCTCGGCAATCTGTGCCGCTGGCTCGCCGGGCAGGCGGAGGCGCTCGGCGTCGAGATCTTCCCGGGTTTCGCCGCGGCCGAGATCCTGTTCCATGACGACGGCAGCGTGAAGGGTGTCGCGACCGGCGACATGGGGGTGGCGCGCGATGGCACGCACAAGCCCGATTATCAGCCCGGGCTCGAGCTGCATGCAAAATACACTTTCTTCTCAGAGGGTTGTCGCGGACACCTGTCGAAGGAGCTGATGCGCATCTTCGATCTGCGGCGCGATTGCGACCCGCAGGTCTACGGGCTGGGCGTCAAGGAATTGTGGGACATCGATCCGGCGCTGCATATTCCGGGCAAGGTCGTCCACACTCAAGGATGGCCGCTCAGCGAGACCGGCTCGAACGGCGGCGGGTGGATCTATCACCAGGCGAACGGGCAGGTGAGTATCGGCTTCGTCACCTGGCTCAACTACAGCAACCCCTATCTCTCGCCGTTCCAGGAAATGCAGCGCTGGAAGACCCACCCGGCGGTGGCGGCGCTGCTCAAGGGCGGCAAGCGTGTCAGCTATGGCGCGCGCGCGATCAACGACGGCGGGCTCCAGTCCATTCCCAAGCTGGTCTTCCCCGGCGGCGCGCTGATCGGCGACAGCGCCGGCTTCCTCAACGTCCCGCGGATCAAGGGCACGCATACCGCAATGAAGACCGGCATGCTCGCTGCCGAGGCGGCGGTGGAGGCCATCGTGTCGCAGCGCGCGGGCGACGAGCTCGCCGCTTACCCCGAGGCGTTCGAGCGCAGCTGGGTGAAGCGTGAGCTGTCGATCGTTCGCAACGTGGTGCCGCTGGTGAAGCGCTTCGGCGACCTGATCGGCTCCGGGCTGGCCGGAGTGACGATGTGGCTCGAATATTTCGGGCTGCGCCTGCCGTTCACGCTGCACCACCACCCCGATCACGAGACGCTGTGGCGCAAGGACCTGGTCGCAAGGATCGACTATCCCAAGCCAGACGGCGTGCTCACCTTCGATCGGCTGTCCTCGGTGTTCCTGTCGAACACCAATCACGAGGAGGACCAGCCGGTTCATCTCACGCTCAAGGACCCGTCGATCCCGGTCGCGTACGACCTGCCGATGTACGATGAGCCGGCGCAGCGTTACTGTCCGGCCGGCGTCTACGAGATCGTCGGCGGGGGAGCCGATGGGGAGGGGGGCGACCCCAAGTTCGTGATCAACGCGCAGAATTGCGTCCACTGCAAGACGTGCGACATCAAGGATCCGACGCAGAACATCAACTGGGTCGTGCCCGAGGGCGGCGGCGGGCCGAACTATCCGAACATGTGAGGGGCCAGGTTGCCGCAGACGCGGATGCCTTCCTCACTGCCGTCATCCCGGACTTGTTCCGGACTCCAGCCCTTCGCTAAAGCAACGCTTCCCGCATGTGCGGCTCGGTGGATCCCGGACCAAGTCCGGGTTGACGGGCTAGGAGCGGACGCCGCCTTCTCGATACAGACCCGCCGTCGCCGCTGCGCAATAAACCCGACCGCCGGGGTTGACGCGACCGCGCCCGAGCCGCGACAGCGAGGCATGCGGTTCAGCCCTCCCGGTCTCGCCTCCGCCGCGCTGCTGGCGCTGCTCGCGCCGGGCAACGCGTTGGCCGCGACCGGTGATCTCGGCGCCTATATGAAGGCACGCGCTGCCGCGGCAGACGGCGCGACGGCGACCGCGACGCGCGACTATGCCCGCGCGCTCGCCGCCGCACCCGACAATGCGGTGGTGGCGGTGCGCGCGTATCGCGAAGCGGTGCGCGCGGGTGATCTCGCGCTCGCCGATCGCGCCGCCGCCGCGCTCGCGGACCAGGGGGTAGCGCCCGCCGACGCCGCGCTGCTTGCGCTCGCCGGCGCCGCGCGCACCGGTGATCGGGTCGGTGCCGGCGCGGCGATCGCGCGGCTGCGCGACGACCAGCTGCGCATCCTCGCCGCGCCGCTCGCCGCCTGGGCCGCGCTCGACGCAGGCGGCGACCCGTTCACCCCGCTCGTGCGCGCGCCGGCCGACGCGGTGTCGCGCCGCTTCGTCGAGGAGACCCGTGCGCTGCTGCTGATCGCGACCGGCAAGATCGCAGACGGCGAGGCGGCGCTGCGCCCGCTGCTCGGCAACGACCTCGCCAGCCAGGATCATCGCGTCGCCGCTGCGCGGCTGCTGCTCGGCCGGGGCGAGGGCGCCGCGGCGGCGCGGCTGCTCGCGGCCGGCGGCGAGTCCGCCATCACCTCGCTGCGCGCAGCGGCCACCGATCCCGACCGCGCGAAACGCTATGCCGCGATGCCCTCGCTGGCGTTCGGCGCGTCCTACCTCTTCACGCGTGTCGCCTCTGACCTGGCGGTCGGCGCGCCGGGGCCGCTCACCTTCACCTTGCTCCAGGCGGCCTTGCGCGCCGATCCGGGCAACGACCGCGCGCGCGTGTTGCTCGCAGGCGTGCTCGCGCGTGACGGCGCGGTCGATCAGGCGCTGAGCATGCTCGATGCGGTGCCGCCCACCAGCCTTTACGCGCAGATCGCCGCAACGGGGCGGGTCCAGCTGCTCGCCGACGACGGCCGCGACGCCGCGGCGCTCGCCGCCGCGCGCACGCTCGGCACCGCCCCCGATGCCGCGACCGAGGACGTCCAGCGGCTCGCCGACCTCAATGTGCGGCTCCGCCGCGCCGCCGATGCGATCCCGTTGTACCGCCGCCTGGTCGATCGCGCCGGCGCCGCCGCCGACTGGGCCGACTGGCTCCAATATGGCGCAGCACTCGATCAGGCGGACCGCTGGGACGAGGCGCGACCGGTGCTCGAACGCGCCGTACAATTGGGCCCTGACGAGCCGCTCGCGCTCAACTATCTCGGCTACGCGCTGGTGCAGCACCGCGAGCGGCTCGCGGCGGCACAGAAGCTGCTGGAGCGCGCCGCGGCGCTGAAGCCGGACGATGCCGCCATCGCCGATTCGCTCGGCTGGGCGCTGCTGGTGCGGGGCGATCGCGCGGGCGCATTGCCCCTGCTGGAGAAGGCCGCGCTCGGCGACCCCACCAACGCGGAGATCGGCGAACATCTCGGTGACGCTTACTGGGTCACCGGGCGTCGCTTTGAGGCGCGCTATGCCTGGACGGCGGCGCGCCAGGTCGCTGACGCGGCGGTGGCGGCCAGGCTCGATAGCAAGGTAGCGTACGGGGTCGAGGTGTTGCGGTGAGCGTCGCGGAAACGGTGCTGGTCGAACCCGCACCCGCCAAACTCAATCTCGCGCTGCATGTCCGCGCCCGCCGCGCCGATGGCTATCATGCGCTCGAAACGCTGTTCGCCTTCGCGCGCGACGGCGACATCGTGACGCTGGCGCCGGCCGCGATCGATTCGTTCAGCGTCACCGGTCCGTTCGCCGGCGCGATCGGAGCGGACAACGACAACCTGGTGGTACGCGCGGCGGCTGCATTCCGCGCCGCTTTCGACGTGCGTCAGGGATATGCGATCACGCTCGACAAGCGCCTGCCGGTCGCCTCGGGCATCGGCGGGGGATCGGCCGACGCCGCGGCGACGCTGCGCGCGCTGGCGCGTCACCAGCTGATCGCGCCCGACGATGCGCGGCTCGGATCGATCGCGCGGGCGCTTGGCGCGGACGTGCCGGCCTGCCTGCTCGGCCGCGCCGCGCTCGGAACGGGGCGCGGCGACGAGCTGGTGCCGATCGAGGGGTTGGGCGATGCGCCCGCGTTGCTGGTCAACCCGCTTCAGCCGGTGTCCACCGCGGCGGTGTTCGCCGGCTGGGACGGCGTCGACCGCGGCGGGATCGGGCACGGCGACACACTCGTGCGGGCGCGCAGGGGCCGCAACGATCTGCAGCCGGCCGCGGCGGCGATCGCCCCGGCGGTGCGCGAACTGCTCGCGGCGTTGGAGCGGCAGGACGGCGTGGTGCTCGCACGTATGTCCGGTTCGGGCGCGACCTGCTTCGCGCTGTTCGACACACTGGCCGCACGTGACGCCGCAGCGCGGGCGATCGCGGCGAACCGCCCGGGATGGTGGCAGCTGGCGACGACGGTGGCCTGAACTCAGGGCGCCGTTCAGGGCGAAGGAGCCGACACCGTCGCTCTCAAGCTTGTCGCCCTGCCGAACTCCGCCCGAACCAGCGCCGCTCGGCTTGATATTGCGGCAAAGTTCCCTACTTGTTCTCCTGAAACAAAGAGAATACAACATCGCGGTGCGTTGAACGCGACGCGCGGTTGCTCTAGCGAAAGGGTCCACGGCAATGGCCGCCAAACTTCAGGTGATCGATACCGGCATGGCAACCGCGAACACAGACCGTCAAAAGGCGCTCGACGCCGCTTTGGCACAGATCGACCGTGCCTTTGGCAAGGGCTCGGCGATGAAGCTCGGCCAGAAGGAGACGATGCAGGTGGAGGCGATCTCCACCGGCTCGCTCGGGCTCGACATCGCGCTTGGCGTCGGCGGGTTGCCGCGCGGTCGTGTGATCGAGGTGTACGGGCCGGAGAGCTCGGGCAAGACGACGCTGGCGCTCCATGTCATCGCCGAAGCGCAGAAGAACGGCGGCACTGCGGCCTTCGTCGACGCCGAGCACGCGCTCGATCCGGTGTACGCCAAGAAGCTGGGCGTCAACATTGACGAGCTGATCGTGTCGCAGCCCGACACCGGCGAGCAGGCGCTCGAGATCACCGACACGCTGGTGCGCTCGAACGCGATCGACGTGCTGGTGGTCGACTCGGTCGCCGCACTGGTGCCGCGCGCCGAGATCGAGGGCGAGATGGGCGACAGCCACGTCGGCCTCCAGGCGCGGCTGATGTCGCAGTCGCTGCGCAAGCTCACCGGCTCGATCAGCCGCTCGCGTTGCATGGTGATCTTCATCAACCAGCTGCGCATGAAGATCGGCGTGATGTACGGCAATCCGGAGACGACGACGGGCGGCAACGCGCTCAAATTCTACGCCTCGGTGCGGCTCGACATCCGTCGCACCGGCGCGATCAAGGATCGCGACGAGGTGATCGGCAATTCCACCCGCGTGAAGGTGGTCAAGAACAAGGTCGCGCCGCCGTTCAAGCAGGTCGAGTTCGACATCATGTATGGCGAGGGGATCTCCAAGATCGGTGAGATTTTGGACATCGGCGTCAAGGCCGGGCTGGTCGAGAAGTCGGGTGCGTGGTTCTCCTATGACTCGGTGCGGATCGGGCAGGGGCGTGAGAACGCCAAGACCTTCCTGCGCGAGAATCCGGAAATGATGCAGCGGCTCGAGAAGGCGATCCGCGCGCGGACCGAGCAGGTCGCCGACGGCATGATGGCCGGGCCGAGCGAGGACGACGACGTCTGATCCGCGCGGCCGCGGCGGCGATCGATGCCGCCGCGGCCGACCGCGGTGATAGCGCGCGGGTGGACGCTCGCCACTCGGCCGGCGAGATCGCTTCGTTCGGAGACGGAGCGTCGACGTTCGCTGTCTGGGCGCGTCGCAACCGGCAGCTCTTCACTGACACGCCAGGCCGGCACGCTGTCGTCGGGCGAAGGCGATCGGCGGCACGGATACGCGCGGGCTCGCTCGCGTTCATCGCGGCGGTCCGGGGCTGCGCCGCGCGGAGGGGAGCCGTCATGACGATCATCGTCCATCATCTCGAGAATTCGCGCTCGCAGCGCGTGCTGTGGCTGCTCGAGGAACTCGGTCTCGGCTATGAGGTGGAGCGCTACGAGCGCGATCCCAAGACGATGCTGGCGCCGCGCGCGCTGCGCGAGGTGCATCCGCTCGGCAAGTCGCCCGTGATCGAGGATCGCGACGCGGTGGGTGCGGGCGAACGCGGGCGCGTGGTGGCGGAGACCGGGGCGATCGTCGAATATCTCGTCGACCGGGCCGACGGGAAGCTCGGTGCGCCCGCCCGGCGTGACGATGCGCTGCTCTACCGCTTCTGGCTCCATTATGCGGAAGGGTCGATGATGCCGCCGCTGCTGCTCAAGCTGGTGCTGTCGCGACTGCCGCTGATCGGGCGCCGCGCGGTGGCACGGGTGCAGCCGATGATCGACCGCCACCTCGACTTTGTCGAGGAGTCGCTGGCGCAGCGGTCATGGTTCGCGGGCGACGCGTTCACCGCGGCGGATATCATGATGAGCTTCCCGCTGGAGGCGGCGCGGCATCGCGCCGGGCTCGCCGACTCACGTCCGGCCGTGATCGCCTGGCTCGAGAAGATCCACGCGCGTCCGGCCTACCAGCGCGCGCTCGTCCGCGGTGGTCCCTACGCTTATGCCCGCTGAGGGCGCCGGGGCCGGACGCCTGATCCGCCCAAGCTGAAGCCTGCGCCGGCCATGCCGAGGCCATGGCGCGAGAACGGCAATGAGGGCTCCGAGCTCCTGCCTTCGCAGGGGCACGCCGGACGAACGAGATCGAAGCGGCCTCATGCCCGTGGCTTTCGCCGTTTCGTCCATCATTAGACGGTCGCGCGCCCACCGCTTTCCGACGACAGAGTGAAGACCGCTCGCGACCATTCACGACAAGTCGGCGCGGCGCCGCGCGTGCCGAGACTCGAACGAGCAACGGTGCCACGGCGAGCGCATAGTTGCGCCCCGGTCCTGAAAGGCAATCCGGGCCAATCCCTCACTTTGCAGCCCCCAAAATCGTGAGCCGGTCCGCGACCCGCGTGAGCGTTTCGCTCGTCCCCACGCGCGACACGCTGTCGGGCGCGAACGACAGCGCCACGGTGCGGCGGTGCTCGAACCCCGCAAGCGGTACCAGCACGATCCCAGCGCCGGCGTAGCAGGCGGGCAGCAAGGTCGTCGCCACGCCGGCGCGGACATAGGTCAGCGCGCGCGCGTCGCTCTGTGTGCGCGCCGCCATGAACGGGCGGATACCGCGCGCGGTGAAGAAGCGGCTGGTTTCGGCGAGCAGCTCGCAGTGGCGGCGCACCACCATCGGCTCGCCGGCGAGTTGCTCGGCCGCGACGCTGGCGTGCCCGGCCAGCGGATGAGTGCGGGCGAAGGCCATTGCATAGGGCTCGTCGAACAGCGCGCGATGCGGCAGGCGCGGGTCGAGCGGGGCCACGATCGCATCGAGCCGGCCACGATCGAGCGCTGCGCGGAGCTCGCCCGCGCGCCCCTCGATCAGCTCGAGCCGCTCGCCCGCGGGTGCGGCGTCACGAAGCGCTTGCTCGATCCACGAGTCGGGGATCGTCGCGGCCACGCCGAGCCGGATCAGCTTGGCCGCCGGCACCTCCGCCACCGCTGCTTCGGCGGCGAGGAAATCCGCTTCGATCCGCCGCGCATGGTCCGCCAGCCGCGCACCCGCGGGGGTGAGCGCGACGCGGCGGCTGGTACGCTCAAACAGCGTCTGGCCGAGCACCGTCTCCAGCTTGGCGATGCCGACGGAGAGCGTTGGCTGCGTCACGCGGCAGTGCGCCGCGGCGCGGGAGAAGGTGCCGTGATCGACCACCGCGCTGAAGTAGCGGAGAAGGTGCCGATCAATCATAGACGTTGTCTATCGATTGTGTTCGCGCTGTTCAACTTGGGGTCAAGCGGCGGGGCGGCTATGCTGACCGCGATAAGCGATCGGCGAACGCCACCGGATCTCCGTCACTCCAGCCGTTACCAAAGGCAGGTGTGCAACGAGCGGCGCGTCCGCCGACACGATAGAGGATGCCGCCATGACGCCCGATTTCGACTTCGCGCTGGGCGAGAATGCGGAAATGATCCGCGACACGACCCGACGCTTCGCCGCGGACAGGATCGCCCCGCTCGCCGCCCGCATCGACGCCGAGGACTGGTTCCCGCGCGACGAGCTATGGCCCGCGATGGGGGAGCTCGGCCTCCACGGCATCACCGTTGACGAAGCCGATGGCGGGCTCGGGCTCGGCTATCTGGAGCATGTCGTCGCGCAGGAGGAAGTGGCGCGCGCCTCGGCGTCGATCGGACTGTCGTACGGCGCACACTCCAATCTCTGCGTCAACCAGATCCGCCGCTGGGCCGACCCCGAGCAGAAGGCGCGCTTCCTGCCCAAGCTGATCTCGGGCGAGCATGTCGGCAGCCTCGCCATGTCCGAGGCGGGGGCGGGCTCGGACGTCGTCTCGATGAAGCTCGCCGCGCGGCGCAGCGACCGCGGCTGGGTGCTCAACGGCACCAAATTCTGGATCACCAACGCCACCCACGCCGACACATTGGTGGTCTATGCCAAGACCGGCGAGGGCAGCCGCGGCATCACCACCTTCCTGATCGAGAAGGACATGCCCGGCTTCGCGATCGGGCAGAAGATCGACAAGATGGGGATGCGCGGTTCCCCCACCGCCGAACTGGTATTCACCGACTGTGAGGTGCCCGACGCGAACGTCATGGGGCCGCTCAACGGCGGCGTCGGGATCCTGATGAGCGGGCTCGACTATGAGCGCACCGTGCTCGCGGGCATTCAGCTCGGCATCATGCAGGCGTGTCTCGATACGGTGCTGCCGTATCTGCGCGAGCGGCGCCAGTTCGGCCGCGCGATCGGCAGCTTCCAGCTGATGCAGGCCAAGGTGGCGGACATGTATGTCGCGCTCAACTCCGCGCGCGCCTACGTCTATGCGGTGGCACGCAGCTGCGACGCCGGGCGGACCACGCGCTTCGACGCGGCGGGCGCGATCCTGCTCGCCTCGGAGAGCGCCTTCCGCGTCGCCGGCGAGGCGGTCCAGGCGCTCGGCGGCGCGGGCTATACCAGGGACTGGCCGGTCGAGCGCTTCCTGCGCGACGCCAAATTGCTCGACATCGGCGCGGGCACCAACGAGATCCGCCGCATGCTGATCGGGCGCGAGCTAGTCGGCGCGACCGAGCCGGTGGCACAATGAGCGCGCCCGTCCTCGCCTCGACGATCGCGCGCGACGACGACCGCTTCCGCGCCAATGACGCGCACCATCGCGCGCTCGCCGCCGAGCTGCGCGCGCGCGTCGCCGCGGCGGCGCTGGGTGGCAGCGCGGCGTCGCGCGAGCGCCACACGGCGCGCGGCAAGCTGCTGCCGCGCGAGCGGGTCGAGCGACTGTTCGATGCCGGCGCGGCGTTCCTCGAGATCGGCCAGCTCGCCGCGGGCGGGCTCTACGGCGACGAGGTGCCCGGCGCCGGGCTGATCTGCGGCGTCGGCACCGTCTCGGGGCGGCAGGTGATGATCGTCGCCAACGATGCCACGGTGAAGGGCGGCACCTATTACCCGCTCACCGTCAAGAAGCACCTGCGCGCGCAGGAGATCGCGCTCGAGAACCGGCTGCCGTGCATCTACCTCGTCGATTCGGGCGGCGCGAACCTCCCGCACCAGGCCGAGGTCTTCCCCGACCGCGACCATTTCGGCCGGATCTTCTTCAACCAGGCGCAGATGTCCGCGCGCGGCATCGCGCAGGTGGCGTGCGTGATGGGCAGCTGCACCGCGGGCGGCGCCTATGTCCCCGCGATGTCGGACGAGACGGTGATCGTGCGCGGGCAGGGGACGATCTTTCTCGCCGGGCCGCCGCTGGTAAAGGCGGCCACGGGCGAGGAGATCAGCGCGGAGGAACTCGGCGGCGCCGACACGCACGGCCGCCGCTCGGGTGTGGTGGATCACGTCGCGACGGACGATCTTCACGCGCTGACGATCGTGCGCGACATCATCGCCACATTGCCCCCGGTGCCGGCGCCGACGGTCAATCTCGCACCGCCGGCGCCGCCGCTCTACCCGGCGGAGGAGCTGTACGGGATCGTGCCGCAGGACGTGCGCGCGCCCTATGACGTGCGCGAGGTGATCGCGCGGCTGGTCGACGGGTCGCGCTTCCACGAGTTCAAGCCGCTGTTCGGCAGCAGCCTGGTGTGCGGCTTCGCGCACGTCCACGGCATGCCAGTGGCGATCCTGGCCAACAACGGCGTGCTCTTCTCCGAGAGCGCGCAAAAGGGCGCGCACTTCATCGAGCTGGCGTGCCAGCGCCGCGTGCCCTTGCTGTTCCTGCAGAACATTTCAGGCTTCATGGTCGGTGGCAAATATGAGGCGGAGGGGATCGCCAAGCACGGCGCCAAGCTCGTCACCGCGGTGGCGACCGCCAGCGTGCCCAAGCTGACGCTGCTGATCGGCGGCAGCTTCGGGGCGGGGAATTACGGCATGTGCGGGCGCGCTTACGGCCCGCGCTTCCTGTTCAGCTGGCCCAACAGCCGGATCAGCGTGATGGGCGGCGAGCAGGCGGCGGCGGTGCTCGCCACCGTCCACCGCGATGCGGCGACATGGACGGCAGAGGAAGCGGAGGCATTCAAGGCGCCGGTGCGGCAGAAATACGAGGATGAGGGCAACCCCTATTACGCCACCGCGCGGCTGTGGGACGATGGCGTGATCGACCCGGTGCAGACACGCGACGTACTCGGTCTAGCGCTGACGGCGTGCCTCAACGCGCCGGTCGAGGAGGCACCGCGATTCGGGGTGTTCCGGATGTGAGTGGCTCAAGCGACCTCGGACCTCCCCGGAACGGAGAGGGGGACCGCCGCGCGGAGCGCGGTGGTGGAGGGGTGGGCGCCGCGCCCCGCCGGACGGTGCAGCTAGCGCGCCGTGAACGTCGCAGTGGCAACCCAGCCGAGGTGCGACTGTGGTTCGCGCTTCGGACTCGTCCAGGCGGGTTCAAGTTTCGTCGACAGCATCCGGTGGCCGGATATGCGCTTGACTTCGCTTGCCTCGGCGCCCGACTTGCGATTGAGATCGACGGCGAGGTGCATGAGCGCGGCGGGGAGCCGATACATGACCGCACACGCGACGAGGCACTCGCCGCTCTCGGCATCGCCACGCTTCGCTTCGCGGCGCGCGACGTCTTCGCAGACCTGGACGCAATTATCACTGCGATCGTCGTCGCTTGCCGAGAGCGCGCGCCCCTCCACCACGATGCTGCGCGTCGTGGTCCCCCTCCTCGTGCCGGGGAGGTTCGATAGGTAACCTCATGCTGCCCTCGCTTCTCATCGCCAATCGCGGCGAGATCGCCTGCCGCGTCATCCGCACTGCGCGCGCGCTCGGCGTGCGCACCGTCGCGGTCTATTCCGACGCCGACGCGGCCGCGCTCCACGTCCGGCTCGCCGACACCGCGGTGCGGCTCGGCCCTGCGCCGGCGCGCGACAGCTACCTGCGCGGTGAACTGATCCTCGCCGCCGCGCGCGCGACCGGCGCCGCCGCGATCCACCCCGGTTACGGCTTCCTCTCCGAAAACGCCGACTTCGCTGCGGCGGTGATCGAGGCCGGGCTGACCTGGGTCGGCCCCGACCCCGCGAGCATCCGCGCGATGGGGCTCAAGGACGCCGCCAAGCAGCGCATGATCGCCGCGGGTGTGCCCGTCACCCCGGGTTACCTCGGCGAGGACCAGTCGCCCGAGCGGCTCGCCGATGAGGCCGCGCGCGTCGGCTATCCCGTCCTCATCAAGGCGGTCGCGGGCGGCGGCGGCAAGGGCATGCGCCGCGTCGACGATCCCGCCGACTTCGCTGCCGCGCTCGGCTCGTGCCGGCGCGAGGCGGCGGCGGCGTTCGGCGACGAGCGCGTGCTGATCGAGCGCTACATCCTCGCGCCGCGCCACATCGAGGTACAGGTGTTCGGCGATCGCCACGGCCAGGTCGTCCACCTGTTCGAGCGCGACTGCTCGCTCCAGCGCCGCCACCAGAAGGTGATCGAGGAGGCGCCGGCGCCCGGCATGGACGCGGCCACCCGCGCCGCGGTGTGCGACGCCGCGGTGCGCGCCGCGCGCGCGGTCGATTATGTCGGCGCGGGCACGATCGAGTTCATCGCCGACGCGAGCGCGGGCCTGCGCGCCGACCGCGTGTGGTTCATGGAGATGAACACGCGGCTCCAGGTCGAGCATCCCGTCACCGAGGCGATCACCGGGGTCGACCTGGTCGAGTGGCAGCTCCGGGTGGCGAGCGGCGAGCCGCTGCCGCTCCGCCAGGACGAGCTCGCGATCCGCGGTCACGCGATCGAGGCGCGGCTCTACGCCGAGGATCCCGCGCGCGGCTTCCTGCCCTCGACGGGTGCGCTGATCGCCTTCCGCCCGGGCGCGGGCGTGCGGGTCGACACCGGGGTGGAGCAGGGCGCGACGATCTCGCCGCATTATGACCCAATGATCGCCAAGCTGATCGCGCAGGCTGACACGCGCGACGCCGCGCGGGCCCGGCTCGGCGCGGCGCTCGCGCAGACACAGGTCTGGCCGGTGCGCACCAACGCCGGGTTCCTGGCTCGCGCGCTCGACCATGCCGATTTCGCCGCCGGGGCGGTGGATACAGGACTGATCGAGCGGGCGGGCGCGGCGCTGATGCCGCGCGAACGGCCGAGCGAAGCCGCGCTGACGGCCGCGGCGCGCGCGCTCACGAGCCGCGCGCCGGTACCGGGTTTTCGCCTCAACGCGCCACCGCGATGCACGGCGGCGTTCCTGCTGGACGGCAGCCCGGTCGAGGTGACGCTCGCCGGCGACGCCATGGCGGGCGAGCAGCGCGAGCAGGTGCTGATCACCGAGGCCGGGCAAACCTATGCGCTCACGTCGTTCCGCGCCGCGTCGGCGGGCGGCGGCGCGGCGGGCGACGGCGCGATCCTCGCGCCCATGCCCGGACGGGTCATCGCGGTCGAGGTCACCGCGGGCGAGCGCGTCCGCGCGGGGCAGCGGCTCGTCACGCTGGAGGCGATGAAGATGGAGCACAGCCTGTCCGCGCCGTTCGACGGGGTCGTCGCCGCGCTCGACGTCGCGGTCGGGGCGCAGGTGGTCGACGGCGCCGCGCTGGCGCGGATCGAGCGGGAGGACGCGTGATGGCGGGGCGTCACTATGACGAATGGGCGGTCGGCGATGTCGTCGAGCATCCGATCCGTCGCACCGTCACCGAGACCGACAACCTGCTGTTCTCGACGATGACGCACAACCCGCAACCGCTCCACCTCGACGCCGAGGCGGCGCGCGCGTCCGAGTTCGGACAAATTCTGGTCAACGGCACCTTCACCTTCGCGCTGATGGTGGGGCTGTCGGTCGGCGAGACGACGCTGGGGACGCTCGTCGCTAATCTGGGCTACGACAAGGTCGTGATGCCGGCGCCGGTGTTCATCGGCGACACGCTCCGGGCGTCGAGCGCCGTAACGGCGCTGCGCGACAGCCGCTCGCGACCGGAGGCGGGTCTGGTGACGTTCGAGCATCGACTGCACAATCAGCGTGACGAGCTGGTGTGCCAGTGCCTCCGCACCGCGCTGCTGACGCGTCGCGCTGGCTGAGGCGAGGGCGCGTCGAGGCGGAGGCAGGTGCTATCCTGATGTCGCCGCTGTTCAGTTCCCCGGCACAGGGGGGGGGAATGGAAGCGGAGGTGATGCGCCGGTCGTCGCCGGCGCCGCCCGCCGCGCCCGCGCGATGAGCGACCGTGGAGGCTTCGCAGTCGCACCACCCACGAGGTGTTCCCACCGCGGGCTCACCGCACTAGAGGAGCGCGATGAACCAGCGTCCCGCTCCTCCGCGCCGCCGCCTGCTCTGGCGCGCCGGCACGTTCGCCGCCATCGCCGCGCTGGTCGCGCCCGCTGCCGCGCAGGTGAGCGCTCCTATCGCTGCACCGCCCGCCACCCCGGTGCCGCCGTCGCCCGTTCCCCCCGCTCCCGTGCCCGTCGTCCCCGTCGCGCCGGTGGCGCCGAGCGTGCCGCTGCCGACGCTCACCGCGGCGCAACGCCAGCAGCTCGCCACGCTGATCGCGGACGACGAACTCGCGCAGGGGCTGCGGGTCTCGCGGCGCACCGATCTCGACACGCTCGACTCCGCCGCGATGGTGCGCGCCGCGCTCGATCACGCCCGTGCGGTCCACAGCGGGCGCTTGATGCCCGAGGACTTCCAGAAGGACTGGGGCATCCGTCCGCCCGCTTATGATCCGCTCCCCGCCTTCGCGGATGCGGTGGCGCGCGACCGGCTGTCCGGCTGGCTGCGCGCGCTGCCGCCTCCCTATCAGGGCTATGACACGCTCGTCGCCGGGCTCGCGCGCTATCGCGCGATCGTCGACAAGGGCGGCTGGCCGACGCTCACCGCGACGCCCGCGTTCGGCAGTCGCGGCGCCGATGTCGCGCGCCTGCGCGAGCGACTAGCATTCGAGGACCCGCAGCTGGCCGCATCGGGCGATACGTTCGACTCCGCGCTGCTCGACGCGGTGCGCCGCGCGCAGCGTCGCTATGGGCTCAATCCCGCCGGGCAGGTCGGCGCGCAGACGCTCGCGGCGCTCAACGTGCCGGCGGAGCGCCGCCTGCGTCAGATCATGGCCAATCTCGAGCGCTGGCGCTGGCTCCCCGCCGAGCTCGACAAGAAGCGCGTCCAGGTCAACATTGCCGCTGCGGTGCTCACCGCGTTCGACGGGGACGAACCGGTGATGTCGATGAAGGCGGTGACGGGCCGCCCGGGTAACGAGACGCCGATGCTGATCTCCCGGATCAACAGCATCGTGCTCAACCCGCCCTGGAACGTGCCGACATCGATCGCCACCAAGGAGCTGTGGCCCAAGGAAAGGGCCAACCCCGGCTATCTGAAGCGCAACGGCTTCCGCGTGATCGACACCGGGAACGGCGGCAAGCGTCTGCAGCAATCGTCCGAGAAGAGCGCGCTCGGCCGCTACAAGTTCGATTTCCCGAACGATTTTGCAGTCTATCTGCACGACACCCCGGCGCGCTCGGGCTTTTCGCGCTTCGACCGTCTGTCGAGCCACGGCTGCGTGCGGCTCGAGAAGCCGGCGGATCTTGCGCGGCTGCTGCTGCGGACCACGCCCGACTGGCCGCCCGAGACGATCGACTCGACCGTTGCGGCGGGCAAGACGGTGCGCGCGGCGATGGCCGAGCCGGTCAGCGTGTATCTGCTCTACTGGACCGCTTTCGCCAGCCCCAACGGGCAGGTAGGCTTCCGCGAGGACCCGTATAGCTGGGACGCACGGCTAGCCGCGACGGTGGAGCGGCGTTCGGCCGTGCAGGTCCAGGCGGTGGCCGCGCGATGAGGAAAGAGATGATGACCAAGCGACTGATGTTCCCGCTGTTCGCCACTGCCGCCTTGGCGCTGGCGGGCTGCTCGCGCGATCCCGAGCCGGCACCCGAGCCGAGCGCCACGGTCGAGGAAGCGCCGGCTCCGGAGCCGACGCCGACGCCGACGCCCGAGCCCACGCCGCTGGCGTCGCCCAGCCCGCTGGGCAACGAGACCGCGGTGCTGCCGCCCGAGGAGGAACCCGCGCCGGACGAGCAGATGCTCGACGATGCCTCGGCGACCGGCATGACCGCGCGCGCCACCCGCAAGGCAGAGCGCGATTGATCCGCTGATCGGTGTCGATCGTGCCTGTTACTACCCGGATCGGTGCGGCTCCTGCTTGACTAAAAGCCGGCTTCAACAAAGACTTGCTGGCTTGTGGGGAGTCCAGTCCGGTGGAGCGTAACATGGCCTTTGTGCCGTTCGACGAGGAGCTGCGCCAGCAGGCGGTGGATCGCGTCTGGCAACCCGCGCGCGACCGGCGCGGCGTGCTTCAGGACATGGTCGATCAGGCGGCGCGGGTCGCGGCGACGCCGATCGCGGCGATCTCGATCATCGATCGCCAGCGACAATGCTTCGTCGCCCGAGTGGGCGACCTGGCGGAGGAGATGCCCCGCGCGGTGTCGTTCTGCTCGCATGCGATCCACCGGCCTGGCGACCCGATGATCGTGCCCGACGCGCGTGACGACCCGCGCTTTGCGGCGAACCCGCTCGTCACCGCGGCGCCGTTCATCCGCTTCTACGCGGGGCTCCCGCTGGTTGATCGCGGCGGCTATGCGATCGGCGCGCTCTGCGTCATCGACGACCGGCTGCACGAGAGCCTTCCCGATTTTTATCGCCTCGCCGAACTCGCGCGCGAGGTGGAGCGCCTCATCGCGCATTGACGCGCACGACCGCGTCGCCGACGAGGGGCAAACGTTTGCACCGGGAGAGTCGCGCCGCGGCATCCCGCAGCCCCGCCGAAGGAATCGGATGAAGAAGCGAATCATGTTGGTCGAGGATGATCCGAGCCATCGCAAGCTCTACGCCTCCTGGCTGACGATCGGCGGTTACGATCCGCAGGTGATCGAGGACGAACGCGGCGCCGTAAGCGCGGCCGAGACGATCAACCCCGACGCGATCATCGTCGACATCCGCATGCCCAATGTCAGCGGACTCGACGTGATCGAGACGCTCAAGGGTACGCCGACGACGCGCGCGATCCCGGTAATGGCGCTCACCGTGCTGCAAAGCCGGCACGATATCGACGCGTGCTTCGCTGCCGGCGCGGACGCGTTCGTGTCCAAGCCCGATCATATCGCCAGCTTCCTCGACAAGGTCTCCAACCTGCTGCGTTGACGCCGCGGCGGCACGCGCCACGGGCGGGCCGGAGCGCTCCGACACGCGCGGCCGCCGTCTGATCCGCCGTCCGCCGCGCGGCGGCCATTGGAGCGCACCGTGCTCCGGCGAACGCGGGAGCACGGTTTAACTTTAGTGGATCGGCCTAGCGCGGACGGTAGGTGATTTCGGCGCTGCCTTGCGCCCGCACCGGCAGGAACAGCCCCGCGCCGGTGACCTGGAGCTGGCCGTTCTCCACCGAGGTGACATCGGTCGACAGCAGGAAGTCGCCCTGCCGGCGTGAGCCGATCGCGCGTTGGGCCTTGCCGAGCAACTCGGTATAGTCGCCGCGGAAGTCGTGCTGGAGCGCGAGCGCTACCGCGCTTTGCACCTGCGCCTCGCCGAGCAGGCGGATCAGCAGATCGAGGGCGGCGGAGTTGGTGCGTGCCACCAGCCGCACGTCGCGCGCGCGCACCAGCTGCGAACCGGGATCGTTATAGGGCATCGCGGTAAGCCATGCCTCGCCGCTGGTGGTCACGCTGTGCGCCGCCCGCGGGGTCACCTTGGCGCGCACGCCGACCGCGAGCCGTCCGCCCGTCGTGGCAAAGACGGTGACCTTGCCGAAGGCGACATCGACGGGTCCGACCGCGGTGATGCTGATGCCGCGCGCGGCAAGCTTGCGCAGCGTGCGTTCCACCACGGGTTCGAGCGTCCGATAATCGGCGAGGACGGGCACCGAGAAGCGCAGCCCGGCGTGCTGCGCCACGCGCGACGGCGGCGGCAGCGGCGTCGCCGCCGGATCCTGCGGGCGGACGCCGACAAAGGTTTCGGTGAGCGCGTCCGCGGCGAGCGTCAGCCGCAACCTGCGTCCGTCCACTCGATAGCCGCCGAACCCAAGCGCGCGTGGCGTGACGCGCAGCCACGCCGGTGGATTGTGCTTGCTCAGCTCGATCGAGGTGAAGCCCTGCGCCCATAACGCGGCGAGCTGGTCTCGCAGCTGCAGCTTGGCGAGCTGGCGGGGCAGGTCGCGCTCCAGCTTGCGCACGACTCCCTTCAGCTTGGCATCCGCGCGCGACGTGAAGGTGATGCGCTGACCGGCGACGTCGATGCCGGGTTGCTCGCGCCAATCATAGGCGATGTCGAGCTTGGCGGTCGGCTGCCAATCGCCGACGATGCCGAGCCGCCCGGTGGCGCGCACCACCGCGCTGCCGGTTACGGTCTTGCTCAAGACGCCGCCGACATTCTGTGCGGCGACAGCAGCGCGCACCGGCATCACCAGGTCGAGCCGCTCACCTTCTCCGGAAAGCCGGATCACGCCGCGCGTGACCTGGCCGACGAGCCGGCAGCCGAGATCGGGCAGCACCTTTACCTTGGCGATGCCGAGATCCAGCTTCTTCGCTGCGACGCAGCGGTCGCGATGCTCGTCGATCGTCCACAGGACCCGCGGCGTCTCCTTGTTGAGCCCCTGCTCGAGTGTGGCCAGATCGGCCGCCACGGGCACGACGATCGTCGAGCTCTCCGCCGGCAACCGTCCGACTTGCGCCCCGACCCGCGGCGGCGCGGCCGTGTCGCGCGGCTTGCCGCAGCCGCTCAGCAGCCCGGCGATCGCGCCGATGGTGAGCAGCGCGGGGAGAGGGATGGCAGCGAAGGCGGTACGGGGCACGATCAACTCCCCGAGGGGCGGCCGGGCGTGGCGCCGTCGACGCATCAATTGATCCGTGGCGCTGACCTCGGTGTCAATAGCGGGTCGCGACACGCGCGGCATGCGTCACCCTCGTCGACTTGCCGGATGTGCGGCAGCGACGGTCGCGCGTTGTCCCTCAAACAGCTGGCCTGCGCTTAATGGTCCGGGCTCACAGCACCCGTCACCCTGGCAAGAGCCGACGTGCAGTTCGGCGACGTTAGCGCGCGAAAGCTGCGACGTGGCACCATGCTGCGCCACGTTGCGGCTCGTGCGCTCGCTCGACGGCCGAGGTTGCCACACGGTAAATCCGGGCTCGCGGATGCCGGAAGGTTTGCAGGTCGGCAATCGCTACTGACGACAGTGCATCGGCCTAGCGACGGCGTCGTTCCGTCGTTCGCAGGCGGGGGTGCCACAGACCAACTAGAAGGCCGGCTCGTCACCCGGATCGGCGGCGACGTGGATACCGCATTCCACCTTGTCCCAGCCGCGCCAGCGTCCCGCGCGCGGGTCTTCGCCGGGGCGAACCTTGGAGGTGCACGGTGCGCAGCCAATCGACAGATAGCCCTGCGCCTCGAGCGGATGGCGCGGCAGGTCGTGCTCGGTGAAATAGGCGTCGAGCCGCTCCTTCGACCAGTCGGCGAGCGGGTTGATCTTGAGCCGGCCCTCATCGAGCTCGACGCGCGGGATCGTCCGCCGGGTCGAGGCCTGAAAGCCCTTGCGCCCCGAGATCCACGCCGCGAACGGCAGCAGCGCACGCCGCAGCGGCTCCACCTTGCGCAGCGCGCAGCAGCCGTCCGGATCGTAGGACCAGCGCAGGCCCTTCTCGTCCTTGAGCCGCAGCAGCCGCGGGTCGGGGCGGAACACGCGCAGATCGGTAAAGCCGAGCCGCTCGGCGAGTTCGTCGCGATAGGCTAGCGTCTCGCCGAACATCTTCTGCGTGTTGGTGAAGATCACCGGCACGTCGCGATCCGCCGCGGCGATCATGTGGAGCAGCACCGCCGATTCCGCGCCGAACGACGACACCGCCGCGATCCGCCCCTTAAGCGGTCCGGTGATCAGCTCCGCCAGCAGCTCGGGCGCGGTGGCGTCGGCGTAGCGTGCGTCGAGCGCCGCCGCTTCGTCGGGCGAGAAGGCGGGCGTGACGTCGATCGTGTCGAGCTGGCGCGCGGGCTCACCCATGGCGCAGCTTCCACACCGGCACCTTGGCGTCCGCCGCGCGCTGATACGGCGTCGGATAGCGCGCGAGCGAGCGCTCGAGCACCGCGGCGTCGATCGCGGTCTCGGGCGCGAAGCTGTCGAAGCCGCAACGGCGCATGTGCGGGATCTGGTCGACCAGCACATCCCCGGCGGCGCGCAGCTCGCCGGCATAGCCCGCCTCGCGCAGGATCCGTGCGCTCGAATAGCCGCGTCCGTCGCGGAACGTCGGAAACGACACTTCCACCAGCGCGAGTCGCTCGAGATGCGGCAGCAGCAGCCGCGCGTCGTCGCCCGCTTCGAGCCGCACCGCGCCGGCGTTGGTCTGGCCGGCGACGAACGAGTCGAGCGTGACCGCGGGCTCGTCGTGCGCCTCGTCGTCGCGGTAGCGCAGCATGTTGTCGCTCATGCGGTGATCCTCCGGACGTGCGGCTCAGCCATAGATCGCCTCCTTGAACGGCTGCATGCCGACGCGGCGATAGGTGTCGACGAAGCGCTCGCCCTTTTCGCGGACCTGCAGATAGGTGTCGGTGACCCGCTCGATCGCATCGACCACGCCGTCCTCGTCGAAGCCGGGACCGGTGATGCGGCCGAGGCTGACGTCCTCCGCGCCCGAACCGCCGAGCAGCAGCTGGTAATTCTCGGTGCCTTTCTTGTCGACGCCGAGGATGCCGATATGGCCCGCGTGATGGTGGCCGCAGGCGTTGATGCACCCCGAGATTTTGAGCTTGAGCTCGCCCAGATCACGCTGCCGCCCGGCATCAGCGAAGCGCTGGCCGATCTTCTGCGCCAGCGGGATCGAGCGCGCGTTGGCGAGCGCACAATAGTCGAGCCCCGGGCAGGCGATGATGTCGCTGATCAGGTCGAGATTGGCCTCGGCCAGCCCCGCCTCGGTGAGCTGCTGCCACACCGCATAGAGGTCGGCCTTGCGGACGTGCGGCAGGACGATGTTCTGCGCGTGGGTGACGCGCAGCTCGTCGGCGCTGTAACGCTCGGCGAGATCGGCCATCACGTCGATCTGCTCGGCCGAGGCGTCGCCCGGGATGCCGCCGATCGGCTTGAGCGAGATGTTGACGATCGCATAGCCGGGCTGCTTGTGCGGCTTGACGTTCTGGTCGAGCCACAGCGCGAAATCCGGATCGATTCGGTCGACGGTGTCGGGCGCAGCGGCGTCGAACGGCGGCGGCGCGAACATCGCGCTGATCCGCGCCAGCTCGGCCGCGGGCGGATCGATGCCGAGCTGCCTGACCGCGAGGAACTCCTCCTCAACCTGGCGGCGATATTCGTCCGCGCCGATCTCGTGGAGCAGGATCTTGATCCGCGCCTTGTAGATATTGTCGCGGCGGCCGTAGCGATTGTACACGCGCAGACACGCCTCGAGATAGCTCATCAGCTCGTCCGCGCCGACAAAGTCGCGGATCAGCGGCGCGATCATCGGCGTCCGCCCCATGCCACCGCCGACATAGACGCGCGCGCCGAGCTTGCCATCGCGCTCGACCAGCTGGAGCCCGATGTCGTGGAGCCGCATCGCCGCGCGATCCTCGTCGGCGGCGATCACCGCGATCTTGAACTTGCGCGGCAAGTAGGTGAACTCGGGATGGAAGGTGCTCCACTGGCGCAGCAGCTCGGCCCAGGGGCGCGGGTCGGTGACCTCGTCCGCCGCGGCGCCGGCGAACTGGTCCGAGCTGATGTTGCGGATGCAATTGCCGCTGGTCTGGATCGCGTGCATCTCCACCGTCGCCAGCTCGGCGAGGATGTCGGCGGCGTCCTCCAGCTTGATCCAATTGTATTGGATGTTCTGGCGCGTGGTGAAATGGCCATAGCCGCGGTCGTATGTGCGCGCGACGTGCGCCAGCATGCGCATCTGGCGCGCGTTGAGCGTGCCGTAAGGCACCGCGACGCGCAGCATATAGGCGTGGAGCTGGAGGTAGAGGCCATTCATCAGCCGCAGCGGCTTGAACTGGTCCTCGCTCAGCTCGCCCGCTAGCCGGCGCCGGCATTGGTCGCGGAACTCCTCGACCCGCGCGTCCACGATCGCCTGATCATATTCGTCGTACTGGTACATTCGTAGATCCTAGCTCCTCCCTGGAACGGGGAGGGGGACCGCCGCCCGCAGGGCGGTGGCGGAGGGAGGCTCGCGCAAGCGCACCGTTAGCGGCGAGCCCCCTCCACCACTCGCCTGCGGCGAGTGGTCCCCCTCCCCGTGCCGGGGAGGATCGTTTCTCATATCACCCAGCTGCCCGCGTTCGGGTCGGCCGGCTTGAGCGTCAGGTCGGTGCGCACGGTCGGCCCGAGCGCGCGGATACGGTCCTTGATATGTGCCGGGCGCGGCCCCTCGGGGGTCGGGGTCGCCTCGATCACATAGGGCACGTTGACGCGCCGCGCCGCCTCTTCTTCGCGCGCGATCGCCTCGGCGCGCTCGCCCGCGTCGACCGCCTCCTCGATATGGCGCGACCAGCCGCCGCCCGCCCACCAGACCACGTCGCCGGTCGGCAGATCGTTGCCCGTCACCAGCCTCATGCGGACAGGCCCCCGACGCTCTCGGCGACACGCGCGTAACCGGCGAGCCGGTCCTCGGCGTCGGACAGTTCGACCACCTCGCCGACGACGATGATCGCCGGGCTGGCGACCTGCTCGCGCGCCACCATCGCGCCGAGATCGGCGAGCAGCGTGCGCAGCGCGCGGCGGCCGGGCAGCGTACCTTTCTCGAGCACCGCAACGGGCATGTCGGGCGCGACGCCATCGGCCATCAATTTGTCCGCGATCGCTTCGGCGGTGGCCACGCCCATGTAGATCACCAGCGTGCGGCCCTGCCCGGCAAGGCCGGACCAGTCCTGGTCGGTGAGCCCCTTGCACTGGCCGGCGACGAAGGTGACCGCCGAGCTGTGGTCGCGGTGGGTGAGCGGCAGCATCGCCTCGGCGGCGCAGCCGAGCGCGGCCGAGACTCCGGGGATCACCTCCACCGCAAGCCCGGCGGCGCGCACCGCCTCGACCTCTTCGCCGCCGCGCCCGAAGATGAAGGGATCGCCGCCCTTGAGCCGCACCACCACGCTGCCGGCGCGGACGTGCGCGACGATCAGCGCGTTGATGGCCTCCTGCGGCAGCGTGTGCCGCGCGCGCCGCTTGGCGACCGAGATGCGCTGCGCGGTAGCGGGCGCGAGCGCGAGCACGCGATCGTCGATCAGCCCATCGTGCACGACGACATCGGCGGCGCGCAGCGCGTCCACCGCGCGGACGGTGAGCAGCCCGGGATCGCCGGGCCCGGCACCGACGAGGATGACGCGGCCGCGCGCGTCGGGATCGAGGAGGCTTGCCATACCCGCTACATGGGCGGGGGCAGAGGGCAGGCGCAACCGTTGTTCGCTTGTCGCGTGCCTAGCCTGGCTTTTCCTCCACACACGCCGGCGCGCTCCGCGGCTTCAGTGCGCCGCCTTGTCGCCGCGGTGGAACAGGTGGAGCAGCCCCGCGATCGCGCCGCCGACCGCCAGACCGACCACGCCGGACAGTGTCGCGGTGAGCAGCCAGCCGAGCACGGCCCCGAGCGCCGGGGCGCCATGCTCGACCTGCTCGGCAAGGTGGTGGACCAGATGCTGGGGCGCGCGCCAGCCCAGCGTCTCGGCGCCGTGGAGCAGGATTCCGCCGCCGACCCACAGCATGGCGGCGGTGCCGATCACCGCGAGCCAGCGCATCAGCACCGGCACGCCCTTGACCAGCCCGCGCCCGATCGCGCGCAGTGCCGGGGACGAGCCCTTCGCGAGGTGCAGCCCCAGGTCGTCCGCCTTCACGATCAGCGCCACCACGCCGTACACGCCGGCGGTGATCGCCACCGCGACCAGCGCCAGCGTGATCGCCTGGGTGAGCAGCGGGGTATCGGCGACCTCGCCGAGCGCGATCGCCATGATCTCGGCGGAGAGGATGAAGTCGGTACGGATCGCGCCCGAGACCTTTTGACGTTCCAGCTCGGCCGGGTCGGTGGTGGCGTCGGCAGCATCGTCGTGGTGCTGGCCCGACAGGGCCTCGATCACCTTCTCGGCGCCCTCGAAGCACAGATAGGCGCCGCCCAGCATCAGCAGCGGGGTGATCGCCCAGGGCGCCCAGGCGCTCAGCCCGATCGCGATCGGCAGCAGAAAGACGATCTTGTTGCGCAGCGATCCGAGCGCGATCTTGCCGATGATCGGCAGCTCGCGCTGCGGCGACAGGCCGGTGACGTAGCGCGGCGTCACCGCGGTGTCGTCGACCACCACGCCCGCTGCCTTGGTGCCCGCCTTGGCCGCCGCGGCACCGACATCGTCGAGCGAGGCGGCGGCGAGCCGGGTCAGACCGGCGACGTCGTCGAGCAGCGCGACCAATCCGCTGGGCATCATCTATCTCCCTGTTCGCGCGTGCTGATGCCCCGCGCAGGCGGGGCTGTCGAGGGGCGGGAGGTGCTCAGCCCTCGGCCAGCCCGATCCCGATCGCGGCGCGCGCCGCCTCCGCCTCGTTCGAGACCACGGGATAGGCGCAGTAATCGGCGGCGTAATAAGCGCTGGGGCGGTGGTTGCCCGACCAGCCTATCCCGCCGAACGGTGCCGACGACGAGGCACCGTTGGTGGGCTTGTTCCAGTTGACGATCCCCGCGCGCGCGCCCGCCCAGAAGCGATCGAACAGCGCTGGCGTCTGGCTGATCAGCGCGGCCGACAGGCCGTAGCGGGTCGCATTGGCCTCCGCGATCGCGGCGTCGAAATCGTCGACGCGGACGACCTGGAGCAGCGGGCCGAACAGCTCGAGATCGGGGCGTTCGCTCACCTCGGTGACGTCGATGATCCCGGGCGTGAGAAAAGGGCGCGCGGGATCGGGGCGGGCCATGTGGCGCACCGGTCGACCGCCCTTCATCATCAGCGCGAGGAAGCTTTCGCTCAGCCCGTCGGCGGCGTCGTTGTCGATGACCGGGCCCATGAACGGCTGGGGGTCGTCGAGCGGCGCGCCGACGATCAGCCGATTGGTCAGTGCGGTTAGCTCGGCGAGCAGTGCATCCGCGAGCGTGTCCTGCACGATCAGCCGCCGCGCCGCGGTGCAGCGCTGGCCCGCGGTGGTGAAGGCGGACTGCGCCACCAGCACGGCGGCCGTGTGGAGATCGGGCGTATCCCACACCACGATCGGATTGTTGCCGCCCATTTCGAGCGCGAGGATCTTCTCGGGCTTTTCGGCGAAGGCGCGGTTGAGCGCGATGCCGGTGCGCGCCGAGCCGGTGAACAGCAGGCCATCGATGTCCGGATGGGCGGCAAGCGCGCGCCCCTCAGCCGGACCGCCGATCACCACGCGCGCCGTCTGCTCCGGCACGCCCGCGGCATGGAGGCACTCGACCAGGAAGAGCCCGGTCGCGGGCGTCTTCTCCGAGGGCTTGAACACCACCGCATTGCCCGCGATCAGCGCGGGGACGATGTGCCCGTTGGGCAGATGCGCGGGAAAGTTATACGGCCCCAGCACCGCCAGCACGCCATGCGGCTTGTGACGCACCGCCATGCGGCTGTTCATCGGCGCCTCCATGCGGCGCTGCGCGGTGCGCTCGGCGTAGGCGGTGACCGAAATATCGACCTTGGCGATGACTGTGTCGACCTCGGTGCGCGCCTCCCACAAGGGCTTGCCGGTCTCGCGCGCAATCACCTCGGTGAAGGTGTCGGCGCGCTGGCGCACCACGTTGGCGAAGCGGCGAAGCGTCTCGATCCGGTACGAGAGCGAGCGCGCCGCCCAGGGCACGAAGCCATCGCGCGCGGCGGCGACTTCCTGGTCGACATCGCTCACCGGGCCGCGCCAAAGCTCGGCGCCGGTGGCCGGCTCGTACGAGATCAATTCTGCCATGCGGCTCTCTTGGCGATATTTTCCGGGGATGCCAATCGCGGCTGAGACAGCGGCATACGGCGCGATGCGGAACGCGCACCGCGATGCGGAAGGTGCGGCGTGACCGGTGGGTCAGCGCTCGCCGTCACGCGCTTGGCGCCCTGCGTCACCCTGCCAGCGCCTCGGCCATCTCCCGGATCGCTACCAGTTTCGCCTCGAACGCCCTCCAGTCGTCGCGCGCCGCGATCGGTGCCCAGATCGCCTCGACCTCGTCGATCAGCATCGCGCACGGCTCGCCGCGCCAATATGCATGATCGCGCGCCGCCCGCGGCGCATAGTCCGCCAGCGCCGCCCGCACCGCATCCCACTCCGCGCCGTAAGTGGGGGGTAACTCCTGCGCGAACACGTCGAAGAAGAAGCGGTCGAGCCCGGCGCCACTCGTGCGGAGCGCGCGCTCCACCTCCTGCACCAGCGCGCGGTCGCTCGCCGGATCCGTTGGTCGACGCCCCATCCGCCACAGCAGCGCGGCCGCTACCGCCGGTTGATAATGTTCGGCGAAGCGATCGAGCGCGGCGACCAGCGGCTCGCTCTCGGCGACGAGCCGCAGCGACGAGGCGAGTTGCATCGCGTCCCACAGGATCGCCTCCGGCTGACGGCCGAACGCATACAAACCGCCATGGTCGAAATAGGCGGCGGTGAACCCCGGATCCCATGTCGGCGCGAACCGCCACGGGCCGTAGTCGAAGCTCTCGCCCGTCACGTTGATGTTGTCCGAATTGAGCACGCCGTGGACGAACCCTGCCGCCATGTAGCGCGCGGCGAGCGTTGCGGTGCGCTCCACCACCAGCTCGAGCAGCCGCACCGGATCGTCACCGTCCACGCCGTACAGCTCCGCCAGCACGTAGCGCACCAGCCGCCGCATCGCGTCCTCGTCGCGATGATAAGCGAGCCGCTGGAAGGTGCCGATGCGGACATGGCCGTGGCTCAGCCGCACCAGCACCGCTGCGCGGGTGGGGGAGGGCTCGTCGTTGCGGTCGAGCGCCTCGCCGGTCTCGATCAGCGAAAGGCTGCGCGACGTCGGCACGCCGAGCGCCTCGAGCTGCTCGCTGGCCAGCACCTCGCGCACCCCGCCCTTGAGCGTCAGCCGGCCGTCACCGAAGCGGCTCCACGGCGTCTGCCCCGAACCCTTGGTGCCGAGCTCGAGCAGGCGCCCGTCGCGATCGCGCAGCTGGGCGAAGGTGAAGCCGCGCCCGTCGCCGAGATCGGGGTTGTACGCGCGGAACTGATGACCGTGGTAGCGCAGCGCCAGCGGCTGGTCGAGGCTGCCCGGCAGCGGCACGAAGCGGCCGAAATGCGCGGTCCATTCGGCGTCGTCGAGCCCGGCCAGTCCCACCTCCGCGGCGGCGCGATCGTTGCGGAAGCGCAGTCGCGTGTCCGGGAAGTCGGCGGCGACAACGGGATCGTAGAACGGCTCGCCCAGCGAGAGGATCGGGCGCTCGGGGCGATATGCTTGCGGGTCGAAGGGCATGCGTGGATATGGGGGGCGCTCGAGTGAGGGTGCAAGCATGGCAGGATTTCGCGACGTCTATTGGTGGTCCGCCGACGGGCTGCGATTGCACGCGCGCGATTATCCCGGTCCTGAGGGCGACACCGCGCCGCCGCTGCTGTGCCTGCCGGGGCTGACGCGGAACGTCCGCGATGCCGAGCCGCTGGTCGCCGCGCTCGCCGGGCGGCGGCGCGTGCTCGCGGTCGAGTTCCGCGGACGCGGCGAGAGCGGCTATGCCAAGGACCCGATGAGCTATGTCCCGCTGACCTACGCGCAGGACTTGGTCGCGCTGCTCGCCGATCAGGCGATCGAGCGGGTCGTCGCGGTCGGCACGTCGCTCGGCGGGATCGTGACGATGCTGCTCGCGGGCATGCTGCCGGGGCGTATCGCGGGGGCGCTGCTCAACGACATCGGCCCGGCGATCGAGCCGGGCGGACTGGCGCGGATCCGCGGCTATGTCGGCAAGCCGAGCAACTACCCTACCTGGCTCCACGCCGCGCGCGGCCTGCAGGAGAGCATCGCCGACGTCTATCCCGACTGGTCGATCGAGCAATGGCTGGCGATGGCGAAGCGGCTGTACCGGCTCAACAGCGCGGGGCGGATCGTGCTCGACTATGACCTGCGCGTCGCCGAGCCCTTGCGACTGCCCGGTGGCGAGGCGGGCCCCGATCTGTGGCGCGCGCTGGCCGCGCTGGGCCGGGTGCCGGTGGTGATCGCACGCGGCGAGCGCAGCGACATCCTCTCCGCCGTGACCGCGCGGCGGATGGCGGAGGCGCTGCCGGACGCGACCGTCGTGACGGTGCCACGTGTCGGCCATGCGCCGCTGCTCGACGAGCCCGCAGTGGCGCCCGCGCTCGCCCGGCTGCTCGACGGCACCGCGGAACCCGCGCGCTAGCGGTTCGTCTCGCTGATCCGAGGAGGCGCCACCGCAAGCCAGGCGCGTCGAGGAGCGAGCGCGATGACGACCGACATGCCCTATGACGCTTTGGTGTTCGGCCCCGCCGACATCGACCTGTCGCGCTCGCCGCTGGCCGGGCACCTCGACGCCGAGACCTATGTGCTCGGCGCGTTCAATCCCGGCATGACGCGGCTCGACAACGGCAACTTGCTGCTGATGGTGCGCGTCGCCGAGGCACTGCGGCATCCGGTGCGCGACCAGCAGATCCACGCGATCCGCTGGGACGCGGGGCGCTATGTGCTCGACGCTTGGCCGCTGTCGCTGGTCGACACCGCGGACCCGCGCAAGTTCATGATGCGCGGCGGTGGGTGGAAGGTGATGGCGCTCACCTCGCTATCCTGGCTGCTCCCGGTCGAGCTCGACGCTGCCGGCACGCGCGTCGAGGCGGTTCACTACGACCGCGCGATCGCGCCGCGGGCGGGCTATCAATGCTATGGCGTCGAGGACGCGCGGATCAGCCGGGTCGACGGCCGCTACTACATGACGACCTGCTCGGTCAGCCCCGAGCGCCACTGCACCACGCTCTACACCAGCGACGACGCGCTCGACTGGCATCTCGACGGCATCGTGCTCGACCATCAGAACAAGGACATGCTGATCTTCGAGGGAAAGGTGGGCGAACGCTTCTGGGCACAGACACGCCCGCTCGGCGACCTCTACTTCGCTTACCCGCCCGACAGCGAATGGCGCGGCGGCCCGTCGATCAACCTCGCCACCTCGCCCGACGCGCTGCACTGGAAGCCCTACGACCAGCCCGGTATCCGCCCGCATGCCGCGACCACGGCGACCGCGCGGATGGGCGGCGGCGCGCCGCCGGTGCTAGCGACGGTGAACGGGCAGGAGGGCTGGCTAACCCTGTGGCACGGCGTCGAGCCGTCGGGGGTGGTGGGGATCTACCGCACCTATTGGACCTTGCTCGACAAGGATGACCCCTCGCGCACGCTCGCGACCAGCCACGCCGCGCTGCTGGAGCCCGCCCCGGCGCTGACCGAGCCGCTCAAGGAACTGATGTACCTCGACAATGTCGTCTTCACCACCGGCATTGCGGACGGCGGCGCGCATTGGGTCGTGGCGAGCGGCGAAGCCGATCTGGCGTGCCGCATCACCCATATCCCCAAGGACGCGATCGGCTGATCGCGCCGGCACCGCCCGCGGGAACGGTGCCGGCGGCGGCTCAGTTGCTGTCCGAATCGTCGCCGTCGTCGATCGCGATCGCGGCACCGGCGACCACCACCGCGGCGGCGAGCGCCAGCCCGATGATCACGCCGGGTCCGGCGATCTCGCTCTTGCGCTCGGCGGCCGGCGCGGCGCGCACCGCCTTGGCGACCGACAGCGACGCTGCCGGGTTGCCCGCCGCGGCGAGCGCCGGCGTGGCGGAGAGCGCGAGCGCGCTCAGCGCGGCGATGGTGGACTTCAGCATCGTGAGAACTCCCTGGATGGTGCGCCGGGCGGCATCGCACCGCGCCTCGTGCAATCGGCGTTAAGCACGAGAGTTGCCGCAATATCGCGGCGGAAAGGATGCGCGCGCGCTTTCGCCGCGTTATGTTGCCGACATGTCACAGCCCCTGTCGATCCTCCATGTCCTGCCGAGCTTCGATCTCGACGCGAGGGGCGCGCGCGTGGCGCGGCTGATGACCGCCTTCGGCGCCCGCGCGCGCCATCGGCTGGTCGTGGCCGACATCGACCGGCTCGGCGCGCGCGCGCGGATCGGCACAGGCGTCCGCTACGAGGTCGCGCAGGACGCGCCCGCGTTCGGCGGCGCGCCCTCGCTCGCGCGGTACGAGGCCTGGGCCAGGCTGATGCGCGGACATGATCTCGTCCTCACCTACGACTGGGCGGCGATCGACGCGGTGATGGCGCGGCGCGTGTTCGCACGCGCCATGCCGCCGGTGATCCACCATGAGGACGGCTTCGCCGACGTCGAGGCAAGCGGATTGCGTCGCGACCGCACGATCTATCGCCGCATCGCGCTCTCCGCCGCGCACGCTCTGGTAGTGCCCAGCCGCGCGCTCGAGCGGATCGCGCGGGAGACGTGGAGGCAGCCGCGTGCCCGCGTCCACCGCATCGGCACCGGCATCGCCACCGCGCTCTATGCCGAGCGCCTCGATCCGCGCGCGCTGCCCGGCTTCGTCCGGAACGAGCGCGAGCTGGCGATCGGCGCGGTGGGCGCGCTGCTGCCGCACAAGGACCTGCCGGCGTTGGTGCGCGCGGTCGGCGGCCTGTCGACGCGCTTCCGCCTCGTCGTCGTCGGCGACGGGCCGGAGCGGCAGGCGATCGAGCGCGCCGCGCTGGCGATGGGGATCGACGATCGCGTGGTGCTCACCGGCGCGGTCGAGCGGCCGTACCGCTACATGGGGCTGTTCGACCTGCTCGCTTTGTCGTCGACGCGCGAACAGTCGCCCACCAGCGTGGTCGAGGCGATGGCGGCGGGGCTGCCGGTGGTGAGCCCGCCGGTGGGCGACGTCGCCGAGATGGTCGCGCCCGAGAACCTGCCGTTCGTCACCGAGCATCACGGCGAGGTGCGGCTGCGCGACGCGATCCAGACGCTCGCGGGGGACGCCGATCTGCGCCAGCGTGTCGGCCGCGCCAATCGGGCGAAGGCGCGCGCGGACTATGATGAGGCGGACATGATCCGCCGTTATGCCGGTCTCTATGCCACGGCCGCCGGGCGGCCGGCTTGTCTCGGTTGAGTCGCAATTTTGTCGCGCTGTCGCCCGATTGCTTTATACGGGCGCGCTACGTCAGTGATGGAAGTGGGAAGAGCGTGTTCAAGGGGCTGAAGCCGATCGTCTATGGAGGCCAGGAAGTGTGGCCGCTGGTGGAAGGTGGCAAGGGCGTCGCCGCGACCAACCATGCCTCGGCCGGGGCGTGGGCGGCGGCCGGCGGGATCGGCACGGTCTCGGCGGTCAATGCCGACAGCTATGATCCCGACGGCAAGATCATCCCGCAGATCTACCGCGCGTTGACCCGGCGCGAGCGCCACGAGGAACTGGTCGCCTATGCGATCGAGGGCGCGGTGCAGCAGGTACAGCGCGCGTGGGAGATCGCGGGCGGCAAGGGCGCGATCAACATCAACGTGCTGTGGGAGATGGGCGGCGCGCCGCGCGTGCTCCACGGCGTGCTGGAGCGCACCCGCGGGCTGGTCGCGGGTGTCACCTGCGGCGCGGGCATGCCGTACAAGCTGAGCGAGATCGCCGCCTCGTACAACGTCAGCTACCTGCCGATCGTCAGCTCGGGCCGCGCCTTCCGTGCGCTGTGGAAGCGCGCTTATTCTAAGGCGAGCGAGTGGCTCGCCGCAGTGGTCTATGAGGATCCCTGGCTCGCGGGCGGTCACAACGGCCTGTCCAACGCGGAGGACCCGCTCAAGCCGGAGGATCCGTACCCGCGCGTGAAGGCGCTGCGCGAGACGATGCGCGAGGGCGGCATCCCGGACAGCACGCCGATCGTGATGGCGGGCGGCGTCTGGTACCTGCGCGACTGGAACGACTGGATCGACAATCCCGAGCTCGGCACGATCGCCTTCCAATATGGCACGCGCCCGCTGCTCACCCGCGAGAGCCCGATCCCCGAGGCGTGGAAGGCCAAGCTGACCGAGATCGAGGAAGGGGAGGTGCTGCTGCACCGCTTCTCGCCGACCGGTTTCTACTCCTCCGCGGTACGCAATCCGTTCCTGCGCGCGCTCGAGGCGCGGTCGGAGCGGCAGATCGCCTTTTCGACGCAGGAGGCGGGGGATCACGTCTTCCAGCTCGACGTCGGCGTGAAGGGCAAGAACTTCTGGGTGACGCGCAACGATCTGCTGCGCGCGCGCCAATGGTTCGGCGCGGGCTTCACCGACGCGCTCAAGACGCCGGACAATACGCTGGTGTTCGTGACGCCGGGCGAGAAGGGCGAGATCCGCAAGGACCAGGCAGATTGCATGGGCTGCCTCAGCCAGTGCCTGTTCTCGAGCTGGGCCGACACCGAGACCAACTCGACCGGCCGGCTCGCCGACCCGCGCAGCTTCTGCATCCAAAAGACGCTGCAGGATATCGCGCATGGCGGCGACACCGACCAGAATCTGATGTTCGCCGGGCACGCCGCCTATAATTTCAAGCGCGACCCCTTCTACTCGAACGGCTTCGTGCCGACGGTGCAGCAGCTCGTCGACCGCATCCTGACGGGCGACTGACGCCGGCCATGGACGCGCTCGCCGCCGCGCTTCGCGAGGTGGCGGTGGCGCTGCGCGACGCGCGCGACCCGTGGTGGGTGATCGGCAGCGCCGCGGTGCGGCTGCACGGCGTGGTGACGCCGGTCGCGGACGTCGACGTGCTGCTGAGCGGGCGCGACGCGCTGGCGGCGATCGAGCGTTGGCACGGCGCGGTCGGGTTCGGCTCGCCGAGCCCGCGCTTCCGCTCGGCGCCGTTCGCGCGGCTCAGCGGCACGGCGATGCCGATCGAGCTGATGGCGGGGCTGGAAGTCTCTGACGGCAGCGCATGGCGCGCGGTGCGCCCCGCCACGCGCCAGTCGCTCGGCGCGGTGTTCGTGCCGGACCGTGCCGAGCTGATAGACATCCTCACGCGCTTTGATCGCCAGAAGGACCGCGCGCGGGCCGCGCTGCTTGCGGCGGTGCCGGATGAGCACGGCGGTGAAGGATAATCGAGGGCCGGACCTGCTCCGTGTCTTAGGCCGGCCATCGCGGAACGTCTGGAGGACAGACGGGAGGCAACTGATTCTCGGTCAGAACGTGACCCACGAGAAACGCGTTGTTTTCTACGTTACCTCCTCCCACCACCTCCGTCATCCGGGACTTGTTCCGGGATCCACCATCCCGCGCGTGCAAAGGCCGCAAGCCTGAGAGGCACCGTGATCCCGAAACCAGTTTGGGATGACGAAAGAGCGGGGGTTCAAACTTAGGACGGCCCCGAACCGACCCGAATGCCGGCGGGAATAGCATGACCCGCTGCCGGCGCGTGCTGAACGCCGACACACGCCGATCGCGCGAACCCACCGACCGATCAGTCGACGACGGTGCCGACCACCGCCCCGCCGACGCCACCGACCGCCGCGCCCTTTTCGACGCTCTTGCCGGTCGCCGCTGCGACACCCGCGCCACCGGCCCCGCCGATCGCTGCGCCGCGCAGCGTCGAGCAGGCCGAAAGGCTCATCGCACCCGCGACGAGCACCGAGGACAAGAGGATCGTACGCATGGATCAACTTTCTTCGCTGGAGGATGCCGGCTCGAATGAGAGGCGGGCCGATCGGTTCCGCGTCGCGCCCGTGCGTACCGGCGGCCGCGACAATGATGACGCACGCGCAACATTAGCGACATGCCGCAGAGAGGCGGGTCGGTGAGGACAGCCGCGAGGAGATCGCGCATGTACCACGACCACAACGCCGATTATCACGCCGCGCGCGCCCGCACCGAGGCGGTGCGCGCGATCGCCGCAACCAGCGAGGCCGCCGCGGCGGTGCATCAGGAGCTCTGCCTGCGCTACACTGGTCGGTTGCTCGCCGCGCTCGTGCTCGGCGCCCCCGCCCGCGAGCGGGAGTGAGCGGCGCGCCGGCGGACGTTGCTGCGACCGCTGTCCTACCAGCGCGGACGTGTGGGATAAGCGGGGATGCTTCGTCTCACGCCGCGTTCATCCGCTCGCCGGTACCGGCCGCTTCGCATCCGGCGCGCGGCGGTCCGGGTCTCAACATTCTCAACATTCGCGCGTTGCTCGCGCGCCGCGCAGACATGCGAGTGACGCCCGAAGGCGCGCGAAAGCGGGCTCCCGTCAGCTACCTATCGGGGTAATCTCGGAACGGGTGTGAGATACGCGCGAATGTTGAGGCTGGGTCAGCGATCACACGCGCGTCTCAACTTTCTCAACATTCGCGCGTCGACGCGCCCGGTCAGGCCCAGCCTTCGAGCACCTGATCGGGTGGGCGATGACCATCCGCCCAGCTGCGTATGTTGGCGATCACCCGCTCGCCCGAGGCCACGCGTCCCTCGTAGGTGGCCGAGCCCATGTGCGGGGTCATCACCACGTTGGGCAGGGCAAGCAGCCGCGGGTCGATCTCGGGTTCGTGGCGCCACACGTCGAGGCCCGCGCCGGCGAGCCGCCCTGCCTCGAGCGCGTCCACCAGCGCGTCCTCGTCGACGATGCCGCCGCGGCTGGCGTTGATCAGGAAGACGTGCGGACGCAGCAGCGCGAGGCGGCGCCGGTCGATCAGGTCGCGGCTGTCGGGGTTGAGCGGCGTGTGGATCGTCAGGATGTCTGTCGTCTCCAGGAGCGAGTCGAGCGCCTCGTGCCAGACGGCCCCCAGCTCCGCCTCGATCGCGGCCGGCAGGCGATGGCGGTTGTGATAGTGGATCGCCAGCCCGAACGCGCGGGCGCGCCGCGCCACCGCCTGCCCGATCCGCCCCATGCCGACGATGCCGAGCACCTTGCCGCCGATGCGATAGCCGAGCATCCCGCCCGGGCTCCACCCCGCCCACTTGCCCGAGCGCACCAGCTTCTCGCCCTCGGCGAGGCGGCGCGGCACCGAGAGGATCAGCGCCATCGTCATGTCCGCGGTATCCTCGGTGAGCACGCCGGGCGTGTTGGTGACGAGGATGCCGCGTGCGCGGGCCGCGCGCAGGTCAATATGGTTCACCCCGGCGCCGAAATTGGCGATCAGCCGGAGCCGCTCGCCGGCTCCGGCGATCAGCGCCGCGTCGATCGTATCGGTCACCGCGGGGACCAGCACGTCGCTGTCCGCCATTGCCGCGGCGAGCTGGTCACGCGTCAGCGGACGGTCGCCACGGTTGTTGGTCGCGTCGAACAATTGCTCGAGCCGCTCCATGACCACCGCGGGCAGCTCGCGCGTGACGGTCACCTTAGGGTGGGCGCAGCGACGCGGATCGGCCATGCGTCCGGATTGGCGCAGCCCCGCACGGGCGTCAACGGTTGACGGTTGATGACGCCGCGAGGGCCGCATAGGAGATCGGGGGTGACCAACGGGATCTCAGTGCGACGGGGCGCCGCGGCGGCGGCAATGGCGGCGGCATTATTGTGCGGCACGGTAGCGGAGGCGGCGCCGGACCTGCGCGAGCCGCCTTATTACGCCTCGCTCAGCCCGTCGCGCGCGCGGATGCGGACCGGGCCCGGGCGTACCTTCCCGTCGAGCTGGGTCTATGTCCGCGCCGACCTGCCGGTACGGGTGGTCGCGGTGTTCAAGGAGTGGCGCAAGATCGAGGATCCGGCCGGCACGCAGGGCTGGATGCTCGCTACCTTGGTGAGCCACACCCGCACCGCGATCGTCACCGGCGGCGAACCCGCCGAGCTGCGCGACCGTCCGGGCGGACCGCACGTGCTGTGGCGGGCCCAGCCTGGGGTGGTCGGGCGATTGAGCCAGTGCGGCAACGGCTGGTGCCGGTTCGATGTCCACGGACAGGCAGGGTATGTCCAGACCGAGCGATTGTGGGGCGTCGCTCCGGGAGAGGTGCTGCCGTGACGTTCGTGCTCGACGGTTTCGACACTGCCGCCTTCGTCGACGCGACGCTGGCCGAGGATCTGGGCGCAGCGGGCGACATCACGTCCGCGGCGGTGATCCCGGCGACGGCGCGCTTCACCGCGGTGATGGACAGCCGCGACGCGATCACGGTGTGCGGGCTCGACCTCGCCGCCGCCTTCTTCCGCCACCTCGACCCCGCGGCGGCGATCGATCCGCTGGTCCGCGACGGTGACCGCGTGGCCGCCGGCACCGCACTGTTGCGCGTCACCGGCGCGGCGCGCGCGGTGCTCACCGCGGAGCGGTCCGCGCTCAACACGATCCAGCATCTGTCCGGCATCGCGACGCTCACTGCCCGCTATGTCGACGCGCTCGCGGGCACCGGGGCGACGCTGCTCGACACCCGCAAGACCATCCCGGGGCTGCGCCGGCTCGAAAAATTTGCCACCCGCACCGGCGGCGCGCGCAACCATCGCATGGGGCTCTGGGACGCGGCGATGATCAAGGACAATCACGTCGCAGTGGCCGGCGGGGTCGGCGCGGCGGCGGCGCTCGCCAGGGCGGCCGGGATCGCCGACATCATCGTCGAGGTCGACCGCATCGACCAGATCGCGCCGGCGCTCGCCGCGGGGGCGACGCATCTGCTGCTCGACAACATGCCTCCGCCGGTGCTGCGCGAGGCGGTCGCGCTGGTCGGCGGGCGGGTGCCGACCGAGGCGTCGGGTGGGGTGTCGCTCGAGACGATCGGCGCCATCGGAGCGACGGGAGTAACCTTCGTCAGTGTCGGACGGATCACCCAATCCGCGCCGGCCGCCGACATCGGGCTCGACGTCGCACCGGCGTAAGCCGGGGCGGCGCGGTGGGGCAGGGGGTGCTTGCGTCGCTGCCGCAGCGGAGGCAGAGCGCGGCGAGCAAGATGAGGTATCCGTGACGCGACCGTCCTCGATCGTCCGCTTCGAGCGCCTTTACCTGGCCTCGTTCGCATTGGGGTTGCTCGGCTGGTGGCTGACCTGGAGTGACCTGGCGGCGCGGCTCGCGCACGATCCACGCACCGCGGCGTTCGGCTGGATGCTGCCGGCCGCCTTCACGCTCAACGTCGCGTTGACGCTGATCCCCTGGTATGCGGTGGCACGGCGGGCGCTCGGCTGGGTACGCTGGATCGTGGCGACGCTGACCGTCCTCCACCTGCTGGTGCTGCTGCCCGGATTGCTCGGCGCGCCGTTCGCGACGACCAGCCTGCTCGGACTGTTGCGGGTCGGCCTCGAGCTGGCCGCAGTGACCCAGTTGTTCGCCGCGGACGCGCTGGCGTGGTTCGGGTTGGGCGAGCAGGCGGCACAACCCGGCGACGATCGCGAGGAGGTGGCATGAGACGCTGGTGGGTCGCGGCGGCGCTGGTCGCGTTGCCGGGAAGCGCGGGCGCGCAGGCGCTGTCCTGCGCGGTGCCCGACGCGGTGTCCGCACCCCGGCCGGACGTGCCGAGTGCGAGCCAGCCGGCGCGCCGCGTCGCGATCGGCAGCTACACGCTCGCGTTGACGTGGAGCCCGCAATATTGCCGCGATCACGGCGGGGACCGTGACGCGCAGTTCCAATGCGGCTCGGGTCAGCGCTTCGGGTTCGTCCTTCATGGTCTCTGGCCCGATGGCGAGGGGAAAGTGTGGCCACAATATTGCCGCGCCACCGGGATCCTGCCGCAGTCGGTGCTGCGCCATCATCTCTGCGCCACCCCTTCGGCGCAGCTGCTGCAACATGAATGGGCGAAGCATGGCACCTGCATGCCGGGTTACTCGCCCGAGCGCTATTTCGACCAGTCAAATGCGATGTACCGCCAGCTGCGCTTCCCCGACATGGCCGCGCTGGCGCGCACGCCCCTGACCGCCGGCGCGCTCGCCACCGCCATCGCGCGCGCCAACCCGGCACTGCGACCGGAGATGATGCGGATCACCACGACCCGGCAGGGCTGGCTCGACGAAATCTGGCTCTGCCTCGACCGGCGCTTTCGCTACACGCGCTGCCCGGCGCATCAGGGCGGGGTTCAGCCCGGCACGCGGCTGCGTATCTGGACCGGCTGAGTCGGGCGGTCAGCCGTTGCGCGCGGCGACGCGCGCCTCAAGCAGCTGCCATAGGCCGCGATGCTGGGACAGAAGTTGCTCCGCTCCGAAGGTGAGCGCACGCACCCGCGCGGGTGGCAGCATCAAGGTGTCGAGCGTCGCCACCACCTCGTCGCAATCGAGGTCGAACCTTGCTGCCACGGGCTCACCGAGCCGTACGCCGCAACCATCGAGCAGCCGGCGGATCGCTGACCAGTCGAGCACGAGGGCGAGCGCCGCGCCGGCCGCGCAGCCGATCCGCTCCGAGCGCGCGAGCAGCGCGAGCGTGTCGCGCTGCTGGAGGATCGCCGCGGCCGCGCTCGCCTGACCAGGCGTGGACGGCAGCGGTCCGACCGCCGCGGCCAGCCGCACCAGCAGCGCGCGCTCCCTCGCCATCGCGGTCGCGGCGCGGGCCATCCAGGCGGGAGCAAGCGTGTCGACCCCCTGTGCGGTGGCATGATCCACCAGGCCGGGGAAGGTGCCGTGGACGACACACAAAGCGTGGATCGCATCGGCAAGATCGCGCAGCGGCGCGGCTGGCGCGGTGAGCGCCTGCGCGTGGCGCGAGGCGGCGGTGCCATCGCGCGCCACCATCGCGCGGATCAACTCGCCCACGCCAGGGTCCGCGCGCTCGCTCGCGTCCGCCATCAATTGCCTCCACCGTCGCCGCGGCAACGCTCTGGCCGCGCGGTGCGAACTACCAAATCGACGTAAAGGCGTGGTTTACGGGGTGCGTCGGACCAGCGCGACGGCGACCTCTTCGACCCGCCCAGCGACCCGGATCGGCCAGAAACTAAGCCCGACATCGAGCGGTTCGCCATTACCGGTCGCGAGCGCCGCATCAACCGCGTTGCCGATGCCGCCGCTGGCGCGTTCGAGCGAATCGCCGACTGCGGCGCGATCCGCGCGGGCGATGAGAGCGAGGAAGCGTTCGTTCGCGAGCTCTTCCGTGGTCCGCCCGACCAGCGCGGCCAGTGCCGCACGCGGCGCGAGCAGGGTGCCGCGCAGGCTCACTCGCGCGACCGCCACGTTCCCGGCGCCTTCCAGCGCCGCGATGATCGCGTCGCGCTCCGCCGTGGTGGCGCGCGCCTCCGCCCCCGCGGTGGCATCCTCGACGCGGAGCAGGCAGCCGCGGGGAAGTGGCTCGACCATGATATCGAGGGTGCGACCGGGAAAGCGGTCGGGCACCAACGCGACACGCTCGCGCTCGGCACCGGCGAGGACGCGGTGCACCGCCGCGACCAGCGTTTCGCCATCGCGCCGCGACAGCTCGGCGATCGCGGCGCCGGGGGCGACCTGTTCGCCGAAGCGCGCGCGCGCGGCGCTATTGGCATGCTCGATCGCGCCGCGCTCGCCAAGCAGCACCAGCGGAAGATCGATCGCGTCAAGCAGCGGAGCGAGCAGCGGTTCTGGTCGAGCCTCGGCAGCCGGCGCGGCCATCCCGGCGAGCAGATCGACCCCGAGAAGCACCAGCCGCGGGCGCCCGTGATGGAGCACATAGACTGGCGCGCGCGCGGCCCGCTCCTGCCACTCGCCGAAATGGCGAACCAGCGTGGACGCGGTGACCTGAAGACGTTCAGGCGAGCGAGTCGTGCTCCGGTTACTCATAGGTAACTAACTGACATCAGGCGCTTCATTGTAAAGCGCCCGATGCCTGATCGTGATCAACTAGGGCCATCTCGGCCCCGATTGAACCGGCATGGCAGCGGACGGATCGGCCCCGTCCGCCCCGGTCCTACTGGTCGAGGAAGCTGCGCATCTTACGGCTGCGGCTCGGGTGCTTGAGTTTGCGCAGCGCCTTGGCCTCGATCTGGCGAATGCGCTCGCGTGTCACCGAAAACTGCTGGCCGACCTCCTCCAGCGTATGATCGGTGTTCATGCCGATGCCGAAGCGCATGCGCAGCACGCGCTCCTCACGTGGGGTGAGTGAAGCGAGCACGCGGGTCACCGTCTCCTTGAGGTTCGCCTGAATCGCGGCGTCGACCGGGATCACCGCATTCTTGTCCTCGATGAAGTCGCCGAGGTGCGAATCCTCCTCGTCGCCGATCGGCGTCTCGAGGCTGATCGGCTCCTTGGCGATCTTCATCACCTTGCGCACCTTCTCGAGCGGCATGCTCAGGCGCTCCGCCATCTCCTCGGGCGTGGGCTCGCGGCCCTGCTCGTGGAGGAACTGGCGGCTGGTACGAACCAGCTTGTTGATCGTCTCGATCATATGGACCGGGATGCGGATCGTGCGCGCCTGGTCCGCGATCGAGCGGGTGATCGCCTGGCGGATCCACCACGTCGCATACGTGCTGAACTTATAGCCGCGGCGATACTCGAATTTATCGACCGCCTTCATCAGCCCGATATTGCCCTCCTGGATGAGATCCAGGAACTGCAGGCCGCGGTTGGTGTATTTCTTGGCAATCGAGATCACCAGGCGCAGATTGGCCTCGACCATCTCCTTCTTGGCGATCCGCGCCTCACGCTCGCCCTTCTGCACCATGTTGACGATGCGACGAAACTCGGCGAGCGCCATGCCGGTCTGCTGGCTGATCTCGCTGATCTCGGTGCGGATGCGATCGATCGCGGGCGCCTCGTTGGTGGCAAAGGCAGCCCACTTCTTGTCACGCCCGCGCACCGCGTCGAGGAAGCTCTCGTCGAGCTCGTGACCCATATATTGGTCGAGGAAGTCTTTGCGGTTCACCTTGTGCCGCTCGGCCAGCCGCAGCATCTGCCCGCCCAGCGCGGTCAGGCGTCTGTTGTAGCTGTAGAGCTGGTCGACAAGATACTCGATCTTGCTTTGGTGGAACTGCACGCTCTCCACCTCGGCGGTGAGGTCCTCGCGCAACTTCTGGTACTTGCGCTCCTGCGCGTCGGACAGCTCCGCGCCCGACGCCATCGCCTCCAGCCGGCTCTCCTGCATCTTGGAGAAGTTGCGGTAGATCGCGGTGATGTTGGCGAACTTCTCGAGCGCAAGCGGCTTGAGCGTCTCCTCCATCTGCGCGAGGCTGAGCGTGTTGTCCTCTTCCTCATCGTCGGACGGCCGCGGCGCGCGACGCTCGGTCATGTCGTCCTCGTCGTCGGCGGACGCCTCCTCCGGCTCCTCCTCCTCCTTGAACGACGGGCCGGCGCTCGACTCGCTGATCTCGCCGCTGTCGTCCTCGGCGCCCTCGACCTGCTCGGCCGACGGACCCTTGGACAGCATCGCATCGAGATCGACGATCTCGCGCAATTGCATCGTCCCCTCGTTGAGCGCGGTCGACCAGTCGATGATCGCGTTGAAGGTGATCGGGCTCTCGCACAGCCCGAGGATCATCGTGTCGCGCCCGGCCTCGATGCGCTTGGCGATCGCGATCTCGCCCTCGCGGCTGAGCAGCTCCACCGCGCCCATCTCGCGCAGGTACATGCGCACCGGATCGTCGGTGCGGTCGATCGTCTCTTTCTTCTTCGCCTCCGGGGCGGGCGCGGTACCATCGGAATCGGACTCGTTGTCGACCGGCTCGGCCTCGTCGTCGTCGGCGCGTTCCTCCGGCTCGCCGTCTTCACCCGCTTCCTCGTTCTCGACGATGTTCACGCCCATCTCGTTGAGCGCGGACATCACGTCCTCGAGCTGGTCGGACGACATCTGGTCCTGCGGCAGCGCCTCGTTGAGCTGGTCGTAGGTGATATAGCCGCGCTTCTTGGCGCGCGCGATCAGCTTCTTGACGCTCGCGTCGTTGAGATCGATCAGCGGAGCATCGGCCACTTCCGCGCCCTCGTCACCACCGCCACCGTTCATCTTCGCCATCAATCGTCCTCAAGTCCAAGCGCGCGGGCGTCTTCGTTTGCCTGCACCAGATTTGCAAGCCGCTCATCCAGCGCACGTTGTTCGTTCACCAATGCCACTTGCCGTTCGAAAGCCTCGGTGGTGAAGCGCGCCTTCATCGCGGAAGTTGCTTCCGCCAGCGCCGCATCCACCTCCGGCCGGGCGACCAGGATCGCGATCGCCTCGTCAAGGTCGTCGCGCGCCTGCTTCTCGTCAGCGCCGGCGCGCGTGAACGAATAGGGCATCGTATCGGCTCTCAAGAGGTCATGCGCGACCGTTTCGAAACCGGACGTCGCCAATATGGTGACGAGCCGACCGCTATCAAGCGGATCACCGCGACGATCCTCGAGCGCGACATCGACCACGGCCTCGAACAGGCGCCCGAGCGCACCATCGGCGAGGCGCAATCCGCCGAGCACCTCCATGTGCCGCGCGATCTCGGCGGGGTGGCGGATCAGCCCGGCGAGCACCGCCTTGGCGAGCACGCGATCGATCCCGCCCGCGGCACCGATGCGCTTGGCGTCCTCGGTGACGGGCGGGGGCGGGGGCGTCCACTTCTGCCCGGGTCGGCGCTGCGCCATCGGATAGAAGGGCGTGCGCTGCTGGAATGGCTGGCGGTTGCGTGCGAACTGCTCGTCGAAGCGGTGGCGGAACTCGGCCTGATATTCGGCGCGGACGCTCGGATCGGTGATCGTCTGCACGAGATCGCCGAGCCGGCGTTTGAAGCCGGCGCGCTGCTCGGGCGTGGTCAGCGGCTCGGCGGCGAGCTCGTGCTGCCACAGCCGGTCGACCAGCGGCTGCGCCGTGCGCACCAGCGGCTCGAACGCGCCCGGCCCCTGCGCGCGCATCAGGTCGTCGGGATCCTGTCCCTCGGGCAGGGTGACGAAGGCGAGGCTGCGCCCCGGCGCCAGCAGCGGCAGCGCGCGTTGCGCCGCGCGGATCGCGGCCTTCTGCCCGGCCGCGTCGCCGTCGAGGCAGACATAGGGCACGTCGACGACGCGCCACAGCCGCTCGAGCTGCGCCTCGGTCAGCGCGGTGCCGAGCGGCGCCACCGCCTCGCCGATGCCGCGCTGCGCCAGCGCAACCGCGTCCATATAGCCCTCGACCACGAACAGCCGCTCGGCCTTGCGCGCGGCCGCGGCGGCGCGGTCGAGATTGTAGAGAGTGCGGCCCTTGTCGAAGAGCGGGGTGTCGGGCGAATTGAGGTACTTGGGCTCGCCCTCGCCGATGATACGCCCGCCGAAGGCGATGACGCGCCCGCGCGGGTCGCGGATCGGGATCATCAGCCGGCCGCGAAACCGGTCATAGGGCTCCTTGCCCTCGACCTGGATCAGCAGCCCCGCCTCGATCAGCATGGGGTCGCCGAAATCCTTGAGCGCGGCGCGGAGCCGGGTGCGCGAGTCGGGTGCATAGCCGAAACCGAAGCTGCGCTGCGTCGTCGCGCTCACGCCGCGCTGATCGAGCAACGCGCGCGCCGCGACGCCCTCGCTGCCGCCGAGCTGCTGGGTAAAGAAGTCGGCCGCCGCCTGCATCACGTCGTGGAGCGACTTGGCGCGCTCGGCGCGTTCGGCGGAGTGGCGGTCCTGCGCGGGCATCTCCATCCCGGCCGCCGCGGCGAGTTCCTTGACCGCGTCGATGAAGGGCAGGCCCTGGTGGTCGGTCAGCCAGCGGATCGCGTCACCGTGCGCCGAGCAGCCGAAGCAGTGATAGAAGCCCTTGTCGTCGTTGACGTAGAAGCTGGGCGTCTTCTCGTTGTGGAAGGGGCAGCAGCCCTTCGACTCGCGCCCGGCGCGGGTGAGCTTGACCGTCTTGCCGACCAGCGCGGTGAGCGAGGTGCGCGCGCGCAGCTCGTCGAGGAAGGCGGGGGTGAGACTCACCGGTGCATTATACCCCTTATGGCGCGCGATCGCGCGGGGGGCAACGTGTCGCAGTGGGACGGGGTGTTTTCACCCGTCCGGTCGTCACAGCGGAACACCTCCTACCGTCATCCCGGACTTGTTCCGGGATCCACTGTTCCGCGAGAGCAACGCTGTCCGGAAGTGCGGCACGGTGGATCCCGGAACAAGTCCGGGATGACGGAGAGAGGCAGGGGCGAAGCGCTCGAACCCCTCCGCGCCTCCGTCCGTCCGCGCCCCACGTCAAGCCTCATCCCGCCCGCGAGCTCACCCCGCCAGCGCCGCCTTCACCAGCGCGCTCGCCTTGCTCATGTCGAGCGTGCTGGCGTGGCGTGCCTTCAGCTCGGCCATCACCCGGCCCATGTCCTTCATGCCGCCCGCGCCCAGCTCGGCCTTGATCGACTCGATCGCGGCGCGGGTCTCGTCCTCGCTCATCTGCTGCGGCAGGAAGCGCTCGATCACCGCTACCTCGGCCTGCTCCGCCGCCGCCAGCTCGGGGCGGCCGCCCTGCTCGTACATGGCGATCGACTCGCGACGCTGCTTGACCATTTTCTGCAGCACCTCGACCACGACCGCGTCGTCGTCCGCCGGTGCGGCGCCGGTGCGCAGCTCGATATCGCGATTCTTCACCGCCGCCTGGATCAGCCCGATGGTGGCGCGCGCCTCCTTGTCGCCCGCCTTCATCGCCGCGATCTGCGCGGCCTTGATGTCGTCCCGAATCATACCCGTGTCCTTAACCGATTGACGCGTCCGGCGCGCGTCTCTAGCGGGCGGGGCTTAGCGACATTGCCGACCCACACAAGGAGTGCCCGCCTGCCATGGCCGACGCCACGTTTCCGCACGCGCCCAGACCGGATGGAGCGACGGGCGTCCTCGTCCTCGCCAGCGGCGAGGTGGCGTGGGGCCGCGGCTTCGGGGCGACCGGCCAGGCGGTGGGCGAGGTGTGCTTCCACACCGCCATGACGGGTTACCAGGAGATCATGACCGACCCGAGCTTCGCCGGTCAGATCATCACCTTCACCTTCCCGCACATCGGCAACGTCGGGGCCAATCCCGACGACGTCGAGGCCGACAACCCGCACGCGCTCGGCATGATCGTGCGCGAGGACCCGACCGCGCCGAGCAACTTCCGCGCGATGGAGAATCTCGCCGGCTGGATGGAACGGCACGCGCGCATCGGGCTGGCGGGCGTGGACACGCGCGCACTGACGCGCCGCATCCGCGGCGGTGGCGCGCCGACCGGCGTGGTGGCGCATGCGCCCGACGGGCAGTTCGACCTCGACCTGCTGCTCAAGCTGGCGCGCGGCTGGCCCGGGCTGGAGGGGATGGACCTCGCCAAGGACGTGACGCGCGAGACGCACGGCATCTGGGAAGGCGGCATCTGGCGGCTCGGCTTCGGCTATGACGGTGCCGGCGAGGGTGCGCGGCCGCACGTGGTCGCAGTGGATTACGGCAGCAAGTTCAACATCTTCCGTAACTTGGTTCAGGCCGGGGCGAAGGTGTCCGTGGTGCCAGCGACCGCGACCTTCGACGAGATCATGGCGCTCGCGCCCGACGGCATCTTCCTCTCCAACGGCCCCGGCGACCCCGCCGCGACGGGCGCGTACGCCGTGCCGGTGATCCGCCAGCTGCTCGACACCGGCAAGCCGCTGTTCGGCATCTGCCTCGGCCACCAGCTGCTCGCGCTGGCGGTGGGGGCGCGGACGACCAAGATGTTCCAGGGCCATCGCGGCGCCAACCACCCGGTCAAGCGGCTCAGCGACGGCGCGGTCGAGATCACCAGCATGAACCACGGCTTCGCGGTCGAGCGCGAGACGTTGCCCGCCAACGCGCGCGAGACGCACGTTTCGTTGTTCGACGGCAGCAACGCCGGGCTCGAGCTGACCGACCGGCCCGCGTTCAGCGTGCAATATCACCCTGAGGCGAGCCCGGGCCCGCAGGACAGCCTCTATCTGTTCGAGCGGTTCGTCGCGGCGCTCCGCCCGGCCTGACGCAGCGCCGCGACGACATAGCGGGCGAGCGGCGGTGCCCTTGCCCGAAACAAAGAAGCCTTGAAGGCAGGACCTGACGCATGCCCAAACGCACCGACATCTCCTCGATCCTCGTCATCGGCGCGGGGCCGATCATCATCGGCCAGGCGTGCGAGTTCGATTATTCCGGCACGCAGGCAATCAAGGCGCTCAAGGAAGAGGGCTATCGCATCGTCCTGGTCAATTCGAACCCGGCGACGATCATGACCGATCCCGAGCTGGCCGACGCCACCTATGTCGAGCCGATCACCCCCGAGGTGGTCGCCACGATCATCGCCAAGGAACGCCCCGACGCGGTGCTCCCGACCATGGGCGGGCAGACCGCGCTCAACACCGCGCTGGCGCTGTTCCGCGACGGCACGCTGGAGAAATATGGCGTCCAGATGATCGGCGCCGATGCCGAGGCGATCGACAAGGCCGAGGACCGGCTCAAGTTCCGCGACGCGATGGACAAGATCGGGCTGGAGAGCGCGCGCAGCCATATCGCGCATACCGAGGCCGAGGCGCTCGCCGGGCTCGACAAGGTCGGGCTGCCCGCGATCATCCGCCCCAGCTTTACGCTCGGCGGGACGGGCGGCGGCGCCGCCTATAATCGCGAGGAGTTCCTCGAGATCGTTCGCAAGGGGCTCGACGCCTCGCCCACCACCGAGGTGCTGATCGAGGAGTCGCTGCTCGGCTGGAAGGAATATGAGATGGAGGTGGTCCGCGACCGCGCGGACAATTGCATCATCATCTGCTCGATCGAGAACATCGATCCGATGGGCGTCCACACCGGCGATTCCATCACGGTCGCGCCGGCGCTGACGCTGACCGACAAGGAATATCAGATCATGCGCAACGCCAGTATTGCGGTGCTGCGCGAGATCGGCGTCGAGACCGGCGGCTCCAACGTCCAGTTCGCGGTCAACCCGAAGGACGGGCGCCTCATCGTCATCGAGATGAACCCGCGCGTGTCGCGCTCCTCGGCACTGGCGAGCAAGGCGACCGGCTTCCCCATCGCCAAGGTCGCCGCCAAGCTGGCGGTCGGCTATACGCTCGACGAGATCGAGAACGACATCACCGGCGCCACGCCGGCCTCGTTCGAGCCGACGATCGACTATGTCGTCACCAAGATCCCGCGCTTCGCCTTCGAGAAGTTCAAGGGCGCGCAGGCGACGCTGGGCACCGCGATGAAGTCGGTCGGCGAGGTCATGGCGATCGGGCGCAACATCCACGAATCGGTGCAGAAGGCGCTGCGGGGGCTGGAGACCGGCCTGTCGGGCTTCGATCAGGTCGAGCGGCTCGTCGGCGCGCCGCGCGCCGAGATCGAGGCCGCGCTCGCGGCGCCGACGCCCGACCGGCTGCTGGTCGCCGCTCAGGCGCTGCGCGAGGGCTTCACCGTCGCCGAGGTGCACGCCATCGCCAAGTACGACCCCTGGTTCCTCGAGCGGATCGCCGAGATCGTCGCCGCCGAGGCCGAGGTCATGGCGGACGGCCTGCCGATCGACGCGCCCGGCATGCGCCGGCTCAAGGCGATGGGCTTCTCCGACAAGCGCCTCGCCTGGCTCGCGCTCCAGTCGGCCAACCTGCGCGGCATGGAGCGTGGCATCGCGCGCGGCTCGGGGCTGATCCATGAGGCCGTCAAGGCGATGACCGGCGGCGTCACCGAGGCGGAGGTGCGCCAGCACCGTGTGAAGCTCGGCGTGCGGCCGGTGTTCAAGCGCATCGACACCTGCGCCGCGGAGTTCGAGGCCAAGACGCCGTATATGTACTCGACCTACGAGGCGCCGATGTTCGGCGAGCCCGAGAACGAGGCGCAGCCGAGCGACCGGCGCAAGATCGTGATCCTGGGCGGCGGACCGAACCGGATCGGGCAGGGGATCGAGTTCGACTATTGCTGTTGCCACGCCTGTTTCGCGCTGGCCGACCAGGGCTATGAGACGATCATGGTCAACTGCAACCCGGAGACGGTGAGCACCGACTATGACACCTCGGACCGTCTCTATTTCGAGCCGCTGACCGCGGAAGATGTGCTCGAGATCCTGCACGTCGAGCAGCAGTCGGGCGAGCTGGTCGGCGTGATCGTCCAGTTCGGCGGCCAGACCCCGCTCAACCTCGCGCGCGCGCTGGAGCAGGCAGGCATCCCGATCCTCGGCACCTCGCCCGACGCGATCGATCTGGCCGAGGACCGCGAGCGCTTCGCCGCGCTCGTCAACCGGCTCAAATTGCTCCAGCCCGCCAACGGCATCGCGCGCAGCCGCGAGGAGGCGCTCAACGTCGCCAACCGCATCGGCTATCCCGTGCTGATGCGGCCGAGCTACGTGCTCGGCGGCCGCGCGATGGAGATCGTCGACAGCGACCAGCAGCTCGAAGACTACATCCAGACCGCGGTGCAGGTGTCGGGCGACGCGCCGGTGCTGATCGACCAGTATCTGCGCGACGCGGTCGAGGTCGACGTCGACGCGATCTGCGACGGCGAGCAGGTCGTGGTCGCGGGCGTGCTCCAGCATATCGAGGAGGCTGGGGTCCACTCGGGCGACAGCGCCTGCTCAATCCCGCCCTATTCGCTCGCGCCGGAGATCGTCGCCGAGATCGAGCGCCAGGCCGAGGCGCTCGCCCACGGCCTCTCCGTGCGCGGGCTGATGAACATCCAGTTCGCGGTCAAGGACGGGCTGGTCTATCTCATCGAGGTCAACCCGCGCGCCAGCCGCACCGTGCCGTTCGTCGCCAAGGCGATCGGGGCGCCGATCGCCAAGATCGCGGCGCGCGTGATGGCGGGCGAGAAGCTCGCCGACCTGCCAAGGATCAACCGCGATATCGACTATTTCGCGGTGAAGGAGGCGGTGTTCCCGTTCAGCCGCTTTCCCGGAATCGACCCGGTGCTGTCGCCCGAGATGAAGAGCACCGGCGAGGTGATGGGGATCGACCGCGACTTCACCACCGCCTTCGCCAAGTCACAGCTCGGCGCGGGCACGATACTGCCCAGCGGGGGCGCGGTGTTCGTCAGCGTGAAGCAGGGCGACAAGGAGGCGATCGTCCCGGCGGTGCGCACCTTGGTCGAGGCCGGCTTCGCCATCGTCGCCACCGCGGGCACGGCGGACCATCTCGAGCGCGCCGGGCTGCCGGTAGAGCGGATCAACAAGGTGGCGCAGGGGCGGCCACACATCGTCGACCGCATCAAGGACGGCAAGATCGACTTGATCTTCAATACCACCGAGGGATGGCAAAGCCTCAAGGACTCGCAGCCGATCCGCGCCTCGGCAGTGAACGGCAAGATCCCCTATTTCACCACCGCCTCGGCGGCGGTGCAGGCGGCCGCCGCGATTGGCGCCGGCGTCGCCGGCAATTCCGGGAGCAAGCTTGAAGTGCGTCCGCTGCAGGCCTATTATTCGCAGCCGCACAACTGATCCCCATACAATCCGGATGGTGCGGGCGGTCGCGACGACGCGACCGCTCGGTGGGTGTTTTTCGAAGGATGGACGATGGCGACGGTCGAGAAGATGCCGATGCTGCAGGAGGGCTATGAGAAGCTGAACGCTGATCTCAAGCGCCTCAAGACCGAGCGGCCGCAGATCGTCGACGCGATCGAGGAAGCCCGCGCGCACGGCGACCTGTCGGAAAACGCGGAATATCACGCCGCGAAGGAGCGTCAGGGTCAGATCGAGGCGTCGATCGCCGACATCGAGGACAAGCTCAGCCGCGCGCAGATCATCGATCCGCGCGATTTGTCGGGCGACAAGATCGTGTTCGGCGCCACTGTCACGTTGATCGACGAGGACGACAAGCCCGTACGGTATCAGATCGTCGGCCAGACCGAGGCGGACGCCAAGACCGGCCGGATCAGCTACAATTCGCCGCTTGGCCGCGCGCTGATCGGGCGCAGTGTCGAGGACGAGGTGGAGGTCTCAGTGCCCGCGGGCGACCGCTACTATGTAGTGTCGAAGATCGAGTTCATCTGACGCACGTCGAGGCCGGGGCCGCACTGACCTTCGGCTGAGGAAGCGACGCCTCTTGTTGCCCCGGCGGAGGCCGGGGCCCAGGTGGGAAGGTCTTGGTGCAGTCCGGTCCCGTCCCCGACTGGACCCCGGCTTTCGCCGGGGTGGCAGCTACTGTGGGGTGACAGCCGCTATCTGTGAGTGGCTCGCCTCCGGCGCTCAGCCGTACCGTTCATCATCCAGCCGCCGCGCCACCGCGATGAACTCCGCAACGCTGACCGTCTCCGCACGCCGGGTCGGGTCGATGCCCTCCGCCTCGACCGCGGCGATCGCGCCGGGCACGCCGCGCAGGCTCTGCCGCAGCATCTTGCGCCGCTGCCCGAATGCCGCCGCGGTGAGCCGCTCCAGCGTCGCCAGCCGCACGCCGGTAGGCGCTTTCTCCGGCACGATATGGACCACAGCCGACATCACCTTGGGCGGTGGGGTGAAGGCCGAGCGGTGCACGGGCATCGCGATCCGCGCGCTCGCGCGCCACTGCGCCAGCACCGCCAGCCGGCCGTAAGCGTCGCCGCCGACCGGCGCGACGATCCGCTCCGCCACCTCGCGCTGGAACATCAGCGTGAGCGACTGCCACCACGGCTGCCACTCGGCCGAGAGCCAACCGACCAGCAGCGCGGTGCCGACATTATAGGGCAGGTTGGAAACGATGTGCGGCGCGGTCCTGAAGAGCGCGCTCGCGTCGATCTCCGTGGCGTCGCCCTCGATCACGTTGAGCTGCCCCGGATAGGCCGCGCCCAGCTCGGCGAGCGCGGGGATGCAGCGGCGGTCACGCTCGATCGCGGTGACCCGCGCCCCCGCGGCGAGCAGCGCCCGTGTGAGCCCGCCGGGGCCCGGGCCGACCTCCAGCACCTCGGTCCCGGTGAGCTCGCCCGGCACGCGCGCAATGCGTGCGAGCAGCTGCGAATCGAACAGGAAGTTCTGTCCCAATGCCTTGGACGCATTGAGGCCATAACGCGCGATGACGTCGCGCAGCGGTGGCAGCGCCACCGACGCGGGCGTCTCGCTCACGCCGCGGTGGCGCAGCGCGCGCGCTGCCGGGCTGCGGCATCCGCCATCGCGATCGCGGCGATCGTGGCGCCGGGATGCGCCACGCCCTTGCCGGCGATGCCGAAGGCGGTGCCGTGATCGGGCGAGGTGCGAACGATCGGCAGCCCTAGCGTTATATTGACGCCGTCGTCGAAGTGGAGCGTCTTGAGCGGCACGAGCGCCTGGTCGTGGTAGCAGCACAGCGCCGCGTCATATTGTTCGCGGGCCCGCGCGTGGAACATGGTGTCGGCGGGGTAGGGGCCGCGCGCGTCGATCCCCTCGGCGACGAGTTGCTCGATGGCGGGGCGAATGATGTCGATCTCCTCCCGCCCCATCGTGCCTTCCTCCCCCGCATGCGGGTTGAAGCCCGCGAAGGCGAGCCGCGGGGCATCGATCCCGAAGTTGCGCGTCAGCCCGCGCGCCGTCACGCGCGCCTTGGCGACAATCAGCTCGACGCTTAGCAGCCCCGACACCGAGGCGAGCGCCACATGTGTCGTGATCGGCACCACGCGCAGGTCCGGTCCGGCAAGCATCATCACCGCATTGTCGCGCGCGATCCCGCAGCGCTCGGCGACGAACTCGGTCTGGCCGGGATGGGTGAAACCGACACCGTAGAGCTGCGCCTTGGAGACCGGGCCGGTGACCAGTGCCCGCCCCGCGCCCGAGCGTACCAGACCGGCGGCGAGTTCGAGCGCGTGCAGCGCGCAGCGCGCACCGTCGGCATCGGGCTGGCCGGGGACGATCTCGCCGGCGTCCTGTACGGTGAGCACCGGCAGCGCGCCGGGGTAGACCCGTTCGACCGCGGCAAGATCGCTGATCGGCGCGATCGGACCGTCCCACACGCGCGCCACCGCGCGCTCGTCGCCGACCGCGACGAACGGCGGCAGCGCATGCACCTCACGCGCGGCCCAGGCCTTGGCGATCGTCTCCGGGCCGATCCCGGCGGGATCTCCCATGGCGATGACGATCGGCGCGGTCACGGCCGTACCTCAGCGATACTCGATCACCGCGTCGCGGCGAAGATCGCGCAGCGCCTGCTGGGCGCGGAGATTGACGCGCTGCTGCTCGAGCTGGTTCTGCACCTGCTGCGCGCCCGGCAGCTGCCCGCCTTGCACCTCGTCGCGTCCGCAGAGCACCAATGTGCGCACGCCCTCGGTCGGCGAGCCGAACGGCGGTGTCGCTTGCCCGACCTGGAGGTTAATCATGATCGTCTGGAGCTGCGGCGGCAGATCCCGGACGCGGATCGCGTCATTGTTGACCACCTCCGCGTTGAGCGTGCCGGCCACCTTGTCCACCGAGCCGCAGCCCTGCAGCTTCTGGATCGCCTCGGCGAAGGCGGAGGTGCGCGCGGTCGCCTGTGCCTGGGTGGTGTTGGCCGGGAACTTGATCGTCATCTGCTTGAGGCTGAGGCGCGCGTCGCGCGGGTCGGCGCTGCCCACACGACGCTTGTCGACCAGGTAGAGGATCGAGAAGCCGCCCGGCGTCGCCACCGGCCCGGCGACCTGGCCGACCTGCATCGTCGTGGCCGCCTGCGCCAGCGCGTCGGGCAGCTGCGCGGTGCGGACCCAGCCGAGATCGCCGCCGACGCCGCGCGTCGAGGCCTCGGAGAAATTGCGCGCGAAATAAGCGAACGGCGCCTTGCCCTGGCCGATCTCGGCGATCAGCTGGCGTGCGTTGTTGAACACCTGCTCCTGCCGATCGGGCGTGGCGGCAAGATAGATTTCGTTGAGGTGAAACTCCTCGGTGCCCTTGGCTGCTTCAAGCCGATCCAGGATGGCCTTCACCTCCTCGTCGCCGACGTTGACGAACGGCTCGACCCGCTTGCTGAGGTAGCGGCTCCACGCCAGCTCACCCTCGATCTGGCGACGGATCGAACGGTCCGACGAGCCGCTCTCGCGTAAGAAAGCGGCGAACTGCTCGGGCGTCTTGCCGAAATTGCGCGAGACGCGCGCGAAGCTCTGGTCAATCTGGTCTTTGGTGATCGTCACGTCCGCCGTCTTGGCCTGCTGGATCTCGAGCGTCTCGTCGATCAGCTGGCGCAGCACCTGGAGCTGGAGGCGGTCGCGCTCCTGATCGGAGAGCTTGACGTTGTTGGCCGCGGCAATCAGTGCGACGCGCTGGTCGACGTCGGTTCGCGTGATCACCGTATCGTTGACGATCGCGGTTGCCTTGCGGACGTTCGGATCGACGTTGCCGAACACCTGGAGATTGGCAGGCAGGCCGAGCCCGGTCGGATCGCTGGCGAGCCCCCCCTGCTCGGGAGCATCCTGGTCGGCCGCGGTCTGCGCGATCGCCACGCCCGCGGTCCCGACCATCAGCAGCGCCGCCAGTACCCGGCGGGTCAGCACCGCACCCATCGTCTTGGTCATCACGTGTGTCTCGAAATCCCTATCGCGTCGCCGCACGTCGATCGCTTCCATCACGGCTCCCGGACAGCGGCCGCACGCGACCTTGATCTGCCCGAAGCGAACTGAACAGGGGCTTAGCGGCCGAGGTTCTTGAAGGAAAGCGTCAAGAGATAGCTGTCGCCGCGCCGGGCATCGCCAACGGTGCGATAGTCGCGCCGCCACGTCACGCCAAGATCGAGACAATCGTCCTGATAGGCCAGGCCGAGCCGATGCCGGATTGGCGTGAAGCCGTCGGCCTGCGACAGCGGGTCCTCGGCTCGGTCAGTGAGGTCCACCACGGCTGAGCCCCATAACGACCAGAAGCGCGCAAAGGCGACGCGACCGCCGGCGCGGACTTCCTCGCGGTCCTGCAAATCCTCGAGTTCGGTGATGTCGCGGTTGAGGCGGAGATAGCCGACCGTCGCGTAGGTGCGACGCGAGCCAACGGTCGCGTCGAGCTCGTTGCGGCGCACCGCGAGATTGCTCTTGTCGAGCCGGTAGCGGTGGGTGAGCGTGACGAACTCGCCGATGCGCACGTTGGTACGCCCGACGATGTCGGAGAACCGATCCGACAGGCCAGTACCATCGGGCAGGATGCTCGGCCGTGAATTGAGGCGGTAGCTTTGGCCGACGTTGGTGGTGATGGCGACGCCGGGAAGATCGAGCGACCAGTCCGCGCCGTAGGTCACGCGACTCGAGTCCTCCCACCGGTCGTAGCCGGGAAAGCGGTTGAGGGCGAAGAGGTTAGAGTCCTCAAGGTCGACCGCGCGAGCGTCCTCGTTCGGGACCTGGATGTTGCGCGTACGCGGCGTGGCGACCACCTGGACCCGCGGTGAGAAGCGTTGCAGCCCGCCGAACAGCTCGCCGACGAAGGGCCAGCGCACGTCCGCCGCGAGCGCGCCGATCGCGCGCGTCTGGAACCCGTCGATCCCGCGATACTGATCGACGGCGGTGGCGACCGTGTCGTTCGAATTGTACGCGTCGCCGCGCGCATAGGCGCTGAGCGTCACCTCCTGGCCCATGACGGTGACGCCGCGCCAGTCCCAACGCGCGCTGGCGAAGGCGCGCTGCGTGTCCTGGCCCGCCCTGCGTCCGACCGCGAGCGTGTTAAGCTGGAGCTGGAGCACGCCGCCGAGCATGCCGTCGTTGATACGGCGGCGATAGTCCATCTCGGGCAGCGCCACCGGCTGCATGCCCTGGCGGTCGCCGACCCGCAGCGTCTGCACTGCCCAGCCTGCAAGCGAGAAATAGCTGTTCGCGTCGATCCGCTCGAGCGCGATGGTGGTGCGCAGCCGGTCATCGTTGGAGATGTCGTAGCGGCGCAGGAAGGTGCGATCAGTGACGATCCGCATCGAGCCCGAGATGCTCCAGTTCGGATCGAGCTGGAAGCGCCCGCTGCCGTCGAGATAGCCGCGGAAGGCGCGCGTCGTATCCGAGGTGAAGCCGCTCGAGAGATCGTCGCTGCGCCGGCTGCTGGTGGCATAGCCCGCGATCGAATAGGCGCCGAGCTCGTTCACCGCGCTGTAGCGCGCCTCGAGCATCGGCACCTCGGACGAGAACAGATGCGGCGCGATGACGAGCGAGCGATTTGGTCCGAGCGCGAAATTGAACGGCAGCACCAGCTCGGCGCCGTTCAGCCTGGTCAGCCCGAAGGACGGGGTGAGCAGGCCGCTGTCATTGCTCTGCGCGATCGAGTGGCTGAAGCGCGGCAGCGCGGGGCTGGTCAGCCCGAACAGGTGGAAGCGCGCGCCTTCGTAAGAGACTCGCTGACGATCCGCGTCATAGGTCACCTTGACCGCAGTGATCTTCCACGCCGGTTCCTTCGGACAGCCGTCCGAGTTGGTCACCGCGCATGGCGAGTAGACGGCGCGATCGAGATTGTAGACGCCGTCGGGCTGGCGCGTGCCGCGCACTGCCGCGAGACGCCCACCCTGTTCGAGCACGACCAGCAGATTGTCGACCACGCCGTCGCGCAGCGTATCGGTCAGCTCGATGGAGTCGCCGTACGCAGTGTCGCCTTCCGGGTCGGTCACCGCGACGTTACCCGTGGCGATCACTTTGCCGGTCTTGCGGTTCCACACCACACGCTCGGCGCGCAGCCGGTCGCCGCCGCGGGTCATCCGCACCTCGCCGGTGGCGGTGACCACGTCCGCCTCGGTGTCATACTCCAGCCCGTTGGCGCTGAACTGCACCTGCTCGTTCTCGCCTTGAGAGCTGGCTGCCGGCGACGCAGCGGTCGCGGGGGAGTTCGTCGGCGCCAAGGGCGACGGCCGGGCGGGGGTCGGCACCGGCGCCTGCGCCGCGGCCGGCGCGGCGGCGAGCAGCCACAGCGCGCCGCCGGCGAGAAGTTCATTACGCGTCACGTCGCTTCCGTTGCACCCCCGCGCGCGCTGCCGGGATGGCGACGGCGCAACGGCGCCCTATCGCATCGCGCACGCGTCGCTGCAACGCTTTGCCAGTTCGCGCGCTCGGCCCTATTCAGCAGATGATGACTGAGAAGGACAGCCGCATGAAGATCGCGTTCGCCGCCACCCGACCCGAGACGAGCGCGGTGTTGGCGCTGCCGGTGCAGAAGGGCGGCGCCACCGCCGGGCTGGTGGAGGGCGCGGACGCGCTTCTCGCCGCGGCGGCGAGCGGGCAGCGGTTCGAAGGCGAGGCTGGCAGCGTCACCGAGCTGTTCGTGCCGCATGCCGACGGGGCGCGGCGCGTGCTGCTGCTCGGCGTCGGCGCGGGTGACGACGCCGCTTATGAGCGCGCCGGCGGTGCGCTGACCGCCCGGCTGCTGACCAGCGGCGTAACCGCAGCAGTGGCCGATCTCAGCGGCGCCGCCCCGATCGCCGCCGCGCGCTTCGCGGCCGGCGCGGCGCAGCGCGCGTGGCGCTTCGACGAATATCGCACCAAGCTGTCGGACAAGCAGAAGCCGACGCTGACCGCGCTCACCGTCGTGGGCAGCGACTCGGCCTGGGCCGACCGCGACGCCGTCACCGCGGGCGTCGCTTTGGCGCGATTGCTCGCGACGCTGCCGCCCAACATCCTCTACCCCGAGACGTTCGTCGAGCGCGTGCTCGCCGCTGTCGACGGGCTGGGACTGGACGTGGCCGTGCTCACCGAGGACGACATGCGCCAGCTCGGCATGGGCGCGCTGCTCGGCGTCAGCCAGGGCTCGACCCGCGAGGCGCGCATTCTCGCGCTGCGCTGGAGCGGGGCGGGCGAGGCGGCGCCGCTCACTGCGCTGGTCGGCAAGGGCGTGACGTTCGACACCGGCGGCATTTCGATCAAGCCGTCCGCCGGGATGGAGGACATGAAGTGGGACATGGGGGGCGCTGCGGCGGTCGCCGGCGCGATGCTGGCGCTCGCCCGACGCGGCGCGAAGGCGAACGTGATCGGCGTCATGGGCCTGGTCGAGAACATGCCCGACGGCAATGCGCAGCGCCCCGGGGATGTGGTCACGACGATGTCGGGCCAGACCGTGGAGGTGATCAACACCGACGCGGAGGGGCGGCTGGTTCTGTGTGACTGCCTCACCTGGGTACAGCGCGAGCACAAGCCGGCACGGATCGTCGATCTCGCTACGCTCACCGGCGCGATGATCGTCAGCCTCGGCAATGAATATGGTGGCCTCTTCTCCAACGACGACGCGCTCGCCGACCAGCTGCTCGCCGCCGGGCGCGCCTCGGGTGACCAGCTGTGGCGCTTCCCGTTGGCCGATGCCTATGACCGACTGATCGACTCGCCGATCGCGGACGTGAAGAATGTCGGTCCGCGCGGCGCGGGTTCGATCACCGCGGCGCAGTTCCTGCAACGTTTCGTCGATACCGGGGTGGCCTGGGCGCACCTCGATATCGCGGGCATGGTCTGGGCCGACAAGGACGGGCCGACCTGGGCAAAGGGCGCGACCGGCTATGGCGTGCGCGTGCTCGACCGCTTCGTCGCGGACTCCTGCGAGCCGTGAGCGAGCCGGCGGGTGAGCGCGCGGTGCAGGTGGACTTCTACCATCTCACGCTCATGCCGCTCGAGCGCGCACTGCCGCAAATCGCCGAGAAGGTGGTGGCGAACGGCGCGCGGCTGCTGATCGTCGCCGCGGAGGCGGAGCAGCGCGCCATGCTCGACCGGCTGCTGTGGAGCTACGCGCCCGCCAGTTTCCTGCCGCACGCGCAGCTCGGCGGGGCGGAGGACGCACACCAACCGGTGCTGATCGCGGAGACCCTCGACGCGGCCAACAATGCGCGCCACGTCGCGCTGGTGGACGGACGCTGGCGCGACGACGCTCTCGACTTCGACCGCGTGTTCCACTTCTTCGCCGACGACCAGATCGGCGCCGCGCGGGCGGCCTGGAAGGCGCTGGCGGACCGTCCCGCGGTGACGCGCCGCTATTGGAAGCAGAATGACAGCGGCCGCTGGGAACAGGCGGCGTGACGCTTGCCTCGCGTCGCCGCGCCGCCTAGGGGAGCGCCACTTTTCCCCTCATTGTAGCAGGAGCCCGTGACCGTCATGGCCGCGAACCGTACCTTCTCGATTATCAAGCCCGACGCCACGCGTCGCAACCTGACCGGCGCGGTTACCAAGATGCTGGAGGAGGCGGGCCTGCGCGTCGTCGCCTCCAAGCGCATCAAGATGACCAAGGAGCAGGCCGAGGGCTTCTACGCGGTCCACAAGGAGCGGCCGTTCTTCAACGATCTGGTCGGCTTCATGATCTCGGGTCCGGTGGTCGTGCAGGTGCTTGAGGGCGAAAACGCCGTGCAGCGCAACCGCGACATCATGGGCGCGACCAACCCTGAGAACGCCGCACCCGGCACGATCCGCAAGGAGCTGGCCGAGTCGATCGAGGCCAATTCGGTGCACGGGTCGGACTCGGACGAGAATGCCGCGATCGAAATCGCCTATTTCTTCAAGCCCGAAGAGATCGTCGGCTGACATGACAACGCCGGCGTGGCAGCTGCGGCGCGCCGGCGTGCACGACACGGACGCGCTCGCGCTGGTTGCGGGCGCAACCTTCCTCGAGGCGTTCGCGGGCGTGCTCGACGGCGCCGACATCGTCGCGCACGTCGGGCTTAACAGCAGCGCCGCCGCCTTCGCGCGCTATTTTGCGGCAGGGGCGATGGCGACGCTGGCGGTGGTCGACCCGGGTGCCGCACCGGTCGGCTATACGTTGCTCACCGCGCCCGATCTGCCGGTCGCGCCGCTGCCGGGCGATATCGAGCTCAAGCGGATCTACGCGTTGAGGCCCTATCACGGTACCGGTCTAGGCGCCGCCTTGATCGCACGCGCCCTCGACGACGCGGGCGATGCGGGCTGCGGGCGCGTGTTGCTCGGTGTGTACGGCGGCAACCGCCGCGCGCATCGCTTCTATGAAAAGCACGGCTTCACGGTCGTGGGCGAGCGCCGCTTCCTGGTTGGCGCGACCTGGCACGACGATCGCGTTTACGGGCGCGCGGTGTAGGCGCCAACGGAGGGAGCGCGACTCTCAAGCCTCTCGCCACGCCCCCTCGCGCACGAAGCGCGCCAGCACCGCCGGATACAGCCGGTGCTCCGCCGCCAGCACGCGCTCGGCCAGGGTATGCGCCGTGTCACCGGTCTCGATCGGCACCTCGGCCCGACCCAGCACCGCACCGCCGTCAAGCTCCTCGGTGACGACATGGACTGAGCAGCCCGCCACCGCGTCTCCCGCCGCGATCGCGCGCGCATGCGTGTCGAGCCCCTTGTACTTGGGCAGCAGCGAGGGGTGAATATTGATGATCCGTCCCCGCCAGCGTGCGACGAAATCATCTGACAGCAGTCGCATATAGCCGGCCAAGGCGATGATCTCGGTGCCGGCCGCGCGCAGCGCGGTGTCGAGCGCCGCCTCATAGGCCGGCTTGCCGATGCCGCGCGGCGAGAGCGCGAAGGTAGCGAGCCCGTGCTCGCGCGCCCAGCCGAGTCCCGGCGCCTCCGGCTTGTCCGACGCGACGAGCGCAATCACGTAGCTCTCGCCCGCCGCCGCGGCGAGCGAGCGCATGTTCGATCCGCGCCCGGAGAGCAGGACCGCGACTCGCACCGGCGCGCTCATGCCCGGTGCGTCGCGGTCCAGTCGGCGCGCGCGCTCCACGTCTCCGCACTGCCCGACACGGTGCAGCCGCGCTCGCCCGCCTCGACCCGGCCGATCGCCACGACCGTCTCGCCCGCCGCCGCCAGCGCCGACGTTACCGCCTCTGCCTCGTCCGCGGCGACGATAACCGCCATCCCGATCCCGCAGTTGAACGTGCGCGCCATCTCCTCGGGCTCGATCCCGCCCTGCGCCTGAAGGAACGCCATCAGCCGCGGCTGCGGCCAGGCGTCGGCATCGACCATCGCGTGCGTGCCGGCGGGCAATACGCGCGGCAGATTCTCGAGCAGCCCGCCGCCGGTGATATGCGCAAGGCCCTTGACCCGGCGTTCGCGCAGCAACGGCAGCAGGCTCGAGACATAGATCCGCGTCGGCGCCATCAGATGATCGATCAGCAGCTTGTCGGGATCGAACAGCGCGGGGCGATCGAGCTTCCATGCCTTGTCGGCGGCGAGCCGGCGGACCAGCGAGAAGCCGTTCGAGTGGACGCCCGACGAGGCGAGCCCGAGGATCACGTCGCCTGCCGCGATCATGGCACCGGTCAGCACGTCGCCACGCTCCACCGCGCCGACGCAGAAGCCGGCGAGATCATAGTCGCCCACCTCGTACATGCCGGGCATCTCCGCGGTCTCCCCGCCGATCAGCGCGCAGCCGGCGATACGGCAGCCTTGGGCAATCGACGCGACGACGCGCTCGGCCACCGCGGTATCGAGCCGACCGGTCGCGTAATAATCGAGGAAGAAGAGCGGTTCGGCGCCCTGCACGATCAGATCGTTGACACACATGGCGACGAGATCGATCCCGACGCCCTCGTGTCGTTCCCACTCGATCGCCAATTTGAGCTTGGTACCGACCCCATCGTTGGCCGCCACCAGCAGCGGATCGGTGAACCCGGCGGCGCGCAGGTCGAAGAAGCCGCCGAAGCCGCCGAGATCGGCGTCGGCGCCCGCACGGCGCGTCGCGCGGGCCAGTGGCGCGATCGCGCGCACCAGCGCGTTTCCGGCGGCGATCGAGACGCCGGCCTGCTCGTAGGTGTAACCTTCGTTGCTCATGGCGACGCGCCTAGCCACATCGCGCTTGGATTTCCACGTCTGCTTCGCCAAAAGACGCGCGACATGCGACGCCTCTCCGTCATCACCGCCGCCGTGGCCCTTGGCACACTCGGCGCCGCCGCGGTCGTCGCGCAGATCGAGGGCGGCGACCGTGGCGTCGCCGCGGTCGACAGTTCGGACGATTTCGAGGTCAGCGGTATCCGCGTCGACGTCTCGGCACCGAACGCCGAGGCGGCGCGGCTCGCCGGCTGGCGCGAGGCGCAGCGCAAGGGCTTTACCCAGCTGGCGCAGCGGCTCGGCGCGGGTGAGCGGACGCTCTCCGACGGCACGCTCGATTCGATCGTGTCGAGCGTCGTGATCGAGCAGGAGCAGATCGGCCCGACCCGCTACATCGCGCGGCTGGGCCTGCTGTTCGATCGCGCCCGCACCGCCGCGCTGCTCGGCGTGTCCGCCTATGTCGAACGATCGCCGCCATTCGTGGTGGTCCCGGTGCAATGGTCCACCGGCGTGGGTACCGCGTTCGAGCAGCGTACGCTGTGGCAGGAAGCCTGGGCGCGCTTCCGTACCGGCAGCAGCGCGATCGATTACGTCCGCCCCAGCGGCACCGGTCCCGACCCGTTGCTACTCGACGTCGGGCAGACGCAGCGGCCCGATCGTGCCTGGTGGCGCACGGTCATCGATCAATATGGCGCGCGCGATGTGCTGATGCCGACCGCACGGCTGACGCGGCAATGGCCGGGCGGACCCGTGGTGGGCAGCTTCGAGGCGCGTTCCGGTCCGGACCACCGATTGTTGCGCGCCTTCACGCTACGCGTCGGCAGCGCGCGCGGTATCCCGGCGCTGCTGGACGAGGCGGTGCGTCGGATCGACTCGATCTACCAGGAAGCGCTGCGCGGCGGCGAACTCGATCCGGACACCGGCCTGTCGCCGATCATGCCAGCGGCGGCGCCCACGCCGACCGACCTGCTCGACCCGATCGTCGACGAGAGCGCAACCGCGACCTCCGTCAGCAGCATCACGGTTCAGTTCGACACCCCCGACGCAGGAGCGGTGACCGGGACGGAGGGCGCGCTCCGCGCGGTGCCCGGGGTAAGCTCGGCGGCGACCACCAGCCTCGCGCTCGGCGGAGTATCGCTGATGAGCGTGAGCTATGCCGGGCCGCCCGAAGCGTTCCGCGCCGCGCTGGAAGCGCGCGGATGGCAGGTGTTCGGCGGCGGCACCACGTTGCGGATCCGGCGCGCGCCGCCGGGATCGGCGGCCCCCGCCGCGGCGGCCACGTCCGGCGCCGTCGCGCCGCCGCGTGGACCGACGGGATGACGCAATTCGCGCTACCGCTGGCCCTGCCCATCGACGCGCGTGACGCCGAGTTCCTCGTCACCGACTCCAACGCCGCCGCGGTGCGACTGCTCGACCGATGGGCTACCTGGCCCGTGCGGAGTGCGATCCTTGCCGGCCCGCCGCGTTCCGGCCGCACGCTGCTCGGGCATATCTTTGCGGCGCAATCGGGCGGCCGCGTCGTGGATGACGCCGACACGCTGGAGGAGGAGGCGCTGTTCCATGCCTGGAACCGTGCGCAGGAGGAGCGGCGGCCGCTGCTTCTGGTCGCCGCGGCGCTACCGCCCGTTTGGGCGGTGCAGCTGCCCGATCTGCGCACGCGCTTGGCCGCCAGCCCCGCAGTGACGATCGGCGCGCCGGACGATGCGCTGGTGCGTGCGCTGCTTGAGCGCGGATTCGCGCGTCGCCATCTCGACGCCCGGCCCGACCTCATCGCCTGGCTGGTGACGCGACTGGAGCGGAGTCATGCCGCTGTCATCGATGCCATAGAGAGACTGGACCGCGCCGCACTGGCGGGGCGACGCCGCTTGTCGATCCCGCTGGCGCGCGAAACCCTCCAGCCCGACGCGGCGTTCACCGCGCAGAGCGATCTTCCATGACCCGACCCACCATCATCGCCCGCACCGACGCGGAGGACGTGCTCGACGATCCCTTCATGGATCGGGACGGCGGCCGCTATTTCAACCGCGAGCTGTCGTGGCTCGCGTTCAACCGCCGCGTGCTCGACGAGGCGTGCAACCGCGCGCACCCGCTGCTGGAGCGGCTGCGCTTTCTCGCCATCTCGGGTGCCAACCTCGACGAATTCTTCATGGTCCGGGTCGCCGGATTGAAGGGCCAGCAGCTCCAGGATGTGGAGGCGCGCTCGGCCGACGGTCTCACCCCGGGGCAGCAGCTCGCCGCGATTGTTGAGGAGGCGGACTCGCTGATGGCGAGCCAGCAGTCGGTGTGGCGCGACATCCGCGCCGAGCTCGACGGGGTGGGCATCTCGGTGCCGGGCAGCCATGCGCTCGTCCATGTGCTCGACGCCGAGCAGCAGGCGTGGCTCGAGACCCATTTCCGCGAGCAGCTCTTCCCGGTGATCACGCCGCAGGCGCTCGACCCGGCGCACCCGTTCCCCTTCCTGCCCAATCGCGGCATGGCGGTGATGTTCGACCTGGTCCGCCGCTCCGATCAGGAGCCGATCCGCGAGCTGGTGATGTTGCCGCCGGGCATGCCGCGCTTCGTCCGCGTACCGGGCGAGGGCGCGCGCTATGTCGCTACCGAATCGATCCTCAAGCGCTTCGCCCCCGCGCTCTTCCCGGGTTACGACGTGCTCGGCGCGGCCGAGTTCCGGGTGCTGCGCGACAGCGATATCGAAATCGAGGAAGAGGCCGAGGATCTCGTCCGCTATTTCGCCAATGCGATCAAGCGCCGCCGCCGCGGTCGCGTGATCCGGCTCGAGCTCGAGACCGGGATGCCGGACACGCTCGCCGCGGTGCTGCGGGACGAGCTCGGCGGGGCGGACGCGATTGTCACCGAGACCGGCTCGTTCCTCGGCATCGGCGACCTGTCGCTGCTCGCCGACGAGGACCGACCCGACCTCAAGTTCGTTCCCTTCACGCCGCGCTTCCCCGAACGGATCCGCGAGTTCGGCGGCGACTGTTTCGCCGCGATCCGCTCCAAGGACATCGTCGTCCACCATCCGTACGAGACGTTCGACGTGGTGCTCGCCTTCCTCAAACAGGCCGCCAACGATCCCGACGTGGTCGCGATCAAGCAGACGCTGTACCGCGCGGGCAAACAGTCGGCGGTGATCAGCGCGCTGATCGCGGCGGCCGAGGCGGGCAAGTCGGTCACCGCGGTCGTCGAGCTCAAGGCGCGCTTCGACGAGGAGCAGAATCTGCAATGGGCGAGCGCGCTGGAGCGCGCCGGCGTGCAGGTCGTTTACGGCTTCATCGACTGGAAGACCCACGCCAAGGTGGCGATGGTGGTGCGGCGCGAGAACGGCAAGTTCCGCACCTACTGCCATTTCGGCACCGGCAATTATCATCCGGTGACAGCACGGATCTACACCGATCTGAGCTTCTTTACCGCGGACCCGCGCGTCGGCCGCGATGCGGCGCGGCTGTTCAACTACATCACCGGCTATGTCGAGCCCGGCGACATGGAGAAGGTCGTGCTCAGTCCGCGCAGCCTGCGCGAACGGTTGATGCAGGACATCGACCGCGAGATCGCGCACGCGCGCGCCGGCCGCCCCGCCGCGGTCTGGGCGAAGATGAACTCGCTCGTCGACCCCACGATCATCGAGAAGCTGTACGAGGCGAGCAACGCCGGCGTGGAGATCGACCTCATCATCCGCGGTATCTGCTGCCTCAAGCCCCGCGTGCCGGGCATGTCCGAGAATATCCGCGTCAAGTCGGTGGTGGGCCGTTTCCTCGAGCACAGCCGCATCGCCGCCTTTGGCAACGGCGCGGCGCTGCCGAACGACAATGCGCTGGTCTATATTTCCTCGGCCGACTGGATGCCGCGCAACTTCGATCGGCGGGTCGAATATCTGCTGCCGATCGACAATGAGACGGTGCATGACCAGGTGCTCGACCAGGTGATGGTCGCCAATCTGATCGACAATGAACAAACGTGGGAGCTCCAGCCGGACGGAAGCTACGTGCGCGTCGATCCCGGTGACAAGCCGTTCAATCTTCATCGCTATTTCATGGTCAACCCGTCGCTGTCGGGACGTGGGGCGGCGCTCGACGGCGACGAGGTGCCGGTGCTCTCGCTGCGGCGCGCGCGGTGAGGCTGCTGCCGACGCGCCGTGTCTCCCGCTGCGGCGCGAGCGACACCAGCGATCCGCCACGCACCGCGATCATCGATATCGGTTCGAACTCGATCCGGCTCGTCGTCTATCAGGGGCCGCCGCGGCTGCCCTCGATCCTGTTCAACGAGAAGGTGCTGGCCGGGCTCGGGCGCAGCCTGGCGCAGTCCGGCACGATCGACGCGCAGGCGATGGCGATCGCGCGCACGGCACTCCACCGCTTCGCCGCGCTGGCACGCGCGATGGAGGTGACGCGGCTGCGCACCGTCGCCACCGCGGCGGTACGCGACGCCGACAATGGTGCCGAGCTGGTCGCCGTCGCCGAAGAGGCGGGGCTGAGCGTCGAGACCTTGCCGGGCGAGAAGGAAGCCGAGGCGGCCGGGCTGGGCGTGCTCTCCGGCATTCCCGACGCCGACGGTATCGTCGGCGACCTGGGCGGCGGTAGCCTCGAACTGGTGCGCGTGCGCGGCGGCGCGCTGCACGAGCGTGCCTCGTTTCCGCTCGGCGTGCTGCGCATCGGCGAACTGCGCGAGCGTAACCTGCTCGACAAGAGGGTGGGCGCGCTGCTCGCCACGGGGGGCTGGAGCGGGGTGGGGCAGGGCACGCCGCTCTACCTCGTCGGCGGCTCGTGGCGCTCGCTGGCGCGGCTCGACATGGTGGTGACGCATTATCCGCTGCCCGTGATCCATCAATATGGCATGTCGGCCGACACGATCGCACGGCTGCGTCGTACGCTGGCGCATGTCAGCAAGGCGCGGCTGCGCGAAATCCCCGGCATCTCGGGCGGGCGCGTGCCGACGCTGAGTGATGCGGCGGCGCTGCTCGCGGCGGTGCTGCGCCATCTCGGCAGCACGCAGACGATCGTCTCGGCCTATGGGTTGCGCGAGGGGCTGCTCTATGACGAGTTGAGCGCGGCAGAACGCGCGCTCGATCCACTGGTGGTCGCGACGCGCGATGAAGGGCGCGTCAGTGGGCGCTTTCCCGAGCATGGCGACCTGCTCGACGCCTGGATCGCGCCACTGTTCGCGGGCGAGGACGCGAGCGACGCGCGACTGCGCACCGCGGCCTGCCATCTTGCCGACGTCGGGTGGCGCGCCAATCCGGATTTCCGCGCCGAGCGCGGCCTGGAGATCGCGCTTCACGGCAATTGGGTCGGCATCGACGCGCGCGGCCGCGCGATGCTGGGGCAGGCGCTATGGACCGGAATGGGCGGCGCCGCGACCCCGCCACCGCCGCTGACATTGCTCGCAGACGAGCCGTCGCTGAAGCGCGCCGCCGCCTGGGGCACCGCGATGCGGCTGGGGCAGCGGCTCAGCGGCGGCGTGGCGGGGCCGCTGGCGCGCTCGTCGCTGCGGGTCGAGGCCGGTGAGCTGGTGGTGACGCTGACCGGCGACGATGCGGCGCTCTACGGCGAGGCGGTGCAGAAGCGGCACAAGGCGCTCGCGCAGCTGCTGGGCTTGCAGCCGCGGCTGGGGTGAGGGACGTCGGCCTCGACTAACCCTTCTGTCGTTCCGGACTTTATCCGGGATCGGTACGCGCGTTCGCGGCCGCTGAGTATGCGGGACCGTGCATTCCGGACCAAGCTCGGGATGACGGCAGGAAGGGATGCGAAGCGCCTCAGCCGCAGCTCAGCTTGACGATCGATCCACCCGCATCAGTCTCGACGTTCAGCCGATCGGCACGATAGTCCATCGTCAGCGCGTCGCCGGTGGCATAGCGGCGTACCGTGCGTGCACCGCTCAGCCGCTGCGCCTCCGCCTCCACCGTGTCCGCCGCGCGCCCAACCAGCGTTGACGCGGCGCCGGCGTCGCAGCCTGTGCCGGGCGCATCCCCACCCGCGACCGGCGCCGCCACCTTGGGCGCACAGCCCGCCAGCGCAACCAGCATGACGGACGCGATCGCGATCCGGCTCACGCCGCGGCCTCCGTCCGCGTCATCTTGAGCTTGCCGTCCTGCACCGCAAAGCCGAGTCGCCCCTCGACCAGGTCGAGCGCGTCGTGGCCGAACTGGTCGTAGCGCCAGCCTTGCAGGATCTGCAGCCCATTCCGCTGCCCCGCGGCGAGTGCCTCGAGCTCGTCGCCGCGCGCGAGCAGCCGCGGCGCGACGTCGATGTCGCGCGCGCGGATCTTGAGCAGCAGCTTGAGCAGGTCCGCCACCAGCGCGCCCTCGCGCCCGAGCCCGGGCTTGCGGTCCTCGCGCGGCGGCAGCTCGGCGTCGGGCAGCGGCGCCGCCGCCTCGATCGCCGCCATCAGCCGCGCGCCGATGTCATTGCCCGCCCAGGTTTGCGACAGGCCGCGTACCTTGGCGAGATCGACCTGCTTGCGCGGCGGGTGGCTGGCGAGATCGGCGATCGTCTCGTCCTTGACGATGCGGCCGCGCGGCAGGTCCTTGGCCTGCGCCTCCAGCTCGCGCCAGCGCGCGATCGCCTTGAGCCGGCCGAGCACCTCGGGCTTGCGGCTCGACACGCGGACGCGCTTCCAGGCGACATCGGGATCATTGGCGTAATTGGCCGGATCGGCGAGCCGCTCCATCTCCTGGTCGAGCCACGCGCCGCGGCCGGTCTTGCGCAGCCGCTCGAGCATCTTGGGAAAGATCTTCGCGAGATGCGTAACGTCGCCGATGGCATATTCGATCTGGCGCGAGTCAAGCGGGCGGCGCGCCCAGTCGGTGAAGCGCGCGCCCTTATCGACCGATATGCCGAGCCAGCTGTCGACGAGGTTGGAATAGCCGATCTGCTCGCCCTGGCCGAGCGCCATTGCCGCCACCTGCGTGTCGAACAGCGGGTGCGGGGTCTTGCCGGTGAGATTGTAGATGATCTCTATGTCCTGCCCGCCGGCGTGGAACACCTTGAGCACGTCCTCATTGTCGACCAGCAACGCGAGCAGTGGCGCGAGGTCAATGCCGGGTGCCATCGGGTCGATCGCGGCGGCCTCCTCGGTGTCCGCGATCTGGATGAGGCAGAGCTCCGGGTAATAGGTGCTCTCGCGCATGAACTCGGTGTCGACCATCACATAGGGCGCCTCGCTGAGGCGCGTGCAAAGATTGGCCAGCGTCGCGCTGTCGGTGATCAGGGGGTGAACGTGCATAAGCGCCTGCCCATAGCCGGGCAGGCGCGGGTTGACAAAGAGGGTAATGACGCGAGAGGGCCGCGATCATCCGACAACCGCCGTCGCGGCGCGTCGCCGGCCGCCGTGCCGCCGCCTTCCGCGGCGCCGGCGCCCGGAGCGAAGCGCGGCGCCGCAGCCAGAGTTTCCGCCCCATGCACGCCTATCGCTCCCACACCTGCGCCGCGCTGACCGCCGATGACGCCGGCCAGACCGTCCGCCTCTCGGGCTGGGTGCACCGCAAGCGCGACCATGGCGGCGTGCTCTTCGTCGACCTGCGCGACCATTATGGCGTCACCCAGATCGTCGCCGACAGCGACTCGCCTGCGCTGGCGCTGCTGGAGAGCGTGCGCGTCGAGTCGGTGGTGACGATCGACGGCGAGGTGAAGCGTCGCAGCGAAGGAACCGTGAACGGTGCGCTCGCGACCGGCGAGATCGAGGTCTATGCGCGCGCCGCGACGGTGCAGAGCGCCGCGGCCGAGCTGCCGATGCCTGTTTTCGGCGACGCCGAATATCCGGAGGAGATCCGGCTGCGCAACCGCTACCTCGACCTGCGCCGCGACAAGCTCCACGCCAATATCATGCTGCGCTCGAGCGTGATCGCCTCGATCCGCCGCCGCATGGTGGAGCAGGGCTTCACCGAGTTCCAGACGCCGATCCTCACGGCCTCGTCGCCGGAGGGCGCGCGCGACTATCTGGTGCCGAGCCGTGTCCATCCGGGCAAATTCTACGCGCTGCCGCAGGCGCCGCAAATGTTCAAGCAGCTGCTGATGGTGGCGGGGTTCGACCGCTATTTCCAGATCGCGCCCTGCTTCCGCGACGAGGATGCGCGCGCCGATCGCAGCCCGGGCGAGTTCTACCAGCTCGACTTCGAAATGAGCTTCGTGACGCAGGACGACGTCTTCGCCGCGATCGAGCCGGTGCTGCACGGCGTGTTCGAGGAGTTCGCCGACTGGCAGGGCAAGGGTCGGACCGTCTCGGCGCTGCCGTTCCGCCGCATCCCGTACCGCGAGTCGATGCTCAAGTACGGCAACGACAAGCCCGACCTGCGTAACCCTTTGATCATAAGCGACGTCGGCGAGCAGTTCGTCGGCTCCGGGTTCGGCCGCTTCGCGTCGATCGTCGAAGCGGGCGACGTGGTGCGCGCGATTCCGGCGCCCAACACCGCGGACAAGAGCCGCAAGTTCTTCGACGACATGAACGCCTGGGCGCAGGGCGAGGGTTATGCCGGGCTCGGCTATGCCACGCGCAAGGGCGGCGAGTGGGGCGGCCCGATCGCCAAGAATCACGGCGAAGAGAAGATGAACGCGCTCGCCGACGCGCTCGGGCTCGGGCCGGACGACGGGCTGTTCTTTGCCGCCGGCAAGGAAGCGCAGGCGGCGAAGCTCGCCGGTCTGGCGCGCACCCGCGTCGCCGACCAGCTCAGGCTGATCGACACGTCGCGCTTCGAGTTCTGCTGGATCGTCGACTTTCCGATGTTCGAATATGACGAGGACAACAAGAATGTCGACTTCAGCCACAATCCCTTTTCGATGCCGCAGGGTGAACTGGAGGCGCTGGAGACCAAGGACCCGCTCGACATCCTCGCCTATCAATATGATATCGTGTGCAACGGCATCGAGCTGTCGTCGGGCGCGATCCGGAACCATCGCCCGGACATCATGTACAAGGCGTTCGAGATCGCGGGCTATACCAAGGCCGATGTCGACACCAACTTTGCCGGCATGATCAACGCCTTCAAGTTCGGCGCGCCGCCGCACGGCGGGTCGGCGCCGGGGATCGACCGGATCGTGATGCTGCTTGCCGACGAGCCCAACATCCGCGAGGTGATTGTCTTCCCGATGACGCAGAAGGCCGAGGACCTGATGATGGGCGCGCCCAGCTTCGTCTCGGCCAAGCAGCTCAAGGAGCTGAACATCAAGGTGACCGCCGAGCTGCCGAAGGACAAGGACGCGCTGGTGGCGCCGAAGGCGGGGTGAGGGGAACAGGGTAGGGGACGACGTCCTCTCCTACCCGCCACCCCGGCGTCCGCCGGGGTGGAAGGAGATGCGTAAATCGGCAACGGGGCGCACGCTCTCGCGGGCGCCCCAACCACCTCACGCCGGCTCGAAGTGGCCGTCGTCCTGCAGCACGCGCAGCTTGCCGTCGGTGATCGCGAAGACCGCGCCGTGCAGCCGCAGCTTGCCGTCCTGCACGCGGTCGCGCACGAACGGGAAGGTCATGAGGTTGGCGAGCGAGACCTTGACGCCCTCCTGCTCCAGCGCCGTCTGACCCTCCGGTCCCTTGCCGTGCTCGCTGATCACCTTCTCGCGTGCATCGTCGAGCAGGTCGATCCACGAGGCGACGAAGCCGCCCTGGCCCGGCTCGGCCTGCTTGAGGTCGCCCGACAGTGCCGCCTTGACGCCGCCGCACTCGCCGTGGCCGAGCACCAGCACTTCCTCGACCTGGAGCACGGTGACCGCGAACTCGAGCGCGGCCGAAACGCCGTGGCGCCCGCCGCCGGTCTCGAACGGCGGCACCAGAGCGGCGACGTTGCGGACCACGAACACCTCGCCCGGACGGCTGCCGAAGATGGTGGCGGGATCGACCCGGCTGTCCGAGCAGGCGATGACCATCACCTTGGGCGACTGACCGCTGGCGAGCTCGGTCCAGCGCTCGCGCTCCTCCAGCCACTCGTTGCCGCGGAAGCGGTAGTAGCCGTCGATCATATCGTGGAACTTGCTCATTCGTCAGTTACCCTTCCGTTGTTTCGAAGACTGCCAGCCGCTATCTGCGACGGCATGAACGAGATGACTCCGCTTCCGGCTCCAGCGCGCCAGCGCAAACCCGACTGGATCCGCGTCAAGGCGCCCACCAGCGAGGGCTTCGCCGCCACGCGCGCGCTGATGCGCTCCAAGAGCCTCACCACCGTGTGCGAAGAGGCCGCCTGCCCGAACATCGGGGAGTGCTGGACCAAGAAGCACGCGACCGTGATGATCCTGGGCGATACCTGCACGCGCGCCTGCGCCTTCTGCAACGTTAAGACCGGCATGCCGCGCGCGGTCGACCCGATGGAGCCGCAGAACGTCGCCGACGCCGCCGCGCAGATGGGCCTGGAGCATATCGTCGTCACCTCCGTCGACCGCGACGACCTGCCCGATGGCGGCGCGCGGCAGTTCGTACGGGTGATCGAGGCGATCCGCCGCACCAACCCGACGACGACGATCGAGATTCTCACACCCGATTTCCGCAACAAGCACGAAGCCGCGGTGGAGGCCATCGTCGCCGCGCGCCCAGACGTGTATAATCACAATCTGGAAACCGTGCCGCGGCTGTACCCGACGATCCGGCCCGGCGCGCGCTATTACGCGTCGATCCGGCTGCTGGAGAGCGTCAAGAAGCTTGATCCGTCGATCTTCACCAAGTCGGGCATCATGCTCGGCCTGGGCGAGGAGCGGCTCGAGGTCCACCAGGTCATGGACGACATGCGCTCAGCCGACATCGATTTTCTGACAATGGGCCAGTATCTCCAGCCCACGCCGCGTCATGCCAAGGTGGCCGAGTTTGTGCCCCCCAAGGCGTTCGACGCTTATGCCGCGATCGCGCGCGCCAAGGGCTTCCTGCTGGTGGCCTCGTCGCCGCTGACGCGGTCGAGCTATCACGCCGGCGACGATTTCGCGAAGATGCGGGCAGCGCGCGAGGCGAAGCTTGCCAAAGCATAGCGAGACCCGCCGGCTGCCCTACAGCCCCGAGCAGATGTTCGACCTGGTCGCGGACGTGCGCCGGTACCCGGAATTTCTGCCTTGGGTGACGGCGATGCGCGTGCGCCAAGACGGTGAGAGTGAGACGCTCGCGGACATGATCGTTGGTTTCAAGGGCCTGCGCGAGACCTTCACGTCGAAGGTGGCGAAGGCGCGGCCGGACACGATCCGCGTCGAATATGTCGACGGGCCGCTGAAGTATCTCCACAACGACTGGCGTTTCCGGCCGGACGGGGAGGGCGGCTCGCTCGTCGACTTCACCGTCGACTTCGCGTTCAAGAACCGGATGTTTGAGATGCTCGCCGGGCAGGTGTTCGGCGTCGCGTTGCGCAGGATGATCGGCGCGTTCGAGGAACGCGCGCGCGCGCTCTATAGCGACTCGGTCGCGGGCTCCTCGTCGGACTCGGGGAGCAGCAGCTCCAGCGCGCACAGCGCCGCCTGAAGCCGAACCCCGGCGCGACCGAGATCACCGAAGAAGCGCTTGTCGGCGACCACATTGGCGGGATCGCCGGCGCGCTCGGCGCGCGCGAACACCACCGTGCCGACCGGCTTCTTCTCGCTTCCGCCGCCCGGGCCGGCGACCCCGGTGATCGCCACCGCGACATCTGCGATGGATTGCGCGAGCGCGCCCTGCGCCATGCTCCACGCCACGGCGATCGACACCGCGCCGAACGTATCGAGCACGTCGCCGCTGACCCGCAGCTGCCGCTGCTTGGCCTCGTTCGAGTAGGTGATGAAGCCCGCATCGAACACGTCGGACGAACCCGCGATCTCCGTCAGCGCGGCCGAGACCAACCCGCCGGTGCAGCTCTCCGCCACCGCGATGCGACGGCCCGCGGCGCGATTGGCATCAATTACGCGACGGGCGGCGTCGACCAATTCCTGGGGCAGAACCGAGTCGCTCATGGCGCCGTCACCGCGGCGCACACGGGCAGATCGGGAACGGCGTTGCGCTTGCCCTTGTTCTTCTCGGCCTTGAGATAGCGGAGCGTGGCTACGACGATGCCGGCGGTGTTGCGTGCCGGCAATGGCTCGAGCAGCGTCACCAGCCGATCGAGCGTCGGGCAGTCGCCAGGCTGGATTCGCCCGGTGATCTGCGGCGCGAAGAGCGAGGTCAGCATCGGTCGGGCATAGTCACTCAGCAGCAGCAGTTCCACCGCCGGGTCGCTGAGCTTGGCGATGGCGGTGCGCGCCGCCGGCCACGCCCGATCGGCCTCGCGATCATATTTCTGGAGCAGCGGACTGTCGGTGCGCCGCAGCAGGCTCGACGCCGGCAGGGCCGCGCAGACGCGGCCGGCATCGCGAATGATCTCGGGCATCGCCACCAGTGCGATCGACTCGGCATCGGCGCTCGACAGGCAGCGGTCCTGTGCCGCCGCGGCGGGTGCGGCGATCAGCGCGACGCTCGCCAACGCCGCGGCCAGCGCAAACGTGCGCCTCACGCGACGAGCCCGGACGGGAGCGTGACGGTCGCGATCGCCTGCGCGGCGATGCCCTCGCCGCGGCCGGTGAAGCCAAGTCGTTCGGTCGTGGTCGCTTTCACGCTGACCCGATCGGTCGAGAGGCCGAGAAGTTCCGCGATGCGCGCCTGCATCGCGGCGCGGTGCGGCCCGATCTTGGGCGCCTCGCACATCAGCGTGAGGTCGACGAAGGTGACACGCCCGCCCCGCGCCTCGACGAGCGCGCGCGCGTGCGCCAGGAACTGTCCGGACTCGGCGCCGCGCCATTGCGGATCGCTCGGCGGAAAATGCGTGCCGATATCGCCCGCCGCGATGGTGCCGAGTACCGCGTCCGTGATCGCATGGAGCGCGACATCCGCATCGCTGTGCCCCGACAGCCCTTGGTGGTGCGGGATCAGGACTCCGCCGAGCCATAGTTCCTCGCCGTCCTCGAGCCGGTGGACGTCGAAGCCGCTTGCCGATCGCGTCTCCACACCGGCGCGGGCCGTGGCGGCGGCGAAATCGGCGGGGTAGGTGATCTTCTCGAGCATCGCGTCGCCTTCCACCTGTCGGACCGCCGCGCCCAACGCGCGGACCATCTGCGCGTCGTCGGTGGCGGCGCCACCGTGCCATGCGTCGTGCGCACGCCGTAATGTAGCGGCGTCGAACGCCTGCGGGGTTTGGACTCGCGCGAGTGTCTCACGCGCGACGGTGACCCCGTCATGCGTGACCAAGGTGTCCGCGACGGGCAGCACCGGGATCGCGCCGGGAGCCGCGTCGAGTGCGCCGAGCAGGCGATCGATTACCGCGCCGGGAACGAACGGGCGCGCTGCGTCATGCACCAGCACGCGCGTCGCCTCCGGCACGGCGCGGAGCCCGGCCCGAACCGAGTCGCGCCGCTCGATGCCTCCGGTGACCCATTCGGCGCCGGGGACAGCCGCGGCCAGCAGCGCCTCCTGGTCCTCGCCGATAACGACGATCACGCGATCCACCTTCGGATGCGCGGTGAGGGCGGCATGGCTCCACGTGAGCATGGGGCGGGCTGCGATCGGGGCGAACTGCTTGGGCGCGGCGCTGCCGCTGCGCGAGCCGCTACCGGCGGCGACGATAAGGGCGACCGTGGTCATCGCGGCGGGCCCTAGCCGGTCCGCGCGCGGCTTGCCAGAGCGCGGCGGGTCGACTACCTGCCCATTTTTCGGGCACCGCCATGACTCAACCTCTTCCCACCCGCCTGACGCCGGTCCGGATCGGCGACGTGAGCATTGACCAGCCGGTCGTGCTCGCGCCGATGACCGGCGTGACCGATCAGCCGTTCCGCACGCTGGTCCGGCGCTACGGCTCGGGGCTTAACGTCACCGAGATGATCGCGAGTCAGGCGGCGATCCGCGAGACGCGCCAGTCGCTGCAGAAGGCAATGTGGCATGTCTCGGAGGAGCCCGTGTCGATGCAGCTGGTCGGCTGCACGCCTTACGAAATGGGTGAGGCGGCACGGCTCGCGCGCGACAAGGGCGCCGCGATTATTGACATCAACATGGGCTGCCCGGTCCGCAAGGTGACCAACGGTGACGCCGGTTCGGCGCTGATGCGTGACCTGAAGCTCGCCGCGGCCATCGTCACCGACGTGGTGCGCGCGGTGGACGTGCCGGTGACACTCAAGATGCGAATGGGCTGGTGCCACGACAGCCTCAATGCGCCCGAGCTGGCGCGCATCGCGGAGGATCTCGGCGTGCGCATGGTCACGGTGCACGGCCGCACGCGCAACCAGATGTACAAGGGCAGTGCCGACTGGGGCTTTGTCCGCCGGGTCAAGGACGCGGTGACGATCCCGGTGATCGTCAACGGCGACATCTGCACCATCGACGACGCCGAGGCTGCGCTGGCACAGTCAGGCGCGAACGGCGTGATGATCGGTCGCGGTGCCTATGGGCGTCCGTGGCTGCTCGGCCAGGTGATGCATTGGTTCGCCACCGGCGAGCGCCGTCCCGACCCGTCGCTGGATGACCAATATGCCGTTCTTTCAGAGCATTATGAGGCGATGCTCAGCCATTATGGCGTCGTCACCGGCGTCAACATGGCACGCAAACACATCGGCTGGTACACCAAAGGCATTCCCGGCTCGGCCGAGTTCCGCAACAAGGTGAACCAGGAGCCCGACCCCGTCCGGGTGAAGGCTATGCTTGCCGACTTCTACGCGCCGCACCGGATGCGGGTCGCGGCGTGACGCCGTCGCAGCGCGGGCCGAGCGAGGCCGAGCTGCTCGCCGCGCTGCCCGTCGCGGTGCTGGTGGTCGATCCCGACGACCGCGTCGCGCGCGCCAACGCCGAGTGCGAGACGCTGCTCAACCTCTCGCAGCGCGCGATGCACGGACAGACCGTGGCCGCGCTGCTCGGCGTCGCCGGTGCCGACGAGCGTCGCGCCAGCCATGCCTTCGCCGCGTTCGACATCGAGCTCGAGCTGCGCGGCGGGGTGAAGGTACGCGTCGACCTGATCGAAGCTGCGGTGGTCGACCAGCCGGGCTGGCGGACGATCACGCTCCACCATGCCGCGGCGTCGCGCCGGCTCGGCATGTCGAGCGACCGCGCCGCCGCGGCACGCGCAGCGGTGGGCGCCGCGGCGATGTTGGCGCATGAGATCAAGAACCCGCTATCGAGCATCCGCGGCGCGGCGCAGCTGATCGCCGACGGTGCCGCGGCGGACGAGCTGACCGGGCTGGTCATCGCCGAGGTCGATCGCATCGCCGCGCTGATCGATCATATGGAGGATTTCACGGACACGCGCCCGCGCGAGGTGATGCCGCTGAACATCTACCCGCTGCTCGCGCACGCCCGCGGGGTGGCGCTGGCCGGGTTCGCGCGCGATATCGCGATCGAGGAACGCTACGATCCGTCCTTGCCTGCGGTTTTGGGCAATCGCGACGCGCTCCTTCAGGTGCTGCTCAACCTGCTTAAGAACGCGGCCGCCGCGCTAGGGCCGCGCGGCGAGCGGCGCATCACGCTCACCACCGCCTATCGCCACGGCATCACCGTCGCGACCGGGAAGGGGCGCGAGCGCGTCGCGCTGCCGATCGAGCTGTGCGTGATCGACACCGGCCCCGGCGCGCCCGACGACATCGCGGACCATCTGTTCGACCCGTTCGTATCGGGTCGCCCCGAGGGCAAGGGGCTGGGCCTCGCCCTGGTCGACAAGCTGGTGCGCGACATGGGCGGTATCGTCCAATATGCGCGCGAGGGGCAGCCGCATCACACCGTGTTCCGCCTGCTGCTGCCGCGCGCCGCATGAGCACGGGCAAGGTCCTGATCGTCGATGACGACGATGCGGTGCGCACCGTGGTGGCGCATGCGCTGCGCCGCGCCGGCCATGCGGTGCGGACCGCCGCCAGCCTCGCCGACATGGCGCGCGAGCTGCGGACCCACCCGCCCAACGTGCTCGTCACCGACGTGGTGCTGCCTGACGGTGACGGGATCGACCATGCCGGGCGGCTGGCGGTGGAGCGGCCGGACATGCCGGTGATCGTGCTCTCGGCGCGCAACACGCTCACCACCGCGGTGCGCGCCACCGGGGCAGGCGCCTATGATTATCTGCCAAAGCCGTTCGACCTCGACACCCTGACCCGCACCGTCGCGGCCGCGCTCAAGCGCGGCGGCGTCGCGACCGAGCACGCCGCGGCGGAAGAGGAGCAGCTGCCGCTGATCGGCCGCTCGCCGGCGATGCAGGACGTGTATCGCGTGATCGCGCGCGTGATCTCGAACGACCTCACAGTGCTGGTCTCGGGCGAGTCGGGCACCGGCAAGGAGCTGGTCGCGCGTGCGATCCACGACCTTGGTGCGCGCCGCGCCGCGCCGTTCGTGCCGATCAACATGGCGGCGATCCCGCGCGAGCTGATCGAAGCGGAGCTGTTCGGCCACGAGCGCGGCGCCTTCACCGGCGCGGCGCAGCGCAGCGCGGGGCGGTTCGAGCAGGCTGGCGGCGGCACCTTGTTCCTCGACGAGATCGGCGACATGCCGATCGAGGCGCAGACACGGCTCTTGCGCGTGCTTCAGTCGGGCGAGTTCACCACCGTTGGCGGCGCAAGAACCATCCGCGCCGACGTGCGGATCGTCGCGGCGACCAACCGCGACCTGCAGCAGGCGGTCGCGGGCGGGCAGTTTCGCGAGGATCTCTACTATCGGCTCAACGTCGTGCCGATCGCGCTACCCGCGCTACGGGAGCGGCGCGGCGACATCGCCGAGCTGGCGCGCCACTTCCTCGACCGCGCGGCCGAGGCCGGGCTGCCGCGCAAGACTCTCGACGCCGAGGCGGTTGCGGCGCTCGAGGCGCATGACTGGCCGGGCAATGTCCGCGAGCTCGAGAATCTGATGCGGCGGCTCGCAGCCCTCTCGCGCGACGATCGTATCGGGGCAGTCGAGGTCGTCGCGACGATCGGCGCCACGCCAGGCGTCGCCGAGACGCTGCCCGAGCCGGGGATCGAGGCGGCGGTGCTCGCGATGATCGACCGGCTCGCGCGCGAGCTGCCGCGCGCGCTCGACGATGGTACGCTCTACGATCGCGTGATCGGCGCGGTGGAGCGTCCCTTGATCGCGGCGATGCTGATGCGCCACGGCGGCAACCAGTTGCGCGCCGCGCGAGCGCTCGGGCTCAACCGTAACACGCTGCGCAAGCGCCTCGATCTGCTCGGAATCGAACCCGGAGCGCGGCCATCCGGAGCAGGCGAGGGATAGACCGCCGAAATATGTGTTCTCTGTGCAACACCGATGTTGTAGCGAGAGAGCGATGATCGCGGGAGTCCCTCCCTCTTCCTCCACCACGTCGTCCGCCCGCCGGCGCCCGACAGTCACGCCGGCGCTGGAACTCGCCGTGCTGGCGGTGGCGGTTGCGATCGGCGTCGGCAGCTATTTTACGGTGCGCAGCGAGGGTGGTCCAGCCGCGCTGCTGGCGCCGCCGGTGGTGGCATTGCTGCTCGTCGCCAACTTGGTGGCGGGAATCGCGCTGATGATCCTGCTGGGGCGGCGGATCGCGCTCACTCGCGCCGCGCGCTCGCCGGTGGGCGGGGAGGGGCGGCTCCACGTTCGCTTGGTGTTGTTGTTCTCGCTGGTCGCAGCCGTGCCCGCGCTGCTCGTGACGATCTTCGCTTCGCTCTTATTTCAATATGGTGTCCAATTCTGGTACTCGGATCGTGCGCGCGGCATGTTCGAGAACGCCGCGTCGGTGGCGCAGGAGAGCTATCGCAACGAGTCCGATCGGGTCGGGCGCGAGACGATGACGATGGCGGGCGATCTCGCAGACTATCTCCGCGCCGATCCGATCGAGAGCAAGCGCTTCGCCGCCGGGCTGGCCTACCAATTGTACCTGCGCAACCTCTCAGAGGCGCTGATCGTCCAGCGCGGTCAGGACGGCGAGCTCCGCACCCGCGCGTTGGTCAATCCTTATGATCGCCAGCTCGAACGGGTGGTCACCAAATCGATGGTCGATCAGATCGAGGCGGGGGCGGCGTCGGTAGTGGTGCGCTCGGGCGACCGTGTGGGCGTGCTGACCCGGCTCGATTATCAGCCTCACAGCTATCTCTATTCGGCGCGGGTGTTCGACCCCCAGCTCGCCAACCAGCTCAACCGCGGCGCGGCGGTGCTGGCCGATTATCGCCAGCTGATCGCGCGCGCGCGCTCGCTCCAGCTCCAGTTCAACGCGGCGCTGCTGATCGTCTCGCTGCTGATCGTCGGGGTGGCGGTGTGGATCGCGCTCGCGGTGGCGGACCGGCTGGTACGCCCGGTCGGCGAGCTGGTCGACGCCGCGCGCCGTGTCGAGGGCGGCGACCTGTCGGCGCGCGTGCCCGAGACGCCAGCACGCGACGAGGTCGGCACGCTCGCCAATGCGTTCAACAGCATGACCGCGCGACTCGAGGCGCAGAACACCGCGCTGGTCACCGCCAACACCCAGCTCGAGAATCGCCGCGCGCTGATCGAGGCGGTGATGTCGGGCGTCTCCGCGGGCGTGATCTCGATCGACTCGCAGGATCGCACGATCCGGCTCGTCAACAGTTCGGCGCAGACGCTGCTGGGGCTGGATGCGCCGCCGGTGGGTCGCGTGCTGCGCGCGGTCGCGCCCGAACTCGACGCGATGCTCGACGAGGGCGCGCGCGAGGCCAACGTCCAGCACAACGTCCAGGGGGAGATGCGCACCTTCGCGGCGCGGATCGCGCGCGACGGCACCGGTCCGATCATCACTTTCGACGATATCACGCAGCAGCTGACCGACCAGCGTCGCGCCGCCTGGGCGGACGTCGCGCGCCGCATCGCGCACGAGATCAAGAACCCGCTCACCCCGATCCAGCTCGCCGCCGAGCGGTTGCAGCGTCGCTACGGCGGCAAGGTCGAGCCGAGCGACACCACCTTCGCCCGGCTGACCGACACGATCGTCCGCCAGGTGGGAGACCTGCGCCGGATGGTCGACGAATTCTCCTCCTTCGCGCGCATGCCCAAGCCCGTCTTCCGCGAGGAAGCGCTGATCGACATCGCGCGGCAGACAATGTTCCTTCACGAGGTGGCGCATCCCGGCATCCGGTTCATGCTCGATCATGACGAGCCCGCCCCCACGCTGGTGTGCGATCGTCGCCAGCTCGGTCAGGCGCTGACCAACATCGTCAAGAACGCGGTCGAGGCGGTCGAGGCCGCGGACGTCAGCGAGGGCGCGGTGTCGATGGCGTTGCGCGAGGCGGAAGGACGCGTTGTGATCGAGGTCGCGGACACCGGCGTCGGCCTGCCGCTCGAGCGCGACCGAATCGTCGAGCCCTATATGACGACTCGCGCGCGCGGCACCGGGCTCGGGCTCGCGATCGTGAAGAAGATCGTCGAGGAGCATTTCGGCACGATGACCTTCGCCGACCGACCCGGCGGCGGCACCGTAGTGACGCTGTCGTTCGACGCGGCGCTGCTCGAGCCGCTCGCCGCCGCGGATGCCACCCCGTCCCAGGACGGCTTCACCGACGACGATCGCACGATCGCCGCCCTGACCAGAAATCGGATCTGACAAGCTATGGCGATCGACATTCTCGTCGTCGACGACGAACTCGACATCCGCGAACTCGTGGCCGGCGTGCTCGAGGACGAGGGATATGAATCGCGCATGGCCGGCGACAGCGACGCCGCGCTGGAAGCGATCGCGATGCGCCGCCCGAGCCTGGTGCTGCTCGATGTCTGGCTGCAAGGTTCACGGCTCGACGGGCTCGACCTGCTCGAGGAGATCAAGCGACGCGATCCTTCGATCCCGGTGCTGGTGATCTCGGGCCATGGCACGCTCGACACCGCGGTTGCCGCGATCCGCAAGGGCGCGGCCGATTTCATCGAGAAGCCGTTCCAGGCCGAGCGGCTGCTGCTGATGGTCGAGCGCGCGACCGAGACCGAGCGGCTGCGCGCGGAGGTGGCGAGCCTGCGCGCCGCGGCGGGACGCGGCACCGACCTGACGGGGAGTTCGACCGCGATCAACGCGGTTCGGGCGACGTTGAAGCGGGTCGCCGGGACGGGCAGCCGCGTCCTGATCGTCGGCCCCGCGGGGGTCGGCAAGGAGGTGGCCGCGCGGCTGCTCCATGGCTGGAGCCAGCGCGCGCACGCCAACTTCATCATCGTCAGCACCGCGGGAATGAGCCCGGACCGCGTCGAGGAGGAATTGTTCGGCGTGGAGGAGGGGGGCGACCTCGTCCGCACCGGGCTGCTTGAGCAGGCGCACGGCGGGACCTTGTTCCTCGACGAGATCGCCGACATGCCGCCCGCCACCCAGGCGCGTATCCTGCGCGTGCTGACCGACCAGAGCTTCACCCGCGTTGGCGGTACGCGCGTGGTCAAGGTCGACGTTCGCGTCGTCTCCGCCACGGCGCGCGACCTTTCGCTGGAGATCGCCGAAGGGCGGTTCCGCGAAGACCTTTACTACCGGCTGAATGTTGTTCCGGTGACGATCCCGCCCTTGGCGGAACGGCGCGAGGACATTCCCGCGCTGGTCGAACATTTCGTCGCCCATTACGCCGCCGAGCGCCGCGTGCCCGTCCCCGAGATCGCGACCGACGCCCTGGTGGCGCTGCAATCCTACGACTGGCCCGGCAACGTCCGCGAGCTGCGCAACGTGGTGGAGCGGACGATCATCCTCGCGCCGGGCGATCGGATCGGCCGGATCGACCTCGATCTGCTACCGGCGGAGGTGCTCGGCGGCCAGGAGACGGGGACGGGCGCCACCGCGATCATGGGCGCTCCCTTGCGGGAGGCACGCGAAACCTTCGAGCGCGAGTATCTGCGCGTCCAGATCAGGCGTTTCTCCGGCAACATCTCGCGCACCGCCAGCTTCATCGGCATGGAGCGCTCGGCGCTGCATCGTAAGCTGAAGCTGCTGGGGATCACCGAGACGCGCGAGGACTAAGAAGCCGCGTCATTCCGGGTGCCCGCGCGCGGGGGCGAGGCATCGCCTGTCTGCCGCTGGCGCTGAAAACGGGTTCAGCGCGCGAAGGCCTTGTCTGGAAGCGCCCCGCACCCTCGTCGTGGCACATGCGTCGGAACGGCATTCAACCGCGCACCATGGACAGCCGGCGCGGAGGAGCCTGTGCGCGCCGCGCCGAGGCCGCGTCCATCCGGCGTCGTGGGGAGAAGCACCGTCACCTGGCTCGCTCCACCTAGACGCGCCGGGCAGGGAACCCTACCTTGCGCGTGCCGCATACAGCAGCGGCGCTTCCGACGCCGGCAACGGCGCACCACGCGGGGAACCTCCCGCCAAGAACAAGGACCCGCCAATGGCCGAAAAGCAGACCTCGCTCCAGGACCTGTTCCTCAACGCGCTGCGCAAGTCCAAGACTCCCGTCACGATGTTCCTCGTCAAGGGCGTCAAGCTCCAGGGCATCGTCACCTGGTTCGACAATTTTTCGGTGCTCCTGCGGCGCGACGGCCAGTCGCAGCTGATCTACAAGCACGCGATCTCGACCATTATGCCCGCGGGACCGATCGACGTCGCCGGCATCGTCGGCCAGCTCGGTGAGAGCGGCAAGAAGCCGCAGTTGCAGGACATCTTCCTCTCCGCGGTACGCAAGTCGGAGGACGCGGTGACGATGTTCCTTGTCAACGGCGTTATGTTGCAGGGCGCGATCGCCGGCTTCGACCTGTTCTGCATGTTGCTCCAGCGCGACGGCATGTCGCAGCTGGTCTACAAACATGCCGTGTCGACGATCCAGCCGTCGCGGCCGCTCAACCTTGCCGAGGAGCAAGCGGCAGGCGACGAGGAATGAGCACCGGCTTCGAGCGCGATCGTGATGAATTCGCGCGTGGCGCCCGCGCGATCGTCGTCTACCCCGACCTCGGCGGCTCCTCGCGCGACGCCGAGGCACGGCTGGAGGAGACCGCCGGGCTTGCCGAAGCGATCGGGGTGGTCGTCGCCGATAGGGTCGCGCTGCGCGTCCGCACGCCGCGCGCGGCGACGCTGATTGGTGCCGGGCAGATCGAGGAGCTCGCCGCGCGCGCGCGGATGGAGGAGGCGGGGCTGGTCGTCGTTGACGGCAGCCTCACGCCGATCCAGCAGCGCAATCTCGAGACCGCGCTCGAGACCAAGGTGATCGATCGCACCGGGCTGATCCTCGAGATCTTCGGCGAGCGCGCCGCGACCGCCGAGGGCAGGCTGCAAGTGGAACTGGCGCACCTCGACTATCAGTCAGGCCGGCTGGTGCGGAGCTGGACCCACCTCGAGCGGCAGCGCGGCGGCTTCGGTTTCCTCGGTGGCCCCGGCGAGACCCAGATCGAGGCCGATCGGCGCCTGATCCGCGACCGGATGGCACGGCTGCGGCGCGAACTCGACCAGGTGACGCGGACACGCGGCCTGCACCGCGAGCGGCGCCAGCGTGCGCCCTGGCCTGTCATCGCCTTGGTCGGCTACACCAATGCGGGCAAGTCGACGCTGTTCAACCGGCTCACCGGCGCGCACGTGATGGCGGAAGATCTGCTGTTCGCCACGCTCGATCCGACGCTGCGCCAGATCAGCCTGCCCGGGATCGATAAGGCGATCCTCTCGGATACGGTGGGATTCGTTTCCGAGCTGCCGACGCAGCTCGTGGCGGCGTTCAAGGCGACGCTGGAGGAGGTGGTCTCGGCCGACCTGCTGATCCATGTCCGCGACGTCGCGCATCCCGACACGGCGGCGCAGAAGGCCGATGTCGAGGGCGTGCTCGCCGATGTCGGCGTCAGTGAGACGACACCTCGGATTGAGGCGTGGAATAAGCTGGACCTGCTGCACGGCGACGCGCGCACCGATTTGCTCGAGGAAGCGGCGCGCCGCGATGATGTTGTGGCGCTGTCGGCGCTGAACGGGGAGGGCGTGGATGAGCTGATCCGCCACGTCGCCGATCTGCTGACCCAGGGGCATCAGCGCTACGCGATCGCGCTCGACGCGGCGGACGGCGCCGGGGCGGCATGGCTCCACGCCAACGGGGAGGTGCTGGAGCAGCAGGTCGACGGCGACCAGATTCGCTACGAGGTGCGGATGGCGCCCGCGGTGCACGAGCGGTTCCTGTCACGGCAGGGGTGAGCTCGTGCTTCGACTGCTTACCCGCCGACAAGCCGGCGCATCAAAAAGCCGTTCGCCTCGTTAGGGACCGAGCATGTCGAGATCCCATATCGGGAGAGGTTAGAAGGCGACCTCTCGATACGCCGTCTCGACAGGCTCGACGGCTTTTCGGGGCGAACGGTGGAAGGCCTCTTTAGAAGCCCACGCGATCATGCCCGGCTCCGCCGCTCACCCCGCCTTCACGCGCTGCCACAGTGCTTCCTTCTCCTCCAGCGACAGCGCCGCAAAGCCGTCGCCGCCCGCCGCCTCGATCGCACGAAAGCGCCTCTCGAACTTGGCATTCCCTGCGCGCAGCGCCTCCTCGGCGTCGACCCCGAGGTGTCGCGCCCAGTTCACCACCGCGAACAACAGGTCGCCGATCTCCTCGGTTCGCTCGGCCTGATCGCGTGCCGCCTCCACTTCGGCCAGCTCCTCGTCGACCTTGGCGCGCGATCCGCTCGCATCGGGCCAGTCGAAGCCGGTGCGTGCGGCGCGCTTCTGCAGCTTTTCGGCGCGGGTGAGCGCCGGCAGCGCCACCGCGACGCCGTCGAGCGCGCTGGTCGCGCCCTTGCCCGCGCGCTCGGCCGCCTTCACTTCTTCCCAGAGATGGTGGCCGCCCTCGGCCACGTCGCCAAAGATATGCGGATGGCGCCGCTCCATCTTGTCGGCGATGGCGGACGCGACGTCGGCCAGCGCGAACTCGCCCTGTTCCTCCGCGATGCGACTGTGGAACACCACCTGGAGCAGCAGGTCTCCAAGCTCGTCACGCAGCTCGTCCACCGCGTCCCGCGCAATCGCGTCGGCGACCTCATAGGCCTCCTCGATCGTGTAGGGAGCGATCGTGGCGTAGGTCTGCGCGCGATCCCACTCGCAGCCGTCGGGCCCGCGCAGCCGTGCCATGATCGCCACCAGCCGCTCCATCGCGGCGCTCGTCCGTTGCTCGCTCATCGCGACGGGCTAGCAGTCACGATGCGCGCAGACCAGCATCAGCGCGGCGGGCCTTCCTTGGCGTCGTTGACCTCGATCCAATAGCCGTCGGGGTCCTGGGTGAAGATCTGACGGACGCCGTCGGTCCGGGTGCGGTTGATCTCGCCGACCTTGCCCGCATAATCGGTCCATGTCCGCCCGGTGCGCTTGAGATAGGCGATCACCGTATCAAGGTCGCCGACCGAGAGGGCGAAGTGAATGATTCGCGGCGGCGGCGTGAAGGGCACCTTGATCGCCTGGATATGCAGCTCGATTCCGTTGCCCAGCCGAAGCCATCGCGGATGTCCCGGGGCAGCGTTGAGCGGCGCCGGGATCTCGGTGAGCCCGAACGCGTCGTGGTAGTAAGCGATGCTGCGCGCCTGGTCGGTGACGTTGATCGCGATATGGTTCATCCGCGTCTGCGCCGAGACCGTGTCTGGCGCGAGCGCGATCACGGCGGCGAGCGCCGCCAGGGTCAATCTCATCATCCTCTCCTTTTGCTTTCCATCATTGTGGTGACGATGCAGGAACTCGACGACTTGAGCGCCGGCTCCTGCACGCACGCGAGCGCGGCGCCTTCAGCCCGCGGACGCAGTCTGCCCCGGCTTGAGCAGGTCGAGCACCGCCGCGGTCATCGCGGTCGCGCCGGTGGTGACCACCGCGCGCGGGTCCACCTTGAACAGCGGCGAGTGATGCGACGGGATTGGCGGGCCGCCCTTGGCTGCAGCGTCGAACGCCGCCTGCTGCGTGCCGCCGACGGCGAAATAATAACCTTTCACGCCCTGCTCCGGCTGCACGAAGGCGGCGAAATCCTCGGCGCCCATGCCCTTCTGCTGGAACGGGATCACCTTGTCCGCGCCCAGCGTCGTCGTCATCACCGCGTTGAGCCGTCGGGCCAGCCCGGCGTCGTTGATCGTGGTCGGCGTGCCCTCGATCACCTTGACCACCGGCATCTTGTCCGCTGGCATGCCATTGAGCTCGCCGATCCCGCGCGCGACGCGAACGATGCCGGCGAGAAGCTGCTGTCGCGTCGCCTCGTCGTTGGCGCGCACCGTCACCTGGAGCTTGGCCTCGTCCGAGATGATGTTGTGCTTCAACCCGGCGTGAAAGCTGCCAACGGTGATGACGCCGGGCCGGAGCGGCTGTCGCTCGCGGCTGATCAGCCCCTGCAGCGCGATGACGAGCTGACTCGCCATATAGACCGGGTCCTTGCCGGTGTGCGGGCTGGCACCATGCGCGCCGATCCCCGGCACGGTGATGTCGACGCTGTCCGACGAACTGTACTGGATGTCCTCGGACGCCGAGACGGTTCCGGCCAGTCCCTCGGAGTTGGAATGATACGCCAGCGCGTACTGCGGCTTGGGGAAGCGGGTGTAGAGCCCGTCGCGCAGCATTGCGGCGGCGCCGCCGACGCGCTCCTCCGCCGGCTGGACGATGAACACGACGGTACCCGCCCAGCGTTGCTTCAGCGCCGCCAAGCGCCGCGCGGTGGCGAGCAGCCCCACGATATGCGTGTCATGCCCGCAGGCGTGCATCACCGGCGCCTCGACGCCATCGACGCCGACCTGGCGCGCCTTGCTGGCGTTGGGCAGGCCCGATTTCTCCTCAACCGGCAGCCCGTCCATGTCGGCGCGCACCAAGACCACCGGGCCGATGCCGTTCCGCAGAACACCGACCACGCCGGTGCCGCCAACCTTCTCGGTCACCTGCATGCCCGCCACCGTGCGCAGCGCCGCGGCCATTTTTGCCGCGGTACGGGTCTCACGGAAAGACAGCTCGGGGTTGCGGTGGAAATCGTCCCACATCGCACCGAGCGTCGCGTCATAGTCGGCGCGGATCGCGGGCGCATAATCGGGCTCGGCGTGTGCGGGTGTGGCGAGCAGTGACAGAGCGGTGGCCGCGAGCAGGTAGCGCATGTGCGATATTCCCCTTTTCCGCGCAGCCTAGCGGGGAGTGGCGGCGCCGGGAAGCGCCGCGGCGGGGGAGGCGGACGCAGGCGCGGCTCGTGGCGACAACCAGCCGCCGTCGGCGAGCCAATCGAACAGTCGATCGGGCCAGTGCAGGATCGAGATCCGGTCGGACTCGTCCAGGTTGAAGGCATGTCCGCTGTCCGCATACATGTGCAGCTCGGCCGAGACCCCCGCGCGGCGGAGCTGCTCGTACAAGGCGACGGACGGCGCCGCGCAGCATGCGTCACGGCTGCCCGCGACGAGAAAGGCCGGCGGCGCGGTCGCCACCGCGGGTGCGGGCAGGCCGCGCGGCCCGGGGAAGACGAGCACCTGGAAGTCGGGTCGCGCGGAGAGCGCATCGATCGCGTCGACGTGCGGACGGCCCGCAGGTTCGGGGTGATCTGCGACCTGGGTGACGAGCTCGCCGCCCGCCGAGAACCCCATCACGCCCACGCGTGTCGGATCGATGCCGTAGTCGGCGGCATGCGCGCGCACCCAGCGGATTGCGCGGCGCGCGTCATCGGCGGCGTCGCCCTCGACCGAATAGGTCGACCCTGGCTCGTTGGCGAGGCGGTACTTGAGCACGAAGGCGGTGACGCCGATCCGGTTGAGCGCGGTGGCGACCTTGGTGCCCTCATTGGTCCACACCAGCAGCTTGTGACCGCCGCCCGGCAGGATCACGATGGCGGAGCCGTTGCGCTTGGCCGTACTGGCAGGGAAGGGGATCAGCGAGGGATCGTGGATGTTGCGGACCCAATAATCGCGCGCCACCTCGCGCTCGCCGCGCCGTGCCGCGGACCCGGGCGCCCCATGCGGCCACAGCTTGACCGCCTCGAAGCGTTGCGGCGGTTCGGGAGCGGGGTCCTGCGCCGCAACCGGCGCAGCGAGCCCGAGCAGCAGCGCCGCGGCAAGCGGGATACGGATCAGCGACATCGATGAGGCTCCGGTCGTTCGCGCGATGAATTGCTAGCAAATACAACGTTTAAGAGACCATGTCGCAGGCCAGCTGACAAGCGGAAGGGGCGACATGGGATCGCCGCCACGCTCCCGCGTCGCTGCGACCGCTCCTCCGTCCGGCCAGACGACGCCGGCTGGATCAGCCGAGTCGCTCGGACCGCGGCAGCCGCAGCTCCGCCAGCACGGTGGTGAGATGCGTCATCGCTTCAGCGCTCGGACCCGGATATGGCCCCTCGGTGGGTTGGTCGCCGACGAAGCGCATATCGGCCTTGCCTTCGGGCAAGCTGTAGAAGCCGAGCACGAAAAGGTAGCGCAACCGATCCATGAAGGCGACCGGCGCTGCCATCGCCGGCGACGGCGCGGCGACGGTCAGCGCGTCGAGCAGGCTCGCGCGCGGCGCCGCCGCGAGCGCGGCGAAGGGCTGTTCGTAGAGCGCGCGGCTCTGCGCGTCGAGCCAGATGAGCCCGCCGACGACCTCCGCGCGATCGGCCTGCTGCACCGGATAGGGCGCGCTGATCCATTCGTCGATAAAGGCGCCAACGCCCAACTTCCCGGCGCCGGGCGAGGACTCGTCCGGAGGAAGGAGGAGGTCGCCGAGCAGATCCACCGTAGCGCGCTGCGCCTTGGTGAGCGTCAGCGCCCAGGGCACGTTGGGGTCGCTCAGGTTCGGATCGCGACCATAGCCACGCGCAGCGTCGACCGGGGGCAGCGTGGCAGGCCAGTCGATGACGCGGAAGGGCGGCGGCGTGCCGCGCGCCTTCGTGGCGCCAGCGGCATCGGTCCAGTGCGTCAGCGGCAGCGCGGCGGCGGCCGCGATCCATTGCAGCGTGGTGCGGCGCGAGAGGGTCACGCGATGGCTCCCGAGGTGAACCGCGCGGCGAGCCGCTCGGAGGCGCGCAACGCGAGCGCGAGAATGGTGAGGGTCGGGTTCTTGTGCGCGCCCGAGGCGAAGACCGAACCGTCCATCAGCACGAGATTGGGGACGTCCCAGGCCTGACCGAAGCTGTCGACCACCGATGTGCGCGGATCGTCACCCATTCGCGCGGTGCCGAGCTCGTGGATGATTTCGCCGCCCGCGGTCATGATCTGCTCGGGCGGGAGGTCGGCATCGAGGATCGTGCCGCCCAGCCGCTCGAACACCGAGTGCGCCGCGCGGCGACCATGCGCGACCTGGTTGATCTCGTGCTTGGACCATTTGAAAGCGAAGCGCAGCACGGGGATGCCGAAGCGATCGGTGACGCCGGGATCGATCTCGGCGAACGTGTCCTTGTTGGGGATCATCTCGCCGCGCAGCGTGAGGTTGATGGTCGCGCCCGAGGTCTGGCGCACCGCCTGTTTGAGCGCGCCGCCCCACACACGCGGCAGTACCGCGGCGGACGGGATGCCGAAACGCCCGCCAATCTCGAAGTGATAGCCGCGCGCGAAGTCGAGCTCGCCGCGCTTCTGCTGCTGATAGAGCCAGAACGGGATATAGATGTGCTGCCCGCCAATCCCGTCCTCGTTGTAGCGCGGACGACCGGCAAGCCTGGGAATGTAGGCGCTGAACGACGCCCCGGTCGAGTCGGTCAGATTACGGCCCAGCTCGCCCGACGCGTTGGCGAGCCCGCGGCCGCGCTCGCCCGAGTTGAGCAGCAGCCGCGCGGTCTCGCCCGTTCCCGCGGCGAGCACCACGGCGCGCGCGCTCACCTGGTGGCGCGCGCCGGTGCGGCGGTCGACATATTCCACCCCGGTGGCACGATTGCCCGCGCCGGTGAGGACGCGCGCCACCATCGCGTCGGTGACCACAGTCAGGCGGCCGGTCGCGCGCGCCTGCGGCAACAGCGAGGTGGTCGACTGGAACATCGCGCCGATCGAGCAGCCGCGTGTGCATGGGGTGGCGTTGAAGCACGCGCTCCGCGGCGCGACGTCGTCGGGCAGGTCGCGGGTCAGCACCGCGGTATGCGCGGCGCGCACCGGGATGCCGACGCTCTCCGCAGCCGCGGCGATCAGCAGCTCGGTTACGCGCGGCTTGGGCGGCGGCATCAGACAGCCGGCGGGAGAATCGGGATGGTTCTCCAGCCCGATCGGTCCGCCGTTGACTCCGATCATGCGCTCGACCCGGTCGTAGAAGGGGGCGACATCGTCATAGCCGATCGGCCAGTCCACCCCGAGCCCGTCGCGCGAAAAGGGCTTGAAGTCATACGGACCCCAGCGCGGCACGTGGCGGCCCCAATGATTGGTGCGGCCGCCCAGCATGCGCGGGCGATACCAACGGAAGTCGCTGCCCGGGCGAGAGGTGTAGGGCTCGCCGTCGATCTGCCAGCCGCCGCCCACGGTCGCGTCGAAATAGCCGAACGGCTTGTCCGGGGTCGATGTCCCGCGCAGCGGCGCGTCGCTTTCCGGCGCGAACATGTTGACCTCGGCCTTGGGATCATAGTCGCGCCCGGCTTCGAGCAGCAGGCAGCGCAGCCCCGCCTTGGTGAGGCTGTGCGCCGCCATCGCGCCCGCCGCGCCGGAGCCGACGATGATGATGTCGGCGGCGGCGTCGCCTGGCTGCGCGCGCGGCGCCGTCATCGGCCGCACCGCCGGCGCGGCGCCGTCGTGAAATGCCCTTCGTCGGACCGAACCGCAGCCGTCATCATCTCTCCTCACTGCGCGCTTTTTTACCAACCTAAGCCTCGCGCGCGCTGGCGCAATCCCCTGCGGTGCCGCGCGCCGCGTCGCGCCATCGCAGAGGCTGGCTCTCGCGTGGCCGGATCGGCTAGGAAAGTCGCGTGAGGATCGCCATCATCGATACCAGCACCTCCCGGGCCGCGATCATCGCGGAAGGCCTGCGCGAGGCCGGGCTCGACGATCAGGTCGTGATCGATCCACGCGGCGCGCTGGTGGCGCAGATCGAGGCATGCGCACCCGAGGTGGTGCTGATCAACCTGGAGAATCCCAGCCGGGACCTGCTCGAGGACTTTTTCGCCATGTCGCGCGCGCTCGACCGCCCGATCGCGATGTTCGTCGACCAGTCCGACGCCGAGGCGACGCTCGCCGCGGTCGACGCGGGAGTGTCGGCCTATGTCGTCGACGGGCTCGCCAAGCAGCGGATCAAGCCGGTACTGGATGTCGCGATCCGCCGCTTCCAGGCGTTCTCGCGGTTGCAGGCCGAACTCGCCGAGGCCCGCACCGCGCTGGTCGACCGCCAGACGATCGATCGTGCCAAGGCGATCCTGATGCGTCGCCGCGGCATCGACGAGCCCGCCGCCTATGCGCTGCTGCGCGGCCATGCGATGCAGTCGAACCGCCGGATCGCCGAGGTGGCCGAGGCGATCGTCACGAGCGATGCGCTGATGGGAGATCTGCCGTGAGCACCGAGACGCTCCGCATCGGCTTCCTGCCGCTGGTCGACGCCGCACTGCCGATCCTCGCGCGCGAGCTGGGGTTCGCCGAGGAGCATGGGCTCGCGCTCGACCTGGTGCGTGACGTCACCTGGGCGACAGTCCGAGACCGGCTGCTATACGGCCATACCGATGCGGCGCATTTGGTGGCGCCGCTCGCGATCGCCACCAGCCTCGGGCGTGATCGACCCGCGGTAGCAATGGCGGTGCCGTTCGTGCTCGGCCTCAACGGCAATGCGATCACGTTTTCGACCGCGCTCGCGGACGCCTGCGGGCTCGGCCACACGCTCGGTGATCCGTATGAGGTCGGTGCCGCGCTGCGCTCGGTCGCGGTGGCGCGTGACGCTTCCGGGCGCCGGCTGCGCTTCGGCGTGGTGCATCGCCATTCCAGTCACAATTACATGTTGCGTTACTGGCTCGCCGGTGTGGGTATCCGGCCGGATCGAGAGGTCGAGATCGTCGTCACCAGCCCGACCTTCGCCGCCGACGCCTTGGCGGCCGGCGAGGTCGACGGCATCTGCGTCGGCGAGCCGTGGAACTCGATCGCGGTCGATCGCGGCGTCGGCCGGATCGCGCTCGCCACCGCGCAGATCTGGCGGCGCGGAGTCGAGAAGGTGCTCGCGATGCGCGCCGCGGTGGCGGACGAGCGCGGCGACGCCACGCTGCGGCTCATTCGCGCGCTTCATGCCGCGGCGGCGCACTTTGTCGCACCGGACAGTGCCGAACGGAACGCGGCGATCCTCGCACGCGCCACTTATCTTGACGCCCCGGTCGACGCGATCTTGCGCGCGATCACCGACCGGGTGCGGCTCGTCGCGGGCGGGACGCCGGTGCATTATCCCGACTTCATGTTCCAATATCGCGAGGCGGCGAACTTCCCGTGGCGCAGTCAGGCCGCCTGGCTCTATGCACAGATGACGCGATGGGACGGGTGCGCTTTCTCGCCCGTGGAGGCGGCGACGGCGATGGCGACCTTCCGGCCCGACCTGTATCGTGCCGCGCTCGCGGGGTCGGGAGCGCCGTTGCCGGGGGCGAGTTCGAAGCTCGAGGGCGCGCTCGGCCAACCGATCGGGGCCGGCTCGACACAGGGGCGTCTGGTGCTCGGCACCGATCGCTTCTTCGATGGCCGCGCCTTCGATCCCGACGACATCCCCGGCTATCTCGCCGCGTTGGCGTAAGAGCCCGGATGTTGCTGCACGTGCGAAAGGGGCTTGTGCGCAACGGGCGAATCAGGCAGCCTGTGTGTTGCCCGACAATGGCGTCGGGCACGAGATAGCAGCGTCACGCCTCTCCAGCGCTGGGGAGGTCGCGCTGACGGATGAGGGGTCGGTCCCCGATATCCGATGAGGCAACGAAGCCGCCAGGACGCACCCGCGAGGGGTCGCCGTCCTGGCGGCTTTTTTCGTTTTTGGCCGGCGGGAGGCAGCGATGGCGACGGCATTTTGGGACCGCACACGCGATCAGGGCGCAGCGGTAACGAGCAGTTTCTGGAGGAGCGGGCACACGCCCACGCTGATCGCCGCCTTCCTCTACTTCGACCTTGCGTTCATGGTATGGGTGCTACTCGGCCCGTTGGCGCCCGAAATCGCGCGGACATTGTCGCTCACTCCGGCGCAGAAGGGGCTGATGGTGGCGACGCCGACGCTCGCGGGCGCGCTGCTGCGGGTAGTCAACGGCCTGCTGGTCGATCGCATCGGTCCGAAGCGGGCGGGCACGATCAGCCAAATCATCGTCATCGCCGGGCTGGCCAGCGCCTGGGCATTCGGTGTCAACAGTTTCGCCGGGACGCTCGCGCTCGGCGTTATCCTCGGCTTCGCGGGCGCGTCGTTCGCGATCGCGCTCCCCCTCGCCAGCCGCTGGTATCCGCCCGAGCATCAAGGCAAGGCGATGGGGCTGGCGGGTATGGGCAATTCGGGCACGGTGCTGGCCGCGCTGTTCGCCCCCGCGCTCGCCAAGGCGTTCGGCTGGAACGCCGTGCTCGGGCTCGCCTGCCTGCCGCTCGCGGCAGTGCTTCTCGTGTACATCGTCATGGCGAGGGACGCACCCAATCCGCCCGCACCGCGCGCGTTCAGCGCCTATCTGTCGCCGCTACGCCAGCCCGACGCCTGGTCGCTGATGGGCTTTTACGCGGTGACGTTCGGAGGCTTTGTCGGGTTGGCGGCCAGCCTGCCGATCTATTTTACCGACCGGTTCGAGCTCGGCACGGTCTCGGCAGGCTATTGCACCGCGGCCTGCGTCTTCGCCGGCTCGCTGGTGCGTCCGATCGGCGGCGCGCTGGCCGATCGGATCGGCGGCGTGCGCGCGCTGACGGTCGTGTTCCTGCTCGCGGCGATCGCGCTGGTCGGCGTGAGCGCGGCTGCGACGATACAGGCCGCGCTCGCCTGCTTCGTGCTCGCCATGCTCGCGCTCGGGGTGGGCAATGGCGCGGTGTTCCAGCTGGTGCCGCAACGCTTCGCCGCGGAGATCGGGGTGATGACCGGGCTGGTCGGCATGGCGGGCGGCCTCGGCGGTTTCTACCTCGCCTCGTCGCTCGGCCTGGCCAAGCAATGGACCGGCAGCTTCGCTCCGGGCTTCCTCGTCTTCGCCGCGCTCGCGCTCGTCGCGCTGATCGGCCTCACGTGCGTGAAGGCCGGGTGGCGCCGCCGCTGGGGCACCGCCGACGGCGTGACGATCTGACCTTCTTCCTCGGCTCGCACCGGACTGGACCGCTCATGCAACATCAGCCTCTTCAATCGCCACCGCGCGACGCTCGCGACCATCTCATCGTCATCGGCAATGGCATGGCAGGGTGCCGCGCGGTGGAGGAACTGCTCGCGCGCGACCCGACGCGCTACCGCATCACGATCATCGGCGCCGAGCCGCTGGTGAACTACAACCGGATCATGCTCTCCCCGGTGCTCGCGGGCGAGAAGACGTTCGATGACATCGTCATCAACAGCACCGATTGGTATGCAGACAATGGCATCGCGCTGCTGAGCGGCGATCCCGTATGCGCGATTGATCGTGTCACACGCTCCGTCACAACCCGCACCGGTTTGGTGCTTGCCTACGACCGGCTGCTGATCGCGACCGGTTCGGACCCGTTCATCATCCCGGTGCCGGGCAAGGACCTGCCCGGCGTGATCAGCTTCCGCGACATGCGCGACGTGGAAGCGATGCTCGCCGCCGCCGACAAAGGCGGCAGTGCGGTGGTAATCGGGGGCGGCCTGCTCGGGCTGGAGGCCGCGCACGGGCTCAGCCTGCGCGGCATGCGCGTTACCGTGCTCCACCTGATGCCATCGCTGATGGAGCGCCAGCTCGACGAGGCGGCGGCGTGGCTGCTCAAGAACGCACTGGAGGCGCGCGGTCAGACGATCCTCACCGGCGCCGACACCGAGGCGATCCTGGGCGACACCCATGTCACCGCGGTGCGGCTCAAGGACGGTACCGAGATCGCGGCGGATCTGGTGGTGATGGCGGTCGGCATCCGCCCGGCGGTCGCGCTGGCGCGCGAGGCGGGGCTGGAGGTCGGGCGCGGCATCCGCGTCGATGACCATATGGTGACGAGCGATCCCGCGGTGCTCGCGGTGGGCGAGTGCGTCGAGTATGACGGGCAGGTCTATGGTCTGGTCGCGCCGCTGTGGGACATGTGCCGCGCGCTCGCCGACGGACTGACCGGCGCGCCGAGCGGCTATCGTCCGGCGCCGACCGCGACCAAGCTCAAGGTGGCCGGGCTCGACGTCTTCTCCGCGGGCGACTTCGCCGGCGGGGAGGGGGCGGAGGACATCGTGCTGCGCGACGCCAGCCGCGGTGTCTACAAGCGCGTCGTGGTCCGCGACGATCGCGTCGTCGGTACGGTGCTGTACGGCGACACCGCCGACGGCAACTGGTATTTCGACCTGATCAAGCGTGGCGAGGCCGTCGCATCGTTCCGTGACGCGCTGATCTTCGGCCAGGCCTTCGCCGCGGAGGGCGTGCTCGCGGACCCTAAGGCGGCCGTTGCGGCGCTCTCCGACGACGCGGAGATTTGCGGCTGCAACGGCGTCAGCAAGGGCAAAGTGCTGGCCTGCGTCGACTCGGGCGCGCACAGCCTCGACGCGGTACGCTCGGGGTGCAAGGCATCGGCGAGCTGCGGCTCGTGCACCGGCGTGGTGGAAGCGCTGCTGGCGCTACGGCTCGGCGGTGAGGTCGAGGCCGGGCCCAAGACGATGTGCCGCTGCACCAGCTTCGGCCATGACGACGTGCGGCGCGAGATCGTCGCGCAGGGCATGCGATCGATCCCGGAGGTGATGCAGCGGCTGCACTGGTCGACGCCCGACGGCTGCGCCTCGTGCCGGCCCGCGCTCAATTATTACCTGCTCTGCGCGCTGCCCGGAGACTATGTCGACGACCAGCAGAGCCGCTTCGTCAACGAGCGGCTTCACGCCAACATCCAGAAGGACGGCACCTATTCGGTGGTGCCGCGGATGTGGGGCGGGATCACCAGTCCGCGCGAGCTGCGCGCGATCGCCGACGTGGTGGAGAAATATGACGCGCCCATGGTCAAGGTAACCGGCGGCCAGCGGCTCGACATCTTCGGCATCCGCAAGGAGGACCTGCCCGCGGTCTGGGCCGACCTCAATGCCGCGGGCATGGTCTCGGGCCATGCCTATGGCAAGGCGCTGCGCACGGTGAAGACCTGCGTCGGCATCGAATGGTGTCGCTTCGGCACGCAGGACTCGACCGGGCTGGGCGTGAAGATCGAGCGCGCCACCTGGGGCAGCTGGATGCCGCACAAGTTCAAGATCGCGGTGAGCGGATGCCCGCGCAATTGCGCCGAGGCGACAATCAAGGACTTCGGCGTGGTGTGCGTCGACTCCGGCTACGAACTCCATGTCGGCGGCAACGGCGGCATCAGGGTGCGCGCGACCGATCTGCTCTGCCGGGTGGCGAGCGAGGCCGAGGCGATCGAAATGTGCGCCGCTTTCATCCAGCTGTATCGGGAGGAAGCGCGCTATCTCGAGCGGACCGCACCCTGGATCGAGCGTGTCGGGCTCGCCTACGTCCAGTCGCGGTTGCTGCCCGATGCGGACGCGCGCGCCGAGCTGGCGCGGCGTTTCTGGTTCTCGCAGCAATTCACGCAGGACGATCCCTGGGCGGCGCGCGCCGCGGGGGCCGAACGCGAGCATCATGCGCCGATGGCGCGCTTCCAGCCGCAAGGGGAGATGGCATGATCGGTCAGTGGCTCGACATCGGCTGGGTCGAAGAGATCCCGCTGCGCGGCAGCCGCGTGGTCAAGGTGGACGGCGGCGACGACGTGGCCTTGTTCCGCACTGGCGAGGGCGCGATCTTTGCGCTGCGCGATCGCTGTCCGCACAAGCACGGCCGGCTGAGCCAGGGCATCATCCACGGCGCCACGGTCACTTGTCCGCTGCACAATTGGCGGATCGCGCTGGCGACCGGCGAGGCGCAGGGCGATGACATGGGCTGCACGCCGTCGGTGCCGGTCAAGGTGAGCGGGGGCAGGGTCTTGCTCTGCCGCGCGAGCACGCTCCGGGCCGCGGCATGAGCGCCGTCGTGCGCCGTTCGCCAACGGGGAGGGTCGGGTGAGCATCCGCACCACCTGTGCGTATTGCGGCGTCGGCTGCGGTATCGTCGCGACCCGGACCGGCAATCGAACGGTGCATATCGCAGGTGATCCCGATCATCCCGCCAACCGCGGCCGGCTCTGCTCCAAGGGTACGCACCTCGGCGAGACGGTGGGGCTCGCCGGGCGGTTGCTTCACCCCATGATCGGCCAGCGCCGCGTCAGCTGGGACAAAGCGCTCGATCAGGTCGCGCGCCGCTTCCGCGCGACCATCGCCGAGCACGGGCCGGGCAGCGTCGCCTTCTACGTCTCGGGACAGCTGCTGACCGAAGATTATTATGTCGCCAACAAGCTGATGAAGGGCTTCATCGGCTCGGCCAACATCGACACCAACTCGCGGCTCTGCATGTCGAGCGCGGTGGCCGGGCATGTACGCGCCTTCGGCGAAGACGTGGTGCCCGCACGCTACGAGGATCTCGACGACGCCGACCTGTTCGTGCTGGTCGGCTCGAACACCGCCTGGTGCCACCCCGTCCTCTACCAACGCATGCGGGCGCGCTGTGCCGCAGGGGCGCGGATGGTGGTGATCGACCCGCGCCGCACCGAGACCGCCGACGAGGCGGACCTGCATTTAGCCATCCGCCCGGGCAGCGACGTCGCGCTCATGAACGGGCTGCTTGCGTGGTGTCGTGACGCGGGCGCGCTCGACGCGGTCTTCCTGCGCGACCATGTCACGGCGCCCGACGACTTCTGGACGAGCCTCGGCGAGGACACCGATCTGTGGTCGGTGGCGCGCACCTGCGACGTCGCGGCCGCGGACGTGCGCCGCTTCTTCGAGCTGTTCGCCGCCACGCCGCGCACGGTCACGCTGTTCAGCCAGGGCGTGAACCAGTCCGTCACGGGCACCGATCAGGTCAACGCCATCCTCAACGTCCATCTCGCCACCGGGCGGATCGGCAAGCCGGGCGCACAACCTTTCTCGATCACCGGCCAACCCAATGCGATGGGCGGACGTGAGGTCGGCGGCCTGGCCACGACACTTGCCGCACACCTGGGCTTCGGCGACGCGGATCGCGCGCTCGCGCAGCGCTTCTGGGGCGCACCGACGATCGCCGCCAAGCCGGGCCTCAAGGCGGTCGATCTGTTCCGCAGTGTCGCGGAAGGGCGCGTGAAAGCGCTCTGGATCATGGCGACCAACCCCGCTGTGTCGATGCCGGAGGCGGCGCAGGTGCGCGCGGCGCTGGCGGCATGTCCCTTCGTGGTCGTGAGCGATGTCATGGCTGATACCGATACGGGCGCGTTCGCGCATGTTCGGCTGCCTGCGGCGGCGTGGGGCGAGAAGGACGGTACGGTCACCAATTCCGATCGGACCGTCAGCCGGCAGCGCGCGATCTTCCCGCTGCCCGGCGCGGCGCGGCCCGATTGGTGGATCGTCACCGAGGTAGCCCGCCGCATGGGATGGCGGACCGCGTTCGCCTACAACCGGCCGGCCGACATCTGGCGCGAGCATGTGCGTCTTTCGACGTATGAGAACGAGGGCGCGCGGCTGTTCTCGCTGGTCGGGCAGGGTGGGGGCGGCAACGCCGGCTATGCGGCGATGGCGCCGTTCCGCTGGGGCGGCACTCCGTTCGCGGACGGCCGCTTCTCGACGCCGGACGGCCGCGCGCAGCTGGTGACGGTGCGACAGAAACGTCGCGCCGCCGCGCCGCGCGACTGGCCGCTGACGCTCAACACCGGCCGCTACCGCGACCAATGGCACACCATGACGCGCACCGGACTCGCGCCGAAGCTGGCACGGCACCGCGAGGAACCGCTCGTCGAGTTGCACCCCGCCGACGCGGCGCGCGCCGGCATCGTTGACGGTGCCCTCGCGCGCGTGACGACGCCCGCCGGCGCCACGCTGTATCGTGCGCGGGTCTCCGCAGCGCAGCGCGTGGGCGAGCTGTTCGTGCCGATCCACTGGACCGATCAGAACGCCAGCGGCGGCCGCACCGGCCTGCTCGCACGCGCGCTGGTCGACCCGATCTCCGGCCAACCCGGGTTCAAGTCGACGCCCGCCGCGATCACCGCGGTGGCCACCGCATGGCGGGGGTTCCTCATCACCGCAGCCGAGCCGACGCACCGCCCGGATTGTCTGTGGGCGACACGCGTTACGCTGCGGACCGGCAGCCTGTGGGAACTCGCCGGGGACGGCGCGACCACCGCGCTGGACGGCTGTTTGCCGGCGGGCGAACGCATCGAGGCGGTCGATCAAGCGCGCGGCACGCGACGGGTCGCGGTCGTGGCCGACGGCCGGCTGGTGGCCGCATTGTTCGTCACCGCCACCGGCGAATTGCCCGCGCGCGACTGGCTAATCGCGCAACTCGACGCACCGCAGGTGGCGCCCACCGTTCTCGCCGGTCGCGCGCCCGGTGCGACGGCCGATTCGGGCCCGATCGTCTGCGCCTGCTTCGACATCGGGCTGCGCACCATTGTCGCCGCGATCCGCGCGGACGCGCTCGCCGATGTCGCCGCGATCGGCGCCGCGATCGGCGCCGGCACCAATTGCGGCTCGTGCCGCCCCGCGCTCGCGCGCCTGCTCGCCCAGGAGAAGACTGATGCTGCCTGAGGATTTCGCACCGGGAACGGTTTGGCTGGTGGGGGCCGGGCCGGGCGATCCGGACTTGCTGACGCGCAAGGCGGCACGGCTGATCGGTGCCGCCGACGTGGTGTTCCACGATGCGCTCGTCGGCGCCGGCGTGCTCGACCTGATCTCGTCACGCACACGGCGGGTGAGCGTCGGCAAGCGCGCCGGTCGACACTCGGTCGATCAAGCAACGATCGGCTCGCTGATCGTCAGCGCGGCGCGGAACGGGCTTCGGGTGGTTCGGCTGAAGGGAGGAGATCCGGCGATCTTCGGCCGCACCGCCGAGGAGGTCGGCGACTGTCGCGCCGCCGGTATACCCGTGCGGATCTGCCCCGGGATCACCGCAGCGAGCGCGGCTGCGGCGGCGGCCAACGGGACGCTGACGCTGCGGGGAGTGGCGCGCCAGCTGACCTTCGTGACCGCACATGCGGAACGCGGCGCACCGCTGGATCTCGACTGGCCCGCACTGGCTGCGCCGGATGCCACGCTCGCGGTCTATATGGGTCGCGCCGCCGCCGGGACCGTGGCGCGGCAGCTGATCGCTGCGGGGCGCCGTGCCGATACGCCCGTGCTGGTAGTGGTGAACGCATCGCTCCCCCATGAGCGGGTGGTTCATGGGCAACTGTCCGCGCTCGCGTTCCTGGTTGAGGCGGTGGGGGAGCGCGAACCCGTGATGCTGCTGATCGGCGAGGCGGTGCGCCAGCACGCGTCACCGCCGTTGTCGAGCGAGGCAGCGGCCGCGTCAGCCTGTCGGGAGGCTCGCGCATGACGGCGCGGCATGGGGCCGTTCGGCTGCTGAGAACACCTGCGTGCGGCTGGCGCGCCTTCACCTTCTACGTCACGGCATGTTGCAGCGTCAGCCTGATTATCCACCTTCTTGCCTGAGCGCTGGCCCGTCCGTCAGTGGCGAGGAGCGGCAGCGGCGCGGCCTAAGCTTTGCTGCGACGAAGGTTGGAAGCTAAGGTTCATCGTCTTTTGAGGGACGCCGTCCTCGACGTGGCGAGCGTCACGCGTCAAGCGTGCAGGATCACGGGCGTTCTTCTTCAGATGGCGCCATGCCTGTTGCCGCCAGTTAGAAAAGACACAATCTGCGCCAGATAGAAATGACACTGCCTCGTAGCAGCGGGGGCAGCGTGGAGCCCCCCAAGCAGCGCAGCGCTGCCCCCGCTGATGCGATCACCTCTCGGCTCTTGCGCCCTTGGACCCGCTGCGACAGCAGCGGGCTCGGTCACGCCGGTTGAGGTCCCATTACGCCCAAATGATGCCATTGGGCTGATGCGGACGCCTCCTTAAGTCCGGTCGCTTGTTCATCGGGCTCCAGCCGCTATTGACCTCGGAAGGTAGCGGCTTTGAAGGGCCGGAGCGTCAGACGCTTGCCACTCTCGGAGCGTCTTTGCCGAACGGCCCGATCAGCTTGCGGTACTCGGCCTCCGGTCGTCCGTATCCCTCACCTGCCAGCTCTTCCAGCTTCTGCCGATCGAGGAGGAGCACCCTACCGCGTTTGGACCGGATCATGCCCGCGCCTTCCAGAACGTGCAGCGAAACCGTGACGCCGGATCGGTCCGCTGCGATCATCATCGCCATGAACTCGTGCGTCAGCATGATCTCGTCGCCGTCATTGCGATCGTGGCACATGAGCAGCCAGCGCGCGAGCCGGGCTTCGATGCGCTGGTGAGCGTTCGAGATCGCGCTGTCTGCCGTCTGGATGATGAAGGTCTGGACGTAACGAAGCAGGATACGTCGCAGACTCGCGCTTTCCTCTACTGCGGCCACGAAGGGCGCCGCGTCGATGCGCAGTCCGGTGCCGCCGTCGATCTGGATAAACACTCTGTGCGGTGAGGTGTCGGCGCCAAGCAGCAAGGGCGTACCCGCGAAGCCCTCCCGGCCGAAGATCCCCACCTCAGTCGGACCGGAATCGAGCTTGTGCGCGACGACCGACGCAACCCCTCCTTCAGGAAACCAGACGTGTTCGATTTCTGCGCCGGCAGGCGTAAGCACCTGCTCGCGCTCCAGCTTCTCGCGCGTCATGTGAGGCCTGAGCAGCGCGCGGTCCTCGGGCGAGAGCGCGGCGAGGAGGAGATTGGTCGTGTAGCGATCGTCTGGATGCGACATTTGCGCGCCCTCAAACTGGGGGCGAAAGCGCATGGTCCTCCGGCCGCTCACGCCCTGGATGTCGGCGAGCGATGAGAGGTAGATAGGTATGCTGATCGTCTAAGGAAATGCCTCGTTATATATTTCACAGTTCTGAGCACGGTAGCGGCGTCATCCCGCGGAGCGATATGCTCCGGCGACGAAATGTGGGTCAGCCACATTGGGTGGCAAGCTAATATAAGACGTGGGACACTCTGTTTACCGGTGCTGAACCGGTATCTCTGAAAGGGTGCAAACATGTCAAAGGACGATCGGTCCTACTATCAGCACCGTGCTGCGGTCGAGGTAGAGCGCGCGAGGATGGCCACGGTGCCCCATGTGCAGCAGGTGCACTCCAGGCTTGCTGCCGCGTATCGCAGCAGGCTCGCTTCGGACGAGCTCGGCAAGGCCGAGCCATCATGATTGGAGCGACCCATTCAGTCGCGCCGACCGTCAACGGCGCCACACGGCGCCCGTTATCATCTCTGTCAGGCACCCGACTTTGGAGGTCCGGGTATCTCTCGCACGAGGAACGGCAGGCGCTAGAAGACGCAGTGCTGCCTGCCAAGCCGACAGCACCGAACGTCGAGCTGATGCGGGAGGGCGAACGCGCCGAAGCGCTGCTCATCGTCATCGATGGATGGGCTTGCCGGTACACGATGACCAGGGATGGTCGCCGCCAGCTTCCAACTCTGCTGCTGCCGGGCGATGTCGGCAATCTCGACTCGCTGATGTTCGACCGGCTCGATTACGGCGTCCGCACGATCACCCATACGATGGTAGCGGCCCTGCCGCTGGACCGGGCGTTGACGCTCGCAGCACGATATTCCGGCATTGCTCGTGCCTGCACCTGGCTCGGGCTGATTGAGAACGCCACCTTGAGCAAGGGGGCGCTATCGCTTGGCCGTCGCTCCGCGATCGAGCGGCTTGCGCACCTGCTATGCGAGCTGAGCGTCCGCCTCAACGCCGAGAAAGACGACAAGAGCAGCTATGCCTTCCCCTTGACACAAGAGCAGATCGCCGACGCTCTCGGGCTCACCTCCGTTCACGTCAATCGCATGATAAAGCTTCTCCGAACCGACGGCGTGATCGCAACTGTCAAAGGCAAAATGAGCATTCAAAGCGTTGCGACGCTGCGGCTGCTCGGCGGCTTCACTCCACACTACCTGCACATGGCGGCAGAGAACGCCGCCCCATCGACGCGTTCGTGAGCGACAGCTCGGTGAGCAGCCATCGTCTGCGCTGAAAACGCGCCGTCAGATACCGGGCGACGTCCTGCTGCTACGCACCCCGAGCTGTCGTCGCCAAGGTCCGCTACGAACGGTAGCTGATGCTCTCGCCGACCTGATATCGGCCGGGCAGAAAACCTGCCCAGTCTTTGACGTTCGAGGCGCACCCGACCGGCAGCCTGGGTGAGTGGCTGAGATTGGCGGGAAACCGGAATGGCCGTTTAGGAGAGCGGCATGAGCTTAACCGCCGCCCGTTCAGGTCGCGCGTCGCATTAGCCCTGACTTACTGATGGTGCGTATGTCGTCGCTTGTGCGACAGCTAGGACCCGCGTTCTGGTGCCGAACGGCTTGTCGCTTCCAGCGAGAGCGGCAACCCGCGAGCTCATTTGCAGTCCACGCAGCTGCCGGTCTCGCGAGGACAGCTATAGCGCCGCAGTCATAAGGTTGCCGCAGTTGGAGTATGTGCATGAGTCCAGCCCTTTGACATATACGCAGTGCGAGATTCCGACTGCGCCCAGGACGGTCGGCCCACGCTCACCCCGCACGGCAAGCTATGTGCCCTTGCAACTGGGCAGGAGCACGCGATGCGATCGGCGCTCTGTTGCAGCTGCCGGAGCCGCATGCGTCCGTCTGTTGAGATCGGGCTTTGCCTCCGTTTCGCTGATCGCCGCAACGCCGGCGACGGCCCAGTCTGTGCCCGCGATTGATACCGAAGACGCGTCGCTGGGATCGTCGTCGGCCCGCACCGGCAGCATCCACCCGGCTTTCGGTGTCGATATCCGTAACGGTGATTTCGCCCGCGGCAATTACGATGACGATGCCGCCGGGCTCAACCGACTGCCGGTGCATGTGCAGGTCGGCGTGGCAGCCGATCTCCACCATAACGCGGCAGGGCAGGCCGATACCTGGGTGGTGGTCCGATCATCGAACGGCATTCATCCGGCCGCTTCGGACGAGCGCACGTCGCCGCGTGGGTGGTATGAAAGTAACAATCTGGTCGGCTTGGTCGCCGCTCCTGTCGAAGGACTGCGAGTTGGCGTGGTCTACACGATCAAGGCGAGCCCTAATGCCGTGTCGAATACGACGCACGAGGCGAGCATCACGACCAGCTACGATGGCAAGGATGCCTTTGGTTGGCTGCACCCTACCTTCGCCGCGACGGTCCGTCCCAAGGGTGCGCATGGGCTATTCACCCAGGTCGGAATCGAACCAGAAGTGGCGCTGGGCACCGGCGAGCACGCGCCGGCCCTGAGTTTGCCTGCGGTGATCGGGGTGGGCTGGCGCGGCTTCTATGATGCGGGCAGCGGCGACCGATTGTACGGCAGTGCCGGACTGGCGATCAGTCAGCCCGTCCGGCTCGGCAATCTGCATGCGTCGCTCCGGGCAGAGATGCTCGCGCTGTTCCGCGACGATCGACTGCGACAACTGAGCGGACCGCTGGGCGAGACCGGAACCGTCGTGCCGCTGGCGACGCTCGGCCTGAACATCGCTTTGTAGGAGAACGCCGCGCGCCGTTGTCGCGGACGTCCTAAGTTTTGCGACCCGCAGGCAGGGGACCTGTATACGTCAGAACAGATTGGCACGGGCTGTGTGTGATTAGTGGCACCTCGACCAGGCTTTGGGTTACCGCGCTGTCGCAGCGGCGGGATTTTGAAGGAAGCGGCCGGTCTGCGTTCAGGCAAGTAAGAGCGCAGCTGCACCGCAACCCTTCGGCTTGCAACAGCAGACATATCCTCTATGCTAGATATATGGAAAAGTACAAGGCTATCGCTGCTTTCGGCGCTTTAGCGCAGGACACCCGCCTAGAGGTGTTCCGCCTTCTGGTCAGGTATGAACCGAACGGCATGGCGGCCGGCGAGATCGCCCGCCAGCTCGATGTGCCGCAGAACACCATGTCGGCGCACCTCGGCATCCTGGCGCGAGCGGGAATCGTGCGCTCTGAGCGGCACAGCCGATCCATCATCTACCGCGCCGACCTGGACGGTCTGCGGGCGCTGACGCTGTTCCTGGTGAAGGACTGCTGCGCCGGCGCGCCGGAGCTGTGCGCGCCGCTCCTCGCCGAACTCGCCCCTTGCTGCTGAAAGGACTCCACGTGGCCGTCGACGTCGTGATCTACCACAACCCTGCTTGCGGCACCTCGCGCAACACGCTGGCGATGATCCGCAACGCCGGCATCGAGCCGCACGTCGTTGAGTATCTCAAGACCCCGCCGTCCCGCGCTCTGCTAGTCGAGCTGATCGGGCGCGCCGGCATCACGCCCCGCAATCTGCTGCGCGAAAAGGGCACCCCCTATGCCGAGCTCGGCCTCGGCGACGCGTCGCTGAGCAACGACGCCCTCATCGACGCCATGATGGCGCACCCCGTCCTGATCAACCGGCCGCTGGTCGTCTCGCCGCTCGGCGTGAGGCTCTGCCGCCCGTCTGAGGTCGTCCTCGACCTGCTGCCCGAGCCGCAGCGAGGCGCGTTCGCCAAGGAAGACGGCGAACAGGTGGTGGACGCCTCCGGGCACCGCGTCGCCTGATGCTCCTCGCCCTCACCATCTTCGTCGTCACGATCGCGTTGGTCATCTGGCAGCCCCGAGGCCTCGACATCGGGTGGAGCGCACTGGGCGGCGCGGCCGTGGCGCTGCTCGCCGGAGTGGTCTCGCTCTCCGACGTGCCGGTGGTTTGGGGCATCGTCTGGAACGCGACCGCGACATTTGTCGCCATTATCATCGTCAGCCTGCTGCTGGACGAGGCCGGCTTCTTCGAATGGGCGGCGCTGCACGTCGCCCGTTGGAGCGGCGGGCACGGCCGACGGTTGTTCGTCCTGATCGTCCTCCTCGGCGCAGCCGTGTCGGCGCTGTTCGCGAACGACGGCGCCGCACTCATCCTGACCCCGATCGTCATCGCGATGCTGCGGGCGCTCGGCTACCGCGACAAGGCGACACTGGCGTTCGTGATGGCGGCGGGCTTCGTGGCCGACACGGCCAGCCTGCCGCTCATCGTGTCCAACCTGGTCAACATCGTGTCGGCCGACTTCTTCCGCATCGGATTCGCCGATTACGCCTCGGTGATGGTGCCAGTGGATCTCGCGTCGATCGCCGCGACGCTGGTCGTGCTGCTGCTGTTCTTCCGCCGCGACGTGCCGACCAGCTACGACGTGGCGCAGCTTCGTGCTCCAGCCGACGCGATCCTCGACCGGGCCACGTTCCGGGCCGGCTGGGTTGTGCTCGCCGCCTTGCTGGCCGGCTTTTTCCTGCTCGAACCCCTCGGCGTTCCTGTCAGCGCCGTCGCCGCTGCCGGCGCGGTCCTGCTGCTTGCCATCGCCGGGCGCGGTCGCGTCATCGAGACCCGCAAGGTCCTGCGCGGCGCACCGTGGCAGGTCGTGATCTTCTCGCTCGGCATGTACCTGGTCGTCTACGGCTTGCGGAACGCCGGCCTGACCGACCATCTCGCCGGTCTCCTCAACCGTACTGCCGAGGGCGGCGTGTGGGGCGCGGCGTTCGGCACCGGCATCATCGCCGCGCTGCTGTCGTCGGTGATGAACAACATGCCGACGGTCCTGGTCGGTGCCCTGTCGATCGACGCCACCCACGCCACGGGCGCCGTCCGCGAGGCGATGATCTACGCCAACGTGATCGGCTGCGACCTTGGCCCCAAGATCACGCCGATCGGCTCGCTCGCCACCCTCCTGTGGCTGCACGTCCTCGGTCAGAAGGGCATCCGCATTGGCTGGGGCTACTACTTCAGGATCGGAACGACCCTGACCATCCCCGTGCTGCTGGTGACGCTTGCCGCCCTGGCGCTGCGGCTTGGTGCCTGATGCTGCGGAATCCATCCAACCCGACCGGACACCCTGCCTGATGCCTCTGCGACGACTCTCCGACCCCGACCACCTGCCCGCACTCGATCGCCGCTACGCGCTGGACAGGCCTGCACTCGGGCTGGGCGCAGGCGATCCGCCCCCGCGCATCCTGCTGCTCTACGGATCCCTGCGCGAGCGGTCCTACTCCCGGCTGTGCGTCGAGGAGGCGGCGCGCCTGCTGCGGTTCTTCGGCGCCGAGACGCGCATCTTCGATCCCTCAACCCTGCCATTGCCGGATCAGGTAACCGGCGACGACCATCCCGCCGTCCACGAGCTGCGCGAGCTGTCGATGTGGTCGGAGGGACAGGTGTGGTGCAGCCCGGAACGCCACGGCCAGATCACCGGCATCATGAAGCTGCAGGTCGACCACCTGCCGCTGTCGATGGGCGGGATGCGCCCGACGCAGGGCCGAACCCTCGCCGTCATGCAGGTGTCAGCCGGATCGCAGTCGTTCAACAGCGTGAATACCCTGCGCGTCCTCGGTCGCTGGATGCGGATGGTGACGATCCCGAACCAGTCGAGCGTCGCCAAGGCGTTCGAGGAGTTCGACGATGCTGGCCGCATGAAGCCGTCCAGCTACTACGACCGCATCGTCGACGTGATGGAGGAGCTGATCCGTTTCACGGTCTTGCTGCGCCCGCACGCGGCCCGGCTCGTAGATCGATACTCCGAGCGCAAAGAGGCCAACGTACCCGCAGATCCGGCGACCGATTTGTCGAGCATCGCAACAGGGCGCCAACGTGATGACTGGTCGAAGATCAATCAGCCGTGACGGTGCGATCGGCTGGTCCCTGCAGGCCGGGCGGAGGTGATGCTTCCGCATCAGGGTCAACGCCGCGGCGCTTATCGAGCGAGCGCATGATCGGCGTCACTGTCAGCCCGTGCAACAAGACTGATAGAAGTACTACCAACCCGACTATACCCCACAAGCGTGCGGCATTCGCCACCTCCATGTGGTTGATGCCGTAAGCCAGGTAGTAGATCGAGCCGACGCCGCGGATGCCGAAGAACGCGAGGGTCAATTTCTCGCCCTTGTCCGCGCGATGCCCAAGAAGACCAAGCCATCCCGTCACTGGGCGTACGATCAGCAGGATGATCACGGCGACTATGGCGTCGATCCACGTCACCGGCGCCAACAGGCCGCTGACAAGGGCACCTCCGAACAAGATCAGCAGCACCATCATCGCCAGTCGTTCGATCTGCTCGGTGATGGCGTGCATATCCGCCTGGAACTCGTGCTCACGGTGCGTGTGGCGCACGGTCAGTGCGGTGACGAATACGGCAAGGAAGCCATACACGTGCAGGATCTCGGTAAGCCCGTAGGACACGAAGGTAGCGGAAAGCGCGATCAGGCCGTCGCCGGTCCGTGCGAGCTTGGTCTCAGCCGGCACATGGAAGGTCAGCCAGCCGAAGACCCGGCCGACGATCCAGCCTCCCGCGACCCCGCCGGCAATCTCCCAAAGAACGCGATACGTCAGCCATTCGGTCGCCCAAGGCTTTCCCGCTGGCAGCGCGACGGCGAGCAGGATGGCCAGGTGAACGAACGGAAAAGCGGCACCGTCGTTCAGACCAGCCTCTGAAGTAAGTCCGAAGCGTACCTCGTCCTCGTCACCTGTCTTCGGTGGTCCCACTTGCACATCGGCGGCGAGAACCGGGTCCGTCGGTGCAAGGCTCGCCGCTACCAGCAGCGCAACCGCCCATGGTAGCCCGAGAGCCCACCAGGTAAGCAGCGTGATCACCAGGATACCCAGCGGCATGGTGATCGCCAGGAGGCGCCACGTGATTGACCACCGCCGCCAGCCGAATACCCGGTCGATCTTGAGCCCTGCACCCATCAGCGCGATGATGACCACGAACTCGGCGAACCGCTCGGTTATCTCCGGGTAGGCGATCGGCAGCGGGCGCAGCGTGACCTGCGGGAGCAGAAACAGGGCGGCTCCGATGCCGATACAGACGATAGGTAGCGACAGAGGCAGCCGCTTCAGCGCAAGCGGCAGCCACGCCACCAGCGCGATCAGCAGGCCCGCACCCGTCATGATGAGAATGTAAGGATCGGGGGCAAAATCGGCTGGCATGCTGCTGCAACGGGCACATAGGCTCTGCGGCTCCACCGGACTCCATTTGATACGTTTGCCAGTGCGCCAATTTCTCAGGCTTGCTCGTCGCAGGCGTGAGCGTGGATGCAGCGCCAATGGGCTGTCGGCGCCGATCATCGTTTTCGCTATATGGTTCATGCCCAGCAGCGATCCCGACCCGAATACGCTCAGTCTTCATCGCAAGAGCCGTACGCCCATCTGGCTGACCCTGATTTGGCGCGTGCTGCTGGCGTTCGGTCTGATTAGCATAGCGCTTGCGGTACACTGGTTCGATCGCAACGGTCTGCACGACAACGTGGACGGCAAGATCAGCTTCGTCGACGTGCTCTATTTCACCATGATCACGGTCACCACGGTGGGATATGGAGATATCGTGCCGGTCACACCGCAGGCAAGGCTCTTTGACACCTTCGTCGTGACCCCGATCCGGCTGTTTGTCTGGCTGATTTTCCTTGGAACAGCCTACAATTTCGTTCTCAAGCGTGTTTGGGAGAAGTGGCGCATGAAGATCATCCAGCGGCATCTCCAAGGCCATGTTGTGGTAGCGGGTTATGGCACCAGCGGCTCGGAGGCGGTCAGCGAGTTGGTGCGCCGCGGTGCTGATCCCAAGACGGTCGTCGTCATCGACGCAGATCGAACGGCACTTCGCGCGGCACGCGACTGCGGCGCAACCGTCATGGAAGGAGATGCCACCAGAAACGCCGCGCTTGAGGCGCTGCATGTGGCGAACGCCCGCGCGATCATCGTCTCTGCCGGCCGGGACGACACATCCATTCTGATAGTTCTCACCGCGCGCCGCCTTGCTCCCGATGTGCCGATTAGCGTGGTGATTAGGTCTGAAGACAACGAGGCTATCGCCAGGCAGGCTGGCGCCGACACCGTCATCAACCCGGCGAGTTTCGCCGGATTGCTCCTGGCTGGGTCGACCCATGGAACGCATCTGGCCGAATACCTCGCCGATTTGGCGGCCACAGGCGGACGTGTAGCGCTCCACGAGCGTCCCGTTGCTGAGAGTGAAATTGGCAAGGCGCTAGCCGAGATAAAGACGGGGCTCGGACATCGAATCTATCGGGGCGATCAGGCGTTCGGTTTCTGGGAACCCGAGGTCCGCAGCCTTCAGCCTGGGGACATGATCGTGGAGGTCGTGCCGAGGCCCTGATGGCTCCCTTGCCCAGATAGATGCGCACACAAAGCTAGGGACGGCGCCGCACCACGCCTTTCCAAAAAGGCTCTTCTGGTTGTGCGCCCGCTTCGGGGCTGTACAAGCCGCTCAGGGTGTCCAGGTTCTGTCGACAGAGCCAGGGCAGGTTGTTTCGCTGGTCGGGCCGCCAGCGTGTTCTCTCCTGTCTGGAGCCCGATGACGAAATCTTCCGTACGGCCGAGCGCCATTCGCCGCTTCCTCGAAGCGCAATCGTCAGCTGGAATCGTGCTGATGGCCGCAGCGCTGGTGGCGTTGCTCATCGCCAATTCGCCGCTGGGGCCTGGCTACGACCAGTTGCTGCATGCCTACCTAGGTCCGCTATCCCTCGGGCATTGGATCAACGATGGTTTTATGGCCGTGTTCTTCCTTCTCGTGGGTCTCGAGATAAAGCGCGAGGTGCTCGATGGACAGCTATCGACCTGGTCGCGTCGAATTTTGCCGGGCATTGCAGCGGCAGGCGGGATGATCGTACCGGCGCTAATCTACCTGGCCTTCAATCGCGGGCCGACAGCAGTTGGATGGGCCATCCCCGCCGCGACGGATATCGCCTTCGCGCTGGGTGTCATCGCGCTCTTGGACAACCGCGTGCCGGCTTCACTGCGCGTCTTCCTGGCAGCTTTAGCAATCATCGACGATCTAGGCGCCGTACTGATAATCGCGATGTTCTACACAGCCGATCTCTCTATGCCCGATCTCGCGGGTGCCGGTGCCGCGGTTGCCGTTCTCGTTGCCCTGAACCGTTTCGGCGTTCGCCGTCTCTCACCTTACCTGCTCGTCGGAATTGTCCTGTGGGTATTGGTACTCAGATCCGGGATCCATGCGACGCTGGCCGGAGTGATGCTCGCCTTCATCATTCCCATGGAGTGCACCCCAGGTCGTCGAGATAATGACAGCATCAGCCCACTTCATCGCCTCGAGCATGCGCTTCACCTACCCGTAGGCTTCATCATTGTACCTATATTTGGGATCGCTAACGCCGCTGTCCCCGTCCTTGGACTGCCACCTGGAGCGCTGAGCGCACCCGTGACCTTGGGCGTTGCAGTAGGGCTCCTGATCGGGAAGGTCATAGGCGTATTCGGCTTTGCTACGATCGCTGTTCGCTTGCGGTTAGCCGACATGCCGGCCCACGCCAGCGGGCTTCAGGTTTTTGGTGTTGCCCTGTTGTGCGGCATTGGCTTCACAATGAGTATCTTCATCACTCTGCTTGCCTTCCCGAACAGCCCCTTGCTCCAAGCCGAAGCAAAAATCGGCGTTCTCGCAGGGTCCTTCGTCTCAGGGCTGCTCGGCTACGTCATCCTACGCTTGGCCAAGCGCGAATCTTACGGAGCCTACCGGCAGTCTGAGGCCGGGTGAGCGGCGGCCCTTGGCCGCTTGGAGCGGAGGTAGATTGATCGCCCTTCTCACGCGATTGTGGTAGCAGGGGCTGACCCGTTTGCCTGGGGAACGCTCGCCCGCGTTAATGCTACAAAGGGCTAGGAACCGCTATGAGCGACCGTCCGACTTCGTCCTTGTTTTACAACCCGCGCAAAGTCTCTCATCCTTCGAAGTCAAGGTTCGTGTTCGCGAGTGGGATCGAGTGCAGCTACCCGTCTATCGTCGATAGCAGTGGGCAGCGAGTGCGACGCGACCAGATGGCGGAATGCGGCCACTACGATCGCTGGCGTGAGGATTTTGAACTTACGTTGGCTCTTGGATGCCGCCACCTACGCTATGGCCCTCCATACTACCGCATGCACCTTGGACCTGGCCGGTACGATTGGTCTTTCACCGATGAAGTGCTCCCAGTCATGCGCGAGATGGGCATCACGCCCATAATCGATCTATGCCACTTCGGTGTGCCTGATTGGATTGGCGACTTCCAGAACGAAGACTGGCCGCCTCACTTTGCTGAATACGCGAGGGCCTTCTCAGAGCGTTACCCATGGGTCCGGCTCTTCACACCGGTGAACGAAATGTACATCACCGCTGAATTTTCCGGCTACTACGGATGGTGGAACGAGCGGCTAGCCAGTCACCAGGGTTTCGTTGGCGCCCTCAAAAACGTGACCAGAGCGAGCCTCGAGGCGATGCTCGCTATTCTCGAAGTGCGCCCTGACGCGCTCTTCATCCATGCAGAATCGTCCGAGCACACCCACGCCAATCACCCAGACCTAACCTCAGAAGCGGCGATGTTCAATGAACGCCGCTTTCTGACGCTCGACCTCATTTGCGGCCGGCGCATCTCGGCGGGCATGTATGCTTACCTGCGCGAGAACGGCATGACCGAAGCCGAATACGCCCGCTTTCGCTCGGTCGATTTGGTCGAGCACTTCATTCTCGGACACGATTATTATGTGACCAACGAACACCTTCTGGTCGCACCCGAGATTCGGCGTGCCGCCGGAGAGGTGTTTGGCTATGCCCCAGTCGCACTCGCGTATCACGAACGATACCGGCTGCCGATTATGCACACTGAAACCAACCTCGTCGACACCGGCAACGATGACGCTGCGAAGTGGCTTTGGAAAACCTGGGCCAACATCCAGATGCTCCGGCGTATGGGTGTGCCGATCTGCGGTATGACGTGGTATTCTGTCACCGATCAGGTCGACTGGGACGTGGCTCTCCGGGACAAGAACGGCACGGTCAATGCGCTTGGCCTCTACGATCTGGACCGCAACATCCGGTCGGTTGGCGAAGCGTACCGTCGCCTCATCGCGCAATGGGCGGATACACCGGTGCTACCTTATGGGCCGTTTTCGATTGTCGGAGGACTGGGCGATTGATCACGAGTTCGGCACATCGGCTTTACCAGCAGCGTTCTCCGCTGCAGTGCCGACGCGGCTCCGAACGGCTCGCGCGAGAAGCTGGGCGAGAGCCGGACGGCAGCTTTTCGGGCGCACGAAGCAGACCGCCCGTTTGCTGAGAGCACACGCTAACGGGCGTACTCGCCTAAGCCTCGCGCAACTAGCTCCTCATTTGACAGACGAGGACCGCGCTAAGGCGACTGTTGCCGAGCGTGCGGCGGTCCAGCTTCGGGCCAGGAGAAGCCGGGTAGGGTGGCTTAAATACACCGGTGGGCTGTGCGGTTCGCGCCGGCTCGTTATTGTTCCGTTGCCGGTGATGTGGCTGAGCCTGCTGGATGGTGCGAGCTAGCGCCAGCGCCGCGTCGAGGTGCTTGTTGTCGACCACGGCAGCCTGGTTCACGCGGCGCATCTTGTCGAACATGCGATAGAGCAGGATCGTGCCCTCGTGCTGGATCTCGCGCCGGCCGTCCGGGTACTCGCACACGTCTGCCTTCTTGCGCGCGACCCCCTGCGCCGCAGGCGAGGGCTCCAGGATAAACATGGCCTTGTTGTAGTGCAGGGTGAGGGCGCCGGTGACGGTGCGCTGCTCGCGCCAGACCAGCCCAGCCTCAAGGTCGTCGTGAATGGCCAGCGGCCGGTGCAGATCGCGCGGGTAGAGCGGCGCCTTGGCGAACCGGCGATTGTGCTTTGCCATGTTGGAAAGCAGGAGGGCGTTGGCTTGGTCGATGGTGGAGGTGCGGTGTAGCCGCATCGCCTTGACGAGGCGGTCCTGCAGCGTGGCGTTGACCCGCTCGACCCGACCCTTTGCCTGCGGCGAGTTCGCGCAGATCAGCTCGATGATGAGCTGGTCCAGCGCGCGGCCGAGGTGTGTCATGCCGTCGCCCTTGGCCGAGGCCGTGTTGTTGCGAAAGGCGCTGTGCTTGTCCGTGTAGAAGGCCACCGGCTTGCCGTGCCGCTCCAGGTACGTCCTCGTCGCGCGCATGTACGAGAAGGTACTCTCGCTCTCCACCATCTCGACGTGCATAAGCTCGCTGGTGGCATCGTCGATGAAGACCAGGAGCGTGCATTGCGGACCGCGGCCCTCGAACCACCAGTGCTCGGAGCCGTCGACCTGGATGAGTTCGCCGCGGCAGTCGCGCCGGTAGCGAGGCTGGTATGGGCGAGGGCGCTTGGCCGCACGGTCCCGCCACAGCCCGGCCTCCAGCATGATGCGCCGCAGGGTCTCGCACGACAGGCCGATGCCGTGGCGCTCGGCGAGGTACTCGTGCGCCAGCGTCGGTCCGAAGTCGGCATAGTGCTCGCGCACCAGCGTGACCACCTCGGCACGGAAGGCGTCGCTGTAGCGCCCGTTGCTCGGGCGTCCTCGCTTGCGCGAGACCAGGCCCCTGGCGCCGTCCTCTCGCAGGCGGCCCAGCAGCCGGTACACCCGCCGCCTCGCAAGGCCGAGCAGCTCCATCGCGTCCGTAACCCAGATCTCGCCGCGGTCGAGCCGCATCAGCGTGTCGAAGCGGGTGATCTCAGCGGCACTCATCGCCAGCACCGTCATACAATGCGCGTCCTCGTTGCCGAGAACGGCTATGACACCGGCGACCCGCCGATAGCACGGCAGAGTGCCATTTCTATCTAGCGAGTTCGTGGCATTTGTACTTAGCGCCTACAAGCGCCTACTCTGCACGAAAGCGATAACACACATTATGTAAACTGCATAGCGATCAGGTAGATCAACGTGAAGATGAGCAGCCAAGCCCCTGCATACCGCGCGATCGTCTTCATCGGCACGGCTCGCGCCATCAGCGCTGCGACCGGCAATATCAGTACAAGCACGAGCGCCAACCCGGCGACGAGCCGGTCACTCACGCGCGATCTTCCCAGCCGTCATAGCCCGGCTCGACCCCGTCGGGCAGCTCGGCGAGCAGTCCGGTATAGTCCATCGACTGATCCATATGGACCAGCGCGGTACGCCGCGGCCGCAGCGCGTCGACCCAGCCCAACACAGTCGCGAGGTCCGGATGCGTCGGATGCGGACGCCGCCGCAGCGCGTCCACGATCCACACGTCCAGCTGGCGATAATGGTCGCGCATCGCGTCCGTCATCGCGCTGATGTCGGTAGCGTAGCCGATGGCGCGGCCGTCCGCCTCGAATCGCAATCCCGCCGAGGTGATCGCGCCATGCGGCTGGTCGACCACATGGATCGTCAACCCCCCGAGCGTCAGCCGATCCGGCAGCGGCTCGAGCGCGACGGTCGGCGGATAACCGCCACTTCCCGCGAAGACATAGCCGAATTGGCGGCGCAACACCGCGGCACACTCGTCGCGCGCATAGCCGGGCACGGGACGGCCGAGGGCGTGATAGACCTGGCGCAGATCGTCGATCCCGAACACATGGTCGGCGTGCTGGTGCGTCCAGATGACCGCATCTACTGCGCCCACACCTGCCGCAAGCAACTGCTCACGCATGTCAGGACTGGTATCGACCAGCACGCGGACGTCGGCGTGCTCGACCAGCAGCGAGGAGCGCGTGCGTCGGTTGCGCGGTTCGTTGGGGTCGCAGTCGCCCCAGTCGTTGCCGATCCGCGGCACCCCCGATGACGTGCCCGAGCCGAGGATCCGGACCTTCACGCCGCGCGTGTCTTGCTGAAGAGCGCGTGGAAGTTTTGCGCCGTATAGTCCTGCAATTCCTCAACCTTTTCGCCGCGCAGCTGCGCGAGATAGGCTGCCGTGTCGGCAACGAAGCCGGGCTCGCCAGTCTTGCCGCGATGCGGCACCGGCGCGAGGAACGGCGCGTCGGTCTCGATCAGCAACCGTTCGCGCGGGATCCGCGCCGCCGTCACGCGCAGCGCCTCGGCATTGCGGAAGGTGACGATGCCCGAGATCGAAATGAACAGGCCGATGTCGAGCGCCTGGTCCGCGAAACGGTCACTGGCGGTGAAACAGTGGATCACGCCGGTGTAGACCCCCTGCTCCATCTCCTCGCGCAGGATCGCGGCGGTGTCCTCTTCGGCGTCGCGCGTGTGGACGATAATGGGCGTCCCGCTCTCGCGCGCGGCGGCGATATGCGCGCGGAAACTCGCCTGCTGCCGCTGACGATCGGAATGGTCGTAATGATAGTCGAGCCCGCTCTCGCCGATGCCGACCACGCGCGGGTGACGCGCGCGCTCGACCAGCTTGGCCGTGTCGATGTGCGGGTGCTGGTCTGCCTCGTGCGGGTGAATACCTACGCTAGCCCAAACGTCGGGCTCGCGCTCGGCGGTGGCGAGCACCGCGTCCCACTCGCGCTCACGGGTGGCGATGTTGAGCATCGCGGTGACGCCGCGCGCGCGGGCACGCTCGAGCACCGCGGCCTGCTGCTCGAACACGCCCTCGTAATTCAGATGGCAGTGGCTGTCGGCGAGCATCAGGCGGGCTCCGTCTCAGCCGGCAGCTCCAGCCGCGGGAAGGCCGGGGTCGGCGGTGCGATCGTCGCGCCGGTGTCGTAGCGACGCTGGTACCAGCCGTCGTCGTCGATCGCGGCGTGGTCGCGCTCGTCGGCGCCGAGCTGGTCGAGCACCCTCCCCGCGCCCTCCGGCACCACCGGCAGGATCGCGATCGCAAGCATGCGGATTGCGCGCACCAGCGTGCGGAGCACCGCGTGCATCCGGTCGGGATCGGTCTTGCGCAGCGACCAGGGCGCCTGCGCGTCGATATATTGGTTGCACGCGAACACGCCGCGCAGCCACGCCTCGACGCCTTGGCTCAGCAGCAGGTCGGTGAAGCCGGCGCGCAGCCCGGCGCAGGCGGCCACCACCTCCTCGATCAGCTGCGCGTCCGCTGCGTCAGCACGGCCCGGGTCCGGGAAGGTGCCGCCAAGGTTCTTGGCGATGAACGACAGCGTTCGCTGCGCCAGATTGCCGAAGGCATTGGCGAGCTCGGCGTTGACGCGCGTGACGATCGCCTCGGCCGAATAGCTGCCGTCCTGGCCGAAGCTCACCTCGCGCAGCAGGAAGTAGCGCAGCCCGTCGACCCCGAACGCCTCGGCGAGGTCGAGCGGATCGACCACGTTGCCGAGGCTCTTCGACATCTTCTCGCCGCGGTGGAGCAGGAAGCCGTGGCCGAACACCGTCTTGGGCAGCGCTACCCCCGCCGACATCAAGAAGGCGGGCCAGTAGACCGCGTGAAAGCGCACGATGTCCTTGCCGATCAGGTGGAGGTCGGCCGGCCAGTAGCGCAGCTCGCCGTCGGGATAGCCAGCCCCGGTGAGATAATTGGTCAGTGCGTCGACCCAGACGTACATGACGTGGCCCGGACTACCGGGTACCGCCACCCCCCAGTCGAAGCTGGTGCGCGACACCGACAGATCCGACAGCCCGCCCTCGACGAAGCGCAGGATCTCGTTGCGCCGCGCCTCGGGGCGGATGAAGTCGGGGTTGGCCGCGTAGAAGTCGAGCAGCGGCTGCTGGTACTTGGATAGGCGGAAGAACCACGTCTCCTCCGCGGTCCAGGTCACCGGCGTGCCCTGCGGCGACAGCTTGGTGCCCCCTTCCCCGTCGACCAGTTCCTTCTCGTCGTAAAAGGCCTCGTCGCGCACCGAATACCAGCCCGCATAGCGGTCGAGGTAAAGATCCCCGGCGTCCGCCATTGCCTGCCAGATCGCCTGGCTGGCGCGGTGGTGATCGGCGTCGGTGGTGCGGATGAAGCGATCGTAGCTGATCGCAAGTCTGTCGCACATGGCCCTGAAATAGCCCGACATTTCGTCGGCGAGCGCGCGCACCTCGACGCCGCGGTCGCGCGCCGACTGGACCATCTTGAGCCCGTGCTCGTCGGTGCCGGTCTGAAAGCGCACAGCACGTCCGGCCTGGCGCTGGAAGCGTGCGATCGCGTCCGCGGCGATCGCCTCATAGGCATGGCCGATATGCGGGCGGCCATTGGGATAGCTGATCGCGGTGGTGATGTAGAAGGGGTCGCCCATGCCGCGCCTCCTAACGCTCTCCATCGCGCGATGCCAGCCGCGCGACGATGCCGGCGAGCTCGTACACCGTGCCCTGCTGGTCAAGCGACAGCGCGCGCGCCGCCGCGGCGACCGAGCGCGCCTCGTCATAGCCGTCGAGCGCGACGCGCAGGTCGCTGCCGACGCGCGTCGCCGCCGCGCGCGCGATCAAGGTCGGCACACGGTCGAGGAACGCCTCGTAACGCGGCTGCGCCGCCTTGAGCGCGAGCGACTTGGCGAGTGCGGCGCGGCGCGTCAGCGTGGGGTCGCCGTCGCGCGCAATGCCTTCGAGCGCACGTTCGATCGCGCCGAGGTCGAGCCCGGCATAGCCGAGCGCGCGCCCCGGCGAGCCCTCGCCCGCGCTCACCAGCGAGGCGATCTCCTCGGACTCGGCCTCGGGCAGCACCCCGCGCAGCACGGCCACCATGTCGTCGTCGCCGAGGGGCTCGAAGCGTAGCACGCGGCAGCGCGAGCGGATCGTGGCGAGCAGCCGCCCGGGCGCATGGCAAACGAGCAGGAAGACCGTGCCCGCAGGCGGCTCCTCCAGGCTCTTGAGCAGCGCATTGGAGGCGCCGGGGCGTTCGAGATCGTCGGCGGCGTCGATCACGATCGCGCGCCGTGGCGATAGTGACGGCATCGTGCCGAGGAAGGGGCCGAGCGCGCGCACCTGATCGACCGTGATCGAGCGCGCCAGCTCGTCGTCCTTGTCCTTCTTCGGCAGCCGGCGCAGCTCGCGATAATCAGGGTGCGATCCCGCCGTGAGCAAGGTGGCGGTGCGATGCTCCGGCGGCAGACCGAAACCGGGGGCGAGCTCGCCCGGGGTCATCGCTTCGGCGAGCAACCGCGCCGCTGCGGCGCGCGCGAACGTCGCCTTGCCGACTCCCTCGGGACCGGCGAGGAGCCAGGCATGGTGGACATTGCCACCGCGCAGCGCGGCGGTGAAGGCGTCGACCGCGGCGCGATGACCGCGCAGTGCGGTCACGGCAGCCAGTCCGCCAGTTCGGCGAGCAGGGCGGCGGTGACGTCCTCCGGCGGTCGCGCCGCGTCGATGCGACGGAAGCGCGCCGGCGCCGCTGCGGCGAAGCCGTCGAACGCACGCGCCACCGCGGCGTGGAAGTCGTGTCCGCGCGCGCCGAAGCGGTCGCTGGCGCCATGGTCGCGCGTCGCGGCCCGTTCGGCGCCGAGCGCGAGCGGCAGCGTCAGCAGGAACGTGCGGTCCGGCAGCATTGCCTCGCTGCCGAACGCGTGGAGCGCCAGCACGTCGGCATCCTCCACCCCGCCGCCGACGCCCTGATAGGCCCGGGTCGAATCGACAAAGCGATCGCAGATCACCCAGCGGCCGGCGTCGAGCGCCGGCCGGATCACCTTTTCGACATGATCCGCGCGCGCCGCGGCGAACAGCAGCGCCTCGGCCCGCGCGCTCCAGCGTCCCGGCTCGCCCTCGAGCAGCAGCGCGCGGATCGCCTCGGCGCCGGGACTGCCGCCGGGCTCACGCGTGACGACGGCCTCGACGCCGCGCTCACGCAACGCCGCGGCGAGCGCGCGCGCCTGGGTCGACTTGCCGGCCCCTTCCCCGCCCTCCAGGCTGAGGAAGCGCCCCGATGTCATCAGAACAGGCCGCGCAGGCCCGCCATGGCGCGCCCGAAGAAGCCCGCCTGGCCGACGTCCCGCGCCGCCACCAGCGGCATGCGCTGCTCGGGCAGGCCCGGTGCGGAGACGACCAGATCGGCGATATGCGCGCCCTGCTTGATCGGCGCCTTGACGGGACCGTCATAGACGATCTTGCCCGACAGCTGCGGACGCGTGCCCGAGGGGACCGTCACCGCCAGCGCCTTGGGCGCGACCAGCTCGACCTCGCTCGAGTCGCCCAGCTGCACCGCCGCGGTGCCGACCGTCTTGCCCGCCTTCACCACCGGGCGCGCCTGCCAGGCGCGGAAGCCCCATTCCATGAAGCGGATGGATTCCTGCGCGCGCTGGTTGAAGCTGGTCAGCCCCGCGACCACCATCACCAGCCGGCGCCCGTTCTGCTCCGCCGAGCCGGTGAAGCCGTAACCCGCCTCGTCGGTATGACCGGTCTTGAGGCCGTCCGCACCGGCAACGCGGCCGAGCAGCGGGTCGCGGTTGGCCTGGGTGATCGCCTGGCCCGCGCCCATGGTCTTGCCCCAGGTGAAATCGCGGCGCGAGTAGAATTGCTTGTAAAGCTGCGGGAACTCGGTGATCGTCGCGGCGGCGAGCTTGGCCAGATCGCGCGCGGTGACATAGGTGACGCCGCCGTCGGGCCAGCCGTTCGACGTGCCGAAGTGGCTGTTGGTCAGCCCGAGCTTCTGCGCGTTCTCGTTCATGCGCTCGGTGAAGGCCTGCTCAGTGCCCGAGGCGCCCTCGGCGAGAACGACGCACGCGTCGTTCCCCGACAAGGTGACGATCCCATACAGCAGGTTCGCCACCGACACGCGCTCGCCGACCGAGAGGAACATGGTCGAGCCCGCCGCCGGCCCATGCCAGCGCTTCCACGTCTCGGGGCGGACCTCGAATTCGGTCGACAGCTTGAGGTCGCCCGACTTGATCATCTGGAACGCGGTGTAGACCGTCATCATCTTCGCCATCGAGGCGGGCGGCATGCGCCGGTCAGCGTCCTTGGCATAGAGCACGGCGCCCGAGGACAGGTCCTCCATAAAGGCGACCGGCGCGGGCGTGTCGAACTGCGGCGCCGCGGCCATGGCCGGATAAGCCACCGCGAGGACGGCGGCAGGCAGCGCAAGGACGGTCAGCAGCTTGGTCATGGCGAGGATCCGGTTCGATGGCAGTCGTGAAAGGGGCGGCGATGCGCGCTGGGCTGCGCCCTAGCGTGCGATCGCGTCGGCGAGCAAGCCCACCGACAAGGCATAGAAGTTGGAACAATTATAGTCGAGGATGACGCGATAGTTGCTGGTCAGCAGATAGGCGGTCGCTCCCGGGCCGTCGGGCTCGATTAGGACCGCCTGCACCTGGTCGCCGGGCCAGCGCCCACTCAACAGGGCGACGCCGAGCGCGCGCCACTCCGCCATCGTGCGCCACCCGCTGTGTCGCTCGAACACGCGCGGGCAGCGCGGCGAGACCAGCCGGTTGGCGACCGAGGCGCGCGAGAAGCCCGCCGGCACGCTGACGGCGACGCCCCAGGGCTCGCCCGCGCGCCACCCCGCCTGCGTGAAGTAATTGCCGATCGAGGCGAGCGTGTCGGCCGATGAATTCCAGATGTCGATGCGGCCGTCGCCGTCCCCGTCGCGCGCGAGGCGGAGGTAGACCGAGGGCAGGAACTGCGGGTTGCCCATCGCGCCGGCCCAGCTGCCGACCAGCTGGGAGCGCGGCACGCCACGGTCGATCATCTTGAGCGCGGCAATCAGCTCGCCCTCGAACAAGGGGCGACGCCGCCCCTCGAAAGCGAGGCTGGCGAGGCTGCGGAGCAGGTCGAAATTGCCGGTGTACGAGCCGTAATTGGTCTCGTGCCCCCAGATCGCGACCATGATCTGCTCGGGCACGCCGGTCTCCGCCTCGACGCGCGCCAATCTGCCGCGATTGGCGAGATAGGCGGTACGTCCGCGTGAAATCCGCGCGGTGTCGACGTGCGCGGTGCGATAGGGCGCGAACATCGGCACCGGCGCGTTGGGACGCGCCTCGGGCTGCTGCTGGTCAAGCGCGACAACGCGCGGGTTGAAGGTGAGCGACGCAAGCGCGCTGTCCGCGGTGGCGGGGCGCACCCCGGCCGCGACCGCGCGCGCGCGCACCTGCGCCAGATAGGTCTGGAAGCCTGTATCGACGGCGGCGGTAGGCGCGCTGTCCTGCGCCGAGGCCGCGGGCGCGGCGAGCATGAGAAGCGATGCGGCAATGCCGCGGGCGAGCGTTGCGACCCCGATCATGGTCGGGGCGTTGTGACACAGCGTGGGGATCAACGAAACCGCGAATCAACGGCGTACTTGCACGAGCCACCGTGCCGCGCCTAAGCGGAGGCGGCGCGGAGAGGTGGCCGAGTGGTTTAAGGCAGCGGTCTTGAAAACCGCCGTGGGTTCACGCTCACCGTGGGTTCGAATCCCACCCTCTCCGCCAGCGCCTGCGATCACGCCGCGACACTGCGCATCGATCGAGGTTGCCGATCTAACTCACTGTATCTGATGGAAACTGGCTCGTCAGCAGGGACGTTGTTCGCCAGCAGATCCAAGGAGACGGACGATGGCACAGAAAGGCGCGGGCGGTAATCCGGGCGCGATCACCACCAAAGGCGGGGATGGCGCGCGGGGCAGCCTCGGCACTGGCCGTGGCGGCGGTACCGGTACGGGAGCCAAGAAGGCTGCCACGAAGAAGAAGGCCCCGGCCGAGTCCGACAACAGCGGCCAGAAGATCAACGGTGCCTGAACGCAAACGAGCCGGGCCATCGCTGACCCGGCTCGCGACCGCCGTGCGGCGGTGAAATCTGGCGCGCCCGGAACGATTCGAACGTCCGACCCTCAGATTCGTAGTCTGATGCTCTATCCAGCTGAGCTACGGGCGCATCGCGGCACGGCATAATGCCGACCACCTGCCCACCTCGCGGTGGGAGACCATTGGCGCGCCCGGAACGATTCGAACGTCCGACCCTCAGATTCGTAGTCTGATGCTCTATCCAGCTGAGCTACGGGCGCGCAATGGAGCGGCGCTGTTAGACGTCGACGCGCGGGGGCGCAAGAGCGTTGCGGGAAGTTTTTCGCGCCTCTACGCAGATCACATGCCTCGCCTCCCGCGCGCCCCGGCGCCGCTCGCTCTTCCCCCGCTCCTGCTGGTTGCCGCGTGCGGCGCCGACCTCAGCGGCTATCCCTCGCTCGCACCCCGCGCGGTGGAACAGCGCGGCTTCGAGGAACCGGCGACGCCGCCCCCTGCCCCGGTCGCGGCCGATCCGGCGCTCGACGCGCGGCTGGCCACCATCGCCACCGCGCGCGCCGATGCGGTGCGGCAGTTCGATGCGGCGGCGGATCGTGCCGCTGCGCGAGCAACGAACGCGCGCGGCGCGGCGGTGGGCAGCGAGCGTTGGCTCGACGCGCAGACCGCCATCGCCGAACTCGACTCGCTGCGCTCGGCGCACGCCGATGCAGGGGGGCAGCTGGAGGAAATCGCCACGGCGCGCGCGCAGGCGCTGCAACCCGCTTACCCCGCGCTGGAAGAGGCGCTCGCCGCGGCGCGCGACGCCGCCGAGGCGCAGACGCGGCGGATCGACGCAATCGCGGCGACGCTGCCGGCCGCGTGACGCGATCGCCGCGCCGGGCGTTCAGAAGCGCAGCAGCGGCAGGATCGTCGCGTAATCGTCGGTCCAGGGTCCGAAGCCGGGGCGACGCCTGAGCACGTGCCAATCGCCGTCGTCGCCGGCGAGCAGCGCCTCGGTCCAGGGATCACGCGTTAGGATGATCCAGGACGATGGCGTCACCTCCTCCTCCGCCGCCGGCGGGACATGGTTGAGGATCAGCGCACGCCACCCGCCCTCGCGCGCTGCCGCGGCGACCACCGGCGCGAGATCGACGAAGCGATTGGAGATATGCACCGCCAGCACGCCGTGCCGCGTCAGCGCGCGCGCGTAGACCGCAAAGGCCTCGCGCGTGAGCAGATGCATCGGCACCGCGTCCGAGGAGAAGGCGTCCAACGCGAGCAGGTCGAGGCCGTGCGCGGGGGCGTGTTCGAGCGAGACGCGTGCGTCGCCCAGCACGATCGCGGCATCTGGCGCGCAGTCGGCGAGGAAGGTGAAGCGACGCGCGCGGCTCAGCGCCGCCATCGCCGGGTCGATCTCGTAGAAGCGCCACCGCTGCCCGGGCTTGGCATAACAGGCGAGCGTCCCGGTCCCGAGCCCGACGACGCCGATGTGCGCGCCGTCACCGAACAGCAGCGGCACCGCGCGCATCGCGCGACCCACCCCGCTCGCCGGTGCGTAATAGGTGGTTGCGGTGCGCTCCCGCGCCGGATCGCCGGTGAGCTGGACTCCGTGCAGCGTCGTGCCATGCACCAACGTACGCCGATGCGGCTCGTCCACGACGGTATAGACGCCGAAATAGCTGCGCAGCCGCGCCCCGGGTTCGAGCGACAGTGATAGCGAGCGGAACCCACCGAACAGCAGCAGCGCGCTCGCCAGCACGAGCAGATACGGCACGCGCGCGCCGAGCGTGAGCAGCCCCACCGCCGCGACGATCGCGAACGTCGCCGCGGTATGGCGCACCAGGCGCAACCCGCCGGGCTCCTGCGCGAACACGCCCGCGGCGATCGCCACCGCCACCACGATCGCAACCGCCGCGGCGAGCTGCGCACCGGGTCGTGCCCACCAGGAGCGCATCGTCGCGGCGAGCGGCGCCTGCGGCACCAGCGCACCCGCGGCGACGATCAGGATCGGATATTCCCACGTCCAGTCGAACAGCACCGGCGCGACGAGTCCGGCGAACACACCGCCCAGCGCGCCGCCCCCCGCCATCGCCAGATAGAAACCGGTCAGCTGCGCCGGCGCGGGACGCAGCCGGTAGAGCCGCGTGTGCAGCGCCACCGAGATCATGAACAGCAGCAGCAGCCCCATCAGCGTGCTCGCGGTCGCCCGATCGTTGAAGCCGCCCATCATGATCCCGCCGAACAGCAGGATTGTCACCGGCGCGGCGGTGGTCAGCGTGTCCGCGAGCCAGCGCCGCGCCGCGAAGGCGATCGAGAAGCTGAGCAGGTACAGCGCGAGCGGGATCACCCACAGCAGCGGCATCGCGACCAAATCGGTGCTGATGAAGGTCGACGTTGCCAGCATCATGCCCGAGGGCACCAGCCCGAGCAGGATCCACAGCAGCACGCGCGAGCCCGCGGTCGCCGCTCCCGCCGACGCGACCGGCGCCGGCGTGGCGGCGCGCGCGGGCAGCCTTGTGGCGCAGAGCAGCACCAGCACCACCAGCAGAAGATAGCCGCCGCTCCACAGCCAGCGCTGCTGGGTCACCCGCAGCAGCGGCTCGACCAGCAGCGGGAAGGCGATCAGCCCCGCGAAACTGCCCAGGTTGGAGGCGGCGTACAGCGGGTACGGATCGGTGCCCGGTCGGGCGAGTGCGTACCAGCGCTGCATCAGCGGCGCCTGCGCCGATACCGCGAAGAACAGCGGGCCGATCGAGATCGCGAACAGATAGGGCACCCACAAAGCCGGCTCGGCACCATCCGGCAACGTGCGATCGCTCAACCCGATCGGCAGGAAGGCGACAGCGGCAATCAGTAGCGTCAAATGGATCAGGCGCTGGCGGGGTGGCGTCAGCCGGCTGAGCAGGTGCGCATAGCCATAGCCCCCGAGCAGCAACGCCTGGTACACCAGCATCGCCGAGTTCCACACCGCGGGCGCGCCGCCGAGCCGCGGCAGCGCCAGCCGCGCGATCATCGGCTGGACCAGGAACAGCAGGAACGAGCCGGTGAGCATCGTCGCGACGAACAGCACGCCGACCGCGCCGCGCGTCCGCGCCGCCTCAGCCACGCGTCGGCCGCGCGATACGATAGAGCAGGTGGCGGCGCAGCGGGTCGCCCACCTCGAGCTCAGGGTGATCGAAGTCGCCGCCCGCCACCCGCGTCATGCCGATCCGCTCCATCAGCGTGCGACTGCGCGTGTTGGCGGGCACGGTCACCGCCGCGATCGTGGGGACGTCGAGATGCTCCCACGCCCATTCGAGGCAGGCGGTCGCCGCCTCATAGCCGAAGCCCCTGCCCCAATGTTCGCGCGCCAGCCGCCAGCCGATCTCCACCTCGCCCGCGACGGGCGGCTTGAGCGGGAGCAGCCCGCACAGGCCGACGAAGGCAAGGTCGGCGCGGCGCTCCACGACCCAGAAGCAATGGCCGTAACGCGCCTGCGCCGCCGCCATCCGGCGCCACGCGCGGCGGCTTTCGCGCCGAGTCTCGGACGGCCCGATATGGCGCATCACCTCGGCGTCCTGCGCCAGCGCGTGGAACGACGCTACATCGTCGGCGCGCCACCCGCGCAGGGTCAGCCGCTCGGTCTCGATCATTGCGGACGATCGATCGCGTAGGTCACGGTCGCGCGTCGCGGGTCGTCGGCGGCGAAGTCGGGATGGTCGAACGCGCCGTCGGCGAGCTGGTGCATGCCGAGCCGCTCCATCAGGCGGCGGCTCGCCACGTTGCGCGCCGCGGTGATCGCCACCACCCGCGGTTCGGCACGGTGCGCCCAGGCCCAGTCGATCCATGCCGCCGCGGCCTCGCGCGCATAGCCCTGCCCCCACGCCGCGCGCGCAAGCATCCACCCGATCTCCAGCTCACCGCGGATCGGCGTGGTCGGCGCGCCCGGCTTGAGCCCGCAGAAGCCGATCACCGCGCCGTCGGCGCGCCGCTCGACCGTGCCGAACCCGATTCCCTCGGCGCGATAGCCGGCGTGGCGCGCAATCGCCGCGTCGCTCGCCGCCGCATCCTTCACCGGGCCAAGCTCCGCCATCACCAGCGCGTCGGCCCACATCGCGTGGAGCGCGGCGCGATCTCGCGGTTCGGCCGGACGCAGGATGAGACGCAGGGTGACGATCACGCCCCGAGCAGTCGTGCCGCGTGCACCGCGTGATAGGTCAGCACCCCCGCGCAGCCGGCGCGCTTGAACGCGAGCAGCGTCTCGAGCACCATCGCATCACGATCGGCCGCGCCTGCGGCGACCGCCGCCTCGATCATCGCATACTCGCCGGACACCTGATAGGCGAACACCGGCACCGCGAATTCGTCTTTCACCGCGCGCACGATGTCGAGATAGGGCAGCCCGGGCTTGACCATCACGCTGTCCGCCCCCTCGGCGAGATCGAGCGCGACCTCGCGCAACGCTTCCTCGCGGTTGGACGGATCCATCTGATAGGTGGTCTTGTCGCCCTTGAGCAGCCCGCGCGTGCCGACCGCGTCGCGGAACGGGCCGTAATAGGCCGAGGCATATTTGGCGGCATAGGCCATGATCTGGACGTTGACGTGCGAGTCCCGCTCCAGCGCCGCGCGGATCGCGCCGACGCGCCCGTCCATCATGTCGCTCGGCGCGATGATGTCGGCGCCGGCGCGCGCCTGGTTGAGGCTCTGCCCCACCAGCAGCTCGACCGTATCGTCGTTGCGGACATAACCGGCGGCGTCGATCACCCCGTCGTGGCCGTGCGCGGTATAGGGATCCAGCGCGACGTCGGTGAGGATGCCGATGTCCGGGACCGCGTCCTTGATCGCGCGGGTGGCGCGGCAGATCAGATTGTCGGGATTGAGCGCCTCGGCACCGTCGTCGCTGCGACGGTCGCGCGGCGTGTTGGGGAAGAGCGCGAGACAGGGGACGCCGAGATCGTGCGCTTCCCTGGCGCGTGCCACCGCGAGGTCGATCGACCAGCGCGATACGCCGGGCAAGGTCGCGACCGGCTCCTCAAGCTGCTCGCCCTCCGTGACGAACATCGGCCAGATCAGGTCGGCCGGGGTGAGGATATGCTCGGCGTGGAGGCGGCGGCTCCAGTCGGCAGCGCGGGTGCGGCGCAGGCGCAGCGCGGGAAAGGCAGCGTGCATGCCAGCGGCTTTCCCGCAATCGGACGCACCATGCAAGCGTTACGGCAGCGGAACGCCAACTCGCGCGTTAGCTCGCGCATGAGAGAGATCCGCTCCGCCGCGCTCGTCGTCAACGCCAAGTCGCGGCGCGGGCGCAAGCTGTTCCGCCGCGCCTGCCGGCGCTTGCGCGAGCTGCCGTTCAAGGTCGAACCGCACGCGGTGAAGGACCCCAAGCACCTCGACCGTACCGTGCGCAAGGCATTGGAGAAGAAGCCCGACCTGCTCATCCTCGGCGGCGGCGACGGCACCATTAGCGGATTGGTCGACCTGATGGTGGGACATGACGTCGTGCTCGGCGTGCTGCCGCTCGGCACCGCCAACAGCTTCGCGCGCACGCTGGGGCTGCCCCTCGATATCGACGGCGCGATCGAGGTGTTCCGTACCGGCGCGCCGCGGCGAATTGATCTCGGCATGATCGACGACGATTATTTCGCCAATTGCGCCGCCATGGGGCTGAGCCCGCAGATCGCCGAGACGGTGCCGCACCGGCTCAAGAAGGTGGCGGGGCGGCTCGGCTATCTCGGCTGGGCGGGCTATCAGCTGACCCGCTTCCGACCTTTCACGCTCTATGTCGACGCGGGCGACGGCAAAGGCGAGCAGAAGATCAAGGCGGTCGAGGTGCGGATCTCCAACGGTCCCTATCACGGCGGCACCTGGCTGGTGGACGAGGCCAAGGTCGATTCGGGCAAGATCGTGGTCCAGGTGGTGAAGGGTCACTACAAGCGCCGGCTGGTGACCAATTGGGCGGCGAGCTGGCTCGGCCGCCCGGAGCGCCACCATGAGGTGGTGACCTTCTCGGGCACGTCGATCCGGGTGCGCAGCGACCCGCCGCTGCCGATCTCGATCGATGGCGAGGTGCTGGCGCACACGCCGGTCACCGCGCATGTCGCCGCGGGAGTGATCGAGGTGATGGCGCCGCGGGGGTGAGCACATCGCGATCCTCCCCGCCCTGCGAGGAGCATCGTGTCCCCTCCCCACACCACAGGGTCGACTTCGCCCGCGCCGCCGCTTAGATCGCGCGCCATGTCCGCCGTTCCCCAGCCCGAGGTCGTGACGCTCGGCTGCCGCCTCAACATCGCCGAGAGCGAGGCGATCCGCCAGCTCGCCGGCGCGGGCGTGGCGGTGGTGAACGGTTGCGGCGTCACCAACCAGGCGATGCGCGACACGCGCGCCGCGGTGCGCCGCTTGCGGCGTCGCCTGCCGCACGCCGAGCTGGTCGTCACCGGCTGCGCCGCCGAGATGGACCGCGCCGGCTTTGCCGCCATGCCTGAAGTCGACCGCCTGGTGGCCAATGCCGCCAAGCTGCTGCCGGCGAGCTGGGGCGCGCGCGGCAACGCGCCGCGGCCGCGCGCGCAGACCCGCGCCTTCGTCGGCGTGCAGAACGGCTGCGACCATGCCTGCACCTTCTGCGCCATCCCGCAGGGCCGCGGCGCCAGCCGCAGCGATGCCATCGCCGAGATCGTCCCGCGGGTCGCCGCGTTGGTCGAGGCGGGGCAACGCGAGGTGGTGCTGAGCGGGGTCGACCTCGCCAGCTACGACGACCGCGGTGCGGGGCTCGCCGCACTGGTCGAGCGGCTGCTCGCCGACGTGCCCGGACTGGAGCGCGTCCGCCTCTCCTCGCTCGACCCGCACGTGATCGACGACGCGCTGTTCGCGCTGCTCACGCAGGAGCCGCGGGTGATGCCGCACGTCCACCTCTCGCTCCAGGCGGGCGACGACCTCGTGCTCAAGCGCATGCGCCGGCGGCATCGCCGCGCCGCGGCGCTAGCGCTGGTCGAGCGGCTGCGCGCGGCACGGCCCGAGCTGGCGTTCGGCGCCGACCTGATCGCCGGCTTCCCGACCGAGGACGAGGCGATGTTCGCCAACACGCTCGCGCTAATCGAGCAGGCCGACATCACCCACGCGCACGTCTTCCCTTACTCGCCGCGCGCGGGGACGCCCGCGGCGCGCATGCCGCAGGTCGAGCCCGAGGTGGCGCGCGCCCGCGCCGCCACGCTGCGCGCCGCCTCGGCCGCGCGCCTCGCGCACCGCCTCGCGCGCCAGGTCGGCACGGTGCAGCGCGTGCTGATCGAGCGCCCCGGCGACCGCGGCCACGCCCCCGATTTCAGCGAGGTCCGCCTCGCCGCCCCCCTCCCCATCGGCAGCGTGCACGACGTGACGATCGTCTCCGCCGCGCCCGACCATCTCACCGGAACCATCGCATGAGCACGAGCTGGCACGACAAGTTGCTGGGCGGCTTCCGCCGCACCTCCGACCGGCTGGTCGGCAACCTCGCCGGCCTCGGCGGCGCGCGGCTCGAGGAGCATACGCTCGACGAGGTAGAAGAGGCGCTGATCGGCTCCGACCTCGGCCCGGAGACCGCGGGCCGGGTTCGCGCGCGGCTCGCCGAGGGCACGTTCGAGCGCAACATGGAGGAGCTCGGCATCCGCCTCGTCGTCGCGGAGGAGGTGGAAAAGGTGCTGGCGCAGGTCGCCAAGCCGCTCGGGATCGACGCCTTCCCGCGCCCGCAGGTGGTGCTGGTGATCGGCGTCAACGGCTCGGGCAAGACCACCACGATCGCCAAGCTGGCGCACCTGTTCCTCGAGCAGGATTACCAAGTGATGCTCGCCGCGGGTGACACCTTCCGCGCCGCCGCGATCGGCCAGCTGCGCACGTGGGCGGAGCGGATCGGCGTGCCGATCGTCACCGGCCCCGAGGGCGGCGATGCCGCCGGGATCGTGTGGGACGCGGTGAAGAAGGCGACCGAGATCGGTACCGACGTGCTCATCGTCGACACCGCCGGCCGGCTCCAGAACAAGCGCGAGCTGATGGACGAGCTCGCCAAGATCCGGCGCGTGCTCGGCCGGCTCAACCCCGCCGCGCCGCACGACGTGCTGCTGGTGCTCGACGCCACCACGGGGCAGAACGCGCTCAACCAGATCGAGGTGTTCAAGGAGGTGGCGGGCGTCACCGGGCTCGTCATGACCAAGCTCGACGGCACCGCGCGCGGCGGCGTGCTGGTGGCGGCGGCGGAGCGCTACGGCCTGCCGATCCACGCCATCGGCGTCGGCGAGCAGATGGACGACCTGCGCCCGTTCGACGCGCGCGAGGTCAGCCGCATCATCGCCGGGGTCGACACGGGGCCGCGCAAGTGAGCGCGACGCCGAAGGAGTCGGCGGGCGCGCGCGCTTTGGTCGATTACGGCCCGCTGGCGGTGTTCTTTGCGGTCAACTTCCTGCTGCCGGGTGAGAGTGCGCGCCGGCTCGTCGCCGCGGTGACGCCCGCGCTGTCCGACCTGACCCGCGTCGAGGCGCTGCTGCTCGCGCGCGTGATCGTCGCCACCGCCGCCTTCGTGCTGGCGAGCGTGGTCGCGCTGGTGATCGCCAAGGCCAAGCTCGGGCGCGTGCCGCCGATGCTGCTGATCTCGGCCGGGCTGGTGATCGTGTTCGGCGGGCTGACGATGTATTTCCGCGACCCGCGCTTCATCCAGACCAAGCCGACGATAGTCTACGCGCTGCTGGCGGCCACGCTGGGCTTCGGTGCGGCAACGGGGCGGCCGCTGCTCCAGCAGCTGATGGGGTCGAGCTACCCCGGGCTGAGCGAGCGCGGATGGCACCGGCTGACGCTCAACTGGGTGTGGTTCTTCGTCGCCATGGCGTTCGCCAACGAGGCGGTGTGGCGCGGCGCCGCGGCCACGTTCGGCGCGCAGCGTGGCTGGGACCTGTGGGCGATCTACAAGGTATGGGTGGTCATCCCGGTGACGATGCTGTTCGCGGTGGCCAACGTGCCGATGCTGATGCGTCACGGGCTTAATCTTGGCGACGAGACGCCGCCGGTACCGCCCGAGGGCTGAGCCCGGCGCGACGACGACGAGGATCGAGGAGAGAGAACGAGCGATGAGCGAGACGTGTCACCCCGCGCCGGCGGGCCTGCCCGACAGCATCGACCGCGCCGGCTATGAGGAGGCCTATCGCCGCTCGGTTGCTGATCCCGAGGGTTATTGGCGCGACGAGGCGCGGCGGGTCGACTGGATCACGCCTTTTACCCGGGTGAAGGACACGTCGTTCGACGAGGCCGATTTCCGCATCCGCTGGTACGCCGATGGCCAGCTCAACGTCTCGGTCAATTGCGTCGACCGCCATCTCGCGACGCGCGGCGATCAGGTCGCGATCATCTGGGAGGGCGACGAGCCCGGCGAAACCCGCACGCTCACCTATCGCGAGCTTCACCGCGACATGTGCCGCTTCGCCAACGTGCTGAAGTCGCTCGGCGTCCGCCGCGGCGACCGCGTGACGCTCTACCTGCCGATGATCGCCGAAGCCGCCGCGGCGATGCTGGCCTGCACGCGGATCGGCGCGATCCACTCGATCGTGTTCGGCGGCTTCTCCCCCGACAGCCTCGCCAACCGCATCCAGGACTGCGATTCGCGGATCGTCATCACCGCCGACGAGGGCTGCCGCGGCGGCAAGCGCATTCCGCTAAAGGCGAACGTCGACAAAGCGGCGGCGCACTGCCCTGGCGTCGAGCACGTGCTGGTGATCCGCCGCACCGGTGGCGACGTCGCGATGACCGCGGGCCGCGACGTGTGGCTTCACGACGCGCTGGAAAGCGTCGACGACGATTGCGCGCCCGAGCCGATGGGCGCCGAGGACCCGCTGTTCATCCTTTATACCTCGGGCTCGACCGGCAAGCCCAAGGGCGTGCTCCATACCACCGGCGGCTATCTCGTCTGGGTCGCCAAGACCTTCAAGGAGGTGTTCGACTATCGCGACGGCGAGCTGTTCTGGTGCACCGCCGACATCGGCTGGGTCACCGGTCACAGCTATGTCGTCTACGGCCCGCTCGCCAACGGCGCGACCACGGTGATGTTCGACGGTGTGCCCAACTATCCCGATCACGGCCGGCTGTGGGAGACCGTGGACCGCCTCGGCGTCAACATCCTCTACACCGCGCCGACCGCGATCCGCGCGTTGATGCGGGAGGGCGACAAGTGGGTGACTGGCCACAGCCGCGCCTCGCTGCGGCTGCTCGGCAGCGTCGGCGAGCCGATCAACCCCGAGGCGTGGAACTGGTATCACCGCGTCGTCGGCGACTCGCGCTGTCCCGTGGTGGACACGTGGTGGCAGACTGAGACGGGCGGCATCCTGATCTCGCCGCTGCCTTATGCAACCGATCTCAAGCCCGGCTCGGCGACCAAGCCGCTGCCCGGCGTCCAGCCGCAGATCGTCGACGCAGAGGGCAAGGTGCTGGAGGGCGCGACCGAGGGCAACCTCTGCCTGGTCGACAGCTGGCCGGGGCAGATGCGCACCGTGTGGAACGATCACGAGCGCTTCTTCCAGACCTACTTCACCACCTACCCGGGCAAGTATTTCACCGGTGACGGCTGCCGCCGCGACGCCGACGGCTATCACTGGATCACCGGTCGGGTCGACGACGTCATCAACGTCAGCGGCCATCGCATGGGCACCGCCGAGGTGGAGAGCGCGCTGGTGGCGCATGCCAGCGTCGCCGAGGCGGCCGTGGTGGGCATGCCGCACGAGGTGAAGGGCCAGGGCATCTACGCCTTCGTCACGCTCAATGCGGGCGAGGAGGCATCCGACGCGTTGCGCGCCGCGCTGCGGCAATGGGTGCGCGAGGAGATCGGGCCGATCGCCACCCCCGATGCACTCCAGTTCGCACCGGGGTTGCCGAAGACTCGCTCGGGCAAGATCATGCGCCGCATCCTGCGCAAGATCGCGGAGAACGACCTTGGCGCGCTGGGCGACACCTCGACGCTGGCGGACCCGTCGGTGGTCGATGTGCTGGTGGCGGATCGCGTGGGGTGAAGCCGGAGTGCGGTGACGGAACTCCCTTGTCACGTCGCTCCTGCCCGCATGTGCATCTGCCCGTCCTCTCCGCCCCAACCGCCAACCTGAACTCGTTTCACGATACACCGTCCCGCAGATAGGGCGCCGAGCGAGAGCGCGGCACGGTGTATCCTGAGACAAGCTCAGGATGACGGCGTTCAGATGAAGCGGGAGGCGTTCCTCGCGGTCCTATTCGCCCCTACCCGCTAGGACGAATCAGTGCGCCCGCTCGCGGTGCGCGGCCATCAGCCAGTCGCGCAGCAGCGCGCTGACCCGTTCGGGCGTCTCCAGCGCAGGCATATGGCCGCACGCGGGCAGGACGTGGAGCGTCGCGCCGGGGATCGCCGCGGCCAGCTCGCGCGCGTGCTCGACCGGCGTGATCCGGTCCCCCTCGCCGACCACCACCATCGTGTCGACCGCGATGCGGGCCAGACCGGCACGCGCGTCGGGGCGGCGCATGATCGCGTGCTGCTGGCGTAGGAACGCTTGCTTGCCGACGCGTTGCGCCATCGCGCGGAGGGCGTCGCCGACGCCGTCGTCGATATGGTCGGGGTGGACCAGTTCACCCAGCAGCTTGCGCGTGACGCCCACGAACGCACCACGGCGCAGCGAGTCGATCCCGGCCTGCCGCTGCACGGTGCGCGCGGGCGTGTCGCCGCGCGCGCTGGTGTCGATCAGCGCCAGCCGAGACACCCGCTCGGGTGCCTGCCGCATGATCTCCAGCGCGACATAGCCCCCCATCGACAGCGCGGCGAGCGAGAAGCGTGGCGGCGCGACCGCCAGCGTGCGCCGCGCCATCGCCTCGATACTGTCGTCGAGCGTGAGATCGGCGACAAGCGGCGCGGCGATGTCGGCCAGCGCGTCGACCTGCTGCCGCCACAGCGACTGGTCGCACAGCAATCCCGGCAGCAGCACCAGCGGCTCGAGCGCGGGCGCGCTTGCCGCCGGGTGGCGCCATGCCGTGCCGCAAGGTTCAATCGTGATCGCCGCCGTTGCCATCGTCTGTCTCCACGACAGACATATGCTGATTGCGCCGGCCATATGTCCAATACATCATGCGCCCGATCTCGATACGTTGGAGAGATGATGGAGTTACGCCATATCCGCTACTTCCTCGCGATCGCCGAGGAGCGCCATTTCACCCGTGCGGCGCAGCGGCTCGGGATCGCGCAGCCACCGCTGAGCCAGCAGATCAAGGATCTGGAGCGCGAGATCGGCGCCGCGTTGTTCCACCGCGTGCCGCACGGCGCCGAGTTGACCGCGGCCGGCGCGACCTTCCGCGAGCGCGTTCAGGCGGTGCCTCGGCTCGTCGCGGACGCGGTCGCGGAGGCGCGACGCGCCGCGCGCGGCGAGATCGGGTCGATACGAGTCGGCTTCACGGGTTCCGCCGCCTTCAATCACCGCGTGCCGGCGGCGATCCGCGCTTTCCGACGCGCCTATCCCAGCGTCGAGCTGGCGCTGATGGAGGCGCATTCCAACGCATTGGTCGCCTGGCTGCGCGAGGGAACGATCGACCTTGCCTTCCTTCGCCCGGAGGCGATCGCGCGCGACGGTCTCACGCTCCATCCCATCGCGACCGAGCCGATGATCGCCGCGCTCGCCTCCAGCCGCATGCCGCATGCGGCACCGATCCGGCTCGCCGAGCTGGCGCATGATCCCTTCGTGATGACACCGCGTGCGCTCGGGCCGACCTTGTACGACGCCACCGTGGCGGCTTGTCGCGAAGCCGGGTTCGAGCCCATTTCCGGTCAGTCCGCGCCGCAGGTCGCCTCGGTGCTCGCGCTGGTGGCGGCCGAGCTCGGAGTCGCGCTCGTGCCCGCCTCGATGCGCGATACTCCGCTCAAGGGCGTGACCTATCACGATCTGCTCGACTCGACCGCCAGCGCGGCGCTGGCGCTGGCGACGCGCCGTGACGAACGCGCCCCCGCGGTCGCCGCGTTCGTCGCCGAGGCGCGGCGCGCGGTGGGATGACGCATGTGCTGGTCTCTTGCGCCATCCTGCACTCTTCTCAGGATCCATGAGGCGGCCGGAGCAACGGCCGCTCCCGGCGCGGCACGGTGGATGCTGACACAGGGATGACGAGCGAACTCGGGGCGGCGCGGCACCGCCCGATGACGCGCCAACGCAGCCCGCCCTCACCAGTCCGCCAGGACCTGCCCGGCGCGGATCGTGTCGCCCAGCCGCAGCCCGTCGCACAGGCGTGCCGCGGGCGGCAGGAACAGCAGGATGGTCGAGCCATGCTCGAACCAGCCCATCTCCTCGCCCTTGCCGATGCGGGCGTCGCACGCGACCCGCGCACCGCCCTGGTCGCGCAGCACCGTTGCGACGTCGAGGAAGCTCAGCCGGATGCTCGCCACCAGGATCGCCGCGACGGGCACCAGCAACAGCGGGCGCCCGTCCGCCTGCGCTTCGATCACAGCGCGCTCGTTGCGGCAGAACAGCTGCTCGACCCGCTTGAGCGCGATCGGGTTCACGTTCCAGCAGTCGCCCGAGAGATAGGTCACTCCGGTGACGGCGAGGTCGGCCGGCGCGTGGAAGCGGTGGTACATCGCCGCGGTGAGCCGCAGCGTGACGAACCAGCCATCGCGAAACCGCTCCACCAGCGCCGGATCGGGCACCAGGTCGCCGAGCCGGTAGGGGAAGCCCTTGATCTGGTAGACGCGGTCGCCCTCGATCCGGCCGTGCGCGCCGAGGATCGCGTCGCACGGGCTCGCCAGCGTCGTGGGATCGCGGTCATAGGCGCGCGCGCCCGAGCGCAGCCGCCGCACGAAGCCGTCGCGAAGCGAGCGGAACTCGGTGGTGGCCGCGTCGGACAGGTCGACGTCCGAGAAGAAGCGCCACGCCGCCAGCGCCGGCCGCGCGACAAGGGGGTGCTCCACAGCGGCGATGCGGCCGACCAGCTTGGTCGCCCAGCGACGCGGGATGCGGTTGGTGAGCAGGAAGTTGAGGTCTTCCTGCAGCAGCAGGCGGAGGAAAGCCGAGCGCATTGTCACACCTGCGTCATCGTGAGGGTCTGTGGGGAGGCATGGAGAAGAAGACGTTCGTCGCGGTGGCCGGCGCGGTCGCCACCAGCCTGTTCGCCGTCAGTAAGGGACGCGAGCGGCTGCGGCTGTCGCGTGCCAAGCATCCTTCGCTCGGCGGCCATGTCCGCATGGCCAAGCGCGTGGCGGGGCAGATCCCCTTCTACAGCCACCCGGAGGCGCGCTTCTTCCGCGCCGACGGCTGCGACGACGCGGTCGCGGCGCGGCGGCGCGAAGGCTTCCGCCGGCTGAGCGAGCTCTATACCGAGCGCTTCCCGCAGACGCTCGCGTTGACCGCAGAGACCCGCGCCGGCCTCTCCGACCTGCAGTTCACCGGCCGCTACCGCGTCCCCTTCCCCTTCGCCGAGGTGGTGCGTGCGAAATTGCCGTCGGGCGCCTGTGTCGCGCAGACCGAGGGCGCGTGGCTGATCGACCTCGACGGCAACCGCCTGATCGACTGCACCGGATCCTACGGCGTCAATCTGTTCGGCAACGACTTCTACAAGGAGACGCTGCGCGAGGCGGTCGCCACCGCCGAGCCGCTCGGCGCCCTGCTCGGCGCCTATCACCCGGTGGTCGCGGATAACGTTCGCCGGCTGCGCGCGCTGTCGGGGCACGACGAGGTGTCGTTCCACATGTCGGGGACGGAGGCGGTGATGCAGGCGGTACGGCTCGCGCGCTATCATACCGGACGGCGACGGCTGGTGCGCTTCGCCGGCGCCTATCACGGCTGGTGGGGCGATGTGCAGCCCGGCATCGGCAATCCCGTCCCGGCCGGTCACACCCTGACGCTCGCCGAGATGAGCGACGAGACGCTGCGCGTGCTCGCCACCCGCAAGGACATCGCCTGCGTGCTGGTCAACCCGCTCCAGGCGCTCCATCCCAATGCGTCGGCGCCGTCGGACGGCCAGCTGGTCGACAGCGCGCGCCGCGCCGGTACTGACCTCGACGCCTATGCGCGCTGGCTCCACCGCCTCGCCGAGACCTGCAGCGCCAACGGTATCGTACTGATCGCGGACGAAGTGTTCGTCGGCTTCCGGCTCGCGCCGGGCAGCCTGCTGCGCCGCGTCGGGGTCGAGCCCGACCTGATCACTTGGGGCAAGACGCTGGGCGGCGGGCTGCCGGTCGGCGTGCTCACCGGACGCGCCGCGCTGATGAAGCGCTGGCGCGACGACCGGCCGGTCGACATCTGCTTCGCGCGGGGCACCTTCAACGCGCATCCCTATGTGATGGCGGCGATGGACGCCTTCCTGCGCCGGCTCGAGACCCGACCGGTTCAGGCGCTGTACGACGGGCTTGACGCCAAATGGGACGCACGGGCGGCGCAATTCAACGCCGCCATGGCTGCCGAGGACCTGCCCGTGCGCGTCGCGAACCTGTCGACGATCTGGACGGTGCTCTACACGCGGCCGTCGCGCTACAATTGGATGCTGCAATATTACCTCCGCGCCGAAGGGCTGGCGCTGAGCTGGGTCGGTACGGGGCGGCTGATCTTCAGCCTCGACATGGACGACACGTTGTTCGACGAGATCGTCCGACGCTCTGTCGCCGCCGCCCGAGCAATGCAGGCGGATGGCTGGTGGAGCGGGCCGGAGGTCAGCGACAAGCAACTTCGCCGGATGGCGTTGCGCGAGTCGCTGCGGGCAAGGATGCGCGGGTAGATCCCTCACCTCACTTGTTCCCCGGCGAAAGCCGGGGGCCAGGTGGGAAGGCCGTATCGGATCTCACCGACGTTCCTCAACTGTTCCCCGGCCTTGGCCGGGGAACAGCGCAGGCGGCGAGATAGTCGCCTCCCTCGCAGCCTCACGCCGCGGCGTGATGGTCCTCGCTGCGCTCGCCCTTGAGCAGCCGCGCTGGCGCGGTGCGATAGAGCCGAAAGTCGCTGAAGGGATCGGTGACGATCTTGGTCGCCCAGACGATGCCCGTCTCCAGGTCCCGCTCGAGCCACAGCTGGGTGACCCGGAACAGGATCGCCGCCACCCCGAAGAACAGCCAGCCGAACCCGACGTGCCGGAGGAAGTCGAGCGCAGTGTCAGGCCGTTCGAGCAGGCCGAACAAGGTCGGCTCGATCGCGAGCACCACCGGGATCGCCAGCCACAAGCCCATCAGCACGTATTTGCGCGTGAGATTATAGCCGACCTTCACCTCTTCCTTATATTCGTGGCTGACCCCGTTCTCGTGGTCATAATCCTTGGGCTCGAAGAAGAAGTGCCCGGCCTGGCGGCTCGTCATCGCCACGCCCCAGGCGAGCAGGCTCGCCAGCGCGGCGTCGACGAACAGCAAAGCATAAGCCACCAGGAAGGTGCAGGCGCTGACGAAATGCAGGCTCTGGTTAACCAGATTGTGGTGGTAGAAGCGGTGGTCGTCCCAGCGCTGCTCCTTGAGCTGCGCGCGGAAGCCAGGATTGCCCTGCTCGTCCTCGAAGCGGAGCTTGCGGATCGTCGGCATCACTGGTCCTCCCGGTCGAGCTTGGCGATGCGCACCAGCGAGAAATGGCCGAGCGGTGGGATCTCCCGGCGCTCGATCAAAGCGACGTCGTCACGCCCGGCGATCCAGTCCTCGTAGAGCGCGAACGGGAAGTCGGTGCGGAAACCGAGCCGGCTGGTGACCGGCATCAGCGTCTTCTCGATCGTGCCGCGCACGCCCTTCTCGGCGCCGACCCGGGTGGTGATCACGATCTCGCCGCCCGGCCGGCACACCCGCGCGAACTCGTCCAGCGCGCGTTGCGGATGTGCCACCGCGCTCACGACATATTGCGCGACCACGACGTCGAACGAGTCGTCCGCAAAGTCGAGCGCTTCCGCGTCGCCGACGCGGATGGCGTCGACATTGTGGAGGTTCTGCCGGCGGACGCGCGCGCGCGCCTTGTCGAGCATGTCCTCGGAGATGTCGATGCCGGTGACCCGGCTGGTCCGCGCATAGCCGGGCAGCGAGATACCGGTGCCGACCCCCACTTCAAGGATGCGGCCACCGATCCGGTCCGCGGCGCGGATCGCGCTGGCCCGGCCCTGGCGGAAGACGGGTCCGAATACGAGATCGTAGATCGGAGCCCAGCGATCATAGGCCTGGGCGACCCCGGCCGTCGTCATCACTGCTGTCATGTCAGCGCATTACCTTCGTTTGACCCGAAGATCGGGCCGCGGTGATGTCTGACCTCTCTCCACGTGTTGCGTGTCAGCTTGACGACGGATCGGTGACGCGCGCTGTCACGCTCCTGTTACCGAAGTGACATGCGGCGCATAGGAGAAGGGCGGCCCGTCGCCGGACCGCCCCTCTGGGTTCCCGCTGTCGCTCCGTGTTCCTGCGCACGCAGGAACCCAGGACGACGAAGGCTGGTGCTTGTGGCTCTGGGCTCCTGCGTCCGCAGGAGCACATGGCAATATCCGCTTAGCGCTTCGAGAACTGGAAGCTGCGACGCGCCTTGGCGCGGCCGTACTTCTTGCGCTCGACGACGCGGCTGTCGCGGGTGAGGAAGCCGGCCGCCTTCACCGGCGCGCGCAGCGCCGGCTCATACTTGGTGATCGCCTGGCTGATGCCGTGCTTCACCGCGCCGGCCTGGCCCGAGAGCCCGCCGCCCTTGACGGTGCAGACCACGTCATACTGACCCTCGCGCTCGGTGATCCCGAACACCTGGTTGATGACGAGACGCAGCGTCGGACGCGCGAAATAGATCTCCTGGTCACGACCGTTGATCGTGATCTTGCCCGAGCCCGGCTTGAGCCACACGCGGGCGACCGCGTCCTTGCGGCGACCCGTGGCATAGGCACGGCCCTGCTTGTCGATCTCCTGCGCGCGCAGCGGGGCGCGCTGCACCGGCTCGTCGATGCTGCCCGCGAGATAGGCCTCGGCCGACGCCTCGGTGGCGTTCTGCTGGGTCTCGCGCTGCTCCTGGAGCGCGGCGCCGAGATCGGAAAGAGACTGGCGGTTGTCGGACATTATGCGCCCACCTTGTTCTTGCGGTTCATGCCGGCGATGTCGAGCACCGCGGGGTTCTGCGCCTCGTGCGGGTGCTCGGCGCCCTTGTAGATGCGCAGATTGCGCATCTGCTGACGGCCCAGCGGACCGCGCGGGATCATCCGCTCGACGGCCTTCTCGAGCACGCGCTCCGGGAAGCGACCCTCGAGCACCTTGGCCGCGGTGACGCCCTTGATGCCGCCGGCATAGCCGGTGTGCTTGTAATAGACCTTGTCGCCCAGCTTGTTGCCGGTGAAGCGCACCTTGTCGGCGTTGATCACGATGACATTGTCACCGCAGTCCACGTGCGGGGTGAAGCTGGTCTTGTGCTTGCCGCGCAGCACGTTGGCGATCACCACCGCGGCACGACCGACCACCAGGCCCTCGGCGTCGACGATGTGCCACTTCTTCTCCACCTCGTGCGGCTTGGCCGCCTTGGTGGTCTTCATCAGCGCCTTCATGGTGCCTGTGACCTCTGTTCGCGTTCGAATAGAAAAGACGCGCCGCCCCGCCGGGCCTGCGCGCCGATGCCGGCCCAATGCCGTCGCAGGCTCATGAAGTCAAGGTTTCCGCGGCTTTGTCGACGGGTATTCCGATACCCGAGGACTTGATCAGGCGCGATTGCGGCTCACGGCATGGGCGGCGGCGACCGCGCTGATCAGCAGCAACGCGGCATTGGCCTGGTGCGCCACCGCGATCGGCAGGTCCACGCCGCTGAGCAGCGTCGCGATGCCGAGCGCGATCTGCGTCGTCACCAACACCGCCACCGCTACCGCGGCACGCGGCGCGCGTACCTGCCGCGCACGATGCCCCAGCAGCAGCAGCACCGCCGCCGCGACGAACGCGAACCAGCGATGGATGAACTGCACCACGATCGGATTATCCACCGCGTTGCGCCACGCCGGCGCCATCAGCGGCGTGCCCGCGGGGAACAGCGCGTCACCCATCAGCGGCCAGCTCGCGAAGGCATAGCCTGCGTCGAGCCCCGCGGTGAACGCGCCGAATACGATCTGCACCGCGAGCAGCGCGAGCGCCAGCGCGGGCAGCGCACGCAGCGGCGCCGGGCGCGCCAGCGGGTTGTCCGCCAGCGCGATCAGATCGCGCGCGGTCCACACGATCCCCGCCAGGATGAACAAAGCGGTGCCGAGATGCACCGCGAGCCGCACATGGCTGACGTCGGTACGGACCGACAGCCCCGAGGCGACCATCCACCAGCCGATCGCGCCCTGCAGCGCGCCGAGCGCGAGCAGCGCGCCGAGCCGCCAGCCATAGCCGCGCGGCACCTGGCGCTTCACCGCGAACCACAGCAGCGGCAGCGCAAACGCCAGCCCGATCACGCGGCCGAGCAGCCGGTGCGCATATTCCCAAAAGAAGATCGCCTTGAAGCCGTCGAGCGTCATGCCACGGTTGAGCTGCTGATATTCGGGGATGCGCTGGTAGTTAGCGAACTCGGCCTGCCACTGCGCGGTGGTGAGCGGCGGGATCGCGCCCGAGATCGGCTTCCATTCGGTGATCGACAACCCGGACTCGGTCAGCCGGGTGACGCCGCCGACCACCACCATCGCGACGATCAGCGCGGCGACGGCGTAGAGCCAGCGCGCGATCGCGCGCGGGCGGGTGCTGAGCGAGAAACCGGGGCTGGCCTGAAGCATGTCACCGCTTAGCAGAGGCGGCGGCGTCCGTCGACGCTGCGGCCGCGCGCGCGGCAGCCTCCGCCGCCGCGCGCGCGGCGCGGCCCCAGGGTTCCTCACGAAACCACTTAGTGACGACATATTTGGTGCCCTCCACCACCGCCATGCCCTCGTGCAGCGTGGCGGTGTTGGGGCTGCCGTCCGCGGTCATATTGTCCCAGGCGAGCAGCATTCCGCGCCGCGGCGACACGCGCAACCCGCCCTGCGGGAACCAGGTCGCCCCGCCCTCCTTCACCTCGTTCAGGTAGATCATCGCGGTGAAGGTGCGCTGCCCGCCGTTCTCGCGCATCCGCGGCCAGTAGCTCTCGCCCTCGTGGAAGTAATCGTGGTGCGTGCGGAACAGCTGCCCCGGCGCGTAGCGCTGCCCCTGCATCGTCTCGCCAAATTCGGGCGCGATGCCGAGCAAGGCGGCAATCGACTCGTCGACCTGGCGGATGCCCTCGGCGAACCGGTCCATGTCGCAGCTTTCGCTGGTGCGGTTCTTCGGGTCGCCGCGGTCGCTCAGCAGCGACGACGGGCGGCGGTTCGAGTCGATCACCTGGATGAGCCAGTCGCACCACGCCTGATCGAGGAAGTCGAGGCAGCGCCACGCCGCGACCTGGTCGCTGGGAAGGCGCTGCAGCCTGGGATCGGCGTCCAGCTTGGCGGCCACCGCCGCGCCGATCGCGGCGCGCGCGGCGGAGGGGCCGCCCGGGGGAAGGGTCGTCAGGGCCATGCCGGATCCATCGCGCGGCACGCGGCAACGTGCAACCCGCCCCGAGCCGCGCCGCCCCGCGGCTTACCAGAAGATGTCGTAGATGACGTCTACCACCTGCCCGCTGTCGAGATCGACGAGCAGCGCGTCGTCATAATAGCGCACCCAGCGATAGGGGCCGTAGGCGTCCGGGAGGCGATAGGACCAGGGATCCGCGATCCAGTAACCCTGCGCGAACAGCGGCGGCGCGATCCGCACCCCGATACCGAAGCGCCGATACCCGTCACCCCAGCCGTACGGCGCATAATAGCGCGGCAGGCGGTAGGCCGAGCGATTGGCGCTACGATAGCCGCTCCAGTCGAAGCGGCGGTCGCGCCGCCAGTCGTGATCCCATCGCCCGTCGCGATCCCGGCCGGCACCGCGTGCACTGCCCCACTCGACCACGCTGCCGCGCACGCGGCGCTCGCTCCGCCAGCCCTCGTCAGGTCGCCCGCGCCCATCGCGCCGGTCCCATCCGGGCGAGCGGTCATCGCGACCGCTGCGCCATTCCGTGCGCGAGCGGGCCGCCGGGTCGAGCTCCCCCCGACCCGCGGGATCGCCCCACCGTGCCCGATCGCGCCGCGGATCGCCCTGCGGAGGAGTCAGCGCGGGCGGCGGTGGTGGCGCGGGCGGCGCGGGCGGCGCGGTCCCGGCGCGCGCGCGATCACCGGGCTGCACCCCGTCTCCGCGGCGCCAGCCGCTGGTGTCGACGCGCTCCGGCCGGTCCGGACGCCGCCACTCGCCACCGCGCGCGAGCGGCGCGTTTCGCGCCGGCGCGGCGGGCTGGCCGCGCGCCTCCATGCGCGCCTGCATCCGCGCGCGCATCGCGTCGCGCAGCGAACCGTCCTGCGCCGCCGCCGCGGGCACCAGCCCGACGCTCGCCAGCAAACCCGCCACCATCGCCCTGATCATGGCCATCCGCCTTCGCTCGCCGGCGCACCAGCCGGCCCCATCCGCGGTGGTATAGCGCGTCGCGGCGAAACTCCGGCTGAACCACACCGACAGCCACGCGACAGGTGCGCGCATCCCAGCGCCCGCCTAGGCGCGTGGCGGCGCAGGCAGCAGCGCCGCCAGCCGCTCGATCAGCTGGGCGCGCGTGAACGGCTTGCGGATCACCTGCGCCGCGGGCAGCGCGGCGAGCTCGTCCGCGTCGGCATAGCCGGTGACGAACAGCACCGGCAGCATCGGGCGATCGTCGCGAGCACGTCGCGCGAACTCGATTCCGGTCATGCGCGGCATCGCCACGTCCGCCACCACGGCCTCGACCGTCGGATCGCGCGCGAGCGCGTCCAGCGCAGCGGCGCCGTCGCCTGCCTCGATCACGCGACAGCCCGCGTCGCGCAGCGCCTCGGCGGTGACCTCGCGGACGCGATCCTCGTCGTCGAGCACCAGCACGCGCCGCCCCGCCAGCGACCCGCCCGGTGCGGGTCCGTCATCATGTTCCACCGGCAGCGGCGCGGCGGCGGCACGCGGGAGGAAGACCGACACCGTTGTCCCCGCGCCCGGCGCCGTATCGATGCGCACGCCGCCACCCGATTGCTTGGCGAAGCCGAACACCTGCGCCAGGCCCAGCCCGGATCCTTTGCCCACCTCCTTGGTGGTGAAGAACGGCTCGAATGCGCGCGCCAGCACGTCCGCGGTCATGCCCGTGCCGGTGTCGCTCACCGCGACGCGGACATAGTCGCCCGGCGCGGGCTCCTCGGCACGGCGCGGGGCGCCGAGCGAGACGTTGTCGGTGGTGACGCGCAGCGTGCCGCCGCCCGGCATGGCGTCGCGCGCGTTGATCGCCAGGTTGAGCAGAATGAGTTCGAGCTGGGTCGGGTCCACCATCGCCGGCCAGGGATCGTCACAGACCGCCGCCTCGATCGCGATCGAGCGGCCGAGCGTGCTTTCCAGCAGCGGCACCAGCCCCGACACCGCGGCGTTGAGGTCCACCACCTTGGCCTCGAGCCGCTGGCGCCGCGAAAAGGCGAGCAGCTGCGCGGTGAGCGTCGCCCCGCGCTCGGCCGCGACGCGGATGTGGTCGAGCTGCTCGAGCGCGAGGGCCTCGAGCGGCCCGCGCATGGCCGCGCGCGCCACCATCTCGACATTGCCGAGCACCACGGTGAGCAGATTGTTGAAATCGTGCGCGACGCCAGAGGTGAGCTGACCGATCGCCTCGAGCCGCTGGAGCTGGTGGAGCGTCTCCTCGACGCGCTCGCGCTCGGCGATCTGCCGCATAAGCTCGGCGGTGCGCTCCTCCACCCGCGCCTCGAGCCGCTCGCCGGCAAGATGCGCCTCGGTGACGTCGATCGCACAGCCGACATAGCCGAGGAAGCTGCCGTCGAGATAGCGCGCGCGCGCCTCGGCATGGACCCAGCGCTCGCGCCCGTCCGCGGTGATCAGGCGATAGTCGCCGCTGAGCGGGTCACGCGCCTGCTGGCGCTCGATCAGTCGGCGTGCCGCCGCCGCGCGCAGCTCGCTCGGCAGCAGCGCCAGCCAGCCGCGTGACACCACCTGGTCCGGCGACACGCCGAGGATCGTGCGGAAGCCCTCGCTGGCGAAGGTGAGCGCGAGATCGGCGTCGGTGAGCCACACCAGGGCGGGCAGGCTGTCCGCGATCATGCGGAAGCGCGCCTCGCTCTCGCGCAACGCCTCCGCCTCGCGCTTTCGCGCGGTGATGTCGATCACGGTGCCGATCGCGCGCACGCAGCGCTCGCCCTCGAACAGCCCGCGCCCGCGTACCGCGAGCCAGCGGAACGATCCATCCGCGGCGGGACGCGTGCGATATTCGATGTCGTAGCGCTCGCGCCGCGCCGGATCGATCGCGGCGAGGAACGCCGCGCGCGCGCGTGGCCGATCCTCCGGATGGAGCAGCTCGCCAAACTCGGTGAGCGGCTGCGCCGGACCGGGGCCGATCCCGAACATGCCCCAGGTCCGCGGCGAGCAGGTGAAGCGGTCGCTCGCGAGATCATAGTTCCACGTCCCGATCTCGCCCGCCTCGGTGGCGAGCTCGAGTGAGTCGCGGCTCACCGCCAGCGCGCGCTCGGCGCGATGTCGGCCAGTGACGTCGATCCCCTCGACGAACACCGCGGTGACCGCGCCGCTCGCGTCCGCGATCGGCTGTAGGATGAAATCGAGCCTTCGCTCCTCCGTCGCGCCGCCGTCGCGCGGCAGCAGCAGCGCCACGTCGCTGCCGCGATAGGGCGTGTTCGTCGCCACGACCGCGTCCAGTTTCTCAACCAGCCCTTGCTGCACCACCTCGGGCACCGCCTCCGCCAGTGCGCGCCCCACCACGTCGCGTCCGCCCACCAGCCGGCGGTACGAGGCATTGGCGAGCTCGACGACGTGCCCGGGCTGGCGCAGCACCGCGATGAAGCCCGGCGCCTGGTCGAACATCGCGCGCAGCCTTTCGCGGTCCTCCGCCATCGCGCGCGCGGCGCGGACGCGCGCCGTGGTCTCCGAGACGATGCACAGCACGCCGCCAACGCTGCCGTCGGCGAGCGGCACGGGCGAGTAGCTGACGTCGAAATAGACCGTCTCGCCGTGTCCGTCGCGCTCGATGTAGAACGGCCGGTCCTTGGCCGCGAAGGTCTCGCCCGAGGCGCGTACGTGCGCGAGCAGCGGCTCGAGATCGCCCCACAGCTCGCTCCACGCCTCCCGCCCGGGCCGGCCGAGCGCGCCCGGGTGCTTCGCGCCGATCGTCGGCGCATAAGCGTCATTGTAGAGCGCGACGTAATCGGGCCCCCAGAACAGCACGATCTCCACCCGCGCCGGCAGCGCGAGCGCGAGCGCGCTACGCAGCTCGGCGGGCCAGTCGGCGAGCGGACCCAGCGGCGAGGTTGACCAGTCGTGCGCGAGGATCCGCTCGCCCATCTCGCCGCCGTGCGCGAACAGCAGCGTCGGATCGCTCGGCGGAGGTAGCACTCGATTCATCGCGCGCGGCAATCTAGCGCGGGTTGGTGATTGAGAGAAGTTAAGATGCGGCGGGTGGTGGCGCGGCGCGAGGGCGAGTAGGCCAGGGGCATGAACCCGGCCTTCCGCTCGATCCATCACCACGGCCTGCTGCGCGTCGCCGCGGCCACCCCGCCCGCCAGCGTGGGCGATCCTGCCTTCAACGCGGAGGCGGCCCTCGCGCTGGCCCGGCGCGCGCACGAGGCGGCGGTCGACCTCCTCGTCTTTCCCGAGCTGAACCTGAGCAGCTATGCGATCGACGACCTCCATCTCCAGTCGGCGTCGCAGTTCGCCACGCGCGATGCGATCGCGAGCGTGGTGGCGGCCTCCGTCGAACTGCGGCCCGTCTTGCTCGTCGGCGCCGCGCTCGAGCGCGAAGGGCGGCTGTACAATTGCGCGCTGGCGATCGCGCGCGGACGCGTGCTCGGCGTGGTGCCCAAGACCTTCCTGCCGAACTATCGCGAATATTATGAGAAGCGCTGGTTCGCGAGCGGCGCCGGGCTCTCCGGGCTGACGATCCGGCTCGACGACGAGGAGGTGCCGTTCGGCACCGACCTGATCTTCGCCGCGGACGATTTGCCGCGCTTCGTGCTCCACGCCGAAATCTGCGAGGATTATTGGTCCCCTGCCCCGCCTTCGACGCTCGGCGCGCTCGCCGGCGCGCTGGTGTGCGCCAATCTGTCGGCCTCGAACGTGGTGATCGGCAAATCGCGCGAGCGGATGATGCTGTCCGCGTCGCAGTCGGCGCGCGCGATGTGCGCCTACGTCTATTCGGCCGCCGGGCCCGGCGAGAGCACCACCGATCTCGCCTGGGACGGCCAGGGGACGGTGCACGAGCTCGGCGAGCTGCTCGCGCAATCCACCCGCTTCGCGCAGGAGCCCGAACTGGTGATCGCCGACGTGGATCTCGAGCGGCTCGCGCAGGAGCGGCTGCGCAACGGTACGTTCAACGACAGCGCCGCGCTGCTCGGCCATCCTGAGACGCGCTTCCGTCGTATCGGCTTCGACCACCGGCCCGATTTCGCCGATGTCGGCCTGGAGCGCGATCTGCGCCGCTTTCCGTTCGTGCCCAACGATCCCGCCAAGCTCGACGAGGATTGCTACGAGGCGTTCAACATCCAGGTCGAGGGCATTGCCAAGCGGCTCGTCGCCGCGAACGCCAAGCGGCTGGTGATCGGCGTGTCGGGCGGGCTCGACAGCACGCACGCGCTGATCGTCGCGGCCAAGGCACTCGACCGGCTCGGGCGGCCGCGCGCGGACATCCTCGGCATCACCCTCCCCGGCTTCGCCACCAGCGAGGGCACCAAGAGCAACGCCTGGAAGCTGATGGACGCGCTCGGCATCACCGCGGAGGAGATCGACATCCGCCCCGCCGCGACGCGCATGCTCGCGGACATGGGGCATCCGTTCGGGCGCGGCGAGAAGGTCTATGACGTCACCTTCGAGAACGTCCAGGCGGGGTTGCGCACCGATTATCTGTTCCGCATCGCCAACCAGCGCGACGGGCTGGTGGTCGGCACCGGCGACCTGAGCGAGCTGGCGCTGGGCTGGTGCACCTATGGCGTGGGCGACCAGATGAGCCATTATGCGGTCAACGCAGGCGTGCCCAAGACGCTGATCCAGTTCCTGATCCGCTGGGCGATCGCGACCGATCAATATGACGCCGGCACCAATGCGGTGCTCGACGCCATCCTGGGGCAGGAGATCTCGCCCGAGCTGGTGCCGGGCGAGGCGTTGCAGAGCACCGAGAGCAAGATCGGGCCGTACGCGCTCAACGACTTCTTCGCACATTACGTGATCCGCCACGGGCTGGCGCCGTCGAAGATCGCGTTCCTGGCTTGGCACGCCTGGCGCGACGCCGATCAGGGGCGCTGGCCGCTCGGCTATCCGGAAGCGACGCGCACCGCTTATGACCTCGACACAGTGCGATTGTGGCTGGAGCGCTTCCTTGTACGCTTCTTCCAGACGAGCCAGTTCAAGCGCTCGGCCCTCCCCAACGGACCCAAGGTCTCGGCCGGCGGCGCTTTGTCGCCGCGCGGCGACTGGCGCGCGCCCTCGGACGGGACCGCCAAGGCCTGGCTCGCCGAACTCGCGGCGAACGGGCCGTGAGCTGACCGGACGGAGCGGCGGCGTCACCGGCGACCCGGGCTCGAGCCGGCTTTTCCCGGATACGGACGTCGAAGATCGCGCGGGAAGGTCGCCCGGAGAAAGCCGATCATCCCGGGCCTGACCCGGGATGACGGATCACGTCGGTGCGTTATGATCCTGTCGGCTGGGTGTCGTTCGCCGCTGTCCTACGCCGGCGCCATAACGCTATGCTGTCGCCGTCTCACGCCTCCGTGTTCCCGCGCACGCGGTATCCCCCGCGACATGCCCCAAGGCTCGCGATCTCCTGGCCACGCGGGAGCACGTGGACGCGCTCTTTGACATGGTCGAACCATCCACCGATCCGGCGCCAACGATCCAACTTTCCTTAACATTCGCGTCTCATTATCCGCGCCGGTGTCTCAACATTCTCAACATTCGCGCCGCGCCCGGACGGCAACCCATTGATCCGCCGTCACCCGCCTCACGACAATCGCCGAACGATGCGCCTGCGCCTCAACCTTCTCAACCTTCACCGCGTCCGTCGGCAATACGTTACCGAGCGTCACCACGCGCCCGGCGAGAGCGACCATCGCTCGCCGATGTCTACCCGTCATCCCGGACTTGGTCCGGGATCCAGCGTGCCGCACACACCGTCGCCGAGGCGCCCGCGGAACCTCGGATCCCGGAACACGTCCGGGATGATGGGGAGGCTTGGGGCAAGCGTCGCGCCGGCCACGCACCAGCGCGCATCGGCGTCTCCGCACACGTCGCGTCCGCCGGGAATAAGTTACTGAACCTCCGCACCTTTCGCCCGTTCGGGCGACATCCTCTCAGGAGATCAGCGACATGGACGACCAAGGCACGACGCGCCGCACCATCTTGAGCGGCGCCGCCGCCGGCCTCGCCTTCTCCGCGAGCAGCGCCGCCGCGCAGGGCAATCCGGCCGCCGCCAACGGTCCCGCCAAGCTCAGCGACCCGCGCAGCAAATATACCCGCCAGCCCTTCCCCGAGCAGCGCCAGCCCTGGCCCGCGCTCCAGTCGAAGATGAACCCGCGCCCCGATAGCGGCGAGACCAGCTACCGCGGCTCGGGTCGGCTCGCCGGGCGCAAGGCGCTGCTCACCGGCGCCGACAGCGGGATCGGCCGCGCCGCCGCGATCGCCTTCGCGCGCGAGGGCGCCGACGTCGCGATCAATTATTATCCCAGCGAGGAGCCCGACGCGCAGGAGGTCAAGGCGCTGATCGAGCAGGCCGGACGCAAGGCGGTGCTGCTGCCGGCGGACATCCGTACCGAGCGCGCCTGCACCAAGCTGGTGGCCGACGCGGTGCGGGGGCTCGGCGGGCTCGATCTGCTCGTCAACAACGCCGCCTATCAGCAGAGCAAGTCGGACATCTCCGAGATCAGCGACGAGCAGATGGTGCGCACCTTCGAGACCAACATCTTCGCGATGTTCCGCATCGCCAAGGCGGCGATCCCGTCGATGCCGCCGGGCTCGGTGATCATCAACACCGGCTCGGTCAACAGCTACGATCCCGGTGAGGAGCTGCTCGATTACGCCTCGACCAAGGGGGCGATCCTGATCTTCACCAAGGGGCTCGCCAAGCAGCTTGCCAAGAAGGGGATCCGCGTCAACATGGTGGCGCCGGGACCGATCTGGACGCCGCTCCAGGTTGCGGGTGGCCAGCTGCCGGGCAAGATGGGCGAGTTCGGTCAGGACACGCCGCTCGGCCGCGCCGGCCAGCCCGCCGAGCTGGCTCCGCTGTACGTCGCGCTTGCCGAGGAGGGCACCAGCTTCTCCACCGGGACGGCGGTGGGTGCGCACGGCGGCAAGGGCAATCCCTGAGCCAAGCTCATTGAGCGAGGTTAAGCATCGGAAATAGCGAGGAACGGATCACCACAGCGCGCGCTTGGTGGGGCAGCAGGCAATAAGGAGCCCGTTCGATGGCAGACCAGCTGCTTCACCAGCAGAGCGACGACGCCCCCCTCGCCACCTCCAAGCATCGCGATGCGTCGGAGCGGGCCAAGGGTTCGATCCCGGAGGCGACGGGCACTGAGATCACCGCGCGCGCGGTGACGATCAATCGCCCCGTCGCGGAGGTATACGCACACTTCCGCGATTTCGCGAACCTTCCCGGGTTCATGGAGAATGTCGAGCGGATCGACGTGCTCGACCAGCGCCGCTCGCACTGGGTGGTCAAGGCGCCCGCCGGCGGGACGGTCGAGTGGGACGCGCGGATCACCGAGGAAGAGGAGAACCGGCTGCTCGCCTGGACCAGCGAGGAGGGATCAGAGGTGCCCAATGCCGGTCGCGTCGAGTTCCACGACGCTGGCGCGCGGGGCACGGTGCTGGTCGCGACTATCCTCTATGATCCGCCCGGCGGCGTGATCGGGAAGGTGATCGCCAAGATGTTCCAGCGCGAGCCCGCGATCCAGGCGCGACGCGACCTGCGCCGGCTCAAGCAGTTGCTCGAAACCGGCGAGATCGCGACACCGGCGATGAACCGCAAGCAATTCGAGGAGATGGGGCTGTGAAGGCGATCGCCTGGCATGGCAAGCATGACGTCCGCGTCGACACCGTCGACGATCCCGGCATCGTCAACCCGCGCGACTGCGTGATCAAGGTGACGTCCACCGCGATATGCGGCTCGGACCTTCACCTCTACGATGGCTATATCCCGACGATGCAGTCGGGCGATATCCTGGGCCACGAGTTCATGGGCGAGGTGGTCGAGGTCGGCCCCAAGTCGACCCTCAAGAAAGGGCAGCGCGTGGTGGTGCCCTTCACCATCTCGTGCGGCAGCTGCTATCATTGCGGCAAGCACCAATATTCCGCCTGCGACAACGGCCTACCCGCGGACAACCAGGACATTGCGCAGGAGCTGTACGGCCAGCCGATGGCGGGCCTGTTCGGCTACAGCCACATGACCGGCGGCTATGCCGGCGGCCAGGCGGAATATGTCCGCGTGCCGTTCAGCGACGTCGGCCCGATCGTCATCCCCGACGGGATCGAGGACGACAAGGTGCTGTTCCTCTCGGACATCCTGCCCACCGGCTGGATGGCAGCGGAGAATGCCGATATCGAGCCGGGCGACACCGTCGCGGTGTGGGGCTGCGGCCCGGTCGGGCTGTTTGCGGTACAATCGGCCTTTCTGATGGGCGCCGAGCGCGTGATCGCGATCGATCATTTCCCCAACCGCCTCGCGCTCGCCAAGCGCTTCGGCGCGGAGACGATCAACTTCGAGGAGACCGCGGTCTACGAGGCGCTGATGGTGATGACCGGCGGGATCGGCCCCGACGCGGTGATCGACTCGGTCGGACTCGAGGCACACGGCTTCTACGTCGACAACGTCATCGACCAGATCAAGGCGTCGACCTTCCTCGGGACCGACCGCGCACACGCCAACCGTCAGGCGATCATCGCCTGCCGCAAGGGCGGCCGCGTCTCGATGCCGGCCGTGTACGGCGGCTTCGTCGACAAATGGCCCCTCGGTGCCTTCATGGAAAAGGGGCTGACGCTCAAGACCGGGCAGACGCATGTGCAGCACTATCTGCCCGGGCTGCTGCAGGCGATCCTCGAAGGGAAGATCGATACCGAGTTCTTGATCTCGCACCGGATGCCGCTCAGCGAGGGGCCGAAGGGCTACAAGATGTTCCACGACCAGCAGAATGACGTCACCAAGATCGTCCTGAAGCCGGGCCTGAATTGAGGAGAGACACGGATGGCTGATAAATTCGCGATCATCACCGGCGCCTCCACCGGCATCGGCTTCGAGCTGGCGACGCTCGCCGCGCAGAACGGCTATGACATCCTCGTCGTCGCCGACGAGCCGCTGATCGAGGCCGCCGCGGCAGACTTCGAGCAATTCGGCACCGACGTCAGCTCGGTCCAGGCCGATCTGGCGACGATCGACGGGGTCGACCAGCTGCTCGCCGCAGCGGGTGGCCGCCCGATCGACCTGTTGTGCGCCAACGCCGGCGTCGGGCTCGGCCGCGCCTTCCTCGACCAGGACGTGGCCGATTGGAAACGCGTGATCGATACCAACGTGACGGGCACGACCTATGTCTTGCAGACGGTGCTGCAACAGATGGTGGCGCGAGGCGACGGCAAGGTGTTGGTGACAGGTTCGATCGCGGGCTTCATTCCCGGCAGCTTCCAGGCAGTCTACAATGCGAGCAAGGCGTTCGTCGATCATCTCACCGACGCGCTGCGCGACGAGCTCAAGGATCATCCCGGCGTCACGCTTACCACGCTGATGCCGGGCCCGGTCGACACCGAGTTCTTCGACCGTGCCGATATGATGGACACCGACGTCGGCACCTCGGACAGCAAGTCCGAGCCCGCCAAGGTGGCGCGCGACGGCTGGGACGCGCTGATGGCAGGGAAGCACTCGATCGTGTCCGGCTGGAAGAACAAGCTCCAGGCGGCGGCGGCGCACATCCTTCCCGCGGAAGTGACGGCGCATATGCACCGCAACATGGCAGAGCCCGGTACCGCCAAGGAGTGACACGGATCCGGCCGAACTCACCGGATCCCGCATCGGTCTCCGGGCCTGTCAAACGTTCGCAACATTGTGCCGGTTAAGACAATGAGGTGGCCGATCACGACGGGATCTGGGTCACTTGAGAATTGCCTTGCGCGGCCCGGCGTGGAAGACGGGTCGCTCCTCACGGGGAGATAAGTAATGAGCATTGGTAAGTATCTGATCGCGGCGGCTGCCGCTTCACTGTCGGTTGCTCCGGCGGTGGCTGCACCGGCGAATCCGGCGGCCAGCCTGTCGGTCGCCAAGTCGGCGCGCGCGGGCGCGGCGACCGCGAAGGACAGTCAGGCGATCGCGGGTGGTGGTCTGATCGTTGCGGCGGTTGCTGCCGCCGCGGTGGTCGCCGGCATCGTGATTATCGCCGACAACGATGATGACTCGGACAGCAACTGAGCTGCCTCCGCGATGAAGAAGGGGAAGCGTCCGGCAGGACGCTCCCCCTTTTTTCTGTCAGCCGCCGAGTTCAGCGACATTGCTCGCCGGGGCGAGAAGCGGCAGCGGTTGTGGCTCGGGCACGCCGACGTCGGTGAGGAACAACCCCGCCGACGCGACGCGACGCCCCCACCGCTCGCTCGCGGTCCATTGTACGATCAGCGGCGACAACAGCAGCCCCAGCGTGACCGGGGTCAACCACAGTGCAGTGAGCGGCATCAATGGGGTCAGCGCCAGCAGCAGCGCGCCCAAACCAAGGTGCCAGCGGTAGCGCGGCAGGATCGCCGACAGTGCGAGCGAGTCCCCGCGTCGATTCTGCGGCTGCCACTCGGCGCGGCGCTGGCGCGCGATGCCGATCAGATCGATCGTCTGGGTGACCGCGATTGCGGGCGCGGCAAGCGTCGATAACGGCACATCGAGCGCCACCGAGCGCAGGATCGCCCCCGTCCCGCCCATCGACCGCCGCAGCCGTACGTCGGCAATCGCGTTGAGCACACCGAGCAGCTTGGGTCCGAACAACAGCGCGAGCGTAACGATCAGCACCGTGCCGGTGGAATCGCCCGACATCAGACCGCGCTCGCCGCGAACCGCCTGCACCACACTGACCGTGATCAGCAGGAGCCACAACGGCGAGGCAAGATAACCGGCCGCACCGAGCAACAACTGCAACCGATTGATCCAGTGGAACCCGGAGGCATGGAGCAAAGCGAGGTGCTGCAGATTGCCCTGCGCCCAGCGGCGATCGCGCACTGCGGCGTCGATCATCGTCGGCGGATATTCCTCGTACGTGTCCTCGGTCATGACCATATGGACGCGCCACCCGCGCCGCCGCAGCAGCGCCGCCTCGACGACGTCGTGGCTCATGATCGTGCCCCCGAACGGCGGCTTCCCCGGCAGCACCGGAAGCCCGCAGCTCTCGGCGAAGGCACGCACGCGGATGAGCGCGTTATGCCCCCAAAAAGTGGCCTCCGGCCCCGACCACCATACCAGCCCTGCGGTCGCGATCGGACCATAGATGCGGCTCGCGAACTGCATCCAGCGCTGGAACAAGGTACGCGCACCGATCACCTGCGGCACCGTCTGGAGCAGGCCGACCGCCGGCCGCCGGTCCATGATCTGCGCCATACCGAGGATTGTCTCGCCACCCATCAGGCTGTCAGCATCGAGCATCAGCATATAGTCGTAAGCGGCACCGAAGCGGCGCAGCCACTCCGCGATATTGCCGGGCTTGCGACCGACGTTCTCGGTGCGACGACGATAATAGATCGCGCACGCGCTGCGCTCCGCGAGCAGCGCCCAGGCGGCCACCTCCTCGTCCTCGTTCACCGCACTCGAGTCGCTCAGCACGAAGAAGTCCAATGCGGCCGCCGCGCCGGCGCGCTCGATCGCCGCGGCCATGTGAGCGAGCCGCCCGAACACGTCGGCGACATCCTCGTTGTGAACCGGCATCAGCACCGCGGTGCGCCCCCGCAGCGGCTCCGACCAGCGCGGTACGGGAGTGAAGCCGGGATGGAGCCCGGTCGCGAGGACGACATAGCCGACCGCCGCGTTGATGAAACCGAAGGCGAGCAGCGCAAACAACGGGAAGAAAATGGCGAGCAGCAGCGCGTCGGTCACGCCCATGCCATCGCTCAGCACCGATTCCTTGAGCGACGTGGCGGCGAACAGCGCGAGCACCAAAGTCAGCAGGACGAGGATCGCACGTCGCGCGAGGACGTCGGTGGGTGAACCGATCGCGCCGACGATTGGCGGCGGCGCCGAAGGGAGCGGCGGCGCCCCGTCGAACCGCTGCTCAGGCATGGCGAGCGGCGCCTCGGTGGGCAGCCGCGGCGGCAGCGTGGTCACGCCGGATAGATCGGCACGAGCAACGTCTCGCTCAGCGCCGCCTCGCCGCGCTTGAGGTACAGCCGCACGTCGACCGGCCCGGCGTTGCCGCCCGCGGCCTCGGGCCGGACATCGGCGGTGACGCGCCAGCGATTACGCTGGCCGACCACCGGATAGACCGCGCTGCTCAACAGCTTGCCCCGCACGACGCCGATCTCGGCACTCACCCCGCTGTCGCGGCTCAGCCCGGCAAGCGAATCGCCGACAAAGTCGGCCACCAGCTTGATCGCGCCCGCCAGCGCGGGGAGGCCAGGCCGGCCCGCCGCGCCGACCCAAACGTCCGCCGCGTGCGCGGCGCGGTCGAGACTGGGATCGTCCGAGGTCCAGGTCAGACGATAGTCGAATTGCAGCCGCTGGCCGGCGCGCGTGGGCGCCGCCGGCGTCCAGAAGGCGACGACATTATCGACCGTCTCGCTGTCGGTCGGGAAGGCGTACAGCAGCACCCGCCCCGCGCCCCAGTCGCCGCGCGGTTCGACCCAAAGGTTCGGGCGCTTGTCATAGAAAGCGCCGTCATCCTGATAATGGTCGAAGTTGCGGTCGCGCTGGAGCAGCCCGAAGCCGCGCACATGGTCGGCGGCGAAACTGTCCGTGGCGGGTTGCGGCGGGTTGCGCAGAGGCCGCCATACGCGCTCGCCTTCGCGGCTGATCAAGGCGAGCCCGTCCGAGTCGTGGATTTCGGGGCGCCAGTCGGTCGCGCCGCGACGCGTGCGGTCGTCGTACCAGAACATGCTCGTCACCGGCGCGACGCCGAGCCGCTCGACCGCGCGGCGCAGGAACAGCACCGACGAGACGTCCTGCACCACCGCCTTGGGATGGCGGCTGATGAAACGATAGGCGCCGGTCAGGCTCTCGCCATCCATCAACGCATAGATGGTATAGCTCTGGTCACCCTCGCGCTCGATCCAGAACTCGATGAAATTGGGGAATTGCTCGCGCGCCAGGCCGGTGTCGACCGCGATGCCGCGCGCGGAGAGGCCATATTGGTCCTGCGATCCGGCGCTGCGGAAATAAGACGCGCCCAGGAAAGCCAGCCAGTCGCTCTCGCGACCGGTCTCCATCGCTCGGAAGCCCGCGAAGCCGGGGGGCGGCGACACCTTGCCGCCCTCGAACAGCTCGGGCGAGAACACCACCGGCCGCGCCCGGCCGTTCTCCACCAGGTTGATCGTGACCGGGGTCACGGCACCGTTGCCGAGCGGGAAGAGGCGGATGCCGCCCGCCAGCGTGCGATCCGGCTTGAAGCGGATACTGCCCACGGCGTCGAAGTCGAGCGCCTTGGCCGCAGCGCTCTCGCGCGGCGGCTGGTAACGGCGCTTCGCGAGCGCGGCGGCGCGCTGCTGCAACAACTTCCATGAGAACGGCGTGTCGCCGGCGCTCTGCTGGCTCGAACCGGGATGGGACCAGGTCAGGCTGGGTGCCAGCGCCACGCCGCCGGCCGTACGGATAAGGTCGCGTCGGGAGAGGTTTCGCATGCGTAGCGAAACAGGTGACTTCGAGCTTTGTTGCAATGCGACAGCGGTGCAACGACCCGGCACGGTGACGAGCGGAGCCACCTAGGGAGCGCCGCGTTCCGCCGACGCCTGCATGATCGCCCGTCGTGCCGCACCGATTGTGGATCAAAGACTGTCAGACAGTCTGTCGCAGCCCACGGAACGCGAAGCCCGGCGCCTTATCCTTGCCCCAGCGCCTCCGCCACCACACGGTTGACGATGCGGCCGCCCCGTACGTTGACGCCCTCCATCAGTCCGACATCGGCTTCTGCGGCGGCATAGCCTCTGCCTGCGAGAGCGAGGCCGTATGGCAAAGTCGCATTGTTGAGCGCGTGGCTCGAGGTCAGCGGCACCGCGCCGGGCATGTTGGCGACGCAATAATGGATGACACCGTCGACTTCATAGGTCGGCTCCGCGTGGGTCGTGGGATGGCTGGTCTCGAAACAGCCGCCCTGATCGATCGCGACGTCCACGAGCACGGCGCGCGCCTTCATCAGCGCGAGCATCGGCCGCGTCACCAGCTTCGGCGCCGACGCGCCCGGGATCAGCACGGCGCCGATCACCGCATCTGCTTCCGCCACCTCATGCTCGATCGCTTCCAGCGTCGACACGCGCGTGCGCACGCGCCCGCCAAACAGTTCATCGAGCTCGCGCAACCGTGGGATCGACCGGTCGATCACGGTCACCTCGGCGCCGAGCCCTACCGCCATGCGCGCCGCGTGCGTGCCAACGACGCCGCCGCCCAGCACGACCATCCGCGCCGGCTGCACGCCCGGCACGCCGCCGATCAGCACGCCGCGCCCGCCGTTCACCGCCTTGAGCGCGGTGCCGGCCGCCTCGATCGACAATCGCCCCGCCACCTCACTCATCGGCGCGAGCAACGGCAGGTGGCCGCGCTGGTCGGTCACCGTCTCATACGCCACCGCGGTGACGCCCGAGGCCATCAGCCCCTTGGCCTGCTCGGGGTCGGGGGCGAGGTGGAGATAGGTGAAGAGGATCTGGTCCTCGCGCAGCTGAACCCACTCACTGGGCTGCGGCTCCTTGACCTTCACGATCATCTGCGCGGTGGCGAACACCTCCTCCGCGGTGTCGACGATAGCGGCACCGGCGGCGCGATAGGCCTGATCGTCGGCGGCGATACCCGCCCCCGCGCCGGTCTGCACCACCACCTCGTGCCCGCGGGCGACGTATTCACGCACCGCCCCGGGCGTGAGGCCGACGCGATATTCATGGTTCTTGATCTCTTTCGGAACGCCGACGCGCATGATCCAAGCTCCTCTATCCTGACCGCAGGATAACGCACGAACGACGCCGAATCCGCGCGAAGCGGGGGCCGGTCGCGTGACAAAGCGCCAGTTTGATGCACTCACTCGGGAGATGCCGCAGGAATCCACCGCTCTCGATCGAATCGACCGTCGTCTGCTGTCGCTATTGCTGGCGAACGCGCGAGCGACCGCGTTCACGCTGGCGGACGCGGTCGGGCGCTCCGCCACGGCGGTGGCGCGGCGCCAGCGCGCGCTGGAGGACACCGGCGTGATCACCGGCTACGCCGCCCGGCTCGACCTCGCCAAGCTCGGCTGCGCGACGATCGTCCACATCAAGGTGACGCTGGAGAGCCAGCGCAAGGACGTGCTCGACTCATTCGAAGAGGCGATTGCGGCGAGCCCGTCGGTGGTCCGGTGCGACTTGATGTCGGGGAGCTACGATTACCTCGTCACTGTCCGCGCGCGTGACCTCGCTGATTTCGCCCGGATCCACCGCGACGAGCTGTCACGGCTCCCCGGTGTCACGCAGATGGAATCGGGGTTCGTGCTGCGCGAGGTCGTTCTGCCGCGACTACCGTTGGCCCTTCTGGCCGATTAATAACGCCTCGCAATAGCTTGTGTGGCGCCCCCTCACCCGTTAGACACAGCCGGTGAGCACGCTCGACCTCTCTCCCGCACCGGCGATCACCACGCGGCGCCCGCCCAGTCGCAAGTGGCGCGGCTGGTGGCTCAAGCAGCTCCATAACTGGCATTGGATCAGCGCCGCCGTGTCGCTGGTGACGATGCTGCTGTTCGCGCTCACCGGGATCACGCTCAACCACGCCGCCTCCATCACCGCCACGCCGCACGTCAGCCAGCGCGCCGGCACCCTCCCCGCATCGGCGCGCCGCCCGCTCGCCCGCTCGCCGTCTCAGCCCGACGCGCCTGTGCCAGGCGCGGTTGCCGGCGCGATCCGCGATTCGGTCGGCCTGGATGTTAGCGGACGTGCCGCGGAATGGTCTGAACGCGAGGTCTATGTCGCGCTGCCCCGCCCTGGCGGCGACGCCTGGGTGAGCGTCGATCGGGTGACCGGACGAATCACCGCCGAGGTGACCGATCGCGGCTGGATTTCCTGGCTCAACGACCTCCACAAGGGACGCAATGCGGGCGCCGCCTGGTTCTGGTTCATCGATCTGTTCGGTGTCGCCTGCCTGATCTTCACGTTGTCGGGGCTGCTGCTGCTGCAGCTGCACGCGCGCCATCGCCGCTCGACCTGGCCGCTGGTCGCCGTCGGGCTGGCGGTGCCCGCGTTCGTCGCCGTTTTCCTGATCCACTGACCGAGAGGCCTTCACGTGCGCCACCTCCCGCTGCTCGCGCTGGGCGCGACGCTCCTTCCCACCGCCGCGCAGGCCGGCACGGTGACGGTAACGATTCCGCGGCTCGGCGTGGCCGAGTATCACAAGCCCTATGTCGCTATCTGGGTCGAGCCTGCGAGCGGCGGCGCGGCGCGGACGCTCGCGGTCTGGTATGCGGTCAACAAGCGCGGCGGTGAGCCGGGCAGCAAATGGCTCGCCGAGCTGCGCGCCTGGTGGCGCAAGGGCGGTCGCAGCATGGCGCTGCCACTCGACGGCGTGAGCGGCGCGACGCGGGCACCGGGACAATATCAGGTGCCGCTGCCCGCCGATCTCGCGCCGGGCCGCTACGTGCTGAGCGTCGAGGCGGCACGCGAGACCGGCGGGCGCGAGCTGGTCAGCGTGCCAATCGCGATACCCGCAGCGAGTGCGCGTGCGGCGGGATCGCGCGAGCTCGGTGCGGTCGCGGTGTCGCCGCGCTGACGGCAGCGATTGGGAAGAGGGGATCAAGATGACATCGTATCGCACCCGTCGGATCGGACACGCCGTGCTGGCGCTCGGCCTGCTCGCGTTGCCCGCGACGCTCTCGGCGCATCGCCAATGGCTGCTGCCCTCGGCGACGATCTTCTCAGGCAAGGACGATTGGGTCAGCGTCGACTATGCCATTTCAAACGATTTGTTCTTCGCCGACCATCATCCCGGCAGCGTCGAACAGATCAAGGTCTACCGACCGGACGGCAGCGCCGGCACGCTCGAACATGCTGCGACCGGGCGGTATCGGAGCGTGTTCGACGTTCATCTCGATCGTCCGGGTACGTGGAAGATCGCGACCGAGAGCAGCGCCTTCATGGGCAGCTTCAAGGTGAACGGCGAAGAGCGCCGGATCGGCCGTCGCGGCCCGCCGCGCCCCGACCAGCCGGCACCGCTGACGATCGCGGACATTCCCACGGCCGCCACCGACATCCAGGTGACCGAGCTGATCGCGCGCAATGAGATCTTCGTTACCGCGGGCGCGCCGACCCGTCAGGTGCTGACGCCGAGCGGCAAGGGCCTCGAGCTCGACCCGATCACGCATCCCGACGAGCTGGTCGCGGGCGAGCCGGCACGCTTCCGCTTCCTCGTCGACGGGCGGCCGGCGCCGGGACTGACGTTGACGCTGATCCCGGGCGGCAAGCGCTATCGCGACGCCGAAGACGCCCGCACCGTGATTTCTGGCGCGGACGGCGTTGCAACGGTCACCTTCCCGGCGGCGGGTATGTATTGGCTCAATGCCACCGCGTCAGACGCCAAGGTGAGCAACCCGCGCGCGACGGCGCGGCGGCTGAGCTACACCAGCACGCTCGAGGTGATGACGCCCTGACCCGTGTCGCGATCCCGCCGATCGATCCGACGGCGCTGCGCGATCTCCCCGACGCCGCGTCGGTCGCCGAGCTCGCCGGCGCGACGATGGGGACAACGTGGCGCGTACGGCTTGCCGCGCGGGCGGACGAGTCGATCGCGCGGCTCGGTGAGGCGATCGTCGCTCGGCTGGACGCGCTGGTGGCGGCGCTCAGTCATTGGGAAAAGACGTCTGCGCTGTCGTGCTTCAACGCCGCGCCCGCAGGCACGTGGCACGAGCTGCCGGTCGATCTCGCCGCGGTGATCGACCTTGCCGCCGCGATCCATGCCGCCAGCGGCGGCGCCTTCGACCCCGCGCTCGGCGTGCTGGTCGATCGCTGGGGCTTCGGACCGATGGGCGCGCAACCAGTTCCAGACCAAGAAGCGCTGCATGACGCTCGCGCCCGCGCCGGCTGGGCGCGGCTGCGCTGGGCGCAGGCTGCGCGGCGGCTGTACCAGCCCGGCGGGGTCGCGCTCGATCTGTCCGCCATTGCCAAGGGCTATGCCGCCGACGCGCTCGCCGCGACCGTGACGGCTCATGGTTTCCGCCACGCGCTCGTCGAAGTCGGTGGCGAGCTGGTGGGGCGCGGGATGCGCCCGGACAGGCAGCCCTGGTGGGTCGAGCTTGAAGCGCCGCCCGAGTCGACGCTGGCGCCGTTCCGCGTCGCCCTCCACCAATGTGCGGTCGCGACGTCGGGCACGTACATCCGCGGCGCGCATAATCTCGATCCCCGCACCGGCGCCCCCGCTCCGACCGAGGTCGTCGCCGCGAGTGTCGTCGCCGCGACCGCCGCCGAGGCTGACGCCTGGGCCAGCGCACTGCTGGTCCTTGGCCGGACCGCTGGAGCGAAGCGCGCGATCTCCGCTGGCCTTGCGGCCCGGCTGGTGACCGCGGACGACGAATGGCTCAGCCCCGCGCTCGCGGCGATGCTGGTCGACTGAGCCGCGAATGGGTCAGCTGGCGGCCGGCAAGATTCCGCTGCGCCTGAGGTACTCGGCGTGGCTCGGCAGCCGCGCTGCCGTGTCGGCGCAGCGCGCGTGCAGCTGGTCCAGCGCTATCGCCACCTTCTCCTCGTCGAGCGCGTCGACGGCCGGCTCATAGTCCGCCGGGATAAGTCCCTGACCGAGCGCGACCGCCACCCAGCTAGGCGTAGTGAACAGATCGGCAGTGTCGCGGAACACGCGGCCCTTGCCGGCGAACAGGGCGATGCGGCGTCGCAATGTTTCGGGGACCTCCATCGTGCGGACATAGTCCCAGAACGGCGTGTCGGTGCGCCGTGTCGCCTTGTAGTGGAGGATGATGAAATCGCGAACGTCCTCGTACAAAGCGGCGATGTGGCGGTTATATTCGGCGCGCTCTTCGGGATCGAAACGCCGGTCGGGGAACAAGGCGATCAGCTTGGCGATGCCGGCCTGGACGAGATGGATCGAGGTCGATTCGAGTGGCTCGACGAAGCCGCTCGCCAGCCCGAGCGAAACGACGTTGCCGTTCCACGCCTGTCGTCGCCGCCCCGCGGTGAAAGCGAGACGACGCGGTGCGGCTTCCGCCGGCCGCTCGAGCATGGCGAGCAATGCCGCCTGCGCGGTCGCATCGTCGACGAAGCGACTGGCATAGACATAGCCGTTGCCGAGCCGATGCTGCAGCGGAATGCGCCACTGCCATCCCGCCGCACGCGCGGTCGCGCGGGTATAGGGTTCGGGCTCGCCCGATAGCGCGCACGGCACTGCGATGGCGCGGTCGCACGGTAGCCAGTGGCTCCAATCCTCATAGCCGGTGGCGAGCGTCCGCTCGATCAGCAGCGCAGCGAATCCTGAGCAATCGACGAACAGGTCGCCTGTTATGACACGGCCGCCCGCCAATCGCAGCGAGGCGACATGGCCGCTGCCCTGAGCGACCTCGACGTTCTCGACGCGCCCCTCGACGCGAATGACCCCGGCCTGTTCCGCACGTCGCCGCAGGAAAGCGGCATAAAGGGCGGCATCGAAGTGGAAAGCGTAGCGCAGATCGCGCCACGGCGACGGTGCGTCGGGTCCCGGGCGCGCGAAACGGTGTGCGGCGGCCGCCGCACCGCTCACCGACCAGCTGGTGATAGCGGCAATCTCGCCGCCCGCAGCGCGGCGACGCTCACGCTCGCGCAGCCAAAGCTGATGGAAGTGGATCCCTTGCAGGTCGCGACCGATCGCGCCGAACGGGTGAAGATAACGCTCGCCCAACGCCCCCCAATCGGCGAACTCGATGCCGAGCTTGTAGGTGCCCCTGGTGGCACGCAGGAACTCATCCTCGTCGATGCCAAGCATCTGATTGAAGGTGAGCAGCGGCGGGATCGTCGCCTCGCCGACGCCGACGGTGCCGATCTCCTCCGACTCGACCAGTGTGATGCGGGTGACGCCGTTGTCGAGAAAGCGCGCGAGCGCCGCCGCCGCCATCCACCCCGCGGTACCGCCGCCGAGGATGACGACGTCCCGGATCGTATGATCGTTGACCATGGCGGCGGCTTCCCTCCTGCGGCGTTCGCGGTCCGCGTAGCACCGCCGGTACAAGAAGCCGTACGCGCGTGTATGCTTCGGATCACCCGCTGCGCGCCGGCGATCTCCCGCCACGTTGGCGCGACCACACGCTTAGATGACGCAAGCGGCCTCAGGGCTCCAGGCACTAGGATGACGTCCTCGCCGTGCGATCAGCGCGCGTGAGGCCTGATGCGAGTGGCCACATCTGTGCTGGAGAAGGCTCGCGATCATCGCGCGAGCAGCGGGAGGAATGGTGGAGCCGAGGGGGATCGAACCCCTGACCTTCGCAATGCCATTGCGACGCTCTCCCAGCTGAGCTACGGCCCCATTCCGTCCCGGGAGGCAGCCCCCTAGCCGGGGGCCGCGTGCTTGGCAAGCGGTCGAAACCGCCTGCCCCGCATTTTTTCGAAACTTAATTGTTCTCGTCGTCGTCGTTGCTGGTCTCGACGCCGAGATCGTCATCGCCACCGAGATCGACCTCGTCGTCGGCCGAGGGCTCTTCGTCCTCGTTCGTGTCCAGATCCTCGTCGTCACCGGCGAGATCGGAATCGGGCTCCTGCTTGTCGGGCTTGGCCTGCTCGAACGGCAGCGGCTGCTTGGACTTCAGGATCGGTTCCGGCTCCCATGCATAACCGCAGTTGATGCAGGTGACGGGGTCGTCTTTCTCGAGGTCGTAGAAACGCGTCGCGCATTTCGGGCACGTACGCTTCGTGCCCCATTCCGGCTTGATCATGCCGTGCTAAGCCTTTCGGATGGGTGGATCGACGATGTGTGACCGTCGAAGTGGGGCGCGCCTTGCCATAGCACAAGCCGGCTGGCAAGCACCGCGCCCTATGGCGCATTCCGAGCACACCCCTCCTTCTCCGCGCGTGATCCGCGCGCCCGATCGGCTTACCGGCCGGATCCGCGTTCCCGGCGACAAGTCGATCAGCCACCGCGCGCTGATGCTCGCCGCGCTGGCGATCGGCGAAAGTCGGATCGAGGGATTGCTTGAGGGTGAGGACGTGCTCGCCACCGCCGCGGCGATGCGCGCCATGGGCGCGACGATCACGCGCGGCGCGGACGCGGTGTGGCGCGTTCATGGAGTCGGTGTCGGCGGGCTGCTCCAGCCCCCGCAGGCACTCGACATGGGAAATTCGGGCACCTCGACGCGGCTGCTGATGGGACTGGTGGCAAGCCACGCGATCAGCGCCACTTTCATCGGTGACGCCTCGCTGTCGGGCCGTCCGATGGGGCGCGTGATCACGCCACTCGCGCAGATGGGCGCGGACATCGTCGCCACGCCGGGCGGGCGCCTCCCCCTGACGGTGCGCGGCCTCGTGCCCGCGATCCCGATCGCCTACACGCTGCCGGTCGCATCGGCGCAGGTGAAATCGGCGATACTGCTCGCCGCCCTCAATACGCCCGGGATCACGCGCGTGATCGAGCCGGTCCCGACGCGTGATCACAGCGAGCGTATGCTCGCGGGCTTTGGCGCTCGGCTCACCGTCAGTGTGGGCGCGGAGGGGCGCGTCATCGCCGTCGAGGGCGAGGCCGAGTTGCGCGCGCAGGCCATCACCGTTCCCGGCGATCCGTCCTCCGCCGCCTTCTGGATGGTGGCGGCGTCGGTCGTCCCCGGCAGCGACATCGTGATCGAGAATGTCGGGCTTAACCCGACCCGCGCCGGTCTGGTCACCGCGCTGCGGATGATGGGCGCCGACATCACGGAACTCGACTCCCGTGTCGTCGGTGGCGAGCCGGTCGCTGATCTGCGTGTGCGCCATGCCGCGCTGAGCGGGATCATTGTGCCGCCCGACCTCGCGCCCACGATGATCGACGAATATCCGGTGCTGTTCGTCGCCGCGGCCTTCGCGGCCGGGACGACCTTGGCGCGCGGTGCGGAGGAGCTGCGCGTCAAGGAGAGCGACCGGATCACCGCGATGCGCGATGCGCTGACCGTCAACGGCGTTAGCACGGAAGAGCACGAGGACGGGCTCACCATTCATGGCAGCGCGGGCGAGCCGATCGCCGGCGGCGGCACGGTCACAACCAAGCTCGACCACCGCATCGCGATGAGCATGACGGTCGCGGCGCTGCACGCGCGCAACGCGATCACGCTCGACGATGCCAATCCGGTAGCGACGAGTTATCCAGCGTTCTATCAACAACTTGCCACGCTTTCCGGAGAAGCGGCGTGATCATCGCGGTGGACGGCCCGGCGGCATCGGGCAAGGGCACGATCGCGCGCGCGCTGGCGCGCCACTATCACCTGCCGCATCTCGACACCGGGCTGCTATACCGTGCCGTGGCGCTGACCGTGATCCGGCTCGATCTCGATCCCGCGATCGAGGCTGACGCGGTGGCGGCCTGCAGTTTCGACGAGGAGCTTTTGGTTGAGCCAGCCTTGCGCGACGATGCGACAGGCCAGATCGCTTCGATCGTCTCGGCGCATCCCTTGGTGCGCGCCGCGTTGCTCCAGCGCCAGAAGAGGTTCGCGCATCAGCCCGGCGGCGCGGTATTGGACGGACGCGACATCGGCACGGTGATCGCCCCTGACGCCGAGGCGAAGCTGTTTATCCGCGCGACGCCGACGATCCGCGCGCAACGTCGCCACGCCGAGCTGCGCGCCCGCGGCGACGACACCAGTTACGATCAGGTGCTCGCTGACATCCGCTCACGCGATGATCGCGACAGCTCGCGCGCCACCGCGCCGCTGGTACCCGCGCTGGACGCGGCGCAGCTCGACACCAGCTTCCTTTCGATCGAGGCGGCGGTGTCCAAGGCGATCGTGCTGGTGGAAGCGCGCCTGGCGAGGGCTGCTGCGGTCGCGGGCGCGCCGACATAAGCGAGCGCGACGGCAAGGGGCGACACTCCGGCAACCGCCTGCCCTCCTCGGCTGTCATGCCTTAAGGAGTCCAAGATCGCGCCCGCGGTAAGCACGGCGGCAACACATCGGCCATCATATGCCACCCGCTTGTCCCTCCGGCGCTAATCCGCTATGGAGCAGAGGTCCGGTGGGCTGGGGCTCGCGGAGGCATGGCGCGACAGGCAGGTCCTCTCGCGCCTTTTCGCTTATGGGCGGCGTCTCCTCGCACCTTGTGCTGACCCGGATGTCGCGCGCGGCATGCGGCCGCCGCGATGGTGATGGCCAAGACCAGCGGATCCAACCGCTTGGCCGGAAACACGACTAGGACGAAGCATTTATGGCCTCTACGGCAACTCCCTCGCGCGACGAATTCGCGGCGCTGCTCGATGACATGTTCGGCGGTGCCGACAGCTTCGAGGGCCGCGTGGTGCTCGGCACCGTGACCGGCATCGAGAACGACCTGGCGGTGATTGACGTCGGTCTGAAGAGCGAGGGCCGCGTGCCGCTGCGCGAGTTTGCGCCGGCGCCGGGACAGAAGGCCGAGCTCAAGATCGGCGACGAGGTCGAGGTCTATGTCGACCGGGTCGAGAACATGCACGGCGAGGCGATGCTCAGCCGCGACCGCGCGCGCCGCGAGGCCGCCTGGGACAAGCTCGAGCTCGAGTTCAGCAAGACCGCGCGCGTCGAGGGCGTGATCTTCGGTCGCGTCAAGGGCGGCTTCACCGTCGACCTCAACGGCGCGGTGGCGTTCCTTCCCGGCTCGCAGGTCGACATCCGCCCGGTGCGTGACGTCACGCCGCTGATGGACATTCCGCAGCCCTTCCAGATCCTCAAGATGGACCGCAAGCGCGGCAACATCGTGGTGTCGCGTCGCGCGGTGCTGGAAGAGACCCGCGCCGAGCAGCGGTCGGGCCTGATCCAGTCGCTCCACGAGGGTCAGATCATCGACGGCGTGGTGAAGAACATCACCGACTACGGCGCCTTCGTCGACCTGGGCGGGATCGACGGCCTGCTGCACGTCACCGACCTCAGCTACAAGCGCGTCGGCCATCCGAGCGAGATGATCAACATCGGCGACACCGTGAAGGTGCAGATCATCCGCATCAACAAGGACACGCAGCGCATCTCGCTGGGCATGAAGCAGCTCGAGAGCGATCCGTGGGACGGCGCGTCGGCCAAGTATCCGGTCGGCGCCAAGCTGTCGGGCCGCGTCACGAACATCACCGAGTACGGTGCATTCGTCGAGCTGGAGGCTGGCATCGAGGGCCTCGTCCACGTGTCCGAAATGTCGTGGACCAAGAAGAACGTCCATCCCGGCAAGATCGTGTCGACCTCGCAGGAGGTGGACGTGGTGGTGCTCGAGGTCGACGAGGACAAGCGCCGCATTTCGCTGGGCCTGAAGCAGGCGCAGGCCAATCCGTGGGAGGCGTTCGCCGCCGCGCACCCGATTGGCTCGACCGTCGAGGGCGAGGTCAAGAACGCGACCGAGTTCGGTCTCTTCATCGGGCTGGACAACGACGTCGATGGCATGGTGCACATGTCCGACATCGCCTGGGGCGTGTCGGGTGAGGACGCGCTCAACCTGCACCGCAAGGGCGAGACCGTCCAGGCGGTGGTGCTCGACATCGATCCCGAGAAGGAGCGCATCTCGCTCGGCATGAAGCAGCTCGAGCGCGGCGGTCCGGTCGCGGCGGGCGCGGGCGATCGCCTGGGCAAGAACCAGGTCGTCACCGTCACCGTGCTCGAAGTTCGCGACGCGGGCCTCGAAGTGCAGCAGGGCGACGATGGCGCGACCGGCTTCATCAAGCGCACCGATCTCGGCCGCGATCGCGACGAGCAGCGTCCGGAGCGCTTCCAGGTCGGGCAGAAGTTCGACGCAATGGTCACCGGCTTCGATCGCTCGAAGAAGCCGACCTTCTCGATCAAGGCGATGCAGATCTCCGAGGAGAAGCAGGCGGTGGCGCAGTATGGCTCGTCCGACTCGGGCGCGTCGCTGGGTGACATCCTGGGTGAGGCGCTCAAGGCGCGCGACACCAAGAAGTAAGCAGGACCGGTCGCCGCAGGGTGATTTGAGAGGGATCGGCCGCGCGGCCGATCCCTTTTTCGTTGCGCTCTGGACGCTTAAACGTCCGGCGATGACCCAGATCGCCGAATCCGTGCCAGTTCGGCGCTATCCCCGCGCCGACCTTATCTGTATCAACCCAATCCGTACGGTATACGAAGGCGAACGGAGAGACGATGATACGCTCGGAGTTGGTGCAGCAGCTGGCCGCGGTGAATGCGGAGCTGGCGCAGCGCGACGTAGAGGCGATTGTCTCGATCTTCTTCGACGAGATCACCACGCGCCTGGCGGACAATGGACGCGTCGAGCTGCGTGGCTTTGGCGCCTTCTCGACTCGCCCCCGCAACGCGCGCGTCGGCCGCAATCCGCGCACCGGACAGCCCGTCGAAGTGGATGCCAAGCGCGTCCCCTTCTTCAAGCCGGGCAAGGAGATGCGCGTTCGTCTCAACGTCTCCTGAGCCACGCGCCGGGTTGACGCGGTCCGCTGCAACCGCTTCGTGGACGGCGATGCGCGGACGTGGCGGAATCGGTAGACGCTGGGGACTTAAAATCCTCTGCCAACGGCGTGCGGGTTCGAGTCCCGCCGTCCGCACCATCATCGGAGGGGCCGCGACCGCGGCGCTCGTCATGACGATCACCGGCTGCGGCCGACGCGCCGATGTCGGCCCGGTCGTGGTCAGCGTTATCGGCGGCGCGCCGCAACTCGCCGGGCGTGATCGCAGTACACTCGCCGAGGCAGACCGACTACTGACCGACTCGCTCGCTGAAGGGTTGGTGCGGCTCGACGCCAGCGGGCAGGTCGAAGCCGGCGTTGCCGCGCGATGGATCGTCACCGACGAGGGACGAAGCTACATCTTCCGTCTTCGGGATGCACATTGGGCCGACGGCGCGCCGATCCGCGCTGCGCAGGTGGTGGCACTGCTCCGGCGCGAGATCGGCGCCCGTTCGCACAACCGGCTTGCGCCCTATCTCACGGCGGTGTCGTCCATCGTGGAGATGACGCCGGAGGTGATCGAGATCGAGCTGGCGCGTCCGCGCCCCGATCTGCTGAAATTGTTCGCCCAGCCCGAGCTCGCACTGGTACGGGATCGTCCGCCACCGACGGGCGGCGCTGGCCCCTTCCGCCTCCGCCGCGAGCATGTCGCGACGGGATCGCGGCTGACCCCCGCACTCGACCCCGATCGGGACCCGGAGGAGCCAGGACCGGCGCCCGAGGACGACGTGCAGCTGCGTGGCGAACGCGCCGCGACCGCGATCCTTCGCTTCGTCGAGCGTCAGTCGGATCTGGTGTCGGGCGGCACCGTGCGCGACTGGCCCTTGCTGCGCGCCGCCAATCCGGCGCCGATCAATGTCAAGGTTGATCCAGCTGCCGGGCTGTTCGGGCTCGCGGTGGTGCGCCGCGACGGCTTTCTTGCCGACCCCGCCAATCGTGGTGCGGTGGCGCAGGCGATCGATCGCGGCGATGTCGTCGCGAGCATCTCTCCCGACTGGGTCGCTCGCGAGACGCTGCTGCCCGAGCAGCTCGATTCCGCCGCCCCTCCGGCCAATCCGACGTGGAGCCTCGTCTTGCCTGAGCAGCGCCAGGCGACTGCGCGCGCGCGGGTGGCCGCGTGGCGAGTCACCAACGGGGCAGCACCCACCCTGCGCATCGCCCTGCCCGACGGTGCGGGCGGCACCTTGCTGTGGGCACGGTTGGCGCGCGATCTCTATGGTATCGGCATTCGCCCGCTCCGCGCGCAAGCGGACGATCCCACGGCGGACCTGCGCCTGATCGATCGCGTCGCTCCTTATGATAGCGCACGCTGGTACCTCGCCGAGGCATGCGTCGCCTGCTCGGACGCAGCACACGACGCCATCGAGGCGGCGCGGCTGGCCGACTCGCTGGGGGAGCGCGCGCGCGCCAGCGCAACCGCCGACCGGCTACTGACGGACGATGTCGCCTTCATTCCGATCGCGCGCCCATTCCGCTGGTCTCTTGTCGCGTTGCGGCTGCGGCAATGGCAGGCCAATGCACGCGCCTGGCACCCGTTGAACCGGCTGCGCGCCGACACCAATTAACTGCAATGGCCGTTCGCCCTACTCCCTTGTCGATGCCGCTGTTCGGCACGCTTCCCACCGGCAGCGATCCGGCCTCGGTTCGGCGTCGCGTCGAGGCGATGGAGCAGCTGCTCGAGGGGCTGTTCGTGATCCCCGGGCTCAACCGCCGTGTCGGGCTCGACTCGATTATCGGGCTGGTGCCGGTGGTTGGCGATCTCGTGACCGCGGCGATGGGCATGTGGATCGTGTGGGAGGCGCGCAACCTCGGCATGGGACGGTTCGCGCTGCTCGGCATGACGGCGCGCGTCGGCTTCGACACGGTGCTCGGCGCGGTGCCGCTGATCGGCGACGCGGCCGACCTGATGTTCCGGTCGAACACGCGCAATCTGCGCCGGATCAAACGCTATCTCGACAAGCACCATCCTGCCACGGTGACCGTCGCGGGCTAAACGTCACCGCTTGCGCGGTACGAAAACTGTACCGCCGCACAAGGGACGCGGCGCGCCGGTGGTGCCGGGAAAGCTGATCGGCAGCGAACGCAGCGTACGCACCGCCATGAAGGCAAAGCCCTCGGCTTCAAGCGCGTCGCCGTTCCAGCCGAGCGCATCGACCGAGTCGGTTGCGAGGCCGGTCTGCTCGGCGATCATCCGCATCAGCGTCTGGTTGAGCCGACCGCCGCCGCCCACCAGCAGCCGGCGCGGCGCACGGGGCAGCAGCCGCAGCGCGATCGCCACGGTGGCGGCGGTGAGCGCCGTAAGCGTCGCCGCACCGTCCACGAGCGAGAGCCCGCGCGCCGGCTGAATGGTGAAGTCGCTGCGATCGAGCGATTTAGGGAAGCGCGCGTCGAAGAAGGGATGATCGAGCATCGCGCCGAGCACGCTCTCATCGACGCGTCCCGCCGCTGCCGTGGCACCGTCGCGGTCGAACCGTTCACCGGCCTCCTGCTCCATCCAGCTGTCGATCAGCCCATTGGCCGGCCCGGTATCGAACGCCGCCAGCGGCTCGCCGTCCGCCACAAGCGTGATGTTGGCGACCCCGCCGAGGTTGAGCACCGCAACCGGCTCGTCAAACGTCGTCAGGCGCGCGGCATGATAGACCGGCAGCAGCGGCGCACCCTGCCCGCCCGCGGCCACGTCGGCGCTGCGGAAGTCGCCGACCGTGGTGATGCCGGTCACGTCGGCGAGCACCTGACCGTCGCCGATCTGCCACGTCCATCCGCGATCGGGGCGGTGTGCGACGGTCTGGCCGTGGAAACCGAGGACGCCGATGTCACTCGCGGTGACGCCGGCATCGCGCAGCAGCTTTTGCACCGCCAGGGTGTGCGTGCGCGTGATCAGCTCGGCCGCGGCGACGAGGGGCGGGCTGGCGCGCGGACGCTGGAACCCTAGCGCGAGCTGGGTCGCAGCGGCGAGTTGCGCGCGCGCCTGATCCGAATAGGGCTCGCCGCGGAACGCCACCAGCCGCGCCGCCCGCTCACCGTCGGTCTCGATCAGCGCCGCATCGATGCCGTCGAGCGAGGTGCCCGACATCAGCCCGATTGCCAGCATGGTGCCTGTCTCCCGCCCGTTCACGCGACGTTCCTATCGTTTCGGCGGCGGTGCTGGCAAATCCGGCCGTCGCGCATTATGTGCGCGCCAACTCATGGCAACGCAACTTCCCTCCCCGCCGCGCGTCGGCATGGTCTCGCTCGGCTGTCCCAAGAACCTGGTCGATTCCGAGCGAATCCTCACCCAGCTTCGCGCCGATGGCTACCAGATGTCGGCCGACTATGCCGGTGCCGACGTCGTGCTCGTCAACACCTGCGGGTTCCTCGATTCCGCCAAGGAGGAGAGCCTCGACGCGATCGGCGAGGCCATCGCCGAGAACGGGCGCGTTATCGTCACTGGCTGTATGGGCAAGGAAGCCGAGGCGATCCGGCAGCGCTTCCCCGACGTGCTCGCGATCACGGGTGCGCACGAATATGAGCAGGTGGTCGAAGCGGTGCATGCCGCTGCGCCCGCCGCGATCAGCCCGTACGTCGATCTGATCCCTGACGCCGGGCTGAAACTGACGCCGCGCCACTACAGCTATCTGAAGATCTCCGAGGGCTGCAACCACCGCTGCTCCTTCTGCATCATACCATCGTTGCGCGGCGATCTCGCCAGCCGTCGCCCCGACGCGATCTTACGCGAAGCGGAGAAATTGGTCGCGGCGGGGACGCGCGAATTGCTGGTGATCAGCCAGGATACGAGCGCTTACGGCATCGACATTCGCGACCAGCCGCGACTGTGGAAGGGGCGCGAGGTGCGCCCGCACATGACCGATCTGGCGCGCGAGCTCGGCCAGATCGCCCCTTGGGTGCGGCTGCACTATGTCTATCCCTATCCGCATGTCGACCAGGTGATCCCGCTGATGGCGGAGGGGCTGGTGCTGCCCTATCTCGACATTCCGTTCCAGCACGCCGCGCCCGCGGTGCTGCGACGCATGAAGCGGCCGGCCAACGACGCCAAGGTGCTGAGCCGGATTCATACGTGGCGCGCGATCTGCCCCGACATCGCGCTCCGTTCGACCTTCGTGGTTGGCTTTCCGGGCGAGACCGAGGCCGATTTCCAATATCTGCTCGACTGGCTCGACGAGGCCCAGCTGGATCGCGTCGGCGCGTTCCGCTTCGAGCCTGTCGCGGGCGCTGCGGCGAACGAGCTGCCCGACCAGGTGCCCGAGGCAGTGAAGGAAGAGCGCTACGCGCGGATCATGGAGAAGACCGCGGGGATCTCGGCGGCGAAGCTCGCCGCCAAGGTCGGGCGCACGCTCGAAGTGATCGTCGACGCGGTGGATGTCGACAGCGGCGGTGCGACCGCACGCTCGAAGGCGGATGCGCCGGAGATCGACGGGGAGGTCCAGCTGCGCGACGCCGGCCAACTCGTGCCCGGTGACATCGTGTCGGTCATGGTCGAGGATGCCGACGACCATGATCTGTATGGTGTGCCGGTTCGCGCTTGACGGCGCCGCGCGCCCTGCTAAGAGGCGCCCTCGCTTCGGCGACAGCCCTTGGGGCGGAGTAGCTCAGCTGGTTAGAGCAGCGGAATCATAATCCGCGTGTCGGGGGTTCAAGTCCCTCCTCCGCTACCATCGTAATCCGTAACACCGCTCGCTCAGAGCTTCAGCCGCTCGTCACTCGTGACGGGCGGCTTTGTGCATGTGCGCCCGTCGGCGCGCACCGTTCCTCCTTGAGCCCGGTCCGACATGGCGACCGGCTCATCGCCCCTTTCCTCTCACATGTCCTGTTCGGTCGAGTTCGGCTCGGCCGACCACGACATGCGCCTCCCGACCGTTAGCTCAGGCATATCGCCTATGTCGCATCCAAGGTCCTCGACATACGTGCTCAACGCGGCGCGCTATCAGCGCGAGCTGCTCGAGGGCCCGCACGATGCCCCGTTCGTGTTTGGGGCGGAGCTGCTTGACGTCGAGCCCCACGATCTTTCGCGCACGCTCGATCTGAACGAACCCGTAGGGTGAAGAGCGACGCCGTGTGTGTCGCACTCCGTGCGCCACACGACTGTGGCTGGTCTTGCTCGGTGACGCGGCGATCGCGGTGACAACGGGCGCGTCGTGAGCGACAGTCTCGACCAGATTGAGTGACTCGCCCGACTCTACCTCGAGGGCCAGTCAGGCGCGGGAAAGCGCCGGCTGACTACGCTCGCATGCGACCTGCGCACCGCCTAGGCGACGCGGATCGCCGCGCAGCGAGGGATGGTTGATGAGGAACTCTTGGCGGTGCGTGTATTCATGGTACGGAAAACGTCGACTGGGCGGGAGCACAGCGTGGGCGTGAGGCGGGCGATCGGGGCAGCTTGGGTCATGGTCGCCGTGAGCGCGCCGGCAAGCACCCTGCATCCCGTTGAGGTTCGCACGTCAGATGTGACCGCCTTTTACCGGCTCTATGACGCCGCCAACGGCAAACCCTCCGGGAGCACGCTCCAACAGGATTACATAGACAAGGGCACGGACGGCGTTCGCCAGTTCGTTCCTAATCGCATCATGTCAGGTGAGGCGCTTGCGAAAGCGGTGAGTAGGGAGAAGGCGGTATACAGGGAGGCCCGCTCCTGCATGGATGTTCTGCCTGCCGTGAAGGCAAAGCTGCAAGGTTCGTTTCGACGCGTGGCGGCGCTTGACCCTCAAGCGACGTTCCCGCCCGTCACCATTCTCATCGGCCGGAATAACAGCGGCGGAGCCACGGGCAAGTCCGGCGTTTTGATAGGGCTTGAAGTTGTTTGCCGGTCGTCGTGTGTTCGACGTAACGCAGCGGGCGCTTGCACGGCTTGAGGTTCTCTGACGGAGACGCATTCCGAAATCTGCTCCCAATTGAGCTTCTCGACGATGCTTTTCGGGCATGGAGACGGGAAAGCTGCGCACGCTTTCAGCCTGGGGCGCAGATCAACTGAACGACTGAGATTGGGCGTGACCGGACTCAGGTAGCGGCTGTCGCACGGGTGCAGCATGGCTCATCATCACTCATCTACAGGCATAAGATCGCCATCGCGCCGGCGGCGACCTCCGCCGTGATGTCTGCGTTTGGGAGGGGAGCCGACGTCGCCAAGCGCCCTCTGCGCCGGCATCTTTCGTCTGGCCCGGGGGTCCGGAGAAGTGACGACCGAATAAGGAGAGCGTTGCTGATTGCCGCGTCCACCGCGCTCGATCATTACTGATGAACTTGGCGCTCGCAGTGTTAAGCGACGCCAACCGCGGCGCGCGCGACGAGGACGTCTGCACATCTTCCGCGCGGCTCTCCACAGGCGTACTGCGCCCCTACCTACCCGATGACGAGCTGCTGGTGACCTTCTGGACCGCAGCCGCAAGTGGACGCGGCAAGCCGCATGGGCCGCCGCTCCAACCAATGCGGTGGATTGTCACCAGACTGGTCGACGCTGGCCACCCCGCGTGGATGGAATGCCGCTGACCGAAACGCAAAGTTGTATCCGCGGCTGGTGCAGAACACCTGATTTGTATAAAATCTACTCGAGTCCCGGTCTGGGAAGCTGAATAGATTGGAGGCGACTCGTCCGAACCGCTTATTGAACACTGGCGGAGTGGATAAGCCACCGCATCCAGCAGTTACCATATCGTCGAATTCGATATGGTACGCAGGGGGATTGGGAGGGCGGAGCAATGGAAAACGTTAACGTGCTGGCGAGGCTACTGATAAGCGTCGGAGCCTGCATCCTACTGCTCAGCATATTGGCCGCGCTCTCGTTCTACTCAATTGTACGCGGCGCGGAGGCATCGACGGAGTAGCTTAGCTGCACCCCGCTAACGCTAGCGGCGGGTTTGACCACCTCGAACTGCACTGAGTGGCACACCGAATCGTCCTGAGTTGGACGGAGTCATGTGCCCACCAGGCTGTCCGTCGACTGCTCGCTGCCAAGCCGCCCAGCCCGCCTCATTCACGCACTTACGCTCGACGATGTGGCTGAGATACGGTGGGATGCGGCGGCAGGTCACCTTCCCGCCGGCGGGTCGGCCTGAAGAAGCGGGGCTCTCGTGCCCAGCCTGAGATGCGGCTGCGAGAAAAAGAAGCGTAAGGATCGTTGGCATCTCTCCTGTGCATCGAGCAGATCCATCAGGAGCGCACTCACTTCAACGTGGCTAACCCCTCAGTCGTGATTCAAGGCGAGTCGTCAGGCATGCTTTAAGCTCGGACTCGTCGCTGCAGAGATCAAGCCGCTGCGGGAGAACCGCGAGTTTAGGAGTCACTCACCGCTGCGCGTTCGTAATCCTTAACGCTTTGGTAAGGATGTTAGCCCTAACATCCTTAGATGGAGGGCACCGAAAGAACGCTGGGGGAGTAAGATGCTGTTGAACCCTTATAACCAGGGTCGGCTTACCGGGTTAAAGCCGCAGGGCTGTGTAGAAGAATGCCCTTACATGTCAGACCTTTCGTCGAGCGAGCGCGAGGAATGGATACGCGGGTTCGAGGCTGGTCGATGCCGTCTTGGCCTTCAGGCGCGATCTTCCGGCTCCCCGAACTGGTCAGGTTTGCTTGGCGCCGCGCGCCCGTGCGGTGGAGGCCTAGGCCGCTAGCTTGCGGTCGACGGCCTGCCCAACCTCGTCCCATCGCTTTGCAGCGTCAAGGTCGCTCATTCGGATAGCCGCGAGGATCTGATCGACGATATGTTGCCGGACTCGCGCACCGTGCTGCGTAATAAGGGCAGCAGCCGTCTGCTCCAGGCTGTTGTCGTTAGAAGAGCGCACGCTCGAGAGATGGCTGTTCGGTGTAGGTCGCGCCACTGCCATTTTGGTGAGGCGATTCCTTCACGGGACGGGGTACGCCGGCTGCGGGCAACGACGACCACACGATTAAGCCTTACGATCTCAGCGGTGCGGCGCCGTTGTCGCGGCTTTCTGGGCACGCGCCTGTCTCGCATAATGGTGGTGCGCGGTTGCGCAGCCAGCGGCGGCACCGAGCACCGCATGTCCCTTGCCGACGAAATGCCACGCCACCGCGCCAGCCGCTACGCCGCGGATACATCCCTTGGCAAAGGCGGGCGAGACGGTGGCAAGGAGGAGCGGGAGAGCGAGCAGAGTTACCAACCGCATGACAGCCTCCGAATAGTACGACCCAGTACATACGGGTGCGGCGCTCGCGCGTTGCGTTAAACTTCGGTCATCTTGGACGCGCCGGTTCTCGCAAGGAAGCAAGTACAGGAGGCAGAGAAACTGTGGCTGGCGCGAGCGCTACCGTGGGACGGGGCCGCACTCTTCTGCCGGCACTCGGCGCTCACCGCGCGAAAAGATGACGCGAAAGCGGCTCCCAGGGCCCGCCGCGATACCAATAGGCGCCGAGCCCCGCGATCGCCACGGGGCTTTCGACCAGCTCGCCGCGCAGCCGGTCCAGCAGCGCGCGGGCCTCAGCGGGCGTGACCTTGTTCTGCACCGTGACATGGGCGCGCCAGCCCGCCTGATCTTGCGGGGTGAGCAGTCCATGAAAGGTCTCTACCAGCCGTGCCCTGATCGCCTCCAGCGCCGCGCTCTCGATGCGATACGCCACGCCGCGCCCCAGCGAGATCACTCCCGCCAGTCGCGCCTGCGGCGCGGCGACGCCGCGGGTCTCGTGCTGCAGCTGCTGACGCAGCTCCGGCGCGCATGACGGCGGCAGATGATGGAACAGCGTCAGGTGCGCGGCGAGCTGATTGCGCTCGGGTGGAAAATAGGCCTGTCGCTGCGCGTCGAAAAATGCCTGGTCCGACGCACCGAACAGCGCCGTCACGATGACAGGCGCGGCCGTCGGGGCGGCAAGGTCGGTCAAATCTCGATCTGACTGCCGAGCTCGACCACGCGATTGGTCGGCAGCCGGAAAAATTCCATTGCGCTCTCCGCATTGCGCAACATCCAGCTGAACAGTTTCTCGCGCCAGATCGCCATTCCCGGCCGATCCGAAGCGAGCAAAGTCTGGCGGCTGAGGAAGAAGCTGGTGTCCATCATCCGGAACTCGGCGCCGCAACCGTCATAGGAGCGCAGATGCGCGGGCACGTCTGGCTCCTCCATGAAGCCATAGCGCAGCACCACACGGTGGAAGCCCTGCCCCAGATCCTCGTGGAGGAAGCGGTCGTCCTCGGGGAAATAGGGCATGTCGGTCACCCGTACCGTCAACAGGATCACGCGGTCGTGCAGAACACGATTGTGCTTGAGATTGTGCAGAAGCGCGTGCGGCACGCCTTCAGGGGTGGAGGTCATGAACACCGCCGTCCCGGGCACGCGCGTTGCCGAGGTCGCGGCCGAGTCGATGAAGATCTTGATCGGCATCGCCGCCTCGCGCATCCGCTCGAGCATCAGCTTGCGCCCTTGCGACCAAGTGGTGAGCAGCACGAAGACGATCACCGCGACCAGCAGCGGGAACCAGCCGCCATCGGGCACCTTGGTGAGGTTGGATGCGAAATACAGGCCATCGATCGACAGGAAGGTGATCTCGAACAGCGCGGTCGCCCAGATCGGCCAGTGCCAGACGCGCCGGATCAGCACGCCCACCATGCAGGTGGAGATGAACATCGTTCCCGTCACAGCGATGCCGTATGCCGCCGCGAGATTCGACGACTCGCCAAAGCCGAACACCAGCAGCAGCACCATGACCATCAGCGCCCAATTGGCGGCAGGAATGTAGATCTGCCCCGCCTCGGACGCGCTGGTATGGGTGATGCGGATCCGCGGCATCAGCCCAAGCTGTACCGCCTGTTGCACCACCGAATAGGCACCGGTGATCACCGCCTGGCTTGCGATCACGGTCGCCATCGTCGCGAGGATCACCAGCCACAGCCGCCAGCTCTCGGGTGCCATGAGGAAGAAGGGGTTCTCCGCCGCGGCGGGCTGCTCCAGCAGCAAGGCGCCCTGGCCGAGATAGTTGATCATCAGCGCAGGCAGGACGAAGCCGAGCCACGCATAGGAGATCGGCTTGCGCCCGAAATGCCCCATGTCAGCGTAAAGCGCTTCCGCTCCGGTCACCGCGAGCACCACCGAGCCGAGCGCGAGAAACGCAAGCTGGCCGTCGTTGGCGGCGAAGCGCACCGCGTACATCGGGTTGAGCGCATAGAAGATGTCGGGCCGAGCGATGATATGGATGCCGCCCATCACCGCCAGCACGATGAAATAGACCAGCATGATCGGCCCGAACAGCCGTCCGACCTTCTCCGTCCCGATCGACTGCATATAGAAGAGCGCGATGAGGATCGTCACCGCAATCGGCAGCACGAACGAATCGAACCCCTGCTCGACCGTCGCGAGCCCCTCCACCGCAGAGAGGACCGAGATCGCCGGAGTGATCATGCAATCGCCGAAGAACAAGGCGGTGGCGAGCACCCCGAGAATGACGAGGCTCGGTCCCCAGCGCTTCCCTGCCCCCGATCGCCGCTGGATCAGCGCAAGCAGCGCAAGGCTGCCGCCCTCCCCGTTATTGTCCGCGCGCAGGATGATCAGCACATATTTCAGCGTCACGATCAGCATGAGCGACCAGAACACCAGGCTGATCACACCAAAGATATGCAGCGGATCGACCGCGAGCGGATGGTGTCCGACGAACACCTCCTTCATCGCGTACAACGGGCTGGTGCCGATGTCGCCATACACCACGCCGATCGCGCCGAGCGCGAGGCGGGCAAGCCCGCCGTTCCCTTCGCGATGATGATGATGACCGGAGGTCTGCGCGCGGACCGCCGGGTCGTCGGTGTTCACGCTCATGCGTTCCCGACCGTGCTCAAGGCGTCGCCCGCGTGTCTACCCATGGTAGCGCCGCGCCTAGCACGCGCACCCGAGGTCGGCAACGCGGAACAGAGATCGAACGAAATGGTTGTCGCCACCGGAAGGATATGATGATGAGCGAAGACAATCCCAAGAGCCACCCGTTCTCGAACGCGGAGAAGGATCCGGATGATTGGACCACGGGCGATGAACCGATGACCGGCGCGCAGGCCAGCTACCTCAAAACGCTCAGCGAAGAGGCCGGCGAGGCGTTCGACGACGGGCTGAGCAAGGCGGACGCTTCGAAGCGGATCGACTCGCTGCAGGAGCAGACCGGGCGCGGCAAATCGGCGGACTGATCGCTCCGCCACCCCAGACCGTCGGGACGCCGCCGGCCACGCGACCGGATCAGCGACCCGACGGTCCGCCTGCGGCGATGAACTGATCGAGTACGATCAAACGGCGCACCAGCTCGCGCTGGTAATCCGTGCCCGTCGCGGACAAGCGGATCGCGCGTACCCAGCAGGCGCGTGCCTGCGGCAGTTGTCCCGCCTTCAGATAAGCCATACCGAGATAATAAGGCGGCGCCGGATGCTCGGGCGCGAGCCGCGCCGCCTGGCGGAACGCAAGCAGCGCCGGCGGGGACAGGCGATCACCCGCCTCGGCCGCCAGCGTGACACCGGCCCAGGTCCACAGGATGAAGCTTTGAGGAAGTTTGGAGAGGCCGCCGAGCACGACGCGCGCCGCCGCACCGCTGTTGCCGCTGCGGGTCATCGCATCTGCCGCGACGAGATAGGCGGTGTCGGTGGTATAGCGGCCGAGGAGACTATCCCGCAGCGCGATCTCCTCCGGTTCGATCGTGGCGCTGGTCATGCGCGGCCGCACCGGAGCCGCCGCAAGCGTCGGCGATCCCTGCCATGCGTAGCCCGCGCCGCCCAGACACAAAGCCGCGGCGAGCAGCGTCCAGAGTGCGCGCTCGGCGCGTAGGAGCGCGAGCGTGCCAAAGGCGAGTGCGGCCAGGATCAGCAGCACGACAAAGCCCATCAGCGCGGCTCCAGCGTGCGGGTCTCGTGCATCTTCCTCGCCATCTGCGGCGGCATGTATTTCTCGTCGTGCTTGGCCAGCAGATTGGTCGCGGTGAAGGAGGCGTCCGGGTTGAAATGTCCCTCCGCCACGACGCCCGAACCCTCGCGGAACAGGTCGGGCGCAATGCCGCTGAACCGCACCGGCGTGGTCGACTTGCCGTCGGTAACGGTGAAGCTGAGCGACACGCCGTCCTGCGCGCGCCGAAGCGAACCGCGCTCCACCATCCCGCCGAGCCGCACCGCTTTGTCCGGCGCGGGTGGCGCGCCGCGCACGTCGCTCGGTGCATAGAAGAAGGCGGCCTGGCTACGCAGGCCGGACAATGCCAGCAGCGCCGCCGCGGCGAGCGCGACCGCACCGAGTGCCACCAGCGTCATCCGCTGCGACTTGGGAGTCATCGCTCGTGCTTCCGCATCGCGCGATAGCTTAGCCAGCCGACCAGCGCACCCGCGCCGAGCACCAGCGTGTAGGCAGCGATCACGAAGGGCCAGGGGTTCACGCCAGCGCCCTCCGCCGCAACCGCGCCTCGGCCTTCGCTGCGGCGAGGATCGCGCGCATCCGCATCAGCACGATCGCGCCGAACAGGCAGGAGAAGCCCAGCAGCATGATCGGCAGCGGCCACAGCAGCGAACGATCGATCGTCGACGAGGTCAGCCCGATGCTCGGTCCCTGATGAAGCGTGTTCCACCAAACCACCGAGTAGCGGATGATCGGCAGCAGCACCGTGCCGGCAATGCCGTAGATTGCCGGGACGCGCCCGTCCCCGCCGCGCTCGCGGTCGGCGTTGGCGAGTGCGATAAAGCCGAGATAGACGAAGAACAGCAGCAGCATCGAGGTCAACCGCCCGTCCCACTGCCACCACGTCCCCCAGGTCGGCCGTCCCCAGATCGCGCCGGTCACGAGGCACAAGGCGGCGAAGGTCGCCCCCGGCACCGCGGCAGCGCGTGCGGCGACCTCGGCGAGCGGGTGACGCCAGACCAGAAAGGCGATGCTCGACAGCGCGATGGCGCTCCACCCGCCCATGCCGAGCCAGGCCGCAGGAACGTGGACGTACAGGATGCGAACCGTCTCGCCCTGGAGGTAATCAGGCGGCGTTTGCGTCAGTCCGGCCCAGCTGCCGAGCACGACGAGCGCCACCCCGACCCACCACAGCCAAGGCGTCAGCGGGCGAGCGATCCGCAGGAAGCGGGCCGGGTTGGCGAAGGCGTGGAGGGTCGGCAAAGCGGTGCGGTTCGATCTGATGAGGCGGCGAGAAGCGCGCTGTGGCTGAAGCTTAGCCGGTTCGTCGCGGCGAGGCGAGCGGTTCAGTCGCGCGACGACCGCGCGGTGGCCGGCGGCACCGCGGCGGGCGCGGCGACCTGCGCGGTGGTCACGGGCGGCCCCTTCGCAATGACCGCGGCCAGCTCGGTCGCCTGCGTGCACTGGCCCTGGCATAAGGTGCGGACCCGCGCGAGATTCTGTTTCGCGCGCTCGACCGCGCCCTTCATCACCATCGCCTCGCCTTGTCCGGCCAGCGCAGCGATGTCGTTGGGCTCGAGCAGCAGCGCCTCGCGATACAAGCGGATCGCCTTGCCCGGCAGCTGCCGAGCCTCCGCGATCTGGGCGAGCGCGATGAACGCCTGTCGGTTGCGCGGATCGACCGCCACCGCGCTCTCGAACAAGTCCGTCGCGCCATCGAGATTGCCCGCCGCGCGTGCCGCCTTCCCTTGCTGAAGCAGCGCGAGGCTGCGCGCATCAATCTGATCGTCCGGGCGCTGACCGTGCAGCGAGGTCGAGATCGACGCCAGCGCCAGCGCCGCGGCAGTGGCCACCGAGGTGAAACGCATGAACGGCTCCAGCTTCGACACGATCACCGTCGCCTAGCATGGCGCCCGCAGCCGCGCGACGAAAAAACCGTCGGTGCCATCGTGCGCTGGGGTGAGCCGGAGACCGCCCCCGCGCGCGCGCCCGAACGGGAGCGCGAGCGGCTCGGCGCTCCAGTCGGGATGATCGGCAAGGAAGCGCTCGATCTGGTCCGCCCCCTCGGCGTCGAGCAGCGAGCAGGTGACGAACACCAGCGCACCGCCCGCGCGCACCAGCGGCGCGCCAAGTGCGAGCACATGGCGCTGCAACGCGGCGTAGCGCTCGAGCCGATCGGGGGTGAGCCGCCAGCGCGCCTCGGGGTTGCGCCGCCACGTGCCGCTGCCGGAGCAGGGCGCGTCGACGAACACGACATCGGCGCTGACGTCCGCGAGCGCGGCGGCTTCGCGACCGCCGTCGAGCAGCCGGGTCTCGATGATCGTCGCGCCGGCTCGCGCAGCGCGGGGCGCCGACCGCGCGAGCCGCGCGCGGTCGACGTCACTGGCGATGATCCGCCCCTGATCCGCCATGGCGGCGGCGAGCGCGAGGCTCTTGCCCCCCGCCCCGGCGCAGAGATCCAGCACCGTCATGCCCGGCGCGGCGCCCGCGGCGAGCGTCACCGCCTGGCTGCCGGCGTCCTGAGCCTCGACCAGCCCCGCGTAGGGCGCGAGGTCGGTCCCCGCGGGCAGCCGCAGCGCATGAGGGAGGCCGGGGATCGGCGTCGCGCCGTCGATCGTGGGGGCCTCTCCGCGCAGTCGGTTGACGCGCACGTCGAGCGGCGCACGCTCCACCAGTGCGGCCTGCTCGTCATCGTCGAGCCCCGACGCCGCGAACCGCTCCGCCAGCCAGCGCGGCAGCACGCCCGGCGTGGCCGCGGGCTCGTCGCCGATCGGCGCCGGGCCGTGCGGCGAGCCGTCGAACGTAGCGGCGAGTGCCGCGTCCTGGCGAGCCAGCGCAACCAGCGCGGCGCGCCCGCTCGCCGGCCGCTCCCCGAGCGCACGGATGGCGGCATAGACCAGCTCGCGCACGGCGCGGCGATCCTTCGATCCGGCGTAGCGACGCGTCGCGAAATAGCGCGCGATCAACGTGTCGGCCGCGGCGCCACCTTGTTCGGCGGCTGCGACGATCGTGTCGAGCAGCTCGATTGCCGCCTGGGTGCGCGCCGCGGGAGTCACTCAGCGGGTCGGGTAATTGGGCGCCTCGCGCGTGATCGTGACGTCATGGACGTGGCTCTCCTTGAGCCCGGCGCCGGTGATCTGGACGAAGCGCGCACGCTCTTGCAGGTCGCGGATCGTCCCCGAGCCGGTATAGCCCATCGCCGCCTTGATGCCGCCGACCAGCTGATGAATGACGTCGCGCGCCGGCCCCTTATAGGGCACCTGCCCCTCGATCCCCTCGGGCACGAGCTTGAGCTGATCGCGCACCTCGCCCTGGAAATAGCGATCGGCCGAGCCGCGTCCCATCGCGCCGACACTTCCCATGCCGCGGTAGGATTTGTAGGCACGGCCTTGATAAAGGAAGGTTTCTCCCGGCGCCTCCTCGGTTCCCGCGAGCAACGAGCCGACCATGCAGGTCGATGCGCCCGCGGCCAGCGCCTTGGCGAGATCGCCCGAGGTGCGCAGTCCACCGTCGGCGATCACCGGAACGCCCGCGGCGGCGCCGGCCTCGGCGCAATCCATCACCGCAGTGAGCTGGGGCACGCCGACGCCCGCGACGACGCGGGTGGTGCAGATCGAGCCCGGCCCGATGCCGACCTTGATGCCGTCCGCACCCGCGTCGATCAGCGCGCGCGTCGCCTCGCCGGTGGCGACGTTGCCGGCGACGACCTGGACCGAGTTGGACAGCTTCTTCACCCGCTCGACCGCGCGCGCGACATCGCGATTGTGGCCGTGCGCGGTGTCGATGACGATCAGGTCGCACTCGGCGTCGACCAAAGCCTCGGTGCGCGCGAAGCCCTTGTCGCCCACGGTGGTGGCGGCAGCGACGCGCAGGCGGCCGGCGGCGTCCTTGGTCGCCTCCGGGTACATCACCGCTTTCTCGATGTCCTTCACGGTGATCAGCCCGACGCAGCGATAGGCGTCGTCCACCACCAGCAATTTCTCGATGCGGCGCTGGTGGAGCAGCCGGCGCGCCTCTTCCTTCGCGACCCCGGTCGAGACGGTGACGAGGTTCTCGCGCGTCATCAGCTCGGCGACCGGCTGGTTCGGGTTCTCGGCGAAGCGGACGTCGCGGTTGGTGAGGATGCCGACCAGCTTGCCGTCGCGCTCCACCACCGGGATACCGCTGATTCGATTGGCCTTCATCAGCGCCTGTGCCTGCGCCAGCGTCGCCTCGGGCGCGATCGTGATCGGGTTGACCACCATCCCGCTCTCGAAGCGCTTGACCTGCCGCACCGCGGCGACCTGCTCGTCGACGGTGAGGTTGCGGTGGAGCACGCCCATTCCGCCCAGCTGCGCCATCACGATCGCCATGTCGGCCTCGGTGACGGTGTCCATCGCCGAGGACAGGATCGGAATGTTGAGCGCGATGTCGCGCGTCAGCTTCGTCCGCGTGTCCGCCTCGCCGGGGAGCACCGCGGACTCGGCGGGCGTGAGCAGCACGTCGTCGAAGGTGAGGCCGAGCCGGATGTCCATGGGGCGCCGAATCCTTGGGAGCGAGGAGTGGCGCGCCATGTAACCGCGTTCCCCGCATCTCGCTAGGCCCCCCGCCCCGCACCGGCTATGATAGCGGCGCGATCGCGGTGAGATCGCGGGGGAGAGAGACGATGACCGTGACGCTGGCCCTGTTGTTCCTGGCGCTGGTCGTCTTCTACCTGCTGACGAGCATCAAGATCGTCCGCCAGGGCTATCAGTACACGATCGAGCATTTCGGCCGCTACACCGGCACTGCCGCACCCGGCTTCAACTTCTACCCGGCCTTCTTCTACCGCGTCGGCCGGCGCGTGAACATGATGGAGCAGGTGATCGACATTCCCGGGCAGGAGATCATCACCAAGGACAATGCGATCGTCTCCACTGACGGCGTCGTCTTCTTCCAGGTGCTCGACGCCGCCAAGGCCGCCTATGAGGTGTCCGACCTTTATGTCGCCTTGCTCCAGCTGACGACCACCAACCTGCGCACCGTGATGGGATCGATGGACCTCGACGAGACGCTGTCGAAGCGCGACGAGATCAACGCGCGGCTGCTCTCGGTGGTGGATCACGCCACCGTGCCCTGGGGGGTCAAGATCACGCGCGTCGAGATCAAGGACATTCGGCCGCCCGCCGACATCGTCGCGGCGATGGGCCGCCAGATGAAGGCCGAGCGTGAGAAGCGCGCCAACATCCTCGACGCCGAGGGCTCGCGCGCCTCCGAGATCCTGCGCGCCGAGGGGCAGAAGCAGGCGCGCATCCTTGAGGCCGAGGGCCGCCGCGAGTCGGCCTATCGCGACGCCGAGGCGCGCGAGCGCGCCGCCGAGGCCGAGGCCAAGGCGACGAAGGTCGTGTCCGACGCGATCTCGGCGGGCGGGACGCAGGCGATAAATTATTTCGTCGCGCAGAAATATGTCGAGGCCGTCGGCAAGTTCGCGACCAGCCCGAATGCCAAGACGATCCTCTTCCCGGTCGAGGCAACCCAGCTGATCGGCACCTTGGGCGGGATCGGCGAGCTGACCAGGAGCGTGCTCGCGCCGACGGATTCGCCCGAGACGCCGCTCGATCTGCCGCGCTCGGCGCTCGACCCGCAGCGATGAGCTGGGATTGGCTGGGTGAACCAGGCGCGGCGTGGGTCGCCGCGGCGCTGCTGCTCGGCATCGCCGAGCTGGCCGTGCCGGGCGTGTTCCTCGTCTTTCTGGCGCTCGCGGCGGCGGTTACCGCGGCGATCAGCTATGCGATCACGCCGCTGCCGCTTGCGGCACAGCTCGTCTCCTTCGCCTTGTGGAGCGCGGTTGCGGTGACCGTCGGGCGGCGCTGGTACCGCGACTATCCCGTCCCCGGCGGCGACGCGCGGCTCAACGACCGCGCGGCGCGGCTGGTCGGAGAGGTGAGCCGGTTGGAGAGCGCGATCGTCGACGGCCGGGGCCGCGTCGCAGTGGGAGACGGCAGCTGGCCCGCGCGCGGCCCCGATCTGCCCGCTGGCGCGCGGGTGCGGATTGTCGCAGTGCGCGACGGCGTGGTGTGCGTGGAGGAAGCGTAAAGGCGTGCGCGAGAGCGCCACGCCTTTCGGCGAGGCGCCCCGGTCCAGTGAAAGCGCCGGTCCCAACCTCATCCTGTACTTGGCTCGGGCTGTGCCGCTCCGTTGACGGCAGGAGGCGCCTGCCGACCGGCGATCCTGCAACGCGTTCAGGGTGACGCCGGCGGAGAGGGCTCGCGGGAAGGCGCGCAGCATTCGTTGCAACGTCCAAACAGCGCGTCGCTCTTCAATGCGGCAAACCGTATCGCATCGCCAGCGACTCGAACGTCTCGTCGGTCAAAGGGGAAAGGAACTGGCAGCCGGCGACCAGATCGTCCGCCCAGACCACGATCGCGGCGACCACGCCCAATCCAGGGATGTTGAGCCAGATCGACTCGTTCCGCGCCATTGCGGAAAAGGTCAGCAGCCGACAACCGTGCAGCGAGAGATCGATCACCTTGCACAAGGTGCGTGCCATGCCGCTCTGCTCGACCGGTGCCTCGACCGTCACCGAATGGCGGCGGCCGCGACGGACCGGGCGCTCGGCAGGGGCATATTCGGCAGCGAACATGGCGGCGATGCTACGCCGCCATGCCTAACAACGGGTTTACTTACGCAGCGTAAGCCCGCCGCCGAAGCGCTTGTTGAAGCGCGCGACCTGGCCACCCTGATCGAGCATCTGCCCCTTGCCGCCGGTCCAGGCCGGATGCGCGAGCGGGTCGATCTCGAGCGTCATCACGTCGCCCTCCTTGCCCCAGGTGGAGCGAGTCTCGTAGACGGTGCCGTCGGTCATCTGCACCTTGATCATGTGATAGTCGGGGTGGGTATCTTTCTTCACGGTCACGCTCCTGAGGTGGCTGGTTCCGACCAGCCTGGGACAGCAAGCCGCGCGCCCTACAGCGCGCGTTCGGCAAAGTCAAAGTGCAGTGGGTCGGTGCTACGCCGCGGCGGGTGGGTCGGCGATCATCGCGGTGAAATTGGCCTCGGCGGCCACCACACCGTCGATCTTCGCGACCCCGGCGAACTTGCACACCGCACTGCGCTTCTGGACGAACTCGACCTCAAGCGAGAGCAATACGCCCGGCTCCACCGGCTTGCGAAACTTCGCGCCTTCGATCGCCATGAAATAGACCAGCTTACCCGAGCCGGCGAGGCCAAGGCTCTCGACTGCCAGCACGCCCGCGGCCTGCGCCAGCGCCTCCACGATCAGCACGCCCGGCATGATGGGGCGGCCGGGAAAATGACCCTGGAAGAAGCTTTCGTTGATCGACACCGCCTTGGTGGCGCGGATCGAACGGTCACGCACCAGCGTCTCGACGCGATCCACCAGCAGCATCGGATAGCGATGCGGCAGCAGCGCCATCACGCGGGTGACGTCGAACGGGCCGATCGGCCCGTTCGACTCACCGCCGGCCCCGCCGGGTGACTGACCGAGCGGGGCGTCGCTCATCGACCGGTCGGCGCGCGATTGTTGGTCGCGGGCGCAGCGGCAGCCGGCGCAGCGGCAGCAGCGCCGCCGTCCTGCTGACCGGGCTGCCAGTTGGCCGGCGGCGTGATGCCGACGGTCGGCACCGCGCGGTCGAGCTCGGCGGTGATCGCCGAGGTGATGTCCGCAGTCGGCTGCGCAAAGAGCGCGGCGTTGGGGCGCAGCAGCAGGCTGACGTTCTTGGCGCGCGTCGCGGCGCCGATCGCGTCCTGCAGCTTGGCGGAGATCTGCTCGATCGCATAGGCCTGCGCGCGCGAGGCCGGGGCGGTGAGCCGCTGCAGCTCGGTGTTCGCGCTCTGCTCGCGCGTCTGGATCGCCTGTAGCTGCGGGCGGAGCGACGCCTCGCTCGCGCCGGGTGCGGCCGCCGCCTTCTGGTACGCGGCGACGAGCGGCTGGAGCTCGGTCTGGATCGCCTGGCGGCGCGTGTTGGCCTGATCGAGCTGCGCCTTATACTGGGTCTGGATCTGCGTGCGCGCGGTCGCCCAGGCCTTCGAATTTGCCACGGCCGCCTCGGGATCCGCAATCGCGACACCGCCAACCTGCGCGGTCGCCGCAGGGGCGCTGAGCGCGGCCGGCGCAACCAGCGAGGCGGCGAGCAGGAGATGCTTGAAGGTGGTCATCAGAACTGAGTCCCTACATTGAAGGTAATGAGCTTCTTGTCGTCGCCGGGCTGGGTCACCAGCGCCTTCGCAAGATCGATCCGCAGCGGGCCGAACGGCGAGTTCCAGTTGACGCCGACACCCACCGAGACGCGCGGACGGGCCGAGTCACCGAGGAAGGTCTCGACAAACGGCTGCGACGCGATCTGCGCGGTGTTGGGCACCACGCCGTTGCACGCGCCGTTCGCGCCCGGAATGCCGGCGGCGCAGGTGGTGGAAACGCTGAGACCGTCGGCATTGGTATAATAATAGAGCGGGATCTTGTCGGTGTTGTTGTTGTACACCGGCAACGGCAACACCACGGTGTTGCCGTTGGCGTCCTTGGTCGTCGGGAACACCGCGGTGGGCAGCGGGCGGGTGATGTTGAACAGGCTGCCGACCTGCGCATAGATCGACGGCCGCAGCCCCAGCTCGCGCGCACCCGAGCCGAGCGGGATCTCGATCTCGAAGCGGCCGAGGTAATAAGCGTTGCCGCCGAGCGCATCGTCGATGACCTGATCGCGATCGGTGATCAGCACCTGGGCGCCATTCGCGTCATTGGTGAAATACTGCCGCTTCACGCGCGGGCCGACGCCACGAATGTCGAAACCGCGGAACTGCGGCTCCCCGAGATAGAAGCGGTCGGTGATGCGGACGCGATCGCGTCCTTCGCCGCGCGACTTCTCGAGCGAGCGGATATAGCCGCCCTCGCCCACGATCGACGCGATGAAGCCGCTGCCGATGTTCCAGAACTTCGACCCCTCGACGCGGGTACGAACGTACCGCACCGATCCGCCGAGACCGGCGAAGTCCTGGCTGAACACGAAGCGCTGGCCGGCGGTGGGGCGCAGACGGCTGTTGAGGCTGTCGTAGATCAGCGAGTAACCGACCATCGACGTCAGCCGGTTGCCAAGCGAGTCGCAGAGGTAACGCCCGGCCTTGAGTGGATCGCACTCGCCGTTGGTGAAGAAGGAGTTCTCATCCAGCCCGACCTTGTCGTACGAGAAGGTGTAGCGGCCGGCCAGCTGCCAATATTCGGTCAGCGGCACGCCGGTGCGGATCTGGAAGCCGGTTGACACCTGGCTATAGGTGGTGCGGCGATCGGTGCCGTAAAAGTTGAACGAATTATAGTCTCGCCGGAACAGGTCGACGCCGAGAGCGATGTTCTTGTCAAAGATGTACGGCTCGGTGAACCCCAGCTCGATCGACTTGGAGTAGCTCGAGTAATTCACACCGGCACGGAGCGTCTGCCCCTTGCCGCGGAAGTTGTTCTGGGTGATGTTCGCCTGGATGATGAAGCGCTCGAGGCTCGAGAAGCCCGCCGACAGCTGGAGCTCACCGGTCGACTTTTCCTCGACATTGGCCTCGAGCACGACCCGGTCGGCCGAGCTGCCCGGCGTCTGCTTGATCTCGAACTTGTCCTGGAAATAGCCCAGGCTGTTGATGCGATCCTGCGAGCGCTTGACTTGGAAGCTGTTGAAGGCGTCGCCTTCGGCGAGGCGGACCTCGCGGCGCACCACCTTGTCCTGCGTCTGCGTGTTGCCGGTGATGTCGATCCGCTCGACATAGGTGCGCTGCGCCTGACCGATGTGGAAGTTGATCGACATCGTGTGCGCGTCGGAATCGCGCTGGAACTCCGGCTGCACTTCGGTAAAGGCATAGCCGAACAGGCCAGCGGTTTCGCTGAGATGCTCGACCGTGTCCTCGACCAGCTTGGCGTTGTACCAGTCGCCCTTCTTGATGCCGAGCGTCCCGGCCATCTTCTTGCCATCGAAATCGCGAATGTCGCTGTCGACCGTGACGTCGCCAAACTTGTAGCGATCGCCCTCCTCGACCACGTAGGTGATGATGAAGTCCTTGCGGTCCGGCGTCAGCTCGGCCACCGCCGAGGTCACGCGGAAGTCGGCATAGCCTTCGGTGAGGTAGAATTGCCGCAGCTTCTGCTGGTCATAGGCAAGCCGGTCCTGGTCGTATGACGTGCCGGACGACAGGATGCGGAAGAAGCGCGCCTCCTTGGTGGCCATCTGCGCGCGCAGCTTGCCGTCGTCGAACACCTTGTTGCCGAGGATGTTGATCTGGCGGACCTTGGATTTCGGCCCCTCGCTCACCTCGAAGATCACGTCGACGCGGTTCTGGTCGAGGCTGACCATCTTGGGCTGAACCGTCGCGGCGAAACGGCCTTGACGGCGGTACAGCTCGATGATCCGCGCCACGTCGGCGCGCACCGCCGAGCGGGTGAAGATCTGGCGCGGCTTGAGCCGTACCTCCTTGCCGATCTTGTCTTCCTTGAGGCGCTTGTTACCCTCGAAGATGACCCGGTTGATAATCGGGTTCTCACGCACGCGAATGACGATGTTGCCGGTCGCGGCGCCGTCGATAGACACATCGGCGAACAGGTCGCTCGCGTAGAGGTCCTTGATCGCCTGATCGAGCGTCTCGTTGGTATACGTCTGCCCCTGACGCAGCTTGGTGTAGCTGAGCGCGGTCTCGGGCTCGATCCGCTGCGTGCCGTCGACGCGCAACGTCGTGATCGTGCGTGCGGCCGGCGGAGCCGCGGCAGGAGCCTGGGTTGGCGGCGCGGCGGTGGTCGAGGGCGTCGCGGCGGGCGCAGGGCGGGTCTGCGCCGCGGCGGCCAGCGGCACGCCGGCCAGCATCGTGCAGCCCAGCAAGGTCGCCGAGGCACGCGCCCGCGAAGTTGAAACGTTCAGCACCGTCACCTAAATCCCACCCGAGAGAAACCGCCTCGCATGCGGCTCGCGCCGCCCTGCCTTACCTTCGTCACCCGATCAAGCCGGCCAGATGCTGCCACAGCCCGCGATTGCCGAGGTCGTTGAAGGTCACCAGCAGCATCAGCGCCAGCACCGCCGCCAACCCGCCCCGGAACGCCCATTCCACCACATACGCGGGGGCGGGTTTCCGCCGCACCGCCTCGATCGCGTAGAAGAAAAGATGCCCGCCATCGAGCATCGGCACTGGCAAAAGGTTGATGAACCCGAGATTGATCGAAACGAGCGCGATCAGGAACACGAATTCGTCCGGCCCCAGCGTGAACTGCTCGCCCGAGGCTTTGGCGATCGATAATGGCCCGCCGAGCTCCTTCACCGAGCGCCGCCCGGTGACGATCTGCCCGATCGTCTCTACCATCATGCCGACGATCTGCCCGGTGCGCCGCACCGCGACCAACGGTGCCTCGAACACGCCTACCGGGGTGATGACGGGCGCGACCGGCGCGATGCCGAGCAGGCCAACGCGATACTCATTGCCGAACCGATCGCGCTGGCGCTGCGTGCCGATCGTCGCCTCAATCGAGGCGGGCCGATCGGCACGGACGTAATCGACGCGGATACGCTCACCGGCACGGATTTTCACGTAGCGGACCATGTCCTCGAACGTGTCCATCTCGCGCCCGCCCAGTGCCACCACACGGTCGCCGGCGCGCAGGCCCGCCGCTGCCGCCGCGGTGCCGGGCAGCGCCTCGCCCACCACCGCGGGGGTACGCGCGTCGCCGTACGCGAGCGCGAACCCGGCGAGGATTAGCACCGCCAGGACGAAGTTCACCACTGGACCGGCGGCGACGATGATGGCGCGCTGCCACACCGGCTTTGCCTGGAAGGTACGGGCGCGCTCTGCAGCGGGAAGCGCGAGCCACTCGGCGCCGGGCTGGCTCGCCGGGTTCATGTCACCGGCGAAGCGGACATAACCGCCAAGCGGTAGCCAGGCGAGCTTCCAGCGGGTGCCGCGCCGGTCGGTCCAGCCCGCGATCTCGCGCCCAAAGCCGATCGAGAACGCCTCGGCGTGGACGCCGAACCAGCGCCCCGCCAGATAATGTCCCATCTCATGCACGAAGACGAGCGGGCCGATCACCAGGACAAAGGCCAGAGCGGTAATCAATACGCCAGGGGTCTGGATCAAGCGACGCCATCCTTCACGCGCTCACCGGCCCTTCTCCGCGCCTCCGCGTCGATCGCGAGCACCGCGTCGAGCGTCTCCGGCGCGGCCGGGTCGTAGCGCTGTAGCGTATCGTCGACGATTGCGGCGATTTCAAGAAAGCCGATCGCACCGGCGAGGAAAGCGGCCACCGCCACCTCGTTCGCGGCGTTGAGGATCGCCGGCCGCGCCCCGCCCGCTTCAGCGGCGTCGCGCGCGAGGGTCAGCGCGTGGAACCGCAGCGCGTCGGGCGCCTCGAAGTCGAGCCGGCCGAGCTTGACGAGATCGAGCGGTGCCATCGGGGTCGCCATCCGCTCGGGCCAGGCGAGGCAATGGGCGATTGGCACGCGCATGTCGCTCGGACCAAGCTGCGCCAGCATCGAGCCGTCGACGTAATCGACGATGGAGTGGATCACGGATTGCCGATGGATGACGATCTCGATCCGCTCGGGCGGCACCGGGAACAGCCGCGCCGCCTCGATCAGCTCGAGCCCTTTGTTCATCATCGTCGCGCTGTCGACCGAGATCTTGGCGCCCATTGACCAGTTCGGGTGCGCCACCGCCTGCGCGGGCGTCACCGCAGCCATCTGCTCGAGCGACCAGTCGCGGAACGGCCCGCCGCTCGCCGTCAGGATGATCCGCCGCACGTTCTCGGGGCGGGTCGGATCGAGACACTGGAACACCGCATTATGCTCGCTGTCGGCGGGCAGCAGCGTGGCGCCATGCGCGCGCGCCGCGGCGGTGATGATGTCCCCCGCCGAGACGAGCGGCTCCTTGTTGGCCAGCACCACCGTACCGCCGCGCTCGATCGCCGCCAGCGTGGGGCGCAATCCGGCGCAGCCGACAATCGCGCCCATCGTCCAGTCCGCGCCGGACGCGGCGGCATCGCACACCGCCTGCGCGCCGCCCGCCACCGCCGTGCCGGTGCCCGCGAGCGCATCACGCAGCGCGGGAAGGCACGCCTCGTCCGCCACCACGGCGAGCTCTGCGCCGGTGCGGATCGCCGCAGCGGCGAGCCGTTCGACGTCGCCATTGGCGGTGAGCGCAACGACACGGAAGCGCTCGGGCTCGCGCTCGATCAGGTCGAGCGTCGAGGTTCCCACCGATCCGGTCGCGCCCAGAACACTGACCGTCCTCACCCGAAAGCACCCAGCGATACCACCAGCAGCGCGGCAGCCGGCGCTACCGGCACCAGCCCGTCGAGCCGGTCAAGCACGCCGCCGTGGCCCGGCAGGATGTTGCCCGAGTCCTTCACGCCGGCGCGACGCTTGAGCCAGCTTTCATAGAGATCGCCGCCCTGCGCGAGCACCGCGAGCAGCGGCGAGGCCAGCGCGAGCGGCGCCGGCAGCCCCGCCGCGGCGTAGAGCACCGCGCCGAGCGTGCTGGCGGCCGCGGCACCGCCGACCAGCCCGGCCCAGGTCTTGTTAGGGCTAAGCCGCGGCGCCAGCTTGGGACCGCCGATCGCCCGGCCGGCGAAATAGGCGCCGATATCGCACGCCCATACCAGCGACATCGCCCAAAAGGTCTCGAGCAAGCCGTCACCCTGGCGGCGCAGGACCACCAACGCGAGCACCGGCAGCGCGCAATACACCACCCCAAGCGCGAGCTGCGGCAGGCGGGTGACGATGACGACGAAGAACGCGCCGCCCGCGATCAGCCCCAGCGTGAAGAATGGCCGCGGCTCAATGATCAACCACGCCGGCGCCATCGTCGCGAGCGGCACGCTCAGTGCAAATTGCGCCAGTCGCTTGGTCTTGGGTGGGACCTTCTGCAGGTCGGACCATTCCGCCATCATGAACAGCGCAATGACCACCGCGAGCAGCCAGAAGACGATATCGCCGAGCAAGAGTGCGACGCTCGCAACCGCGATCATCGCCGCGCTGGCGATCATCCGCAGCCTCAGATTGGACGGGGTACGCAGCTTGGCGTCGGGCGGCGGTGCAGTCATGAAAAGGAGGTCACAGCCCGCCGTAGCGGCGCTGGCGCTTGCCGAACGAGTCGAGCGCGGCGGCGAGCGCGGCGGCGTCGAAATCGGGCCACAGCGTATCCACGAACAGCAGCTCGGCATAGGCCGCCTGCCACAGCAGGAAGTTGGACAGGCGCTGCTCGCCCGAGGTGCGGATCAGCAGGTCGAGCGGCGGCAGGTCGCGTGTCTCCAGCTCGGCTTCGATCGCGGCGGAGTCGATCGTCTCGGGCGCGAGCCCGCCGTGCGCCGCGCGTTCGGCGAGGCGACGGGCGGCCATGACCAGCTCGGCCTGCGCGCCATAATTGAGCGCGATCGCCAGGATCGGCCCGGTGTTGGCAGCGGTGCGCGCCAGTGCGTCGTCGACCAGCTCGACCACGTCGGCGGGAAAGCGGCGATAGTCGCCGAGCACACGCAGCCGCACGTTCTCTCGCACCAGTTCGGCCAGATCGTTGCGGATGAAGAACTTGAGCAGCTTCATCAGCGCGCCGACCTCTTCCTCCGGGCGGCGCCAATTTTCTGAGGAGAAGGCATAGAGCGTCAGCGCCTCGAGCCCCAGCGCGCGCGCGGCGCGGGTGACCGAGCGTACCGCCTCGACCCCGGCGCGGTGCCCGGCGGCACGCGGCAGGTGGCGCTGCGCAGCCCAGCGGCCGTTGCCGTCCATGATGATGGCGACGTGGCGCGGCAGCATCGACGGTGCCTCGCGCGGCATCGCGGCGGTCGCCATCAGCCCTGCCTCCCAGGCGCGAGCGACGTCACTTGTTGAGGATTTCCTTTTCCTTCGCGGCCGATACCGAGTCGATGTCGGCGATCGTCGCGTCGGTCAGCTTCTGCACCTCGGTCTCTAGGCGCTTGCGCTCGTCCTCCGAGATCACGCCCTTCTTCTCGTCGGTCTTGAGCGCGTCCATGCCGTCGCGACGGACGTTGCGCACCGCGATCTTGGCCTTCTCCGAATATTGCCCGGCGAGCTTGGCGAGCTCCTTGCGGCGCTCTTCGGTGAGGTCGGGGATCGGCAGGCGCAGCGTCTGACCGTCGTTGATCGGGTTGAGTCCGAGCCCGGCGGAGCGGATCGCCTTCTCGACCGGGCCGACATTGGTCTTGTCCCACACCTGCACCGACAGCATGCGCGACTCCGGCACCGACACGGTCGCCACCTGGTTAAGCGGCATGTGCGCGCCGTACACCTCGACCGTCACCGGATCGAGCAGCGAGGTCGAGGCGCGGCCGGTGCGCAGGCCGGCCAGGTCCCCCTTGAGCGACTCCACCGCGCCGTTCATGCGGCGCTCCAGGTCGGCCTTGTCATACGCGGGCATCGGTCGTCTCCACTTCCTTCTGCACCACCGTCGACACGCCCTCACCACGCAGCACGGCAGCGAAATTGCCATGCTCGCGGATGTTGAACACGACGATGGGAATATTCGAATCCCGGCACAGCGCCACCGCGCTGGCGTCCATCACCTTGAGGTTTTTGGCCAGCACCATGTCGTAGCTGACCGTTTCGTAGCGGGTCGCCTGCGGGTCTTTCTTCGGATCGGCGTTGTACACGCCGTCCACCGACGTGCCCTTGAACAGCGCGTCGCAGTTGAGCTCCGCAGCCCGCAACGCGGCGCCCGAGTCGGTGGTGAAGAAGGGAGAGCCGACGCCCGCGGCGAAGATCACGACCCGCCCTTTCTCCAGGTGGCGCTCGGCGCGGCGGCGAATGAAGGGCTCGCATACCGACTGCATCGGGATGGCCGACTGCACCCGCGTATCGACTCCGATCTGCTCGAGCGCGTTCTGCACCGCGAGCGCGTTCATGACGGTGGCGAGCATCCCCATATAATCGGCGGTGCCGCGCTCGAAGCCCTTGGCCGCCGCGGCGAGCCCGCGGAAGATATTGCCCCCGCCGACGACGACGCACAGCTCGTAGCCTTGCGCTTTCACGTCCGCGATCTCTTCCGCGACACGCGCGGTGACAGCGGGGTCGATCGCGAGACCGCCCTCACCCATCAGCACTTCGCCGGAGAGTTTCAGCAGGATGCGTTTGTAGCGGGGCTGGGTCATCGGGTCTCGTTTTACAGGGGTCGGAGCGGCGCGGACCCTAGGCGGCGGGTCGGCGGCTGGCAATGGGTTGACACGGTCGGGGAGACGGGAGGTGAGCGGGTGAGGAGCCCACAAGATCCTCCCCGCTCGGGGACCATGCGCAGCATGGTAAAGAAGCTTTCCCCGGGCGCTGCGCCGCGGGACGAAAACTCTACGCCACCGCTGCGCTGCGTCGAGAGCCCCCTCCGCCACCGGCCTGCGGCTGGCGCCCCCCTCCCCGTGCCGGAAAGGATTTTACCCCCAAACGCGAACCGCCGCCCCGGCACGTCGGCCGGGGCGGCGGCGCATTGTCCGAAACGGACGGTTCAGGCGTCAGACGCCCTGCGGCACGCCCGAGGCAGCGGCAACCTCGGCGGCGAAGTCGGACACTTCCTTCTCGATGCCCTCGCCGAGCTGGAAGCGGACATAATCCACCAGCTTGATCTCGGCGCCGGCGTCCTTGCCCGCCTTGGCGACGACGTCGCTGATCTTGGTCTTGCCGTCCATCACGAACAGCTGGCTGACCAAAGCGTGCTCCTTACGGTACTTGGCAATGGAGCCCTCGACCATCTTGGCGATGATGTCAGCCGGCTTGCCCGACTCACCCGCCTTCTCTGCCGCGATCGCGCGCTCGCGCTCGATCTCGGCCTCGTCCAGGTCCTCCTCGTTGAGCGCCTTCGGGAACGCCGCGGCGATGTGCATCGCCAGCTGCTTGCCGAGACCCTGCAGCACCTCGTCCGACGCTGCGCTCTCCAGCGCGACGAGCACGCCGATCTTGCCGAGGCCCGGCGCCTGCTGATTGTGAACATAGGCCACGACCGCACCCTGGCTCACCGACAGCGAGCGCGCGCGGCGGATCGACTGGTTCTCGCCGATCGTCGCGATATTGTTGGTCAGCGCCTCGGCGACGGTGGTGCCCGACGGCATCTGCGCCGCCTTGATCGCCTCGACGTCGCCGCCGCTGGCGAGCGCGATCTGGGTGACCTCGCGGACGAAGTTCTGGAACTGCTCGTTCTTGGCGACGAAGTCGGTCTCCGAGTTGACCTCGACCGCGGCGCCCTTGGTGCCGCTCACCGCGACGCCGACCAGGCCCTCGGCCGCGGTGCGGCTCGACTTCTTCTGCGCAGCCGCGAGGCCCTTGGTGCGCAGCCAGTCCAGCGCGGCGTCCATGTCGCCCGAGGTCTCGTTGAGCGCCTTCTTGCAGTCCATCATGCCCGCGCCGCTCTTCTCGCGCAGGTCCTTGACCATCGCTGCCGTGATGTCGGCCATCTTCTTGTCCTCAGCTGGTTTTTGCATCGACGCGCGACGATCGGTGAATCGCCGCGCGCCGAGGGGGATCGAGGGAGGCCGCGACTTAGGCAGCCTCCGTGACAATCGTGCGTCCGCACGGTGCGTGCCCACGTGCCGGGCCCACCCTGCGCGGACGCGCGGGTCAGGCGGCGGCGGGCTCGGCCGCGGGCGTCTCGACCGTGAGCGCCTGCTCGGCGGGCGGCTCGCTCATCGCGCCCAGGTCGACGCCACGGCCGGCCTGCTGCTGCTGGTTGCCGCGCGTCGCCGCAATGGCGATCGCCTCGCAGTACAGGCGGATGGCGCGCGCCGCATCGTCGTTGGCGGGCACCGGGAAGGCGATGCCGTCCGGCGACACGTTCGAGTCGAGGATCGCGACGACCGGGATGCCGAGCGTGTTGGCCTCCTTGATCGCGAGCTCCTCCTTGTTGGCGTCGATCACGAACATGACGTCCGGGATGCCGCCCATGTCGCGGATGCCGCCCAGCGAAAGCTCAAGCTTGTCGCGCTCGCGGGTGAGCTGCAGCACTTCCTTCTTGGTAAGGCCGGCGGTGTTGCCCGACAGCTGCTCCTCAAGCGCCTTGAGCCGCTTGATCGAGTTGCTGATCGTCTTCCAGTTGGTCAGCATGCCGCCGAGCCAGCGGTGGTTGACGAAATGCTGGCCGGCGCGACGGGCGGCCTCGGCGACCGGCTCCTGCGCCTGACGCTTGGTACCGACGAACAGCACCTTGCCGCCCGACGCCACCGACGAGCTGACGAAGTCGAGCGCGCGTGCGAACAGCGGCACGGTCTGCGACAGGTCGATGATGTGGACGCCGTTGCGCTCGCCGAAGATGTAGGGCTTCATCTTCGGGTTCCAGCGGTGCGTCTGGTGGCCGAAGTGAGCGCCGGTCTCAATGAGCTGCTGCATCGTGACGACAGGTGCCGCCATAATCATATTCCTTCCGGTTAAGCCTCTGGGAAGCGAGTGACGCGGCCTCGAAGGCCAGCGCACCGGTAGATGATGCTTCCCATGCGGGGTTGAGGCGGGCGCCTTAGCCGAATGCAACATCTCGTGCAACCTTCGGGTAAGCGCTTGACAGGAGCGAACATAGCTGGAACAAGGCGTTAGAACACAGCGGGAACAGAAAGCGCGGCGGGATCATTTCGGGTCCGGTACGGACCAGTACCGGTCTGGGATTGATTTCGGAACCCTCTAAAGTCGCAGAGGTTCTAATGGCCGACGCGCGCGGAACGGGAGTCGAACAATGATGACGATGATGACCTTCGCGATCTTCGGCGGCGCGCTCTCAACGGTCGGCTACGCGCTGCACGCGACGCTTGCTCCCAATCTCGACAAGATCGCCGAAGCGCTGCGCGGCGAGTTTGCTCCGACGTTGGCGGTACGGCCTGCGCCGCTTGCGACGCTGGTGCGGGCGGAGCGTCGGATCGCAGTCAGGCGCTGGGCGGGCTCGGCGTCGCCGGCAATGGCGCCGCGCCAGCGCGGAGCCGCTTGACCCGCGCGTAGCTGGCCACGCTGAACGGCATCGCGGCGATATAGGCGATCCCTGCCGCGGCCGCGGTCTGCCATGGCGCGCTCACCGCTGCGGCGCCTACCGCTACCACCACGGCAATGGCCTCGAAACGGATGTTGGGACGGAGCCGCAGCGACGACCAGGAGAAGGTCGCGAGGCTCGACACCATCAACAGCGCGATGGCGACCGTCCAGGGTGCGACCAGCCGCGGGTCGCGCCACAGCGGCACGTCGGTGACGAACCACAGGAACATGGGCAGCATTGCCAGCCCCGCGCCGGCCGGCGCGGGCACGCCGGTGAGGAAGCCGGCCGACTTGTGCGGCTGGTCGTCAGCGTCGATATTGGCATTGAAGCGCGCCAGCCGCAGCGCGCAGAACACCGCCAGCACCAGCGCCGCCATCCAGCCGAAGCGCGGCAGCGCATGGAGCGACCAGAGATACAGGATCAGCGCCGGCGACACGCCGAACGAGATCGCATCCGAGAGCGAATCAAGCTCGGCGCCGAAGCGGCTCTCGCCGTGGAGCATGCGCGCGACACGCCCGTCGAGCCCGTCGAGCACGCCGGCGAGCAGCACCATCGCCACCGCCAGCTCCCAATGACCCGAGATTGCAAAACGAATCCCCGACAGGCCGGAGCAAAGCGCCAGCGCGGTGACCGCATTGGGCGCGACCGCCCGCAGCGGGAGTCCGCCGGGCGGGCGACGCAGCGGGCGGCGTGCGGGACGGCGCATCGTTACTGCGCGACGCCGCTGACGCGCTCGGCGCCGAAGCGCGCCAGCACCGTCTCGCCCGCGATCGCGCGCTGACCCAGCGCCACCTGCGGCGCGTAACCCTCGGGCAGGTAGACGTCGACGCGGCTGCCGAACCGGATCAGCCCGACGCGCTGCCCCGCGGCGACAATGTCGCCGATCTTGGCGAAGCCGACGATGCGGCGCGCGACGAGCCCTGCGATCTGGGTGAAGCCGACGCGGCGACCGTCAAAGCCCTCGACGACGAAATGCTGGCGCTCATTCTCCTCCGACGCCTTGTCGAGGTCGGCGTTGAGGAACTTGCCCGAGATATAGACCACCTGGCGGATCGTACCCGCGATCGGCGAGCGGTTGATATGAACGTCGAACACCGACATGAACACCGACACGCGCACCATCGGCATCTCGCCGAGATCGCCGATCAGCTCGCGCGGCACGGGCACGCGCTCGATCATCGTGATCAGCCCGTCCGCAGGCGAGACGATCAGGTCGTCGCCCATCGGCGTGGTGCGCACGGGATCGCGAAAAAAGGCCGCGACCCACAGGGTGAGGCCCAGGAACGGCCAGAAGAACACCTTGGACACGATCGTCATCAGCAATGTGATGCCGAACGCTATTGCGGTGAATTTCTGCCCCTCGGGGTGGACGGCGGGGAAGCGCCACTTCACGGTCGTGGTGACGACCGGCGGCTTGTCGAGCGAAGTCATCGCTTCGTCCTATCGACCGGCGCGCGCGGTGACAACGCGCTTGCGGGTCGGCGTCGCCGTCACAGGTCGGTCGTCCGGCACCAGCGATAATGCGCGCCGGCGCGCAGATCGGTGTAGCTGGTGTGGCTGTCGATGCGGATCTTCAATCGCTCGGCGGCACGATACTGGCGCGGCCCGCCATATTGCAGGCAGCTCTGCCGCAGCGTGTAACGCTGGCCGATGCGGGCGAGGATGCGCGCGTGACACTGGCCGGCCTTGCTGGAGCCGATCCCGTCCCCCTGATAGTCGCGCAGCGCGACGTTGGGAGCGCCCCGACAGGGTGTGCCGGCCTCGACATAATAGCCGTGCGTCAACGGGAGCGTGTCGGCGAGCGCCGGGGCGGGCAGCAACAGCGCAAGCACGGCGGGAAAACGGATTGTTCGCATCGTCGCCTCGAACGGTGGTGGGGGCGAAAGGGTCCCACGACACCGAGGCCAGCACCTTCTGCCTTCCGGTTCGAGCGAGATCATCCCCCCAGCGTCATCCTGAACTCGCTTCAGGATCCGCGGTCTCACAGGCATCGCCGCCGCTGAGTGTGCGGCACGGTGGATCCTGAGACGAGCTCAGGATGACGGCGCGAGAGAAGGAAGCTGCGCGCCCCGCCTCCCGGTTGATCCTCCGCGCCCTTGCCCCTATCGACCGCGGCAACGCTTCTCAGCAAGGACACCGGCATGGCCAAGATCAAGGTGAAGACGCCCGTCGTGGAGATCGATGGCGACGAGATGACGCGCATCATCTGGGAGTGGATCCGCGAGCGCCTGATCAAGCCGTATCTCGACATCGACCTCGATTATTACGACCTTGGCATCGAGCACCGCGACGCCACCGACGACGCCGTCACGGTGGAGAGCGCCAAGGCGATCCAGAAGTACGGCGTCGGCGTGAAGTGCGCCACGATCACGCCCGACGAGGCGCGCGTCGAGGAGTTCGGCCTCAAGAAGATGTGGCGTTCCCCCAACGGCACGATCCGCAACATCCTCGGCGGCGTGGTCTTCCGCGAGCCGATCGTGATGAAGAACGTGCCGCGCCTGATCCCGGGCTGGACCCACCCGATCGTGGTCGGCCGCCACGCCTTCGGCGATCAGTACAAGGCGACCGACTTCAAGGTGCCCGGCAAGGGCAAGCTGACGATGAAGTGGGAAGGCGAGAACGGCGAAAGGATCGAGCACGAGGTGTTCGACTTCCCCTCGGCGGGCGTTGCGATGGGCATGTACAACCTCGACGAGTCGATCCGCGACTTCGCGCGCGCCTCGCTCAACTACGGCCTCGGCCGTAACTGGCCGGTATATCTCTCAACCAAGAACACCATCCTCAAGGCCTATGACGGCCGCTTCAAGGACATCTTCGCCGAGGTGTATGAGAGCGAGTTCGTCGACCAGTTCAAGGCCGCGGGCATCGTCTACGAGCACCGCCTGATCGACGACATGGTCGCCTCGGCGCTTAAGTGGAACGGCGAGTTCGTCTGGGCCTGCAAGAACTATGACGGCGACGTCCAGTCCGACCAGGTCGCGCAGGGCTTCGGCTCGCTCGGGCTGATGACCTCGGTGCTGATGACCCCCGACGGCAAGACGATCGAGGCCGAGGCGGCGCACGGCACCGTCACCCGCCACTATCGCCAGCACCAGCAGGGCAAGGCGACCTCGACCAACCCGATCGCCTCGATCTTCGCCTGGACCGGCGGGCTCAAGTATCGCGGCAAGTTCGACGGCACGCCCGACGTCACGCGCTTCGCCGAGACGCTCGAGCAGGTCTGCGTCGAGACGGTCGAGAGCGGCGACATGACCAAGGACCTCGCCATCCTGATCGGCCCCGACCAGAAGTGGATGACGACCGAGCAGTTCTTCGAGGCGGTTCGGGTCAACCTCGAAAAGAAGATGGCGAGCTGGGCCTGAGCAGCCGGGGCGGTCGCCGCGGCGGCCGCCCCTTCCTCAATGTCGATCGCGCGAGCGACGCGGCCTCAGCGGCGGCGCAGTTCCACTACCAGCCCGCCGTCCCCACGCAGCACCACCGGCGTGCTGCCCGGCATCGGCACCGCCTCGCGTAGCTCGACGGTGCGCGTACCGCCGCAACCTTCCTCCACCGGGCGCGCCCAGCGCACCGTCACCGCCAGCATCGCGGCCTGGCCGCCACGCTCGGAGGAGAGCTGAACGCTCACCTCATTCTGCGCGCCATAGCCGAAGCTCGGCGTACGCGGGCAGCCCTCCGGCTGTGGCTCCTGCACGGTCTGGCGGAAGCTGCTGGCACCGCGCGTCGCAACCCAGAGCGTGCCGTCCTACAAGATCGCGCCGGGCGCCTTGACCAAGACGGCCAGGCGAGTCCGCTCGCCCGACGTGACGTCCTGCGCGACATAGACGGGCGGCGCAGGCGGCGCGTAGGTGATGGCCTGCGTGAGCAGCAGGAGCGGCAACATGAGGTATCTCCCTGATAAAGCCCCTCCAGCCTGCCGCGGCGCAACTTAACGAAGTGTCGCCGATCCCTTTTTTTCTCCCGACCCGGCGCGACAAGCGCGATCGATCCCGCTTACAATCTCACCATGGCAATCGGACTTCAGAATGAGGGCTTCAGCGACGCGCTCGTGATCCTCGGCGCGGCTGGGCTCGTCATCCCGGCGTTCGCGCGCTTCCGCATCAGCCCGGTGATCGGGTTCATCCTCGTCGGCGTGCTCGTCGGGCCCGCCGGGCTCGGCGCGCTCGTGCCGCGTGCGCCCTGGCTCTATTATCTCACCATCTCCGATCCCGAAGCGATCGAGCCGTTCGCCGAGTTCGGCATCGTGCTGCTGCTCTTCTCGATCGGGCTCGAACTGTCGTTCCGCCGATTGTGGGCGATGCGTCAGCTGGTGTTCGGCACCGGACCGATGCAGCTGCTCGGATCCGCCGCCCTGGTGGGCGTCACGCTCCATTATCTCGGTCAGGGCTGGAGCGGCTCGGCCGGGCTCGGTCTGGCGCTCGCGCTGTCGAGCACAGCGCTGGTGCTCCCGCTGGTGGGTACGTCGAGCCCGGTCGGCCGCGGCGCCTTCGCGATCCTGCTGTTCCAGGATCTCGCTTTGGTGCCGATCATCTTCGCACTGGGCGCGATGGCGCCGACCGTAGGAGACGCTGGCTGGGCCGGCATCGCCGGGGTCGCGCTGCGCGGCGCGCTCACCGTCGTAGCGATGTACGTCGGCGGACGGCTGGTGCTGCCGCGGTTGTTCGCGCAGGCGGCGCGGACCAAGAGCCCGGAGCTGTTCCTGGCGGCGTCGCTGCTGGTGGTGATCGTCGCCAGCGTCGCCACCACCGCGGCCGGACTGTCGCCGATCGTCGGCGCGCTGCTCGCCGGGCTGCTGATCGCCGAGACCGAATATCACAGCGAGGTCGAGGTGATCACCGCGCCGTTCAAGGGTCTCGCGCTCGGCGTGTTCCTGATCACCGTCGGGATGAGCCTCGATCTCAAGCTGATTCTGGCCAATTGGGGGTCGCTGCTCGCCGCGGTGGTTGGCGTGGTGACCGCCAAAGCAGTGGTGACTTATCTGCTGCTGCGCGTCGCCAACGCACGCCGCGGCATCGCGGCGGAGACCGGCCTGCTGATGGGCAGCCCGTCCGAGACGACGCTGATCGTGCTCGCCACCGCGGCGCAGGCGCAGCTGATCCTCCCCTCCACGGCGGCCTTCTGGCAGACGGTGACCGCGATCGGGCTGACGCTCACCCCGCTGCTTGCCAAGCTCGGCCGTACCGTATCGCGCCGGATCGAGGGTCGCGATCCGCTGCCTGACGCGGTCTCCGCCGAACAGGGCATGCGCGCCGTGGTGTTCGGCTTCGGCCGCGTCGGCCAGCTCGTCGCGGACATGCTCGCGCGCCACCAGCAGCCTTATGTCGCCGTCGAGGCCGACATTGACGCGGTCGCCGCGGCGCGCGCCGCCGGCTATCCCGTGGTGTTCGGCGACGTGTCGCGCGCCGAGTTGATCGAGCGGCTCGACCTCGCCCGGGCGCGCGCGCTGATCCTGACGATGGACGATCCGGTGCTGACCGTGCGGCTGGCCCGGCGGCTGCGCGAGTCCTTCCCGGACCTGCCGATCATCGCCCGCGCGCGTGACACCGTCCACGCCGCCGAGCTGTACAAGGCTGGCGTCACCGATGCGGTGCCCGAGACGCTGGAGAGTTCGCTGCAGCTCTCGGAGGCGGTGCTCGTCGATCTCGGTGTCGCGATGGGGCCGGTGATCGCCTCGATCCACGACAAGCGCGACGAGCTGCGCCAGACGATCCGCCGCGTCGCCATGCTCGACCGCGAGCCGCGCATACGCCGGCTGCGGCGCAGCGACGAGATCGAGCCGGCCTGACCCGTTATGCCGATGAGCCGCGATTTTGCCGCAGATTGGGACTAGCGGGCGCACGATGAGTTCGTCTCCCGCCCATCCCGCCGCCACGCCCCGGGTCGCCTTCTTCAGCGGCAACTACAATTACGTCCGCGACGGCGCCAACCAGGCGCAGAACCTGCTGGTCGGCCATCTGCTCGACCGCGGCGTGGCGGTGCGCGTCTACTCGCCGACGACACCCACCCCCGCGTTCGAGGCACGCGGTACGGTAGTGGACGTGCCCGCGATCCCGATGCCGGGCGGCCGCGGCGAATATAAGCTCGGCCGCGGACTGCCGTCGCGCCCGCGCCGCGACCTGGAGGCGTTCGCGCCCAATATCGTCCATGTCTCATCGCCCGAGTTCCTCGGCCATGCCGCGGTGACTTGGGCACGGCAGCACGGCATCCCGGTCGTATCCGCGGTGCACACCCGGTTCGAGACGTACTTCGAATATTACGGCCTCGCCGTCGTGCAGCCGGCGATCAAATGGATCCTGCGGCGCTTCTACGATCGCTCCGATCGCGTGCTGGTGCCGACGCCGTCGATGGCGGAGGTGATCCGCGGGCTCGGCGTCACCACGCCGGTCGCGCTATGGGGTCGCGGCGTCAACCATCGCCGCTTCCACCCGTCCGCACGCGATCTGGCATGGCGGCGCTCGCTCGGAATTGACGACGAGGAACTGGCGATCGGCTTCCTCGGCCGCCTCGTGCTCGAGAAGGGGCTGGGGGTGTTCGCGGAAGTGCTCGCGCGGCTCGATGCGCTCGGGGTGCGACATCGCGTCCTGATCGTCGGCAAGGGGCCGGCACGCGACTGGTTCGCCGCGCGCGTCCCGCAGGCGGCGTTCGCCGGTTTCCAGAGCGGCGACGACCTCGGCCGCGCGGTCGCCTCGATGGACCTGCTGTTCAACCCGAGCGTCACCGAGACCTGGGGACAGGTGACGTCCGAGGCCATGGCCGCCGGGGTACCCGTGGTCGCGGCGCGCGCGACCGGCGCGATCGACCTGCTCGAGGACGGTGTCACCGGCCGGCTGGTCACGCCGCAGGACATCGACGGCTATGCCGCGGCGATCACGGGGCTGGCGGCTGATCCCGCCGCGCGCTTCGCGATGGGTGCCGCGGCGCACGAGCGTGCAAAGAGCTTCCGCTGGGACACCGCGAACGAGGCGGTGCTCGACGTCTATCGCGAGCTGCTCACGAGGCGGTGAAACGGTCGGAGGCGGCCTGCATCCGACAAGAAACGCCGCCCCTGACGCTTGAGCGTGCCCCGGCGAAGGCCGGGTGAACTGAGGAAGGTGGAGGTGAGAGCCGCGAGCGTTCCCACCTTCTCCCGCCTTTCGCCGAGGCACGCTCAGGATAAAACGTCCTCCCCCTCCCTTCTCACCCCTGATGCCAATCGAAGGTCAGCGGTGCCTCCCGGAAGGCGAAGCGGTCGAGGTGGCTCGACACCACCTCGCGCATCCGTGCCACGTCTTCGCCCTCGGGGACGGTGAGCGCCACATCGAGCGTCTCGCTGTCGGCGCGCATCGCCAGTCGCGCGCCATTGGGAAAGTCGATCTCGCCCTCTTGCTCCGAGTAGCGGACCGTCATCTTGTGGCTCCAGTGCTTGGCGAGCTGCTGAAGGTAGCGGCTCGCCGAGTGCGTCGGCACGCGAGCGACCGAGACGCTCACTTCGCGCGCTCGATCTTCTGCGCCAGCTCGTCGATCAACGCGGCGATCTGGAACATCGCGTCCTCGTCCGCGCCCAAGTGGAGCCTGTTCTGCACAGCGTGGCGCAGATTGTGCAGTGCGCGCCGCACCGGCGCATGGTCCCCGCGCGCGCGCGCGGCGCCCAGCCCGGCGAGCCGCTCGAGCAGCGACGCGACCTGCGCCTCGTTCTCGACCAGATGCGCGCGACCCATGGCGGTCGCGGCGAAGCGCTTACGCGCGCCGTCGCTCGCCTGCTCTTCGATCTGCTCCATCTCGGCGAGCATCGACAGCGCCGGATAGACCACGCCCGGGCTCGGCGCATAGGCACCGCCGGTGAGGTCCTCGATCGCCTTGATCAGCTCGTATCCATGGCGCGGCGCGTCCGCGATCAGCTTCAGCAGCACCAGCCGCAGCTCGGCACCGTCGAACATGCGCCGCCGCCCGCCCCCGCGCGCGGCCTCGTCCAGCCGCGTTGCGAACTCTGCCGCGAAGCGGTCCCAGCCGCCGCGACCACCGCGCGGGCCGCAGCCGCGCGCAAAGCCGCGACCGCCGCCATGACCATGATCATGATCATGACCGTACATTTGTCCAAACATCATCGACTCCTTCAATCCGATGCGCTCAAGATATATCGTGAGAGCGCTGCGTCAAGATCTCTCACGATATATCTTCGGTAATCGAGATGACGAGCGACGTTGCCGCGCCTACATGACCGCGATGGCCGATCTGTTCGCCGGGCTTGACCCAGCCGCCCCCCCCGACCCGCCACCCGCGGCTGACGCGCCGCTCGCCGACCGCCTACGCCCCCGCGCGCTGGACGAGGTGGTCGGGCAGGATCATCTCACCGGCGCCGACGGCGCGATCGGTCGCATGGTCGCGGCGGGACGACTCTCGTCGATGATCCTGTGGGGGCCGCCGGGCACGGGCAAGACCACGATCGCGCGACTGCTCGCGCAGGCGGTGGGGCTGCGCTTCGCCGCGATCTCGGCGGTCTTCTCGGGCGTGGCCGACCTCAAGAAAGCATTCGCCGAGGCGCGCGACCATGCCCGGCTCGGACGACGCACGCTGCTCTTCGTTGACGAGATCCACCGCTTCAATCGCGCGCAGCAGGACGGCTTCCTGCCCTATGTCGAGGACGGCACGGTGACGCTGGTCGGCGCCACCACTGAGAACCCCTCCTTCGAGCTCAACGCCGCGCTGCTCAGCCGCGCGCAGGTGCTGATCCTCGACCGGCTCGACCGTGCTGCGCTGGAACAGCTGATCGCGCGCGCCGAGGTCGAGATCGGGCGCGCGCTTCCGCTCGAACCGTCGGCGCGCGACGCGCTGGTGGCGAGCGCCGACGGCGACGGCCGCTTCCTGCTCAACCAGGTCGAAACCTTGTTCTCGGTCGAGCTGCCCGCGCCGCTTGACCCGACCGGGCTGTCCAATTTCCTCCAGCGCCGCGTTGCGGTCTACGACAAGGATCGGGAAGGCCATTACAATCTCATCAGCGCGCTGCATAAATCGATCCGCGGCTCGGATCCGCAGGCAGCACTCTATTATCTCGCGCGGATGCTCACCGCGGGGGAAGAGCCGTTTTATCTATTGCGGCGGCTGACTCGCGCCGCGGTCGAGGACATCGGGCTCGCCGACCCGCAGGCGCTGGCGCAATGCCTCGCCGCCAAGGAGGCCTATGACTTTCTCGGCTCGCCGGAAGGAGAGCTCGCGATCGCGCAGGCCTGCGTCTATCTCGCCACCGCGCCCAAATCGAACGCGGTCTATGCTGCGCAGAAAGCCGCATGGAAGGTGGCGCGCGAGACCGGCTCGCTGATGCCTCCTGCCAATATCCTCAACGCACCGACCAAGCTGATGAAGCAGATCGGCTATGGCGCGAACTATGAATATGACCACGACAGCGAGGGCGGCTTCTCCGGCGCGAATTACTGGCCCGCCGAGCTGCCGCCGCAGCGCTTCTACGCGCCCACCGACCGCGGCTACGAGAAGCGCGTTGCCGAGCGGCTCGCCTGGTGGGATGAACGACGGCATGCGGAACCCGACTAAACTCCTGATTCTCTTTCCTCTCCTCGTCTCCGCCCCGGTCGCGGCGCAGTCGCCGCAGTCAGTCCGCGTCGATGACCATCAGCGTTACGCCCGCGCGATCGCCGCCGGATACAAGGCGTCCTATCTGTGCGACGGCGTCTTCACCGCCGGACGTTCCGAGCGGCAGGTGGAAGCGCTCGAGCTCCGCGGCATCTATCCGGAATATGACGGGATCGTGTCCACTCTTGCCGCGCGGATCGACCGCGTCGCGCGTGAGGTCACCGTGGCGTTCGATCCCGCGCTGCCGCCGCGGCGCGCCACCTGGGCGGCGGGTGCGGGCTGCACACTCGCCCCGATCGGCGCCGCGGCCGCGCCGCGCCCGGCCGCCGCAGGGCTGCCTCGCGCGCCGGAGCCCGACCCACGGCGCTGGCCGCTTGGCGACGCCGGCGTGGCACCGCGACCGGGAGCCGCGCTCACCGCCGTGGTCGCACGCGCGGCGGAGGGCGGCTATGGTCGCGGCACCGAGACCGTCGGCATTGTGGTGCTGCGCGACGGCCAGATCGTCGCCGAGCGCTATCGCGACGGTTTCGGGCCGTTCGTGCCCAATCGTACCTGGTCGGTGGCGAAGAGCATCACGGGTACGCTCGTCGGGCTGAGCGGGATCGACCCGGCACGCCCCGCGACCGTGCCAGAGTGGCGACGCGCCGGCGATCCGCGCGCGCGGATCACGCTTGACCAGCTCTTGCGGATGAGCTCGGGGCTGCACAGCGACACCGCGGGCAATCGTACCGACGCGCTTTACTTCGGCGGCACCGCGGTGACCGAGCAGGCGACCGGCTGGCCGCTGTCGTCGCGCCCGGGCACCCACTTCCGCTACGCCAACAACGACATCCTGCTCGCGACCCGGGCGCTGCGAGCCTCGCTTGGCGACGCGCGCTATCGGGCATTGCCGCAGCGCCTGTTCACCCCGCTTGGCATGCGTCACACCGTCGTGGAATCGGATTGGCAGGGCAATTACCTGCTCTCGAGCGCGGTATGGACTACCGCGCGCGATCTCGCGCGGCTCGGGCAATTCTGGCTGCAGGACGGCGTCTGGCAAGGCCGTCGTCTGCTCCCGGCCGGCTGGATGCGCTACATGACGACATCACGCGCGCCGCAGCCCGACCGCGACGAGGGCTATGGCGCGTCGATCTGGCTGTTCGGTGCGGCGCAGGGGCTGCCGGCGGGAAGCTATTCGGCGCAGGGCAATCGCGGGCAATATGTGATGGTGGTGCCGTCCGAGCGACTGGTGGTCGTGCGCCGCGGCGAGGATCCGACCGGTGCGAGATTTGACGTAGCGCGCTTCACCGCGGATGTGATCGCGGCGCGGTGAGCGCGCCCGCGCCCGATCGCTTCACCGAGTTCGTCGCGATCGACTGGTCGGGCGCGCGCGGGCATCGTCACCGCGGGATCGCGGTGGCGCGTTGTGATCTCGGCGCCGCCGCTCCCACGCTGGTCGAGCCGCCCGGGCGCGAATGGTCGCGCCAGGCAGTGCTCGAATGGCTGCTGGCGCAGCGCGACCGCGCGATGCTGGTCGGCTTCGACTTCAGCTTCTCGGCACCGTTTCTCGCCCGCGGCGCGCACCTTCCGGGCGAGACCGACACCCCCGATGCGCGCGCGCTGTGGCACTATGTCGACGCGGCGAGCGACGACGCTGATCTTGGCGCCGCCTCGTTCTTGGAAGCGCGGCGCGGACGGCATTTCTATCTCGGCGCCGCGGACGGGGCGAAGCGCGACTTCCTGCATTGGCGCGCGTGTGAGATCGCGCATGACGGGTCCACCAAGCCCTCGACTGTTTATGACGCGATCGGCGCGGCACAGGTCGCCAAGGCGAGCTTCGCGGGCATGCGGCTGCTGCATCGGCTCGACGGCAAGGTGGCGGTATGGCCGTTCGACGCGGTTCCTCCGCGCGGCGCGCTGGTGGTCGAAATCTACACCACCATTGCCGCTCGCGCCGCCGGAGTGCGCAGGGGCCGCAGTAAGCTGCGCGATGCGGCGGCGCTCGACGCGGCGCTCGCGGCACTCGGCAGCGCGCCCCACGCGCCGCTGCCGCGTTTCGACGATCACGCCACCGACGCGATTCTCGCTGCTGCGTGGCTGCGCGCGCGCGTTGGGGACGCGGCGTTGTGGCATCCGCAGGGGCTCACGACGGCGGTGGCGCAGACGGAGGGCTGGACGTTCGGCGTCGGCTGACGCATGAGAGCCGCCGGCGCGCCGGTTTAGCTCAGCTGGTAGAGCAGCGGTTTTGTAAACCGAAGGTCGCGGGTTCGATCCCTGCAACCGGCACCACCCCTCCCCTTTTCACGGCACCCCTTCCGCCGGCGAATCGGTGGGATTGAGCTTCGCGCGCTTCGGCGTCTGTAGTGGAGCAAGGACGAGCAGCTTCTCCTTGCCCGCTAAGCCGCACTTCACTTCTTACCGCCACGTCTTAAGCCTGCACGGCGACACGCCGCCTCGCGCAGGACGACCTATTCCAAGAACTATCGCGCTCGTGCGCTCAAAGACTCCTCATTATCATTGTAAGTGGCCGGGGACGTGATCACCTGAGCTCTGTGATTAGCTTAGCGATTACGCGGCGGTCCTGGCACTCGCTGCTCTTATACCACCGTGACGTAGAACGCGCGCCCTCAACGCGGCTTCGTTCGCCAGTCCCGTCTGCTCAATGCGATGATTGATCGACCTAAGGCCCTTCTCGCAGCGCTTCACCGCGAAAAGGTGGTTGCTCCGGCATCTTTTACCTCAAAAGCTGGACCAGTCTTCCTGCGTCATCGCCGGTGCCGCATGGGCGCGGTTTGCGCGCGCACTCGCCGCGATGCGGGCACCCACCTGAGCGGCCTTGTCCTGCAGCACATGAACCGGGGACGCGGCGCGGCTGACGCGCGACTCGTTCGCCAGTTTGAAGCGTGCCACCTGGCGAGACATATTTTCCGTCTCCTCCGCAAGGCTGCGCGCGGCCGCGGTCGCCTCTTCCACCATCGCCGCGTTCTGCTGCGTAACGCCATCCATCTCCGAGACCGCTGTGTTGACTTGCTGCAAGCCGATCGCCTGCTGCTCAGCGGCCGCCGCGATATCGGACACCAGCGTGCTGATCTCGCCAATCCGTCCCGAGATCCGGCCCAGCGCGTCGCCCGTCTGCCCGACCAGTGCCACGCCGACGTCGACCTGCTCGGTCGAGGCAGTGATCTTGGCCTTCACGTCCTTCGCCGCCTCGGCGGAACGCTGCGCGAGCGCGCGGACCTCGCTGGCAACGACCGCGAAGCCCTTGCCCGCGTCACCGGCCCGTGCAGCTTCGACACCGGCATTGAGCGCCAGCAGGTTGGTCTGGAACGCGATCCCGTCGATCACCGCGATGATGTCGCTGATCTCACCGGACGAACGTTCGATGTCCGTCATCGCCGCGACGGCGCGCTGCACCACGTCCGCCGACTCCATCGCGTCCGCGCGAGCCTCCTGCACAACCCCGTTCGCGCGGACGGCATTGCCCGCAGTCTCGCGCACAGTCGTCGTGATCTGATGCATCGCCGCGGCGGTTTCCTCGAGGCTCGCGGCCTGCTGCTCAGTTCGCCGGGACAGATCGTCGGACGCCTGGCGGATGTCGCCCGCGCCGTTGGCAATCCCTGCCGCACTGGCGTTCACCGACGAGAGCGTTGCCGAGACAGCGTCCATCGCGGCGTTGAAGTCCCCCTTCAGCTTGGCGAAGGGCCCCTCCAGATTTGCGTCGATCCGCGCCGTGAGATTGCCCTCCGCAAGCGCAGAGAGGCCGGTGCCGACGCTCTCGACGATGAGGCTGGTCTGCTCCTGCTTCGCCCGCTCGGCAGCGATCAACTGATCGCGCAGCAGCGTCACCGAGCCGGCGAGCTTGCCCACCTCGTCGCGGCGATCGCTCTGCCCCAGCGCGACCTCGAGCTTGCCGCGTGCCATCTCGCCGATCGCGAGGTTCAGGTCGCGCAGCGGTCGGGAGACGAGCTTGACCATCGCGAACAAGGTCATCAGGATAACGCCGAGCGCAACGGCAACGGCGACAGCAATGCCCAGCTTGGAACTCGCAAAGTCCTCGGCAGCCGCGCTCTTTGCGCCGCTCTCCTGCTTCTGGAAAAGCGATCGCAGCCCCGCGATCTCGCTGGCAAGCCGCTCGCTATCGGTGCGGATGCTCAGAAGCGTCTGCGATGCAGCCGCGTCTTCGCCGCGCCTCGACAGATCGAGCGCCACATCATCGCGGTGGATGATCGTCGGCAGGATCGTCTCGATCCGCGCCGTGGCGGCCTTGGCCTCTGGAGCGGCCACCAGCGTGGCCAGGTGGCGACTCGCCTCGATGGTGTTTCGGCGCGCCTGCGTCACTGCCTGATCGGCAGCGCTCAGCTGATCCGGTGAAGCGGAAATATGGCGGTACAAGGCGGTGCGGTACGCGGCGAAGTTGGCCTCAAGCTGGCCGAGAGCGACCGCCTTGGGGAGGCGATTGTCGGCGAAAGCGCTCACATTATCGTTCATCGTTGAGAGCTTCGTCAGCGCCAAGCCGCTGAGGCCTGAGACAATCAGCATGCAGCAGCCGAATGCCACGAGAAGCTTGTTCAATAACGAGAGGTTCTTCATCCGAAATCGCCCATGGAATGTGCAACGAGATCGGCAATCCGAGGTGACGCCCGGCAGCTTATCGCAACGTCTAGCTCATAGTCAGGAGAGACATTGACGTAAGATAGTCTGCTGAGCCGTTTGGCAGCCTGAAAGGCGCCTTCTTACCCCCGGAGCCAAAATCAACACCTAACAGCTAGCCCCATCTCCTTACCACAAGATGAGCAATCGGTTTGCACTCCCTTTAAAATGCAAAACCTAGATCAAACGACCATGCCAGTTGCGTTCACTTCGCAGCTCTCTGAGCAATATGCTCTACTCGCCGAGCAACTTGCACAGCATATGTTAGCTGCCCGCCGGATCGTTCCTCCCTCCCGCTATGCCTGAACTGAAACCCGTTGCCCCCCCGCCTCCGAGTGGTCCTCCACTTGCGCGGCGTGCTTCGACCGAAAGGCTCTGCGATAGCGGGCAGTGTAGCTTCTCCGCGTACCACTCACGACGAGAGCCCTGATGCTGTGCCCTGTCTTGTTGGGCGTTACATGACCGGTTGCGACGTCGACGGTGGGACACTGTCTATCGGTCACGTTCGTCAGGTCGCGGACGATTGCGCCCGTGCGGTCGCGCTCGATAGGGGCGTCCAGCAGCAAGTCCGCACCCCCGGTCTCTGGTGATCACCCGTAGGCACGTGTATTCCACGCATCCCGCGCCAGCAGCTCGGCCAGACCGGCTTCCGGCAGCGGCACGCCGAAGCGTCAACCATCAAGTTCACAAGCAGGCGGCTCAGCACTTCGGCGCGGTCGTGATCAAGCAGCGGTGGCGCGCGTCGCTAACCGTCACGCGACCGTCCGCGTCGCGCGGCAGCGGCGTGCCAGAATTTCACCTGGCAGGGTCGGCCCGCCGACAAGCTCGGAACCGATGGGTGGAACGAGAGGTGCTCGGGCCGGATCGGCTTGGGCCGCCGCTACCGGCGCATCTCATCGATCAGACGCTCGGCCTCTTGCCTCGATCGAAAGACGATGTCGACCCACCGCCCCTCGTCAGGCAAGTAAAGACCCCATTGCTCCTTACCATCGGAGGACGGCCGACGTGCGGCAACATAGCGGAAATCGGTAGACACATGAGCTACTTAGCTCGGCGTTTTGCTCATGACAGCTGAGATAGATTCTCAAGATGGGACGGCCGCTCGAGTCGTTTAGGACGACCACGCGCAACTCGCCTGGCTTTGGTGTCGCTGGCGGACGGTGCGGACCTTGTTGATGCACCCTCGTCTCGCGACGTTACTCAGCGAAACATCGTCACGCGGCAAGACGCTCCGCAATGATGGCGCGGTCTCGGCCTTGGCGCTTGGCGCGATACAGCGCGGCGTCAGCGCTGGCGATCAGTGGTGCGTTGTCGCGCCCCAGCTCGGCGCTCCATTCGCTCACGCCGAACGACAGGCTGATCGTGCCGAGCGCGCGCGAGCCCTGCCGCGCGCGCAGCTCGGAAAGCGCCGCGCGCAGCCGCTCGATCCGCGGCAGCAAGGCCGCGGCGGACGCACCCGGCGCGATGATCGCGAACTCCTCGCCGCCGTATCGGCAAGCAACGTCACCGTCGCGGAAATGGTCGCGCATCGCCGCACCGACCAGCTGCAACACGGTGTCGCCCGCGTCGTGGCCGAACTCGTCATTGAAGCTCTTGAAGTGATCGACGTCGCACATGACGAAGGCGAGCGGCGTGCCGGCGCGCGCGGCGCGTGCGATCTCGAGTTTGAGCGCCTCCTCCATGTAGCGCCGGTTGTTCAGCCCCGTCAGTGCGTCGCGAACGGTCTGTTCCTTCAGGTCGCGTTGCAGGCGATGGTTGACGAGCGCAGAGGCGATGTTCTCGCCGAGCGCGGTGAGCCGGAACGCCTCCTCGACGCCTATCACGCCCTGGAGGAACAACAGACCGATCACCTCACCGCCGGCGAGCAGCGGCTCGCAGCGATAGGCGCCCGCCTCTGCCGCTGCGTGACGGCAGGCGACCTCGCCGCCGTCGCCGAGGATGACATGGCTCTGGCCGAGCCGCAGCGCCCAGCATTCGTCCGGACCGAAGCTCTCGGGCAGCGCTCCGCCCGCGCCCCAGCCGGCGAGCCGGACGAGCAGGTTGCGCGAATTGTTATGCGCATAGAGCGCGCCGGCGACGCCAGGCAACACCTGCGGCACGAAGCAGTCGATGATCTGGGCGAGCTCGGCGTCGGTGCGCGCCGCCTGCAGCCGGTGCGCCATGTCGCCCAGCCGCGCGATCACGTGCCCGCGCGTCTCGAGCGCACCGCGCTGGGCGAGCAGGTCGGCATTGGCCGCCTGAAGCCGCGCGTCGGTGGCGCGCTGCTCTCCCAGCACCTCGTCGAGCCGCTCGGCCATTCGGTTGTACCCGGCGGCAAGCCGGTCAAACTCGAGCGAGCCCGTGCGCGTCTCTAGCCGCTCGTCACCGTGGCCGGCGCCCAGCGCCTCCATCGCGGTGAGCACGCGGCGGAGCGGGCGGCGCACTCCGAACGCAACCGTAGCCACCAGCAGAGCAAGCAATGCGGCGATGATCGGACCGCCGATGATCGCAGCGCGCTTCGTCGCGGCGAGCCGCGTTGCAGCCTCCGCCGCTCGCTGCGCAAGCAAGTCGCGCTCGCGCTGGAGCAGCACGCCCGCGCGCCGGTCGACCTCCGCCATCAGCTCGCGCCCCTGCCCGTCCGCGACCATGCGGGCCGCCGCGACGAAGTCTCCGCGTCGCCCAAGCGCCAGCGGTGCACGTAGCACGGCGACACGCCGGGCGACCGCCTCGCGCAGCGCCACCGCGCGTTCGTGCTGGAGCACATTGTCGCTGGTGAGCCGCTCGAGCCGATTGAACTGACGCGCCGCGTCGGCGAGCCGCTGGTCGACCGTGTCGGCGAAGCGCTCGTCGCGGGTCAGCAGGAAGCCGCGCTGGCCCGACTCGGCCTCGCGCAGCTCGGACACAGCTTCGTCGAGGCAGACAATTGCCTGCTGCGAGTGGGTCACCCAGGCGACGCTCTCGCGCGTCTCCATCGATGTTTGCAACAGCAGCGCGACAAGGCAGGCCAGCGCGATGGCGATGACGCCGCCCAGGGCCGTGACGCGAGAGATCAGCGAGGGGAACACGGCAGTCGATCCGGATAATGGTTACTCCGCACCGGGGTAGCCGGATCATGCTTTTCAGATCGTTAAGGTAATCACGTGCGGCACATCCGACTGGCCCGGCTCGCTGGCGCGCTCGTCGCCTGCTGACGGTGGCGCCCGCCCCCGTTTGCGCGGCGTCGGCGCCGTGCGGAGTCACGATGATGACATCGCACATTCTTTGTCGAAAACTCGTGGATGATGACGTCCGCAAATCGTGACAAGCGACGCATGATGATGACAGGTATGCAGCAGGCCGACGAAGGGTCAGCGAAGTTGCTGTTTCCTGCGCTTCGCCTGGCCGATGCTCCACTGCGTGCGCCAGAACCCGTAAACCGCTAGGCTGCCGAGCAGCGCGAGTGCGATGCCGGACATGCTCATCGCCAGCTTCCACGGCAAGCCGCCGCTCTTCGCGGCATGGACGGGATAGAGCTTCTCCCGGATGGCTGCTGCAGCGCCGCCCGCCGCCGGATCGGCGCGGCCGATGATCGCCAGCGTGGACGGATCGGCATAGACGAATGTGCGCCCGTTCGGCGTCCATTCGAACGATTGGCGAAGTCGCAGCACCAAGGGCGCGCCTGCCTTGCGCGGCCATTGCAGCCGGCGTGCTTCGGCATCCGGAAACATGCTGGCGGCCTTGACGAACAAAGGCGTCGGGTCAGGGTGAGCGCTGCCTGTTGGGACTGGGGCAAGCTTCGGCGGTTGTGGACGAGCTTCTGAAAGGAGCGGGCCACCCAGCGCCGGGAAGACCATCAGCGTTCCCGTGATCAGCGACGTGATCAGCAGCGGGGAGGTCACGATCCCCAGGTCGCGATGGTGATGGACGATGGCGCCCGGCTTCATCGTCGCGGGCCACAGCCGAAGGCGAAAGCGCTTGCGCGTTCGCCACCACAGGATGATCCCCGTGGCCACGAACAGCAGCCCGACCAGTCCGGCCACCCCCGTGACGGCTTCGCCTACGTCGCCGATCAAGAGCCGGTGGTGTAAGTCGAACAGCCACAGCTCCGGCCGCTGCCACGGAGAGGACCAGCGTGCGACCGTCTCACCAGCCTGGCTCAGATACGCACCGCTGCCGTCCGCGAAGACGACCTGATGGACGCCCAGACCGTCACCGGCAAAGGTGATGCGATCGATCGGCTGTGGACCGTTCGCCAGCGCAGCCGCGATCCGCGCCAGTGCCGCGGAATCGGCATGGACGGGATCGCCGGCGTGGGCCACGAACGTCAGATCGTTTCGCCATACAAGCAGCGTGCCCGTGAGCCCGAGCACCGCCAGCAACACGCCACCGATCGCACCGACCCAGCGATGAAGCAGTGACAGCGTGCGCATCAGAATCCAGCTTGCCAGCTCAGCGTAACATTGCGGCCCCGCCCGGTGTAGAAGCGAGCATTGTCGGTAGGGCCCTGCGTATCGCTATAGTAAGTGACGTAATCGGTGTTTCCCAGATTCTGGACGCTCAGCATGACCCGGCCGACTGGCAGCTCGTAGGCGACATAGGCGTCGAACAGACGATAGCCGACGAAATCATTGGCAATCGGCTGCCCCTCGAAGCGGCGCGACAGATACCACCGTCCCTGCGCACGCGCGCTGAAACGGCCGCTGCTGTAATCGAGGTTGAGGTTCAGACGATCGGGCGAGACGTTGGCCCCGTCGAGGTCGGCGTCGAGCGTGCCGTCGGCGTTGGTGTCCGTTCGACCGGTGACATGGCTGTAGCCGGTTCCGATCCGCAGACCGGGCAAAGGCATGCGCACATCGAGGTTGAGTTCCAGCCCTTCGATATCGACCGGTTGACGGTTAACGTTGAAGATGCCGTCGTCATTGCGGACCAGCACCTGACCCGCGTCGCTCGATGACCAGTAATAAGTGGCGCTGGCCACGAGCGGCCCTTGCGTCACCTCGACGCCCACTTCGCGGTTGTTGGAGATGACGGGCGTCAGATCCAGAAAATCGTCGATCCGCACGTCTGGCTGGCTGATCGCGCGCAGCACCCGGCCGATGTCGGCGATCGTATATCCTTCCGCATAGCTGCCATAAGCGCGAATACCCTTCATCGGCTCAAGCACCACGCCGCCGTTCCACAGCGCTCGCTCGAACGCCGGCTTGCCGCCAATGACGAAGCGGGAGCCGGACGTCGCCAATGTCGTATAATCGGGCACGTCGAGCTGAACGTTCTCGTATCGCACCCCACCCGCGAGACGGACGATGCCGTCAAACAGCTTAAGGTTGGTCTGACCGAACGGAGCGAGGCTGCGAAAATCGGTCTGCGGCACCCAGGTTCGACCCGTCTGCACCAATGTCTGTGCGGTGCGGTCGAACAGCACGTCGAAGCCCGCGGTGAGTGTCAGCGCCTCGAGACCCGGAACGGCGCGCTCGTAGCTTACCTTTCCACCCAGCTTGCGCGAGATGTTGCGTGACTGGTCGAACAGCGCGCCGACCGGCGCGATGCGCGCATCCTGGAACGTGGCGAGGATGCCGCCCGCGAACGTGTCGCTGGTACGGTTGTAGAAACCCTGCAACGCGAATGCCCCGCCCGCCAGGTCGCCGTCCGTCAGCGATGCTGACACCATCTGCGCAACGCCGGTAGAGGGCTGTCCCGGCGTTTCGCCGCGCCGGGTCGTTGCGGGGAGGCCGCCCACGCGGCTGCCGTCCACCGGCACGTAATGGTTGTTGCCCTGCAGCCGGAAGCGGTTGGCGATGACTTCGAAGCGGGCGGTATCGGACAGGTCGACGCCGACACGACCGAAGAAGGACAGCGTATCGGTGTCCTGTATCTCGCTCTGATTGCCGTCATAGCCGACGCGCCTTCCGCGTCCGTCGAGGAACACTCCCCGGCGTTCGAAGGCGACGCCCGCCGTGGCGTCCAACCGTCCGCTGCGAAGATTGACGAGACCGGCCACCTTGCCGCCCAGCGAAGCACCAGAGAAATCGTCACCGGCGTTGCCCTGGACAAGCGTGCGCCCGCTCCAACCCTCCTCCTTGGGCGCGCGGACCGTGACCTGATTCACCACCCCGCCCGTCGCCCCGATCCCCTGCAGCGCGTTGGAGCCGTAGATGACCTCGACACGGTCGATGAAGAAGGGATCGATGGTATAGCCGTCGCGTGCACCGTCACGGATCGGCGTGGTCTGCGGAATACCGTTGATCGCGTAGAGCGGTGAGCGCCCCCGCAGCGTTTCGCCGACGCCCGTGATCTTCTCCCGCGTCGGCGAGAAGGCTGGCAGCAGCGCAGAGACTGCATCGACCACCGATCCCGACACGGTGACCTGACGCGACAGGGTCTCGCGATCGATCACATCCACGGTCAGCGGCAAGGCGCTGGCAGGCAGAGTGGTGCGCGCGGCCGACACGACGATGTCCTCGCCGCTATTCGATGATTCGCCACCATCCCGTGCTTCCTGCGCGCTTGCGCCGGTAACCCAGATGACGGTTGCCGCAACAGCGCCGAGTACGAGCTTCATATCGGTCCCCCTTTCGGCACCGGATACTAGCCCAGCCGCTTAGCTGCAAGCGTGTCGCAGTAGCGATAATCCACCCGGTGTTGGACTGGTTCGAATAGATGAGAGGAGGGAGTCGACGATCGGGTCGCCATCCACGCGCCAGATCGCTTCGCGATCGACACATGCCAGCGTTGCTTCGGCATCCCCTGCACCGAAGGCCGCGAGGTACCGCTCCACGATCGATAGCGCTTCAGTCATGGCGCGCCTCTATGACTGAACGCAGAGCCGCGATCGCGTTGAGCGAGGCTGGAAAGCCCGCGTACAGGGCCATTTGGATGATGATTTCGACGATCTCGGCCCTGGTCGCACCGACATTGAGGGCTGCGGTCAGATGCACTTCCAATTGCGGTCGAGCATTGCCCATGACCGTGAGGGCGGCGACGGTCGCCAACTCGCGTGTCCGCAGGTCTAACCCAGGCCGGCTATAAACATCGCCGAACCCAAATTCGATGATGTAGCGCCCTAGGTCCGGGGCCAGCTCGGCCAGGCCCGCGATCACCGCATCGCCGGCTGCACCGTCGATTTCCGCCAGCCGCGCGATGCCACGCGCATACCGATCATCCGTCATGTAGCGTCTCCTCGGTCACAAGATGATGGAGCGGACGTCGCCCAGGAATGGACGATGATGGAGGTGGGTTTTCCGGTTATGGAAGGTTGTGGACTGGGACGATCTTCGATGCTTCATGGCCGTCGCGCGAGGCGGCGGGCTTAGCAGCGCCGCTCGCGATCTGGGCATCAGCCCGCAAACTGCCGGCCGCCGCATCGCGGCGCTGGAAGCGTCTCGGCGTTCCGTTGTTCGTCCGCCATCACAGCGGGTACCGATTGACCGACGATGGCCGCGCCATGCTCGGCGACGCGGAAGACGTCGAACAGACGATGCACCGCCTTCGCGAGAATGTTGCGGCGAGGGGCGGCGACGTGGCGGGCGTGGTGCGAATGGCTGCACCGGAGACGTTGGCCACGAACCTCCTCGTGCCAGCACTACGCCCGTTGCTGGATCGCTACCCGGCCCTGAGGCTGGACCTGGTAACCGGCGTCGACACCATCGGGATCGCGAAAGAAGAAGCCGATATTGCCCTTCGGCTCGTGCGCCCGGAAAAGGGCGCGCTGACGATCCGGAAGGCTGGCCGCATGGCTCACGCGCTCTACGCGGCATCCGCGACCGTTAGAGATCGTGACCGCCCCCGTTTGATCGGGTGGAGCAGCGCCTACGATCTACCCGCGCGGCGCTGGCTTCGACAGCATTTCGGTCGTGAACCGGATATCCTGATCAACAGCCTTGCCGGGCAGCGCGCCGCGATCGAGGCCGGCATCGGCGTCGGTATGCTGCCCTGCTTCCTGGGTGACGGCCTGACGGAGATCGAGTCCCAAGTGCGCCTGGTCGAGCCGCTATGGCTGATCGCGCATGCCACCGAGACCATCAGCACACGGGCGAGATTGGTCTATGATGAAGTCGCGAGCATCATCGCGGCGAATGCCGCGATTTTGTCGCCCGATGTATAGCGCGACAGCGTCTTTAATATCCCGATCGACAGGCGTGCGCGCCCGTTAGCGGCATGTTGCCACCGGCGATCGCTTACAAATTCGTGCGGAAGTCACCTTCGTTCCGCTACATGTCGCTGCCGATCGAGCGACGTGTTCGCCGCTCAGGGAGTGAGGCCTAGCGCCGCGCGATCGGCAGTGGCGGCGGCGAGTTCGGCCCGCGCGGCAGCAATGCGCACCTGCGCATCGACCAGCCGGATGCGCGCGTCGGTGGCGGTCTCCTCGCGCTGATTGACCAGAAAAAAGTCACTCGAGCCAAGCTCGAAACGCCGTCGTTCTGCCGCCGCGAGCCGTTCCGCCAGCTCGCGTTCCTGCTCGGCAATGCGCGCGAGTTGTTCGGCGGCGCTAACGCCGATGACGATCCCCTTGACCTCGATCGCGATCTGGTCGCGCAAGAAGCGACCGCGCGCCTCAAGCGCGTCGATCTCGGCGCGCGCCTCGGCGACGCGCCCGCGCGCGGCACGATTTTGCAGCGGCAACGCGAAGCGCACCCCCACCGCGCTCTCCAGCGGCGTGCGCGAGCGGCCGCCCAAGCCCTCCGGCCCGACGTCCTTTCCCAGCTCGCCACGCAGGTCCAACCGGGGGCGCAGCTCGTTCTGCGCCAGCGCCAGCTTCGCCGCCCCCTGATCAACCCGGGCGAGCAGCGCCTGGAGGTCGGGGCGGCGTTGCGTCACGTCGGCGACGGCGGTTGACGACACGCCCGCGAGCACGTCGCGGCCAGACGGCAGCCGCTCGGCGCCGACCAGCAGCGGGAGCCCCGCGGCATCGCGATAATAGAGCGACAGCGTGTTGGCGGCCGCGGCGAAATCCGCTTCGGCGCGCACCGCCAGGGCGCGGCGGCGCACCAGGTTCTGATCATTCTCGGCAAGGAGGATTTCGGGTCGTGCGCCGAGCTGAACCTGCCGGCTCAAACCGACACGGCGGCTCTCTGAAAGGGCAAGCAGGTCGCGATAGGCGGTGAGGCGCAGGCCGACGGCGACCCAGTTCTGATAGGCATCCACCGCGCGCCGCTGCACGCCGATCGCGACCGCCTCGCGCTCGAAGCGCGCGATGTCGACGTCACTCGCGGCCAGTGTGCGGCGCGTGCGGCGGTCGTCGACGAGGCGATCGCGCAGCAGCGAGTACAGCGCGCCCACCTTCAGCTCGCCTAGCCGGTTGGTGTAATTCTCGTCCTCGTAGATCGGAAAGCTGCCGCGGCTGACACGATAGCCGCCGTAGACGTAACCGCCATTATCGGTGAAGGGGCGCGTGGCGCGGCCCGCGACCACGCTGCCGTCATAATAGCCGAGCGTCCGCGATCGCGCGTCTACCTCGAACACCGTGTCGAACGCGCCGTCAGCGGTCAGCGCACGACCGGCCGCGACCCGTTCGCGTGCGAGCGCCTCGACAATCTGCGGTGCGGCGCGGGCCGACGCGCGGAGCACCTCGTCGAGCGTCAGCGGCGCCGCGGTCGGAGCGCTTGCGGCAGGAGACGCCGGTGCCGCTTGCGGTGCGCGCACCGGAGCGGGTGCGGCGGGAAGCCGCGGCGCAAGCAACAGCGCGCCGAGCGCGGCGAGGGATAGCAGGCGCCGCTGCGTCATTTCGGCTTGCCCGCCTTGGCCGCCACCTTGTCCTCGTCCTCGGCGGCCTTCGCGCCCTTGGCCGCAGCCTGGCCGAACTCGAGCGGGAAGTCGTTGAGCTGGCGCCACAGCTCATAGCCGACCGACACCGTCTCACCCTGCACCCAGCCTTGCACCTTGCCGCCGAGCCGGACGAAACGGCGGTTCGGCCAGGCAGGCTTGCCCGGAGCGGGCTCCACCAGCACCCGGAACAGACCCTCTTCGTTCGCGGTCGCATCGATGGTGCGAACGCGCCCGTCGAAGAAGCCGTAGGCGATCGAGGGCCAGCCGCTGAACTGGATCGCCGGCCAGCCCTCGAACTCCAGCCGCACCGGCCGGCCCGGACGGATCAGGGGCACGTCGCGGCCGTCGATCAACAGCTCCACCGCGCGCTCGACCCGCTCCGGTGCGATCACCAGCAGCACAGTGCCTGCGGAGACCAGCGCGCCGCTCGCCGCGGCGTTGATGTTCTGCACGCGACCGTCGCGCGGCGCGCGCACCAGCTGCGCCGACTGGCGGTTCAGCTGCACGTCGATCCGGTTGAGCTTGGCGCGTGACTCGGCGAGCTTCGCGGCGGCGTCGGCCACCTTGATCTGCGCCTGCTCATAGTCGCGCCGCGCCGCCAGCCCCTCGGCCAGCAGCTGGCGGGTGCGGCCCACGTCGATCCCGGCGACCGCCTGCGCTTGACGCACCGCGGCGATCTCGGCCTCCACCTGCGCGCGCTCCGCCGCCAGGCGGGACAGCAGGTTGGGATCGAGGTCGACGACGCGCGCGATCATGTCGCCGCGGTTTACGTGCTGGCCGTCGGTCACGTACCAGCGCTCGACGCGGCCTGGGACGAGCGCGGTGACGCCGAGCGCGCGGTCGCTCGGATCGAGCGCGACCACCTGCCCGCGGCCTTGCGCCGTCTGCAACCAGGGCACAAAGAGCAGCAGCGCGGCAGCCGCGGCGATACCGATCACGACCAGCCACGCGAGCGCCACGCCCACGCGCGGCGGCCGGATCGCCGCGAGCGTGTGAAAATGCGCGAGATGCTCAGGCCGTGACGACATGATTATCCTCCCGCTCGGCCGCGGCGCGCAACGTCACGAGACTGTCGCAGCGTCGTTGCGTCTCCGTCCCGAGATACATCCAGCCGTCGAGTTGCAGGTCTTCGGGCCGCCCGGTGCAGAGCAGCACCGTGGTGCCCCGTGCCCGCAGTTTGCCGAGCACCGCGGCGAGCCGCTGTGGTGCGATCAGATCGACCAACTGGCCGAGCAGCAGCAGGCGCGGGCCGACCAGCAGCGCGTTGGCGAGTTTGAGGGCGATCGTCTCGCCCACACTCAGTGGATAGCCCGACGACGCGAGCAACGTGTCCAGCCCGTGCGGCAGTGTCGCGATGCGGCGCTCGAGCCCTACCGCGGCGAGTGCTGCCATCGCGTCGCGCCCGGCGTTCTCGCCGGACGCGAGCCGCAGATACTCGCGCACGGTGACGGTGACGATCGTCGGCTGGTCGATCACCAGCACGTCGGAGCGGAGATGATACATGTCGAGATCGCCGAGATCGGCGCCGCCGATGCGGATAAGCCCGCGATCCGGCAGGACGTGACGTTTCAGCAGCAGGGCGAGCCGCTGCTCGACGCCGGGCTCGGCGATCGCGACCACCTGCTCGCCCGGAGCCAGGGTCAGGTCGAAGCGCGCGCCGTCCAGCACCACGTCGGTCATGGTGAGCCCGCCGTCTTGCAGCCCCTGTTCGCCGCGCACCAGCCGCTCCTGCGGGATGGCGAACAGGAGCGACAATTCCTCCGCGCTCGCCGCCAGATCGTAGAAGGTGTCGAGATACCAGCCCAGCTGCGACACGCCGTAGAACACGCCGGACAGGATCAGCTCGGCGGCGACCAACTGCCCCAGCGACAATTGCCCGCGCAGGATCAGGTTGCCGCCGAGTAGCAGAAGCGCCGCGCCCGCCACCGCGTAGATGAGCAGGAACGCCACCGTCTGCGCGAAACTGTAGCGGAAGTAGCGGCGGTGCGCGCCGACATAGGTGGCGGTGACGGCCTCCGACCGGTCCATCGCGAAGTCGAGGTGGCGGGCGGACTTGTAGAAGCCGTTGGAGCCACCGACGCTCTCGAGCCAGCGCGCCGCATCATGCTTGGCGTGGCTCAGTCTCACCGCCGAGGTGATCGCACCGCGCTGCCATACCAGCCACACCAGCAGCACCGCCAGCACCAGCACCGCGTTGAAGGCGAGGAAGAAGGGATGGTAGAAGCTGGTGATCGTCAGCCCCACGACGGCTTGAAGCACGATGGTGAAGGCGCCGATGACGAGGCTGGGCACCGATTTCTGCACCACGACGAGATCAAAATAGCGATTGAACAGGTCGCCGCGGTTGGCGTCGGCAAAAAACGGGTTCTGCGCGTGAACCGCGCGCACTGTCACCTCCGCGACCACGCGCGCGAACACGCGGCGTTCGAAGGCAGCCATCACCCAGACGCGCATGGCGCTGAGCCCAGCCACCATCAGCAGCAGCACCAGCAGCACGCCGGAGAGCGCCCATAAAGGCGCCGGCATCGCTGTATTGGCGACGCTGTTGATCAGCAGCTGGACGGAGATCGGCGTCGCCAGCGACAGCAAGCTGATCGCGACGGTATAGACCATCCCCAGCCGCACGAAGGCAGCGTCTGGTCCCACGATCTCGGAAAGCCAAGCAGCTGCGGCACGAAAGCCGAGGCGTTCCGTCGTCGCCATGCAGTTTCCCCCTCAAAACCGTGGCCGGATTAACCCCGGTTGACCGGCCAAAGCAATTGTCTGCCGAAAACTTAGGGGCTTAGCGCCAGAAGTTTCGGCGGCGACAGTTCCGGCTCAAGCCGTCAGGCAGCGTTGCGGCGATGAACCTCCGGCGCCGCTTGCACAGCGCCGCTGAGTCGGAAGCGGGCGACATGTGCGGCCAGATGGGACGCCTCACCGGCAAGGTCGCGGGCGGCGGCCGTCGCCTGTTCCACCATTGCGGCATTGCGCTGCGTGACGCTGTCCATCTCGGACACGGCGGTGTTGACCTGCTCAAGACCGACCGACTGCTGCTTCGCCGACGACGCAATCCTGGCCACGCGCGAGCTCACCTCGGCGACACGCGCGAGGATACGCTCCAGCGCCTCGCCCGTTTCGCTCACCAAGCGCACCCCAGACTCGACCTGCTCGCCCGAGGCATCGATCTTGGTCTTGACGTCCTTCGCCGCCTCCGCGGAGCGCAGCGCGAGCGCGCGTACCTCGCTGGCCACCACCGCAAAGCCCTTGCCCGCCTCGCCTGCGCGCGCCGCCTCGACGCCGGCATTGAGGGCGAGCAAGTTGGTCTGAAAAGCGATTCCGTCGATCACGCTGATGATGTCGCCGATTTCCGCGGAAGCGCGTTCGATTCCGCTCATCGCCTGAATGGCGCGCCCCACCACGCCGCTCGATCGCTGTGCCTCGTCGCGCGCCTGGCTCGCCGCCGCGTCGGCTTGGACCGCGCCTTCCGCGGTGTCGCGTACCGTCGTGGTGATCTGCACCATCGCGGCGGCGGTCTCCTCAAGGCTGGCGGCCTGCTGCTCGATCCGCATCGAGAGGTCGTCCGACGCCTGCCTGATATCGGCGGCGCCATCGTTGATGCCGGCGCTCGTCCCGGCGACCAGCGCCAGCGTCGCTTCCACCGCCCCCATCGCGCGATTGAAGTCGGTCCGTAACTGCTCGTAATCGGACGCAAAAGGCGCATCGATCCGATGGCTCAGATCATTCGCGGCGAGGCGCTCCAGCCCCTCACCGAGCGCCTCGACAACCTGGATCTGGCTCCCGGACGCGGCCGCCAGCGCTTCGCCGTTGCGCCGGAAGATGGCCATCGCGCGTGCCATCCGACCGACGCAGTCCTTGAAGTCGGCATAGTCGATCGGCGTCGTATAGTCGCCTTGGGCGAGGCCCTCCATCCGCACCACCGTTGAGACATAGGGGTCGCAGATCAGCTTGCGCGCGCCTAGCGTCAGCGCGCCGATCAGCAAGAGCGCCACCATCGCCACCCAGGTGAGAACGGCGCCCTGGTCCGGACTGACCGCGGCAGCAGCGGTGGTGGCGACCGGCACGGCACCCAGCGCGATATAGAGATAAAACAGCGTCAGGAACTTCGTCCTGATCGGTGCGTCGCCTTGGAACCAGCGGATCATGTTTGTCGCCCGTCGCTGCCTTCACGTGTCCCGCAGGCATGACAGACAATCGCTAACGCCGCCCTAAGCCTAAACTGCGCGTCAGGTGCTTCCGCTATCTTCACCAATACGTCCGCTCGGGGCTACGTCCGGCACTACACATGATCGTTCACGCTTGACGCTCCTGGTGCCCTCGTGCGGCTATCTGGTCGCCGGAATGCGGCCCTCGACCGGGTGGCCCGGATCGTTGAAGCCGTGGGTGGAGGCGTGGCCGGTCGTGACGAGCCCGTCGATCAGCGCCTCGTCCTCGGCTGAGAACTGTACGTCGAGCGCGTCGATGTAGCTGTCCCAGTGCGCTTCGGTGCGCGGACCGGTGATGGCGCTGGTAACAAGCCGGTTGTTGAGCACCCAGGCGATCGCGAAGGCGGTGGGCGTGATACCCCGCGCGCGGGCGTGCTCGGCGATACGAGCGGCGAGCGCGACCGACTCGGGGCGCCACTCGGTTTCCAGAATGCGTTTGTCGCCGCGACCTGCGCGGGTATCGGCGGATGGTGCGCTGTTCGGGTCGTATTTGCCCGTGAGCACGCCGCGCGCGAGCGGGCTGTAACTGACATTGCCGAGGCCGTAAAAGGCGGCCGCCGGCAGTTGCTCCACCTCCGCCACGCGATTGACGATGTTGTAGAGCGGCTGACTCGCGATCGGCCGGTCGATCCCGAGCTGGTCGGCAAGGTGCGACACTTCGGCGATCCTCCAGGCGCGGAAGTTCGACACGCCGAAATAGCGCAGCTTCCCCGCGCGGATCAGGTCGCCGATCGCGCGCACCGCCTCGCCGAGCGGCGCGTCGAACACGGCGCGGTGAAAGTAGATCAGGTCGATATAGTCCGTACCGAGCCGGCGCAGGCTGTCCTCGACCGCGCGCACGATCCATTTGCGCGATTGTCCGCTGCCGTTCGGGCCGGCAGCCATCGGGTTGGAGAATTTGGTCGCGACGATCCAGTCGTCGCGGTCGGCCTTGATGCCGCTGCCGACCACCACCTCGGACTGGCCGCCGTTGTACACGTCTGCGGTGTCGATGAAGTTGATCCCCTGCTCGCGCGCCTTGGCGATGATGCGGTGCGAGGTGGCCTCGTCGGTCTGCCCGCCGAACATCATGGTACCGAGCGTGAGCTGCGGCACCTTGATGCCGGAGCGTCCGAGATAGCGATAATCGACAGGCATGGTGCTTCTTTCTCTGGAACAGCGAGAATCAGGCGCGCGCCACCTGGAAACCCGCGAAGGATTGGCTGACCGGCATCAGCTCGAGGCGGTTGATGTTGAGATGCGGCGGCAGCGTCGCGATCCACAGCACCGTGGCGGCGATGTCCTCCGCGGTCATCGGATCTGCCCCGCCGTAAAGCGTGTCGGAGGCGGCTTGATCGCCGCCGGTGCGGACAAGCGTGAACTCGGTTTCGACCATGCCGGGATCGATCGCGCTGACGCGGACGCCGGTACCGTGGAGATCGGAGCGCAGGTTAAGCGTGAACTGCTGCACAAACGCCTTGGTGCCGCCATATACGTTGCCGCCGGAATAGGGATAGGTGCCGGCGACCGACGCGATGTTGACGATGCCGCCGCGCCGCTCGATCAGGCGTGGGAGGAGCCGATGCGTGACCGTGACGAGCGCGGTGACGTTGGTGTCGATCATCGTGCGCCACTGCTCGAGGTCGGCGCGCTGCGCCGGCGCCGTGCCGAGTGCGAGGCCGGCGTTGTTGACCAGAAGGTCGATGCCGCGAAAGCTTTCGGGCAGCGCCTCGAGCGCCGCGTCGAGCGCGGTCTGATCGGTGACGTCGAACACGGCGGTGTGGATACGCCCGTCATGCTCGGCAGCCAGCCGCTCGAGCCGGTCGGCGCGGCGGCCGGTGGCGATCACCTGCCAGCCCGCACCCACCAGCGCGCGCGCGGTGGCCTCGCCGATACCGGACGTGGCTCCGGTCACGATCGCAGTCTTCACAGTCATTTCTCCTCTTGGCGGGTCACGCGGTCGATATTGCCGTCGAAGTCGCGCGCTTCGAGGCTGACGAAGCCGTTGCGGTTCGGCATCGTCACGCGTGACAACGCCGCGGCATCCATTCGGGTGTCGGCGGGAACGATGCCGTCGAGCGAGAGCAGGTAGGCGGTAAGCCCGTACACTTCGTCGTTGGTCAGCGATTGCGGCGCGGTGAGCGGCATCGCACGGCGAATATAGTCGAACAGCGTCGGCGCATATGGCCAGTAGCTGGTCACCGAACGGATCGGCTTGGGCGAGGCAAGCGTGCCGATGCCGCCGGTCAGCCGACCCGCGGGTCCGCCGGTACCCGCCTCGCCGTGGCACGCGACGCACTTGGCGGCGAAGGTGACGCGCCCGTTCGCCACCGTGCCCGCGCCCGGCGGCAGACCGGTGCCATCGGAGAGGACGGAGATGTCAAGGCGGCGCACGACCTCGGCCGGCGCGGGCCGACCGAGGTGCGGGGTTGCGCCCGCGGCATCGTCGCCGCGGCTGCACCCGGCGATGATCGACAGCGCGGCGAGCAGCAGCGCGGGCTCACGCATAGACATGCGTGATCCCGCCGCTGGGATCGACGGCCCAGCTCTGGACGGCGTTGCCGTGATAGCGCTGGCCCGGCGCGTAGTGCGTGAGCCAGGCGGTGCGTGTCGGCTGAACCGCACCGGTCTCGTCGGTGGCACGGCTCATCAGCGTCGCCGGCGCGCCGCTCCAGCGCCACGGGATGCGCCACGCGGTGAGCGCCTGCGGCAGCGCGGGCCCATCAAGCGTGGCATCGGCCCAGCTCCTGCCGCCGTCCGCCGACACCGCCACGCCGCGCACGCGCCCTCGCCCCGACCAGGCGAGCCCGCTGATCGTGGTGACGCCCGGCGCCTGCAGATCGTGGCCGAACGACGGGCGCAGGATGATCGACTTGACGCCCATGCGAAGCGAGAAGGCATCGGCCGTTCCGTCGGCGCGCAGGTCGGTATATTTGGCCGTCTCGTCGCGCGAGAAGGCGGGTGCGGCGAGCAGGCGGAGCCGGCGCAGCCACTTGACCGAGGCATTACCCTCCACCCCGGGCAGCAACAGCCGCATCGGATAGCCCTGCTCGGGGCGCAGCGCCTCGCCGTTCTGACGCAAGGCGATCATGGCTTCGTTGCGCAACGAGAGCGGGATGCTGCGCGTCGGCGCCGCGGCGTCGGCGCCCTCGGCCTGCACCCAGCGGGCGGAGGGATCCACGCCTGCCTCGTCGAGCAGGGTCGACAGCAGCACGCCGCTCCATTCTGCGCAGGAGAGCAGCCCGTTGATCCGGCCGGCGCTCGCCTGTTCCGGCTCGGGCGCGGCGATGGTGGCGCTGTTGCCCGAACATTCGATAAACAGGGTTCGCGTGTGGAACGGGTAGCGCAGCAGGTCCTCGTAGCGAAACAGCAGGGGCTGGCGAACGAGACCGTGCACGAGCAGCTCGTGCTTATCGGCATCGATCGCGGGCACGCCGTTATGATGACGCTCGAAATGCAGCGAAGACGGTGTGATCGTCCCTGTCAGCAGATCGAGCGGCGTGCGCGACGAGCCGCTGCCGGCGAAGGGAAGACCGGGGACGATCCGCGCGAGCCCGTCGCCCCTGCCGCCGAGCGAGAGCGGCGCACCCGGCGTCAGCATCCATGCGGGCGCGCGCGCGTCGAAACCGGCCGCGCCGCTCAGCAGCGCGCCCGCCGAAGCCGCGCCCGCGGCCAGCAAGGCACGACGGTGAAGCAGACCGCCGCCCGCCACCACCTCTTCATGCGCCACCGATGCGCCGGTCACGCGGCCTGATGGGCGGCAAGGGCCGGCTCCGCGACGACGTCGCGCAGCAGCGGGAGCAGCTGGTCGCCCTGGCGCCGGATCTCGGCCAGGTAAGGCGTGTCGGAAAGGATGAAGCTGTTGATCCCCAGGTCGCGATACTTGCGCAGCGACGCCGCGACGTCCGCGGCCGAGCCGACCAGCCATGTCGTGCCCGCCCCGCCCGCGCCGTAACGGCCAGGAGCGGTGTAGAGGTTGTCGTCGAGTACCTCGCCGCGGGCGTGGAGATCGAGCAGACGCTGCTGCCCGACCGCGTTGAAGGCGCGGTGCTGGTCGATCTTGCCCTGGCGCGCGGCCATGTCGTCCACCTTCGCCTCGGCATCGGCCCAGGCCTGTTCGGTGGTGTCGCGCACCAGCGTGGTGATGCGCAGCCCGAACTCGAGCGGCGGCAGGTCGCGGTCGAGCTCGCGGCTGAGGCGCTTCAGCCGCGCGATCCGCTCGGCCACGTCGGCGAGCGGTTCGCCCCAGAAAAGCTGGACGTCCGCCTCGGTCGCCGCGACGCGCTCGGCGGCCGCGGAGGCGCCGCCAAAGTAGAGCCGCGGGTGGCGGCGTTCGCCGCGCGGCGTGATGCGCGGGACAACGGTGGAGTTCGCGACGTGGAAATGCTCGCTCTCGAAGCTCACGTCGGTCTCGGTCCATAGCCGGCGCACGAGCCGCATGAAGCTCTTGGTGCGGCCGTAGCGATGCGCCTGATCGCCCTCGCTGTCGCCGTAGGCGGCAAGATTGTCCTGGCCCGAGACGATGTTGACGCGCACGCGCCCGCCACTCAGCTCGTCGAGCGTCGCCGCCGCGGAGGCGAAATTGGCCGGGCGCCAATAGCCGGGGCGGATCGCGATGAGCGGCTCGAACGTGGTCGTGCGCGCGGCGAGCGCCGCGGCGACGGTAAAGGTGTCGGGCCGCCCCCAACCGGTGCCGATCAGCGCGCCCTGCCAACCATGCTCCTCGAGCGCGCGCGCGTGCGTGGTCAGCGTCTCGAGCCCCGATGGGTCCGCGTTGCTCACGTCGCCGCGATGGCCGCCCTCGACCTGGTTGGGGATGTACCAGAGAAATTCGGAGGAGTTCGTCATGGGAGTCTCCGTCAAACGTGGTGGGATCAGTCGAGGCGGAAGCCGAGGCGGTGGAGCACGTCGCGCAGCGCGTCGCGGCCGGCGAGCGACCCGGCACCGCGTACGCGTTGGCTCGCCTGCTCGCTCCAGTCGCGCTCGGGCAGTGTCTGCTCGCGCTGGAAACCGCGCAGCCGCGCGTCATAGGCGGCGATCGCGTCGGGGCGGTCGCTCGCGCCATAATGCTCTCGGAACAGCACCGCCTCCTGCGGCAGTCGCGGCTTGACCGAGGCCGGCGCGGCGGGATCGGGATAGCCGACGGTGAGGCCGAACAGCGCGAAGGATCGCGGTGGCAGCGCGAGCTCCGCTGCGACCTCGACGGGCTTGTTGCGGATGCCGCCGATATAGCAGCTTCCCAGCCCGATCGCCTCGAGTGCGACAACCGCATTCTGCGCCGCCAGGGAGGTGTCGACCGCGCCGAGCAGGAAGCTCTCGAGGAAGTGCAGCCCGTCGGCGGGGGTGCCGAGCCGGTCGCCGATGCGCGTCAGCCGCTGGTGGTCGACGATCCACAGCAGGAACAAGGGAGCCTGAAGAATTTGCTTCTGGTTGCCCGCGAGCGCCGCCAGCCGCGCCTTGCGCGCGGGATCCTCGACCGCGATGACGCTCCACGGCTGAAGGTTCGAGGAGGTCGGCGCCGATTGTGCGGCCGCGACCGCGAGCTCGATCACGCCCGCAGGCACCGGAGCGGAGCGGTACGCGCGCACCGAGCGGTGCGCCATGATCGTGTCGAGCGTTTCGTTCCACGCGATCGGAAGGTCGAGCGGTGTCCGGTAGCGATCGTACAGCCGCCCATCGCGCCGATCGGCGACGGCGTCGGCGCGGAACGCCAGGGTCGTCGCCTCAGCCATGATGCACCTCGGAAGCGGGCGCTGGCGCCGTGTCCTCAAGATCATCGATCACGTCGTCGACGCCCAGCAGGTTGCGGAGGAACGTGCGCAGCTCGGCCATGCGCACGCGACGAGCAAGGCCGGCGTCGGGAAGCGCGACCGGCAGGTCGGCTGCGAGCCGCCCCTGATCAAGCAGTACGATCCGGTCGGCGAGCAGGATCGCCTCATCGATGTCGTGGGTGACCAGCAGCACCGCGGGGCGATGCGCATCGACCAGTCGGCGCAGCAGCGCATGCATCTGCACCCGCGTGAGTGCGTCGAGCGCACCGAACGGCTCATCCGCCAAGAGAAGCTCGGGCTGGCGCACCAGCGCGCGCGCCAGTGCCACGCGCTGCTGCTCGCCGCCCGACAGCTCGTGCGGCCAGGCGCGCTCGCGCCCGGCAAGGCCGACCTCGGCGAGCACCTCCCCTGCCCGCGCGCGCTGACCCGAGACACCCAGCAGCACGTTCTCGAGCACGCGCGTCCACGGCAGCAGCCGCGCGTCCTGGAAGATCACCGACAGCCGCTCAGGCAGACGGATCTCGCCAGAGCCTTCGGCCTCGTGGTCGATCTCCGCGAGTGCGCGCAGCAATGTGCTCTTGCCCGATCCGCTGCGCCCGAGCAGCGCCACGAACTCGCCCGGCGCGATGTCGAGGTCGATCCCGTTTAGCACGCCTTTTTCGGTGAACGAGCGCGTGAGGGAGCGGACCTGAACGCCGCGCGACTCTTGCCGGGCACTCATCGACCGAGCGTCCGGCGCCAGCCGAGCAGGCGGCGCTCGAGCTGACGCACCAGCGTATCCGAGCCGAAGCCGAGCAAGGCATAGACCACCAGGCCGACGAGCATGACATCGGTCTGCGCATAATTGCGTGCGAGCGTGACCATATAGCCGATGCCGCTGGTTGCGTTGAGCTGCTCCACCACCACCAGGGCGAGCCAGGACGAGGTGACGCCGAAGCGCAGGCCGGTGAGGAAGCCGGGAAGCGATCCCGGCACGACGACGTGGCGCAGAAACTGCCAACGCGTCAGCCGCACCGTTTCGGCGAGCTCGACATGGCGGATGTCGATCGCGCGCAGCGCATTGTGCGTGTTGATGTAGACGGGGACGAAGACCGCGGTGGCGATCAGCGTGACCTTCATCGTCTCGCCGATGCCGAGCCACAGGATCATGAACGGGATCAGCGCCAGGATCGGCACGCCGCGCTTGATCTGTACCAACCCGTCGATGACGTAGCCGCCGAGCAGCGACAGGCCCGACAGCAGCGCCAGCACGGTCCCGATCGCGACGCCGAAGCCCAGCCCCGTCATCGCGCGGCCCGCGGAGACGGCGAGATGCTCCTGAAGGCGGCCGTCGCGGATCAGGTCCGCTCCCGTCGTGATCGCGGTCCAGGGGGCGGGCAGGATGCGCGGATCGAGCCAGCCCGTCGCCGACAGCACCGACCAGTAGAGCAGCAACAGACCGGGGCCGAGCAGAATGCCATAACGCGCCGGTGTGCCCGGGCTCAGCCGCTGACGGGGGGCGCGCGCCTTCAGCGACGACAAAGCGCTCGTCGGGGCGCTCGTCGGGGCGCTCGCCGGAGCGACCGGCGGCAGCTCCTCCGCCGCCGCGACGCTGAGTCCGTACGAAAAAGCATTCATGACGGCTCTCTCCTGTCGCTTGCTGCGGCGTCGCCCGCGATCGATTCGAAGCGGCGGTCGAACAGCGTCGCCGCATCGAGGCGCGGGCGGCCGGTCTCCGGGCCGAGTGTGTCGACCGCGGCCTGCTCATAGGCGATGGCGCCGTCCCAGCGGCGCGGTACCGCGACACCGGCGATGTAGTTTGCGAGCACGCGCGCGTCGTCGAGCGGCAACCCGCGCTTGCCGGCGTAATAGCCGCGGGCCAGCTCCTCAGGGTGCGCGTTGACCCACGCCTGACCGCGACCCCAATATTCGGCGAACAGGCGCAGCGCCGCCGCCTTTCCGGGATCGGCAAGCGCGGCCTCGGGGACGTACACGTTGCCGCCATCATCGCGGAACGGCGGATGCTGGAGCAGCCGCGCGCCGCGGGCTCCGTGGTCGCGAATGTAGCGCTGCGCAACCAGATCGTTGCGGATCGGTGCGGCATCGACTGCGCCAGAGGCGAGCGCATTCGAATAGACGTCCCCGCCGATGCTCGACGGCAGTTCGACCAAGGTCACCTGATCGCGGTCAATGCTCGCAGCTTTCAGGGTCTCGATGACGACCTGTGCCTGCACCTGGCTGGGACTGAAGGCGATGCGCTTGCCGCGCAGGTCGGCGATCGTGCTTATCCTTGCTCCCGGCGCGATGCCGAAGACATAGGCCTGCCGCCCCGACCGCTCCGCATATTCACGAAAGGCGATGATGCGCACCGGTATGCCCGTCCATACCGCATGGATCGGCGGCACGCTGGCGCCAAACCCGACGTCGAGCACGCCGGCGTGAAACGCCTCGGTCACGTCGGGGCCACCGGTGATCTCGGCCCATTCGATACGGAACGGCAGCTCCTTTTCCCAGCCGTTGTGCTCGAACACCCAGCGCGTGACGGGATCGCCGACGCGCAGCACGACCCCCGGCGGCACATGCCGCGGCAGCGGCGCGGCGAGCGAGAGGCCCGCCGCGGCCTGTGCCGCTTCACGGGCGGGCGCGAGGATCACCAATAGCGCGATCGACACCGCCACGAAGACGGCGAGCGCGGCCGATCCCCTCGGCCAGCGAGTGGCGGCCCGTGCCATCAGGCGGCCACCGAATCCGCGGAAGTTGGCTCCAGCCGCTCGGAGCAAGGACGTTCACCGATGAAACCGCGGAGCGGAAAGGCGGCCCCGGCGTCCTCCATCGTCGCGTTATCGAACCTGCGATCGCCTGCATCCCAATCCTGCCCGAGGTGGCCGATGCGGCGCGTGCCGGGAACCGGCACGACGTCTCGGGCAAGCGGGAAAGCGAGACCGAGCTGCGCACGCGAGACGCGCAGTCGCACTGTCAAATTCTCGATTGGACGGCGGCGCCGGCGACCGGCGGTCTCTTCCGATCGGATGCGCGCAGGGCCGCCTATCACCTTGACTCGCATAATCATCTACCCTCCCGCGACGTCTATCGACGTGTGCAGCGGCAGCCCGAGCGCTGCGATGCAGAAAAACTTCGGCTCACACCAACAATCCCTACTTTATCGATCGGGAATCAAATCGCTAACAACGCCTGCTAAGCCGATCGGGATTAGATCGGCAAGAGGGGGAATCGATGAGAGTGGATCAACGCGTTCTTGTCTGCGCCCTGCTGGCGACCGCTTCGACGCTCGCACCCGCGCGGGCTCGGGCGCAGGACCGGCGGTCCGCCGGCCTGCCGGCGCAAGGCGTCGAATTGGCGCTGATGGAACCGAACGCACCGCCTGCAGCACGCGACGGCGAGGTCGTGGTCACCGCGCGTCGGCGGGCGGAGAACATCCGTGACGTTCCGATCTCGGTGCAGGCCATCAGTGGCGAGACGCTGGAGCGGAAGGGTACGATCGACCTGCAGAGCCTGATCGACCAAACGCCTGGCCTCAATTCTACGGGCGGGAACCCGCGCAACTTCTCGGTAACGATCCGCGGCATCGGCTATGCGCCGACCGCGGCCGACGGGCTGGACAATGCGATCGGCGTCTATTTCGACGGCGTATACCAGGCGCGTCCTGGTCAGGTGCTGCAGGACCTGGTCGACGTGCAGAGCTTCGAAGTGCTTCGCGGGCCACAAGGCACGTTGTTCGGTCGCAATGCCGCGGCCGGGGCCCTGAACATCACCTTCAACAAGCCGAGCTTCACGCCCGGCCAGACGCTGGAGCTGACTTACGGCCGCTATGACTTCGCGCAGGCCAAGGCGATCGTCACCGGACCGATCACCGATAATCTCGCCTTTCGCACGGTGGCGTTCGGCACGCGTGCCGACGGCTGGATTTCGACGCCCTTCCGCCCCGCTTTCAAGGCGGCGGCTGACCGTCAACAAATCGCCGCCCCCACCGCAACCGACGAGACGACAACTGCGGGCACCAAGCGCTGGGGCGTGCGCCAGCAGTTCCTGCTTAACGCGGGCGATCTGACGCTCAACCTGGCGGGCGATCTCAATGTCGAGAACGACAGCTCCGCCGGCTTCAGCTCGGGTGGCGGCATCGTCGAGTTGTTCGGCCCCGGCGATTGGGGGATCAACACCACCGCGGCACAGCGCGCGCGCGTATCGAACGCGTTCACCGCGCTGGCGCGGCTAAATGACTTCGGCGGTGTGCAGAACTGGGTGCCGGCGGTCGATCCCCGCACCAGTATCATCAACAATTACAACCGAACCAAGACGAAGAACGCCGGTATCTCGCTGACCGCCGACTATGATTACGGTTGGGCTACGCTAACCTCGATCACGGCGTGGCGATTGTGGACGTTCGATCCGCCGCAGGACAGCGATACGTCACCGCTCGACATCTACCAGAACATGGCGATCAGCCACAGCGACCAGTTCAGCCAGGAGGTGCGGCTCGCTTCGAACCGGCGCAGCCAGCTGGAGTGGCAGGCGGGTGTGTTCCTTTATTATTCCAAGCTGGAGGATCATTACGTGGTCCACCAGTTCGGCGCCGACGTCATCCCCTGGTACAATGCCTACAATACCATCGCAGGCACCGCCTTCACGCCGATCCCCCTCTCCTTCCGTTCGCAGCTGACCGGCGTGCAGATCATCGAGGTTACCACCGTCAGCAACCGCACCGCAGCGGTTTACGGACAAGCGACGTGGCATGTCACGGAGCGGCTCGATGCGACAGGAGGGCTGCGCTACACTTACGATCGCAAGAACGGCACCAGTCCCGTCGACACCAGCCAGCTGCCGACGGCGCTGCCGTCAAACATCACCAATGCGCAGTTGCTCGCCTTTTACAACGCTATCGATGCGGTGCAGCGCAATCCCGGCGTGGTCTATCGCGTGCCCGGCTATCCGACCACGGTAGCGACGAACGGCTATCCGCTCAACCTCGAGACGTCGAACGACAATCTCTCAGGCACGTTCAGTCTGTCGTACAAGATCACACCCGAGATCACCAGCTATGTCACGTACGCGACCGGCTTCCAGGCCGGCGGGCTGGATCTCAACAACCGCTCGCTTAACCCGTCGGCGCCGCCGATCCAGCCCACGACCACCACCAACATCGAGGCAGGCGTGAAGGCCTCGCTGCTCGACCGGCAGCTAACCGTGTCGCTCGCAGCCTATCAGGAGAAGCTCGACGGCTTTCAGACGTCGATCTCGTTCGTGCTGCCCGACGGTACGCCGCAGCGCGGCGCCACCAACGTCGGCGATATCAGGGCGCGCGGGGTGGAATGGAGCGTGGCCGCAAACTTCGGTGACGGCCTACGCCTGACCTTCGACGGTAATTACAACGACGCCGTCTATACGCGCGCGCCCTCGCTTCCAGCACCCGCCGAGCTCAGCTACAACGGCGTGGCCAACATAGACGCCAAGGGCCAGCGTGCGCCCTATTCACCGAAGTGGGCGCTTTCGGTGACGCCGTCATGGGACGTGGAGGTCGCGCAGGGCACCGAATTTTACAGCTACGCGCAATTCTCTCACACCACCGGGTATGGAACGGGCGTCACGCAATCGATCTACACGCAGGTGCCCAGCCAGTCGAACTTGAACCTGCGCGCTGGCCTGCGGTTGGACAGCGGCAGGTACGACGTCTCGCTCTTCGCCAACAACGCCACCAATGAACGCAACATCATCTCGCAGGCACTGCTCGCGGCGCCTTCCGGCGCAGGCGTGACCGCCTATCTGGGGCGGACGGTGAACTACAATCAGCCTGCGCGCTACGGCCTCACGCTGCGTGCTCGCTATTAATCGAAACGTCGCCGAGCCGGTCAAGACCTGCTGAAGCGGCTCGCGACGCCGCCAACGTGCCTGCCAAGCCTGATTGTTACCTCCACGGGCGTAAACGTCGGCGAGGTAACAATCATTGGCTGGCTAGCGACACGAGGGGCCGCGGCTGATCACCTGATCGCTGCGGGCCGCGCGACCATCGACAGCATGGACGTGGTGGTGATGTTCTGATTGGCGTACTCCACCGCGAGCGTGCTGGTGGAATCCTTCTCGCGGTAGATGCCGAACTGATAGCGCGGGCCACGCACATCGTTGTACCCGACCGCCACATTACGAAGGTTCACGATGGACTTGCCGTCGCGCCATACCTGCAAGATGCCTCGGCCGGCATAATCGAAGCGGATGCGATAAACGAAGTTCACCCAGGTATCGAGCGGGAAGCTGCGATCTTCGTAGACGGTGCGGGGATTACCGGTGCTGGCAGCCGTCTGACGCTTCTCTCCGTCAGACCGGGTGGAAATCTTGAAGATGCCGTCGGTGAAGCTTTGCGCAAGGACGGGCGACATCGACGTATCGTCGGCGTCAGGCACGGCATGCCACTGACCGACAACCACCCACTTGCCGTCCTTCGCCACCTGTCCGCTGATGCGCATGGCGAAAGACTGCCAGATGTCGGTCCGCCAGGGCACCGTGTTGCAGCTCGTCGAGCGCGAATATTGCGCAACCATCTCGGTGCGATCGGTTCCGGCGCCGGCACTGTTGCCGTCATGCGCGCGCGACTCGAAACGCCAGACGCTCGGTGACACCTGGCTGATCGCATAGGGACGTGCCGGCGCCGAGGGAGAGAAGACGAAGGAGCCGATCGTCGCCGGCGCAATGCTTGACCAAGCGGAGCCACGGCAACCCGCGAATGGGTCCTTTGCCTGTGCCGAAGCAGCGACAGGCAAAGCGGCGACTGTAAGCGCGGCCATACAGACGGCCGATCGGGCGTGAGAGGTGAAGAACATGCAGGCTCCGCATGACAGTCGTTTTTAGATGAATTCCTCCCCTAAACGCATACTATTAACAATCGATGGCTGGCCTCGGCCTCAGGTGCGGGAGAGCGCCGGCGCCCAGGTTTGATAGGTCTTGCCGCGCAGCGAATCGATGATGCCCAGATAGGTCGCGGCAATCGACAGCAGCAGCTCGCTTGCCGCGCTCGCTACCGGCACGCCGCGCTGCCCCAGGAAGAACACGCCCGCACCGGCGACGACCAACCCCGCCCCCATCAGCGGCAGGCCCGCGAGCGCGAACATAAGGATGGCACTCACCGCCGCCACGGTCAGGGTCACCATGCCGAACCAACGCAGCAACTTGTGGGAGACGTACTTGTACAGATCGCCGATCGAGTAGGTCCTGCGGATGGTCGGCCAGAGATAACGATGCGTGTTGAAGGCGCGGCACGCGATCCGCCGCTTGCGCCGGAACTCGTCGGCGGACACCGTCGCACTGCGCTCATAGGCGACCACATCGGTGGCGTGGATCAGCCGATGGTTCTGGAACGTCACCGAAATCGAGGCGATGAAGTCGTCGAGGAGGTGCCCGGGCACCTCAGGATACAGCTCGCGCCGCACCGCGAAGATCGAGCCGTCAGCGCCCATGATCGAACCGCAGCGCGACTCCAGCTGCTTGATCGCCTCTTCCAGGCGCCAATAGGCACTGCTGACCTGCGCGGTCGTGCTCTCATCGGGGTTCACGTACACCAGCGTGCCGGCGACGCCCCCGACCGTGGGATCGGAGAAATAGCTGAGCAGCGGATCGATCGACGCCGGATCCAGAATGACATTGGCATCCGTGAACACGAGAATGTCGTTGCGGGCCATCGTGACGAGCCGGCGCATGCCGAGCGCCTTCCCGGTCCGCTTCGCGCCCGACACCGGACGGATCAGGTTGCCCTGCTGCTGGAGCAGGTCGAACGTGCCGTCGCTGCTGCAGTCCGAGTAAGCGAGACACTCGATATCCGTGCGGTCGGCGCTGATCGCACGAACGTTCTCGACCTTGGACGGCAGCGATCGCTCCTCATTGTACGCACAAAAGAGAAGACTGGCGCTCGGCCGCGGACGCGCACGGTCGATCACCACGTCCTTGGCCGGGAACAGGTACAACGATGCCGGGTAAGTGACATAAGGGTGGACGAACAGAAAAAGCGCCACGATGCAGATGATGCTGAAGAAAACGAGCATGTTCCCCCTCCGCTGTCGGAGTACGGTAGACGTGAATACGACCCGGCATTGTTTGTCGTTATCGAAAGGCTATCTAAGGCCCGCGCCGCGGGAGGCGACGGCGGCTAGCCAGGCGGCCCCGGACGCGCCCAGAAGCCGCGCTCGACCATCGCTTCCGCATACAGCCGCCCCAATCGAGGCCAGCCCGCGACTTCCTCGATGCGCGCACGGGCGGTGGCGGCGTCGGCGCGGCGCTGTTCGCGCGGTACCGCGAGAAACGTGGAGATCGCGGCGGCGATCGCGCTGACGTCCGCGGCGTCGGCGACGGTCGTCCACCCCTCGCCGCCGGTCGGCAGGCTCGCGGCGCGCGCCGCCGCGGTGCCGATCACCGGAATGCCGTTCGACACGGCGGTCATCGACACGCCGCTCTGCGAATCGAAGTCGGCATAGGGACACAGGAAGGCGTCGACGCCAGAGTAGATGGCGGGCAGTTCGGCCTCATCGATGAAGCGGGCCTGGACGTCGAAGCCGGCGCCGTCGGATGGCAGCGCGTCGAGGCAGGCGCGCCAATAATCGGCGTCCTCGCGACGCGGCGCGCCGGCGATGCGCAGCTCGACGTCCACGCCCGAATCACGCAGCTGCCGCACGGCGCGGATCGACTCGAGCACGCGCTTGTTGGGGCGCAGCGACCCGAAGACGAGCAAGCGGGCCGGCGCGTCGGGCGCCGGCGGTATGATGCCGGGAACGGTGAAGACACCGTGATAGAGCGCGGCGATCCGCTGCGCCGGCACACCGGTCGCGGCGAGGCGCCGCGCCTGCTCGTCCGTGGTGGTGAGCACGAGATCGAAGCGACGGTAGGCCCAACGGTAGAGCGCCCGCTCGACGCCGCGAAGCCGCGCGGGAAAGCGCAACGTATGCGGATAATAATCGTGCAGGTTGAGCGCGATTGGCGCCCCGCGCAGGCGAGCGGCCGCGATCGGCAGCAGGCTGGCGGGAAGCGACGGGGCAAGATGGACCATGAGAACCGGCCTGTCGCGGCCACTGCGCCGGACGATCGCGCCGGCGAGCTGGGCGGAGAGGCGCACGAGATTGGCCAGCTTGGCGACGCGTCGCCGCGACGCCGGCGGGACGAGCACGTCGTGCGACGTTACCGCGAACGCATGCTGTTGCGGCGGCGACACGACCTGTACCGCTACCCCGGCCTGCTGGATCGCATTGGCGAGCTCGACCGTGAAGCGGCCCATGCCTGATCCGGACGATTCGGTGACGAGCATCAGCTCCGGCGCGCTCATGCCTGTGCTCCCCGGAGAGCGTTGGACATCGACGCGTTGCTTTCAGGACGGCGGACGATCACCATCAGGATGGTCAGCGCCACCCCCAGCTCGATCGCGGCGCCAGCGGCGACCGCGGCGACGAAGCCGAATTGCCACCAGGACAACACCCGCGCGAGATTCGCGACGACGTAGCCCGCAGTGGTCAGGGCGGTGTAGAAGCGGGCGTGGCCGAGCGTGAACGAGAGACGGCTGAGCATAAGGCTGGTCCCTTGCGCCACCAGCCACAGCGCGTATCCTGGGATGAGCGCGGCGAGCAGGTCCGCGTTGGCGCGGCTGAAATGGCCACCATGCGCCGCCAGCTCGGGCAGCCAACGACGCGCCACCACCAAGGCCAATGCCACCACCGCGAGCGCGGCCAGCGTGGCCAGCACCACGCGCGTCGCGAAGGCACGTCGCGCCCGCTCGTCGCGCCGCGCGGTATGCACCATCGCCATGTTCGACAGCGGATTCACGAAGAGACCGTTGGCGGTAAGGCAGAGGCGCTGCGCCAGCGATGCGGCCGAGGTCGTGCCCACGCCGGAAGCAGAGGCGAGCACCAGCACCACGCTCTGCGTCAACAGGAAGCCGCCGGTCTCGATGCTCGCGTAAAGCAGGTTCGGCAACAGATCGCGCCGGATGGAGCGTCGTGTCGCATCGACGTCCACGATCTCGCCGCGCGGGTCAGCCGTGTCGACCGGTCGCAACGCCCGCTGTGCGAAGCCCGCGGCGACAAGGGACGCGATGCAGAAGGCGCCACAAAGCAGCAGCAGGACGTTGCCGCGTGCGCTCAGCAGCGCCCCGGCTCCCAGCAGCAGCACGAAGGTCAGATTGTTGGCGAAGAGCAGACCCTGCGCGCGGCCGAACCGCCCCCGCGCGTTCGAGACCGCCGCACCGAGCCCTACCCGTCCGAGCATCACGCAGGCGCCTGCCATCATCGCCGCTGCGGCGAGATCCTGTGGACGCTCGTGCACGCCACCGATCACGATCGCGCCGATGAGAAAGGCCAGCGCGATCGCGACGCTGGCGATGGTCGCCCAGCGCCGCATCAGCGGCAGCTGTGCCGCTTCGGGCAAAGCGCGGGCGCCGGTCGCCCAGACGATATAAGCGGTGGCGAACGGACCCGTGACGTAGGTGATCAGGTACGTCGGGATCGCGGAGAGCTGGTAGAAGGCGTCGGTTGCCGCCGACAGGCCGAAGCCCGCGGAAATGATCAGCTCGCGCCCCAGCCCGACGAAGCGCGAGGCGAGAACGAAGGCGAGCGGCAGCAGCACGGCCGCGATCGCGCGAAGGCGCGCGCGGTTCACGCCGGCCTCGCAGCGGACGCGCGGTGTCGTGCGCGTCGGCGCCGACGCGGCTGGTCCGATGCGATCGTCACCGCCAGTGCGGCGATCACAATCGCGTCGAGCGCGGCGTCCGCATAGGACATCAGACCAGTGATCTCCACGAACCCCCGCAGGAAGACGAAAAGGAACAGGACGAGCGCCTGGAAGCGCTGCTCGCGCCGGTTGAACGGCAGATTGGCGAGCAATCGCGTCAGCAACAGGCTGTAGGACGCGTACAGACCCGCCAGGCCGATCAGCCCGCGCTCCGCGAGGGTGTTCATCCAGACGTTATGGAACCCGCCGGTCCGCAGCGCCGCGGTCGATTGCATCTCGTACATCGTACGATAGTCCGCCGCGCCGAGATTCTGCTGCACGATGTCGATCCAGGTGTGGACGCCGTGGCCGAACAACGGCGCGTCCCACCAGCCGCGCAACCCGATCTGCCAGAGCCCGGCGCGACCGGCGAGACCGTCGGCGATCACCGAATGCGCGATAAAAGGGATGGAGAAAAGAAAGCTCAGGACGATGGCGCCGATCACGATCGCCGACAGCCGGAGCGCCTGGCTGACGCGAGCTCGCCCGCTGTTCCAGCTGCGCTTCGACAATGGCAGTGCGATCAGGGCGGAGAGAAAGAACAGCCCGATCGGCGCCCGCGCGCCAAGGATGATCGACAGCACCGTGAAGAACGCAACGAGACCGCGGCTCAGGAACCGCTCTGGACCGGTCTGCGGGCTCGCCAGCGCGGCGATCATGCCGGCGAAGCAAACGGTATTGGCGCCGAACCCCGTGGTCAGCACCAGTTCGTTCTTGGAGGCGCGAACCGCTTCCCACGACCAGCCGTGCTGGAGAAGCGGGATCGTCATGATCGTACTCAGCACCGCGGCGAGCGTCGCCGCGCAGAGCAGCGCGATCTGCACCTGCGCCCGCTTCTCGCGCGACTGCGCCGCCGCGTAGACTGCGGCACCAATGACGACCATGAAGATTTGCCGGGCGTAATCGGAGACCTGGTCCACATTGAGGAAAACGCACATCTCGATCATGGACGCGGCCAGCCATGGCACGAAGGCGATGGCGAAGGTGATCGCCGCATCGACGTTCAGCCCGCTGCGGCACGCCACCAAGACGAGCAACAGCGCGCCCAGACGCCAGGCAAGGCCGCCGACACCAGCGAGAGAAGAGGTAAGATCGCCACCGAAGCCGAGCGCCAGGAGCACACCGATGGCGAGCGGCAGAGCACCCCAGCGCCGCACGAAAGCGTGCAACGGACGGCGCGGCGGCTGCGCCTCGGCGGCGCGCCTTGCTGGCGCGGGACGCAGGTGAGCGCGCCCGAGCGTCGGCTCGACCGTATTCACCGGGCCCTCGCGGCCAAAATGGTCGCCCTGCTCCGGCGAATCATGGTCTTTCCCTGTGCTCCTTAGTTCCCCAAGGGCTAGCAACTCGCCGTTCTTACACAACGGCTTACCGTATGGACTTGACCTAACCGTCCTGAATCGAGACAGCTAGATGAACGTGGCCTTAAGCGTTAAGTGCGTCCAACTGTAGACGTCCGCATCGTGGCAGTTGGTGACAACGTGCTCTCACGGAGCGGCCGCAAGGGTGGAATTGCATGATCCGTCGATATACGATGCGTTTCGGTAAATGGCTTCGCTACGCTACGGGAAAAAGCTACCAGCACGTGCCGCAAGGCGTGGGGCAGGCGTTTCGACCCTGGGCTCTTGAAGGCTATTTTAACGATCTCACTGGCAAGGCGCAGTGGGTTGGCGCGACCGGGGCCCACGGCGTCCCCGTCGTACAGACGGACACCGACCCAGCCTTCAGCTTCCCGATTGTCGTCTTCCAATGGGCGCTCGGCAATTGGGACGCCGCGCTGCTCGGCCGCGTGCCGGACGGCAAGGAACGCCTGCTTCAGGCTGCGCGCTGGGCAGCTGAATCGATCGATGAGCGAGGTGGCTGGTCGTGCTGGCACGCGCTGCGGCGGCCGACGATCTCTTTCTATTCGGCCATGGCGCAGGGCGAAGGGCTGTCCGTTCTGGCGCGCGCCGCGGTTGCCGACCCGGACGGGCCGTGGCGGGCGGTCGCGGACCGCGCCTATCACTTCCTGATGAATTCCGGTGCAGAAGGGCTCACCCGACGCTTCGACGGGATCCTCGCGCTGGAGGAATATCCGGGAGAGGCGATGCCAGCCGTTCTCAACGGCTGGATGTTCGCGCTCATCGGGATCGTCGATTATGCCGTTCTGACGCAGGATCCCGAAGTGGCGGCGCAAACCCGCACCCTTGCCGCGGATCTCGCGCGCGCGCTGCCGCGCTTCGATACGGGCTATTGGTCGACCTATGACCTCGCCGGCAACCTTGCCAGCCCATTCTATCACGACCTCCACATCGCGCAGCTCGACGCGCTGGTCCAAGTCTTTCCGGAGCAGAAAGAAAGCATCCTCCGGACGCGCGACGCCTTCGCGCGCTATCGCCAGAGCCGTACGAAGCGGGCGCGCGCGATCGCGGTGAAGATCGGGCAGAAGCTGCGCCAGGCGGATGTCGGCGAAATGCGAGAGGCGTCATGACCAGGCAGGCAGGCGAGCGTGCGTTAAAGATCGCATATCTCAGCAAGGAGATGCCGTTCGGCGCGACCGAGGCATTTATTCTCCCGGAGGTGGCGGACCATCTCGCCGCAGGATGGGACGTGTGGCTCGTGCCGCTGTCCCAGGCGGCGATGGTGCACGGCCAGCACCTGCTCGACCGTACCCTCGCCGCGCCGGTGGTCTCGCGGCGCGTGCTCGCCGGCGCGCTGGCCGAGGCGGCGCGCCGGCCCTGGCGCGCGCTGACGACGCTGGCGACGATAGCGCGTGCGCCGAGCCCCGCCCTGGCGCTCCGCAATCTCGCGGTCTTCCCGAAAGGATTGTGGCTCGCCCGCGAGCTGAGGCAGCGGCAATTCGATCACGTTCATATCCACTGGATCGCGGCGCCGGCAACGATGGGCGTGGTGGCCGCGCGCATGGCCGGGGTGCCATACAGCATCACTGCGCATCGCTATGATATCGCGCAGGGCAATCTGGTCGGATGGAAGGCGGAGGGAGCACGATTCGTCCGCGCGATCGACGCGCCGGGGGCAAGCGAATTGGCGATCCAGTTCCGTCCGCATACGCCGGCACCGCTCGTGCTCCACATGGGCGTTACGGTGCCGCCGGTCGCAACGACGCCGCGGGCCGGTGCGCTGGACGAAGTGCGCATCGCCACCGCGGCGCGGCTGGTCGACAAGAAGGGCCACGTCTACCTGATCGAGGCGCTACGGCTGGCGCGCGACCGCGGCCAACGCGTCCACCTCGACGTCTTCGGTGACGGCCCCTTGGGCGCGTCGCTGCGCGAGCAGGCGGAGCGACTGGACGTGGCCAGCCAGATCACCTGGCATGGCGTGACGGCCCATGACACGTTGCTGCAGGCGCTCACCTCCGGGCGCTATGATGCATCGGTCCTGGCCAGCGTGACCGCGGCGGACGGCGACAAGGAAGGCATTCCCGTCTTCCTTATCGAATCGATGGGCGCGGGACTGCCGGTGATCACCACCGCCAATGGCGGGATCGCCGAGCTCGCCGGCGACGGCTGCGGCCTGATGGTGCCCGAGCGTGATGCGCCGGCGATCGCAGAGGCGCTGGTGACGCTCGGCCGGGATCACGGGCTGCGCGTCGAGCTGTCGAGACGCGGTCGCGAGCGCGTGCTCAACGATTTCGAGATCGGCGCCTGCATGGCGCACTTCCGATCGCTGGTGCAAGGCGGCGAGCCGTCGTCACGCCTGGCCGCGCCGTCACACCCCGTCGGTGCCGTCGCTGGCTAGGCTTTCACGCGCGAGCTCGAGATGGTCGGGAGGCAGCACCGGGTAGCGATCGGTCGCGGCCAGATCGATCGCTTCCTGCTGACGCTGTTCCGGGGCGACGAGGTCCGGCGCTACCGCGGGGAGCGGTGGCGCCACCGGCCGGCTTGCTGCGGCGATGGCCCCACCGCTCACCACGACCACTCGGCTGGTGCCGGTCTCCGCCACCTGCCCGCACGCTGCCGTCAGCAGCGCCAGTAAACAACCATGCACACCCGTAAACCGCACCAGTCCCGCCCCACGTCAACCTGGCGTGGCTTTTACGGTCGCGTGACTTAACGTTCGGTAATCCAGGGATAACACCCGCCGCTGCTCGCGCACGGGTCATCGCTGCGCTGCGCTCAGGCGGGGCGCTCCAGCGGCGGTGCGACGCCGGCGCCGACCGCCGGCCGCCGCCGGCCCTGCAGCCGGCGCAACAGCGGCTTTTCGACCAGGCGATGCGTCATGATGCCGGCGAGGACCGATCCGACGAAGGCGACGATCAGCAGCAGCGCGAACTGCGCGAAGCCGGTGAGCGGCACCTTCTGGACCACCTTGTCCGCCACGGTGATCACCATGGGATGGACGAGATAGAGCGAGTAGCTCGCGTCCCCGATCGTCTTCAGCCCGGCCAATTGCGGCAGCCCCCCGCCCGCTTCCAGCGCCAGCGCGCCCATCACGATGAGCGCGGCCGGCACGCCCCAATACAAGGCACGCCACGAGCCGGGCACCGGCGCGAGCAGCAACAGCGCAACGCCGAGCGGCAGCAACAGCACGAGCCAGCGGCTCGCGCCCGCCGGGTAGAAGCGCGCGATCAGAAGACCGAAGGCGAAGTCGAGCAGGATCGGGTCGGTATAGGTCAGCCACGCCGGATTATCCGAGCCGATGAGCCTTCCCGCCGAGACAGCCGCGATAATGACGGCGATCACCACTGGCACCAGCGCCCGGCTGAGCAGCGCAAGCGCGAAGATCGCGTAGAAGAACATTTCGTAATTGAGGGTCCAACCCGGCACGAGCACCGGCCAGATCTCGTCCGGGTGGAGCAGATTGTAGTTCGGGATGAACAACAAGGATGAGGCCAGCTTGCCGAACAGCGCCGGATCGAACGCTATCAGCTGACGTCGGTAGAAGAAGAGGAGCGAGACGATCGTCGCCAACCAGTATAGCGGCGCGACACGAACGATCCGGCGATAGACGAATTGGCCCGCGGGTTCGTCACGGGCCGCCGCATACATGATGAAGCCACTGATGACGAAGAAGATGTCGACGCCGGATTGCCCCAGTGACAGCCCGGCAAGCGGATTGAACAGCCAGGGCTCGGGATTACGGGCGTGATGGAGCACGACAAGCAAGGCAGCGATCGCGCGCAAATACTGGATCGACAGCCACGTGGCCGGGCCGGACGGACGTGCGATCATGATTGTCTCCCCCTGGGCGACCCGGCCCCCACCGGCCCGCGCCTGCCTAGCATCCGAGGGGCTGCATCTCCACCGATGCGCGCGCGTCCTGCCCTACTCTGGGGCATATTCCTTGCGAATGCCAATCTTTGAGCTGGCAGCAGGGGGCGGCGCCGACAGCGCGCCTCCGGATTTGTCAGGCATGGTTAAGGTTGTAGTAAGCTTTTTTTCGCATGGAGCACCACGGACCTGACGATCATAGCAAAAAGGGACGCCATCGTGACACATGACGCGTGGTTCATCGCCGCAGTTGCTTTTGCCGCTTCGTTGCTCGTGCTGGGCGGCGTGATGTTTCGGCTCTTCCTGGGCGATGCGCGTCGTCGCGCGGCAATCGCCGGCGTCCGAGTGTCGCGGCAGCCGAGGACCGTGCGCAACCCGTCGCTCCAAGGCGCCCGATTCGATGCAGCAGGGTGGCACGGCGCCCGCCGGTGACGCAGCGCGCGGCTTCATGGCGTTGAGCGGAGCCGCGCCAGCCCGACTGGGCCTGACGGTGCGCAGCGCGAGAGTAGAGGGGGTCATGCGAGTCAAGGCTGGCCCTCTTCGACTGAAGCGACGGTGACCGCAGCCGGGCCGTATCCGCGGATCGAGGACGCGGTCTGATCGAAGGTGGCGCGCGGCCCCAGCGGTCGCACCATATTCTAGCGACCGTGGCGAACGCTGAAGGCAGCATCCTTCAGCGGCGCAGGCGATCACGGCCGGCGGTCCGGCGTGCCAACCGAATCTCGTAATTACGATGCGAAGCCCGCCGTTATCGTCCGGTTGGAAATTTCGTGCCGAGCAACACAAGCCGGTCGCCCGTGATGCCAAACCAATGCGGGACGCCTGCGGGGATGAGCAGCACATCCCCTACGCCGAGCGTACGCGTGGTGCCGCCCTCGATCCGCTCGCCTTCCACCAGTCCATTGCGCGATGCGGCGGGGGCGACCAGCGCTCCTCCGGACACCAGCGTGCCGGCGCCTTCCAGCACGATGGCATATTCAGCTTCGGCCGGGTGAACCGCAGGCCGGCCGGGCTTCTTCCAGACCTCGATTGCCGCAACGCGTGATCCGTCGCGCACCAGCGGGCGCCACGCGAACCCCTGCTCCGGCTTCATCTCGGCCAGCATCGCCGCGATCTGTGCCCGCACCTCGTCTCCGCTGGCGACAGCCGATCGGTCCGCGGCGTCAGTGGCGGTCATGCCCGGCTGCGTAACGGGCGCCGCCCTGCCGGGCGCGGCGCTGCCGAGGAGCAGGAAAGCCGCCGCATATCCGATACCATCGACGAACGTCCGCATTGCAGGCCCTCCAGCTGAATGTTCTTGTCGCATCGCGCAGCGCATACCGCAACCGAAGTGGCGGCGAGCGTTCCCGACGTGATGGTTTGGCTCTTCACCCGTCGCTTTGGCGTGTTAGGCTGGCGGTAATCGGCAGGAGCAAGGCATGCGGGCACTCTCGATCGCGGCGCTCTCCCTCGCCATCGGCTGCGGTGCGATCGGCGTCGCCGACGCCGCGCCCGCGACCGCGTCTACCACGGCGGCGGCGACGCGGCTGGAGGGCCCTTTCGAGCTGCACTCGCGCATCTATCCCGGCACCGTGCGCCGCTACTGGGTGTACGTACCCGCGGACTATGATCCGGCACGCCCTCCCAACCTGCTGCTGTTCCAGGACGGCCAGCGCGCGATCAATCCGACCGGCTCGCTGCGGGTCCCGGCCGTGCTCGACAACCTGCGCCGCCGCGGCGCGATCCCTTCGACGCTGGGCATCTTCGTCACGCCGGGCCACCGTGCCACGCACTACCCCGACGATCTCGGCACCGACAATCCGAATCACCGCGTCGAAGAATATGACGCCATCTCGGACGATTACTCACGCATGACGATCGACGAGCTGCTGCCTGCGGTAGCGCGCCGGTGGCGTTTCGTGACGGACCCGCGGCGCCGTGCGATCGGTGGCACGTCGAGCGGCGCGATCGCAGCCTGGACGGTGGCGTGGCGCCATCCGGACGCGTTCGGCAACGTCATCAGCTTCATCGGCAGCTACACCTCGATCGGCCTCCGGCTCGACCCGCGCGGCGTACCGCTGGCGTATGGCGGCGACGTCTATCCTGGGCTGATCCGCAAGTCGCCGATCCGGCCGCTGCGCGTCTTCCTGCAGGACGGACGCAACGACCTTGACAATGAGCATGGCAATTGGTTCCTCGCCAACCAGCAGATGCTGAAAGCGTTCGAATGGGCGAACGCTTCCGCCGATGCGACCCGGCGCGCGGGGCCGCGCTACGACGTCGATCACGCCTGGACCGAGGGCACGCACTCGGACGCGGACGGTGGCGCGATGCTGCCGACCGTGCTCCGATGGATCTGGCGTGATCAGCGCCCGTGACGCCGTTGCGTGCACCAGCGGCGGCGCAACGCCGATAGCCGCGTTGCATGGCAGGGAGCGTGGAGCGGTGCGGCGCGTTGGCACGCCGACGCGATCCCGACGGAGTCTCCTATGTCCTTCCCTGCCCCCTATGTTGCTGATCCTGCACGCTATGATGATCGCATGCCGTATCGTCGCAGCGGCCGCAGCGGGTTGCGACTGCCCGCGATCAGCCTCGGGCTGTGGCAGAATTTCGGCGGCACCGACGTCTTCGAGACCGGCCGCGCGATCCTGCGCCGCGCGTTCGACCGCGGCGTCACGCACTTCGATCTCGCCAACAATTACGGGCCTCCGTACGGCTCGGCGGAGGAGAATGTCGGCCGCGTGCTGGCGGCCGATTTCGCGACGCACCGCGACGAGCTGCTCATCTCCACCAAGGCGGGCTGGGACATGTGGCCGGGACCATATGGCGACATCGGCTCGTCACGCAAATATCTGATCGCCAGCTGCGAGCAGAGCCTGCGCCGCATGGGGCTCGACTATGTCGACATCTTCTACTCGCATCGCGTCGATCCCGACACGCCGCTGGAGGAGACGATGGGCGCGCTGGTGCAGCTGCACCGCCAGGGCAAGGCGCTGTACGTCGGCATCTCGTCCTACGACCCCGGCCTCACCCGTCGCGCCGCCGCGATCCTGGCCGAGGAGAAGGTGCCGCTGTTCATCCACCAGCCGAGCTATTCGATCCTCAACCGCTGGATCGAACGCGAGCTGCTCGACACACTCGAGGCGCTCGGCACCGGCTGCATCGCCTTCTCCCCGCTCGCGCAGGGCATGCTGACCGACAAATATCTCAACGGCGTGCCCGTGGAGGCGCGCGCGACGCGCGGCGGATCGCTCGCGCAATCGCTGCTGACCGAGCAGAACCTCGCCGCCATCCGCGACCTCAACGCGCTCGCCGGGGAACGCGGGCAGACGCTCGCGCAGATGGCGATCGCCTGGGTGCTGCGCGACCCGCGCGTGACCTCAGCGCTGATCGGCGCGCGCACGGTCGAACAGCTCGACGACTCGCTAGACGCGGTGGCGCGGCTTGACTTCACGCCGGACGAACTCGCGCGGATCGACGCCGTGGCGGCTGATGGCGGGATCAACCTTTGGGCGGAATCGTCCGATATCGTCGATCTTCCTGCCGCGCAGGGGATCCCGGCCGCTACCGACCAGCGCTGAGCCGCGCGACCGTCCACTACAAGCCACGATAAGGAACTGCATATGCGCGCCATGACGATCGGCACTCCAGCGACGCTCGAGACGCTGAGAATGAGCGACCGCGCCGACCCCGGCGCGCCCGCACCCGGCGAGATCCGGGTCAAGCTCCACGCCAGCTCGCTCAACTATCATGATCTGGGCGTGGTGACCGGCGAGATGCGCGCCACGCCCGGCGTGGTGCCGCTGGCAGACGGCGCGGGCGTGGTCGAGGCGGTCGGCGACGGCGTCGGAGAGTTCGCGGTCGGCGACCTGGTGGTCTCCTGCTTCTTCCCCGACTGGCAGGACGGCGCGCCCACGATCGGCGATTTCTCGCGGACGCCTGGTGACGGCATCGACGGCTATGCGGTCGAAGCGGTGGTCCGCCGCGCCACCGCCTTCACGCATGCGCCGCGTGGCTTCGACGCCGTCGAGGCCGCAACGATCACCACCGCGGGACTGACCGCATGGCGCGCGTTGGTCGGCGACGGCGCGCTCAAGGCGGGCGACACGGTGCTGCTGCTCGGCACCGGCGGCGTCTCGATCTGGGCGTTGCAGATTGCCAAGGCGATGGGTGCGACCGTGATCGTCACCTCCTCTTCCGGCAACAAGCTCGAGCGCGCGCGCGCGCTCGGCGCGGATCATGTGGTCAATTATCGCGAGGTGCCCGAATGGGGCGGCGCGGTCCGTGACTGGACCGGCGGGCGCGGCGTCGACCATGTGCTCGAGCTCGGCGGCGCGGGCACGCTGACCCAGTCGATCGCGGCGGTGCGGGTCGGCGGGCAGATCGCGCTGATCGGCACGGTGGCGGGCGTCACCGGCGATGTCCCCACCGCGGCGCTGATGGGCAAGCAGGCCCGGCTGCAGGGCCTGATCGTCGGCTCGCGGCGTCAGCAGCAAGAGTTCGTCCGTGCGATCGAGACGACCGGAATCAAGCCGCCGATCGACCGCCGCTTCGCGCTCGACGATCTCGCCGACGCCTTCCGCTACCAGCAGTCAGGCGGCCATTTCGGCAAGATCGGCGTGGAGTGGTGAGCGCGCGCTAAAGGCTGATCCACCAAGCGGAACGATGCTTCCGCACCGGCGGGAGCTCAGCATAACCAACCTCGTCATCCCGGGCTTGACCCCGGACCCATCGTGCCGCGTACGCACAGGCCGTTGTTTTTACGGCACCATGGATTCCGGCGCCGGGCCGGGAAGCCAAGGTGGCTCGCGCTGGTGTCGCGCAGGCGAGACCCCGGCGCGGCAGGGAAAGGCGTTGATGGGTCTGGGTTCCGGCGTCGTCCGGCGCGTGTCCGCCGTTCCGTTGTGGAGCGCACGAATTAGCACGGCCGCGAGCGCGGACAGGACGGCGACGTGCGCCGCCCGCGCTTACGGCCGGGCGAAGGTGCGCGCCAGACCGTGGTACAGTTTCTCGCGGCTGACCAGCGTGCTCGCGCCGTCCGCGAGGAAGGCGGTCGCGAACATCGGCAGCAGCAGCCCGCGGCTCGCGGTCGTCTCGGAGAGGATGATGACCGCGGTTAGTGGTGCGCGCACCACCCCGGTGAAATAGCCGACCATGCCGAGGATCACGATCGCCGAAGTGGGTTCTCCCGGGAACAGCGGGCGCAGCAGGTTACCAAGCCCCGCCCCGACCGCGAGCGAGGGCGCGAAAATCCCGCCGGGGAGACCCGCCACGCCGGTGGCGAGCGTCGCCAGGAACTTGGCGGGGCCGAACCACAGGGGCGCGTCGACGCCGACGATCATCGCGCGCGCCGCGTCATAGCCGGTGCCCCAGGTCAGCCCGGTGCCGACGCCGATGGCGCTGACCACCACACCGCACAGTGCCGCGAACAGCACCGGACGTCGCTTCGACCAGGCGGTCAGCCGGTACGGCCCGGTCGCCAGCGCCAGCATCAGCCGCGCGAACAGGCCGCCGGTCAGCCCGCCCGCGATCCCCGCGACCGGCACCGCCAGCAATGCCGGACCGAGCGGGAGATGCGCGCTGATCACGCCGAAATAGACGTAATCGCCCTGCACCGACTGCGCGACCATGCCCGCGATGACGATCGCCGCGAGCACCAGCAAAGTGACGCGCTGCTCATAGGCGGAGGCAAGCTCCTCGATTGCGAACAGCAGCCCGGCGAGCGGTGTGTTGAACGCCGCCGCGACTCCGGCCGCGCCGCCCGCGATCAACACCGCGCCGCGCAACGGCACGCGCATCAGCCGATGCGTCAGCCCCATCACCGCGGCGGCGATCTGGACCGTCGGTCCCTCGCGCCCCACCGACGCGCCGCCGAGGACCGCCATGAGCGTGAGCAGCGTCTTGCCCACCACCGTCGGGATCGACACCAACGAGCGCGTGGCGCGCTCGGGATCCTGCTGCGCAACGATCACCTGCGGGATGCCCGATCCGCGCGCGAGCGGGACGAAGCGCCGCGTCAGCCACACCAGCGCCGCGAACAGCAGCGGCGTGGTGAGCAGCGGCGCATAGCGATAGTGGTGCGCGTAGCGGGCGAACAGCGCGCTGACGGCGTCGGCGGCGAGCGCGAAGAGCGTGGCGGCGACGCCGATCGCCACCGCGCCGGCGAGGATCGCCAGCCGCGTGCGGAAACGCACCGAGCGCGGCCCTTGGGTACGGAGCAGCGCGCGATAGCGCCGCGCGGTCCACCGGCGCTGGCCGACGGCGGGGAAGCCCGGTTCGGTCATGCGCCGCTCTCTACCGCCTGTGTCCCAAAACACCAGCCGGAGTCGACCCGGCGCGGCACATCGCCGCAGCCGGAGCAACGCCCGCCCAAGACGGCGCGACATGCCCGCGGCGACCGGTCGCTGCGCTGGCGCGGTCTCCGCCCTCCCCGATGCGACGGCGACCCCCTCGTTACCGACTTTTAAGGCTATGCGAGGATAAGCGAACCACCGCGAGCGGCGGGCGGACGTGAGGTGAAGCAAGTGGGCGCACCCGAGGGCGATGACGTATGGCTGGAGGCGGCGTCGTGGAGCGACAACCGTCGCGAGCTGCGCGTGCCCACCGCGCTCACCGGCAGCGTCCGGCTCTTCCTCGGCGCAAGTGAACCCGTCCAGGTCGTCGATGTGTCGAACCGCGGCTGTCGCTTACGCGGCGTCGTGCTGCAGGCGGCGCAGCGAGTCTGGCTTCGCATCGGCACGCTCGAGACGCAGGTCGGCACCGTGGCGTGGTGCGATGACGACGAGGTGGGGATCCGCTTCGAGCAGCGCCTCTCCCCCGACGTTATCGCACTGCTGTCGGGCACGACGCCGCAATCCGCCACTGCGGCCGCGCGCGACGACGGCTTCGAGGACATCTGAGGTGGACGATTCCGCCATCCCCGACGCGGACGGCCGCGCGCACCTGCCGCGTGCCGAGCGCCACCGCGTGATGCTTGGCGCGCTGATCGAGCGTTTCGGCCAGGCCGGCGCGACCCGGCACCGCGTGCGCGATCTCTCCGCCACCGGTGTGCGGGTCGATCAGGCCGAGCGGCTGCAGCGCGGCGCCACGGTGCTGGTGACGGTCGGCGCGCTCGCCGCGGTCGGCGCGACCGTGGTGTGGGTCGAACAGGGCGCCGCCGGGCTTCGGTTCGCGCAACCGATCGATCCCAACGACGCACGCGCCAAGACCTTCGTGGCCAAGCCCGGGGCGTCGACGCGTCCGCGCGACGAAGCGCTCGCCGCCGCCGGCTGGCTCACCCATATCCGCGGCGCCTACGAGCGCTGAGGCGGATCGTCGGCGCATGCGCTCACGGGCGGCGGCGGCACGACCAGACCAGCGCGGCAAGGCTGCCGATCACGGCGGCCATTGCGGTCATCAGCGGAGCGTCGAGCAAGATCATCGGGCATCTCCTTCCTCGCCCGTTGACCTAGCTTCTCGCCCACATGTAGGACAGAACATATTGGGAACACGGCGCTTTGGGGATGCGGCGTGCGCGCGGCTCAACTCCCGGTGGCAGGCTCCACGCCCATGCGGTGCTGGCCGCGTGCACGCGCGGCGCTGCGGATCAGATGCTCGCTCATCTGCATCGCGACTTCCGCGCTGAGATTGAACGAGCGCCCGCAGCTCGACTCGATGACCACCATCCCGTCGCGTGCCGCCACCATCGGCGCACGGGTGCAGACTTTCTCGCTCACCCCGTCTCTCCGGTTCGTCGATGCAACCGTCGCGGCCTCTCGCCGGCAGACGCGCACCCGATCGGCATCAACCGGGTAGCCGCTATGGCGTTCCGCGGTGCGTCGCGCCCGCGTCACTGGTCGTCGCTGCCGCCCTGCACGACAAAGTCAGTGAAATACGCGGCTTCGACCTGCGCGGGGAGGTTATCTGCGGCGAGCTGGCGATTGATCGCACCGGTGATTTCGGTGAGCAACTGCTGCTTGCCAGCGTCGCTCATATCCGCAGCCTCGCTGGCATCGCCGAACGCCAGGATCATCGCCGAGCGGAGCGCCGGATCGTCGCGCTTGAGCGCGTCCATGACGGCAGGGTCGCGCGTGCTGACCGACACGCCCGCCTGCAACACCGCATCGGTGTCTTTGATATTGACCAGCAGCGGCGGGTCAAACGCGTAGAATTGCGTCATCTGCGGTACCGCCGGCGCGTTCGGGCGGACTTCCGCCTCAACCCGCGCCGCGACGCCGTCGCGCGACAGGAAGACGCCGCTCGCCGCGCCGAACCCGACGACCAGCAATGCCCCGAGTGGCAGTAGCGCCAGCTTCCATCCCCGCTTCATACCCGCGCCCACCCGATGTTGCCGGCGCGCTTGTAGCGCTGGCGTGTTACCGCGGCGCTAAGGAGAGCGGCGCTGCAACCACGGGGCGCCTCACCTCGTTACGCCAAAGTGATGAAGCTAAGGGTCGCCAGCTACAACATCCGCAAGGCGATCGGCACCGACCGGCGCCGCAATCCGGAGCGGATCCTCCAAGTCTTGCGCGAGATCGACGCCGACGTGATCGCGCTCCAGGAGGCCGATCGCCGCTTCGGCCAGCGCGCCGCGGTGCTGACCCCGCATCTGCTCGAGGAGCATAGCGACTGGCGCTCGGTCGGGCTCGGCATGCGCGCCACCAGCATGGGGTGGCACGGCAATGCGGTGCTGGTGCGCAAATCGGCCGAGGTCCTCGCGTGCCAGCAGATCCATCTTCCCGCGCTTGAACCGCGCGGCGCGGTCAGCGTCGACGTCGCGCTGGGCGGCACGGCGGTGCGTGTGATCGGCATGCACCTCGATCTCTCCGGACTGTGGCGGCGGCGCCAGGCGGCGGCGATCCTCTCGCATGCCGCGCATCACGCGCCCGCAGCCGCGACGGTGATGATGGGCGACCTCAACGAATGGAGCCGCGCGTCCGGCTGTATCGGCGACTTCGCGCGCGAATTTCAAGTCGCCGACACCGGCCCGAGCTTCCACGCGCGCCGGCCCGTCGCGCGGCTCGACCGTATCATGGTGTCGCGCGCGCTGCGCCTCACGGCGTGCGGCGTCCACCAGTCCGCGGCGGCGCGCGTCGCCTCGGACCATCTGCCGATCTGGGCGGAGATCGTCGCGCAATGAGCGCAGCCGGCGTGCGCGAGAAGGAGCTGCGGCTCGCGCTCGTCTGCTACGGCGGGATCAGCCTTGCGGTCTATATGCATGGCATCGTCAAGGAAGTGTGGCACCTCGCCCGCGCCAGCCGCGCCGCCCGCGACGGCGAAGCATGCCACGGTGCCAGCGCCCAGGTCTATCGCGACCTGCTCGGCGAGATCGAGGAGAGCGCAGGCTGGCGTGTCCGCGTGTTGCCCGACATCGTCGCTGGCGCGAGCGCGGGCGGGATCAACGGCGTGTTCCTGGCGCAGGCGATCGCGAGCGGCCAGTCGCTCGACCCGCTCACCGATCTGTGGCTGGAGGGCGCCGACGTCGAGCGGCTCATCGACGCCGCGGCCGCGCCGGCGTCGCGCTTTTCCAAGGTCTGGGCGCTGCCGCTCGCCTGGATGGCGGCGGGACGCAGCGCGGACCAGCTCGAATCCCTCGACGAGGCGACGCGCGACGAGGTGCGCGCCAAGCTGTCGCACTTCGTCCGCTCGCGCTGGTTCGAGCCGCCCTTCTCGGGCGAGGGCTTCACCGCGATGCTGCTCGACGCCTTCGACGCGATGGCGGCGGCGCCGCGCGGGCCACGCCTGCTGCCGCCCGATCAGCCGCTCGATCTGTTCGTCACCGTGACCGAGTTCGGCGGTCATCCCGAGCGGCTCCAGCTCCACTCGCCGCCCGAGGTGATGGAGACCGAGCATCGCCTCGTGATCCCGTTCAGCGACCATGGCGCCGCCCTCGATACGCTCGCCGCGCCGGCCGAGCTCGTGTTCGCGGCGCGTGCGACATCGAGCTTTCCCGGCGCCTTCCCGCCCTTCACCGTCGCCGAGCTCGACCGCGTGTTGCGCGCGCGACGGCAGCGCTGGCCCGGCCGCCGGGACTTTCTCACGCGCGTGCTGCCGCGCCACGCCGCCGCGCGCGCCGCCGAACGCGCGGTGCTGATCGACGGTTCGGTGCTCGCCAACGCGCCGTTCCGCCCCGCGATCGACGCGCTGCGCGAACGACCCGCGCGGCGCGAGATCGACCGGCGCTTCGTCTATGTCGACCCGTCCCCCGGGCACAAGCTGACGCTCGGCGCGGCGCACCAGGGGCCGCCCGGGTTCTTCCAGACGATCCTCGGTGCGCTGAGCGAGCTGCCGCGCCAGCAGCCGATCCGCGACAATCTCGAGGCGCTCGCCGAGCGCTCGCGCCGGATCGAGCGGATGCGCGCGATCACCGAGGCGATCCGTCCGCAGGTCGATGCCGCGATCGAAGAGCTGTTCGGCCGTACCTTCTTCCTCGATCGCCCCACCCCGGCGCGGCTGGTCGCGTGGCGTCGCCGCGCACAGCAGGCGGCCGCCGACCGCGCCGGCTACGGCTATGTCGGCTACGGCCAGCTCAAGGCGGCGGGCGTGGTGGAGTTCGTCGCCGCATTGCTCCACGCCATCGGCGGCGCACCGGGCGCGCAGCATCGGGGGCGGACGCGCGAGCGGATCGACGCCGCGCTCGCCGCGCGCGGGCTCGACTCGGACGCGGTCCATGCCGGGGGCGCCAGCCCAGCCATGGTCGACTTTCTGCGCACCTTCGATCTCAACTTCCGCGTTCGCCGGCTGCGGCTGCTTGCGCGCCGGCTGGGCGAGCTCGAGCGCGACGCACCCGCCGGGCTAGAGCCGCTCCGCGCCGCCATCTACGAGTCGCTGTCGGGCTATCTCCGCGCCAAGCGCACCGACTCGCACGTGGCGCTGCGCCGCACCGTGCGCGCGCTGCGTGACGATGCCGCGGCGATGCTCGACGCATTCGGCGCCTCGCTCGATCTCACCGCGCTCGACGCCGCGACCGATGCGCGCATGGCCGCCGCGCTCGCCGCCGTGCCGCGCGAGATCCGCCGGCCGATGCTGCTCAACTATCTCGGCTTTCCCTTCGTCGACGTGGCGACGTTGCCGCTGCTCCAAGGCGAAGGGCTCGACGAGTTCGACCCGATCAAGGTCGATCGCGTGTCCCCCGACGATGCCTGCTCGATCCGCTCGGGCGGCGCGGCGGCGACGCTGAAGGGTATTCAGTTCAACAGCTTCGGCGCCTTCTTCAGCCGCGCCTACCGAGAGAACGACTATCTGTGGGGACGCCTCCACGGCGCCGAGCGGATGATCGACATCACCGTGTCCACCCTGCCCACGGCGACGCGGCTGCGCGCCGGACGAATCGCCGCGATCAAGCGCGCGGCCTTCACCGCCATCCTCGACGAGGAAGAAGCGCGGCTCACCAGCGCGCGTGGGCTGATCGCCGCGCTCCGGCGCGAAGTCGGCTGAGGACGCGCGCCCCGGCGCCCGCGCGCCGCCGCCGAGATGTTCCGATGTCGCATCCCCGCGCCGCGCCAGCCCGCACTGGTAAATTCCCAGCGCGCCGCCTAGCGTGCTCCGATGCAGTTTCTCAAGCTCCTGTTCTGGTGCCTGATGGCGTTCGTCGCCGCGGTGTTCACCTTCGGCAACTGGACCAATATCTCGATCCAGCTGTTCGGCGGACTCGTGGCGGAGGTGAACCTGCCGCTGCTGCTGTTGGCGACCTTCCTGCTCGGCTTCCTGCCGACCCTGGTCTACCAGCATTGGATCCGCTTCCGCCTGCGCCAGCGCCTCGCGGCCGCCGAGCGCGCGCTGGAGACCGAGCGCGCGCTCGCCGCGGCGCGGTTCGGCGAGACCGGCGCGGCATCGACCACCGAGCCGCTTCCGCCCCCTCCCCCCGCCGCCGTTCCGGGCGCGGTGCCGCCGGGAGTGGCGTGATGAGCAGTCGCGTCTTCGTCGCGCTCGACACGCCGGATCTCTCGCGCGCGCAGACCCTCGCCGCTCGGGTGCGCCACCATGTCGGCGGCATCAAGCTCGGGCTGGAGTTCTTCTGCGCCAATGGTCCCGCCGGCGTGCGGGCGCTGGAGGAGATCGGTCTGCCCGTCTTCCTCGATCTCAAGCTGCACGACATCCCCAACACGGTGGCCAAGGCGGTGCAATCGCTCACGCCGCTCGCGCCGGCGGTGCTGACCGTCCATGCCGCGGGCGGGCGCGCGATGCTGGAGGATGCGAAGGCGGCGGCGCACCCCGACACCAAAGTGGTCGCGGTGACGATGCTCACCAGCCTCGACGAGCGCGACCTCGCGCAGACCGGGGTGAGCGGCAGCGCGCACGACCATGTCCTGCGGCTCGCCGCACTCGCGCAGGAGTCGGGGCTCGACGGCATCGTCTGCTCGGGGGCGGAGGTGAAGGCAGCCAAAGCGGCGTGGGCCGGTGGCTTCTTCGTCGTACCCGGCGTGCGACCGGCCGATGGCGCGGCGGGCGACCAGAAGCGCGTGGTGACGCCGCGGCAGGCCGCCGACGACGGCGCCTCGATCCTGGTGATCGGCCGCCCGATCACCCAAGCCTTAGACCCCGACGCCGCCGCCCGCGCGATCGCCGCCACGCTGTAGCACTGCGGCCGCTGCGCCACGATCCCAGCTAGGTTGGCATAGGACCTGCCCTCGCCCACTCTTGCCGTCATCCCAGAATTGGTCCGGGATCCACCGTGCCGCACTTTCTGGCGGCCTTACCCTCGCGGAGGAGTGGATCCGGGACCAAGTCCAAGATCACCGGTGGAAAGGTCCGGGATGACGGCAGCAGCGGGAGAGTCGCCGTCGCGAAGGCCGCGTCTGCGGCAACCCGGCCGTCATCTTGCCCGCTCTCGCGTGGCAATCTCCCGTTACCGCGCCTATGTCGCCGCCAACACCGATCGAGTTCCTTATGCCCGTCACTGCCAAGATCTGCGGCCTCTCCACGCCCGACACGCTCGACGCCGCGCTCGCCGGGGGGGCAAGCCACGTCGGCTTCGTCTTCTTCCCGCCCTCGCCGCGCCATCTCGCCTTCGACCAGGCGGCCGCGCTCGCCGCGCGCACGGGCGAGCGCGCGCGCCGCGTCGGCGTCTTCGTCGATCCCGCGGACTTTCTCGTCGCCGAGGCCGTCGCCGCGGCGCGGCTCGACGCGATCCAGCTCCACAAGGTGACGCCCGCGCGCGCCGCCGCGCTGCGCCGGACCGCCGCGGTCGAGACCTGGGTTGCGCTCGCGGTGAAAACCGCCGCCGACCTCGCCGCCGCGCCCGCCTATGCCGGCGCCGCCGACCGGCTGCTGTACGACGCCAAGACTCCCGACGACGCTGCGCTGCCCGGCGGCATGGGCGTCCGCTTCGACTGGCGGCTGCTCGACGGCGCGCGCCACCCGCTCCCCTGGGCGCTGTCGGGCGGGCTCGACGCGGGCAACGTCGCCGACGCGGCGACGCGCACCGGCGCGCGGCTGGTCGATGTCTCCTCGGGTGTGGAGCGCGCGCCGGGCGTCAAGGACGTGGACAAGATCGCCGCCTTCCTGCAACGGGTCGCCCAGCTATGACCGACACGCTCACCCCCGCTCTCGATCCCGCGGCGCGCGCCAACAGCCTGCGTCAGCAGCCCGACACGCGCGGCCATTTCGGTGATTACGGCGGCCGCTACGTCGCCGAGACGCTGATGCCGCTGATCCTCGAACTCGACCGCGCCTATCGCTCGGCCAGACAGGACCCGGCGTTCAAGGCGCAGTTCGACGATTTGCTCGAACATTATGTCGGCCGCCCCTCGCCGCTCTACTACGCCGAGCGGCTGACCGAGACGCTGCGCCAGAGCGCCGAGCCCGACATGGGCGCACAAGTCTGGTTCAAGCGCGACGAGCTCAATCACACCGGCGCGCACAAGATCAACAATTGCATCGGCCAGATCCTGCTCGCGATCCGCATGGGCAAGACGCGGATCATCGCCGAGACCGGCGCGGGCCAGCACGGCGTCGCCACCGCCACCGTGTGCGCGCGCTTCGGCCTGCCGTGCGTGATCTACATGGGCGCCAAGGACGTCGAGCGGCAGCAGCCCAACGTCTTTCGCATGAAGCTGCTGGGTGCCGAGGTGCGCGCGGTGGAGAGCGGCGCGCGCACGCTGAAGGATGCGATGAACGAGGCGCTGCGCGACTGGGTCGCCAACGTCCACGACACCTTCTACATCATCGGCACCGCCGCCGGCCCGCACCCTTACCCCGAGCTGGTGCGCGACTTTCAGAGCGTGATCGGGCGCGAGGCGCGGGCTCAGCTGCTCGACCGCACCGGCCGCCTGCCCGACCTACTCGTTGCCGCGATCGGTGGCGGGTCGAACGCGATCGGGCTGTTCCACCCCTTCCTCGACGATGACGTCGCGATGCTCGGCGTCGAGGCCGCGGGCGAGGGACTCGACGCCAAGCACGCCGCGAGCCTGGCGGGCGGCTTCCCCGGCGTGCTCCACGGCAACAAGACCTATTTGCTCCAGGACGAGGACGGACAGATCGCGGAGGCGCACTCGATCTCGGCCGGGCTCGACTATCCCGGCATCGGCCCCGAGCATGCCTGGCTCAAGGACATCGGCCGGGTCGAGTATACCGCCGTGACCGACCGCGAGGCGCTCGACGCCTTCCAGCTGCTGTGCCGCAGCGAGGGGATCATCCCCGCGCTCGAACCGTCGCACGCGATCGCGGCGGTGGCCAAGCGCGCCAAGGAGATGCCGGCGGATCGGATCATCCTCGCCAATCTGTGCGGCCGCGGCGACAAGGACATCTTCACCGTCGCCGAGGCGCTGGGAGTGAGCATTTGAACCGGCTGTCCGACGCGTTCGCCAAGGGTCGTGCCGCGCTGGTGTGCTTCGTCACCGCGGGCGACCCTGACGTGGCCGCGACGCCCGCGATCCTCGACGCGCTCGTCGCGGGCGGCGCCGACGTGATCGAGCTCGGCATGCCCTTCACCGACCCGATGGCGGACGGCCCCGCGATCCAGGCGGCCAACATCCGCTCGCTCGCGGCGGGCACGCGCACCGCGGACATCCTGCGGATCGCGACCGACTTCCGCGCGCGCCACCCGCAGGTGCCGCTGGTCCTGATGGGCTATGCCAATCCGATGCTGCGCCGCGGCCCGTCGTGGTTCGCCGCTGCGGCGCGGGACGCGGGCGTGGACGGCGTGATCTGCGTCGACATTCCCGCCGAGGAGGACGAGGCGCTTGGGCCTGCGCTGCGCGAAGCCGGCGTGGCGATGATCCGGCTCGCGACGCCGACCACCGTTGGCGAGCGCATCGGCGAGGTGCTCGCGGGTGCGGACGGCTTCCTCTATTATGTCTCGGTCGCAGGCATCACCGGCAAGCAGCAGGCGGTGCAGGCGTCGATCGAGGAGGCGGTGGCGCGGCTCAAGGCGGCGACCGATCTGCCTGTCGCGGTCGGCTTCGGCGTGCGCACCCCCGAGCAGGCGGGCGCGATCGCGCGCGTCGCCGATGGCGTGGTGGTGGGCTCGGCGATCGTCGAGCTGGTGGCGGAGCACGGTGCGGCTGCGGCGGCGCCCGTCACCGCTTATGTCCAATCGCTCGCGGCGGCTCTCGCGGCCACCGCCGAGGCAAGAGAGATGACCGCATGAGCTGGCTCAGCAACGTCCGCAACGCGATCGGCGGCTTCGTGCCCGGCGCCAAGACGCAGGGCACCGACACGCTCTGGCACAAGTGCAAGGGCTGCGGCACGATGGTGTTCAACAAGGAGCTGGAGGAGAACCAGTTCGTCTGCCCGAACTGCGACCATCACGAGCGCATCGGGCCGAAGCAGCGCTTCGCTTATCTGCTCGACGAGGGCAGCCCCGAGGTGCTGGCGCCGCCGCGCGCTGCGGAGGACCCGCTCAAGTTCCGCGACTCGAAACGCTATGCCGACCGGCTCAAGGCGGCGCGCGCGAGCACCGGCGAGCAGGACGCCTTCGTCAACGCACGCGGCACGATCCACGGCCAGCGCGTCGTGATCGGCGTGCAGGATTTCGCCTTCATGGGCGGCTCGATGGGCCAGGCGGTCGGGGAGGCGTTCGTCCAGGGCGTCGAGGCCGCGATCAAGGACCGCGCGCCGTTCATCGTCTTCACCGCCAGCGGCGGCGCGCGGATGCAGGAGGGCATCCTCAGCCTGATGCAGATGCCGCGCAGCACGGTCGCGATCCAGCTGCTCCACGACGCCGGCCTGCCCTATATCGTCGTGCTCACCGACCCCACCTCGGGCGGGGTGATGGCGGCCTATGCGATGCTGGGCGATGTCCAGATCGCCGAGCCCAAGGCGACGCTCGCCTTCACGGGGCGGCGCGTGATCGAGAACACCATTCGCGAGAAGCTGCCCGAGGATTTCCAGACCAGCGAATATTATCTCGAGCACGGGCTGATCGACATGGTGGTCCACCGCCGCGAGCTGCGCGACCGGCTCGCCACCGTGATCGGCTATCTCTGCGGCGAGCGCCGCGCCGCCTGACGCGCGCCCGCCGATGGCCGACCACGCCGTCTCCGCCGACCAGCGTGTCCAGGCGCAGCTCGACCGGCTGTGGGCGCTCTCGCCCGGCGCCGACGTGCTCGGGCTGGAGCGGATCACGCGCCTGCTCGCGCGGCTGGGCGATCCGCAGCGCGACCTGCCGCCGGTGTTCCACGTCGCGGGGACCAACGGCAAGGGCTCGACCTGCGCCTATCTGCGCGCCGCGCTGGAGGCGGCGGGGCACCGCGTCCATGCCTATACCAGCCCGCACCTCGTCCGCTTCAACGAGCGCATCCGCCTCGCCGGTCGGCTGATCGGGGACGAGGCGCTCGCCCCGCTGCTGGCGGAGGTGCTCGATGTCGCGGGCGACCTGGGCGCGAGCTTCTTCGAGGTGACCACCGCCGCCGCCTTCCTGGCCTTCGCGCGCACGCCGGCGGACGCCTGCGTGATCGAGGTCGGTCTGGGAGGCCGGCTCGACGCCACCAACGTACTGCCGGCGCCGGTCGCCTGCGGCATCGCTGCGCTCGGGATCGATCACCAGGCGTTCCTCGGCGACACGCTCGCACAGATCGCGGCGGAGAAGGCCGGCATCGCCAAGCCCGGCGTGCCGCTGGTGACGATGCGCTATCCCGCGGCGGTTGCGGCGGTGGTGGCGCAGGCCGCGGCGGCAGCCAAGGCGCCGCTGCACGCCGATGGGGCGGCGTGGCACCATCGGGTCGGCGCCGACGCGGTCGAGGTCGAGGACGCGCGCGGTCGCGTCACGCTGCCGCTCCCCGGTCTTCCTGGCGCGCACCAGGCCGGCAATCTCGCGCTCGCCGCGGCGATGCTGCGTGTGCAGGAGGCGGTGCCGGTCGACGCGGCGGCGCTCGCCACCGCCGCGCGCGGCGCGCGCTGGCCGGCGCGCCTCCAGCGGCTCGCGCCCGGCCCGCTGACCGCCCGGGTCGGCGCGCGCGCAGTATGGCTCGATGGCGGGCACAATGAGTCGGCGGGTCTCGCGCTCGGCGCCGCGATCGACCGGATCGCCGACGTCATGGACGAACGACCGCTTGCGGTGATCCTCGGCATGCTCGCCAACAAGGACGCGCGCGGGTTGCTCGCGCCGATCGCGGCGCGGGTCGGGCTGCTGGTCGCGCTGCCGGTCTCTGGGCATGCGCATCACGATCCCGCCGATCTCGCCGCGCTTGCGCGCGCGCTCGGCATTCCTGCGGCGACCACCGCGGCCACGCTCGACGACGCGCTTGACCGCGTCGCCGCGGCGACCGCGCCACCCGGCGCGCTGCTGATCCTTGGCTCGCTCTACCTGGCGGGTGAGGTGTTGAGCGCGAACGACGAACTGCCCGACTGACCCAACATCTGCGATTGACTATCAATAGCGCATGAACGACCATCGCGGGCGAACGAGGAGTCGCCCGTATGTCCGACCTGTCCACCACCGCCACCCTCAACGTGCTGCCCTATGCGCTGCCCGAGTGCGGCAACGCGCGCGTGGCGTTGTTCGCGATGCGGCGCATGGGCGCGCACGGGCTGGCCGACGCGCGTGCCGCGCACGCGCTGTTTACCGCATTCGGCGAGGCGTTCCGGCGTCCCTTGACGTTGATCCGCGTGCTGATGGCGGACATGGCCGCGAGCGCGGCGGCGCCTATTGCGATCGCGCCGTGCTGCTGCGCGCGCATGACGCCCTCGGAACAAGTGCTGCTGTCGGTGCTCGCGCGCGTCGAGACGCGCACGGAGAGCGCGCGGCTGCTGATGCAGGATTTGCTCGGCCAGCGCCACGTCGATGGCGTGCTCGCCAGCGCGGCCGCGGTCGCCGCCGCCTTCGCCGACGAGGGACGCCCGGTGACGCTGTGAGGCGCTGCTACTTAGCGTCATCCTGAACTTGTTTCAGGGTCCACCCGCCCGCGAGGACCGCCGCCGCTCAGCGCTTGGCACGGTGGATCCTGGAAACGAGTTCAGGATGACGGCAGAAGCGCGGGCACCCGTCCTGCCTACGCCGACCGCCCGTCGCGCGCGTCGCCGGGCCCCTCGGTGCCGGCACTGCCGACCGAGCGGTCGATCAGCCCCGAGCGGCCCATCCAGAAAAACAGCAGCACGCCCGGCATCGCCGCGGCGACGGTCAGCCAGTAGAAGCCGACATAGCCGAACCGCTCCACCAGCGCGCCCGCGGTGGTGCCGGTGACGACCCGCCCGACCACGCTCGACGCCGCCGAGATCAGCGCATATTGCGCGGCGGTGAAGCGCAGATCACACAGCGCCGAAAAATACGCCACGACGGTGACCCCGCCGATGCCGGAGGCGACGTTCTCGAACACCATTGCGCCGGCGAGCCCCTCGTTGCTGTGCCCCGCCGCAGCGAGCAGCGCGAAGCTGACATTCGACACCGCCATCAGAATAAGGCTGAGCAGCACCGAGCGCTTGAGCCCGAGCCGCGCATACAGCCAGCCGCCGATGAAGATGCCGACCAGATAGGCCCAGAAGCCGACGCCGACATCGTACAGCGCGATCTCGTCGTTGCTGAAGCCAAGCGAGTCGAGCAGCAGGCGCAACACCAGCTGGCCGAGCGTATCGCCGATCTTGTGGATAAGGATGAACAGCAGGATCACCACCGCCCCGGGACGCTGGAAGAATTCGACGAACGGCTGCCAGATTGCGGCCAGCGCCTCGCCCATGCCGCGACGCCGCACCGGGTCGCGGTGGCGGCGCGGCTCGCCCACCACCAGCGCGGCGATCATCGCGGGCAGCGCCAGCGCGGCACAGGCGCAATAGGCTGCCGCCCAGCCATGCCGCGCCGCCACGATCAACGCGAGCGAGGCCGCCCCGGCCGAGCCGATCCGCCAGCCATATTGGCTCATCCCCGAGCCCACGCCGAGCTGGCGCGGCTCGAGGATCTCGATGCGATAGGCGTCGATCACGATGTCGTAGGTCGCGCCGGCGGCGCCGACCAGCACCGCGGCGAGCGCGGTGGCGCCGATGCTGGCGGCCGGGTCGGCGAAGGCGAGGTTCACCACCGCGGCGATCACCAGCGTGCCCGCGAGCAACACCCAGGAGACGCGTTGGCCAAGCCGGCCGAGCACCGGCAGCCGCACGCCGTCGACCACCCAGGCCCAGAGAAATTTGATGTTATAGGTAAGGAAGGCCAGGCTGAACGCGGTTACCGTCTTCTTGTCGATGCCGTCCTGCGCCAGTCGCGTGGTGAGGGTCGCGGCGATCATCGCATAGGGGAAGCCCGAGGAGACACCGAGCGCGAAAGCGGCCAGCGGGCCCCGCTCGACATAGGGCCTGATCCCGTCCCGCCAGCTATGCCCGTCCGCGCGCGTCGCCATCAATCCACCCGCTCCGATCCTGCTCCGACGAGCCGCGCCGGATTGATTGCGCTAGACGATCGTCCCGCCGCCGTGAAGCCGCACCGTCACGAGGCGGTGCGCGGCGCGGCCAGACGGTATGCGCGGGCGACGGGCACGCGCGCGCGCCCTCCTTTCACCCCGGCGAAGGCGCCGTGGAGTGGGGAAACGTGGATGAGACCCGGGACGCCGGTCGCAACTGGACCCAGACCCTCGCCGGGGCGGCTGCGACGGAGCGGTCGCCTCCTTTAGGCAGGTCATGCGCTCGCGTCCGTGCGTTGTTCCCATCCCGCCAACGCCCACACGACCGCTGTCCTACAGCTCCGCCGTCGTGCCAGGGCTGTTGCAGATGCACCTTGTCAACCGCCCCCCATACACCCTGACCGAGAACGGGGTGCAGCGCCGTCCGCCGCACCGGTGGCTCGCGCGGACGCCTCAACTTTCTCAACATTCGCGATCACGCCGAGCCGCTCCCGATGCAGTCCGCCGCGTCACGGCCTAAGGTTTTTGCTGCATGTTCAGGGGGATGAACGCTACATCTTGCACCCGGCCTGACGGGCTCGCGAATGTTGAGACACCGACGCCGACCGCGTTCCGGTCTCAACATTCTCAACATTCGCGCGCACCGGCGGACCGGCCCGCCGCGTCATGCCACCGCTGGTCCGCCCGCTTCGAACAGCTGGAACCCGCCCGGCAGCTTGCGCGGTCGCCGGCCGATGCGGTGCTCCTCGATCGCGTCGATGGCGGCGAGCAGGTCGCGCTGCGCATAGGGCTTGGCAAGGAAGCCGCTCGCCAGCGTCGCCGCCTCGTCAGGACAGGCGCCGGTGACGAACAGCACCGCGATCCCGCGCGCCTGAGCCGCACGCGCCACGTCCACCCCGCTGCCATCGGCGAGGGTCACGTCGACGAGCACCAGGTCGACCGGCGTGTCCGCGGCGAGCACCGCCACCGCGTCGGCCACGCGATCGACCGTGGCGACGATGCTATAGCCCTGATCGGTCAGCAGATGCTCGGCGTCGAATGCGATCAGCGGTTCGTCCTCGACGAGAAGGAGGCGCTCCAAGATCCGCTGTTTGCGTCCGAAGACCATATGCCCTCACCGTCGTTGCGCTGGCACAACGCGCGGCACGCCCGGCGGGTGCAAATAAATGCCGCCATGTCCGCGGCGATGAGCTAAGCCGCCGCGATGGTCGACGATCGCTCCCCGCAGCGCCCACAACACCCCCCACAACAACGCATCGCCAAGCTGCTCGCGCGCGCCGGCGTCGCCTCGCGCCGCGAGATCGAGCGGATGATCGCGGAGGGCCGTGTCGCGCACGACGGCGTCGTGCTCGATACGCCCGCGACACTGCTCGCCTCGCTCGACGGCGTGACGGTCGGCGGCCAGCCCGTCGACGCGCCCGCGCCGGCGCGGCTGTTCCTGTTCCACAAACCCGCGGGCGTGCTCACCACCGAGCGCGACTTCAGCGGTCGCCCGACGATCTACGATCGACTGCCCAAGGACTTGCCGCGCGTCGTGCCAGTGGGGCGGCTGGACCTCAACACCGAGGGGCTGCTGCTGCTCACCACCGACGGCGGTTTCAAGCGCGAGCTTGAACTGCCCGCCACGGGGGTGGAGCGCAGCTATCGCGCGCGTGCTTATGGTGCGGTGACGCAGGCACAGCTCGAGGAGTTGATCCATGGTGTCGAGGTCGAGGGCGTCCGCTACGGCGCGATCGACGCTAATCTCGAGCGCCGCACCGGCGCCAATGTGTGGATCGAGCTGACGCTGCGCGAGGGCAAGAACCGCGAGGTGCGGCGCGTGCTCGAGCATCTCGGGCTGCGCGTCGGGCGGCTGATCCGCACGCGCTACGGTCCGTTCGTGCTCGGCGATCTGCCCGTCGGCGGCATCGGCGAGGTGCGCGCCACGGATCTCGGCAGCTTCCGACACACACTCAAGTCGCCCGCGGCGACCCGGCTGCCGGTGGAGGACGTCAGGGTGACGGACCAGCGCGGCACCGTGCGATCGTCGCCGGGCCGGCCTTCGATTAGCGGGGGCGACCGCCCGGCACGTTTGCGGGGCGCGACTGCTCCGGCGGCGCGCGGCGCGCTTACGCCGCCCGGTGCGGCCGACGACGCCGCGGGCCGGCGCGCGGAACCGTCGTCGCGCAACCGCGAGGGAGCGATCGCGCGCACCGGGCCGCGTGGCGCGCCCGCTGACCGTGGCGCCGCGTCACCCGTCCCGCCGGGAGCGCCCCGCCCGGCACGTGGCGCGCCGCAGGGCGTGCAGGGTGGACGTGGTGCGTCGTCAGGCGTCATTAACGGACCGGTCGATCGCACGCCCGGATCACGGCCCGAGCGCCGCCCCCGCGCCGAGACCGCGGCGAGGCCCTCCCGCCCGCCCCGCGGCGCGGCTGACGATCGCGGCGAGCGCGCCCTGCGGTCGCGCGGATCCGGCGCCGGCGGCGCACGCGGCGCACGCGATGGGGGCGACGGTCCGGACACCACGCCGCCGACGCGACCGGTCCGTCCCAAGCGTCAGCCCGGCTGGGCCAAGGCGAAGCCGCGCTCAGGCCCGACCAAGCGGGGGCGATCGTGAGGATCGTCGCGGGCACATGGCGCGGACGCGCGCTCGTCGCGCCGGCGGGCGAGACGACGCGGCCCACCGCGGACCGTACGCGCGAGGCAATGTTCTCGATGCTGGCGAGCCGCGTCGGCAGCTTCGAGGGGCTTGCGGTGGCGGACCTGTTCGCTGGCTCGGGCGCGCTCGGTCTGGAGGCGCTGTCGCGCGGCGCGCGCTCGTGCCTGTTCATCGAGCAGGACAAGGCCGCGCTCGACGCGCTGCGCGCCAACGTGACCAAGCTGGGCGCGACGGGAGCCGACGTGCGCCCCGGCTCGGTGCTGGCGCTCGGCCCTGCCACCGCCGCGCTCGACCTGTTGATGATGGACCCGCCCTACGGCACCGGCGCAGGCGCGGTGGCGGCGGACAAGCTCGCGCGGCTCGGCTGGATCGGCGCGGCCACCTGGGTCTCGATCGAGACCGCACGCGGTGAAACGGTCGCGGCGAGCGGGTTCGAGACGGTGGTGGAGCGGGTTTACGGTCGCGCGCAGATCACGCTGCTGCGGCTCGCCTGACGCGTGCTCACGGTCCCTCGACCGGCACCGCGTCAACGTGGCGCGCCGGGCGCATCACCAGCAGCGCGACCAGACTGAGCAGCGACATCGCGGCGAGATACGCGCCGACGGGCGCCAGTCCGCCATGCTGCGCGAGCGTCTGCGCCGCCACCGGGGTGAGCCCGCCGCCGATGATCCCCGCCATGTTGAAGGCAAGGCTCACCCCGGTGTAGCGCACCCGCGCCGGGAACAGGCCGGGCAGCCAGGCGCCGAGCGGGCCGTAGACGAAGCCCATCACGAACAGCGCGAAGGCAAGCGTGGCGAACACCGCCGCGGGCGCGCCCGAGCCGAGCCCCGGCACCAGCGCACATCCCGCAATCACCGCCCCCACGCATCCCCAGCGGAGCACATGCCCGGGCGAGCGCCGGTCGCTCCACTCGCCCGACAGCGCAATCCCGAGCGCCATGAACAGGATGGCGCCGAGCTGGAGCGCAAGGAACAGCTGTCGGTCGAACCCGCGCGTTACCGCATACCCCAGCGCGAAGGCGGTCGCGACATAATAGACCGCGAAACAGGCCACCGCGCCGAGCGTGCCGCCAAGCGTCGCGCGCCAGTGGTGCCGCAGCAGTTCGCCCATCGGCACCGCGGGCGGGGGCCCCTCCTCGATCATCCGCGCGAAGGCGGGCGTCTCCGCGATCGTCAGCCGCACCCACAATCCCAGCGCGATCAGCACAGAGGAGAGCAGGAACGGGAGACGCCAGCCCCAAGCCATGAAGGCGTCGCGCCCCATCGTCGCGCCGAGCAGCAGGAACAGCCCATTGGCGGCGATGAACCCGACCGGCGCGCCGAGCTGCGGCACCATGCCGTAGCGGCCGCGTCGGTGCGGCGGTGCATTTTCCACCGCGAGCAGGGCCGCCCCGCCCCACTCACCGCCAAGCCCGAAACCCTGGCCGAAGCGCAGCAGGCAGAGCAGCGCGGGCGCGACATAGCCCGCCTGCGCGTAGGTGGGCAGGAACGCGATCGCCATGGTCGACCCGCCCATCAGCAGCAGGCTGGCGATCAGCGTCGACTTGCGCCCGACCCGGTCACCGTAGTGACCGAACGCCCAGGCGCCGACCGGGCGCGCGAAGAACGCGACCGCGAGACTGCCATAAGCCGCGAGCAACTCGATCGCCGGGTCGCCCGCCGGGAAAAACAGTGGTCCGAATACCAGAGAGGCGGCGGTGGCGTAGATGTAGAAGTCGTAGAATTCGACCGAGGTGCCGACCAGGCTGGCGAGCAGGATGCGGCGGTGCGACGCGGTCGCTGGCGAGGACGCGGACATGGCGGCGTTCATCGAGCCCGGGTCGCGCCCGCGTCAACGGAAAAAAAGTCGCGGCGCGGTCATGAAAGGCTCGCCGGCCGACACATCGCAGCAATATCGCGGCGCTACGAAGAGGATGACGGCGCCGCTCCCCCTGTGTGGCGTCGTCGTGACCGGACCATCCCCCTCGTCCGGTCCTTCCCTGGACTACGGGGCGGCTCGTCGGGCCGCCCCGGCTTTTCCGGATCCTGCCGGCTTGCCGGTCTCGTCGCACCATTCTGATTGGCCCGCCCGCGTGCTCCGACGTTCGCCGGAGCATGGTTCACCGCAAGCGGATGAGACGCTGGCCGCTGTTTCGTCCGCGCGGCAATCTACGTTCAGGAAAGGCCGGCGGTCCGCACCAGCGCGCGCAACATCCAGTAGAGCAGACCCGACAGCGCCATCGCCACCGGCAGCGTCAGCAGCCATGCCGCGGCGAGCTGGATCAAGGTCCGGCGCTGCAACCCCTGTCCGCTCGCCACCGAGGCGCCGGCCACGCCGGAGGAGAGGATGTGCGTGGTCGACACCGGCAGACCGAAGCGATCGGCCGCGAGGATCGTGCCCGCCGCGACCAGCTCGGCGGAAGCGCCCATGCCATAGGTCATGTGCTGCTTGCCGATCTTCTCGCCGACGGTGACGACGATCCGTTTCCAGCCGATCATCGTGCCCAAGCCGAGCGCGATCGCGACCGCGATCTTCACCCACAGCGGAATGAAGCGGGTCCCGCGCTCCAGCCGCTTCTGATAGTCGGTGAGCCCCGCCTCCTCCGCGTCCGTGATGCCGGCCTTGGGAGCCGCCACGATCATTCGCGTGGCGTCGAGCACGAGATACATGTCGTTGCGCACGTTGGGCGCAGCCTGGGCGGGCACGTTGCTGAGCGCACCATAGTCCGCGACGCGCCGCGACAGATCGCGCGACACCGCCACCACCGCGCCATAGACCTGCGGCGATACGATCTGACGCCGCTCGAGTGCGTCCTTCAGCAGCGGGCGCGCGCGCTCGAGCGGCACGTGCGCCGCGCCATGACGCTCCAGCGTGGCGGTGGCGCCCGCGGCGCTGCGGACGAACGCCGGGGTCTCGCTCGCCGGCAGGGTGCGATTGAGCGCGTAAGCGGTCGGCGCGCAGCCGATCAGGATCAGCATGATCAGCCCCATGCCCTTCTGACCGTCGTTCGAGCCGTGGCTGAACGACACCGCAGTGCAGGTGAAGATCAGCAGCGCGCGGATGCCGCGCGGCGGCGGCGCGTCGTTCTCGGGCGCCTGCAACAGCCGCGGCGAGCGCGCGACGAAGCGCAGCACCAGCAGCAGCAGCGCCGCGGCGGAAAAGCCGATCAGCGGCGCCATCCACAGGCCGGTAAGCACCTTGACCGCCTGGCTCCAGTCGACTCCCGCGGTGCCGCCAGCGCCCGAGGTGAGCAGCTGATTGGCGAGCCCGACGCCGAGCACCGAACCGATCAACGTGTGGCTCGAACTGTTAGGCAGGCCGACATACCAGGTGGCGAGATTCCAGATCACCGCCGCGAGCAGCAGCGCGAAGATCATCGCGAAGCCCGCCCCCGAACCGACGTTGAGAATCAGGTCGACCGGCAGCAGCGTGATGATCGAATAGGCGACCGCGCCCGATGACAGCAGCACACCGAGGAAGTTGAAGAACCCCGACCACATCACCGCGAGATTGGCCGGCATCGAATTGGTATAGATCACCGTCGCCACCGCATTGGCGGTGTCGTGGAAGCCGTTGACGAACTCGAACCCCAGCGCGATCAACAGTGCCAGGCCGAGGAACAGGAACACGCCGAGCGCGAGCTGCTCGCCCACCTGCTGGGTGTCGATGACGATGCTGATGCCGGCGTACAGCAGCCCCACCACCGCGAATGCCGCGAACATGAGCCGCGCGCCCGGGTGGAGCGGGGCGTCGAACCGGCGCGAGGCGACAGGCGACGACGGATCACGCGCCGCGAGGACGTTGGTTGCCATGGTGTGCTCGCCATCGTCCCGAACGGTGACACTTTGATGACGCAAGTTGCTGGCGCCACACTCCCCCTGACGACCCGTGAACCCACGCCGATCCGTCCTGGGACAATAACCCGTGTTGACTCGGCATCTTGCCGCGTCGGGACCGACGCGACTCAGTCCATGCCGGGATAGGTCGCGAAGGCGGGCAGCGCGGCGATGTCGCCCGTCCAGGGCAATCGCTCTTTGACCATGATCTGCGCACCGGGCGCCTGCGCCGCAGGGTCGTCGAGCGTACCGGACTGGATGTCGACGATCCCCGGCAGCGCCACTGCATTTCGGTAGAACAGCCCGGTGCCGCAGAGCGGGCAGAACTGCCGCTCGCCGTGCTCGGACGAGCGATAGGTCGCCGGCTCACCCGTGACGGTCACCTGATCTTCTCGAAACGCGATCCATCCGACCAATGGCGCCCCCGACCAGCCGCGGCAATCGGTGCAATGGCATAGCGCGTGATGCTCGGGCACTCCGCTCGCCTCGTAGCGGATCGCACCGCAGTGGCAGCCGCCGGCGATCCCGGTGTTCGACTTCGTCCCTAACTGCGTCATCTCAGCCCTCCTCGACTCACTTATGTTGCCGGTATGTTCTCATGGGCAGGATGTGCTGGCAACCGTTGCGCTTGCCCGCGGGCGGGACGTTCTCTACCTGTTCGAGGGTGACGAACGCCTCTAACCTGCTCCAGGACCCGCCCTATCTCGCCGGGCTCAACCCGCCGCAGCGCGACGCGGTGCTTACTACCGACGGGCCGGTGCTCGTCCTCGCCGGCGCTGGTACGGGCAAGACTGCGGCGCTCACCGCCCGGCTGGCGCACCTGCTATGGACGCGCAAGGCCTACCCGTCCGAGATCCTGAGCGTCACCTTCACCAACAAGGCCGCGCGCGAGATGCGCGAGCGGGTCGGGCGCCTCGTCGGCGATGCGGTGGAAGGCATGCCGTGGCTCGGCACGTTCCACGCGATCGGCGCGAAGATGCTGCGCCGCCACGCCGAGCTGGTCGGGCTGCAGAGCAATTTCACGATCCTCGACACCGACGATCAGCTGCGCCTGCTCAAGCAGCTGATCGTCGCGGCCGACCTCGACGAGAAGCGCTTTCCCGCGCGCAGCCTCGCCGGGCTGATCGACGAGTGGAAGAACAAGGGTCTCACCCCCTCAGAAATCGACGCGGGCGAGAGCGAGCGCTACGGCAACGGGCGCGGCGGCGAGCTCTATCAGCAGTACCAGGACCGGCTGCGCGCGGTAAACGCGTGCGATTTCGGCGATTTGCTGCTCCACGTGCTGACGATCCTCAAGCGCGAGCGCTCGGTGCTGGAGCAGTATCAGCAGCGCTTCCGCTACATCATGGTGGACGAATATCAGGACACCAACTCGGTCCAGTATCTCTGGCTGCGGCTGCTCGCGCAGGAGCGCCGCAACATCTGCTGCGTCGGCGACGACGACCAGTCGATCTACTCGTGGCGCGGCGCCCAGGTGGAGAACATCCTCAAATTCGAGAAGGATTTCCCCGGCGCCAAGGTGATCAGGCTCGAGCAGAACTACCGCTCCACCCCGCATATCCTCGCCGCCGCCTCGGGTGTGATCGCCAACAACGGCGGGCGTCTCGGCAAGGAGCTCTGGACCGAGCTCGACGCGGGCGAGAAGGTGCGCGTCCTCGGCGTGTGGGACGGGCCCGAGGAAGCACGCCGCGTCGGCGAGGAGATTGAGGCGGCACGGCGCGACGGCACCAGCCTCGACCATGTCGCCATCCTCGTGCGCGCGCAGCACCAGACGCGCGAGTTCGAGGACCGCTTCATCGCAATCGGCCTGCCCTATCGCATCGTCGGCGGCTTCCGCTTCTACGAGCGCGCCGAGATCCGCGACGCGCTCGCCTATCTGCGCACCGTCCACCAGCCCGCCGACGACCTCGCCTTCGAGCGGATCGTCAACACGCCCAAGCGCGGGCTTGGCGACAAGGCGATCGCCAAGCTCCACCAGCTCGCGCGCGCCGAGCGGCTGCCGCTCTCGATCGCGGCCGCGCGCATCCTCGATAGCGACGAGCTCACTCCGCAGGCGCGCAAGGCACTCGGCCGCTTCGTCGGCGATATTGCGCGCTGGCGCGACATGGCCAACGACCTGCCGCACGCCGAGCTGGCGCGCCAGATCCTCGACGAGAGCGGCTATACCGCGATGTGGCAGGCGGAGAAGTCGGCCGAAGCGGCGGGGCGGCTGGAGAATCTCACCGAGCTGGTGCGCGCGATGGAGGAATATGAAACGCTCGGCGCCTTCCTAGAGCATGTCAGCCTCGTCATGGACAATGAGGCGACGCGCGAGGATCCCAAGGTGACGATCATGACGATCCACGCCGCCAAGGGCCTCGAGTTCGACACCGTGTTCCTGGCCGGCTGGGAAGAAGGGCTGTTTCCGTCGCAGCGCGCGCTCGACGAGGGCGGCACGCGCAGCCTCGAGGAGGAGCGCCGCCTCGCTTATGTCGCGATCACGCGCGCGCGTCGCCGCGCGACCATCCTCCACGCCGCCAATCGCCGCATCTACGGCCAGTGGACCAGCTCGCTGCCGTCGCGCTTCGTCGCCGAGCTGCCCGACGCGCATGTCGAGAGCGAGACGAGCATGTCGGGCGGCGAGAGCCTGTGGCGCGCCAATTGGAGCGAGCACGCCGACCCCTTCGCCGACGTCGCGCGCGGCGCCGGGCGCGGCCCCGGCTGGCAGCGCGCCGCGGGCACTCTCGGCGCGCAGGGCGGGAACAAGCCGGGCGGCGAATGGACCAGCCGCACCTTCTCGCGCGAGCCCGTCCGCGTGGTCGAGAGCCGCGCCTCGGCGGTGAGCATCGGCAACAAGGGGCGGGGCGACCTCGCCCTGGGCCAGCGCGTGTTCCACCAGAAGTTCGGCTATGGCACGATCGCCGAGATCGAGGGCAACAAGCTCGAGATCGACTTCGAACAGGCCGGACGCAAGCGCGTGATGGACAGTTTCGTCAGCGCGAGCTGAGACTTTCGCGCCGCCCCCGGGTTGTCCGCGGCGGAGGTGCGCCATGTCCGAAACCGCCGAGAAGACCGATCCCGACCTGTGGGAGAAGGTGAAGGACGAGATCACCGCCGGTGCGAAGGGCGGGAAGAAAGGGCAATGGTCCGCGCGCAAGGCGCAGATGGCGGTGGCCGAGTATAAGAAGCGCGGCGGCGGTTATGCCGGCGGCAAGGACGCGGACAACTCGCTCCACCAATGGAGCCAGGAGGACTGGGGCACGAAGTCCGGCAAGAAGAGCGGCGACACCGGCGAGCGCTACCTGCCCAAGGAGGCGCGCGCGGCGCTGTCCAACGATGAGTATCGCCGCACCAGCGCGAAAAAGCGGGCCGACACGAGGAAGGGCAAGCAATTCTCCGCGCAGCCCGAGGACGTGGCGGAGAAAACCCGACCTTACCGCGATCACCGCTCCAAGGCCGACCTTTACGCCGAGGCGAAGAAGCGCGACATCCCCGGCCGCTCGACGATGAGCAAGGACGAGTTGGCGAAGGCGCTCGCGGGATAGCGGATATGGTCGGTTGAGCCGTCGCCCGCCACGTGCACTTACTCGCGCAGCTGCACCGCGCCGCTTGCCCATAGCGCCCACCACATGATCGCGGGCTGGAGCAGCAGCCGCGGGGCGTGGTACCAGATCGGCAGGCCGGTGCCGCTGCCGAGATCGAGCATGGCGTGGTAGATGTTGGCGGGCCACACGCACAGCGCATAGCCGGCGAGCAACCAGCCCGCGGAGCGGCGCGTGGCGCGGGGCAGCAGCATCGCCGCCCCGGAGAGCTCGATCACGCCGGTGACCGCCACGACCGCAACCGGCAGCGGGATCGCGGGCGGCACGATCGCCGCCATCGCCTCGGTGAAGACGAAATGGGCAATGCCGCCCAGCATATAGAATAGCGCGAGCGCCCACCGGCTCCAGCGCCGCGCGTCACTCTCGCGCCGGCGCTTGAAGCCGTAGGAAGCGTAGCGATCAACCGGCAAACCGGTCAGACTTCCACGGCCAGCAGCGTCACGCCCTGATATTTCTCTTCGCCGGGCACGAACAGCTCGCTGGGCTTGAAGCGGCGCGGCGTGATCCGCAGTCCGGACAGGCCGGACAGCTTGAACGCGCCGATCTTGGCTTCCTTGGGCGGCTGGCCGTCGCGCTCGATCGTGAGCGCGTCGAGATAGATCTCGCCGTGCTTGGTATAAAGGACGTGCGGCGCGAGCGTCACCTCCCCGCGATTGTAGGTCGCGGCGACCGCTTGCTGCTTGACGATCGCTTCGAAGACGATCGGAACGGTATCGGGCACCGCGCTTGGCTTGTTCATCGTCTGAGCATTCATCGCGCCGCTCCTAGCCGATCGCGCTGCAATGCAGCAAGAACCGAGCAGCCGTTCCGGCGTTCCCTTCATAGCACGCCATGGCCTTGTCAGCGCGACATGAGTTTTTGCGCGAAATACGTCATCTGAAGGGCCTGAAGCCGCGCGCCCTGCTGAATGTCGGCGTCGCCGGAATGGCCGCCGGCAGTATCCTCGTAGAACAGGTACGGCAGACCGTATTCCTTCAGCCGGGCAGCGAACTTGCGCGCATGCTGCGGGCCAACGCGATCGTCCTTGGTGGTGGTCCAGATGTAGGGCTCGGGATAGCGCACGCCGCGACGGAGGTTATGGTAGGGCGAGATCGCGGCAAGGAAGGCGCGCTCCTCGGGCACGCTCACCGACCCATATTCATCGACCCACGAGGCGCCCGCGGCGATCTGCTCGTAGCGCAGCATGTCGAGCAGCGGCACCTGGATCGTCACCGCCTGCCATAATTCGGGATGCTGGTTGAACTCCACCCCCATCAGCAGCCCGCCGTTCGAGCCGCCGTAGATGCCGAGCCTTGCCGGGCTGGTCAGCCGCCGGGCGATCAGATCCTTCGCCACCGCGGCGAAGTCGTCGTAGATCACTTGCCGCTTGGTCTTGCGTCCGGCGTCGTGCCACGCCGGACCGAACTCGCCTCCGCCGCGAATATTGGCGAGCACATAGGCACCGCCGCGCTCGAGCCACAGCTTGCCGACGGAGGCGATATAGCTGGGCAGCATCGGCAGCTCGAACCCGCCATAAGCGGTCATGATCGTCGGCGTGCTGCCGTCGTGCGCGGCGCCGCGGCGGTGGACGACGAAATAAGGCACCCTGGTGCCGTCGCTCGACGTCGCCTCGAACTGGTCGGCGACCAGCCCGTCCGCATCGAACTTGGCGGGCAGCGCCTTGATCGGCTGCGGCGCCGAGGTGGCGGACGCGTCGAGCCACGCGAGCGTCGTCGGCGTCAGGAATCCGGTGGTAGCGAGATAGGCGAGATCGTTGCGATCGGAGGTGCCCGCGATGCCGAAGCTAGCGTTACCGGGCAACGCCAGCGGGCGCGACGTCCAGCCTCGCGGCCCCGGCGTGTAGATCGCGACGCGACCGCGCACATTGTCGGTATATTGAAGGATGAGATGGTGACTTGTGGTGTCCACGCCGGTCACCGCCTGGCGCGCCGTCGGCGCGAAGACCAACGTCGGGTTCGTGCGCCCGGCGGCGAGGTCGTCGAGCGCGACAGACCCGACCCCGCCGGCAGGAACGCTGCCCCAGGGTTCGCTCGTCTCGAACACTACCCGGCCGTCCACCATGGCAGTGGGCGAGGTACGCTGCGGCAGGTCGAGCGCGCGGATGCCCTGCGGCGTCCACAGCAACTTGTCTCCGCCAAAGAAGGTGCGGCGGCGCTCGATGAAGACCGCGCGGTGCCCCGCGCCATCGGTGATCGTGTTCGCATAGGTGCCGAGCTGATCGCCCGGCTCGCCGCGGAACACCTCCTGCGCCTGATCGAGCGACTGGCCGCGCTTGAGCAGTTTGACGACAAACGGGTAGCTGGACGCGGTCATCGTCCCGGCGCCCCAGTCGCGACTGACCATCAGCGTGTCGCGGTCGATCCAGCTCGCACCCTGTTTGGACGTCGGCAGGTGGAAGCCGTGCTCTACAAATGCGCCCGCCGCGAGGTCGAACTCGCGATACGTCACCGCATCCTCGCCGCCCTGTGACAGCGCGATGAGGCAACGCGTCTCGTCCGGCTGGAGGCAGGTGAGGCCCTTGTAGACCCATTGGCGCGATTCCATCCGGCTCAGCGCGTCGAGGTCGAGCAGCGCGCGCCATTGCGGTTCGGGACGGGCATAATCCTCCGCGCTGGTCCAGCGCAGGATGCCCTGGGGATGATCGGCATCGCGCCAGAAGTTGACGATGCGACCCATCAATTGCGCGGGCATGGGGATGCGGTCCTTGGCCGCCGCGATCGCGAGCGCCTCAGCGTGGAAGGCCGGGTATAGCGGGTCCTGCTCGAGTCGCGGCAGCGTGCGACGGTTCTCCGCCTCGACCCAGGCGAGCGCCTTCGCGCCGTCCTTGTCTTCAAGCCAGATATAGGGATCGTCATTCATGGCCTTGCTCTGCGCGAGCGCCGGCGCGCTCGCAAGCACCGCCGCGAGCGTGATCCCCGCGCGCCATCCACTTCGTCCCGTCACCCACACCTCCGCGACCGCTCGTTCCTTGTCGCACTCCTGCGGCGCGCCGACGGCTGGAACAAGCCGGTAGATGGCGAGTCACGCATGCGACCATGAACGATGCTGACCCGATCCATCGCTCCGCCGACCTTTCCGCCGCCGCGGACGGCCTGCCAGCGCCGCGCCGTTACGCCGCGATCGCGGCGCTGTGCTTCGGCACCGCGCTGGTGATCATCGACGGCGGCGTTGCCAATGTCGCACTGCCGACGATCGCGCGTGACCTGGGGGTCGGCTCGTCCGCGGTGGTGGCGATCGTCACCGTGTATCAGCTCATGCTGGTGATGTTGCTGCTGCCGTTCGCCGGGCTCGGTGAGCGGATCGGTCTCAAGCGCATGTACCAGCTGGGGCAGCTCATCTTCACCGTGGCGACGCTGCTGTGCTTCTTCGCCAAGAGCCTGCCCTTCCTTCTGGTGGTGCGCGCCGCGCAGGCGATCGGTGCGGCAGGCGCGCTGGCGGTGGCTTCCGCGTTGATCCGACAGACCTATCCATCGGCGCAGCTGGGGCGCGGGCTCGGCATCAACTCGGTGGTGGTGTCGAGCGCGGCGGCGGCGGCGCCGACGATCGGCGGGCTGGTGCTCGCGGTGGCGCCGTGGCCATGGGTGTTCGCCAGCGCAATCCCCTTCGCGCTCGCCTCGCTGCTGCTCGGGCGCGCGCTGCCCGACCCCGCGCCGCGCGACCGCCATTTCGACGTGCTCGGTGCGGTCATGTGCGCGGCGATGTTCGGGCTCGTCATCGGCGGCGCGGAGAGCGCGGTTCATGGCGACAGCCCGGTGGTGTCGGGCGCGATCGTGCTGGCCGGCGTCGCGATCGGCATGATCTACGTGCGGCGCGAGCGCGTCACCGCCAATCCGATCCTGCCGGTCGATCTGCTCGCGCGCCCCGTCATTGCGCTCTCCACGCTTGGCGGCTTCACCGCCTTCGTCGCCTCGATGACATTGCTGCTGTCGACGCCGTTTCGGCTGACGCAAGAGTACGGCTTCAGCGCCGCCGCGGTGGGTGCCGCGATCGCGCCATGGCCGCTGACCAATATGGTGGTCGCGCCGCTCACGGGGTGGTTGTCCGATCGCGTTCCCGCCGGGCTGCTCGGCGGCATCGGCATGGCGATCTCGATCGTCGCCCTGGTGCTGATCGCGCTGCTGCCGGCCGATCCCAGCTACTTCGACGTGGCGTGGCGGATGGCGCTGTGCGGCTCGGGGTTCGGCACCTTCCTGCCGCCCAACGCGCGGCTGATCATCGGCTCCGCGCCGCGCGCCCGCGTCGCCGCCGCGGGCGGGCTGGTCAGCACGGTGCGACTGGTCGGGCAGACGACGGGCGCAACGGTGGTGGCGGCGCTGCTCGCCCTAGGCGTCGGTACGGGCGCAGTGCCGCCGCTCGTCTCCGCGGGGCTGGCGCTGGTCGCCGGGCTGTGCAGCCTCGCGCGGCTGCGACCAGCGGTGCGCGAGGCGCGCAGTGACGAGGCGGAGGGCGCACAGGCGGCGACGGTTCGGTGATCGCGCCGGCTGTGTCGCACCCGCCGGAATCCGACGCGCCCGGCTTCGCGGTCAGCAGCGCGGGGCTACCCGCACCGCGATCATGCCCGCCCCTGCCCTTTGTCCGCTATCCCCGCACGCCGAGCCACGCGAGCCACAGCCAGCCCGCGATCAGCATCGTACCGCCGATCGGCGTCACCGCGCCGAGCCACCGCGGCAGGCCGAGCGCCATCAGGTACAAGGTGCCTGCGAACAGCATCCCACCGGTGAGAAAAAGCCAGGCCGGTCCGCGCGCGTCGAGGCGAAGCGCCACCAGCGCCGCGACGGCGTGAAGGAGCTGATACTGACCTCCCGTCTTGAGCCACTCGACCGCTGCGCCGCTCGCGCCATGCGCCCCGAACGCACCTGCGCCCACCGCGAGTGCGCCCGACAGCGCGGCCAGGATCATTAACCCGTTCACTCGCGCTGCCCCCCGCCCCATGGCGCCTGCTCCGCAACGAGCGCCCGCGCCGCGCGCAGGTCACCCGCCTCGATCTGGATGCGCAGTCGCTCGCGGTCGCGCGCGCGATACATCTGCTCGGCCCGGTCGATCTCGGCGGGCGAGACACCTAGTCCCTCCAGCGCCAACCGTGCCATACGAATGGCTGACTCGAGCACCTCGCGCACCACCGCGCGCGCCGGGCCGGGCTTGAGCCGCACCAATGCGCGCCGGTCGAACGTGCGGACGTAGATCGCCGCGCGCGGGAACGCCTCGTGCACCGCCTCGAGCTGGCCGAGATCGAGCTGGTCGCCGTCCATGCAAAACATGATCAACTCCGCCTCGGCCGCGCCGGCCTGGCGCAGCAGGTCGAGCCGCGTACCGTCGCCGTAATAGACCTTGGAGCCGAACTCCTCGGCGATGTCGATCATCTCGATGTCGGTGTCGATCAGCGTGACGGGGATGTCCTGCATCATCAGCATCTGCCCGACCGTTTGCCCAAACCGGCCGTAGCCGACGATGATCGCGTTGGCGCCGTCCGCCTTGGGGCCGTCGCGCGCGCCATCGGCGACGATCGGCTCCTCGCGGAAGCGTCGCGTAAACATCATCAGGAACGGCGTGGTCGCCATCGACAGGGTGATGATCGCGCCGAACAGGCTCGCCGCCTGAGGCGCGATCAGATAGGCCGTCTGCGCCTGCGCGAGCAGCACGAAGCCGAACTCGCCGCCCTGGCTCAGCAGCAGCCCGAGCGCGAGCGCCTGCCGCCACTTCATGCGGAAGGCGAGCCCCAGCGCAGTGATGATCCCCGCCTTGGTGGCGATCAGCGCCGCCGCCATCGCCACCACGAAGAAGGGCCGCTCGGCGATGGCGTGAAGATCGAGCATCATGCCGACCGCGAGAAAGAACAGGCCGAGCAGGATCGAGCGGAACGGCTCGACGTCGGTCTCGAGTTCGTGGCGATACGGACTGTCTGCCAGCATCACGCCGGCGACGAACGCGCCCAGCGCGGTGGACAGGCCCAGCCACTCCATCAGCGCCGCCGCGGCGATCACCGTGAACAGCGCGGCGAAGACGAACATTTCGCGCTCGCCGAGATTGCCGATGCCACGGAACAACGGACGCAGGACGAAGCGCCCGACCGCGACCAGCCCGGCGATCGCGAGCACGGTATAGACCACCAGCAGCCAGCCGGGCGGCCCGGCGGCTGCCGCGGGATTGCGGCTCATCGCGGCGATGATCGTGATCATCGGGATGATCGACAGATCCTGGAACAGCAGGATCGAGAAGGCGCGCTCGCCGAACGGGGTCCGCAGCCGTCCCGAGGATTGCAGCATCGGCAACACCTGCGCGGTCGACGACAAGGCCAACGGCATGCCGACCGCCAGCGCGGCGGCGAGCGAGAACTTCGCCGCCAGCGCGAGGATCGCCGCGATCGCCACGCCGCAGCCGACCACCTGGATCGCGCCCAGGCCGAGAATGTCCTCCTTGAGTCGCCACAGCCGCGTCGGGCTCAGTTCCAGCCCGACGATGAAGAGCAGCAACGTGATGCCGAGTTCGGCGAAGCCCAGCTTGGTCTCGGCGTCACCCACCAGGCCGAGCAGCTGCGGCCCGACGAGCGCGCCGGCGACGAGGAAGCCCAATGTCGCACCCAGCCCGAGCCGGCGGAACAGCAGCACGAACACGAGCCCGGCACCGAGCAGGATCGTGCCGTCGCGCACCAGCGAGCCGTCCGCGGCGTGCTCCATCACGCGACGACCCGGCGGGCCGCGCGCGCCTGCTCGGCCGCCTCCGCCGCCGCTTCGAACGCGAGCCGGATCGACGGGTGACGCGCGGTGAGCTTAAGCCCCGGAGCGAAGATCTCGATCCCGGGCCAGTCCGGCACTTCGCCGGTGCCGGCCAGCCAGGCGGTGAGCGCGTCGCGCACCAGCGCCAGCTCCTCGGGCGTGCGGCCGACCGCGTGCCGCGCCAGCAGCGTCGACGCGGCCTGGCCCAGCAGACAGGCGCGCACCTGCGTGCCGAGCGCGGCGACCCTGCCGGCGTCGTCGACGTTCACGTCCACGGTCACGCGGCTGCCGCAGATCGGCGAGCGCTTCTCGGCCGTGCCAGCCGCACCATCAAGCCGCTCCGGATAGGGATTGCCGATCGCCAGCGCGCTGATCTCGGGGGTGTACAGGTCCAGGCTCATGACGACGTCTTGGCTCCATCGGGGCGCGCCGGCAACCGCGGCCCGAACACGGGTTCACCCGCGCGCCGGCGCGCGACAAAGTCGGCAATCGAGCCGCTGGTCGCGGTGAGCAGCGGATAGGTCCGCGCCTGCGTCAGCCACGCCGGCCGGTGCGACGGCCCGCCGCCCGTTACGTCGAGCACGAGGATGAGCAAAAGATAGGCGAGGCTCGCCAGGATCAAACCCTTGAGCGCGCCGAAGCCGAAACCGAGCGCCCGGTCGATGGGCCCGAGCACCGAGGTGCGGGTGCGCCGCGCCACCGCGCTGACCACGATCTTGCTGAGAAAATAGGTGCCCGCGGTAAGGATCACAAAGGCGAGCACCGCCGCGCCCGATACGCTGCCGACCGGGGTGGCGAGCGCATGCGCGAGCGGCAGGTGAAAGATCTTGAGCGCGAACACCATCGCCACCCAGGCGAACAAGGCCAGCACCTCGCCAATGAAACCGCGCCTCAGTCCACCCAGCGCGGTGAGCGCCACCGCGGCGAGTACGGCGATGTCGAGCCCCTGCCAATTCATGTCCGCCTCCATATGGCGTGACGGCGGGATGAGCTAGCGCGAGTTGCGGTGAGGGCGCGCGCGAAGGGGGCAGGGCGGCTACTCGGGATGGTGACTGAAGAGCGGCTGGAGCGACGCCGATCCTTCCCGCGAGCGGGGTGGATCTACCCTCCTTACCCTCTCCCCAGCAGATGATCGACGAACTGCCCCAGCGTGCGGAAGCTCGAGCGCCGCATTACGTCGCGCTCCGCACCCGCGGCGCTGTCGGGCAGCAGCGCGCGCTCGAAGCCGAGCTTGGCCGCTTCCTTGAGCCGCAGCGGCGCGTGCGCGACGGGGCGCAGCTCGCCCGACAGCGCGATCTCGCCGAACGCCACCGCATCGGCGGGCACCGGGCGCTCGCTCAGCGCGGACACCAAGGCCGCCGCCACGGCGAGGTCGGCCGCCGGGTCCTGCACGCGATAGCCGCCCGCGACGTTGAGATAGACCTCACAAGTGGAGAAGCTGAGGCCGCAGCGCGCCTCCAGCACCGCCAGAATCATCGCCAGTCGCCCCGAGTCCCACCCGACCACCGCGCGCCGCGGCGTGGCGCCGCTGGCGAGCCGCACCACCAGTGCCTGGATCTCGACCAGCACCGGCCGCGTCCCCTCCAGCGCGGGGAAGACGGTGGCACCGGTTACACCTTCGTCGCGCTGGGTGAGGAACAGCGCAGACGGATTCGACACCTCCGCCAACCCTTCCCCTGCCATGGCGAAAACGCCGATCTCGTCGGTGCCGCCGAAGCGGTTCTTGAGGCTGCGCAGGATGCGATACTGGTGGCTGCGCTCGCCCTCGAAGCTCAGCACCGTGTCAACCATATGCTCGAGCACGCGCGGCCCCGCGATCGTGCCGTCCTTGGTGACATGGCCGACCAGCACCACCGCGGTGCCGCGCTCCTTGGCGAAGCGGATCAGTTCCTGCGCGCTGGCGCGGACCTGGCTTACCGTGCCGGGCGCGCCCTCGATCAGGTCGGAGTGCATCGTCTGGATCGAGTCGATCACCAGCAGCGCGGGCGGGCGATCCTGCGACAAAGTGGTGAGGATGTCGCGCGTTGAGGTCGCTGCGGCGAGCTTGACCGGCGCGTCGCCCAGCCCGAGCCGGCGCGCGCGCAGCCGCACCTGATCCGCCGCCTCCTCGCCCGAGACATAGGCCACCTCATGCCCGCGTCGCGCCAGGGTGGCCGCGGCCTGGAGCAGCAGCGTCGACTTGCCGATGCCGGGATCGCCGCCGATCAGCGTCGCCGATCCCGCCACCAGCCCGCCGCCGAGCGCGCGGTCGAGCTCGGCGATGCCGAACGGCGTGCGCGGCGGCAGCGCCACCTCGGCATCAAGCCCGACCAGCGTGATGGTGCGCCCGCCGCCTTGAAGATTATGCTTGGCCTGGAACGGCGTAGCGGCGACCGGCGCCTCCTCCACCAACGTGTTCCACTCCGAACAGTCCGCGCACTGGCCCTGCCAGCGATGGGTCACCGAGCCGCATGACTGGCACACGTAGCGCTTGTGGATCTTGGCCATCGCCCGTCCATAGCGCCCCGGGAACAGGAAGGGAACGACTGTTCGATGAACAAGCGGTTCACCTCAGGTGCAGGCCGGGTCGGCCATCCCTCGGAACCCTCGTTGTGACGCGATCGTTTCAGCGACGATATCTTTTCGCAAACGACCACAGGAGTTTCTCGTGAAGCACTTCGCCGTTCTCGCCCTCGCTTCCGCCGCCGCCCTCCCGGGGTCCGCGCTGGCGCAAGCGTCGGCGCCGGCCCAGGCGCCTGCCACGGGTGGAGCCGCCGTCACCACCGGCGCGACCGTCTATGACACGTCGGGTGGCGTCGTCGGCACCGTCGAAAGCACCGACGGTACTAATGCGGTCGTCAACACCGGTACGGTCAAGGCCGCGATCCCGCTGACCTCGCTCGGCAAGGGCGCGCAGGGACCGGTGCTGGCGATGACCAAGGCCCAGCTCGAGGCCGCCGCGGGTCAGCAGCAGGCGCAGGCATCGGCCGACTTCAAGTCCAAGCTGGTGCCCGGCGCTACGGTCTACGGTACCGGCGGCAGCCAGCTCGGCACGATCAAGTCGGTTGATGCTAGTGGCGTGACGCTGACCACGGCCGATGGTCCGGTGGTGCTGCCGACGACCGGCTTCGGCCCCGGGCCGCAGGGCGTGATGCTCGGCATGACCGCGGCGCAGCTCAAGGCGGCCATGACGGCGGCGGGCGGCGGCAGCGCGGGTGCGTCGTCGTCAACCTCGTCGGCGACGAGCACCACCGAGACGGCCGCCGGCACCATCGCCGCGACCGGCACCGAGAGCACATCGACGCCGGGCACCACGGCCGACGCGTCGACCACCGCGCCGGGTGCGACCACGACGACGACAAAGAGCAAGCGCAAGCCGCGCTAATCAGGGGCTAGGTTGAGTCAGGAGCGCCGCCCGCGTCGAGGGACGTCGGCGGCGCTTCTTTTCTGAGGCGCCGGGCTCGTGCCAGCCGGGCGTCGTACCCAGCGAAGGCGGCGGCTCGGCTAAATGGCGATCGAGCTAGATCGCCGTTCTTTGCCGCGCGGCTCGACCGTTCGCAGAGCTACAGGCACGGCTTGACGCCGTCTCCGCCTCTTGGCGTCAACCTTGCTCCATCACGCCGACGCGACCGCCCGCGGCGCGGCATCACGTACGCCCTGATCGACGTGATCCGCGAACTGCGCGAAATTGTCGTTGAACAGGTTGACCAGCCGCGCCGCCGCGGTGTCATAAGCGAGCTTGTCCGCCCAGGTCACGCGCGGGTCGAGGATCGCGGGATCCACCCCGGGCACCGCGACCGGCACCTTGAACCCGAAGTTGGGATCGGTGCGGAACTCGGCGTCGTTCAGGCTGCCATCCAGTGCCGCGTCGAGCAGCGCGCGGGTCGCCTTGATCGGCATGCGGTGACCGATCCCGTACGAACCGCCGGTCCAGCCGGTGTTGACCAGCCAGCAGTCCACCCCGCCGCGCGCGATCCGCTCCTTGAGCAGGTTGCCATAGACCGACGGGTGGCGCGGCATGAACGGCGCGCCGAAGCAGGTCGAGAAGGTCGCGTCCGGCTCGGTCACCCCCATCTCGGTGCCCGCCACGCGCGCGGTATAGCCCGAGAGGAAGTGATACATCGCCTGGTCGGGGGTCAGCTTGGCGATCGGTGGCAGGATGCCGTACGCGTCCGCGGTGAGCATCACGATGCTGCGCGGCGTGCCGCCCATGTTGCGTTCGGACGTGTTCGGGATGAAGTCGATCGGATAGGCGCCGCGACTGTTCTCCGCGAGCGACGCGTCGTGTAGGTCAAGCTGGCGTGTCACCTCGTCCATCACGACGTTCTCGAGCACCGTGCCGAACCGCTTGGTGGTCGCGAAAATTTCGGGCTCGGCCTCGGGCGAGAGGCGGATCATCTTGGCGTAGCAGCCGCCCTCGAAGTTGAAGACCGCATCATCCGACCAGCCGTGCTCGTCGTCGCCGATCAGCGTGCGCTTGGGATCGGCGGACAGCGTCGTCTTGCCGGTGCCCGACAGCCCGAAGAACACCGCGGTGCGCCCATCGTCGCCCATGTTGGCGGAGCAGTGCATCGGCATCACGCCGGTCGGCGGCAGCAGATAGTTGAGGATGCCGAACACCGACTTCTTCATCTCGCCGGCGTAGCGCGTGCCCCCGATCAGCACGAGCTTCTCGCTCATGTTCACCGCGATCACGGTCTCGCTGCGGCAGCCGTGGCGCGCCGGATCGGCACGGAAGCTCGGCAGGTCGATGATCGTGTAATCGGCCACAAAGCCCTTCAGTTCCGGCTCTTCCGGGCGGACGAGCATCGTGCGGATGAACAGATTGTGCCATGCCAGCTCGTTGATGACGCGGACGCGGACGCGGTGGCCCGGCTGCGAGCCACCGTAAAGATCCTGGACGAACAGGTCGCTCCTGGCGCGCAGCGCGGTGAGAAAGTCTTCCTTGAGCGCGGCGAAATGCTCGGGGGTCATCGCCTTGTTCGACTTGCCCCACCACACGCTCGCCTCGGTCTCGGCGTCGCGCACGATGAACTTGTCCTGCGCAGACCGGCCGGTGTGCGGTCCGGTCTCGACCACCAACGGACCGTCGGCGGAGAGCTTGCCCTCGTTGCGCGCCACCGCCGCCTCGACCAGCCGCGCGGTGACCAGATTCCAGTGCAACGTGGCACGCGTTTCGATACCCTGCGCCTCAAGCCCGGCATCCGGAATGCGATCGCTCAATGGTCCATCCTCTTTTTCGCCCGCGCCGCGGTCTCACAGCGCGATCTCTGTTTAACATGTTTACGCCTTCGGTTACGCCCCGTCAAACGTGTTAAACACGGCGATCATACCGCTCTTGCGCGGCATTGAGCGCAATCGTGCTTTCGATTACCCACTGGACGCTATGACCCGGACCATCCGATGACGGCTACGATCGCGCTGGTCGACGACGACCGCAACATCCTCACCTCGGTGTCGATCGCGCTGCAGGCGGAAGGGTTCCTGACGCGGGTCTATTCTGACGGGGAGGCAGCGCTGAAGGCGCTGGTCGACAATCCACCCGACCTCGCCATCTTCGATATCAAGATGCCACGAATGGACGGGCTCGAGCTGCTCCGCCGGCTGCGCGAGAAGAGCCGTATTCCGGTGATCTTCCTGACCAGCAAGGACGACGAGCTCGATGAGGCGCTCGGCCTTGCCATGGGCGCGGACGATTATATCGCCAAGCCGTTCAGCCAGAGACTGCTGATCGCGCGCATTCGCGCCATCCTGCGGCGCACCGAGGGCAGCACCGCATCGGAGAGCGAGGATACCGCCTCCCGAGGCCCGATCGAACGTGGTCGGCTGGTGATGGATCCCGCGCGGCATCGCGTCAGCTGGGACGGTCACGGTGTGACGCTGACCGTCACCGAGTTCCTGATCCTGGAGACGCTGGCGCAACGCCCCGGCATCGTGAAGACGCGCAACCAGCTGATGGACGCGGCCTATCAGGACGACATCTACGTCGACGACCGCACCATCGACAGCCATATCAAGCGGGTCCGTCGCAAGTTCCGCGAGGTTGATCCCGGCTTCGATTCGATCGAGACGCTGTATGGCGCCGGCTACCGCTTTTCCGAGGAGTGATGCCGCCGAACAGGCGCGCTCCTGGTCCGGCACGGTTTCGCTCACCCCGCGGATCCTCGCGGTCAACATTCTTGCGCTGCTCCTGTTGGCGGGCGGGTTCTTCTACCTCGACTCGTTCCGCAGCCGCATCCTCGACGGGCGCGCCGCCCAGGCCGCGCGCGAGGCCCGGCTGATGGCGGAGGCGCTCAACGCCACCCCCGACGCGCGCCGCGACTGGCTGCTCGCGCGGCTCGCCGGCGATACCGGCACACGGCTGCGATTGTATGACGCAGGCGGCCAGCTGCTGGTCGACACGCGCGCGCTCGGCGTCGCCAACTTCCGGCTCGACGATCCGGACGACGACTCGCTCGCCAAGCGCAGCGCGCGCTGGCTCGATGCCGGGATCGATCGCGTCGTTCGAGCGCCGCTTGCGCCGGGCTATCGCGAGCGTACCGACGGGCGACGCTGGCCCGACGTCCGCGCGGTGCTCGGCGGCGCCGTGAGCGCGGTGACGGTGTGGCGCGCGCCCGACCGCACCCCCGTGATCACCGCCGCCGCGCCGCTGCCGGGCGGGCGCGCGCTGCTGAGCGCGGTCAACGCGCGCGACATCACCGAGCGCGTCCGGCTCGAGCGCTTCCGGCTGAGCGTGGTGCTGCTGGTGGTGGCGGCGATCTCGGTCGGGCTCTCGCTGTTCCTCGCGCGTACCATCGTCAACCCGCTGCGCCGGCTCGCGCGCGCCGCCGTGCGCGTCCGCCTCGGCCGCGCACGCGAGGTGGTGGTACCGCGGCTGCCCGAGCGCCGCGACGAGATCGGCATGCTCGCCCGTGCGCTCAGCGACATGAGCCTAGCCTTGCGCGCGCGCATCGACGCCACCGAGGCGTTCGCGGCGGACGTCACGCACGAGCTCAAGAACCCGCTCGCCTCGCTGCGCTCGGCGGTGGACGCGCTCCAGCACGTGCGCGACGGCGACGCGCAGCGGCAGCTGCTGGCGATCGTCGCCGACGACGTACGCCGTCTCGACCGGCTCATCAGCGACATCTCCGACGCGTCGCGGCTCGACGCGCAGCTGAGCCGCGCCACGTTCGAGCCGGTCGACGTCGCGGCGATGCTCGCGGCGATGGTGGCGCAGCGCGACGCGCGCGGCATCGCGCGCGGCATCCGGCTGCGGCTCGACACGCGCGATCACGACCAGCTCCACGTGCTCGGTGAGGGCGCGCGGCTCGAACGCGTTTTCGCCAATCTCATCGACAATGCGATCTCCTTCTCGCCCGAGGGCGGCGTGGTGAGCGTCGCGGCGCGACGCGACCGTTCGATGCTGGAGGTGCGCGTCGAGGACGAGGGACCCGGCGTGCCCGAGGAGGCGCGCGAGGCGATCTTCCAGCGCTTCCACTCGGTTCGCCCGACGCAGGAAGGGTTCGGCGAGCATAGCGGACTGGGGCTCGCGATCGCGCGCACCATCGTCGACGGCCACCAAGGGCAGATCGGTGTCGAATCGCGCGACGACCGGCTGAGCGGCGCGCGTTTCGTGGTGCGGCTGCCGCTCGTTGAGCCGGCGGCGACAGCGTGAGCGCGGCCACGACGATCCACGCCACCACCGTCGCGGTGGACGGGCGCGCGGTGCTGATCACCGGCCCCTCAGGCGCGGGCAAGTCCGACCTCGCGTTGCGCCTGATCGACCGCGGCGCCGAGCTGGTCGCCGACGATTACACGGAACTGGTACATGACGGCGCCGGATTGGTGGCGGGATCGCCCGCGACGATCGCGGGACGGATGGAGGTGCGCGGGCTCGGGATCATCAACTGGCCGTATCGGCTGGTCGCGCCGGTCGCGCTGGTGGTCGCGCTCGGTGAGGAAGACGAGCGCATGCCCCACCCCAGGCTGGTCGACATCGCCGGGGTCACCCTGCCCGAGATCGTGATCGACCCGCGCTGGCCGTCTGCACCGATCAAGGTGGAATGGGCGTTGGCGCGGCTGAAGGAGATGCCGACGTGACCGAGGTACTGCTGATCACCGGAATGGCGGGTGCCGGCGTCACCACCGTCCTCAAGACGCTCGAGGACATGGGCTGGGAGACGGTGGACAGCGTGCCCTTGTCGCTGCTCACCCGCGTCGTCGCGCTGCCGCCGGACAGCGGCGAGACGCCCCGCCCGCTCGCCTTCGGCTTCGGCACGCGCACGCGCAACTTCGACCCCGCCGCGGTGCTGCGCCGCTTCGAGCAATTGCGCGAGGAGCCCGGGGTCGAGGTCGGCATGCTGTTCCTCGATTGTTCGGAGGGCGAGCTGGCACGCCGCTTCGCCGAGACGCGTCGCCGTCACCCGCTCGCCGACGACCGCCCCGCCGCAGAGGGGATCGCGCTCGAGCGGCGGTTGCTCGAGCCGCTGCGCGCGCGCGCCAACCGGCTGATCGACACGACTCGGCTGACCAGCAACCAGCTCGCGCAGGATATCCGCCGCACCTTCGCGCGCGACGACACCATCGGCACGACGCTCACCGTCGAGTCGTTCGGCTTTGCGCGCGGGGTGCCGGCGGGGGTCGACCTGGTGTTCGACATGCGCTTCCTGCGCAACCCGCACTGGGTGCCCGAGCTGCGCCCGCATACCGGGCTGGACCCCGAGGTCGCCGCCTATGTCGCGGCAGATCCGGCCTATGATGAGGCAGTTGGCCGGATCGAGGAGTTGCTCCTGCTGCTCGTCCCGCGCTATCACGCCGAGGGCAAGCCCTATGTCACCGTCGCCTTCGGGTGCACCGGCGGCAAGCACCGCTCGGTGCATGTCGCCGAGCGGGTCGGTCGTCGGTTGCGTGAGGCGGGCTTTTGTCCCACCATCACGCATCGTGACCTGGCGGCGGCACCGCAGGATGCGCTTGAAGGACGACCATCGCGTCAATGAACGAAGTATCGAAGCCTATGCTCGGACCCGTGATCGGTCTGGTGCTCGTCACCCACGGCCGCCTCGCGGACGAGTTTGTGACGGCCATGGAACATGTCGTCGGCCCGCAGGGGCAGGTGCGCACCGTTGCGATCGGCCCTGACGATGACATGGAGGCGCGCCGCGCCGACATCGCCGGCGCCATCGCCGAGGTCGACTCGGGGCGCGGCGTGATCGTGCTGACGGACCTGTTCGGCGGCACGCCGTCCAATCTCGCGATCTCGCTCATGGAACGCGGACGGATCGAGGTGATCGCGGGCATCAACCTGCCGATGCTGATCCGGCTCGAGTCGGCGCGCAAGGCGATGACCGTCACCGCCGCGGTCGCCGCCGCACGCGAGGCGGGGCGGAAGTATATTTCGGTGGCGTCGGAAGTGCTCGGCGAGGCGGCGGCGTGACCGTGTCGCGCACCGTGGAGGTGACCAACCGCCGCGGGCTGCACGCGCGCGCCAGCGCCAAGTTCGTCACGCTGGCCTCGGGCCAGCCTGCGCCGGTGAAGGTCGCCAAGGGCGATTCGGAGGTGGTCGGCACCTCGATCATGGGGCTGATGATGCTCGGCGCCGCCAAGGGCGACCAGATCACGATCAGTGCCGAGGGCGACTCCGCCGAGGACGTGGTCGCGACGATGTGCGCTCTGGTCGAGGGCAAGTTCGGCGAGGACTGAGGTCCGCGCCGCGATCCGCTCATGCCCCGCACCGTCACCGCTTATTCCAACCCGCTCGTCAAGCGAGTCCAGGGCCTGCGCGACAAGCGCCACCGCCGCGAGGAAGGGCTGTTCCTCGCCGAGGGGCTGCGCATCCTGACCGAGGCACGCGAGACCGGGCGTGTGCCGGTGTACCTCTTCTACGCCGCCGCGAGCGCGCGCCACCCGCTGGTGCTCGCGCTGGTCCACGCGGTCGAGGCGCGCGGCGGCGAGGCGATCGAGACCATCCCCGACATCCTCGCCAAGCTGTCGGGCAAGGACAATCCACAGGCGGTGGTGGGCGTGTTCGAGACGTTCGAGACGCCGCTCGCCGCGCTCGACCGCCACGCCGCGTCGATCTGGCTGGTGGCGGAGCGGCTGCGCGATCCCGGCAATCTCGGCACGATCCTGCGTACCGGCGACGCGGTCGGCGCGGGCGGGTTGATCCTGATCGACGAGTGCGTCGACCCCTTCTCCACCGAGGCGGTGCGCGCCAGCATGGGGGCGCTGTTCACCGTGCCGATCGCGCGCGCGCCCTGGGGCGACTTCCTGGCATGGCTGCGCGGCGGCGCGGGGCAATTGGTCGGGCTGAGCCTCCAGACCGAGCAGGGTTATCGCGAGGCGCGATATGCGGCGCCGACCTTCCTGCTCACCGGCAACGAGGCACAGGGATTGCCGGAGGCTTACGAGCGCGAGTGCGACCTGCTGGTCAAGCTGCCGATGCTGGGCAAGGCGGACAGCCTCAACGCCGCGGTGGCGACCGCGGTGATGGCCTATGAGGTGCTGGCGCAGCACCGCAAGTGACTGACGTGGCGGATGCCGGCGCGCGAATGTTGAGAATGTTGAGTCAGTGGCGCGGTTCGTCACCGTGGTGGATGTTGAGTCGCGGGCGCGGAAGGCGGCAGTCGCGGTCAAAAGCACACCGGAGAGGAGCGTGCCCGGCGCGAGCGCTGAGCCGCCTCTGCCGGATAGCGGCAAACCTAAGAAGTGGCGGCCACACGGGAGCGAGGTCATCCTCTCCCGATAACCGCCGATCGTGCCCGTAGGACAGGCTCGGCGCGAACGGTCGCGGGCCTTGGCATCGCGGTCAAAACAATTCGTCCAACATCAGGTGGAAGTCGAGACGGCGCCGATCGAGCGGACGCGCGCCATAGCGATCGAGGAAGCGCTCCCGCAGCGCGCCATCGAACTCGCCGAGGCAGTTCCAGAGGATGGCAATATCCTGGTAGCGGTCAGCGACGCCGGCGCGGCCGACGTCGATGCAGCCCAGCATCGATCCGTCGCGCAGCAGGAGGTTGTCGAGCGAATAGTCGCCGTGGGTCACCACCGGCTCGGCAGCGAAGGGGGTCAAAGACTCCAGCTCCGCCCATATCTGCTCGGCGCTCCACCCGCGACGCGCGTCGTCAAAGTCGTCCTCTTCGACCAACCCGGCGTCAATCCGCTCGCGCGCCCTACGCAGGCGGTGATGATGATCGGCGGCGAAGGGACAGTCCGCGAGCGGTACCGCGTGCAGCCGGCGGAGGAAATCGGCAAGCGCGTCGACCACGACGCCGCGTTGTTCCGAATCCGCCTTGAGCAGCTGATAGGCGGTCTCGCCGCCCAGCGCGCGCGTGACGAGCCAAGCCGCGTCGGTGTCGCGGGTGAAGTGGGTCAGGACTGGCACTGGGACGCGCGGCGCCAGCCAGATCAACCGCGCCATCTCGTCGGTGATCTCATCCGCCACCGAGCCGACGCCGTGCTTCAGGTACAAGTCCGGAGCGCCCGCCGCGCCGCGAAGATGGTAAACCGCCCCGCCCGACTCGCCGACGGTATCGCGTGCCCAGCGGTACCCCGCGAGCGCCTCGGCGAGCGCGGGCGGCAGCAGCGCGGGCATGCAAGGTGTCTCACGCTCCATCGGCGCGGCTATTCCGCCGCATCCTCCAGCGCGCCCACGACCGGGGCCTTCTCTTCCGCCAGCGTCGCCTCCGACACCGCCAGCTTGGTCAGCGGCCGCGCCGCCTGCTCGCCTACCGGCAGCGGGTCGAGGGTCTTGTTGCCGGTGTCGACGTTGAGCGCCTCGAAGCGCCGCGCGCTGGTCAGCACCTGGCTCTCCAGGCTTCCCACGAAGCTGTTGTAGGCGCCCATGGCGGTGTCGAGATTCTTGCCCAACCGCGCCACGTGCGTGCCCATCGTCGTCAGCCGCGCGTACAATTCCTTGCCGAGCGCGCCGATCTCCTGCGCCTCGCGCGCCAGTTTCTCCTGCCGCCACACCGCCGAGACGGTGCGCGCGATCGCGATCAGATTGGTCGGCGTCGCGAGCAGCACGCGGCGATCGAACGCGAAGTCCCACAAGGTCGGGTCGTGCTCCAGCGCGGCGGAGAGGAAATGCTCGCCGGGCACGAACATCACGACATATTCGGGCGCATCCGCAAACTGCGTCCAATAGGCCTTGGCGCCGAGCGCGCTGACGTGCGCGCGCATCGACTGGGCGTGCGCGGCCAGACCGAGCTGACGCTCCGCCTCGTCCACCGCGCCGAACGCGTCCTGATAGGCGTTGAGCGACACCTTCGCGTCGACGATCAACGACTTGCCACCGGGCACGCGGACGATCGCATCGGGGCGCAGCCGCCCGCCGTCGTCCGTGGTGACGCTGACCTCCATCCGAAAGTCGGTGTGTTCGGCGAGCCCGCACGACTCGAGCACGTTGCGCAGCTGCTGCTCGCCCCAGCGCCCGCGCGCCTTGGGCGCGTTGCGCAGCGCGTTGACCAATTTGGCCGCCTCGCCCGAGACTCGCTCCTGCCCGGCGCGCATCGCCTCGATCTGGCCGTGCAGCTGGCCGAACGCGTCGCGTCGCTCCGCCTCGATCTTGGCGACGCCCTCCTCATAGCGCTGGAGCCGATCGTTGACCGGCTGGAGCAGCGCCTTGAGCCCCTGCCCCGCCTGCTCCTCGGATTGCCGTAGCCGCGCCTCGGCGCGCTCGAGGAAGGCCTTCTGCGCGTCGGTGAGCGCGGTCTGCGCGGCGTCGCGGAAGCGCGCGCTGAGCTCGTCCGCGGCCAGCTTGAGGTCGGCGATGCGCTGCTCGGCGGCGCGCCCCTCGGCGGTGAGCCGCGCCACCTCGAGCCGCGCCGCCTCGCGCTCGTCGCGCGCCTGGGCGAGCTCGGCGCGGAGCGGTTCGGCGGCGCGGGCGCGCTCCTCCGCGCCGGCGAGATCGGCGATGGCGCGGCGGAACAGCTCAGCCTGCGCGTCGCGCTCGGCGCGGATCCGCTCGGCCGCGGCGCGGGTCAGCAGCCAACCGGCGAGCACGCCAAGCGCAAGCGCGATCAGCGCGACGGGAAGGAGATCGGTCATGACCGGGAACATAGATCGAACGGGGGCGCGGTCGCAAGCGCGGGGTGCGGGAGCGCGAGATGGGTCGGAGGCGTGCTCCTGCGAACGCGGGTGTCCAGCGGCGACGCCGACACTGGCGGCCCCGGGTTCCTGCGTCCGCAGGAACACGGACGCGGGCGGCGCTATCCTCACCTACCCACCGCCGTCATCCTGAACTCGTTTCAGGATGACGCTCGTGGCTGGGTGAGACGACGACCCGGCTACCCTCCGCTCACCCGCCGCGGCGGAGTTTGTCCAGCTTCTTCAGCAACATCCCACGCTTCAGCCGCGAGATATGGTCGATAAACAGCACGCCGTTGAGATGGTCGATCTCATGCTGCATGCAGGTCGACATCAACCCGTCGAACTCCGCCTCGTGGCGCTCGCCCGCGGTGTCGAGCCAGGTCACGCGGCAGCGCTCGGGCCGGGTCACCTCGGCATATTGCTCGGGGATCGACAGGCAGCCCTCGTTGTAGCTCGACTGCTCCTCGCTCACCCAGCTGATCTCGGGGTTGATGAAGGCCTGGGGAGCGCGCGCGGCCTCGGGCGGCTCGCCCTCCTCCAGTTCGCGCTCCTGCAGGTCGATGACGACGATGCGCTGCAGAATGCCGACCTGGATCGCGGCGAGCCCGATGCCGTGCGCGTCGTACATCGTGTCGAACATGTCGGCAACGATGCCGCGCACCTCGTCGTTCACCTCGGCGACGGGCGCGCAGGTCTCGCGCAGCCGCGCGTCGGGTACCTCTACGATCGGAAGAATGGCCATGCGCGCGAGCTAGGGGCGCGCCGGAGAAGCGTCAAGCGAGCGCGCTTACGCCACCGGCCGCCGTGCGCGCAGCGCCTGCGCCAGCGTGCCCTCGTCGAGATAGTCGAGCTCGCCGCCGACCGGCAGGCCGTGCGCCAGCTGGGTCAGCCGCACCGGGAAGCGCTCCAGCCGCTCGGCGAGATAATGTGCGGTGGTCTGGCCCTCCAGCGTGGCGTTCATCGCCAGCACTACCTCGTCCACCCCGCCCGCCGCGACGCGCGCGAGCAGCGGCTCGATCGCGAGGTCCTCCGGCCGCACCCCCTCCAGCGCGGAGAGCCGCCCGCCGAGCACGTGGAAACGCCCCGGAAACAGCCGCGACCGTTCCAGCGCCCAGAGATCGGCGACGTCCTCGACGACGCAGAGCGAGCGGTCGTCGCGGCGCGGGTCGGCGCAGATCGCGCACGGGTCGGTGGTGTCGACGTTGCCGCAGCTCGAACAGGTCGACAGCCGCTCCTCCACCGCCACCAATGCCGAGCGCAGCGGCGCAAGCGCGCCCTCACGCTTCTTGACGAGGTGGAGCACCGCGCGGCGCGCCGAGCGCGGGCCGAAACCGGGGAGCCGCGCCAGCGCGTTGGTCAGCGCCTCGATCTCGGGGGAAGCCATGCGGAACAGATAGGGGGTTGCGTCGCGCCGCGCCAGCGTGTCGAGAGCTGGCGCCATGCGGATCATCTTCATGGGAACCCCCGACTTCGCGGTGCCGACGCTCGACGCCTTGGTGGACGCCGAGCACGACGTCGCCGCGGTGTACAGTCAGCCACCGCGCCCGGGCGGGCGACGCGGGCGCGAGCTGGTCGCCTCACCGGTGCAGCGCCGCGCCGAGGCGCTCGGGCTGGCGGTACGGACGCCGGTGACGCTGCGCGACGCCACGGCACAGGCGGCCTTCGCATCGCTGGGCGCGGACGTGGCGGTGGTCGCAGCCTATGGCCTGATCCTGCCGCGCGCGGTGCTCGACGCCCCGCGGCTCGGATGCCTCAACGTCCATGGCTCGCTGCTGCCGCGCTGGCGTGGCGCGGCGCCGATCCAGCGTGCGATCCTTGCCGGCGACGCCGAGACGGGCGTCGGCATCATGCAGATGGAGGCGGGGCTCGACACCGGGCCGGTGCGGCTCGAGGATCGCACCGCGTGCGCGGGGAAAAGCGCGGGCGCGCTGACCGCCGAGTTGGCCGCGATGGGCGCGCGCCTGATGGTGAAGGTGCTCGCCGACCCGGACGCCTATCCCCCGATGCCGCAGCCCGAGGAGGGCGTCACCTACGCCGCCAAGATCAGCAAGGAGGAGGCACGCATCGACTTCGCCGCGCCCGCCGCGCAGGTCGAGCGCCAGATACTCGCCTTCGACCCCGCGCCCGGCGCCTTCTTCGAGCACGCCGGCGAGCGTATCAAGATCCGCGCCGCCCGTGCCGAGCATGGCGACGGGACACCCGCTGAGGTGCTCGACGACGCGCTGCTGGTGGCGTGCGGCACCGGTGCGATCCGGCTGCTCCGCGTCCAGCGCGCCGGGCGCGGCGAAATGGACGCGCGCGAGCTGCTGCGCGGCTTCGCGCTGCCGCCCGGCACGATCCTGTGACGGACGTGATGCTGCGGCCGAGGACGAGGCCGTGACCCGGTTTTCGCTGACGGTCGAATTCGACGGGCGGCCGTTCATGGGATGGCAGCGCCAGGCGCACGGACCGAGCGTGCAGCAGGCGATCGAGGAAGCGGCGTACGCGGTCACCGGCGAGACCGTGACGGTTCACGCCGCGGGCCGCACCGACGCCGGCGTCCACGCCACCGCGATGCGCGCGCACCTCGACGTCGCCAAGCCGATCACCGCCTTCCGGCTCGGCGAGGCGCTCAACGCGCGGCTCCGTCCCGCACCGGTGGCGATCACCTCGTGCGCGCCGGTAGCGGACGACTGGCACGCCCGCTTCTCCTGCCTCGGGCGCGCTTACACCTACCGGATCGTCAACCGCCGCGCCCCGCTGACGCTCGCGCGCGGGCTGGCATGGCAGGTGGCGCAGCCGCTCGATGCTGAGGCGATGCACGTCGCGGCGCAGCACCTGGTCGGCCAGCATGATTTCACCACCTTCCGCTCGACGCACTGCCAGTCGGCAAGCCCGGTCAAGACGCTCGGCTCGATCGCAGTGACGCGTGACGGCGAGCGGATCGCGGTGGATGTCGCCGCGCGCTCGTTCCTCCACCACCAGGTGCGCTCGATGGTCGGCTGTCTCGCGTTGGTCGGCCTCGGGCGCTGGAGCGCGGACGATCTCCGCGACGCGCTGCGCGCCGCCGACCGCGCGCGGCTCGGGCTCAACGCGCCGCCGGACGGTCTGTACTTCGTCGCGGCGCGCTACCCGGAGGTGTGAGACCGAGGTTGAGACCGACGCATCTCGGCACAACATACTTGCGCGAATGGCCTCTGCCGCGACATAGGCGTGCGCGCTATGACCCAGACCTTCGACAAATCCCGCCTGCCGAGCCGCCACGTGTCGGTCGGTCCCGAACGTGCGCCGCATCGCAGCTATTATTATGCGATGGGGCTCAGCGAGGAAGAGATTGCGCGACCGTTCGTCGCGCTCGCCTCGGCCGGTAACGACAGCGCGCCCTGCAACACGACTCTCGATGCGCAGGCCGATGCCGCGCGCCGCGGTGTCGAGCAGGGTGGCGGCATGCCCCGCCGCTTCAACACGATCACCGTCACCGACGGGATCGCGATGGGGCACCAGGGGATGAAGGCCTCGCTCGTCAGTCGCGAGGTGATCGCCGACTCGGTCGAGCTCAGCGTGCGCGGCCATTGCTACGACGCGCTCGTCGGCTTCGCGGGCTGCGACAAGTCGCTGCCCGGCATGATGATGGCGATGTTGCGGCTGAACATCCCGTCCATCTTCGTCTACGGCGGATCGATCCTGCCCGGGCGCTTCCACGACCGCGACGTCACCGTCGTCGACGTGTTCGAGGTGGTCGGTAAATATGCCGCGGGCGCCTGCCCGCTGTCCGAGGTGCACGCACTCGAGAAGGTCGCCTGCCCCGGACATGGCGCGTGCGGTGGCCAGTTCACCGCCAACACCATGGCCTGCGTCGGCGAAGCGATCGGATTATCCTTGCCGAACAGTAACATGGTGCCGGCTCCTTACACCACGCGTGAGCAGATCGCGGTGGCCGCGGGGGCGCAGGTGATGGAGCTGGTGGCGCGACAGCTGCGTCCGCGCGACATCTGCACGCGTGCCGCCTTCATCAACGCCGCGCGCGTGGTCGCGGCCACCGGCGGCTCGACCAACGCCGCGCTCCATCTCCCCGCCATGGCCAACGAGGCAGGCATCGACTTCGACCTGTTCGACGTGGCGGAGGCTTTCAAAACAACACCTTACATCGCCGATCTCAAACCGGGCGGTAAGTATGTCGCCAAGGACATGTACGAGGCCGGCGGCGTCTACATGCTGATGAAGACGATGCTCGCGGGCGGGCTGCTCGACGGCGACTGCCTGACGGTCACCGGGCGCACGCTGGGCGAGAACATCGATCAGGTGACGTGGAATCCCGACCAGAAGGTGATCTACGACGTCGCGACGCCGATCACCCCGACCGGCGGCGTTGTCGGTCTGCGCGGATCGCTCGCGCCCGATGGCGCGATCGTCAAGGTGGCGGGGATGCACCGGCTTCAGTTCGAAGGACCGGCGCGCTGCTTCGATTGCGAGGAGGACGCCTTCGCCGCGGTGGAGGCACGCCAGATCGCCGAGGGCGAGGTGATCGTGATCCGCTACGAGGGTCCCAAGGGTGGGCCCGGTATGCGCGAGATGCTGTCCACCACCGCCGCGCTCTACGGGCTCGGCATGGGCGAGAAGGTCGCGCTGATCACCGACGGGCGCTTCTCGGGCGGCACGCGCGGCTTCTGCATCGGCCATGTCGGCCCCGAGGCGGCCGAGGGCGGTCCGATCGCGCTGGTCGAGGATGGCGACGCGATCCGGATCGACGCCGAGGCGGGCACGATCGACCTGCTCGTCGACGATGCGGTGCTGGCAGCGCGGCGGGCGCGCTGGCAGGCGCGCGAGAACGGCTATGGCGCGGGTGCGCTGTGGCGCTATGCGCAGAACGTCGGCCCGGCCTATCAGGGCGCGGTGACGCACCCGGGCGCACGCGCCGAGCGCCACGTGTTCGCGGATATCTGAGGCGGAGGCGCGTCGCTTAAACCGGGCGACGTCATCTTGAACCCGGGATTCACCATGCCGCTGGCGGGGAGCGGCATGGCACCACTCAGGCGGCGCGTTGCAGCCGCGCGAAGCTGTCGAAGGTGGCGCGCACCGCTGGCGAGGCGTTCGCCACCAGCTCGCCGACCCGCTTGGTGAATGAATCACTGTCGGCACCGGGCACGCGCTCCGCCATGGCCCAGGCGCCGAACTCGCGCGTCGGCACCTCGCGGCGCGACAGGATCACCAGCGCGCGATGCCGCGGGTCGAGGCTGATCCGCGAATAAGCGCGCTCGACGATGGCGGGATCACCCTCGAGCGCCTGAAGGAAACGCCGACCGTCGCTGAACAGCAGCCCGGTGATTCGATCGCGTGTGTTATTGGCGCGCGACGCCGCCAGGATCGGTGCGGTAGCGACACTGCCGACCGCGGTGCTGATATAAACCAGCTGCAACATGGTGAACTCCCTCGCAAGCGCCCTCCTTCGCCGACAAAGGTTTCTTTTCGCTCAACATCTCGCCGCTCTCTCGGACGCGCTGGACAAATCCGTGCCCGCCGCGCTACTCCCACCGTCGATGACCATGGCCAACGGCCTCGCCCTCCTGCTTCGACTTACGCGCCCTTAGGCGCGTCACCGCTCGCGCGCTTGTCGCGCCGCGCCTAAGGGCTGGACGTCCCCCTTCTGCTCCTGTCGAGAGAGCCACCGCCATGCTGCGCGACCCCGCGACCAAATACCGTCCCTTCCCGCCGATCGACCTGCCCGGCCGGCGCTGGCCGTCCGCCACGATCACGCGCGCGCCGCGTTGGCTGTCGACTGATCTGCGCGACGGCAATCAGGCGCTGATCGATCCGATGGACGCCGAGAAGAAGACGCGCTTCTTCGAGATGCTCCTCAAGGTCGGACTCAAGGAGATCGAGGTCGGTTTCCCCTCCGCCGGCGCGACCGAGTTCGACTTCATCGCCGGACTGATCCGCGACGATCGCGTGCCCGAGGATGTACAGATCCAGGTGCTCACCCAGTCGCGTCGCGACCTGATCGAGCGCAGCTTCGCGAGCCTGGAGGGCGCGCATAGCGCGATCGTCCACCTCTACAATGCGGTCAGCCCGGCGTGGCGCAAGATCGTCTTCGGCATGTCGCGCGACGAGGTGAAGCGGATTGCGGTCGAAGGCGCCAAGGTGCTCCGCGACGAGGCCGCCAAACGCCCGAACACGCGCTGGCAGTTCGAATATTCCCCGGAGACCTTCTCCACCGCCGAGCTCGATTTCTCGGTCGAGGTCTGCGAGGCGGTCGCCGAGGTGCTGCGCCCCACCGCGGAGGCGCCGATCATCTTCAACCTGCCCGCCACGGTCGAGTGCGCGACGCCCAACGTCTATGCCGACCAGATCGAATGGTTCGCGCGCCACCTGCCGAGTCGCGACGCGGCGGTGATCTCGCTCCACACCCACAATGACCGCGGCACCGGCGTGGCGGCGGCGGAGCTCGGCATCATGGCGGGCGCCGACCGCGTGGAGGGCTGCCTGCTCGGCAATGGCGAGCGCACCGGCAATTGCGACCTCGTGACGGTCGCACTCAACATGTACACCCAGGGGGTCGACCCGCAGCTCGACCTCTCCGACATCGACGCGATCGTGAAGACGGTGGAATATGCCACCAACATCCCGATCCACCCGCGTACGCCTTATGCCGGCGATCTCGTCTTCACCGCTTTCTCGGGCTCGCACCAGGACGCGATCAAGAAGGGTTTCGCCGCCCAGTCGGCGCGCAACGACGGGCTGTGGGAGGTGCCCTATCTGCCGATCGACCCGGCGGACCTCGGCCGCAGCTACGAGGCGGTGATCCGCGTCAACTCGCAGTCGGGCAAGGGCGGCGTCGCCTGGGTGATCGAGCAGGACAAAGGGCTGCGACTGCCCAAGCGGCTTCAGGCCGACTTCAGCCGCCACGTCCAGGCGCTGGCGGACGAGACCAGCCGCGAGCTCAACGCCGCTGATATCTGGGGCGCGTTCGAGCGGGCCTATCTGCCAAGCGCGCACGACCGGTTCGTGCTGCGCGACTATGACGAGAGCGGCACCGCAGGCGAGCGCGTCTTCGTCGGCCGGATCGCGATCGACGGCGAGGAGCGCTCGCTGTCCGGACGCGGCAACGGCCTGATCTCGGGCGTAGTCGCCGCGCTGGCGGACAGCACGGGTCCGACGCTCGACGTCATCGACTATGCCGAGCATGCGATCGGCCATGGCGCGGGCGCGCAGGCCGCCGCCTATCTCGAATGTCGAACCAGCGATGGTCGTACCGTCTGGGGGGTCGGCATCGACAGCGACATTGCCACTGCGAGCGTCCGCGCGGTGCTCTCCGCGGCGAACCGCGCATGACCCGCCGCTATGCCGCCTTCCTGTTCGACATGGACGGAACGCTGATCAACTCGATCCCGTCGGCGATCCGCGCCTGGACCGCCTGGGCCGAGCGCCACCAGATCGACGTCGAGGAACTGATGAAGGTGATGCACGGAGTGCGCGCGATCGAGACGATCCGGCGCTTCGCCCCCCAAGGCGTCGACCCGCAGCGCGAGTTCGAGCTCCTGCTCCAGGCCGAGATCGACGACGTTGCCGACGTGGTCGAGATCGCCGGCGCGGCCGCCTTCACCGCGGCGCTGCCGCCGGAGCGCTGGGCGATCGTCACCTCAGCGCCGCGCTCGCTCGCCGAGGTCCGGCTCAGCGCCGCGGGCGTGGCGCCGCCTGCGGTGATGGTCACCGCCGACGACGTCGAACGCGGCAAGCCGGCACCGGACTGCTTCCTGCTCGCCGCGAAGCGATTGGGCGTGGAAGCGCGCGACTGTCTGGTGTGGGAGGACGCCCCTGCCGGTATCGCCGCGGCAGAGGCGGCCGGCGCCGACGTGATGGTCATCTCGGCCACTCACCACGAGCCCCTGGACACGCCGTGGCGCCAGGTCGACGGCTATGCCGCGCTGTCCGCGACGCTGATCGAAAACAGCGCCCTAGTCCTGGCGGACGTTCAGCGACCCGGCGTCGAATAGGCCGGCGGATCACTCGCGGGGAAGGATTCGTCCGATCCCTCATCGATCGCATCCCAGGCGCGCGGCTCAGGATCGGCGATGTTCGCGGGCCCGGCATCGCGCACCGGCGGCAGGGTCGCGCGCGATGGTTCGGTGACGCGAACGCGTCGCGCCACGCGCCGACCGAGGAGGAACCCGATCGCCGCGGCGCCCAGCATCGCGGGCCAGTTCGGTGCGGCTACCGGCGCAGGTGGAACGGCCGGCCGCTCCCCGGCGCGGCCGCTCGCCTCGACGAAGCTCACGCCCGACTGCTCCTCAAGCGCGATCGTACGACCGTCGCTCGAGATCATCGTATGGGTAAGGTCCTCACCGGCGGGTTCTGGCGTGGCATAGCCCTCTCCGCGCATGCCGCCCGCGGGCGGCTGCTGGTTGTTCTCGGGGTCGGCCGTGCCATAGAGCCGGAAGCCGTCGCCACCCATTATCGTTGCTCCTTCCAGTCGCGGATCAGCGCTGCGACGCCGCCGAGTGCGCCGCCGATCAGCGCGAACAGCAAGACATTGTCGGGGCCAGTCGCCGGGGCGAGGCGGCACTTGACCACGTACAGCATCAGCGCTGCCAACGTGCCCAGGAGGAGAAGCGTGGCCGCGCTGCGCGGTTCGCGTCCTTCGGTGTGGAGCGCCATCATGTGTCTTCCCTTTCGGCGCGCGATATCGTGCGCACGGCAGTCAACGTGGCGCGCTGCCATCCGTTCAACATGGAATGACTGACCTGCGTCAGCCGGACGCTGCGTAGGCGCGCGCTCCCGCTCGTCTTGCGCCTGCGCTTTGCCTCAGTTGAGTTGCTCGGGCGGGATCACCGGGACGAGTAGCGGGGCGACGGGCACGCCCTCCTCCACCAGCGCGACCACCTCCGACCGGCTCGCCTGACCGTGGATCGGCGCAACCGCCTCGTCACCGGCGTGCATCTTGCGCGCGGTATCGGCGAAATCTCGCCCAACCCAGCGCGATTGACGCAGCGCGTCCGCCTGCGCCGCGGCGATGCGGGACAGCACTTCCCGCACGGCTGCGACATCTGCGGGTGCGAGCGGTTGTGTCGGCGCGGTTGCGCGATTGCCCTTCGCCGCCACGTTCGGCGCCATCACCGCTTTCTCCACCGACGCATCGCCGCATACGGGGCAGTCGATCAGCCGGCGCCCGCGCTGTTCCTCGAACGCCGCGGAAGAGGCGAACCACGCCTCGAACACATGCCCGCCGCCGCATCGCAGATCGAAGACGATCACGATCCGGTCAGGCAGCTAGCAACGGGTCCAGCTCGCCTCTGCGCTCGAGCGCGGCAAGATCGTCCGACCCGCCGACATGCCGACCGTCGATGAAGATCTGCGGCACGGTGGAGCGTCCGCCGGCGCGGCCGATCATCTCGGCGCGCTTGTCGCGATGCACGCCGATGTCGGTCTCCTCGACGGCCACGCCCTTGCTGGCGAGCAGATTCATCGCCCGCGAGCAATAAGGACAATATTGTTTGGTGTAGATCTCGACCCGTGCCATCCGGTCTAGGTGTGATCACCCGATCGCGCTGTCAATCACCCGCGGCAAGCACGCGCGCCCACACCAGCACCGTCACCGCTTGTGCGCCCGCGGTCAGCAGCGCATCGACACAGGCATCGGCGGTCGCGCCGCTGGTATAGACGTCGTCGACCAGCACGAGGTGAGCCCCCGCCAAATCGCTCCGGCGCGCGGCGGCGACGCCGAACGCTCCCGCCACCGCAGCCCGGCGCTCGACCGGGCCGAGCGCGCGCAGCATCGGCGTGGCGCGGCGGCGCTCGAGCAGGCGCGGATCGTTCGGCACGCCGGTGATCCGCGTCAGCGCCGCCGCAAGGAGCGCGGCCTGATTATAGCCGCGTGACCACAGCCGCCAGCGATGCAGCGGCACCGGCACCAGCAACGTCGCCTCGCCAGGCATCCAGCGCGCCATCAAGCGCGCCGCGGTCGTCGCATAGGCCGCGCGACCGCCGTGCTTGAGCCGTAATGCCAGTGTCCGCGCGACCGTGTCATAGGTGACGGCGGCGTGGAGGCCGGCATGGCGCGGCGGAGCGGCGCTACACTGGCGACACCGCGCCTCGCCGTCCGGGTACGCAAAAGGTTGGTGGCAGCTCGCGCACCATGGCGGGGTGATGAAGCGAAGCGAGCTCCAGCACGGCGCACAGAAACGTCCCTGCGCCGAGACGATCGCGCCGCACCCCGGGCAGCGCGGCGGCAGCACCAGATTCACCAGCGGCTCGAACGTCGCGACGCGCATGTCGCGCTTGTCCGCAGCGCCACGACCGGGCACAAGCCGCACACTGACCCATGCAGCCACCCGAGATCTTCGATCGCGCCGCCCGGCGCCAGCGCCGTGACCGCGCCGCCGTCGACTTCGCCGCGCACGACTTCCTGCGCGCCGCGATGCTCGACGGCATCCTCGACCGGCTCGATGCGGTAAAACGCGACTTCGCCGACATTCTCGATCTCGGCAGCCATCTCGGCGACTATGCCGCGCCGCCGGGCGCCCGGATCGCGCGGCTCGATGCCGGGTTCGCCTTTGCGCGCGCCAGCGGCGGGGTGCAGGGCGACGAAGATCGGCTGCCGTTCGCCGACGCCTCCTTCGATCTCGTGGTGGCGGCAGGCACGCTCGACAGCGTCAACGATCTGCCCGGCGCGCTGGCACTGATCCGTCGCGTGCTCCGCCCGGACGGCCTGTTCCTCGGCGCGTTCGTCGGCGGCGCCAGTCTCGCGCACCTGCGCGCGGCGCTGCGCGGCGCGGAGGAGGCGGCGGTGGCGCGATTGCACCCGCTGGTCGACGTCCGGTCGGCCGGCGATCTGCTGATGCGCGCGGGCTTCGCACTGCCGGTCGCCGACGTCGAGACGATCAGCGTCGGCTATCCCGGGCTGGGCCGGTTGCTCACCGATCTGCGCGGCATGGCGGCCACCAACGTGCTGGCCGATCGCCATCCGCTGCGACGCGACGCACTCGCCCGCGCAGCCGAGGCGTTCGCCGCGCGCGCGGATGCGGACGGGCGCATACGCGAACGCTTCGACCTGATCTTCCTCACCGGCTGGGCTCCCTCGCCCGATCAGCCCAAGCCCGCCCGCCGCGGCAGCGCCAGCGCCTCGCTCGCCACGGCGCTGCGCGGGGATAAGGCCGGCTAGCCAAGCCACGGCGACGATCCGGCCGTGTTCGTGCGCGCCTATCAGCGTGGCCGGCGGTGCCATAAGACGGAGCTGGCGCGCTCGACCGGGCTGCCGCTGCCTTACTTCCTCATGCGTGACGAGCGCCGCGGTTCACTGCGCCGGACGCCCGCGGTCAGATCAGCTCGTCGTCATCGTCCTCGGCGAGCAGCCGACCCATTGCATCGAACAGTGCGTCCATCGCTACCGGTTTGAAGATCACGTCGTCCGCGCCGGCTTCGAGGCAACGCTGGCGCAGGTCGATCGCGGTATCGGCGGTGACGACGATGATCGGCAGCCGCGCCTTGGCATCACCGCGCGCGCGAATGTGGCGAATCGCGGTCACGCCGTCCATGCCCGGCATACGCAGGTCGACGAGGATCACGTCGAAGTCGTCGCGCTCGATCAGCTCGAGCCCGACTTCGGCGCTTTCCGCTTCCACCATGGCCACCCCGGCGACATCGAGCATGTCGCGGACCACACGACGATTCATCCGATCGTCTTCGATAAAAAGGGCAGTCAACGCCGTCACTTCGGTCCGCCCCCCCGGTGGCAATGCGATCCGCCCTCTCGCACTCGATCCCCTAACACATCATGCAGCGTTGCGCACCGTCGCGCGCGCCATCGACAGCACTGCCGCTACCATCGCTTTCTTGGCTACCGGTTTCTCGATAACCTGGGTGATTGACGCACTCGTCCAATCGTTCGCGCGGCCGGCGAGAGCCGCGGTGACCAGCACCGCAAGCGGCGCGCCGGCGGCGGCCTCGCCGATCGCCGCGAGCTGCGCGGCGAGCCTTCCGGCGTCGAGCGAGCCGGCGTCGACCAGCACGCGCTCAGGGCGGACGCGCGCAATCGTGGCCGCGGCGTCGTCGCCATCGGCGAACAACAGCGCGCCGGCGCCCTCGAACAACGACTTGTACATCGCCCGCGTGATCGGGTTGCGCTCCACCACGACCAGCGCCACCGCCTCGGCCACGGGCGCGACACCGGCGGCAGGAAGATGGGGCAAGTCGAGCTCGAAGGTCGCGCCCTCTCCCAGCCGGCTCGTCACCGTCACATCGCCACCCATCGCACGGGCCAGGTTGCGGCAGATCGCCAGTCCAAGGCCGGTTCCGCCGAACTGTCGCGTCGTGCCGGCGTCGGCCTGACGAAAGGACTCGAAGATCAACTCCTGTGCCTCGTCGGCGATGCCGATGCCGGTGTCCGATACGGTGACGCGCAGCCGCTCGTCCGCCAGCGCCACGCGCAGCGCCACCTCGCCCTCGGATGTGAACTTCACCGCGTTGGACAGGAGGTTGAAGACGATCTGCCGGAGCCGCGCGGCGTCCCCAATGATCCACTGCGGCGCCGCGTCCACGTCGATCCGGAAGGCCAGACCCTTGGCGCGCGCCGGATCGCGCCACAATCGGGTCGACTGATCGAGCACCGCACGCAGGTCGAGCGGGGCGGACTCGATCGTCATCCGGCCGGTCTCGATCTTCGCCACGTCGAGGATGTCGTCGACGAGCGCGCGCATCGTCGTCCCCGCGCCATCGATGATGCCGAGCCGTTCACGCGACAGCGGATCGAGCGTCGGTTCGGTCAGCATCACCTGGGTCATGCCGAGGATGCCGTTGAGCGGAGTGCGGATCTCGTGGCTCGTGGTGGCGAGGAACTCGGTCTTGGCGCGCAGTGCCTTGGCCAGCTCGGCGTTGCTCGCGGCCAGATCTGCGTTGGCGGCACGCACCTCGTTGCGGCTGCGCCGGATGGTGAACAGGCCGACGCCCAGCAGCGTGATGATCAGCAGCGTGCCCGCCACCGTGCCGTACAGGATCAGCCGCTGCGTATGCGCGGTGGCGCGTTCGAACGCGACCGTCTTGGCGAGACCGGCGGTCTTCAGCCGCGCGATGCGCAATTCCTGATTGGCATAGTCGAACCGTGCGGCAGCGAGCGCGGCGCTGTTCGAGCGCGCGATCGCGGTGGCCTGGTCGTCGAGCCGCTTGACCGCCCGCAGCTGGGCGAGTGCAGCGGCGGGATCGTGGCTCGCGAGATAGATGCGATAGGCGATATCGTGGACGTCGCGGTCGGCGATCAGCGTGCGATCGAGATCCACGCCGGCGAACCGCTCCGCGATGAGATCGCGTGCGCGCGCCACATCTCCCGCGCGCAACGCCGCCTCGGCGGCGAGCGCCAGCAACTGCGGCCGCTCCACCGCAGCGCTCTCCTGCCGGGCCAGCACCAGCCCGCGCCGGATCGTCTGCTCCGCACGCGCAGTCTGCCCGAGGCGCAGCTGGCTCTCGGCGACGCTGCTCAGCGCCTGCGCGAGCGCCAGCGGGCTGCGGAGCGTCACGGCCGCGCGCAGCGTGCGTCGGAACGCGCGCTCGGCCTCCCCGAAGCGGCCGAGCGCGGTGAGCGCCTGACCGCGACCATTCTCGATCGCGACCGTCAGCCCCGGATCCTCGTCGAAGCGCTCCGACGCCAGCGAGAAATACCGGAGTGCGGTCGCATAGTCGCCCGCGCTGCGGTACAGCAGCGCGATCAGCGTCAGCGCCTTGGCCTGGCTGCGCTGATCCTCGAGCGTGACGAAGCGGTCGTGGGCGCGCTGCAAGGCGGTGAGCGCCTCGGTGATCCGTCCCGCGTCGGTGAGCGCACTCCCCTGCGAGAGCAGGATGTCGGCCGCCAGGTGCGACTGGGGATCCGCGATCCGGATTTGGTTCTGCGCATTGGCGAGCAGCCGAAGCGCACGGTCCGGCTCACCGATCCGCGTCAGCGCCTCCGCTTCGAGCCAATCGAGCATGGCGGCATGCGCCCGGGCCGACCGCGTCGAGCGTGCGTGCACCGGCGTGCGTGCGCGTTCCACCAGCGTGATCGCGCCGCGCGGATCGACCAGCATCTGTTGGCGCACCTGCGCTTCGAGCGTATCCGCAGCGGGAGCCGCGTGTGCGGGCAGCGATGCGGCTGCCAGCGCCAGCGCGCACCCCAGCGCGCGCCATCGCGTCAGGCGCGTTTCCACGTCGCGCTCAGCCGGGTGAACGAGGCGCGCGTGTCCGCCGAGGCGCGATGGTGTCGTTCCTCGGCGAGGAAGCCGGCCAGCGTCTCGAGCTCGACCGGACGGCTCAGCACAAAACCCTGCACCATGTCGCACCCCATCACCGACAGCAGCGCGAGCGCGGCGTGCGTCTCCACGCCCTCCGCCACCACTTCCATGTCGAGCGCGTGGGCAAGATCGATCGTGGAGCGCACGATCAGCGGGTCGCGGTGCGAGCTGGTGATGCCGGTGATGAAAAGCTTGTCGATCTTCAGCTCGCGGGCGGGCAATTGCTTGAGATAGGCTAGGCTGGACAGGCCGGCGCCGTAATCGTCGATCGAAATGGTTACGCCGATCGCGTCGAAGCGGTGCAGGTTGGCGATCGCGCCCGCGGGATCGCGGATCACCGAGGTCTCGGTGATCTCGAAACCAAGCTGCGCGTCGGGCGCCGCGGCGACATAGCCGCAGACCGCTTCGGCGAAAGCGGTGTCCGCCAGCATTTGGCCCGAGATGTTGATGAAGATGCGCACGTCATGGCCGAGCCGACGAAGCCGGCGCTGATCCTGGATCGCGCGCCGAACCGTCCAGAGCGTCAGCGGCCCGACGTGTCCGCTCTCCTCGGCCGCGGGGATGAAATCGGCCGGAGGGACGAGCCCGCGCTGCGGATGCCGCCAGCGGATCAGCGCCTCAGCGCTCTTGATCACCTGTTGTCGGACGTGGAGCTTGGGCTGGTAAAAGAGTTCCAGCTCATCTTCCGCGAGCGCGCGGCTTAGCTCGGTGGCGCGATCGTCGGTCCATGTGTGCGCCACGGGCGGCGGCTCCAGCGGCGCATCGGCCAGCGCCTGCGCCAGCGCCGTCTCCGCGGCTTCTGCGAGCGTCACGTCATCGTCCTTCGCGGCAGCGATGGCGCTGCCGATCGCCCACCCCTGTGCCGCGGCGGCGTCGCACGCGGACGCTGCCGGATCGAAGAATGCTCGCACTCCCGCAGCCACATGCTCCACCTCGTCGCGCCCGCCGACGCCGTCCACGCGAATGATATCCTGCCCCATCGTGGCGACGTGCGCTAGCGGCAGCGTGTTCGCGAGCCGCGCGGCAACGGTCGCGGTGAACGAGCCGGCCGCGGTGACCCCGATCGCACGCCGCAGCGTGCCGTAATCGCGCAAGCGGACGAGCAGCTGGACTCGTTGCCGGTGAGCACCTGCCGCCGCGACGCTGTCGCGTTGCGCATCGTCACGCGCCGGCTCGGGCGCTCGGGGAAGTGGAACATCCATCGCGCCGCCATCCTAGGCCGCGACCTTAAAGAACCACTTAATCATGTCCCACTTTGGTCTAACGAATGATTAAGCACATTGAGACGTGGTGAAAAAACCGTTACCTGCGCGTTACCCTTCGGGGGGGTGAGCAAGAAAAAGGGAGAAGGCTCATGTTCGCATTCGTTCTCGCGCTGATCGGTTTCGTCGGCACCACCATCAAGCCCTGGTAATCGGAGAAGATCTGATGATCGCTTTCGTTCTCGCGCTGGTCGGCTTCGTCGGCACCACCATCAAGCCCTGGTAATCGGAGACAACCGATGATCGCTTTCATTCTCGCGCTGGTCGGCTTTGTCGGCACCACCATCAAGCCCTGGTAATCGGAGACCATCGATGCTCGCGTTCGTTCTCGCGCTGCTCGGCTTCGTCGGTACGACGATCAAGCCCTGGTAAGCACATCCCCGGCTCGGCATTGCGCGTTACTGTCGCTGCGATGCCGAGCCGAGACAGTTACTCGCCCGCGCCTGCCGAGCCTGCGCGCTGCCCGTCGGTCGGGCGTGTGGCAGCCGCACGAAATTCCAGCGCTCTGGTCACCGATCCGAACTGTAACGCGATCAGGTCGCGCACATAATTCTGATCGAGCCGCCATGGTCGGCGATCGCCCTGACGGGGCAGCGACGGCAGCGCCCGTTTGATATAGCTTGATGTGAGATCCGCGAATGGCGTGGCCACGATGCCCACCTGCGGCACCCGCGGAGTCGCCTGCGACATGCCGCGCCGTCGCATCGCCCGCAACAAGCGACAGAGATGCGCGGCGACAAGGTCAGCCTTCAGCGTCCACGACGCGTTCGTATAGCCGAAGGCGAAGCTGAAGTTCGGCACATCCGACAGCATCATCCCCTTGTACTGCAGCGACGCCGCCGGATCGATCGCGTGGCCGTCACAGGTCAGCTTCAGGCCGCCGAACAACAGGATCTCCAGCCCCGTAGCGGTGACGATGACGTCCGCCGCGATCCGAGTGCCGTCCGAGAGCGCGATGCCACCCGGATCGAAGCGGGCGATCGTGCCGGTGACGATGCTGGCGCGACCCGAGCGGATCGCGGCGAACAGATCGCCATCTGGTACGAGGCAGAGCCGCTGGTCCCAGGGGTCGTAAGCGGGCGTGAAGTGGGTGGCGACGTCATACTCCTCGCCGAGTTCCTGGCGCACGAGCGCGATTAGCCGCCGCGCCACCACACGCGGGCGCCGCCGCGCCAGCCGAAAGAAGAATTGCCCGAGCAACACGTTCTTCCACCGAGTCGCGGTGTAAGCAGCGCGTTCCGGCAGCGCGGCACCGAGCCAGGCCGCGACGCGATCACGCGCGGGTCGGGCCACGACATAGCCGGGTGAGCGCTGCACCATCGTGACATGCGCGGCAGTCCGCGCCATCGCCGGCACCAAAGTGACCGCGGTGGCACCGCTGCCGATCACCGCGACCCGCTTGCCGGCATAGTCGAGATCGGCCGGCCAGAATTGCGGATGAACGATGTCGCCCGCGAAGCTCGCCTCACCCGCGAATGGCGGCCGGTACGCCCGATCATAGGCGTAATAGCCCGAACAGGCGTGGAGCCAGCCACAGCGGATCGTCAGCGGCGCAGCACCGTCGCGGTTGACGGTAAGCGTCCAGACCGATCCGGCGCTCGACCAGTCCGCGGCGGTGACGCGATGGCCGAACCGGATGCCCTCAGCGACCCCCGCCTCGTGCGCCGTGTGCTCAATATAGCGGAGGATGGCGGCACCATCGGCGATCGCCGCGCCATCGCGCCACGGACGAAAGGCATAACCGAGCGTGTGCATGTCCGAATCGGAGCGCACACCGGGGTAACGGAACAGGTCCCAGGTGCCGCCGATCGCGTGGCGTGCCTCAAGGATCAGGACGCGGAGATCGGGACAGTGACGGCGCAAGTGACATGCCGCGCCGATGCCCGACAGGCCCGCGCCGACGACGACCACGTCGACCTGCTCCACCGCATGCGTGTCTGACATTCGAAACAGATAGGAGCAGCGACGCCGATCGTCACGCTTCCCGCGTCATCTCGACAGGCGCGGGCTCCGGCCTGCGCCGGAGCCCGCTTCCGCTAGAAGTCCCTCGAGTAGCGCAGCTGGACGTTCGAGCCGCCGAACGACCCGGCTTGCGACAGCACGCTGATCGCGCGCGTCAGTGCGATCGTCAGCTGGGTCGCGGTGAAGCCACGGGCGTCGGTGACGATCTCGATATAGATGTCGTCGGTGAGGTACTTGCCCGCGGCCAGTGCCGAGCCGCGGCCGGTCGCCTCGTCCGCCCCCAGGATGCGCAGCCGGTCGAACCCGGTCGCCGACCGCAGCTTGCCGAGCGGGTTGAGCCCGCCGCCCGAGCCGCGCAGCGAGTTGAGCGCGCTCGCCAGCTGGATCGCCTCGGTGGCCGAGAGATTCTCCGGGTTTGTGCCGAACAGCAGGCGGCTCAGCACCTCGTCCTGGGGCAGCGACGGCGTCGAGGTGAACGCGATCTGCGGACGCTGCCCGGTCCCGGTGATCGCGATATTAAACGTCACATTGTCGTTCGTGGTGGTCGCCAGGATGTTGATGTCCGGATCGGTCAGCGCGCCGCCGCGGAAGCGCACCTGCCCGCGCTCGACATCGAAGCGCTTGCCCGCGAACGAGTAGGTGCCGCGCACCAGATCGAGCCCGCCATTGATCACCGGCGCCGCGGAGGTGCCGCCGATCCGCATGTCCATCTGCCACTCGCTCTCCAGCCCCATGCCCGAGACGTAGAGCTGGTTGTCGGCGCGGACGCGCAGGTCGAGCTTGAACAGGCCCGGCGGGGTCGCCGGCGCGGCCGCCTGACCCGCCGCCTGTGCGGCAGCCGCGGCGGCCTGCTGCGCGCGAACCTCGCTCTTCTTCCGGACGCCGGTGAGTTCGGGCACTTCGGCCGCACCCTGGCGGATGATCTCGTACCGCGCGTTGGGCACGTTGATCTGGCCGCTGATCAGACCCCCGCTGGCGCTGTTCTGGATGCGAATGTCGCCGCTGGCGGTGGCGCCGAGCGCGTCGGAGCGCGCCAGCTGCGCGTCGCGCATCGCGACGCGAACATCGAGCGGGAAGCCCTGCGCCGCGGCGAGTCCGACATTGCCCGACGCCTGCACCGTCCCCTGCCCCGCGCGCGCCTGGAGCTGCTGGAGCTCGAGCCGGTCGTTGTTGAAGCGCGCGGCGACCCGCATGTTGCTCAGCCGCGTGCCATAGGTCTCATTGTCATAGGTGAGGTTGTCCGCACGGATCAGCCCGTTGACACGTGGCGCGGTGACGGTGCCGGCCAAGTCCGCCGCGATCGCGATCGGGCCGCTGAGCTGCTGCTGCGCGAGCCCGGCGAAGCTGAACAGCACGCCGGCCGGTCCGTTGTAGCGGATCCCGCCGCCGAGCGGCCCCTGCATCAACCGGGTCGACCAGCTGCCGCTGCCCGCCGGGGTGAGCGTCGCCACCAGACGGCCGATCGGGGTGCCCGCACGCTTGATGAGCGCGCGCCCCTCGCCCGCCGCGCTCGACAACCGGCCCTGGAAGACAATGTCGACCGGCTCGGATACCGCGACCAGGCTCGATCGCGTGAAGTTGGTGACATTGAGCCGGGCGTCAGCGCGCGGGAAGGCCTCGCCGGCGTTCTGGACATAGTCGAGGCTGCCGGTGGCCTGGCCGCCCAACGCGAGGTTGGGCACCAGCGCGCTGATCAGCGACAGATCGAGCCGGTCGAGCCGCATCTGCGCCTGGGTCGCCCCGCCGCCGAAGCGCCCGGCGAGGCGCATCGAGCCCTTGTCGAAGTCGAGCCGCGCCGGCTCGAGCCGGTAGCCGCCGGCGGCGGGCACGATCCGCGCCGGCTGCGCGGTGCGGAACGCCACGTTGTTGGCCGCGCCGCTCAGCGCGACAAGGTAGAGGCTGGGCGACAGCCGCGAGTTCACCGCCAGGCGGAAGGGCACGCCGTTGGAGCCGTTGAACAGCGCCTGCGCGCTGCCCGCCCCGTCGCGATAATTCACCTTTACGCGCCCGGTCTGGAGCAGGGTCGCGCCGTAGCGGAGATTGGCGACCTGTGCGTCGGCGACAATCTGCGGCTTGTCGTACAGCACCGCATCCGCGGTGATGAGGGCGCGGCCGATGCTGAAGCCGGTCATGCCCGGGATCGTCGCGCCCGCCGCGCGCGCATTGACGCTGGCGCGCTGATACTTGCCCTGCGCGCCGAGCGCGACATTGCCGTTGAGCCCGTTGCCGGCGAAGCGCACCTGGCCCGCGAAGGGACCGGCGGCGGTCTGGACGACGCGGCCGGCGAAGTCGATCCCGGCGAACAGCACGCGGCGAATATCGACCGCGAGCTGCGCGCCCGGGGTCACCAGCACATCCGCGGTAAAGGCGCCGTAATTCGTGCCGCCGCTCGCATTGACCTGATAGGCGCCGCCGCGACCGACCACGCGCGCGTCCAGGTTGGCGAGCCCGACTCCGACGCCGGGTCGCGGCGCGCGCAGCCGCACCACGGGCGCGGTGGAGGAACCGGTGACGCGCGCGTAGAGCGGACCATATTGAGTCGAATAGGCGTCGGCGTCGACCAGCAGCGCTCCGCTTGCCGGATCGAACCGTCCCTGTCCGCGCGTGACGCGGAACTGCGGTGCGTTGAGCGACAGGCTCTGGAACGTCACCATGCCGGTCGGCGAATAGCCGAAGCGCGTGCTCATCACCGCGTTGCCGCCGAGGAAGTTGCGCACGCCCGCGTTGAACAACTGCTTGGTCTGCACGGCGACCCGGCCGGTGATGCCGAAGCCGCCGTTCGGCGCGGGCACGAGATCGGCGTTGGTCTGGATGTTGAGAATACCGACGCTGTCGACCCGGAAGTTGTTGACGCGCCCTTGCAGTCCGCCGGTGTACCGGCCGGTCTTCATATTGGCGGCGATGATCGCGGTGGCGCCGATCGTGTCCGAGCGGATGCGGAGGTTGTCCGACAGGATGTTGGGCATCGCGATCGCGATATCGCCGTCGATGCGGGCGTTGGTGGTCAGCCCGCCAAGCGCCGGATTGAGCCCGGCGATGCGGCGCGCGCGTGCGTGGACCGGCACCAGGATGCGATCGCTGTTCACGCGCGCCAGCCCCTCGGCATACAGATCCTGCACCGAGGTCTGCTGGAATCCGAGCGCGGCGGCGCGGATCTTATAGTCGACGGTCGGGGTCGCGAAGGCGCCGTTGAGCACCACGCGTGCGAGCACGTCGCGACCGCTCACACCGGGCATGATCGCCCCGGGCGTCAGCAGCTTGGCGTCGACTGCGAAATTGCCGAAGCGACTGTTGGCGAGGTCGACCACGCCGCCGGCGTCGACCGCGAGCGCGCGCGACGTCAGCTTGATCCGCGTGTCGGCGCGGCGTTCGGCGAGCGTAACATCGGCGGCGACGTCGAGCGAGGGAGCGGTCAACCGCTCGACCGGCCCTTCGATGTAGAGGCCGGGTCGGGTCGGGCCGCGTACCTCGATATGACCGTCACGCGCGGAGATCGCGAGATTGGCAAGCTCGCCCCCGCCCAAATTCGCCAGCAACCGCCCCTGCCACGACGCCCAGCTGCCACGGCCGCCGATCGTCGCGGTAAGCGGCGCCTTGAGCCCGGCGAGCTGCGCCACCGCCCCATTGGCGGGAGCGCTCAGGCGCACGTCGAGGTCGAGCTTGTTGTCGTCGGGCACCGCGTCCAGCCTGACGCGCGCGACGTCACCGCCTGCCACGCCGGGGGCGCGCAACGTCGCAGCGTCGACCACGAGCTGCGCGCGCCGGTCGGCGATATGCGCCTGGCCATCGAAGCGTGCGACGTGGCGCGCGCCGGCGACCGGCGGCTCCATCACAAAGCGGCCGACGTGGAGCCGGTTGATGTCGATGTCGAGGTCAGGCAGCAGCGGCGCGTTCTCGTCCTCGGGCTTGGTCGGCGTCGGCTTGAGTTCGGGATTGCGCCGCAGCGTGATGAGCTCGGCCGAGACGCTGCGCACATCGACGTGATTGTTGATGAAGGCGAACGGGCGCCAGTCGAGGTCGAGCCGCGGCGAGGTCAGGAACACACCCTTGGCGTCGCTCACGCGCACATCGCTGAGCCGCAGCTGGCCGTAGAGCGAGCCGTCGATCCGCCCAACCGCGATGTTGAGCCCCGATGCCGTGGTGTAGCCGCCGATCCTGTCGGCAACGAAGCGACGCCCCGGATCGGTGTTGATGCCGAAGACAATGGCCAGCACCAGCAGCGCCAGACCCGCAACCGCGATACCAAGCCACTTGAGCACGCGCTGCCACAACGGGCGACGCACCACGACGGTGTCGCCGGTGGCGGTCGGGAGCGTATCCTCGGCCATCAGAACGCCTGCCCGATCGAGATATAGAGCGCGATCTTGCTATCCCCCTCGCGCGGGTTGAGCGGCGTCGCCACGTCGACCCGCAGCGGTCCGAAATTGGTATAGAAACGGCCGCCGATGCCGGCGCCGATGCGCAGGTCGCTGCCCTTGGGCAGGCTGCTCTCATAGGCGTTGCCCGCGTCGACGAACGGCACGATGCCGAAATTGCCGAAGCGATAGCGCGCCTCGAGCGCGAACTCGTTGATGCTGCGACCACCCAGCGGGCGCAGATCGGCGCGATCGATGTTACCCTCTTCGTTCGGCGTGAGCGCCGCGTCGGGCTCAAGCGGCCCGAGCCGCTGGAAGCCATAGCCGCGCACCGACCCGCCACCGCCGCCGTAATAGCGCCGAGACGGCGCGATGTCGTCGCGCGCGATGCCGACGATGCTGCCGGCGCGCGCGCGTCCCGCGATCACCAAGCGGTCGCTCACCGGATAATAGACGGTCCCCTCGATCAGCGAGCGCGCATAGGGCTTGGTCTGACCCGAGACGGACACCTCGGGGCTGAGATTGAGCTTGAGGCGGTAACCGCGCGTGGGGTTGAGCAGATCGTCCGACGTGTCGAACAGCACCTGCCCCGGCAGCGCAACCACGCCATAAGTACGCCGCTCGCGCTTGAAGTCGGCGAAGTCGAACACGCTCTCGTTCGTGCCGACCAGTTCGAAGCCGTAGGCGTAGGTGAAGCGCTTCTGCCAGATCGGCGTCGAATCATAGCTGATGCGCCCCGCGATCGAGCCGGTGAAGGCGTCGAACGCGTCGTAGCTGGAGTGATTGGCGCTGGCGAGCAGGCTGACCGTGCGGTCGCGTTTTCCCGCGTTCATGCGGCGCAAGCCGGCGGAGAGTCCCTGCTGCTGCGTTCCCGCGATCACGCCGAGGATCAGCGCGCCTTCGGGTGGAAACTTGTTGCGGTTGGTGAAATTGGCCTCGGCCTTCACGCCCTCGCCGGTGTTGAAGCCGACCGACCCGGACAGGCTCTTCGCCGGCCCGCGCGTCTGCCGCACCAGCAGATCGACCTGTTCAGTACCGTCTGCCGCGGTGACGCCGGTACGCACCGGCTCGACCCCGATGCCGTTGAACAGGCCGGTCGCGACCAGCGCCTCGCGCAGATCGTCGGTAAGACGCGCGTCGTAGAGCTGGCCCTGGTCGAAGCGCGGAAAGACGTTGAGGTGCTTGAGGTCGAACACCGGATCGCCCTCGGTCCGCAACGCGCCGAAGGAGGAGCGCGGTCCGGTCTCGACCGGCAGAGTATAGTCGCCGGTGCCGGTCTGCTCGTCCAGCAGCACGTCGCGCTCGCCGACTTTCACGAAGGGATAGCCCTGCTGCGGCAGGCGCAGGCTGACATTGGCTTCGGCGCCCTGCACGCGCGCCGCCTCGATCGGGTCACCCACCTTGAGCGGCAGCTCGCGCCGGACGAGATCGGGCGGCGTGGTCGCCGCGGCCTTCACCGTCACGCTGCCGAGCTTATATTGCTGCCCCGGTGTGGCGGTGACGAGCGCACGCAGTCGCGCCGGCGTGCCCCCCACCGTTTCGACCGTCGAGGCAGCGGTGCCGTCATAATAGCCGAGCGACTTCATCAGCCGGAGCGCGAGCTGCTCGTCCTCGCGCGCGCGGGCCGACACCTGGGTGGCATTGTCCGCCTTGCCGCCACCTTGCTTGAGCGCGGACAGCGAGTTGAACTCATCGGTGAGGCCGAGCGGATCAAGCCCCTGCACCTCGCTGGCATAGCGCACGTCGGGCTGGTCCGTGCGCGCCGGATCGGCGACCGCCTGCAGCGGGGCGGTGTTGAACGTGGCGAGCGGCTCGAGCGGCTGCGTAAGTTGCGGATCCTGCGGCGGCGCCGGCGGCAATTCGCCGGGGGTGATCGGCTGTTGCGCCGCGGCCTGGGCGGGTGCTTGCGCCGCGTCCGCGGGCGGCGAGGTGGTGGGCGCGGCTTTCATCGGCTCGAGCGGAGCGTTCAGATCACCCGAGAGCGGCGGCAGGGCCGCGTCGAACTCGGTCTCCGGTACGATCGGCGCGGAGTCGGCGGCCGGCGCCGCGTCGCTCGGCTTGGGCGAGTCAGGTCCCTGCGCCGGGGCGGTGCCGGGCTTCTGCATCTGCGCGTGCGCCGCGGCACAACCGAGCGCCAGCGTCGCGGTGGCGAACATCAGGCGCGAGCGACGAACAGAGAAAGACAATTACCACGCCCCTTTAGGTGAGGCATGCGACATTTCGCTGAGCCCCCGTCGCGATCCAACGAGCCAGCACGGTATCGGTTTCATCGCGCCGACGCGTGAAAACCAACCGCTTCACCAATCCGGGCCGGTCGCTCGAAAAATACTCGCCCCCTTGCGAAACATTTGCGACAAATTGCGGTTAGGCGCCGGGGCAGCCCGAAGTCTCTCGCGGGGATAAGATTAGGAATGCGTATCGAGGTACGGCCGGGCCGCCAGGTCATCGGCGGCGCGGCGGCGTCGGCGCTGCTCGCGCTCGCCGCCTGCGGCGGCGGCGACGGCGACAAGCCTCAGGGCAAGCAGAAGGGCGACGCGCCGGGTCAGTCGGGGCCGGTCACGGTCGGCTATGTCGTCGTCCAGCCGACGTCGGTGCCGACCGTCAGCGAATTGCCCGGCCGCACGGTGGCCTATCAGAGCTCCGAGGTGCGCCCGCAGGTCTCGGGCGTGATCCAGCGCCGCTTCTTCACCGAGGGCGCGATCGTCCGGCGCGGGCAACCGCTCTACCAGATCGATCCCTCGCTCTATCGAGCCGCGGCCAACCAGGCGAACGCCAATGTCGACAACGCGCAGGCGACCTTCGAAGCCGCCAAGACGCGTGCGGAGCGCTACAAGCCGCTCGCCGACATGGAGGCGATCAGCGCGCAGGATTATACCGATGCGGTCGCGACCCAGCGCCAGGCGGCGGCAACGATCGCGGTGAATCGCGCGCAACTCGATACCGCGCGGGTCAACCTGCGCTTCACCACCGTGCCCGCGCCGATCTCGGGGCGGATCGGCCGATCACTCTTCACCGTCGGCGCGCTGGTCAGCGCCACCCAGACGGATCCTCTGGCGACGATCCAGCAGCTCGACCCGATCTTCGTCGACATCCAGCAATCGAGCACCAACCTGCTCGCGCTGCGGCGCAGCCTGGCCTCGGGCGGTGCGGTGCCGGCGCGCGCCGAGGTCACGCTCAAGCTGGAGGACGGCAGCGATTATGGCATCAAGGGCACCGTCGAATTCGCCGAGGTGGTGGTCGAACCCAGCACCGGCACGGTGACGCTGCGCGCGCGCTTCCCCAATCCGAATGGCCTGCTGCTGCCGGGCATGTTCGTGCGCGCAGAATTCTCCCAGTCGATACAGCAGAATGCCTTCCTCGTCCCGCAGACGGCGATCACGCGCGATCCCAAGGGCAACGCCACCCTCTATGTGGTGGGCGCGAACAACCGCGCGGAGCAGCGCACCGTCACCGCCGATCGCACGCAGGGCGCCTATTGGGTCGTCACCAGCGGGCTGACCGCGGGTGACAAGGTGATTACGCAGGGGCTCGCCAACGTGAAGCCCAAGACACCGCTGCAACCGGTGCCGGCGGACACGCCGCAGAAGGTGCAGGCGCCCTCGCCCGAGCAGATGGAGAAGATGTCATCGGCCAAGGGCAAGGCTGGCTGATCCGACATGTCGCGTATCTTCATCGATCGCCCGATCTTCGCCTGGGTGCTCGCCATCATCGTGATGCTGGCGGGCGTCGGCGCGATCCTATCGCTGCCGATCGCGCAATATCCCGACGTCGCGCCGCCGCAGGTCTCGATCCGTGCGACCTTCCCCGGCGCCAACGCGCAGACGCTGCAGAACAGCGTTACCCAGGTGATCGAGCAGCAGCTCACCGGTATTGACGGTTTGCTCTACTTTCAGTCGAGCTCGTCGAGCCGCGGCTCGGTGACGATCACCGCGACGTTCAACAAGGGCACCGATCCGGACATCGCCCAGGTCCAGGTGCAGAATCAGGTCCAGCAGTCGCTCAGCCGGTTGCCGCAGCAGGTGCAGCAGCAGGGCCTCGTGGTGCGCAAGTCCAACCCGGACTTCCTGCTGATCGTCGGCGTCTATGACGTCACCGACAAGCTGACCAACCAGGACGTGTCGGACTATCTCGTCTCCAATCTCCAGGATCCGCTCGGGCGCATCCAGGGTGTGGGCGACACCAACGTGTTCGGCTCGCAATATGCGATGCGCGTGTGGCTCGATCCCGAGCGGCTCAACAGCTACCAGTTGATGCCGGGCGACGTCGTCACCGCAATCCAGAACCAGAACACCGAGGTGGCCGCGGGCGAGATCGGTGGTCAGCCGTCGCCATCGACGCAGATGCTCAATGCGATCGTCACCGCGCAGTCGCGGCTGCAGTCGCCCGCCGAGTTCGCCAACATCATTCTCAAGACGCAGAGCAGCGGCGCCACGGTTCGGCTCGCCGACGTGGCGCGGATCGAGCTGGGCGCGGAGAGCTACAACGCGTTCAGCCGCGTCAACCGCCACCCCGGCGCGGGCATCGCGGTGCTGTTGGCGCCGGGCGCCGACGCGCTCAAGACCGCCGAGCTGGTCAAGGCGCAGGTCGCCGCCGCCGCGAAGGGCTTCCCGCCCGGCCTCGAATACGCCTTCGCCAACGACACCACCGACTTCATCAAGCTGTCGATCGAGGAGGTGGTGAAGACGCTGATCGAGGCGATCATCCTTGTCGTCATCGTCATGTTCGTCTTTCTCCAGAGCTGGCGCGCGACGCTGGTGCCGGCGATCGCCGTGCCGGTGGTGCTGCTGGGGACGTTCGCGGTCTTCTATGTCGCGGGCTTTTCGATCAACACGCTGACGCTGTTCGGGCTCGTCCTCGCGATCGGCCTGCTGGTCGACGACGCGATCGTCGTGGTCGAGAACGTCGAGCGCCTCATGGACGAGAATCCCGGCATGACGCCGCGCGAGGCGACGATCGAGTCGATGAAGGAGATCACCGTCGCGCTGGTCGCGATCGCGCTGGTGCTCTCCGCGGTGTTCATGCCGATGGCCTTCTTCGGCGGCTCGACCGGCGTGATCTATCGCCAGTTCTCGCTGACGATCGTGTCGGCGATGGTGCTTTCGGTGCTGGTCGCGGTGATCCTCTCGCCCGCGCTCACCGCGACCCTGCTCAAGCAGAGCCACGACGAGAACGGCGACCCGATCGAGCAGAGCTGGTTGGGGCGCAAGTTTCCCAAGGTTGCGCACTTCCTCGAGCGCGCGCGCGACCGCTTCAACGACACGTTCGACCGTGGCGTGGCGCGCTACGTCGCCGGCGTGCGCCGCGTGATCGACCGCAAATGGCTCTTCCTGCTGGTCTATCTCGCCACCGTGGCGCTGCTCGCGATCCTCTTCCTGCGGTTGCCTACCGGCTTCCTGCCGACCGAGGACCAGGGCAGCGCGATCGTCCAGTTCCAGCTGCCCGCCGGCGCCACGCGCGCGCGCACCGAGGAGGTGCAGCATCGCGTCGAGGACTATCTCGCCGGCAGCGAGGGCAAGAACGTCACCACGATGTTCACCGTCAGCGGCGGCGGCGGCGGCGGCGTCAGCGGACAGAATACCGGACAGGGCTTCGTGAACCTGACGCCCTGGGACGATCGCAAGGGCAAGGAGAACACTGCCGACGCGATCGTGGCGCGCGCTTCGGCGGCGTTCCGCGGATTGCGCGATGCGCGCGTGTTCGCCTTGGTGCCTCCCGCGATCCGCGGCCTCGGCCAGTCGAACGGCTTCACCATGGAGCTGCAGAACACCAGCGGCATGACCGCGGAGAAGTTCAACGAAGCCAAGGATCAGCTGCTCGCGAGAGCCAATGCCGACCCGGCGCTGACCGCGGTGCGCCTTACCGAGCTGCCCGATGTCGGCACGCTCAAGGTCGAGATCGATCAGCAGAAGCTCGCCGCCTTCGGGCTGAGCCAGGCGGACGTCAACACGACGCTGTCGACGGCCTGGGGCGGGCGCTACGTCAACGACTTCGTCGACCGCGGGCGGGTCAAGCGCGTGTTCGTCCAGGGCGACGCGCCATATCGCGCTGCGCCGACCGACCTCAACCAGTGGTTCGTGCGCGGCAGCAACGGGCAGATGGTGCCCTTCTCCGCCTTCGCGCGGATCGGCTGGAGCCAGGCGCCGGTGATCCTGTCGCGCTTCAACGGCGTGCCTTCGTTCGAATTCCAGGGCTCGGCCGCGGCGGGCAAGAGCTCGGGCGACGCGATGATGCGCATTCAGGAGCTCGCCGGCCAGATTCCGGGGACCAGCGTCGCTTGGGCGGGCCTGTCCTATCAGGAGCGGCTGTCCTCGGGTCAGGCGCCCCTGCTCTACGGCTTGTCGATCCTGGTCGTCTTCCTGTGCCTGGCCGCGCTCTACGAGAGCTGGTCGATTCCCTTCGCGGTGCTGCTGGTGATCCCGCTCGGCCTGGTCGGCGCGATCCTGTTCACCACGCTGCGCGGGCTGGTCAACGACGTCTACCTCCAGATCGGCCTGCTGACGACGATGGGACTGGCGGCCAAGAACGCGATCCTCATGATCGAGTTCGCCGAGCAGGAGGAGAAGAAGGGCAAGCGCGTGATCGACGCCGCGCTCTCCGCCGCGCGCATCCGCCTGCGCCCGATCATCATGACCAGTCTCGCCTTCATCTTCGGCGTGCTGCCGCTGGCGATCTCGACCGGTGCGGGCGCCAACAGCCGGATCGCGATCGGCACCTCGGTGATCGGCGGGATGCTGACTGCGACGGTGCTGGCGATCTTCTACATTCCGCTCTTCTTCGTGCTGGTGCGCCGGGGTTTTCGCGACGGCCTTAAAGGTCTGCGCCGCGGCGCCGACCCGAGCCCGGACGAGGGCGAGGACGGTGGCGGCACCGGGGGCGGCGGCGGTGACGGCCATGGCGGCGGTGGCGCGCCCGGTGGCGAGCGCCCGCCGCAGCTGCCCCGCCCGATCGATCACCCCGCGCTGCCCGCGCCGGAGCCCGCCCGATGATCCGCCCCCCTGCGTTCACCGCGCTTGCCGCGGGCACCGCGCTGGCCGGCTGCTCGCTCGCGCCGACCTACGTCCGCCCGGCAGCGCCGGTGCCCACCTCCTGGCCGGTCGGGGACGCCTATCTCCGCCAGTCGGAGGCGACGCTGCCCAGCGTTACCTACCGCGACATCTTCCGTGACGCGCGGTTGCAGACCATCATCGACCGCGCACTCGCCAACAATCGCGACCTGCGCGTGGCGGTGGCGAACATCGAGGCGACGCGCGCGCAATACCGCATCCAGCGCGCCGACCTGTTCCCGCAGGTCAACGCCACCGGCGCGTACAGCTACCGCGACAGCGGCAGCAGCGGCGTGGTCACCGGGACCAACAGCGGCGGCGCGGGCGGCGGCAGCGGCACCGGCGCCGGCGGCACGGTTGGTGCTGGAACGGGCGGCGTCGGAACGGGTGGTACCGGGACGGGTGGCGCCGGGACGGGTGGCGTCGGCAGCGGGGCCGGGACGACCACCGTCTCCTCCGCGCGCAGCACCTTCCAGGCGCAGCTCGGCGTCACCGCGTTCGAGATCGACCTGTTCGGGCGGGTCCGCTCGCTGACCAGCGCCGCGCTCTCGCGCTACTTCGCGCAGGAGGCGGCGGCGCGCGCGACGCGGCTGACGCTGGTGGGCGATATCGCCAACGCCTGGCTCACCTACGCTGCCGACCGCAGCCTGCTGACCGTGTCCGAGCAGACCGCCGAGGCGGCGCGTGCCAGCGTGCGCCTCACCGATGCGCGTCGTCGCGGCGGCGTGGCGCCGCGCACCGACCTGCGCCAGGCGCAGCAGATCCTCGCCACCGCCGAGGCCGATCTTGCGCAACAGCGCACCGCACTGGCGCAGGACGTCAACGCGCTCGAGCTGCTCGTCGGCGCGCCGGTCGACCCGGCGCTGCTCCCCAGCTCGATCGAACAGGCGGCGGCCACGATCGGCGAATTGCCCGCCGGGCTCGACTCAGGCGTGCTGCTGCGCCGGCCGGACGTGGTGCAGGCGGAATATACGCTGCGCGCCTACAACGCCGAGATCGGCGCGGCGCGCGCCGAGCTCTTCCCCCGCATCTCGCTGACCGGCCTGGTGGGCTTTGCCAGCACCGCGCTGCGGACGCTCTTCAACAGCGGCTCGTTCAACTATTCGGTGGCGCCGAACGCCAGCTACCCGATCTTCCGCGCCGGTGCGGGGCGCGCCGGGGTGGCGTTCAGCGTCGCCCAGCGCGACGCCGCGCTGGCGAGCTACGAGCAGACGATCCAGAGCGCCTTCCGCGAGGTATCCGACGCCTTGGCGCGGCGCGGTACGATCACCGAGCAGCTCGCCGCCAACCGGCGCTTCTACGAGGCGGCGCAGGATACGCTCAACCTCACCAACGCGCGCTATCGCGGCGGCATCGACACCTTCCTGTCGTCGCTCGACGCGCAACGCCAACTTTACTCAGCGCAGCAGATCCTGGTGCAGACCCAGTTTACCCGCGCGGCCAATCTGGTGACGCTGTATCGAACGCTCGGCGGCGACTCGCTGCTGGACGCGACGCCGCAAGGGCCGGTGACCGCGACAGGCAGCGACGCCGATGCGGCCGGCGTGCGCGCACCGACGGCGGCGCGGTAGCGACACGCTCTCGCCGCGGCTCCGCCATCCTGAACGCGTGTCAGGACCCGCCGTGCCGCACGTCCCCATGGCGCGATCCCGGCGGGACAGTGGATCCTGACGCGCGCTGAGGATGACCCCTTGGAAGCGTGCGGCCCACCGGGCTCTGCTCGCCTACTGGCCCTGCTCAGGCTCCTCACCGCGCCCTGCGGGATGGATCGCCTCGCGGCCGAACTGCATGATCAGCTGGCCGATCTCGCGCGCCTGCTCCATCGATCGCTGGCCCTGCGCGCGAAGATAGTCACCCTGGATGCGCATCACCTCGGTCAGGTCGCGCGCGCCCGCAGCGGAGCGCAGCGCCGCGAACGCCTCGCGCGCATTCGCCTCCGCCTGATCGATGATCGTGGTGCCCAGCGCCGAGCCGTTCTGCGCGATACGCTCGCCCGAGGCGCGCATCGCCTCTCCAGCCCGTCGCGCGGGGTCGACGACATGCTCGTTGAAGGCGTCGCGGAGCTGCTCGGCGCCGCGGCGCGCCTGATCCGCCATGCCGGCGGCGGGATCGCTGGCTTCGTGGCCGGGCGTGTCGTCGCTCATCGTCTCTCTCCTCTGCCGACCGCTTCCGCGCACCGCGGCGACGCCCCGTTTCGAGCCGTCCATTTGCCTGCGATGGCGTCCCGGGCTGGATGCGCGGGCGCCCACGGCGTAAAGAGGTTCGGTCATGGAGCCGACGATGTCCACTGTTTCGCTGCTTATCCCGCTGCTCGCTGCGGCCGTCCAGGCGCCTGCGACGGTGCCGGTGGCCACGACCGGGTCCGATCAGCCGGTCGGGCAACGCTGCACCCCAACCCGCGCGCCGCTGCCCACCGGGATGAGCGGCTGGTCGCATCGCGCCGCGCTGGCGGCGGGCACCAGCACGCGCAGCGCTCCCGTGATCGTGATCGGGCGTGGTGCGGACCTTCGGCTCGCGCCGGCGGAACGCGTCACCCCCGCGGTGGCTTCGCCGAAGACGCCGGATGAGGGCGATACCGCGGGGCTGGCGCTGTTCCAGGTGTCGCGGCCGGGCACTTATCGCGTCGCGCTCGGCGATGCCGCCTGGATCGACGTGGTGCAGGCCGGGCGCGCGCTGGCGGCGAGCGCGCATGGTCATGGACCGTCATGCAGCGGCATTCGCAAGATGGTCGACTTTCAGCTCGAACCCGGGCGTTACGTGCTCCAGCTGAGCGGCACCAAGGCGAGCTCGCTGCAGGTGATGATCGCGCATGCGCCGCGGGTGGCCGCGTGATCGCCGCCGCGCTCGCGCTGCTGCTGGCGATTCAGGGCACTGCGCCCGCCGGGGCGTCGCCCCCTGCCACCGTGCCGGCGGAGTCCGCAGCGCCAGCGCCCGAGGCGGCGACGCTCATTCGCGTACGCCTCGCCACTGCGGCCGGGGACATCGTCGTCGGTGTCGACCCCAAAGCGGCGCCGGTCACTGCCGCCAACTTCCTGCGCTATGTCGACCAGCACAAGCTCGACGGCATCGGCTTCTACCGCGCCGTCCGCGTCGCGGAGGGCTATGGCCTCGCGCAGTTCGGCACGCGCAACGATCCCAAGCGCACGCTGCCACCGATCAAGCACGAGCCGACGACGCTGACCAAGCTCAGCCATCGCGACGGGACGCTGTCGATGGCGATGGCGGCGCCGGGCACCGCGGCGGGCGACTTCTTCATCACCGTCGGCGACCTCACCTCGATGGACGCCACCGCGGACAATCCGGGGTTTGCCGCCTTCGGCCGCGTGCTGGAGGGAATGGACGTGGTTCGCCGCATCCTGGCCGCGCCTACCTCCCCTACGCTCGGCGAGGGCGTGATGAAGGGCCAGATGCTCGCCCCGGTCATCACGATCACCAGCGCGCGGCGCGTCGACTAGGCCGGCGGCGCCGGCTACAAGGGCGCGAGAAGGAGTTCCCGGATGACCGCACCGCTTGCCTCGCCTACCGACTGGAACGCGCTCGGCACGGCGCAGCTGGCCGACGTGATTGCGCTGCGCCGCGCGATCCATGCCGAGCCGGAGATGGGGCTGCATTGTCCGCTCACCACCGCCAAGGCCAAGGCCGCGCTCGCCGGGCTGCCGCTCGAAATCCGCGACAGTACGCGCACCACTGGCTTCGTCGCCATCCTGCGGGGTGGACGCGGCGAGCCCGGCGCGGGCTCGAACGCGCGCACCGTGCTGCTCCGCGGCGACATGGACGCCCTGCCGATCACCGAGGAGACCGGCCTCCCCTTCGCCTCGACGCTGCCCGGCACGATGCACGCCTGCGGTCATGACGCGCATACCGCGATGCTGGTCGGCGCGGTCAAGGCGCTGGCGGCACGGCGTGACCAGCTTGCCGGCACAGTGGTGTTCATGTTCCAGCCCGGCGAGGAAGGGCATCACGGCGCGCGTGAGATGATCGCGGACGGCCTGCTTGATCATGCACGCCCCGACGCCGCCTTCGCGCTCCACGTTCTGCCCAACGCTCCCGCCGGTGTCTTCGTCGGACGCGAAGGCGCGCTGCTCGCCTCCACCGACACGGTACGCGCGACGGTACGCGGCGCCGGCGGCCATGCCGCGATGCCGCACGACGCGATCGACCCGATCCCGGTCGCCTGCGCGATCGTCACCGCATTGCAGCAGCACGTCGCGCGGCGCGTTCCCGTGGCGGATCCGGCGGTGCTGACGATTACCCAGATCCACGCCGGTGCGTCGCACAACATCATCCCCGACGAGGTGGCGCTGGCAGGAACGTTGCGCACGCTCTCGCCGCGCACGCGCGAGGCGATGCGGGCCGCCTTCCACCAGGTCGCACAAGGTGTCGCCGCTGCGCACGGCTGCACCGCGGATTCATGGATCGACGAGGGTTATCCGGTCACGATCAACGACCCGCGCGCGACGCGCCTGATGTGCGACCTCGCGCGCGAGCTCGGCGGCGATCAGGCCTGGGCGACGATGCCGGCGCCGATCATGGGCGGCGAGGACTTCAGCTATGTGCTGCGCGAGCTGCCGGGCGCGATCGCCTTCATCGGTGCCGCCACGCCGGGAACGACGCCGGAGACCAACCCACCGCTTCACAACCCGCGGATGACGATCGACGAGCAGGTGTTCGCCCAGGGCGTTGCGATGCATTGTGCGCTGGCGGAGCGCTTCCTCGAGCGTGGCTTCGATTGAGGCGCTCGAGCGTCAACACGATGCAGGCCGGCGAGCTCGAGCGCTATCTTCACGAGCAGATCCCGCTGGCATCGGCGATGGAGGTGGCGGTGAGCGCAATCAGCCCCGACTCTGTCGTCCTCACCGCGCCGCTCGCGCCCAATATCAACCACAAGCGCACTGCCTTCGGCGGCAGCCTCTCGGCCGTCGCGATCCTCGCCGCCTGGTCGCTCGTGCATGTCCGCCTCCGCGAAGAAGCCCTGCACGGCGAGATCGTCATCCAATCGAACCAGATGCGCTATGACAAACCGGTCACTGGTGCATTTTGCGCGCGTGCCGTTCTGACCGTGCCGAACCGCTGGCCCGCCTTCGTCGACACGCTGCGGCGCCGCTCCCGCGCGCGGGTAGAGGTGCAGGCCGATGTCATGGTCGAGGGCGACAGGGTCGCGCAGCTGAACGGGCGCTTCGTCGCGTTGCTACGAGCGCCCTGAGCGAGGAACGGACCCGCGCTCGCCGTCGGTTCGGAAACCGCGCCGGGCTCAGTCACCCTCGATCGGTGCGGTCAGCAGCGCGCGTGTACCCGGATCATTGGGCTGAAACTCGACCGTGCCGCCGATCCGCTGCACCACCGCGGTCATCATCCGGCTGCCGAAGCCGCTTCCCTCCCCCGCGATCTTGCCGGCGCCGCGATCCGCCACGATCAGCCGGAACAGGTGACCGTGCCGCTCAAGCACCACGTCGATCGGCCCGCCGCGCGCGCTCGGATAGGCGTATTTGGTCGCGTTGATCACCAGCTCGGCCGCGATCAGGCCGACGCTCACCGCCCGGTCGGTCGGGATCAGCACGGGCGCGAGATCTAGCGTCAGGTGGCGGCTCCACTCGTCACCCAGCGATGCGCGCAGATCCTGCATCAGCTCGCCGATGTAGCGGCTGAGGTCGATCACCTCGATCTGATCGTCGCGATAGAGCCGGCGATGGACCAGCGCGACCGCCGACAGTCGCGACCGCGCCTCGAGCAACTGATCGGCCACCGCCCCCGCGCCGGCGTCGCGCGCCTGGATCGCCAGGAAGGACGAGACCAGCTGAAGACTGTTCTGCACGCGATGGTCTACCTCGCGCATCAGCAGGTCTTTCTGCGCGAGCAGTGAGTCCTTCTCCGCGCCGGTACGCTCGAGCTCGCGGTTGAGCCGGCGCAGCTCGGTCGCGGCACGTGCCTCGGCGAGCAGGCGGCGCAGGCGCGCGGCGCCGTCGACCTGCTCGAGCGACCATCGCCGTGCCCGCCCGCGCACCTGTTCACGCCACGATTCGAACGAGGCACGCGGGCGTAAAGTCGCCTGCGGATCGTGCGGAACCGCCTTGTGCGGGTTGCCGGCCCATTCGATTTCCTCAATGCGCTCGGCGCGCAACCACAACAGCGCGTCCTCGTCCCCGAGCGCAATGCCGAGCACCCCGGCGATCGGCGCCACACAGGCTGCCTCACTCCAGTCCTTGCCCAGTTCGCGGGTGGCGAGCGGCGCCACGTCATCACGGGTCGCGAGCCAGCGCGCCAGCGCCACGAGACCGGCCCCGTTGGGAGCGACTCCCGCGGTGATCGCGCGCCCGCCGCATACCAGCGCCAGCCCATCCGCGCCGAATGCCTGGCGCAGGTCCTCGGCGCGCTCCTGGATGACGCCGAGCGGCGAGTCGCTGGTGAGCAGCAGCGCGCGGAGCGCATCCTCCTCGCCGCGCAACGCCAGCCGCTCGCGGTAGGCCTCCGCCTCTTCCTTGGCGCGAAGCTGGCGCGCCAGCGCCCCCGCCAGCACTGCGGCGGCGGCGCGTGTCGCTCGCGGCATCATCCGCGATGACCCGTGATGGCAGGCGACCAGCCCCCACAGCAGCCCGTCCTTGACGATCGAAATCGACGCCGAGGCGCGTACTCCCATGTTGCGGAGATATTCGATGTGGATCGGCGAGACGCTGCGGATCGCCACATCGCTGAGATCGGTCAGCTCGAATCCGTTCGGCCGCAACGGTGCCGCGACGTAATCGATGTCGGGGATGACCCGCGTGCGGTTGCGAACATAGAGCGCGCGTGCCTGGCGGGGGATGTCGCTCGCAGGAAAATGATGATGGAGGAAGGTGTCGAGATCGGGGGCGCGGTCCTCGGCAACCACACAGCCCGATTCGTCGTCGAGAAAGCGATAGACCATCACGCGATCAAAGCCGGTGAGGGCGCGGAACGCCACCGCGGCGCGCTCGCATAGCGCGCTGAAGCTGCTGGTCCGCTCGAACCCCGCCGCCATCGCGTCGAGCCAGCCGAGCGTCTCCGCGACGCTGCCGCCCACCGCCTCACCGCTCGGCTCGAGTTCCGCCAGCAGCCACGGGCCGGTGCGGTGCAAGGCGACATCGTGTCCGCAGGTCGGCACGGCGAGGATCGTCCCGCCCGGACCGGCCGGAACCGCCTCGGCGAGCAGCGCGACGTCCTGCGCGAGCAGCGTACCGAGGTGTGCGCCAAGCCAGTTATCGCCGAACAGCGGCTCGATCGCGCCGGCACCGGCGACGACTTCGAGCGAGGATGCGTCGGCGACGAGCAGCAGCCCATGCGGCTGGACCGCCCCCGGAACGTGGATCGGCTCGCGGTCGCAGGCCGTCAGGTTGAACGTCTCCGCCGGAGCGGAATCGCGTTGCGCGGTAGGACCTGCCATCGCGTGCTTATGGCAGTATTCCCCACCTAGGCAACTGATGCGGCGCTATTCCGGATACTTTCTGCCCGATCGTGAGACAGTCGTCGCAAGGGGCTTGCTCCCGCCGCCGGTCGGTGGGATCGGGTAACGTGTCGTTCGGATAGCTGACCTAGACCAACATCATGTCGACTCCTCCCCGCCAACCGCGCAGCAGCGTGATCCTGTACGCGCTGGTCGATACCGGCACTGCCGCGGTGGAATGCCGCGTTCGCAACCTGTCCGTCACCGGCGCGTGCGTCGACAATGCCGGGAACCTTGCGCCCGGGGACGAGGTGCGGGTTACGATGGGCTCTCTGGTGCAGCTGGTCGCGCGGGTGATGTGGGCCAAGCCGACATTGGCCGGGCTGCACTTCGAGGCGCAGGTCGATCTCGCCGCAGCGCGGCAGCCGCGGACCCGCGCCTCCGGTGCGCAGCCGAGTGCCGGATGGATGCAGCACATCCGCGACGCCTATCGCGAGCGCGGATGACCCGGCTGACGGTCAACAACGAGGCTGTTGAGTATCGCCTCCCGCCGGAGACGCCGTTGCTCTGGGCGCTGCGCGATGCGTCCAACCTGACCGGGACGAAATATGGCTGCGGCACCGGCAGCTGCGGTGCGTGCACCGTCGACGTCGACGGGCGCGCGGTGCGCGCGTGCCAGGTGACGCTCGCCGCGGCGGAAGGAACCTTCGTCACCACCATCGAGGGCCTGTCGCGCGATCGTACCCACCCGGTCCAGCTCGCCCTTCTGGCAGAGAACGTCTCGCAATGCGGCTTCTGCATCCCCGGCGTGGTGATGGCGGCCGCGGTGCTGCTGCGGCGCGACCCGATGCCGTCGGACGCCGCAGTGGCGGCGGCGATCACCAACATCTGCCGCTGCGGCATCTATCCGCGGCTCACCGCCGCGATCCAGCGCGCGGGACGGGCACTGCGCGGCGAGGAGCGATTGCCGATCGGCGCGCGGCCGGGGATCGAGCCGGCCTCCGCCGCGCGTCAGGTACCCGCGCTCGATCCGCGCCGCTGAGCGCCGCGACGCTTCACGCCGCCGGCAGTGCCAGCGTGAAGCGGGCGCCCTCCCCCGGCGCACTATCGACGACGAGCGTGCCACTCATGGCCTCGGCGAGCCGGCGCGCAATATATAGCCCGAGCCCGCTGCCACCCGGCTCGGCCGGATCGACCCGCTCGAACTTGTCGAAGATCCGCGCCTGATCGGCCACCCTGATGCCCGGCCCCGCGTCCGCCACGGTGAGCAGCGCGCGCGCGCCCTCCCGCCGGACCGCGAGCACCACCACGCTTTCGGCAGGGGCGTAGCGCACCGCATTGGCGATCAGATTGACCGCGATCTGCAGCAGCCGCCGGAACTCGCCCAAGGCGCGGATCGGCTCCCCGCAGCCCGTGCGATCGATCGTCACCTGCGCCGCGTCGGCGCGGGCCGAGAGCAGCGCCGCGGCGCGCCGTGCCACGTCGGCGAGATCCACCGGCACGCGCTCCGTCGTGAAGTCGTCCCGTTCGATCGCCTCGAGATCAACCAGATCGTCGATCAGCCCGAGCAGATGCCGCCCCGCGCTTGCGATATCCGTGGCATAATCGGCGTAATGGCTGTCGAGCGGACCGTCCCCCGCCGCGCTGATGCCGTCTGCATTGGCGATGATGCGGGTCAGCGCACCGCGCAGCAGCGAGTCGAGCTGATGATCGAACGGCCGGATCTGCGGCGACGCGACCGCCGTCATCGCGGAGACGCCACCCACGAAACCGGCGAACCCGCCCCCCGCGTCGAGGCGGACGTGCCCAGCCAACGTGACGCGCGGGCCGCCCTGCAACCGCGCGGGCTGGTCGGTGAAGTCACGCCGTTCGGTAAGCGCATCAAGCAGCGGCATGACGCCGTCGCCGTCAGGCTCGAGCACGAACATCCGGCTGAGCGGGCGTCCCAAGGCGGTGGCGGGGTCGAGCCCGTGGCGCGCTGCCGCGCCGAGCGACACGTAAGTCACGCGCAGCTCGGCATCCACCGCCCATGTCCAGTCCGCATCCGCGGGCGCGGTCACCTCGTCCAACGTCGTCACGCCGCCGCGCGCCGTTCCCGCAGGCCGTTCGCGCAGCAGCGCGACGGTGAGCGCGACGCCATGCTCCTCCGGCATCGCCTTGACCCAGCAGTCTAGGTCGCGCTCGCCATCGGCGATCGTGACCGCGCGCGACACGAGGATGTGGAGCCGTCGCGCGAGCCGTACCAGCACCGCCACCTGCGGGATCGCGAGCAGCGCGCCGTGGCGACCGCCCGCGCGCGCGTTGAGCGCGGCGAAGCCGTCATCGGCATGCGCCAGCCGGTCGTGGCGGTCGACCGCGGCGTGCAGCGTGGTCAGCGCGTTCACGCGCGCGGGCTGCGCGCGAGCGCCCGAACCGCGGCGCGGAAGTCGCGATGAAGCGTGAGCGGCGCCACGGCGCGGGCGGCGGTCTCGGGCGTGAGCTGAGCGATCCGATCGAGCGAGTCGGCCAGGGCCTCGACGTCGCGCCCGCGATCGGCCTCGCACAGTACGAAGCCGATGCGCGCAATCAGGTGACGCTCGAGCCCGAGCGCGCGTAACGCCAGCCAGAGCCGATCGCTGTCGCTGTCGAGCGTCAGCCCGCGGGCTTCGATCGGCTCGATCCCGAGCGCGTGCGCGAGCACCGCGACGAACAGCGTGGTGCGTGCCTCGATCAGCGTATCGAGGAGCAACTGCGGCAGCGCGCTCGCCACCGGATCGATGGCGGCGGCGAGGTGCGTGGCGGCGACCTCGACACGCTCAGCATCGTCATGCGCGGCGATGCTGCGCTGGCTCGCCTCGGAGAGCGCGCGATCGACCTCCGGCGGGACGCCATGCCCCAGCCGCTCGCGCAGCGCCGCGGCGATCCACCAGGCGAGCCGCTCGTGCAACATCGGCGGCAGTTCGGCCCGGCGCTCGGCTGGCGCGAGCCGGCGTCGGCTGTCCGCCACCAGATAGGTCACCGCACGGCCGCGCACGACCCCATCGGCGCTCTCCGCCAGCGTCGCGAGCAACGCTGCGGTGCTGCCGGGCGCGCGCTGCGCGGCCAGCGCTTCGTCAATCAGCTCGACCCGCGCCTGTGCGATCAGCTCGCCCATCACTTCGGCATCGCGCAGCAACCCCGAGTCGACCAGACGCGGCAGCGTCACCGCGCGGTTCATCGCCAGCAGCGCTGCCGCGTCAGGCGCTCCCCGCGCCTCGAGCAGGCGCGCCGCGTGACCGGCGATGTCGCGTTCGATCGCCGCGACGGTGGTCTCGGCTAGCCGATTGACCGCAGCGCGCGTGCGCTCGTCCAGTCGGTCGCGCTCTGCGACGAACACGTCCGCGATGGCGGCACCCAGACGCGCGCCGGCTCGCCTGTCGGCCGCAGCCGCTTGCGCCGCGACTCGCGCCGCCAGATCCGAATCGATCGCCTGAGAGGAAGAAGCCGGCATCTCCCCACCCCTAGCCGAACGATCCTTAACCACGCTCTAAGTCACACGCCGCAGCCATTCGACCGCGGCCGCCAGCGTCAGTGCAGCATAAGCGGCGACGAGCGCGAGCCCGAGCGTCGGCCAGCCGATCAGTGTCGTGAGCGCGAGCAGCGCCAGATAGCCGGGCGGCGTGCCCCACCACGCCCGGCGCGGCGCCGCTCCAGCGGCGCGCTCCCCCACGCCGGCAGCGATCAATGCGCCGAGCGCGAGCAATCGCGCGGTGGTGGTCGCTGCCTCGTGATCGACCAGCTGCGCCAGCAGCAGCGCAGCGAGCGCGGGCACCGCGATGATCAGCGCGCGGCTGCCCCGAAGCAGCGCGGGCTCGTCGCGAAACAAGGCCAGCGCACCCGCGATCTCGGCGAGCAGCACCGCTGCCACCGCGACGATCATGCCCGGCACCGCCGCGCCAAGCGCGATGGCGCCGCAACCCACCAGTGCCGACGCCGCTGCCGCCGCGGTGCACGCCCCCGTCCCGATCGCGCGCCGTGCGATCACGGGAATGACCGCCCGCGCGAGCGGGCGCAGCACCAGCCGCTCGAACCAGCTCGGGCGAACCGCCATCGACGCTGACAGCACCGCGCGACCGCGCTCCTCCAGCGCGCTGGCGCGGCGTTCGATACCGTGGCCGAGCTCCATGTCGTCGAGCCGAAGCGAGATATGGCGTGCGCCCGCCTGGTCGGCGGCGCGCAGCAGCGTCGACTGCAGGTCGTAATCGTCGGGCAGGCGCGCCGCCTCGGCAATGCGGCGCGCGTCGAGCCGCGCCACGCCGGCCCAGGCCGCGCCCGCGCCGACCCGTTCGAACAGAGGCGATGCCTGTGCTCCCGGGACCACGAGGAGCGCATCGCCCCCTTCGCCCGCGAGTGCGTGGATCACACCCTCGGTGGTGACCAGCCCGTCCGCCAGCATCACCACGCGCGCGAGCGGGTGCAGCTTCGCCAGCGCCTCGCCGGCGGTGCGCACCACATCCACCGCGAGCCCGCGGCGTGCGATCCGCGCGAGCGCGCCCAGCAGCTCGGGGGTCTCGCGCGATACCACCACGACGATCTGCGCGGCATCACACGCCGCCAACAGCCGCGCCTGATATTCGATCAACGACGCCGCCGCGAACGGCAGCGTCGCCGCGAGCGTGCCCGGGCGGTCCTCTGCTTCATGGATCGCGAACAGGAGCCCGGCCAGCATACGCCCAGCTGTTAAGCGGTGCGATGCACCGCGGCAATATCCGTGACGCGGCGCAGCGCCGCGCCCGACCGAGCCATCGCACCTCTCCGAGACGGCTTCCCGAGACGGGCAAACGTGTTAGATGGATCGGATGAACGGGGGGCCGACATCACAGACCGACGCACGCGCAGCCGGATCAGGCGCGCGCTGGCCGGACCATTGGCCCGAGAGCTGGCCCGATCCCGCCACCCCGCCGCGCCTGGAGCCTGCCCCCGCCGTGACCGATCCGTTCTTCTCTGACGACGCCGCTGATCGACCCGCGCTGACGGGGCCGCGCCCGGTGCTCGGCTGGATCGCACTGGCGATCGCGGCCCTGTGGGTGATCGCACTGCTGTGGATCGCGCGCGATTCGCTCGGCGCGATGACGCCGCTCGCGGTGGCGCAGTTCGGTGCCGCGCTCGCCACCGTGCCTGCCCTCGCGGGAGTCATCTGGCTCGCGACGCTGCGCACCAGCACCGCGGAGGCGCAGCGGTTCGGCGCGACCGCGCGCGCGTTGCGCGGCGAGGCGGTGGCGCTGGAGAGCACGGTAGCGGTGCTCGGCACCACGATCGAGGAACAGCGCGCCCAGCTCGCCGAGCAGGTGCGGCTGCTCACCGCGCTGGGTGATGCCGCCACCGCGCGTCTGGCCGACATCGCGGGAACGCTTTCCGCCGAGGTGCAGCGCGTGGACGCGCAGACCGGCGCCTTGTCGGCTACCGCGAATGGCGCGCACGAGCGGCTCGACGCGCTGCTTGCCGCGCTGCCCCGCGCGGCCGACGAGACCCGTGCGCTGACGGAGACGATCGATCAGGCCGGGCTGGTGGCTTATGAGCATAGCGCCGGGCTCGACGCGCAGGTCGCCGCGCTGGTCGCGCGCGGGCGCGACGCCGAGGCGATCGCCGGGGGCGCCGCCGAGAAGCTCGCGGCTTACATGCAGCGCATGGAGTCGACCAGCCACACCGCCGGCGCGCGGCTCGAGGCGGTCACCTCCGCTGCGGCGGGGGCGGTGGATGCACTGCTCGACCGTACCGCGCGGGCAATCGACGAGTCGCGCAAGGCGATTGCGGCGCAGGGCGATGCGATGCTGGCGATGGTCAGCACCAACCAGACCGCGCTCGACCATGCCGCGCGCGAGAGCGCCGAGGCGCTGGCCGAGCGGATCGGGCTGATCGAGGTCGTGATCGAGCGGATTGCGGCGCGGCTCGACGCGCAGCAGGGCGCCGGGCGCCAGCTGTTCGACTCGCTCGACGACGCCATCCTGCGGGTCGACCAGCGCTTTGTTGCGCTCCATCGCGACGGCAGCGAGCGCACCCAGCAGCTCGCCGCGTCGGTGAGCGCGCTCCACGCCTCCGCCGAAGCGCTCGCGCGCGCCATGGACGCCGGTCATGCCTCGACGCAGCATACGATCTCCACCACCGAGCACCTGCTCGTCGCGCTCGACGCAGCGGCGCGCGAGATGGACGAGACCATGCCCGAGGCGATCTCGCGGCTCGAGAGCCGCGTCGCCTCAACCAAGCAAGTGATCACCGCGGCCAAGCCCGAGCTGCTCGCGCTGGTCACCGCGGCGGAGAGCACGCACGATGCGATCGAGGCGGTGGCGCAGGTCGTCGCGGAGCAGCGCCAGACCGTCGAGTCGCTCACCAGCCGGCTCAACGACGGGCTCGCGCGCGGGCGCAGCCAGGCCGACGAGATCGGCGAGGCGGTGGACGGCGCATCGCGCCAGATCGACGATCTCACCGAACAGGCCGCGCCGCGGCTGGTGGAGGCGCTGCTGCGCGTGCGCGAGACCGCATCGGCTGCGGCGGATCATGCGCGCGAGGCGATCGCGCGGGTAATCCCGGAGGCCGCGGACGCGCTCGAGAGTGCCGGCGCGGCCGCGCTCGGTCGCGCGGTCGAGAGCGGCGTAACCGGGCAGGTCCGCCAGGTCGCGCAGGTCGCCGAGGCGGCGGTCGCGGCGACCAACCGCGCTGGCGAGCGGCTCCAGCAGCAGCTCGACGCGATCGAGGCGACGATCGCGCTGATCGATCAGCGGCTGGAGGAAGCGCGCGCCGCGGGCGAAGAGACCGAGCGCGACAGCTTCGCGCGCCGCGCCTCGCTGCTGATCGAGTCGCTCAACTCGGCCTCGATCGATCTCACCCGCACCTTCGCGCCCGAGATCTCGGACAGCGCCTGGGCCGCCTATCTCAAGGGCGACCGCGGCGTGTTCACGCGTCGTGCGGTGCGGCTGCTCGACGGCGGCGAACAGCGCGACGTGGCACGGCTGTACGACGAGGACGGCGCGTTCCGCGAACAGGTCAACCGCTATATCCACGACTTCGAGGCGATGCTGCGCACCATCCTGGCGCAGCGCGACGGCTCGCCGCTGGGCGTGACGCTGCTGTCGTCGGACATGGGCAAATTGTACGTGGCGCTGGCGCAGGCGATCGAACGGCTGCGGTGAGGCGGGCGGCGGCCGAACGGCCGCCTGTTCGTCACGGCAAGCCGTAGCGCGCGGCGTGACTGGCCGCACATCCGTCCTGCCGCCGGTCCGGGCGTGATGATGGAGGTCGAGCGGCCCAAGTGGCGAGCGTGACCGCGCCGCTTCGACTTCGGTCTAAGCGCGCTCCGGCCTGCCTGCTCCATAACGTCGAATTAACCAGCGTGTGGCGTGAAGCTCATCATGCGCGCGCCGCCCGTCCGGATCATCGCTTACCCGCTGCTGCGACAGCTCTGTCGCCTCGTTGCCGTCGTGGCCGTGTTCGCCTCGTTCCCTGCCGTCGCCTGCACCATGCCCGCGAACGCCAATGTGACGGTCGGCAGCTACTCTCCCGCCGCGATCAAGGCGGGAGCGGTGCCTTACGCGCAGACCGGGTCAGGCTTCGAATGCAGCACGCTGACGGTGCTCACGCTGCTCAGCGCGAACTATCTGAGCGCGACGATCGCGTCCGGCGCCACGCTCAGGCTCAGCTCAACCGCCAACCCGGCAGACACGCTAAGCTATCAGCTCTATGCCAACGCCAGCAACAACTACGAGATCAAGCCCGGCGCGACCACTTATTACATGAAGAGTGGCCTGGTCACCCTGCTGACGGTGGGCAGCCAGGGCGCCAACGTGCCGTTATTCTTCAAGCTCGCTGCCGGCACCGCCCCGCCCGCAGGGACCTATACCGGCACGCTCGCAATCCGCTGGGACTGGAACTTCTGCAACGGCGTCGCGGTGGGCAGCCTCTGCGCAATCGGCGCCACCGACAGCGGCAGCAAGACAGTGACGATCGCGATCACGCTCTACGTTGCGCCCCGGCCGCCGACAGTGACGCTAGCGCTCGGCGCCGTGACCTGGGACCCGGTCAACCGCACCTCGTCGCCTAAGGCGATCCCCGGCAGCAAGCGGCGCATGATCATGACGTTGACCAACCCGGACCTGGTGGCCACCGAAGTCGACGCGACCACGCTGGTGGTCGCCCCGGCTCCCCGGCTGGCGATCGCGCTCGACGGCGACGGCACGGGCAGCGGCGCGGTGGTGCAGGCCACAGAAGGGTCTCCGCCGTCAGGCGTCACCATCACTTATGTCGCGCCCGGCAGTACAACCGACCAGATCGACTTCTCGAACGACAATGGTCTCACCTGGACCTATGCCCCCGTCCCCGGCGATGCGGCGAGCCAGGCCGCGGTGACGAGCGTGCGGATCAGGCCCAAGGCGAGCATGGCGGCCGGATCGTCGATCAGCGTCTCGATCCCTTATTCGGTGCGCTAGCGGCATGGCGGGCAGTGCAGGCTCTTCGACGTAGCTCGCCTTCAAGTTAAGGTGACGAGTTCGGACCGGCGAGGCCGCGGCTCGGGCGATCAATGCGAAGCAGTACCGTCATCCCGACTTGTTCCGGGATCCACGCCTACGCAGAAACAACGATGTCCCGGAGCGCCGCAGCACGGCTCCGGGACCAAGTCCGGGACGACGGGCATGGCGCGTAAACGCAGGATCTCGCAACACGTGTCGCCGAGACGAGCTGTCCAGGCCTGCACCAGTCGCGGCTTATGCACGAGCGCCTCGCCGCTCGTGCGCAAGGACCCGGCGGGCACGTGCGCTAGCCGTGCACGCCCGCCCCGCTAGACTGCGTTGCCGGCATCCACGACGTCGACCATCCCCGCGGTCACCCAGCCGAACTCGTAATTGGCGACGAACAGCACGAACAGGAACGTCGCCACCAGGGTGGTGCGCACCACCACGCGCTTGAGCGAGAAGCTGTGCGGTGCGCTCTCGGCGGTGCCTGGGACGTGCTCGGCACCGACCTCGGCCGACGTACGAACCCCGAAGGGCAGTACCAGGAATACCGAGAACGCCCAGAACAGGATGTAGATCGCCAGCAGCGACGTCCAGCGCATCCGCTCCTCCTCAGACCTGGACGATGACCACGTCGATCACCGGCTTCTTGCCGGTCCAGCGCGTCGCCACCTTGCGCACCGCCAGCCGCACGTCTTCGCGCAGCCGCTCGCGATCCCGCACGCGGCCCTTCATCGCTTCGGCTGCGGCCTCGGCCGCCTCAAGCAGGAACGGCTCGCGCTCCTCCTCGACCGGCACGCCCTGGATGCGCACCTCGGGCGTGCCGCCGGCGCGGCCGTTGCGGTCGACCGCGATGCCGACCGAGACCTGGCCGTTGACCGCGATGCGACGGCGATCGTTGATCGTCCCGCCATCCGCCGGCAGGATCACGTCGCCGTCGAGCACGAGCCGACCGACCGGCACGTCGCCGATCTTGCGCGGGGCGCCCGGCGCGAGCCGGACCAGATCGCCGTTCGTCTGGACCAGCGCGTCGCGAATGCCCTGCGTCTGCGCGTAGCGTGCATGCTCCATCAGATGCCGCATCTCGCCGTGCACCGGCAGCAGCGCCGCGGGACGGAGCCAACCGTACATCTTGGCCAGCTCAGGCCGCCCCGGGTGGCCGGAGACGTGGACATGCGCCTGCTTCTCGGTGACCATCTCGACGCCCTTGGCGGCGAGCTGGTTCTGGATGCGACCGACCGCCACCTCGTTGCCGGGGATCTGCTTGGCGGAAAAGATCACCATGTCGCCCATGTCGAGACGGACCGGGTGCGAGCCGTCGGCGATTCGCGCCAGCGCGGCACGCGGCTCGCCCTGGCCGCCGGTGGCGATGATCAGCACCTTGTTGCGCGGCATCCGCATCGCCGCGTCGACGTCGATCGTCTCCGGGAAGTCTTTGAGATAACCGGTCGCCTTGGCGACGCGGATGATCCGGTCGAGCGAGCGGCCGGTGACGCACAATTTGCGACCGGTCTCCTTGGCGACCTCCGCCAACGTGTGCAGCCGCGCCGCGTTCGACGCGAAGGTGGTCACCACGACGCGGCCGCGCGCGCGCGCGACGCTTTCCGCCAGCCCCTGGCGCACACTCGCCTCGCTGCCCGACGCCTCGCTGTTGAAGACGTTGGTCGAGTCGCACACGAGCACATCGATGCCCTGCTGGCCGATGTCGGCGAGTTCCTCGGGGGTGGAGGGTTTGCCGATCACCGGCGTGGGATCGAGCTTCCAGTCACCGGTGTGGAAGACGCGCCCGGCGGGCGTGTCGATCAGCAGCGCGTTGGCCTCGGGAATGGAGTGCGACAGCGGAACGACCTCGACCGAGAATGGCCCGACCTTGAACGGCTTGCGCGCCTGCACCAGCCGGATCTTGACGCGGTCCTCGATCCGCTCCTCTTCCAGCTTGCCGCGCACCAGCCCAGCGGTGAACGGCGTGGCGTAGATCGGCACGCCGAGATCCTCGGCGAGATAGGGCAGCGAACCGATATGGTCCTCGTGCCCGTGCGTCAGCACGATCCCGACGAGCGACTCAAGCCGCTCCTCGATAAAGCGCAGATCGGGCAGGATCACGTCGATCCCGGGATAATGCGAGTCAGCGAAGGTGACGCCGCAATCGACCATCAGCCACTTGCCAGCATGACCGTAGAGCGTGACGTTCATTCCGATCTCGCCCGAGCCGCCGAGGGCGCAGAAGAGCAGTTCCTTGTTACTGGGGGTCATCGAAGTCCTTTAGCATCCCGCGGGCGCCGCATGCGCCGGTGAAGCGGGAGGGAGAGAGAGGGCCGGACTGCGCGCCGGCGAAGCGTTCACTTGGATATATGGGCGCGTTCGTACATGATCGCCAGCCCTTGGATCGTGAGATCGGGCTCGATCGCGTCGAACACGTCGGTGTGGCGCTCGAACAACGTGGCGAGGCCGCCGGTAGCGATCACTTTGACGGGACGAGCGATCTCGCGCCGCATCCGCGCCACCAAGCCCTCGATGATCGCGATATAGCCCCAATAGATGCCGATGTTCATCTGGTCGACGGTGTTGCGCCCGATCACGCTGTCAGTAGCAGGCGCTTCGATCGCGATCCGCGGCAGCTTGGCCGCCGCCATCACCAGCGCGTCGAGCGACAGGTTGATGCCGGGCGCGATGATCCCGCCCTTGTAGGCGCCGGTATAGTCGGAATGATCGAAGGTCGTCGCGGTGCCGAAGTCGATCACGATCAGGTCGCCGGCGTGGAGTGCGTGCGCCGCGATCGTGTTGACCGCGCGGTCGGCGCCGAGGCTCCTCGGCTCGTCGACGTCGATCGCGATGCCCCAGTCGAGCGGCGCGCGCCCCGCGATCAGCGCGTCGGTGCGGAAATACTTCGCGGCGAGCACTTCGAGATTGTGGAGCGCGCGCGGCACCACGGTGGAGACGATCACCGCAGCGACGTCGTCGCGGCTATAGCCCTCGAGTGCGAGCAACTGGCTCAGCCACACCGCATATTCGTCGGCGGTGCGGCGCGGGTCGGTGGCGATGCGCCAGCGCGCGCGGATCGCGCGGGTGGCGGGGTCGACCAGCGCGAAGACCACGTTGGTGTTGCCGGCGTCAACCGCGAGCAGCATCGCACCCTCTCTCACAGCAGGAATATGTCGCCCGCGTGCATGACACGCGCGCTGCCGTCCGCCAAGCGAAGGACGAGCGCGCCGCTGGGGTCGAGCGTCTCGTAGCGCCCGATCCACTCGCTCCCGTCGGGCAGGCGCGCGCGCAGCTCGGTGCCTGGCGGATGGGCGCGCTCGCGCCAGCGCTCGACGACGGGGGCGAGCCCCTCCTCCCGCCAGCGTCCCAACCAGCGCGCGAGCGCCTCTGCGAGCTCGCCCTGCAGCGTCGCCGCCTCGACCGCCGCGCCGGCGGCGCAGAGGCTGGTGGTGGCACGATCGGCGAGATCCGGGTGGTGCGTGACGTTGACACCAAAGCCGATGACCACCCAGTCCTCGACCCGTTCGAGCAGGATGCCCGAGAGCTTTGCCCCGCCCAGCAGCAGGTCGTTCGGCCATTTGATCAGCAGCGCGTCGGCGTCGCGCAACGTCGCGCGCACCGTTTCCTCCAGCGCCACCGCCGCGACCAGCGCGAGCGTCGGCGCGGGCGGGTCAGCCGCGGCGAGGCGGACGAGCGTGCTGGCGTAGAGGTTCCCGGCCGGCGAGACCCACGTCCTGCTCTCGCGCCCGCGCCCCGCGGTCTGGCGGTCGGCGCGGAGCCAGAGCCCGTGCTCACCATAGCCGTCGCGCGCGAAGGAGCGCAGGTCGGCGTTGGTCGAGCCGGTCTCGGGTACGTGGAGCGTGCGCGTCAGAACAGGCTCGCGGCCGCCGCCAGCGTCCAGGCCGACAGCGCGGGGATGGCGAGATAGCCGAGCGGCGACACGATCACCGCCGCGGCGGCGATCAGTCCACCCTCGAGCCGGTCACCCTCGCCGAACACGCCGACCGGCTCGTCGAAGTACATCGTCTTGACCAGGCGCAGGTAGTAATAAGCGCCGATCACGCTGAACACGACGCCGACCACCGCCAGCGGGAACAGCCCGGCCTGCACCGCGGCGTAGAATACCGCGAACTTGGCGTAGAAGCCGAACAGCGGCGGGATGCCGGCGAGCGAGAACATGAAGATCGCCAGCGCCGCCGCCAGGCCCGGCCGCGTGCGCGACAGGCCGGCGAGGCTGGCGATCGTCTCGATCGGCTGGCCGTCCGCGTCGCGCATTTGCAGCACGACCAGGAAACTGCCGAGCGTCATCGCGATGTAGATCGCCATATAGGTCAGCACCGAGGCGACACCCTCCTGTGTGCCCGCGGCGAGACCGATCAGCGCGAATCCGACGTTGTTGATCGACGAGTAAGCGAGCAGGCGCTTGATGTTCTGCTGGCCAATCGCGGCGACCGCGCCGAGCAGGATCGAGGCGAGCGCGGCGAAGATCACGATCTGACGCCACTGTTCCTCGGCCGGCCCCATCGCCTCGACCGCGACGCGCACACCCAGTGCCACCGCGGCCACCTTAGGGGCGGAGGCGAAATAGGCGGTCACCGGCGTCGGCGCGCCTTCGTACACGTCCGGCGTCCACATGTGGAAGGGCACCGCCGAGATCTTGAAGGCGATGCCAGCGAACACGAACACCAGCCCGAACAGCAACCCGACCGATTTGGCGTCGCCGGTCAGCGGCGCGGCGGCATAGGCACCCGCGATCTCGTCGAACAAGGTCGAACCGGTGAAGCCATAGACCAGGCTGATGCCGTAGAGCAGGATGCCGCTCGCCAACGCGCCGAGCACGAAATATTTCAGCCCCGCCTCGGCCGAGCGCGCGTCCTGCCGCATGAAGCTGGCGAGCACGTAGCTGGCCAGGCTCAGCAGTTCGAGCCCGACGTACAGCGTCAGCAGGTCGGCGGCCGAGACCATCATCCCCATGCCCGCCGCGGACAGCAGGATCAGCACGGGATATTCAGGGCGCAAATTGTCGCCCGCGGTCCGCTCGAAGAAGCCCGGCGCCATGATGATGCCGATGGCGGCGGCGACGTAGATCAGCACCTTGGAGAAAGCGGCGAAGCTATCAGCCCGGTAAAGGCCGTAGAAAGCGGAGCCGCCCGAGGAGGCCGGTCCGGTCAGCGCGATCAGCGCGCCGGCGAGCACCGCCACCGCGGCCCAGGACACCGCCTTGGTCGAGTTCGGCCCGCCCCAGGCGGCGACCAGCATCAGCGCGATGCCGCCGAGCGCGAGCACGAGCTCGGGCAGCGTCATCGCGAGGTTCGCGGCATAATCCATTAGTGCGCGCTCCCTTGCGCGTGAGTGTCGGCATGAGCGGCGGGCACGATCCCCGTCCCCTTGGTCGGCAGCGAATCACCCGCCGGCCGCGCGCGATCGATCCGCGCGAGCAGGATCTGCGTGTCCTTGCGCATCGGCGCGAGGAAGCTCTCCGGATAGACGCCCATCCACAGCACCGCAGCGGCGATCGGGGCGAGCAGCCACAGCTCGCGCGGACTGAGGTCGGACATGGCGCGAACCTCCTCCGACTTGATCTCGCCGAACACGACGCGACGGTACAGGTACAGCATGTACGCTGCGCCGAGGATGATCCCGGTGGTGCACAGCAGCGCGACCGTGGTCGACACCTGATAGGTGCCCATCAGGCTGAGGATCTCGCCGACGAAGTTGCTCGTCCCCGGCAGACCGATCGAGGCCATGGTGAAGAGCAGGAACAGCAAGGCGTAGCGCGGCATGTTGATCGCCAGACCGCCGTAGCGGCTGATCTCGCGGGTGTGGAGCCGGTCGTAGATCACGCCGACGCACAGGAACAAGGCGCCCGACACCAGGCCGTGGCCCAGCATCACCATCATCGCACCCTCGATCCCCTGCGCGTTGAACGCGAACAGGCCGATCGTCACGATCGCCATATGCGCGACCGAGGAATAAGCAATCAGCTTCTTCATGTCGGACTGCACCAGCGCGACCAGGCTGGTGTAGATCACCGCCACCGCGCTCAGCCCGAACACCAGCCACACCAGCTGCGCCGAGGCCTCGGGGAACATCGGCAGGCTGAAGCGCAGGAAGCCGTAGCCGCCGAGCTTGAGCAGCACGCCCGCCAGGATCACCGAGCCCGCGGTCGGCGCCTGGACGTGCGCGTCCGGCAGCCAGGTGTGGACCGGCCACATCGGCATCTTCACCGCGAAGGAAGCGAAGAAGGCGAGCCACAGCCAGGTCTGCACCTGCGGCGGGAAGTCGTAGTTCATCAGCGCCGGAATGCTCGTCGTTCCCGCGGTGATGCTCATATAGAGCATCGCGATGAACATCAGCAGCGAGCCGAGCAACGTGTACAGGAAGAACTTGTACGAGGCGTAGATCCGGTTCGCGCCGCCCCAGATGCCGATGATCAGGAACATCGGGATCAGGCCGGCCTCGAAGAAGATGTAGAAGAGGAACAGGTCCTGCGCCGCGAACGTGCCGATCATCAGCACCTCGGTGAACAGGAACGCGCTCATATATTCCGGCACGCGCTTCTCGATCGCCTGCCAGCTGGCGCCGATGCAGATCGGCATCAGGAACACCGACAGCACGATCAGCAGCAGCGCATAGCCGTCGATACCGAGCGCCCAGCCGAAGCGGCCGAACAGCGGGGCGTACTCGACGAACTGCCACTGCGCGCCACCGATGTCATAGGACAGCCACAGCACGACGCCGAGCGCGAGGTTCGCCAGCGTCGCCGCCAGCGCGGTCCAGCGCGCCGTCGAGGCGGAGAGGAAGAGGCACGCGACCGCCGCGGCGGCCGGGATCGCGAGCATCAGCGAGAGGATCGGGAACGACACGTGATGGAGCCCCTCAGCCCGCGATCGCCCAGGTGATCGCGGCGGTGAGCCCGATCAGCATGACGAACGCGTAGGTATAGACATAGCCGGTCTGCAGGCGGCCGGCGACGCGGCTGCCGACCTGCACCACCCAGGCCGAGCCGTTCGGCCCGAACCGGTCGATCGTCCCCTCGTCGCCGCGGTGCCACAGCAGGCGCCCGATCGCGAACGCGGGGCGGACGAACAGGAAGTGGTACAGCTCGTCGAAATACCATTTCCGCAGCAGGAACTGGTAGAGCGGCTGGAAGGTGTCGGCGAACTTCGCCGGCAGCTCGGGCGAGCGGATGTACGTCAGGTAGGCGATCACGAACCCGCTGAGCATCACGATCGTCGCGGCCAGCTGCACCAGCAGCGGCACCTGGTGCATCGCATGCATGAGATGCTCGTTGAAGTAGAGCGCGCCCTTCCAGAAGCCGCCCGCCGACTCCGGGTCGATGAACCAGTGATGGAAGACGAAGCCCGCGGCGACCGCGCCGATCGACAGCACGATCAGCGGGATCAGCATCGGCAGCGGGCTCTCGTGCGGGTGATAGCCCCCGGTTCCTTTGGGGATCTCGTTGAACCCGCGTGACTCCACAGCCGGCGCGTGGCCCGAATCCTCGCCCGCGGGATCGGGATGGTGCGCGTCGTCGTGACCGTGCGCATGCGCGCTGCCATGCTCTGCCGCATGCGCCTCGTGGCCGTCATGAGCGTGCGCATCGTGCGCATGATCGTGATGCGCGTCATGCGCGTGGTCGTGGCCGTGCGCGTCGTGGAGCGCGTGCTGGATATGCTCCGAGGCGGCCCAGCGCGGCTCACCCCAGAAGGTGAGGAACATCAGGCGCCACGAGTAGAAGCTCGTCAGCAGCGCGGCGAACACGCCCACCATCGATGCCACCGGCGAGCCGGCCGCCCAGGCAACCTCGATGATCGCGTCCTTCGAATGGTAGCCCGCGAAGCCTCCCACGCCGTAGATCCCCACACCGGTGATCGCCAGCGTGCCCAGCAGCATGCCCCAGAAGGTGATCGGGATCGCCTTCCGTAGCCCGCCGTAATAGCGCATGTCCTGCTCGTGGTGCATCGCGTGGATCACCGAGCCAGCGCCCAGGAACAGCAACGCCTTGAAGAAGGCGTGCGTGAAGAGGTGGAACATTGCCGCGCCATAAGCGCCGACGCCCGCGGCGAAGAACATGTAACCCAGCTGCGAGCAGGTCGAATAAGCGATCACGCGCTTGATGTCCGTCTGCGTCGTGCCGACAGTTGCGGCAAACAGGCAAGTTGCGGCGCCGATGAAGGTCACGAAACCCATCGCGGTCGGCGAGGTCTCGAACATCGGCGACAGGCGGCACACCATGAACACGCCCGCGGTCACCATCGTCGCGGCGTGGATCAGCGCCGACACCGGGGTCGGGCCCTCCATCGCGTCGGGCAGCCAGGTGTGGAGGCCGAGCTGCGCCGACTTGCCCATCGCGCCGACGAACAGCAGCAGGCACAGCACCGTCATCGTATCGGCGCGGAACCACAGGAAGCCGATCGTCGAGCCCGCCATCGACGGTGCCGCGGCGAGGATCGCCGGGATCGAGACGGTGTTGAAGACGAGATAGGTGCCGAAGATGCCGAGCATGAAGCCGAGGTCGCCGACGCGGTTGACGACGAAGGCCTTGATCGCTGCGGCATTGGCGCTCGGCTTGCGGAACCAGAAGCCGATCAGCAGATAGCTCGCGAGGCCCACGCCCTCCCAGCCGAAGAACATCTGGATGAGGTTGTCCGCGGTCACGAGCATCAGCATCGCGAAGGTGAACAGCGACAGATAGGCGAAGAAGCGCGGCTGGTCCGGGTCTTCCGCCATATAGCCCCAGCTATACAGATGGACGAGCGCCGAGACGCTGGTGATCACCACCAGCATCACCGCGGTGAGCGCGTCGACGCGCAGCGCCCAGGACACGTCGAACGTGCCTGAGTGGATGAAGTGCAGCACCGGTGTCACCGTCGCCGCGTTGGCGCCGGTGAGAAAGCCGATGAAGATCGGCCACGACAGCGCGCTCGCGAGGAACAGCCCGCCGGTGGTGATCGCCTTGGGCAGCGTCGCGCCAAACGACTTGTTGACGAAGCCGGCGACGACAGCCGCGACCAGCGGCACGAAGACGATGAAGAGGATCGACGTCACGGGCGGATTACCCCTTCATCCGGCTGGGATCATCGACCGAGATCGAACCGCGGCCGCGGAAGAAGATCACGAGGATGGCGAGCCCGATCGCGGCCTCGCCGGCCGCGACGGTCAGCACGAACATCGCGAAGACCTGGCCGACCAGATCGTTGAGCGCCGCCGAGAAGGCGACGAGATTGATGTTCACCGCCAGCAGGATCAGCTCGATCGCCATCAGGATGACGATGATGTTCTTGCGGTTCAGGAAGATGCCCAGCACCCCCATGGTGAACAGCAGCGCCGCCACCACCAGATAGTGGATCAGGCTCACCCCGCCCGACATGGCTCCGCTCACAGCTGTACCCCCTGGCCGATCTCCGGCCGCATGTTGCGAGTCGCATCCTGCGGCCGCCGCGCGTTCTGTCGCGCGATGTTCTGGTAGCGCGAGCCCGAACGCTCGCGGTGGGTCAGCACGATCGCGCCGATCATCGCCACCAGCAGCACCAGCCCGGCCCCCTCGAAGATGAAGAGGTAGCGGGTGTACAGCAGCTCGCCGATCTGGACGATGTTCGCCTTGGCAGCGACGGTCGGCGCCGCGCGCCGCGCGAGGTCGATTCCGCCCGCGCTCCACGCGCCGACGCCGATCAGGATCTCCGCCACCAGCGCCACGGCCAGCACCAGCCCGATGCCGAAATAGCGCACGAACCCGGCGCGCAGCTCGGCAAAGTCGATGTCGAGCATCATGACGACGAACAGGAACAGCACCGCGACCGCGCCGACGTAGACGATCACCAGCAGCATCGCGATGAACTCGGCGCCGACCAGCACCATCAGCCCGGCCGCGTTGAAGAAGGCGAGGATCAGCCACAGCACCGAGTGGACCGGGTTGCGCGACGAGATCGTCATTGCGCCCGAGACCAGCACGACGAGCGCGAAGAGATAGAAGGCGATGGCCTGGATCATCTCACGCTGCCCCCACGTCGGCGCCGCGGCGGCGCGCGGTCGAGAAAACCGCGGCCGTAGCCGCGGTGGTGTCCGTCAGAATCATGTCGACCCCTGAATTCACGCGAGCGCCTACCGGTACGGCGCGTCGGCGGCAAGGTTCGCCGCGATCGCGCGCTCCCAACGGTCGCCATTGTCGAGCAGCTTGGCCTTGTCGTAGATCAGCTCCTCGCGCGTCTCGGTGGCGAATTCGAGGTTCGGTCCCTCGACAATCGCGTCCACCGGGCAGGCCTCCTGGCACAGCCCGCAGTAGATGCACTTGGTCATGTCGATGTCGTAGCGCGTGGTGCGGCGGCTGCCGTCGTCACGCGGCTCGGCCTCGATCGTGATCGCCTGCGCCGGGCACACCGCCTCGCACAGCTTGCACGCGATGCAGCGCTCCTCGCCATTGGGATAGCGGCGCAGCACGTGCTCGCCGCGGAAACGCGGGGAGAGCGGGTTCTTCTCGAACGGATAGTTGATCGTCGCCTTCGGCTTGAAGAAATACTTCAGCGTCAGCGCGTGCGCCTTCACGAACTCGTAGAGCGTGAACGCCTTGATCGTCTGCGCGATACCCATTTCAAACTCCCACGCGCATGAACATCAGCACGCCCGACACCAGGAACACCCAGAACAGCGACAGCGGCAGGAACACCTTCCAGCCCAGCCGCATCAGCTGGTCGTAGCGGTAGCGCGGCACCGTCGCCTTGATCCACGAGAACACGAAGAAGAAGGCGAGGATCTTGATGAACAGCCAGATAATTCCCGGCACCGCGTACAGCGGCGCCCAGTCGAACGGCGGCAGGTAACCGCCCCAGAACAACGTCGCGTTGAGCGTGCACATCAGCAGCACGTTGGCATATTCGCCAAGCCAGTAGAGCGCGAACGCCATCGAGCTATATTCGGTCTGGTAGCCCGCGACGAGCTCGCTCTCCGCCTCGGTGAGGTCGAACGGCGCGCGCTGCGTCTCCGCCAGCGACGAGATCAGGAACACCACGCTCATCGGGAACAGCAAAGGGTTGAACCCGAAGCCGTTGATGAAGCCGTACAGGCCCTTTTGCGCCTCGACGATGCCGGTCAGGTTGAACGTCCCTGCCCACATCACCACCGAGATCAGCACGAAGCCGATCGCGACCTCGTAGCTCACCATCTGCGCCGCGGCGCGGATCGCCGAGAAGAACGGATATTTCGAGTTGGACGACCAGCCCGCGAGAATGATGCCGTACACGCCCAGCGAGGACGCGGCGAGCACGTAGAGCAGGCCGACGTTGATGTCGGCGAGCACCACGCTCGGCTGGAACGGCACCACCGCCCAGACGATCAGCGCCACCGTGAAGGTGATGATCGGCGCGAGCAGGAACAGCCCCCGGTTCGCCGCCGAGGGGACGATCGTCTCCTGCAGGAACACCTTGAGGCCATCGGCGAACGACTGGAGCAGACCGAACGGGCCGACCACGTTCGGGCCGCGACGCAGCGCCATCGCCGCCCAGATCTTGCGATCGGCGTAGATGATCATCGCCACCGACAGCATCAGCGGCAGCGCAATCGCGAGGATGCCCACGATCGTCGCCAGGAACCAGGCCCAGCCATAAGGCAGGCCCACCGTCGTATTGAAGAAGCTGGTCACTCCGCCGCCTCCGCGAAACTTTCACCATGGACCAGTTCGGCCGAGCAGCGCTGCATCGTCGGCGACGCGCGGCAAATCGCGTTGGTGAGGTAGAAGTCCTTGATCGGATAGCCGTCGAGCACGCCTTCGGCGGTGCCGCCGAGCGCCGGCGGGTTCCACGCGAAGGTCTTGAGACCCAGCGTCGCCAGCTCGGGGCAGTCGAGCGCCATCGCGGCGCGCAGCTCGTCGATCGTGTCGAACGCCAGCGTGCTGCCGAGCTTCTCGCTGAGCGCGCGGAAGATCGTCCAGTCCTCGCGCGCGTCCCCCGGCGGGAACACCGCGCGCTCGCCGCGCTGCACGCGCCCCTCGAGGTTGACGTAGGTGCCCGACTTCTCGGCATAGCTCGCCGCCGGCAGGATCACGTCGGCGTGGTGCGCCCCGCGGTCGCCGTGATGGCCGACATAGACCTTCAAGCCGGTGAAACGCGCGTGGTCGCACTCGTCGGCGCCGAGGAAGAAGCTCAGCTTGGCGTCGTACAGCGCGGAGATCCCGGCCTTCTGCGCATAACCGAGCATCAGACCGCCCATCCGGCTCGCGGCCATGTGGACGACGTTGAAGCCGTTCCAGCCATCTTTGACGAGGCCCAGCTTGTCGACCAGCCCGAGCGCCGCGCCGTGCGCGCCCCTGAGCGCCGCGCCGCCGACGATCACCATCGGCTTGGCCGCCCCGGCGAACGCCTCGGTGACCCGCTCCGGCAGGTTGCCGAGCACTGCGAGGTCGGCGCCGAGCCACTCGACCTTGTAGGTCAGCTCGGCCTCGGGGCCGATCGCGAAGACCTTGGCGCCCTTCTTTATCGCCTTGCGAATGCGCGTGTTCACCAGCGGCGCTTCCCAGCGCAGGTTGGTGCCCACCAGCAGGATCGCGTCCGCCTCTTCGGTGCCCGCGATCGTGGTGTTGAAGTTCACCGCGGCGAGGCTGGAGGCGTCATAGTCCATCCCCGTCTGCCGCCCCTCGAGCAGCGACGAGCCGAGCTCCTTGAGCAGCGCCTTGGCCGCGAACATCGTCTCGCAGTCGACCAGATCGCCCGCGACCGCCGCGACCGAGCCGCCGTGATCGACGGCGGCGATCGCCGCGAACGCCTCGTCCCACGTCACCGGGTGGAGCTTGCCGTCGCGCCGTACATAGGGGCGATCGAGCCGCTTGCGCACCAGGCCGTCGACGGCGTGGCGCGTCTTGTCGGTCGCCCACTCCTCGTTGACCTCGTCGTTGACGCGCGGCACGCAGCGCAGCACCTGGCGACCGCGGCTGTCGAGCCGGATGTTGGTGCCGACCGCGTCCATCACGTCGATCGTCAGCGTCTTGCGCAGCTCCCACGGCCGCGCCTCGAAGGCATAGGGCTTGCTGGTCAGCGCGCCGACCGGGCACAGGTCGACGACATTGCCCGACAGCTCGCTCGACACCGCCTCCTCGAGATAGGAGGTGATCTGCATGTTCTCGCCGCGATAAATCGCACCGATCTCCTCCACGCCGGCGACCTCCTCCGCGAAGCGGACGCAGCGCGTGCACTGGATGCAACGGGTCATGATCGTCTTGACGATCGGACCCATATACTTCTCGGTCACCGCGCGCTTGTTCTCGGCATAGCGCGAGTGACCGCGGCCATAAGCGACCGACTGGTCCTGCAGGTCGCACTCGCCGCCCTGATCGCAAATCGGGCAATCGAGCGGGTGATTGATCAGCAGGAATTCCATGATGCCCTCGCGGGCATGCTTCACCATCGGGGTAGTGGTGAAGATCTCCTGGTTCTCCGCAGCCGGCAGCGCGCACGACGCCTGCGGCTTGGGCGGCCCGGGCTTCACCTCGACGAGGCACATGCGGCAATTGCCCGCGATCGACAGCCGCTCGTGATAGCAGAAGCGCGGGATCTCCTTGCCGGCGAGCTCGCACGCCTGCAGCACGGTGGCGCCCTGCGGCACCTCGATCTCGACTCCGTCGACTTTGACCTTTGGCATTACTCGGCAGCTTCCTGCATCGGGGCCAGGTCGCCCCCGTTTCCGTTGCGCTCGTTGATGCGACGCTCCAACTCGGGGCGGAAGTGGCGGATCAGCCCCTGGATCGGCCAGGCCGCGGCGTCGCCCAAAGCGCAGATCGAGTGGCCCTCGACCTGCTTGGTGACCTGCTGGAGCATGTCGATCTCGGAGATATCGGCGTCGCCGGTGCGCAGCCGCTCCATCACGCGCCACATCCAGCCGGTGCCCTCGCGGCATGGCGTGCACTGGCCGCAGCTCTCGTGCTTGTAGAAGTAGGACAGCCGGCTGATCGCGCGAACCACGTCGGTCGACTTGTCCATCACGATCACCGCGGCGGTGCCGAGCCCGGAACCGACCGCCTTGAGGCCGTCGAAGTCCATCGGCGCGTCCATGATGTCCTTGGCAGGCACCAGTGGCACCGACGAGCCGCCCGGGATCACTGCGAGCAGATTGTCCCAGCCGCCGCGGATGCCGCCGCAATGCTTCTCGATCAGCTCGCGGAACGGGATGCTCATCGCCTCCTCGACCACGCACGGCGTGTTCACATGGCCCGAGATCTGGAAGAGCTTGGTGCCGCGGTTGTTCTCCGCGCCAAAGCTGGAGAACCACGCCGCGCCGCGACGCAGGATCGTCGGCGCCACCGCAATCGATTCGACGTTGTTCACCGTCGTCGGGCAGCCGTACAGGCCGGCACCCGCCGGGAACGGCGGCTTGAGCCGCGGCTGGCCCTTCTTGCCCTCGAGGCTCTCGAGCATCGCGGTCTCTTCGCCGCAGATATAGGCGCCGGCGCCGCGGTGAACGAAGACGTCGAAGTCATAGCCCGAGCCGCAGGCGTTCTTGCCCACCAGCCCCTTGTCATAGGCCTCGGCGACCGCGGCGAAGAGCGTCTCGGCCTCGCGGATATATTCGCCGCGAATGTAGATGTACGCCGCACGCGCGCGCATCGCGAAGCCAGCCACCAGCGCCCCCTCGATCAGCTTGTGCGGATCGTGGCGGATGATCTCGCGGTCCTTGCACGAGCCCGGCTCGGACTCGTCGGCGTTGATCACCAGGAAGTTCGGCCGGTCGGGCTTGGGCTCCTTGGGCATGAACGACCATTTGGTGCCGGTCGGGAACCCGGCCCCGCCGCGCCCGCGCAGCCCCGACGACTTGATGACGTCGATGATCTTGTCCTGCCCCAATTCGAGCAGCGCCTTGGTATTGTCCCAATCGCCGCGCGCCATGGCAGCGTCGAGCCGCCACGACTGATAGCCGTAGACGTTGGTGAAGATGCGGTCCTTGTCGGCGAGCATCACGCGTTCCCATCCCGCAGGTCGATCCGGCGCTCGATCCGGTCGAGCCTGCCCTCGATCCGATCCAGCCGATGCGTGATCCCGGCGTTCGAGACGGTAAGGCCCGAGAGATGGTCCTCCACCGACGCCATGCGCATCTTCAGGTCACCCAGTTCCAGGCCGAACGAGTCCATTTTGCCATTCAGCCGCTTGAGAAGCTCCAAGGTATGGCTGGCGATGTCGATCTCACCCATCACGCCCACTCCCCACGATAATCGTGGTTCTCGGTCACCATCGCGGTCAGCGACGTCGGGCCGCCCTTGGGCTCGACCGTGTGACGGCCGGGCTCCTGCGTGCCGGGCTTGGGCGTCTGGCCGTTGGCGAGCGCCTCGATGATCGCGACGGTGCGATCATAGTCGAGGTCCTCGTAATTGTCGTCGTTGACCTGGACCATCGGCGCCGAGGCGCAATTGCCCATGCACTCCACTTCGGTGAGCGTGAACAGGCCGTCGGGCGTGGTCTTGCCCTTGATCAGCCCCTTGTTCTTGCACGCGGCGAGCACGTCGTCCGAGCCGCGCAGCATGCACGGCGTGGTGCCGCACACCTGAACGTGGAAGCGGCCGACCGGCGCGAGGTTGAACATCGTGTAGAAGGTCGCGACCTCGTACACGCGCATGTACGGCACGCCGATCTCGCGCGCGACGAACTCGATGACGGGCACGGGCAGCCATCCCTGCGTCTGCGTCTCGGCGCCGACCTGGCGCTGCGCGAGATCGAGCAGCGGGATCGAAGCCGACTGCTCACGACCCTTGGGATAGCGCGCGAGGATCGCGTCGCGTTTCGCGCGGCTGTCGTCGCTCCATTGGAACGCGCCCCAGCGCGCGCGGGTCTCGGCCTCGTCGGGGATACTAGGTGCGTCGGCCATCAGCGGTGTTCCGTAAGGTCGAGGCGGTTCTCGATCCGCTCGACACGATCATTGAGACGATCGGGACGAATGTTGACGCCCGACGTCGCGATAAGAGAGCTGCCGAGATGCTCCTCGACCATCGTCATCCGCACCTTCAGGTCACGAACGTCGAACTTCAGCTCCGCCATGTCGCCCTGCATCTTCTGCAAGGCGGCGTAGATCAGCTCGTTGGTGACCGCCGTCGTCACCGGTCGCACTCGCCGAACACGATATCCATCGCACCCAGGATCGCGGTAGTGTCCGCGAGCATGTGGCCGCGGCTCATGAAGTCCATCGCCTGGAGATGCGAGAAGGCGGTCGGGCGGATCTTGCAGCGATACGGCTTGTTCGAGCCGTCGCTCACCAGATACACGCCGAACTCGCCCTTGGGGCTCTCGGTCGCGACATACACTTCGCCCGCGGGGACGTGATAGCCCTCGGTGTAGAGCTTGAAGTGGTGGATCAGCGCCTCCATCGAGCGCTTCATCTCGGCGCGCTTGGGCGGCACCACCTTGCGGTCGGCCGAGGCGATCGGCCCCTCGGGCATCTCGGCGAGGCACTGCTTCATGATCCGCGCCGACTGGCGGACCTCCTCGACGCGCACCATGAAGCGATCGTAGCAGTCGCCGCGCGTGCCGACCGGCACGTCGAAGTCCATGCGATCGTACACGTCATAGGGTTGCGACTTGCGCAGATCCCAGGGGATGCCCGCGGCGCGGATCATCGGCCCGGAGAAACCCCAGCGGATCGCGTCCTCGCGGCTCACCGTGGCGATGTCGACGTTGCGCTGCTTGAAGATGCGATTGTCTGCCACCAGGCTGATCGCGTCCTCGAACAGTCGCGGCAGCCGCGTGTCCAGCCAGTCGGCGATGTCCGTCAGCACCTTGAGCGGCACGTCCTGGTGGACGCCGCCGACGCGGAAATAATTGGCGTGCATGCGCGCGCCGGAGATCCGCTCGTAGAAGTTCATGCAATCTTCGCGAATCTCGAACAGCCACAGGTTCGGCGTCATCGCGCCGACGTCCATGATGTGCGAGCCCAGATTGAGCATGTGATTCTTGATACGCGTCAGCTCTGCACACAGCACACGAATGTACTGCGCCCGCAGCGGCACCTCGAGATCGAGCAGCTTCTCCGCCGCCAGCACAAAGCTATGCTCCATGCACATCGGCGAACAGTAATCGAGCCGGTCAAAGTAGGGGATGGCCTGCGCGTAGGTCTTGTACTCGATCAGCTTCTCGGTGCCGCGGTGAAGCAGGCCGACGTGCGGATCGATGCGCTCGACGATCTCGCCGTCGAGCTCCATGACGAGACGGAGCACGCCGTGCGCCGCAGGGTGCTGCGGGCCGAAGTTGATCGTGTAGTTCTGGATCGCGACGTCACCCTCGCTCGGGTGCGAGGCGTCGGTGGCGTGGACGATCTTCTCCACCGCGGGATCGACCTCGCGGTCGACCGCCTGGTCCTTCTCGACGAGCATGTCGGTCATTGGTTCTGCCCTCCGCCCTTCGTCGGCACGACGTCGGGGTCGGCCGGCTTGGGCGCGCCGGCGGATTCGCTGCGACCCGCGCCGGTCTCGGCGGTGCTGGTCGCGTCCTTCTTGGCGTACGGCTCGCTCGAGGCGGACGCCGCCTGCTTCGGCGTCTCGGTCGCGCCGGCCCTCTGTACCTCGGTCGCGGTCGCCGGCGTCGGCGCGCCCTTGGCTTCCGGCAGCTTGGCTTTCTCGTCGCCAGGCAGCACGTATTCCGCGCCCTCCCACGGACTCATGAAGTCGAAGGTGCGGAAATCCTGCGCGAGCTTCACGGGCTCGTACACGACGCGCTTCTGCTCCTCCGAATAGCGCATCTCGACGAAGCCGCTCAGCGGGAAGTCCTTGCGGAACGGATGGCCGCGGAAGCCATAATCGGTGAGGATACGGCGCAGGTCGCGGTTGCCCGCGAACAGCACACCGAACATGTCGTACACCTCACGCTCGAGCCAGCCGGCGACCGGCCACAGCTCGGTCACCGACGGCACCGGCGTGTCCTCGGTCGCACCGACATGGACGTGGAGCCGGTGATTGCGCGTCAGCGAGAGCAGGCAATAAACCACCTCGAACCGCTCCGCGCGATCCGGATAGTCGACCCCCGCAATCTCCATCAGCTGCTGATATTCGAGTCCGGGGGTGTCGCGCAGCGCGATCAGCGCAGGCACCAGCGCCTCGCGGGTCACGTGCAGCTGCACCTCGCCCGCGATCGCGACCGCGTCGAGCAAGCCCGCACCGATCGCGCCGCGCGCGGACTCGATCGTCGCGTCGTTGAGATTCGCCGCAAAAGCGGGAGCGGGCGCCCTCACCGTTCGATGCTCCCAGACCGACGGATCTTTCGCTGGAGCTGCATGACACCGTACAGCAGCGCCTCCGCGGTCGGGGGGCAGCCGGGCACGTAGATGTCGACCGGCACGACCCGATCGCAGCCGCGCACCACGCTGTAGCTATAGTGATAATAGCCGCCGCCGTTGGCGCATGAACCCATCGAGATGACGTACTTGGGCTCAGACATCTGGTCGTAGACGCGGCGCAGCGCCGGCGCCATCTTGTTGCAGAGCGTGCCCGCGACGATCATCACGTCCGACTGGCGCGGCGACGCACGCGGCGCGGCACCGAACCGCTCCATGTCGTAGCGCGGCATGTTGACGTGGATCATCTCCACCGCGCAGCACGCCAGCCCGAACGTCATCCACCAGAGCGAGCCGGTGCGCGCCCATTGGAACAGCTCCTCGGTCGAGGTGACCAAGAAGCCCTTGTCGTTGAGTTCGCCGTTGAGGCCATCGAAGAAGCCCTGATCGGGCGCGACGATGCCGCCCGCCGGCTCCGGGTTGTTGACGAGCCCGATCGGCCCGGAGTGCGCTTCTACTCCCACTCCAGCGCTCCCTTCTTCCATGCGTATACCAGGCCGAGCGCGAGTTCGGCGATGAAGATCATCATCGAGATCCATGCAGTCCATCCGAGCGAGAAAACGCTTACCGCCCAAGGATATAGGAACGCCGCCTCGAGATCGAAGATGATGAACAGGATGGCAACGAGATAAAAACGAACGTCGAACTGCGAGCGGCTGTCCTCGAACGCGGGGAAGCCGCATTCATATTCGGACAGCTTCTCGGGCGTCGGCTTGGCGGTGCCGGTCAGCTTGGCGACCGCCATCGGCAGGAACACGAACGCGCTCGACAGCAGGAGCGCCACTCCCAGGAACAGGAGGATCGGCAGATATTGCGACAGATCGACCACTATGTCTCTCTCGCCTCTCTCGCAGGTGCGAATGGAATGCGGACGCTCTAGACCCCTCCCCCAAAGGGGGCAAGGCCGGCAACGCTGAGAATGAATCGCAGGTGAACTGTCGGCGCACCGATACGCGGCGCGCCCGTCCCAAGGCTCAGCGGAGCGCCTGCGCCACCATCTTGTGGAGCTTGGAATGCAGTCCGTCGTTCGCGGCGAGAAACTCGTTGCGCTCGATCGGGCGATCGCCGCCGCGGAAGTCGGTGACGAAGCCGCCCGCCTCCTTCACCAGCAGCATGCCCGCGGCAACGTCCCACAGCTTGAGGTCGCTCTCCCAATAAGCGTCGAACCGGCCCGCGGCGACCCAGGCGAGGTCGAGCGCCGCGGCGCCGAGCCGGCGGATGCCCGCCACCTGCGGCGCCACTGCGCCAAAGATCCGCGTCCATTGCACGAAGTCGCCATGACCCATGAAGGGGATGCCGGTCGCCACCAGCGCCTCGGACGGATCGCGCCGCGACGACACGCGCAGCCTTTGGTCCTGCAGCCACGCACCGCGGCCCTTCTCGGCCCAGAAGCTCTCGTCGGTAAGCGGCTGATAGACCAGCGCCGTCGTGATCTCGCGCTTGCCGTTGGCGAGCGGCTCCTCGACCGCGATCGAGATACAGAAATGCGGCACGCCGTGGAGGAAGTTGCTGGTGCCGTCGAGCGGATCGATGATGAAGCGCGGCTTGCTCGGATCGCCCTCGATCGTGCCGCCCTCCTCCATCACGAAGCCCCAGTCGGGGCGCGCCTTGGAGAGTTCGTCGTACAGCGTCCGCTCGGCGCGCTGGTCGGCCTGGCTCACGAAGTCGGCGGGGCCCTTGCGGCTCACCTGGAGGTGCTGAACCTCGTTGAAGTCGCGCCGCAGCCGCGGCGCGGCCTTGCGTGCGGCGCGCTCGATGACCGTGAACAGGCCGGAATGGGAAGGCATCTCGTCATACTCCTCCCTCCGCGGCGGAGGGCCATCTTCGCCCCACTCTGTGAGAGAGTGGAGCCTAACTTCCGTCCCCGCAGAGATGGCGTCTTCGCGACACTCTCTCCGTCATCCCGGACTTCTTCCGGAATTCACCGTGCCGCGCACCCCTGAAGCGTTGCTTTTGCGAAGGAGTGGTTCCCGGAACAGGTCCGGGATGACGATGGGGAGGAGCGTTCGGACGTTTCGCAGATCAGTCCTTGCAGGGACAAAGCTTGTCGGATCAGTCGGCGCGGCGGACGTAGGTCTGCTCATAGACGTCGACGACGATCCGCGTGCCGCTGCTGATGTGCGGCGGCACCATCACGCGCACGCCATTGTCGAGGATCGCGGGCTTGTAGCTCGACGAGGCGGTCTGCCCCTTCACCACCGCGTCGGCCTCGACGATCGTCGCCTCGATCGTGTCGGGCAGCTGCACGCTGATCGGCTCCTCGTCGTAGAGCTCCATCACCACGTCCATCCCGTCCTGCAGGAAGGCGGCGGCATCGCCGAGCAGGTCGCGCGGCAGCGTCACCTGATCGTAGGTGTCCTTGTCCATGAACACCAGGCCGTCGCCCTCGGCGAACAGGAACTGGAAGTCCTTGGTATCGAGCCGCACGCGCTCCACCGTCTCGGCCGAGCGGAAGCGGACGTTGTTCTTGCGGCCGTCGCGCAGGTTCTTGAGCTCGACCTGCATATACGCCCCGCCCTTGCCGGGCTGGGTGTGCTGGATCTTGACCGCGCGCCAGATGCCGCCTTCGTACTCGATGATATTGCCGGGACGGATGTCCACGCCGCTGATCTTCATGGGGCCGTGCCTATGTCAACAGAACTGGGGCACCGCCGCTGGTCAGCGGGGCGCCGGGTGGCGCGGCTCTAGCGGCTGGCGGCGCTTACGGCAAGAAAAGGATAGGGATCGAGCGGCTCGCCCTGCCACCAGCGTGCGCCCGCGGGCATCCGGCTGACGCCGAAATGCAGGTGGTAATTGCCCGGTCCGGCGTCACCGGTGTCGCCGACATAGGCGATCACCTGCCCGGCGCGCACCGCCTGCCCCTCGGCCAGACCGGGCGCATAGCCGGAGAGGTGCGCGTAATAGAACTCCCACGCGCCATCCGCGGAGCGCTGGTAAAGCGCCGTCCCGCCGAGCCCGCTCTGGAACAGCTTCTCGACCCGGCCGGCGGCGGCGGCGAGCACCGGCGTGCCGGCGGGCGCGATGATGTCGAGCCCCTGATGTTCGCGCGTGCCGTCTCCGCGCGTATCACCCCAGGAGGAGCGCAGCGCGGTGCGTTCCACACCCGCGACCGGGACCAGCAGCTTGCCGGGCACCGCCGCCACCGGCGTCGGCGCTCCTGCACCGGGCGCGGCGGCGAGCGACGGCGCCCCGGCGCCGCCACCGCCTCGCCCGGGCCGATGCGGCTCGAGCAGCGACACGAACCCCGCGACCGCGACGACGATCAGCGCTAGAATGCCCCAGCCGAGTCTCGTCACGCGCGCCTCATGCCTTGAACACCGCCTTGGCGCCGTTGCCGAGCATCAACGTCAGCCGCGCCACGTCCCAATTCGCCATGCGGATGCAGCCGTGGCTCTCGCTGCGCCCGATCGTCGACGGCTCGGGCGTGCCGTGGATGCCGTAGTGCGGCTTGGAAAGGTCGATCCACACCACGCCGACCGGGCCATTGGGCCCCGGCGGCAGCATCGCCTTCTGGTCGTTCTTCTTGGCGTCCCAGAACAAAGCGGGATTGTAGTGAAACTTTGGATTATAATCCTTGCCCTGGATCTTCCACGTGCCGAGCGGCAGCGGGTCGTGCTGGCTGCCGGTCGTCACCGGAAATTGCGCCACCAGCTTGCCCGCCTTGTCGAGCACCCGCAGCGACCCTTCCGACTTGTCGACGACGATGCTGTCGCCCTGCGGCGAGGCGGCGTCGACGTTGAGCATCGTCAGCGTCTGGCGCCACTCCGGCCTGATGTCGCCCGGGTAATTGCGCGAGGTCGGCAGCGCGTTGGGGAAGGTCACCGTCGCGCCCTGCGCGATCCGCGTCGCTGGCGAGTTGAGCGCCATCAGCACCGCAGGGGTGGTATGGAACATCTCGGACAGCTTCTCCATCGGCGAGCGGTAACCGAGCGTCGGCAGCTCGGCCTGCTTATTATAGTCGTGCGGAATCGCGCCGAGGAACGGACCGCGCACCATATCGGGGGTCAGCTTGATCGTGACGGTCGGACGCGCCGCGCGGTACGGGTAGAGCGCGCGCATCGTCGCCGCGTCGGGCTTGCCCGTCTTCGGCAGCCCCCGGCTCTCCTGAAACCCGCGCAACGCGAGCTCGAGCGATTGGCCGCCGCGCCCGTCGAGAATGCCGGGCGCGAAGCCGAGATGGTCGAGGATCACCTGGACGTGGAGGATGTTGCGGTCGATCGGCGGCGGGGTTGCAGGCGCCTGCGCGGCGGCCGTAACGGGAGCAAAGGCCGCGACCCCGGCGAGAAGAGACTTGAAACGCATCGGCACCACCTCTCACGAACGTGTGAGAGGCGTAACGACTCAGCCGCGTCCCGGCTCCAGCAGATCGGCGAAGGCGCGCACCGCCGCTGCTTCGTCGCCACCCCATATCGCGCCCGACACCGCGATGAAGTCGGCACCCGCATCGATCAGCGGAGTGGCGTTGGCGGGCGTGATGCCGCCGATCGCAACCGCGGGCAGCTCGAACACCGCCGACCACCACGACAGGATCACCGGCTCGGCGCGGTGCTTCACCTCCTTGGTGGTGGTGGGATAGAAGCTGCCGAACGCGACATAATCGGCGCCCGCCTCGCCGGCTTCCATCGCGAGATGGCGGCTGTCGTGGCAGGTCACCCCGATCTGGACCGAGGGGCCGAGGATCGCGCGCGCCTCGCGCGCGTCGCCGTCCTCCTGTCCGAGGTGGACGCCATCGGCACCGAGCCGCTTGGCGAGGCTGACGCTGTCGTTGACGATGAAGGCGACGTCACGCTCGGCGCAGATCGCCTGAAGCGGCTCGGCGAGCCGCGCCGCCTGGTGCTGGTCCACATGCTTGACGCGGAACTGGAACGCCGCGACCGGGCCGGCGTCGAGCGCGCGCGCGAGCCGGTCGGGGAAGGCGCCGGTCACGTCCAGTGGCGAGATTAGGTAGAGCTGGCACGGTGGCCGGCGATCGTCGCGCTTAAAGTTGACGGCGAAATCAGGGTCAAGCGGGCCGAGCGGGTCGTCTGTCATGTGCGTGCGACTAGCGGACCATCACCGCAAGGACAACGCCGCTGCAAACGCGGCCGGATCGTCGAAGCGATGTGCAATTGCGACGATACGGCGGCGACCGACCGACACCGGCTCAGCGAGGTCGATCCAGACATTCGGGAAGGCGATCAGCGCGAGGTTGAGCACGTCGCGGGCGCGCACTTCGGCATGGGTCCACTCAGACGCGCGCAATCGTGCCACGCGCGTGCGCTTCACGGCCACGCTACGTAACCGACCGACGCGCAGCACCAGAAGGTCGCCGTCGATCAGCACGGGAAGATGCCGGAAGGAGCGGATCGCGTGGATCAACCACGCCATCGTCCCGAGCGATACCAGTGTCAGCGTCAGCGCCACGCGCGGCCACCAGAAGGCGAGCAGCGCGTGGACAACCAACATCTCTACCGACATCAGCGCCACCAACATCCACATCATCGGCGCGATTCCGCGGTGATAGTAGAAGGTGGCGCGCATCGGCGCTTACTCTTCGCCCTTGTAGATCGCGACCAGCTTCTCCAGCATCGCCAAGGCCTCGCCGCGCTCGCGCTGGAAGGTGTTGCGCCCGATGATCGAGCCGTTGCCGCCGCCCGCCAGAATGTCGCGCGCGTCCTGATAAACCGCGTCGATCCCTTTCGCCGCACCACCCGAGAACACCACGATACGCCGGCCCGCGAAGCTCGACTGGACGACGTGGCGAACCCGGTCCGCCTGGTTCGACCAGTCGGTCCCCTCATAGGCCTTCTGCGCCTCGGGCTGCTCGATATGTGCGGTCGGCAGCTTGACCTTGATGATGTGCGCGCCGAGCAGCGCCGCCATGTGCGCGGCATAGGCGCTGACGTCGAGCGCCAGCTCGCCGTCCTTGCTCAGCTTGCCGCCGCGCGGGTAGCTCCAGATCACCGTCGCGAGGCCCGCCGCGGCGGCCTCCTCGCGCAGCCCGCGGATCTGCTCCATCGACTCGAAGATGTCCTCCGAGCCAGGATAAATGGTGAAGCCGATCGCGGCGCAGCCGAGCCGCAGCGCGTCCTCGACGCTGCCGGTCTGCGCCTGCGCGTTGCGGGTCGCCCAGCTGTTCGAGCTGTTGAGCTTGAGGATGGTCGGGATGCGCCCCGCGAACGTGTCCGCCCCCGCCTCGAGCGAGCCGAGCGGCGCGGCATAGGCCGACAGGCCGGCGTCGATCGCGAGCTGATAGTGATAGTGCGGGTCGTACGCCGGCGGGTTGACCGCGAAGCTGCGCGCCGGGCCGTGCTCGAAGCCCTGATCGACCGGCAGGATGATCAGCTTGCCCGTGCCGCCGAGCTTGCCGTGCATCAGGATGCGCGCGAGATTGGCTTTGATCGCCGGGCTGGTGGCCTCGTACTTGTCGAGGATGGACTTCACGATCGGGGTCATAATTCGTCCCTATCCAGTTGTACTTAAAGCGCTAACCAGCGGCGCAACGCCTGGTCGACCTGCTCCATGCGGGTCGCCGAGGCGTGGCCGAGCAGCTTGACGATACGGTGACGTCGCACCGACGTGATCCGGTCGACCTGCACCTCGCACTCGACCGTGAGCCCGGTATGCTCCTGCGGCGAGATCGCCACCCGGAACAGCGACTCACCGCCGACCACCGCGGTGAGCGGGCAGAGCGTAACGGTAGCGTGCGTTTCGTTGAAGAGATCCGCCTGGACGACGACGCAGACGCGCGGGCCGCCGGTCGCATCCGCGGGGGCGGCGAGCTCGACGATCGCGCCGTGCGTGATCACGGGCGCGGTGTCAGGCGCGGCGGACTGTTCCGCCAGCGTCACCGCCACGCCGAGTCCTCCGCCTCGATCGTCTCCCAAAAGGCATAATCCTGCTGCGTGTCCCGCCGCGACGCGCGCAACGACTGGCGCCGCGCCTCGCGTCGGAACGCCTCGTCGTGCAGCTCGACATAACGCCGCACCGCCTCGCGCGCGATGTCGCTCTTGCTACGCCCCTGCGTCCGCGCGACCGCGGCGAGCCGCTCCTCGAGTTCCGTGTCGAGCCTGACGCCAAGCAACCTCACCTCCGTTTAACGCGTTAAACGATAGTGTGGCGGCGCTACCTTGGCAAGCCTCGTCTTTCCTACGTCGGCGACGACGTGCGAGGATCGCGCGGCTCTTTCTCACGGTTAATTTAGCGGGCACGCGCATCGGCCGGGCTCGAATGTTGAGCCGTGCTGCGCCAGCGCCTCAACTTTCTCAACATGCGATCGGCGCCCGGAAGAATGCGTAAGGGCGCAACGGGTTGCCGCTGGCGGTCCATTGGTGCCGAAATCCTCCCCCGCACGGGAGGGGGCCAGCCGATGGCTGGTCGAAGGGAGTCTTCCGCAGGCGCGGCGCTGCGGGGAGAGCCCCCTCCCCCGACCCGGCTGCGGCGCGCGGTTCCCCGCCTCGCTCGCGGGAAGGGTTTCAGCGCGCCGCCATCCTTCCTCCGAGATACCGCACCAGCGCCGCGACATCCGGCAGGTCCGCCACGAGCAGCGCCTCCCGCTCGGTCGCCGCCGACAGGCCGAGCCGTGCCGCCGCATCGAGCGCCACGTCCTCGACCTCACCTCGGTCGAGCTTGAGGAACCGGGGCAGCGTGTCCTCCGGGCGCGGCACCACGCCGGCGCCATAGAACGGCACGAGCGCGGCGCGCACCGCCGGCGCGACGCGCGGGTCGAGCTCAGGAAAACAAGCGTCGAAGTCCGCCACGGTCCAGGCCGCGCGGGCCGCCACCGCGCCGCGCACCCGCCGCACCATCAGCCAATTGGCCCAGAGCGCGCCGATCACGTACAGCGCGGTGAGCGCGCCGACCTTCTCCCAGTCGGTCACGCCCGCGTCAGGCGCGTGCGATCGCGCCCGCCTCGTTGTAGCGCAGCGCGGTCAACACGGTGCGCACGATTGCGTCGGCGTCGAGACCCGCCTCGGCATATTGGACCTCGGGCTTGTCCTGGTCCTGAAACAGGTCGGGCAGCCGCATCGTGCGGATGCGCAGGCCCGCGTCGGTCAGCCCTTCATCCGAGGCGAGCGTCAGCACGTGCGCGCCGAGGCCACCGATCGCGCCCTCCTCAATCGTCACCGCCACCTCGTGCGCGGTGAGCAGCCGGCGGATCAGCGCCTCGTCGAGCGGCTTGGCGAAGCGCAGGTCGGCCACCGTGGTCGACAGCCCCTTGGCATCGAGCGCGTCGGCCGCCTTGAGCGCCTCGCCCAGCCGGGTACCGAGCGACAGGATCGCCACCTTCTTGCCCTCGCGCACCACGCGGCCCTTGCCGATCTCGAGCGCCTGGGGCTCGGCGGGGAGCGCCACCCCGGTGCCATTGCCGCGCGGGTAGCGCACCGCGATCGGGCCCGAGTCATGCTCGACGCAGGTCTGCACCATATGCGCCAGCTCGGCCTCGTCCGCCGCCGCCATCACCACCATGTTGGGCAAAGTGGCAAGATAGGTGACGTCGAAGCTGCCCGCGTGGGTCGCGCCATCGGCGCCGACCAGCCCGGCGCGATCGATCGCGAACCGCACTGGCAGGTTCTGGATCGCAACGTCGTGCACCACCTGGTCGTAGGCGCGCTGCAGAAACGTCGAGTAGATCGCGCAGAACGGCCGCATCCCTTGTGCCGCGAGTCCGGCGGCGAAGGTTACGGCATGCTGCTCGGCGATGCCGACGTCGAAGAAGCGCTCCGGATGCGCGTTGGCGAACAGATCGAGCCCGGTGCCCGACGGCATCGCCGCGGTGATCGCGCAAACCCGCGGATCCTTGTCCGCCGCCGCGCTGAGCACCTGGCCGAAGACGTTCTGATAGGCCGGCGGTCCCGGCGGCGCCTTGGCCTGGGTGCCGGTGATCACGTCGAACTTCTGCACGCCGTGGTACTTGTCCGCCGCCTTCTCGGCGGGCGCATAGCCCTTGCCCTTCTTGGTGACGACATGGACGAGGATGGGCCCCTCCGCCGCGTCACGGACGTTCTCGAGCACGGGGATGAGATGGTCGAGATTGTGGCCGTCGATCGGGCCGACGTAATAGAAGCCCAGCTCCTCGAACAGCGTGCCGCCCATCGTCATGCCGCGCGCATATTCGTCGGTCTTGCGCAGCGAGGTGTGGAAGGGCCGCGGCAGCCGCCGTGCGATCCGCTTCATCAGCTCCCGGACGCTGAGGAACTCGCGGCTCGACACCATGCGCGAGAGATAGGCCGACAGGCCCCCCACCGGCGGCGCGATCGACATGTCATTGTCGTTGAGGATCACGACCAGGCGGTTGCCCGCCGCCTCGGCGTTGTTCATCGCCTCATAGGCCATGCCGGCGGACATTGCGCCATCGCCGATCACCGCGATCGCCTTGCCCGGCGCGTCACTCAGCCTGTTGGCCGTGGCGAACCCGAGCGCGGCCGAGATCGAGGTGGAGCTGTGCGCCGCGCCGAACGGATCATACTCGCTTTCGCTGCGCTTGGTGAAGCCGGAGAGCCCGCCGCCCTGCCGCAGCGTACGGATACGATCGCGCCGCCCGGTGAGAATCTTGTGCGGATAGCATTGGTGACCGACGTCCCAGATCAGGCGGTCACGCGGGGTGTCGAAGACATAGTGGAGCGCGACCGTCAGCTCGACCACACCGAGGCCGGAGCCGAGATGGCCGCCGGTCTGTCCCACGGCGGAGATCGTCTCCTGGCGCAGTTCGTCGGCGAGCTGGCGGAGCTGGTCAGGTTTCAGGGTGCGGAGCGAGTCGGGCGTCTCGACCGTGTCGAGCAGCGGGGTATCGGGGGCATCAGCCATCTAGCGGGAATAGCTGAGCGACATCAGGCTGTCGATTACCGGATTTGGCTTGTCAGTGCGCGGCCCCGGCACAGTAGCGGCGACATCCGGGCCGATTGCGGCGGCTCAGCCATGCGCGCGACGATTGCTCCAATGCCCGGCGGCGAGCAGCACCACGCCCGCGATCGTGAACATCGATTCGGTCAGGTGCGACTCGCCATGGGGCACGACGATCGCCACCGCCATCAACGCCAAGCCGCCACCGCCGAGGGCGATCGGCAACAGACGACGATGCGTGATCACCCCGCGACCGAAGGCCACCAGCCCAAGCGCAAGCGCCAGCGCCAGCCCGACCTCATGAATCAGCGGGCTGCCGAGCATGCCTCCCACGGTCGACAGCAGCGCCAGCGCGACCGTCGTAGCGAGGCAGTGGACGACGCATGCCGCCGACAGCCAGATCGCCCAGCGATCGAGCCGGCCGGGTCGGTCGTGACGAGAGGCATGCGACGGCAGCATGACGCGCCAGTTAGGCGATCCCGAACCATGTTACAATGTCTCATAGGGCTTTATTTGCGGCACGTGACTTGGCCGCAGGCAATAGGATAGAGGCGGCGGAATGCGTCATGTCCTCGATATCGAGCGCTCGATCCTGGGCCAGCCCTGGCGCTGGCGCGCGCTCGCCACCGATCAGCGCGACCGCTTCGTCCCGGACGATCTGCTCACCCAATTGCTGCTGTCGCGCGGCTGCGCGCGCGACGACCTCGACGCGCACAAGGCGCCCTCGATCCGCGGGTTCATGCCCGATCCCTCGATCTTCCGCGACATGGACGCCGCCGCTGTGCGGCTCGCGGATGCGGTGACCGCGGGCGAGCAGGTCGCGGTGTTCGGCGACTATGACGTCGACGGCGCCACCTCCTCCGCGCTGCTCGCGCGGCTGCTCGGCGCGCTCGGCCGTGCCCCGCGCGTCTATATTCCCGACCGGCTCACCGAGGGCTATGGTCCGACGGTCGCGGCGATGGACCGGCTTGCGGCCGAGGGCGCGACGCTGATCGTCACCGTCGATTGCGGCGCCCAGGCGTTCGAGGCGCTCGCCGCGGCGCGCGCCGACGTCATCGTGGTCGACCACCATCAATGCGCCACCGAGCTGCCGCGCGCGCATGCGGTGGTGAATCCGAACCGGCGCGACGAGACCGATGGCGCCGCGCACGGCCATCTCGCCGCGGTCGGGGTGGCGTTCCTGCTCGGCGCGGCGCTGTTGCGCGTGCTGCGCGCACGCGGGCATTTCGACGGTCGCGCCGAGCCCCGGCTGCTCGACCTGCTCGATCTCGTCGCGCTCGGCACCGTGGCGGACGTGGCGCAACTGCGCGGGCTCAACCGCGCCTTCGTGGCGCAGGGGCTCAAGGTCATGGCGCAACGGCGGAACATCGGGCTCGCCGCGCTCGCCGATGCGGCGCGACTGACGCGCGCGCCCACCGCCACCGACCTCGGGTTTGCGCTGGGACCGCGGATCAACGCGGGCGGGCGCGTCGGCCGCGCCGACCTCGGCGTACGACTGCTCACCACCGCCGACCCGGTGGAGGCACGCGCGCTCGCCGCCGAACTCGACCGGCTCAACGAGGAGCGCCGATCGATCGAGGCGATGGTGCAGGAGGCGGCCGAAGCGCTGCTGCGGCAGGACCGCGCAGTCGGCGTCGTTGCCGGCACCGGCTGGCACCCCGGCGTGATCGGCATCGTCGCCGGCCGGCTGAAGGAGAAGACCGGGCGCCCGGCGATCGTCATCGCGCTCGACGAGCAGGGCATCGGCAAGGGGTCCGGACGCTCGATCACGGGAGTGGATCTTGGCGCCGCGGTGCTCGCGGCGCTCGAACAGGGGCTGCTGATCGCGGGCGGCGGCCATGCGATGGCGGCGGGGCTGACGATCGCCGGCGACCAGGTCACCGCCTTTGCCGACTGGCTTGAGGCGCGGCTCGCCGGGGCGGTGGAAGCGGCCCAGGCCGGGCGCGCGCTGCTGGTCGACTCGGTCCTCGCCCCGGGCGGAGTGACCGCCGCCCTGGTCGAGGCGCTCGAGGCAGGGGGGCCTTATGGCAGCGGCTGGCCGGCGCCGCGTGTCGCGGTCGGACCAGTGCGGACGATCAAGGTCGACGTGGTCGGCAGCGGGCACGTGCGCGCGATCGTTGCGGGTGACGACGGACGCAGCCTCAAGGCCATGGCGTTTCGCGCCGCCGATACCCCGCTCGGCCAGGCACTGCTCGCCGCCGGGCCCTCCCGCCGGCTTTGGCTGGCGGGCCGCGCGCGCCTTGACGAGTGGAGCGGCCGCGGCACTGCCGAGCTTCACCTCGACGACGCCGCCTGGGTGGCGTGATCGCGTGCGGCGGAGCGGCAAAGCGGCTTGACCGGCCGGCGCTTTGCCCCTACCCGACCAGCCGCCTCACGGCCCCTTCGTCTAGTGGTTAGGACGCGGCCCTTTCACGGCTGAAACACGGGTTCGAGTCCCGTAGGGGTCACCATGATCGCACCGTCGGTCGGCCGGGCGCCGCCCGTCGGGGCGGGCATTGCCGGAGGCGACCGGCGTACCGCCGCCTCCTCCGACCTTTGCCCCAGCGCTATGATGCCTTGGGTTGGCTCGCGCCGTGCGCATGCCTGAACAGCGCCCCGATGCGGTCGAGCAGGCCCGCGCCATGTTGTTGCCCGCTGGTCTTGCGGTCGATCTCGTCGACCGCGGCGAGCAGGTCCTTCATGTCCCTGTCGGTGGCATAGCCCAGCGCCTCTCCCAGCCGCAGCTGGTCGCGCGCAGTCTGTAGCAGCGCGCGCAGCCGCGCATTTTCCGCAGCACTGCGGTTCGCCTTCTCGCCGAGACCGCGCGCCTGCGTGACCGCCGCCTCGGCACGGACCAGCGGCAGCGGAATGACGGTACGCTTCACCACAATGGTGCCGAGCGCCGTCTCCAAAGCTGCCTTGGCTTCTCGTGGCTTACCCTGGTGGAGCAGCGCCGCCGCCCGGGTCAGCGCGGCGGGATAGGTCGCCAGGGGCAGCTGGCTCTCGTCGATGTTGGTCTCGCTGGCGAGATCGCCAATCAGCCGGCGTGCCTCCTGCAGCCGACCGTGATCCAGCGCCGACCGCGCGCGGTCGCGCAACGCTTCCACAGCGTCGACGCTGCTGAGCAGGTCATGCGTTGCGAACGAGATGTCGACCGGCGCCAGCGCGAGATCAGGCGTGCGGGCGAGGACGATCTCGAGCTTGCCGGTGGCGCGCTCCAGTGCCGCCATGGCATCATCCGGCGTATTGCGGTCGATCGCCGCGAGCGCATTGTGCGTCTCCCGGAGCGCGTCGACCGCTTCTTGCAGCAACTCGCCGTGACGGGCTTGCGACGCCGGCGCGGGCCGGGTGCCTGCGGCCGCCGCCGGTGCGTTGATTTGCTCGGCCGGCGGGCTCTGGCGCGACGCCTTGTCCGTTGGGGCGCCCGAGCATCCCACCAGCAGAAGGACGCTCGCGGCCGCGGTGAGCGAATGCAGCTTTCCTGTCATCTCCTGTCTCCCATCGGCTCCGTACCTCAAGCGGAGCCGTTCGTGATGGATGGTTGGCCGGCTCCGGGATGAGCCGGCTGTTATGACCTGCGTGGAGAAAAGAGGGCCGGCCACCTTCGGCCGGCCCCCGCCCCGCTTACGCCGATGTCGAAGCCGCTCCGGCCCCGCTAGCGGCGTTCTTGTTCTCGAGCGCCCGCGGCGGCATCGTTCCGGCTTTGCCCGACTGGATTGCGATGCGCCGCGTTTGCTCCTGCTGCGCTCCCTTGGGCAATGTGACGGTGAGCACGCCGTTTTCAAACCGTGCCGACACCTGGTCGGGTTCAACCGTGAACGGCAGCTGGAGCGAGCGCTGGAAGGTGCCGAAAGAACGCTCGACCACGTGGTAATTCTCTTGGTCTTCCTCGCGCTCCTCCTTTTTCTCGGCGCGGATCGCAAGCACGTCGCCGTTGAGTTCGACGTGCAGATCCTGCTCGCGCACGCCGGGCAATTCCGCCGTGAGGCGTACCTCCTTGTCCGTCTCGCTGACGTTTATGTGCGGCGCGAGCACGGCCGCGCCTCTTCCCTCCCCGGGCGTGGCCGACAGTCCGGTGCTGCGCAGCACGTCCTCGAACAGGCGATTGACCTCACGATGCAGTGACACAAAGGGATCGCCGCCGAGCAGACCGCCCGGGCGGAATGGAATCAGCATATGACGAGCCATGTCATCTCTCCGTTGGTAAAGTGGGGAGCCTAGGAGTGTGTGCCCGATGGCGGCTCCCCTTACATCGGGCTGGTCGCCGGCCGGCCCTAGCGCGGCGCGTGCACCGCTGGCTCCGACTGGCGCTGTTGCCGAGCCGCGCCGGAGGCGGGTCGATGACCGGACCTGCCGGTTTGACCGATCGCGCGCCGCGGCTCGTCGGCGCGCTGCCGGTGTCGTCAGACATAGGACGGTTCGCCCCGCCGCGAACATCGTGAGGCGTTCAGCATACAGTGGACAGCTGCCATCGCCTGCACAACGAACGCTGCTTCGAACGGCCTTGGTTCGAACGGTGGCGGCAAGGCCGCAAGACGGGACGATTTGTCGAGAGCAGATCATCGCGATCATCGCCAAGCCTCCTCGATCCTCGCTCCTGTCGCTCCGTTCTCGCCTTTCCGTCGCTGATGACGACGCGCCAGATAGGAGCGTCCGCGGCATCGTCAAGACCCGGATCGCGACGCATTGCCGCTGCTCCGCGAAGCGGTCATAGCGGGACGATGACGCGCACCGCAGCGGCATCGATCTGGGAAATATGCACCCCTGCCAGCCGGATCAGCTTGCTCCTCGCCGCGGCGGCCACGCTGGTCGCGTCACCGGCGCATGCGCAGCAGGAGGACGAACAACTCTGGCTGCAGGTCAACACCAGCGTGCCGCTCCCCGGGGCAGCGCAGCTCACGCTCGAGCAGATCGCGCGCTTCAGCGATCGGCAGGCGGGGCTGTATCAAACCGAGTTCGGTGCGCTGCTGTCCTATCGCATCGTGCGCGGCGTCGAACTCGGCGCGGGGTATCGCAAGGTGGGCGCGCATAACCGCAATACCGCGGCGAACGAGGATCGCTTCCGCCAGCAGATCGTCGCCACCTTCGGGCGCTTCGCCAGCCGGTTCCGCGTCGACGAACGGTTTGATCCGCGCGGCGATGAGGTCGGCGTCCGGATCCGCCCGCTGCTGCGGTACAATCACCCGATCGCGCCGGGTGGCACGGCGCTGTTCGTCAGCCACGAGAGCTTCTGGCTCGCGAACGATACGAGTTGGGGTCAGCGACGCGGCTATGAACGGATGCGCAATATCGCCGGCTTGGTCGTGCGAACAAGCGCCACGACCAGTCTCGACATCGGCTACCTGAACCAGTTTCGGTTCGGCCGCGACGGCGCGCGCGACCAGATGGACCACGCACTGACGCTGCAGCTCACGATCAAGCTGCACTCGGCCGAACCGACCACCACGCACGACTGAGCGCCACCCCGGCGCCCCTCCCCTGAGAAGCGCCGGCGTGCCGGCCTCAGATCACGCCCGCCTGCATCTGCTTGACCGCATGATCCGCCGCGCGCGCGGTCATCGCCATGAAGGTGAGCGAGGGATTGACGCACGATACCGACGCCATCTGCGCACCGTCGGTAACGAAGAGGTTGGGCGCGTCATGCGCCTGGTTCCACCCGTTGAGCACCGAGGTGCCGGGGTCGCGCCCCATGCGCGCGCCGCCCATCTCGTGGATCGCCTCGCCCGGCACATGCTTGCCGCGGCCGCCCTTCACATTGGTCAGCCCGGCGCGCTTCAGCATCAGCTGCCCCTGCTCGAGCGCATCGTCCATCATCTTGATCTCATTGTCGCGGAACGTCACGTCGAAGCGCAGCAGCGGCGTGCCGAAGCGATCGGTCTTGCTGAAGTTCAGCATGACCCGATTGTCGTCGTACGGGAGGCATTCGCCGAACGCGCCCATCTGGAAGCGCCACGGGCCATATTCGCGCATGCCATGTTTCATCGCGGCGCCGAAGCCTTCCGGCGCGGCGGGCTGCCGGCTGGCCTGGCCCTGATAGCCATAGCCGCGCTTGAAGGGCAGGTCCTCGGCGACGAGATTGCGGAAACGCGGAACATAGACCCCGCCCGGGCGGCGGCCGAACTCGACCAGGTCGGTCATGCCGGGGATGTCGCCCGACACGCCGACGCGGAAGATATGGTCCATCACCGCGCTGCCGAGCGCGCCGTTGGAGTGGAACCAGCTCCGCTCGCTGTCCGCCGGGCGCGAGTTGAGCAGGATGTGAAGCGAACTCATCGCGGAGGCGCACAGGAAGACCATGCGCGCCTGCACCACCTCGGCGCGCCCGGTCTTCGCGTCGACCAGCCGCACACCCGTGACCCGCTTGCGCGCGGGATCATATTCCACGTTGGTGGCCCAGGTGTCGGAGCGCAGCGTCAGGCGACCGGTCGCGCGCGCCGCGGGCAAGGTCACCGCCTGGGTCGAGAAATAGGCACCGAAGCTGCAGCCATGGCTGCACTGCGAGCGCTTCTGGCACCGCGTACGGTTCTGCTCGGGCTTGTCCTCGGTGATGTTGCTGAGCCGCGCGTTGATCAGCTTGCGTCCGGGGAACTCGGCCTCGAGCCGCTGCTTGAACCATTTCTCCGCGACGTTCATCGGAAACGGCGGCATGAATTCGCTGTCAGGGAGGTAATCGAGCCCCTCCTTGCCGCCCGACACGCCGATATACTTCTCGACATAGCTGTACCAAGGCGCGACGTCGTCGTAGCGGATCGGCCAGTCGGTGCCGACGCCCTCGCGCTTATTCGCGTCAAAGTCCTTGTCGCTCCAGCGGAAGCTCCACCGTCCCCAGGTCAGCGACTTGCCGCCGACGACCGATGGCCGGACCCAGTTGAACTTGTTCGGCGCGTCATAATCATAGGGATTGAGCCGATCGTTGATGAAGAACGGCTGCGTCGCGGGCGACACCCAGCCATTGAGCGCGAAATAGTCGCGCTTGGCCAGGGCCGCGGGCATCTTGTCACGTGCGGGAACATCATAAGCGGACTTGCCGTCATACGGATAGTCCTCGCCGTGCTCGACCATACGGCCGCGATCCACCATCAGGACGCGCAGGCCCTTTTCGGTGAGTTCCTTGGCGGCCCAGCCGCCGCTCACGCCTGAGCCGATGACGATGGCGTCGAAGCGATCTGTTGCTGCCATGATCTTGCCCGTCCGATACTTGAAGTCTGAAGAGAAACCGCGACGCTGAGGGAGATACCTTCGGCGTCAGGACGAGAAGATCCGCTTGACCTTCGCATAGGGGTAAGCACCGTCATACTCACCCGGCACCGGCAGATAGTGACGCTCCTGCGTGATCCCGACCTCTGAGGTGTAATAACCCGAGATTACGAGCTGGCGGAACGCATCGAAGAACGGCTCCGCTCCGGGCAGCTGCCGATTCATTGCCAGCGTGAGCAGCGCATCCTGCTGCGCCGCCGTAGCCCCGACCGCGGCCTTCTTGTAATCCGACTGACTGCGCGCATCGATCGCGGCCAGTCCGTTGAGGATTGTGTCGCGTTCGTCGTCGATCGCCCAGTCGCCCAGCATATGCTCGATATACGCGGGTACGCCCGCGGCGATCGCGCCCGGCGTATCGGTGGTGGGCAGCACGCGCTCGCTCAGCGCGGCGACCAAGGCGCGCTGCGCGGGGGTGAACACCGTCGCAGGCGGCCCGGTGTTGATCACCGGATCGGGTTGATAAGCAGCGGCACGCGCCAGCGGCGCGAAGAGGTTGGCGCCGAACATGCCGACGACGCCGGCCAAGGCGGTTCTGCGATCGATCAACGCTCATCTCCCTGGATCAACGGGAGGTGAACATGCCACGCGCTCGCGCCCGGCAACGGTTGCGTTACCATGACGCGGCGCACGACGCCGGCGCCTCGACGACCATCAGCCATTGGCCTCCCCTCACTCTCGTTAAAAGCATGGTTATTCCGCAAGAGGCGGGTTCGTCAATGCGCCCGATCGGTGAAAACGGAACCAACCGTCACGTTCGAGGATTTCAGTCCGCTTGCGCCTGCCGGGCAGCAGCGACCCTTTCCGTGTCATGCATCTTCCTGAATAGCGCTACCATGTGGGCGCGTGCGGAGGTCCGCCGCCCGCACGACAGCCCGGCTCGGGCCGGTTCGAGGTTGTGGTCTGGTGTGATGTTATTGGTCGCGGGTACCAGCGCTTAAGGTAAGCGACACCAGACGATGGGGTGAGCAACCTGTCACCAAAGCTCACCCTGCCGGCCTTTCGCTCAAAGGCTCCACCCGCGTGTCGGTATTGGCAGCGCTGCGAATGACGAACACCTCGCCTGCGCGACGGCGCCGCCTGGGAATTTCGATGTCGGCGAGGCACGATGGTTCGCTCGCAACAAAGCGAAGCAGCTTCAGTCGCCGCGTGCCTTGGCTGCAAATTCGTTCAGTTGCGACAGGGTCTGATCGAACCGACCTTCCGCTTCGGCGCGGCGGAGGAAGCCGACGCGTTCCACCAGGATCTCCGGCGGGGTCGGCACCTGGGAAAGCAGCGCCATCACTTCGTCAGCGAAATCGTCGAGCGGCTGGTAGCCGGGACGGCTCTCCTGCCCCGGGGTCAGCCCCGTCTGGACCGCAGGCGGAGCAAGCTCGATCACCTCGACGCGGCCCCGCAGCACCTCGCGCATGGCGACCGTATAGGAATGGATCGCCGCCTTGGTCGCGTTGTAGGTAGGCGTCACCACCAGCGGCACGAAGGCCAGCCCCGACGTCACGTTCACGACAGCAGCGTCGGGCTGCTGCACGAGGTGATCGATCAGCGCGTTGGTCAGCCTTATCGGGCCGAGCAGGTTGGTGGTGATCGTCGCTTCCGCGTCCGCCAGGTCGCGATAGCTGTCCAGCGCCTCGAAGCGCATGATCCCTGCGTTGTTGACGAGGACGTTGATGGCGGGGTGCTGCGCCAACAGCCTGCGAGCGAAGTCGGTGATCGCATCCGCGCGTTCCACGTCCAGCTCGATGGCGTGCATGTTGGCGCGCCCGGTAATCGCCTTCTCCAGCGCCTCTCGACGCCGCCCGGCTACAATCACCGTGTTGCCGGCGTCATGGAGCCGATGCGCGAGCGCCTCGCCGATGCCCGACCCGCCGCCGGTGATGAGAATGGTGTTGCCGCTTGTCTTCATGAGATCCGCTCCAGCTTGGAGCCGGTCATCTAAGGCGCTACGTTCGATCAGGAAGAAGGCACTGGAAATATCCATACTTACCGAAAGGAGAGTGACTGCGTGTCGAGCCTGCCGTTTCATAACGCCACCCTTCTCAGAACGCGTCGTATTGCCGAGACGCCGCCACCCGACGATTGCGATCCCAAGGTGGAGGCGCTGGTCAACGAGCTGATTGGCCGCGTCGCCGACAAGTGGACGATGATCATCCTCGAAGTCTTGGGCGAGCACGGGGAGCTGCGCTTTACCCAGCTCTCCCGCTTGGTCAGTGGCGTCAGTCAGAAGATGCTTACCCAGACGCTCCGCCAGATGGAGCGCGATGGCATGGTAACCCGCACCGTCCATCCGGTCGTGCCGCCGCGCGTGGAATATCGGCTGACGGACATCGGCGCGAGCTTAGGCGCCGCCTTTTGCGGGGTATGGATTTGGGCGGACGACAATCTGACCCGTGTCGAGGAGGCGCGAGCGCGTTTCGACGCCCAGCAATCCTGACCGGATCGAGCCAGATCCATTCCGTCGCGGGCGGGTCGTATTCAGGCCGCCGTGCGGAAGACCCGGTTGCGTTTCCAGCCCGCACATCGCGCTTCCTGACCTGCGCCATCCTTCACGTGCCACCGTGTATGCGTCGGCGCGTGCGGGTAGAACAGAGCCTCAGCGCACCTTCATCCTCGGCGACTTGGTCCCGTCGGTCATCCGAACCGGGAGGATCCGTCCATCGGCTGCATAAGTGAGGCGGTCGATCGCAACCTGCCGCTCGCCCTTGAACGGGGCGGGGCCTGCGGGTCGATCCCAACGATGATAGACGATCAACCAATTGCCCGCCGGCGTCCGCACGAAGCTGTGGTGGCCCGGCCCCTTATGCTGACGGTCGCTGGTGAGAATGGCGCCGCGATATGTCCAAGGCCCGACCGGTGAGGGCGCGGTCGCATAATGGACGGAATAGTCCGCCGCGTTGAAGCGGCCATGGCTGTATGACAGGTAATAGGTGCCGTTCCGCTCGTGCATGAACGCGCCCTCGGTGAACTGCGGTGGCGTGACGACAGGCACCTCGCGCGCAATCCCGATCATGTCGGGTCTCAGCTCCCACACGCGCAGCGCCGCGCCTGCACTGCCTCCCGCGTAGAGATACGCGATACCGGTACGCGGATCGACAAAGACCATCGGGTCGATCGCCTCGAACCCGCTTCCCCCGGTAACGAGCGGACGGCCGCTGTCGCGATACGGCCCCTCCGGACGTTCGGCGACGGCCACGCCGATGCGACTGGGTGTCGGATGTTGCGGTCCGACCGAATAATAGAGATACCATTTGCCATCGCGCGTTGCGACGCCCGGAGCCCAGAGGAAATGCTCGGGCGCGCCGTCCGCGCCGATCCAGGCAATCTGATCACGCCGGATGAGTTCGCCGCGCGGCCGCCATGTTTTCAGGTCCGGGGAAGAGAAGGCGCGGAAGCGATCCGCCGCCCAGCTTCCTTCGGGCCCGCCGGTCGGAAACAGCCACAGCTCGTTGCCGATCATGACGGCGTGCGGATCGGCACCCTGAAACTGCGGGTTGTCGGCAAGCGCCGGCACCGTTGCGCCGGCGAGCAACAGGACGGCGGCAAAAAAGCGAAATAGCGTCAAAGCCAACATCCGGGTCAGAAGCGGAAGCGCACACCAAGCGAATAGCTACGCTCGATGTATCGAACCTGGAACGGATAGCTGTCCCCTGCGCCATTATAGGCCCGATCGTTACGGACGGGCGTGCCCAGAACGTTCAGCAGGTCAAAGGCGATCGTCACGTTGGGCACTGGCGTGACGGTGGTCGAGAAATCCATGACGCCCAAGGACTTCTGGTAGAGCGGCGCGAGAAATCCCGCCTGCAGGTCCTGATATTCGGTCGCGAAGCGGGACCGCCAATTGTACGCGAGCCGTGCCGAAAAGACCGGACGCTCGTACAATCCAACCAGGTTGAAGGAATGTTTCGACACGCCGGGGAACGGCTGCTGACCCGGCAGCCGGTCACGGAACTCCGGTGCCAATTCGGTCGAGGCGTCAAGGTAGGTATAATTGGCTTGCAGGCCGAAGCCGCGAGCCCATTCCGGCAGGCTGGCAATGTCGAGGAAGCCGGTGAACGCCAACTCGGCGCCCTGCACTCGTCCGTTGCCGCCATTGCTCGGCGAGTTGACGCGGCGATCCGGCGTCCCGGCCACCGTGATGTTGGTGGTGCTCCGGAAGATGAAATTGCTCACGTCCCGGCGGAACACGCCCGCGGTCAGCGACCCCGAGGGAGCGTAATAATATTCGAGCGACACGTCGTAATTGTTTGAACGCAGCGGGCTCAGGTTCGGGTTGCCCGACGTAACCGGGACGAAGCAATTGACCGTATCGACACCTTCGGTCGAACATGCTGTCGGCACGGTCCCGACATTGCTGGACGGGTTCAGGTCGATGAAGTTCGGCCGCGTGCGCGTCTGCGTGAAAGCAAGCCGCAGTTGAAGGTCGTTGGCAAGCGTCGCGCGCAGGTTCGCATTGGGCAGGTAGTCGGTATAGCGGTTCGTCTGCGCGACAGGAGTAAAGGTGTCGGTGGTCGCGTCGTACGAATTGCCTTGCACTTGCGTGCGCGTGTTGATGACGCGCAGTCCCACATTTCCCTCGATCGGGATGCCGATGTCGAAGGCGTATTTGGCCTGCGCATAGCCGGCCCACGAACGTTCGGATGCGGTGAACGTCTCCTGATCGTTGAAGGCGGGGTTGCCGGGCGAGAAGCCGGCGATCGCGCGCAGCGGGTCGCGATTGTCGAACACGCTGTCGAAGGTCGCGCCAGGGAAGACGGTGACCGGCTGGTCGTTGTCGAAGCGAAATCCGCGCGTGATCGGCCTGATCTGGACGGGCAGGTCGGGATAGGTCAGCCCGGTCTGGATCAATCCAGCATATCGCTGCCCGTTGTAGCGCGCCGCGTCGCGCGTGTTGAAACGGACACCGGCCTGTAGCTTCGGCAGGACATCGAGGCCCAGGTCGTATTCGGCATCCAGCCGCGCCTGCCAGTCCTTGCCGGTGGCGCGGAAATTGGCGTCGAACAGCCCGCGAAGCGCATAATTGTTGGGGTCGGACGCGTCGAAATCGACGAAGTCGAACACGCCGCCGCCCTGCCCCCGCGCGATATCGAAATCGACATTGCGCGTCGGCGAGCTGGTGAAGGCGTAATCGATGTTCGCGCTCTGCTGCGTATACGTGCTGTCGGTATAAGCGACGTCACCAGTCAGCTTGAGCCGACCCGCCGTCCAGATCGCGCCGCCGGCGAGTTGATAGGTATCGGTGCGCGCCCTCGTGAACGCATCATAGCCGTCCGGCGTCGAAGCGCCGGTGACGGTCATGCTCTGCACCGAATTGCTGCCGTTGCGCAGCACCACGTTGCTGTATTGCGCGCCATCGCCGAACGTCGGCACGAACAGCCAGTGATTGCGGTCCTTGGCACGATAGCCTTGAAACAGTCCGTCTATATAGAATTCGAGGTTGCTGGCAGGGCGCCATTGCACCGCCGCGTTGACGGACGGACGCCAGCGGTTGCCGCTGCCGTAGAAAATGCCTTGTCCGTTCGGCCGGGTAAATCCAGCCGCGTCGTTGGGAGCGCCCGGCTCCGGGGTGACGAACCGGTCGACCTCGCGCGTCGCGTCGAGAAAGTCGATGTTCGAGATCGCGGCGTTGACCAACACGCCGATCTCGCCGATGCCCGTGTCCCAGCGATCGGTGACCAGAAGGTTGCCGTTATAGTCGAGCCGCTGGCTCTGCTCCCAATGCACGCCGTTCAGCGAACCGGAAAGCTGCAAGCCGTCGAAGTCGAACGGTCGCCGCGACCGGACGTTCACTTGCCCCCCGATCCCGCCCTCGATCAGGTTGGCGGTCGACGACTTGTAGACCTCCAGCGCCTGCACGGCGCCGGCCGGGAAATCCTGGATCGCGACGAAACGGTTTTCGGCAGTGAAGATCTCTCGCCCGTTATACGTCGTGGAGATATCGGGCAGCCCGCGGATCTGCACGCCGGCCGCCTCACCTGCGGCGCGGGTCACCTGAACGCCGGTGACGCGCGCGAGTGCGGCGGAGGCCGTCACGTCGGGTAGCTTGCCGATATCCTCCGCTACGATGGAGTCGACGATCCCCTCGGCGTTGCGTTTGATGTTCTGCGCCGATTGCAGGCTGCGTCGCAGGCCCGTGACCACGATGTCGTCGCCTTCCCCGTCTTCTTGCGTTGCATCGCCGAGCGTCGCAGGGTTGGCAACAGTGTCCGCCGCCGTCGTCGGCTTCGGCGCCTCACTTTGCGCTGCCGCGTTCGTCGCGGCGCACAACGCGCCCGCGGACACGGTCGCAATAAGCCACTGCTTCACGTCACCTCTCCCTGCGAGACCACTCGGTTCTTTGAGGGACGCCTTACAAGCATCGCCCTGCCCCGCCACTTTCCTGCGTTAACAGTGGCTTCCAAAAAATACTATTATTATCTCTGCTGGCGGGATCATGGGCGAATGACAACGTCGCGGACGTGGATGTCCGCCCTTGAAGTAGCGTTCCAGCGAGTTGATACGGCCTCCATCCATCGGCAGCGCGGCCATGCCGTCGGGCCCTTGGGACGACATTGCACACGATGTCGTGATCAGCATAGCGCGCAGGCAGGCCGACGGGCTCGCCGCCCATCCGTTGGCAGCGCGCGGCGGACGTAATGAACTCGACGCCGTACGGTCACTAACCTGACATGTCGCGCTTCTAACGCGCAGCGAACGCGTGCCAGCGGAGCCGCGGCGGGAGATATCATGAAATTCGCAACGAGTTGCGCGGTGGTCGCGCTGCACTGTCTTGGCGCGTCCGACGCCTGGGCACAGGCGAACAGCGGTATGCCGCTTGCTGGCGCCAGCACGACGGGCACGCCGCCGGACGAGGTCGTGGTGACCGGCACACGCGAGCGCGGCCGCACGCGTTATGACGCGCTCGCCCCGGTCGACGTCCTGTCGGAGGCGCTGGTGCGCTCGAGCGTGTCGAGCGACGTCAACGACAATCTCGCGCAGCTCCTGCCTTCGTTCAACGTCCAGCGCCTGCCCGCGGCTGATGGCCAGGCGTTCGTCCGCCCGGCGTCGCTGCGCGGCTTATCGGCCGACCAGACGCTCGTCCTGGTGAACGGCAAACGCTACCATCGTTCGGCGCTGCTCGGCACGCGCGGCGCGCAATCGCCCGACCTCGCCAGCATTCCCTCTCTTGCGATCAAGCGCATCGAAGTGCTGCGCGACGGCGCCTCGGCGCAATATGGTTCCGACGCGATCGCGGGCGTCATCAACATCATCCTCGACGACGCGCCGGGCATGGAGGCGTTCGGCCAGTTCTCGCAATATTATGAAGGCGACGGCAACGAATATCAGACCGGCGCGCGCGGCGGTGTCGCGCTCGGCGATCGCGGCGCGATCGTCTTCACCGGCCAGTTCGATCATGCGGAAGCGACTTCACGCACGCGCCAGCGCCCCGACGCGATCGCCTTTCAAGCGGCGCATCCCGACATCGCGCTGCCCAATCCGGTTCAGCGCTGGGGGCAGCCCGATGAGGAGCGCGTGCGCGGCGCGGTGGACCTCCATTACGAACTGGCCCCGGCCGCGACCCTTTACGCCTTCGGCACCGTGCAGCAAGGCGAGGGCGTGACCGACTTCAACTGGCGCAACCCCGACGGCACCGCCAGCGTCTATGCTGCCAGCCGCGCTTTTCCCGGCTTCAGCTTCACCGCGCTGTACCCCGCGGGTTTCACACCGCGCTTTGGTACTGACTTTGCCGATCTCCAGCTCGCCAGCGGGCTGCGCGGCGAGTTGAGTGAGCGGCTCAGCTACGACCTCAGCGCGTCGGCGGGTCGCAGCCGGATCGACTATAGGCTCGGAGAAAGTCTCAACGCCTCGCTCGGTCCGCTGAGCCCCACCAGCTTCTATCTCGGGCGACTGACCCAGCGCGAGTTCAACCTCAACGCCGACCTTGTCTACCGACTGCCGGTCGGCACCGCCGAACCGGTCAACGTCGCTTTCGGGGGCGAGCGCCGGATCGAGCGCTATAGCGTCGGCACCGGCGACCCCGCCTCGTACGCCATCGGGCCCGGCGCGGCGACGGGGCTGGCGCCCAATGCGAACGGCTTCCCCGGATTCGGCCCAGCGCAGGCGGGCGCGTTCCGGCAGCGCAGCTACGCCGGCTACGTCGACCTGGCGTGGCGACCGGTCGAGCAGATCTCGCTGGGTGCGGCCGGGCGCTACGAGGATTTCTCGAGCTTCGGCGACAAGTTCACCTACAAGTTTTCCGCGCGGGTCGACCCGGCGCGCTGGGTCGGCGTGCGCACCACCTATTCCACCGGTTTCCGCGCGCCCACGCCGGCGCAACTCAACACGCGCGTGGTGAGCCAAGGGCTCGACACGCGCACGCTGCAGGTCTTCAACCAGGGCCGGCTCGCGCCGACGGACCCTCTCGCGGTCGCGCTCGGCGCGACGCCGCTGCGCCCCGAGACGTCGAAGAACCTGAGCGGCGGCCTTGTCTTCCAGACCGACGTCGGGATCGGCGCTACGGTCGACCTGTACCAGATCGACGTCGACGATCGCTTCAGCCAGTCCGCCACGATCGCCATCCCGGCGACGCTGCCGAACCCGGACCGCTTCACCTCGATCAGCTATTTCACCAACGACTTCGATACACGAACCCGCGGCATCGACGCGGTGCTGACCTATGCGCACGCGGTCGGCCCGGGGCGCGTCAATTTGAGCCTCGCCTACAATTACAACCAGACGCGGGTCCGCAGCGGTACCAGCGCCGCGATCACCAACGCCACGCAGCGG
>NZ_JBLFFI010000004.1:0-387236 GCF_051400595.1 Sphingomonas larreae
CGGATCTGATAGCTCACCGCTGCTTGGGTCATCCCCAGCTCGCCCGCGGCCGCGGTGAAATTCTCGTGGCGCGCGGCTCTATGCACTGGTCGACCAGGGCACGTCGGGGCTCGGCAACATCATCGCCTTCGCGCTGCTCGGCCGCGCGCTGGCAGTGCCCGAGTTCGGCGCGGTCGGCATGATGATCGGGCTGCATTACGTCATCGCCGGGTTCCACCGCTCCGCCGCGGTGCTGCCGTTCACCACCGACCATCGCGCCGACCACGACCCGCGTGCGGCGCATGCCGAGAACAGCGACTGGTGGTGGATCGCGCTCGCGCTCGCGCTGGCGCTCTCCGCGGCAACCGGGCTGGTCGGCGGCGCGGTCGCGCTCGCGGCGCGGCGCTGGCCGGAGTGTAGTTGGGCGGTCGAGCCCTTGCTGCTCACCGCTTTGATCTCGCCCGCGATGCTGGCGTGGGAGTTTGCGCGGCGCTGGCTCTACAAGATCGACCGCGCCGACATGGTGGCGCTGTGCGCGACCGCCTATTTCCTCGTGCTCGCGCTCGCCGCCGCGCTGGTCGGCCACGCCGGGCTGGGCGCCTCCGGTGGCGCGCTCGCCTGGGTGCTCGCCAGCCTCGCCGCGCTCGCGCTGGCACTGCCGGGGCTCGCCCCCGCGCGCGCCGACCGCACCGGGGTGCGCTTGTTAGTACGCCGCCACCGCACCGAGTCGAGCTGGCTCGCCGCGACCAACCTGCCCTATTCGGTCTATAGTACCGCCTCGATCGTGGTGGTGATCGGCGTGCTGGTTGGCCCGGTCGCCGCCGCACTGTTCACCGCGGCGCGGACGCTGACCAACCCGGCGATGAGCATCGTCTCCGCGATCGACTCGATCGACAAGCCGCGCGCCGCGCGCGCCTTCGCCGCCGAGGGGCTGACCGGGCTGGCGCGGGTGGTGCGGCGCTCGCGACTGACCATCGCGGTGGCGACCGGTGGCTATCTCGCGCTGGTCGCGCTGTTCGCCGCGCCGCTCGTCGCGCTGGTGTTCCACGGGCAATATGACGGCTCCGCCGGCAACGTCCGGTTGCTCGCGCTCGGCTTCTTCCTGTTCGGGCTCAACCTGCCGTCGGAGACGCTGCTGATCGTGCGCCGCGCCGGACGGACGATGCTGGTGATCCGCTGCGTCACCGCGGCGCTGACCATCCTCGGCCTGTGGCTTGGCGGCCGCCACGGCGTCGCCGGCATGGCGATCGCCTTCGCCGTGACCCAGGCGATCAACCTGCTGCTGCTGCGCGCCGCCGAAGCGCGCCACGCGCGAGAGACCTACGCATGACCGACATTCGCTATTCGATCGCGATCCTCACCTATGCGCGCGAGCCGATCCTGGCCGAGGTGATCGAGCGGCTCGCCCAGCATCTCGCCGGGCGCGCCGATTACGAGCTCATCGTGATCGACAACAATGTCGAGCGGATCGACCGGACCGTGCAGCTCGCCCCCTTCGCGCACGCGGTGCATCTGTGGGACGGCGTCAACAAGGGCGTGGTCGCGCGTAACCTCGCATTCGAGCGCGCGCGCGGCGAGGTCGTCGTGCTGCTCGACGACGACGTGTTCGTCGAAACGCCCGACTTCCTCGACCGCTTCGGCGCGCTGTTCGACGCCACGCAGCGGCTGGGCGCGGTGACGATCCGCAAGCACGTCCGCGGCGAGACTCGCCCGCGCCCCGACCTGATCCCGCACACCGACAAGTCGATCGATTTGACCAAGCCGTTCGACACCTTCCGCTTCGTCGGCGGCTGCGTGGCGTTCCGCGCCACGACGATCCGCGAGACCGGCGGCTTCCTGCCCGATTTCTTCTACGGGCTGGAGGAGATCGAGCTCTCCTATCGCATCATCGATCGCGGCTGGACGATCCGCTATCAGCCCGACATCGTGTGCGAGGAGCTCGAGCATCCCGCCGGGCGCAAGCCCAAGCGGCTGGTGCAGTCGGACCGGCTGACGAACAAGTTCATCATCAGCTATCTGCGCATGCCCTCGCCGTACGTGTGGGTGAATCTGATCGCCTTCCCGCCTTATGCCTATGCCTTCGCGCGCGGCGAGATGGACGTGGTGCGCGCGATGCGCCAATTCGTGACGTGGCTGCGCCGCCGCGACCGCCCCGCGCGCCAGCCGATCGGCAAGCCCGCGCGGCGCTACATCCGCGACTGCGGGGGGCATCTGTGGCGATGAGGCGGACGCGAGCAGCCCCTCCCCTGCAGGGGAGCAATTGGGGTGGGGCGCCGCCGCGAGCACCGCGCCCATGGAGAGCCCCCACCCCCAGCCCCTCCGCTGAAGGGGCGGGGAGTGTTGACGTCATCCCCCACCCGGAGACCCGCCGATGACCGCGCCCGCCTTCCCGCCGCTCGGCCTCGGCTGTGCCAAGATGGGGTCGTTCAACAATCCCAGCACGCTCGCCGACAGCGTCGCGCTGGTCCAGCTCGCGCTCGACTTTGGCGTGACCCTGCTCGACACCGCCAACATCTACGGCCAGGGCGACAGCGAGCGCGCGATCGGTCGCGCGCTGCGCGGCCAGCGCGACCGCGCGCAGGTGGTCACCAAGGCGGGCAACGCTTTCTCCGCGAAGATGCGAGTGATGCGCCCGTTCAAGCCGCTGCTGCGCGCGGTGCTGGCGCGTCGCCAGATGGGTGCGGCGGTGACCGCGCAGCGCGCCGGCGCGATGCGCACCGACTGGAGCGAGGCCGGACTGCTGCGCGAGCTCGACGGCTCGCTGCGGCGGCTGCGCAGCGATCACGTCGACGCCTTCCTGCTCCATAGCCCCGACGCCGCGACGATCGCGCGCGGCGAAGCGGTTTCGGCGCTGGCCAAAGCGAAGGCCTCAGGGCGCGCACGGCTGGTCGGCATCGCCTGCGACGATCTCGCGGGGCTCGACGCCGCGCTGGCGAGCGAAGTGACCGAGGTGCTCGAACTGCCGTGGGACGTGATCGCGGCGATCGCCGACGATCCGCGCGGCGCGGCGATCCGCACGCGCGGGCTGCCGGTGATCGCGCGCGAGGTGCTGCGCTTCCAGCCCGGCGTCGACGCCGCGACGGCGGTGCGGCGCGCGCACGCGTCGCCGCTGGTCACCACCACGCTGATCGGCTCGCGCCAGCCCGAGCGCGTCCGCGCGCTCGCCGCGGCTGTCGGCGGGGAGCGGTAACATCAGGGCGACCCCACCCCGTCATGCCGGGCTTGACCCGGCATCCATCGTGCGCGGAGCACCTCGGCCGCGGTGTACGCGGCACCATGGATCCCGGCTCAAGGCCGGGACGACGTCAGGGGTAGAATGGTTCGAGCGTCCCGCGGCGGGCGCGACGGGAAGGACACAGGCATGAAGATCGCGTTCGTCGGCTGCGGCTATGTCTTCGACATCTACATGCGCACGCGCTGGGCCTATCCCGAGATCGAGATCTGCGGTGTCTACGACCGCGATGCCGCGCGCGCCGCGGTAGTGCACCAGCATTACGGCTTCCCGCTCTATCCCTCGCTCGACGCGCTGCTGGCGGACGCGCGGGTGGAGGTGGTGATCAATCTCACCAGCATCGCCTCGCACGAGGAGGTGACGCGCCGCGCGCTCGAGGCGGGCAAGCACGTCTATACCGAGAAGCCGGTGACCACCGAACTGGCGCGCACCCGCGCGCTGTTCGACCTCGCCGAGGCCAAGGGCCGCGTGCTCGCCGCGGCGCCGTGCAACCTCTATTCGGACGCGGTGATGACGCTGTGGAAGGCGATCGCCGACGGCGCGATCGGCCGCCCCGTGCTGGTCTACGCCGAGCTCGACGACAATCCCGCGCATCTGATGCGGCTCGATACCGTGACCAGCCCGACCGGCGCGCCCTTCCCCTATGCCGAGGAGCTGCAGGAGGGCTGCACCGTCGAGCATATCGGCTATCACCTGGCCTGGCTGTGCGCATTGTTCGGCCCGGTGCGCGCGGTGACGGCCTTCTCTACCTGCCTGGTGCCCGACAAGAACACGCCCGAGCCGCTCCATCCCGCCACCACGCCCGACCTGTCGGTGGCGTGCCTCGCCTTCGACCATGGCGTCGCCGCGCGCGTGACGTGCAGCTGGGTGGCGCCGCGCGACCATCAGATGCGCGTCATCGGCGAGGCGGGCGAGATCAGCGTCGACAACGTCTTTCACGACCAGTCGCCGGTGTTCCTCGAGCGCTTCTCGCGCGTCAGCCTGAGCGCGCGCAAGGCGTACAGCGCGCGCAGCCAGCCCGCGATCGGGCGGCGCTTCGGCATCAAGGGCCGCCGCCTGTCGCTGGTGCGGCGCTGGAAGTCGCACGCGGTCGAGGCCGAGCGCGGTGTCGGCAACTCGCCCAAGCACAAGCTGGTCAGCTGGCTGCGCCGCCGCGAGGTGTATGCGCAGGACAAGATCCTCGGCATCGCCGAGATGGGCAAGGCGCTGGCGGGAGGGCTGCCGCAGCTGATGGGACCGGACTTCCTGATGCATCTCAACGAGCTGACCATGCTGGTGCAGGACGCCGGCGCACGCGGCGCGACCGTGGTGCCGACCACCAGCTTCGCCCCGCTCGCGCTCCCTGCCGATCTCGCCGACGCGCCCGACTATCGCGCCGGCTACCGCGCGCGGCTGGCCGAGCGAACCGCCGCCAGTGCGGTGGAGCGGATGCATCGTCGCTGAACCGGGACGGGACACCAACGGCGGCGGTGGGCCGATAGACACGATCAAAGACTTCCGTGTATCGGGAGCTTTAGCCATTCAAGGAGGGCGCGTTGGCGGTTTCTGACGGTTCTGACGACGGTCGGCGCGCCCCGCCCGCGCTGGACCAATTCGGTATGCCGGTTCGCGGCGAGGCAGCACCGCGTCGGCGCGTCCGCCGCAGCAGCAGCGAGATCGGCGCTAGTGTGGCCGCCGAGCGTAGCGGCGCGGCGGACGAGCCGACACGCCAGCAGGAGCGTGCGCAGCAGAAGATCATCTTCGGCATGTTCGCCGCCATGACGATCGGCATCACGGTGCTGCAGAAGATCGGCTTCGGAACGGCGAACTTCATCCTGCCGGTGATCGTGCCGATCACCTATGCCGCGCTCGCGGTGGGCGTACTGTTCGCGCGCCCGGTGTTCCGCCCCGAGCGCGCGCTGCTGTACCTGCTGGTGCTGATCACCTCGGCGCTGAGCGCGGTGCTGTTCGCCAAATCCACCGCGTACAGCAGCTCGGCGCTTTATATCGTGCTGTACCTCCCCTTCCTCGTCGCGTTCGACACGACCGAGGAGACATACCGCCGCTGCCTCACCTTCTTCAGCAACGTCATGCTGGTGTTCGCCGCGATCGTGTGGATCCAGCATGCGATCCAGTTCACCATCGGGTGGGAATATTGGCCGGACTTGGACAAGCTCGTGCCCGAGCAGTTCCTCGTCCCCGAGTTCCTCTACATACAGCCGCTGCAAGCCGGCATGAACTTCATGAAGCCGTCGGGGATAACCTTCCTCGAGGTGTCCTTCATCTCGCAGTTCATCACGCTGGCGCTGGTGATCGAGCTGATGCACCTCCAGCGGCTGCCGCGCGCGATCTTCTTTGGCGCGACGCTGTTCGCCACCTTCGCCGGTACCGGGCTGGTGCTGCTGCTGGTGGCGTTGCCGATCGTGTTCAGCCGGATGAACGTCCGCACCTTCGTGATCGTGCTGGCGACCGCCTTTATCGCGCTGTTCGTGGCGCTCCAGCTGCACTGGTTCGATATCGTCGCGGACCGCCTCGGCGAGTTCCAGAAGCAGGGCACCAGCGGCAGCTCGCGCTTCATCGAGCCGCTCGACCGCGTGCGTCGCGCGCTGCTCGATCCCGCCTCGATCTACTCGGGCATCGGCCCGGGGCAGATCGAGCGCGGCGGCAACATCTTCTGGTGGCCTTTCGTCAAGGCGGCAGTGGAATATGGCCTGATCCAGGGGCTGCTGCTCTACGTCTTCCTGATCTTCTCGCTGTTCGATCGCGCGCCGAGCCGGCAATTGTCGTTCATCCTGATCCTCTGGTATTCGTTCGAGGGCACGCTGCTGACGCCGCTCAACCCGCTCGCGCTGGTGATGCTGTCGACGATGTTCGTCGTCCGCGACGCGCCGGCGCGCGAGCGCCGTTCGCGCAGCGGCGCGGCGCCCGTGGCGGTGCCGGCGTAATCCGCGAGGAGCACCGCATGCCGCTGCTGACCGAGCGACTGACCTATGCCGTGGGTGACATCCACGGCCGCGCCGACCTGCTCGCGCGGTTGCTGGACAAGCTGCGCGCCGATCGCGCCGCACGCGCGACGGCGACGCCCGCACTGATCGTGTTTCTCGGCGATTATGTCGATCGCGGGCCGCAATCGCGCGAGGTGATCGACCGGCTGATCGCCTTCCGCGACGAGCCCGGATTCGAATGTCGTTTCCTGCTGGGCAACCACGAGGACGCGATGCTCGACTATCTCGACGGGCGGATCAGCGGATTGGGATGGAGCAAGCACGGCGGCGACACGACGCTGCGCTCCTACGGCGTGACGCCGCCCGCCGAGGCGTCGCGCACCGCCTGGGCGGCACGGCGCGACGCCTTTCGCGCTGCCGTGCCCGCGGCGCATCGCGCGTTCCTGGAGGGGCTCGAACTCGCGGTGGTGCAGGACCGGCTGCTGTTCGTCCATGCCGGGATCCGGCCCGGGGTCGCGCTGGAGCAACAGGAGAAGCGCGACCTGCTGTGGATTCGCAGCGAGTTCCTCCAAAGCCAGCGCGACGATCGCTGGCTGGTCGTGCACGGTCACACGCCAAAGGAGGAGGCCTATGCCGGGCCCGGCCGGCTATGCCTCGACAGCGGCAGCTATCTTAGCGGCCGGCTGACCGCGGCGGTGTTCGACGGCGCGGACGTGGCGCTGATCGAGACGCATGGTACAGCGGCACGCCCGTTCCCGGTGCAACTCGCCGGATGAGGTGACTGCGGGCTCAGATGGCGCCTGCGCTTCCTGACGCCCCCTTCCTGCCCGTTAGCTCCCTGCAAGGGAGGGGTCGGGCGTGAGTCGCGTCATCGAGTCGTCCCCCACCGTCCCTCCGCGATGCGCAAGCTCGCCCGTTATCCCGGACGTGGTCCGGAACACCGTGCCGCGTACCCCTGCAACGTCGCCTCTGCGAAGAAGTGGATCCCGGACGACGTCCGGGATGACGGAAGGTGAGGAGCGTGCCAGACATGTCGCAGCGGAATCCTCGCAAGTGGGGGAGTAGACCCGCGACGGATGTTCCGCTAGCGTTACAAGGGCGGCGCCAATAGTTAACGTTTGTTCATCAATAACCACCACTTAACTTCGTTCGGTGACGAAGCTTTCTGCCCCTGTCGCATAATAGACGTCCAATCAGGCCTCGCCGCAATTGGACCGCAACAATGCAGAACTCCGTCTACATTGACAACAGCATGAGCTCCGTCACTCAGAACGCGAGCTGGCTCAGCAGCAAGCTCGACGCGATCCAGCTCGTCGGCGGGTTCGGCAGCTGGTGGGACTGGAGCAACTCGCCGAAGTGGATCGCGCAGCAGGTTGCGGGCGCGGACGTCGACATCAAATGGTCGATCGGTCTAATCCCTTGGGGCGCATCGCTCGAGCAGGCCGCCGCGGGTCAGTATAACGCCAACTATCTCGCGCTTGCCAAGGACATGGTGGCGAATGCCGGCGGCGGCGACAAGATCTACGTTCGCCTCGGCTGGGAGATGAACGGCAACGGCTGGTTCCCCTGGTCTGCCAACGGCCATGAGAAGGCCTATGTCGGTGCGTTCCAGCAATTCGTCGATACCGCGCGGTCGGTGTCGGACAAGTTCGTGTTCGAATGGACACCCAACATCGGCAGCCAGGGCATGGACGTCGCCTCGGTCTATCCGGGCGACCAGTATGTCGACGTGATCGGGCTGGACTTCTATTACAACACGCAGTGGGATCCCAAGGACCCGGTCGCCGCGTTCAACTATTTCGTCAACCAGCCCTATGGGCTGCAATGGCAGCAGGACTTCGCCGACGCGCACGGCAAGCCCACCGCGATCGGCGAATGGGGCGTCAACTCGGACACGGCGGGCGCGTTCATCGAGATGGCGGCACAATGGTTCAAGGACCACAACGTCACCTACCAGAATTACTGGAACTCAAACGCCGACTTCAAGGGCCGCCTGTCCGACGGGCAATATCCGAACGCGGGCAAGGTGTTCCAGGCGATCTTCGGGCAGGGCATCGATCCCTACGCCAATGACACCGCGGTGGTGAACCGCAGCGGCGGCAACGGCGTCGACATGCTGATCGGCCATGCCGGCAACGACACGCTCTCGGGCGGCGCGGGCAACGACTTTCTCCACGGCCGCGCCGGCAACGACGTGCTCAGCGGCGGTGCGGGCAATGACCTGCTCGACGGTGGCACCGGCGCGGACGTGATGACCGGCGGCACCGGCGACGACATCTATCGCGTCGACCACGTCGGCGACAAGGTGATCGAGAACGCCGGCGAAGGCTATGACACGGTCGAGGCGTCGATCGACTTCGACATGGCGGGGCGCAATGTCGAGGTGCTGCGCCTCACCGGCGCCGCCGCGCTTAACGCCTGGGGCAGCGACGCCGCGGACGTGATCGATGGCAACGACGGCAACAACGTGATCGACGGGCGCGGCGGCGCGGACACGATGCGTGGGGGGCGCGGTGACGACGTGTATTACGTCGACAATGTCGCGGACAAGGTGATCGAGCTGCAAGGCGCGGGCCAGGGCAACGACACGGTTTACGCCTCGACCAGCTACGACCTTTTCGCCACCTTCGTGGAAACGCTCCGGCTGACCGGCACCGCCGACATCAACGCCAACGGCAACGCTCAGGTCAACGCGCTCTACGGCAATGCCGGCAACAACGTGCTCGACGGCAAGGCCGGCGCCGATCTGATGGTGGGCGGTCGCGGCGACGACACCTATCATGTCGATCACGTCGGCGATCGCGTCGTCGAGGCGGTCGGCGAAGGCAATGACACGATCTACGCCTCGATCAGCTACGACCTCGCCGGCAGCAACGTCGAGACGCTGCGCCTTACCGGCAAGGCCGACCTCTCTGCCTTCGGCAGCGCCGGCGCGGACACGCTGTTCGGCAATGCGGGCAGCAACGTGCTCGACGGTCGCGGCGGTGCCGATGCGATGACCGGCGGCGCCGGTGACGACGTCTATTACGTCGACCATGTCGGCGACAAGGTGATCGAGCTGCAGGGTGTCGGCCAGGGCAATGATACCGTCTACGCGTCCGTGAGCTACAATCTCGCCGCCACCTTCGTGGAGACGCTCGCGCTGACCGGCACCGCGAACATCAACGCCACCGGCAACAGCCAGGCCAACACGCTGATCGGCAATGCCGGCAACAACGTGATCAACGGCATGGGCGGCGCCGATCGGCTCACCGGCGGCGGCGGCAGCGACACGTTCGTGTTCACCAAGGCGGGACATGCCACGATCACCGACTTCGGCGCGGGGGACGCGCTCGACCTGGCCGCGCTGCTCAAGGGCGGCAAGGTCGCCGCGGTGGCGCAGGATCAGGGCGGCGTGCTGGTGACGATCGACCCGACCAGCTCGGTGCTGCTCGAAGGGCTCGACCTGGCCCATCTGCTCAGTACGGACACCGGCTTCCACTTCGGGTGAGCCGTCACCCCGGGGCCGCGATCCCGCCGCGGCCCGGCGTCGGCCTGTCGCTGGCGCCGCACTGAGCACTTGCAGCATGAACCGTTATCGGTGAAGGCGCAGGCCTCTAGCGGGGAGAGATCATGCAGGTTCTGGTCACCGGCGTCGCCGGCTTCATCGGCAGCCATGTCGCGCGGCGGCTGCTCGCGCGCGGCGACACCGTGGTCGGGATCGACAATCTCAACGATTATAACCCGGTCCAGCTCAAGCGCGACCGGCTCGAGGCGATCACGGTGGACGGCGGCGCCGAACGCTTCACCTTCCACCACCTCGACTTCAGCGACCATGAGGCGATCGACGCCGCGCTCGGCAGCACCGACATCGAGCGCATCGTCCATCTCGGCGCGCAGGCGGGCGTGCGCTACTCGCTCAGCAACCCGCGCGCCTATGTCGCCTCAAACCTGGCGGGGCACGTCAACATGCTCGAGCTGGCGCGCGCGCGCCGGGTCGACCAGATGGTCTATGCCTCTTCCTCATCGGTCTACGGCACCAGCCCGGACCTGCCGTTCCGCGTTGAGCAGCGGGTCGATTTCCCGATCTCGCTCTACGCCGCCACCAAGAAGGCGGACGAGCTGATGAGCGAGACCTACGCGCATCTGTATCGCATCCCGCAGACGGGGCTGCGCTTCTTCACCGTCTACGGGCCGTGGGGCCGGCCCGACATGGCGGTATGGGGCTTCACCGACAAGATCCTCTCGGGCCAGCCGATCGAGGTCTACAACGGCGGCAACATGCGGCGCGACTTCACCTATATCGACGACATCGTCACCGGCATCGTCGCCGCGCTCGACAACGCGCCTGCCGACGACGGCCAGGTGAAGGCGGGTGGCAGCGTCTCCCCGCACCGCATCTACAATATCGGCAACAACAAGGCCGAGGAGTTGGAGACCTTGATCACGCTGATCGAGGAGGCGTGCGGCCAGAAGGCGATCCGCGTCGAGAAGGGCATGCAGCCCGGCGACGTGCCCGCGACCTATGCCGATCTCACCGCGATCCGCGAGGACCTCGGCTTCAACCCGACGACGCCGATCGCGGTCGGCATTCCGCTGTGGGTGGAATGGTACAAGGGGTATCGCGCGCGCCGCGGCTGAAGCGCGCCGAACCGTCGCGCGCTGCCCGATCCGCGCGCGGCTTGCCAGCACGGTGACGGCGCGCGATGGTGCGCGCATGACAGGCGGACAGGACTGCGGCGACGCGCCCGCGACCGGGCTGATGCGGCGCACCACGATCAAGCTCGGCCCGCTGCGCATCACGCGCGAGCGCGTGATCGTCGCGCTGCCGACCGGGCTGCCCGCGCTGGCGCGGCCACGGCGGCGCGTCTGGCCAGCGCTGCTCGCGGCGGCGGCGGCGACCAGCCTCGGCGGACTGGCGGTGGGGGCGACCCGCTTGCCGCCGCGCGCGAGCTATTCGGTGAGCGTGCCGGTGCCCGAGCGTGTCGTCGCGCCAACGCCCGCAACACGCCCCGCCCCGCCCCGCTCGTCCCATAGCGCGCCCGCGCCGCGGTCGCCTGCCGACCTCACCGCCGACACCGGCGACACCGACGATCCCGCAACCGTGCTATCCGGCCGCGTGACGCGCGCCGCCGCGGTGGCCGCGGCGCTGCGGACGGGCGAGATGAGCGAATGGCAGCAGCCCGACGGCACGCGCGGCTTCGTGGTCGCGGGCGCGGCCGAAGCCGAGGACAGGCGCCGCTGCCGCGCGCTGTCGGTGCTCACGCGTAGCGCAGGCGGCGACACGGTCGACCAGCTGCGCGCGTGCCTGCCCACGGGGAACGAAACGGCCGGGTGAGCGCCGTCAGCATGACGACCCGCTCGCTTTGCGCCGCGCGCCCTCAGCTCGCCATGGGCAGGCGCAGCCGCACCAGCAGCCCGCCGAGATCCTCGCTCTCCTCCAGCGTCACCGTGCCGTCGTAGATCTCGGCGACGTCGCGCACGATCGCCAGGCCGAGGCCGGTGCCGGGCTTGCCGGTGTCGAGCCGCACGCCGCGATCGAAGATGCGGACGCGATCGGCCTCGGGGATGCCGCAGCCGTCGTCCTCCACCAGCACCTCGACGAAGCCGGCCTGCGCGCCCACCGTCACGAACACGCTGCCGCCGCCATATTTGGCCGCGTTCTCGACGAGGTTGCCCATGATCTCGTCGAGGTCCTGGCGCTCGATATGCGCGACCAGGTCCTTCGGCCCGGTCATGTCGATGCGGACGTGCGGGTAGAGCCGCTGCACCGCGCGCTCGACTGATTCGACGCTCGGCCATACCGCCGCGCGGCTGTGCGCCGAGCCGCGCCGCCCCACCGCGCGCGCGCGGGCGAGATGGTGGTCGACCTGGCGCCGCATCGTCCGCGCCTCGCGGATGACGGTGTCGGCGAGGTCGTCCGACTGGGCGGTGGCGGCGTTCATGATCACGGTCAGCGGCGTCTTGAGCGCGTGCGCGAGGTTGCCGGCGTGGCGCCGCGCCTCCTCCGCCTGGGTCTCGTTGTGCGCCACCAGCGCGTTGAGCTCCTCCACCATCGGCAGCAGCTCGAGCGGCATCTTGCCGCTGATCCGGCTGGAGCGGCCGGCGCGCATCTTGGCGATCTCGAGCCGCAGCCGGCGGAGCGGCAGCAGCCCGTAGAAGGTCTGCAACGCCGCCAGGATCACCAGACCGACGCCGAGCAGCACGAAGCTCCGCACCAGCGTGCGGCGCAGCACCGCGATCTGCGCGTCGAGCGCCTCGCGGCTCGATGCCACCTGGAAACGCCAGCGCACCTTGGAGCCGGGCAGCGTGACGTCGCGCTCGACGATGCGCAGCTTCTCGTCGGCAAACTGCGTGCTGTCATAGCTGTGGACCGCGCGGTCGTTGTGCGGCTGGCCGTAGGCGAGCTGCCGGTCCCACAGCGAGCGTGACGGGAACGCCTCGTGCCCTGGCGCCGACACCTGCCAGTAGAGCCCGGAATAGGGTTCAAGGAAACGCTGGTCGGCGGGCTCGCGATTGAACGTCACCTCGCCGGTCGAGTCCATCTCGGCCGATACCAGCAGCGAGCGCAGCACATATTCGAGCTGGTCGTCGGCGTTGCCCGTCACCGCGCCGACCAGCACCCGGTCCAGCGCGAATCCGCCGCCGACCAGCAGCGCCGAAATCCACGCCGCCGCGATCAGGATCATACGTCGCGTGATCGAGCCGCGCGCGCGCGGCGGTTCGACCGGCGCGTCGGCGACGGGATCGGCCGCGGTCACGCGATCACGCGTCCGGATCGTCCAGGCTGTAGCCGAGGCCACGGATGGTGGTGATCACGTCCTGCCCCAGCTTCTTGCGGATGCGCGTGACGAACACCTCGATTGTATTCGAATCGCGGTCGAAATCCTGGTCGTAGATATGTTCGATCAGCTCGGTGCGGCTCACCACCTTGCCCTTGTGATGGAGCAGATAGCTGAGCAGCTTATATTCCTGCGCGGTGAGCTTCACCGGCTCGCCGTTGCGCGTCACCTTGCCCGAGCGCGTATCGAGCCGCACGTCGCCCGCGGTCAGCTCGGACGAGGCGTTGCCCGAGGCGCGACGGATCAGCGCGCGCAGCCGGGCGATCAGCTCCTCGGTCTGGAACGGCTTGGCGACATAATCGTCCGCCCCGGCGTCGAGCCCCGCTACCTTGTCGGACCAGCTGTCGCGCGCGGTCAGCACCAGCACGGGGGTGGTGCGCCCCTCGCGCCGCCAGCGATCGAGCACGGTGAGGCCGTCGATCTCGGGCAGTCCGAGATCCAGCACGATCGCGTCGTAATTCTCGGTGGAGCCGAGGAAATGCCCCTCCTCGCCGTCGGTGGCGAGGTCGATCGCATAGCCCGCCCCCTCCAGCGTCGACTTGAGCTGCTGGCCGAGGTTCGGCTCGTCCTCGACGATGAGCACACGCATTACCGTTCTTCCCCCTCAATTGCCGGTACGGCCGATGACTTGCCCGGAACGGCCATCGACGTCGACCCAGATCACATTGCCGTTACGCAGGAACTTGAGCGTGTACACGCCGCTCGGCATCTCGAGATCGACGCCGATATATTGCGCGCCCTTCATCGTCGGCAGCACGCGGCGCTCTATCTCGGGCAGCGGCAGGATCCGGCCCGCGCGGCGCGCCTGGAGCGCCACCGTCCCCTCGCGCACCTGGTCGGGCGCGGCCGCGACAGGCGCGGCGACCAGCAGCGGGAGCAGGAAGAGCAGCATTCTCACTCGTGCTGGCATAGGCAATACGGCTTGAACAGCCTGTGAATGAGGGCGACGTGGCCGGGCAACCCGCTGCAATGGCGCGAGGTTCCGCAGGCGACCGGAGAGCGGCCGTCAATCGCGCAGCAGCGCGTCGAGCCGCAGGGACAGCTGCGCCAGCGTCACCGGCTTTTGCAATCGCGGCACATCGCGGTAGATCGGTGGCAGCGTCGCGGTGTCATAGCCGCTGAGGAACACCACCGGCACGCCGCGCGCCAGCAGCGCGTCCGCCAGCGGATAGCTCAGCTCGCCGCGCAGGTTGATGTCGAGCAGCGCGGCGTCGAGCGCCGCGTCGGCGGCGTGCGCCAGTGCGGGCGCGAGCGCGGCCGCCAGGATCACCTCCGCGCCGGCGTCGCGCAGCGCGCGCTCGAGCCGCGAGGCGACGAAGAACTCGTCCTCGGCGATCAGGAAGCGTCGCCCCGCGAAGACGCCGCCTGCCGGGTCGCTCACGCCGGCGTGCCGCCGAGCGGCAGCTGCAACCGACAGGTCACCGCGCCGGCGACGATGCGATACTCGCTCGACGCGCCCAGCTGGAACGGCAGCGCGCGCTCGATCAGCTCGCGCCCGAACCCGCGTCGCGCATCGCACGCCGGCGCGGGCAGATCGCCGGTCTCGTGCCAGGCGAGATCGAGCACGCGCGCGCCGCCGTCGCCGGTCACGCGCCAGGTGATCGCGATGCGCCCCGCACCGCGCGCGATCACGCCGTGCTTGCGCGAGTTGGTGGCGAGCTCGTGGATCAGCAGCGCAAGCGTCTGCACCATCGTGCTCGGCAGCAGCACGTCCGGGCCGTCCAGCGTGATCAGCGCGTCCTCGTCCGCGGTGCCGAGCGCGGCGCGTTCGGTCTCCAGCAGATGGCGCAGCGTCAACGTCTCGCCCTCCGCGCGCGAGAGCAGCTGCTGCGCGCGTGCCAGCGCCTCGAGCCGATCGTGGAAGCTTGCCTCGAACGCCTCGGGCGACTCCGTCGCCTCCAGCGTCTGCAGCGCGATTCCCTCGACCACCGCGAGCAGGTTGCGGGTGCGATGCTGGAGCTCGGCGACCAGCACCGCCTGACGCGCCTCCAGCGCGCGCAGGTCCTCGACGTCGGTGAAGGTGCCGACCCAGCTGCGCTCGCCATGGTCGGGCACGATCGGCAATGCGCGGCCCTGATACCAGCGATAAGCGCCGTCATGCTGGTGCCAGATGCGGCAATCCACCTCGAAGATGCCGCGCGCATCGGCCAGCTGCCACGCTTCCTCCACCGCAGCAGCATCGTCGGGGTGGATCGCCTCGAGCCAGCCGCGGCCGAGGCTGGCGGCGGGGTCGCGGCCGGTCACCTCGGTCCATTGCGGCCCCATCCAGCGCCACTGGGCGCCGCGCTCGGCGGACCAGACCAGCTGCGGTATCCCCTCGAGCACCAGCCGGAGCTGCCACTCGCTCCGCTCGCGCGCGGCCTGTTCGTCGCGACGCCGCCGCAGCGCCTCGATCCGCGCCATGCTCGCGGCGACCAGGCTGGCGTAGATGCGCAGGAACGCGAGCTCGCCCGCGAAGTCGCGCGGCGTGCGCGTGCTGATATGCAGCATCCCGAGCATCGGTGTCCCCGCGCCGTCGCGCAGCGGGATCAGCGCCAGCCCGCGCTGGTCGAAGCGGCGCAGCAGCGCGCGCGTCTCGAGCCGCGGCTCGGCCCAGGCGTCGGGCACGATCACCGGCTCGCCGTCGCGCAGCAGCCGGCTTTCGAGCGACGCGTCGTCGCGTCGCCGCACCTGTGCGCCGACGAGCGCAGGATCGCCCCCGGCAACGGCGCGCACCTCGACCGAGCCACCCCCGACGCCCTGGCGGTAGAGGAGCACGAGGTCCGCGCCGACCGCGCGACGGACATAGTCGCATGCTTCCTGGAGCAGACGGTCGATATCTTCGGAGAGGATCGCCAGCTCGGCGAAGGCGGCGAGCATCTCATACTGGTGCAGCGCGGCGGCGGGCGCGCGCAGCGACGCGGCATTCGCGTCCAGCGCAGGACCGTCAGCAGGCATCGCGTCCGTCTCCCCCTCCGCATCGCCATCGGAGATGCAGCGTCAATTCTTGTCAGCTGCCCGGAAACGAACAGGGTTCTGAAATAACTGCGGCAGCCGCAAGTGGATGCGATCGCGTCGCCGCGGCACCCATCCCGTTTCGGGACAGGCGCCCGGTAGCACGGCCAAACGCCGCACCGGCGTTCCAGCAAAAAATTTTCGTTCGACCATCGTTCTCTTGCATTCCCGGAAGGCCGCGGAAGTCCGCGCGTCGCAGCGCGGCGTGAGCCGGCGCACGACACCGCGCCGCCGGGCCAACGCTTTTATCGGCTTGCCCGTGGGCGCGATCTGCCACAATCTGTAGAGGTAAGGACGGCGTTTCGACCCCAATGGTAGTAGAACAAGGCGTTGGCTCCCATATTGCTGGGGTCCGCCGGGACGATCGCGGCTAAGGCCATGGTCTCTTTTTGTTCTCAACGGGTTCGGCGTCGGCTAGGATCGGGTTCTGCCTCGATTCGGTGATGGGAGCCAGGAGCGGGAGCGGCATGGCGATGGATTTCAGGGAAACGGACGGTGCGGCGATGATCACCGAGACGATCGACACGGCGTCGGCCGAGACCAAGACCGGCGAGGCACAGCCCAGCGGCGACACGATCGCCCGGCACGGCGCGCGCGCGCGGCCCTATCCGGTCGAGGTGGATCACGGGCGCGATGCGCTGCTGACCGATTTCGGCAAGGAGACGCTCAAGGACCGCTACCTGCTGCCCGGCGAGAGCTTCCAGGACCTGTTCGTCCGCGTCGCCTCGGCCTATGCGGACGACGCCGCGCACGCGCAGCGGCTGTACGATTATATCTCCAAGCTGTGGTTCATGCCCGCCACCCCGGTCCTGTCCAATGGCGGCACCGGGCGCGGCCTGCCGATCAGCTGCTATCTCAACTCGGTGCCCGACAGCCTCGACGGCATCGTGCAGACCTGGAACGAGAACGTCTGGCTCGCCTCGCGCGGCGGCGGGATCGGCACCTATTGGGGCAACGTCCGCGGCATCGGCGAGCCGGTCGGGCTCAACGGCAAGACCTCGGGCATCATCCCGTTCGTGCGCGTGATGGACTCGCTGACGCTGGCGATCAGCCAGGGCTCGCTGCGGCGCGGCTCGGCCGCCTGCTACCTCGACATCTCGCACCCCGAGATCGAGGAGTTCCTCGAGATCCGCAAACCCTCGGGCGACTTCAACCGCAAGGCGCTCAACCTGCACCATGGCGTGCTGATCCCCGACGCCTTCATGGAGGCGGTGCGCGACGGCGCCGAGTGGCAGCTCAAGAGCCCCAAGGACGGCTCGGTGCGGGCCACGGTAGACGCGCGCGCGCTGTTTCAGAAGCTGGTCGAGACCCGGCTGGCCACGGGCGAGCCGTACATCGTCTTTGCCGACCATGTGAACTCGACCATGCCCAAGCATCATCGCGACCTCGGGCTCAAGGTCTCGACCTCCAACCTGTGCAGCGAGATCACGCTGCCGACCGGGCGCGACCATCTCGGCAACGACCGTACCGCGGTGTGCTGCCTCTCCTCGCTCAACCTCGAGACCTGGGACGAGTGGAAGGACGAGAAGGGCTTCGTTGAGGACGTGATGCGCTTCCTCGACAACGTGCTGCAGGACTATATCGACCGGCACGAGCCCGGGATGGAGCGCGCGGCCTATTCGGCGGGGCGCGAGCGCTCGGTCGGGCTGGGCGTGATGGGCTTCCACTCCTTCCTCCAGCAGCGCGGGCTGCCGTTCGAAGGCGCCATGGCGAAGAGCTGGAACCTCAAGATGTTCCGCCAGATCAACGCGCAGGTGAACGAGGCCTCGATGGTGCTCGCGCACGAGCGCGGGCCGTGCCCCGACGCCGCCGACATGGGGGTGATGGAGCGTTTCTCGTGCAAGATGGCGATCGCGCCGACCGCGTCGATCTCGATCATCTGCGGCGGCACCAGCGCCTGCATCGAGCCGATCCCGGCCAATATCTACACCCACAAGACGCTGTCGGGCAGCTTCGCGGTGAAGAACCCGTATCTCGAGAAGCTGCTCACCGAGAAAAGCAAGAACTCGGACGCGGTGTGGAACTCGATCCTCGAGCATGGCGGCTCGGTGCAGCACCTCGACTTCCTCAGCCAGGAGGAGAAGGACTGCTACAAGACGTCGTTCGAGATCGACCAGCGCTGGCTGCTCGAGCTCGCCGGCGACCGCACGCCCTATATCGACCAGGCGCAGTCGCTCAACCTGTTCATCCCGGCGGACGTGGAGAAGTGGGACCTGCTGATGCTCCACTTCCGCGCCTGGGAGCTGGGGATCAAGTCGCTCTATTATCTCCGCTCCAAGTCGGTGCAGCGCGCCGGTTTCGCGGGGGCCGAGGGCCAGGGCGGCGTGGAGGCGGACAACACGCTCGACAAGCCGCAATTCTCGCTCGCCGAGAGCACCGACTATGACGAGTGCCTCGCCTGCCAGTGAGGGCGCTGAGGGGGCGCTGACCCCCCTCTCCCCTTGTGGGAGAGGGAGGGACCCGCGCGGCGGAGCCGCGTGGGAGGGTGAGGGGGAATGCGCAAGGTCTGACCAAGCGCCAACTCCTCCCGGCGGATATCGTTCGGTGCTCACGTGCGTTGCGCGGGGCGGCAGGCGAGCCGGAACGGCTGCTATGGCGGGCGCCTCGTGAGGGCCTGCCCGCGGCCAAGTTCCGGCAGCAGGTCCCTCTGGGTCTCTACCATGCCGATTTCTGCTGTCATGAAGCGCGGGTGATCATCGAGGTGGACGGCGACGAGCACGCCCACGACGAAGCGAGAGACGCAGCGCGTACTCGTTTCCTGGAGAAGGAGGGCTACGACGTGATGCGGTTCGGCAACGACGATGTCATGCATAACATCGACGGTGGCGCGACGGCGATCGCTCGCAGGCTCGATCACATAGCGAAGGGCCGCCCATGACGGACGGCCCCCTCACCCTCCCACGGCCTCTGGCCGCGGGTCCCTCCCTCTCCCGCGAGGGGAGAGGGGAAGTCAGCTCACTCGTCCTCTTCGAACATGTCCTGCGCGTTCTGCGCGGTCGCCGAGAGGCGCACCGTGTCGCCCTCGATCTCCGCCACCAGCCCGAGCGGGAGGTAATGATGCTTCGCCCCCTGCCCGTCCTGCGTCGCGGGCGAGTCGTTCTTGGTCAGCTTGATCCGGTCGCCGTCGACATGGTCGACGGTGCCGACGTGCACGCCGTCCGCACCGATCACCTCGGCATGTTCCTTGATCTGGCTGGCATCGACCATCGTCAATCTCCTCTGTTCGGTTCGGGGGCGCAACGCACGGAGCGGGAGATGGTCGCATGCTGAGCACGCTGCCGCTCCAGTCCGCGATCATGTTCGCGGTCGCCGCGGTGTTCGCGCTCGCGGGCGCGTGGCTGCTCGCGCAGCTGCGCCATCCCCTGCCCGAGGCACGCGTCTACGCCTATCGCATGGTCGGCGTGATGGCGCTGTCGGGCGGCATCGTGCTGGCGCTGTCCGCCGCGGCGATGTGGCAGTGGAGCCTCGAGCCGTGACCGACCCGCCCTCCTGATCCGCCCCGATCAACCCTATCTAGACCCACAGCATCCCGGAGCCATCGCCATGTCCCTTCTCGAAGCCCGCAAGCAGTACAAGCCGTTCGAATACCCCTGGGCGTTCGAGTTCTGGAAGCGCCAGCAGCAGCTCCACTGGCTGCCCGAGGAAGTGCCGCTCGGCGAGGACTGCCGCGACTGGGCGCAGAAGCTGACCGACCATGAGCGCAACCTGCTGACGCAGATCTTCCGCTTCTTCACCCAGGCCGACGTCGAGGTGCAGGACTGCTACCACGAGAAATACGGCCGCGTGTTCAAGCCGACCGAGGTCAAGATGATGCTGACCGCGTTCAGCAACATGGAGACGGTGCACATCGCCGCCTACAGCCACCTGCTCGACACGATCGGCATGCCCGAGAGCGAGTATGGCGCCTTCCTCGAATATGGCGAGATGAAGGACAAGCATGACTACATGCAGAACTTCGGTGTCGACAACGATCAGGACATCGCGCGCACGCTCGCCATGTTCGGCGGCTTCACCGAGGGCGTGCAGCTGTTCGCCAGCTTCGCGATGCTGATGAACTTCCCACGCTTCAACAAGATGAAGGGCATGGGGCAGATCGTCAGCTGGTCGGTGCGCGACGAGAGCCTGCACTGCGAGGGTATCATTCGCATGTTCCACGCCTTCTGCCAGGAGCGCCAGTGCCTCACCAAGGCGGTGAAGGACGACATCGCCGACGTGTGCCAGACGACGATCCGGCTGGAGGACAATTTCATCGACCTGGCCTTCGAGATGGGTCCGGTCGAGGGGATGAAGCCCAAGGAGATCAAGAAGTATATCCGCTATATCGCGGACTGGCGGCTCAATCAGCTGGGCTTGAAGCCGATCTACATGATCGACGAGCACCCGCTGCCGTGGCTGACGCCTTTGCTCAACGGCGTGGAGCACGCCAATTTCTTCGAGACGCGCGCGACGGAGTATTCGAAGGCGGCGACCAAGGGCCAGTGGAACGACGTGTGGGACTCGTTCGACAAGCGCCAGAAGGCCAAAGGTGGCAAGCCCGCCAACGAAGACGCGGGCGAGGCCAGCGGGGACATGTTCGCGGGCGTCGCGGCAGAGTGACTTAGCTCCCTTCACCTTCAGGGGAGGGGCTGAGGGTGGGGCCTCACCGCGGGCGCGCCGCTCGCGGAAGCGCCCCACCCCCGCCCTCCCCTGAAGGGGAGGGAGCGACCTCATCGCTCATCGACAGCGCCGTCTGGACCTCCTGCCGCCCGAAACGATCGTTGGAGCGGACACCATGACCCCCAGCTGGCACCCCGCGCCTGACAGCGGCGTTACGATCCGCCAGGTCGCCGCCAACGGCCTCAGCTTCGAGGTCGCCGAGGCGGGGAGCGGCGAGCATCTCGCGCTGTGCCTCCACGGCTTCCCCGAACTGCACTATAGCTGGCGCCACCAGATGCCGCTGCTCGCCAAGCTCGGCTACCGCGTCTGGGCGCCCAACCAGCGCGGCTATGGCGGCACCTCGCGTCCGCCCGCGGTCGCCGACTATACAATGGACCAGATCGTCGCCGACGCCGCCGCATTGTTCGACGCGAGCGGGGCGCGCACGTTCACGCTGATCGCGCACGACTGGGGCGGGGCGATCGCGTGGAACCTCGCGATCAACCGGGTGCGCCCGCTCGAGCGGCTGGTGGTGATGAACCTGCCCCATCCCGCCTGCTTCGCCGCGGCGCTGCGCCACCGGCCGCAGCGGCGGCGCAGCTGGTACATGGGCGCGTTCCAGCTCCCGTGGCTGCCCGAGCGCGTTATGGCGCTGGGCGACGCCGCGCTGGTGCGCCGCGCCTTCCGCGGCATGGCGGTGGACAAGACGCGCTTCCCCGACGCGGTGCTCGACGTCTACGCCGCGGCGGCGCGGCGGCCGGGCGCGCTCAAGGCGATGATCGACTGGTACCGCGCCGCCGCGCGCCACCGCGAGCGGATGCGCTTCGGCAATGACGGACGGGTCGAGGTGCCGACCCTGATCGTCTGGGGCGAGGAGGATACAGCGCTCGGGCTGGAGACGCTCGACGGCACCGAGCGCTACGTCGCGGACCTCACCGTGCGGCGGCTGCCGGGCGTGTCGCACTGGGTGCAGCAGGAGGCGCCCGAGGCGGTCAACGCGATCCTGCGCGAGTGGCTGCCGCGGGTGGGGTGAGCGCGTCGGGGCGAGAGGCTCCGGCCGACCGACGTGCTCCGGCGCACGCCGGAGCCCAGGGCCGCTGGCGCGACGTGCGTGGCCCTGGGTTCTGCGTGCGCAGGAACACGGGACGGGGAAGGCGATGGCCGTTCCCCTCCCCACCCGTCCTCCTGAACTCGTTTCAGGATCCACGCTGCAGGGGCGCAGCCGCCGCTGGGGGAGAGCGGTGCGGGCGGCGAACGCTTCCGCCTCCACTTGGCGCTCAAGTGAGCGGCCAAGTGGATCCTGGGACGAGTTCAGGATGACGGCAGCGTAGCGTCGGGAGAGGAGAGGAGCGAAGAGGAAGGCTCCCCCCTTCACTCCCCGAAAGCGCGCTTGATCAGGTCCGCGGTGGAGGCGTCGAAGTCGCCGCCGCCCTTGGCCGCCGCCTTGGCCATCTCCTTGCCCAGCTCGACGCCGAACTGGTCGAACGAGTTGATCCCCAGCAGCACGCCATTCACGAACACGCGATGCTCGTAGAAGGCGATCAGCGCGCCCAGCGTCCGCGCGTCGAGCCGGTCGAGCAGCAGCGTCGACGACGGCCGGTCGCCGGGATAGCTGCGCGCCGCATCCGCCGCGTTGGCCCGGCCGGTCATCAGCGCCGCGCCCTGCGCGAAGGCGTTGAGCAGCAGCTGGCGGTGATGCTCCGCCGGCAGCGTGTCGCCCGCCTCGATCACCGCGAGGAACTCGACCGGCACGAGATGCGTGCCCTGGTGGAGCAGCTGGAACACCGCGTGCTGCGCGTCGGTGCCCACCCCGCCCCAGGTGATCGGCGCGGTCGGGCGACCGACCGGCTGACCGTCGACCGTCACGCCCTTGCCGTTCGATTCCATCTCGAGCTGCTGGAGGTAGCTCGGCAGCAGCCGCAGCCGCTCGTCATAGGCGAAGGGCGCGCGCGTCTCGGCGTGGCGGACCTGGGTGTAATAGAGGTCGGCGAAGGCGGCGAGCGCGGGGGCGTTCTCGTGCAGCGCGGCGAGGCGGAAGTGGCGGTCCATCTCGGCCGCGCCCTCGAGCAGCTCCTCGAACTGGTCCCAGCCGAGCGCGATCGCGGCGGGGAAGCCGATCGACGACCACAAGGAGTAGCGCCCGCCCACGCCCTCCGAGAAGGGCAGGATGCGCGTCTCGTCGACGCCCCATTCGATCGCTTTCTCGGGCGAGGCGGTCAGCGCGATCACGCGGCCGTACGGATCCTCGACGCCCGCGCCGGTCATCCACTGGATGACGCTGTCGGCGTTCATCATCGTCTCGGTGGTGGTGAAGGTCTTGGAGGCGACCACCAGCAGCGTCGTCTCGGGGTCGAAATCGTCGAACACGTCGTCCAGCGCCATGCCGTCGACGTTGGACACGATCGCGACGTCGTAGCGGTCGCTGCCGCGCCCGAGCGCGTCGACCAGCAGGTGCGGCCCCAGCGCCGAGCCGCCGATGCCGACGTGGAGGATCGAGCGCACCGGGCCGAACGCCTCGGCCTCGATGGCGTCGATCAGCCCGCGCATGCGCGCGTGGTACGAGGCCGCGCGCGCCACGCTCTCGGCCTTGCCCTCGCCGCGCTCCGCGGTGTGCTCGACCGGGCGGTCCTCGGTGACATTGACGTTGGCGCCCGCGAACATCGCCTCGCGCTTGCCCGCGAGATCGACCGACCTGGCCAGCGCCTCGAAGGCGGTGAGCGCCTCGGCGGTGAGGTGCGTCTTGGACCAGTCGAAATGGATCCCGGCGACGTCGAGCGACAGCCGCTTCAACCGATCCGGGTCATTGGCGAAGAGCGTCTCGAGCCGCTCCTGCGGCAGCGCCTCGATCGTCGACCAGTCCGCCATGTCATCTGTCCTTCCGGCTGTCTCGTGTCGCGGCGCACAACGGGTCGCCCGCGCCAAGGCTCCGCTTGACGCGACGCGACGGTTGCGCGACGCGGTGCTTCATGGCCACCCCCAAAGCCGCCGGCAAGCCCGCGCGTTCGGAAACCGCCGAGACGATCCGCTTCCTGCTGAAGCTGGCGCTGTTCGTCTTCGTGCTGCGCAGCTTCATCTTCTCGCCCTTCTCGATCCCGAGCGAGTCGATGCTGCCGCGGCTGCTGGTCGGCGACTATCTGTTCGTCTCCAAGTGGAACTACGGCTACTCGCGCTGGTCGCTGCCGTGGGGCGTGCCGCTGATCCCGGGGCGGATCTTCGCGCACGACCCGGTGCGCGGCGACACGGTCGTATTCCGCTCGATGGGGCCGGACGATCATGACGTGATCAAGCGCGTGATCGGCCTGCCCGGTGACACGGTGCAGATGCGGGGCGGCCAGCTGTTCCTCAACGGCAAGGCGATCCCCAAGCAGCGCGTCGCCGATTTCGTGCTGCCGCTCTCGCCCAACTTCCCGGCCGAGAAATGCGGCGCGCCGTTCCAGGACAGCGACGCGCAGGGCCGTCCGGTGTGCCGCTACCCGCGCTTCCGTGAAACGCTGCCGGGGGGGCGCAGCTACGACGTGCTCGATCAGGAGAACATCCCGGTCGCCGACGACACCGACGTCTATCACGTGCCGGCGGGCAACGTCTTCCTGATGGGCGACAATCGCGACGATTCGGCGGACAGCCGCTTCGCCCCGCCGGTCGGCATGGGCTATATCCCGATGGAGCGGATCGAGGGTAAGGCGCTGGTCACCTTCTGGTCGACCGACGGGTCGGCCGAGTGGATCAAGCCATGGACCTGGGTGTCGGCGGCGCGGCTCCGCCGCATCGGGGAGGGCTTTTGAGCGACGCCGGCGACGATCTCGCCGGCTGGGTCGAGGCGCAGTTCGGCGTCCGCCCCGACGATCCCGCACCCTTCGTCCGCGCGCTGACGCACAGCAGCCACGCCGAGGGTCAGGCCGGCGGCAGCTACGAACGGCTCGAATTTCTCGGCGACCGCGTGCTGGGGCTGTCGATGGCGGAATGGCTGGTGGAGCTGTTCCCGGCCGAGCCCGAGGGACAATTGTCGAAGCGGTTCAACGCGCTCGTCACCGGTGCGGTGTGCGCCGAGGTGGCGCGCGAGATCGGCGCCGACGCGCGCGTGCGGCTCGGCAAGCAGGCGCGCGACGATGGCGCGCAGCATAGCGACAACGTGCTGGGCGACGTGGTCGAGGCTTTGCTCGGCGCGGTTTATCTCACCGCCGGGCTGGCGCCCGCGCGCGCGACGGTACGGCGGCTGTGGCAGGACAAGGTCCATGCCGAGGCGCGCGCGCCGCAGCATCCCAAGTCGGCGTTGCAGGAATGGGCCGCGGCGAACCGCCGCGCGGTGCCGTCCTATGCGATCGTCGAGCGCGCCGGCCCGGGCCACGCGCCGCGCTTCACCGTGCGCGTGGCGGTGGGCAAGGACGAGATGCTCGCCGAGGGTACGAGTAAGCAGGAGGCCGAAACCGAGGCGGCCAAGGCGCTGCTCGCCGCGCTGTCGGCGCAGGCGCCGGCGCGGGGGCGGCGGCGGCGGTGACGTAGCGGTGCTCCTGCGCACGCAGGAGCCGAGAGCCGCAAACGCTGCGCTCCGTTATCCTGGGCTCCTGCGTGCGCAGGAGCACGGCCGCCTGTGGAGAAGCGCCACGCCCGACCCCTCCTCTCGCCGTCATCCTGAACTCGTTCCAGGATTCACCGTGCCGCACGTACCGCCGCCGCTGGGTTTGCCGCGACGTGGATCCTGAGACAAGCTCAGGATGACGCCAGCGGGTAGGTCCGTCGCTCGCCCTACGCTCCGCCGACCACCCACCGGAACACCCCGCCTGCCCGCTCATTCCGCCCGCATGGCGGGACGCGTGCGGCGGAAGCAGGGACTGGCCGAGGCCGAGCGGCGCGCCGCCACCGAGGCCGCGCCGCCGGAGCATTGCGCGCTGTGCGGCCGTCCGCTCAGCCGCCGGGTCGAGTGGCACCATGTCGTGCCGCGCAGCGAGGGTGGGCGCGACACCGTGCCGCTCCACCCGATCTGTCACCGCGCGATCCACGCCGCCGCGGACAACGGCGCCCTCGCTCGCGCCGGAACGCTCGACGCGATCCGCGACTGGCCAGCGATCGCGCGCTTCCTCGGCTGGATCGCGGACAAACCCCCCGATTTCCACGCGCCGACCCGCCGTGGCGTCGCGTGACGACGGGGATGCGGCTCAGCCCGCCATCATCCCCCACAGCAGATAGCCGTTCAGCCCGACGATCACCGCCGCGATCGCCCACGCCAGCCCCGCCAGCCAGCGCGGCGCGGCGAACTCGCCCATCAGCCGGCGGTTGGCGGTATAGGCGACCAGCGGGATCACCGCGAACGGCAGCTGCAGGCTCAGCACCACTTGGCTCAGCACCAGCAGCTCGGTCGCGCCGCGGTCGCCCATCGCCGCCACCACCAGCACCGCCGGCACGATCGCGATCGCGCGCGTCACCAGCCGGCGCAGCCACACCGGCAGCCGCACGTCCAGGAAGCCCTCCATCACGATCTGCCCGGCCAGCGTGCCCGTCACGGTCGAGTTCTGTCCGCTCGCCAGCAGCGCCACCGCGAACACCGCGCTCGCCGCGCCGACACCGAGCATCGGCGAGAGCAGTTCGTGCGCCTGCTCGATCTCGGCGACCTCGGTGCGGCCCGCGGTGTGGAAGGCGGCCGCCGCCAGGATCAGGATCGCGGCGTTGATGAAGAAGGCCAGCCCCAGCGCCACGGTCGAGTCGATCGTCGCCAGCTTGAGCGCCTCGCGCCGGTCGCGCGCGCCGCTGCCGTAGGCGCGCGTCTGCACGATCGACGAGTGAAGGTAGAGGTTGTGCGGCATCACGGTGGCGCCGAGGATGCCGATCGCGATGTAGAGCATCGCCGGGTTGGTCACCACCTCGCGCGAGGGCACCAGCCCGCGCGCCGCACCGCCCCAGTCGGGGTTGGCCCAGAACAGTTCGAACGCGAAGCAGCCGGCAATGATGATCAACAGGCTGGCGATGAACGCCTCGAGCCGGCGGAAACCGTAGCGCTGCAGCGCCAGGATCAGGAAGACGTCGAGCGCGGTGACCACCACGCCATAGACCAGCGGCAGGCCGAACAGCAGCTTGAGCGCGATCGCGGTGCCCAGCACCTCGGCGAGGTCGCAGGCGATGATCGCGATCTCGGCCAGCCCCCACAGCAGCCAGGCGACCGGGCGCGACGAATGCTGGCGGCACGCCTGCGCGAGGTCGAGCCCGGCGCCGATGCCGAGCCGTGCCGACAGCGCCTGTAGCACGATCGCCATCAGATTGGAGAGCAGCACGACCGAGAGGAGCGTGTAGCCAAATGCCGAGCCGCCGGCGATGTCGGTCGCCCAATTGCCCGGATCCATATAGCCGACCGCGACGAGCCATCCGGGGCCAATGAACGCGAGCAGCTTGCGCCAGAACCCTGCCCCATCGGGCACGGGGACGGTGGCGAAGCTGTCGCCGAGCGAGCGCGTGGTGGAGGTCATGTGCGCCGTTGAATGCGGGAGACGCGCCGTGGTTTCAATGGGGAGGCGCCGGGAATCGGTCGGCCACCGACAGGACCGCCGAAGAGCCGCCGCCGCTCGGCCAAAGGCCGGGCGCGACCCGCACGCCGGCGGCGGACGTCGCTTGCTCTCAAACCCTCCGTGGGGGGAGAGGTTGCGAGGGGGTCGGGGCTTCACCGAGACGGCCCCGCTGCGAGGCACCTGCCGTCACGCCGCACCGCCAGCCGCCGCCACCCTCACCCCAGCACCCGCGCCAGGATCGCGGCGTTGCGGGCGACCAGTGCGGCGTCGCGCGCGGCGGGCGCGGTGAAGATCGCGCCGTCGAGCGCGGTGTCCGCCAGCGCGGGCGAGCGTTCCGGCGGCAGCGCGCGTACCAGCGCCGCGACTGCGGCGCGCGCCACCCGCGCGTTTGCACCCGCCTGCGCCACCACCGCGGAGAGATCGACCGCCGGCCCCTCGTCCCGCCACGAGTCATAGTCGGTGACCATCCCGATCAGCGCATAGGGTAGCTCCGCCTCACGCGCGAGCCGCGCCTCGGGCAGCGCGGTCATGCCGATCACATCGCAGCCCCAGTCGCGGTACAGCCGGCTCTCCGCCCGGGTCGAGAATTGTGGCCCTTCCATCGCCAGATAGGTCGCGCGCTCGGTCACGCGCCCGCCGGCCTGGGTGAGCGCCGCCGCGGCGAGCGCGGCGAGCCGCTGGCATACCGGATCGGCGAATGCGACATGCGCCACCAGCCCGCTGCCGAAGAAGGAGGCGGCGCGCGCCACGGTACGATCGACGAACTGGTCGACCAGCACGAACGTGCCCGGCGCCAGCTCGCCGCGCAGCGAGCCGACCGATGACAGCGCGATCACGTCGGTGCAGCCTGCCCGTTTGAGCGCATCGATGTTGGCGCGCGCCGGGATGCCACCGGGCGCGAGGCGATGACCGCGGCCATGGCGCGGGAGAAAGCGCACTTCTACGCCGGCGACGCGCCCGAAGAGGATCGCGTCGCTGGGCTGCCCCCACGGGCTGGTGACATCGCACCATACCGCATCTTCGAGCCCGTCGATCGCGTACAGCCCCGAGCCGCCGATGATTCCGATCGTCCATTGCGTGTTCATCATCGATCCTCGATAATTGCGATCATGCGTTCCACCCCCCTCGCCGCGCTTGCGCTGCTCGCCCTGACCGTTCCCGCCGCTGCGAACGCCGCGGCCCCGATCGCGGGACGCTACATCACCGAGGATGGCGCCGGGGTGATCACCGTGGCGCCGTGCGAGGGCAGCGTCTGCGGCAAGCTCACCACGATCCTCAAGAAGCGGCCGGGTGCGCCCGATACCGACGTCAACAATTCCAACCCCGCGCTGCGCACACGGCCGGTGCTCGGCATGCCGATCCTGTCGGGCTTCACCGATCAGGGCAAGGACTGGCGCGGCACGATCTACGATCCGCGCAACGGCAAGAGCTACAAGTCGATCGTTGCGCGCAACGCCGACGGCACGCTCAACGTGAAGGGCTGCATCGCGTTCTTCTGCAAGACCCAGGTGTGGAAGCCGGCCAGGTAGGCGTGCGCCGCGTCCGGTGTTCCGAACATCGGGCGTGACATTCGGCCATGATCCTGCTCCCGCGTGCGGCGACCGCGGGTAGCGCGCTGGGCCATCGTCCGAGCGGGCGGCGCCACCCCGCTGTCCGCGCCGCCGACGCGCAGCGGCGCGGCTCAGGCGGCAAGGCGGAAGTGGAACAGCCGGCTCGGCCCGTCCTCGGGAAGCAGGTAGAGGTCGCGCCCGTCGGCCGCCATGCCCTCGCCCGTGTAAGGCCCGCCCCGGCCGAACGGGCGGACCGGGCCGATCGCGCCGGCGCGCAACGTGCGGCGCAGCGTCAGCGAGGGCCAGTCGAGGAAATCGACCGTGCCGCTCCACAGGTCGAGGTTGCCGCCCGCCACCAAGCCGCCGTCGACGAACTTCATGTCCTGATAGTGCGTCGCCGACGGGTTGGCGACGACGCCCACGTGATCAAGGTTGTCGGGGTCGATTACGTAGAGCAGCCGGCTGTTCCAATTGCCCGCGACGAGCCGCCCGTCGGGCGCCACGGCGACGCAGCCGAGATGATCCGACACGCGCAGCCGGCGCCGCAGCCGCAACGTCACGGCATCGAGCTCGAGCAGCACCGCCGAACTGTTCGGGCGCAGCTCCGCCACCGGCACCCACAAGGCGCCATCGTGCAGCGACAGCCCGCCGGGATGGTAGCGCGCGCCGTCGGTCAGCTCGACGCGGCGCAGGAAGCGCCCCGTGGCGCGGTCGAACTCGTGGAGATAGCCGCGCCGCGCCGCGGCATCGACCGACGTGACCCAGATGCGCCGCCCCGCCACCTCGACGCCTTGGACGTGGTACAGCTCGCCACCGAGCGCGAGCGTGCCGAGCAGCTGGGCCCCCTCGACCGCACCGTCGAACCGCTCGGACGCGCCAGCCACCGACAGACCGGACAGCAATAACAGCAGCGCGGTCGCGCCCGCCCGTACCCACCGCCGCATCGCCCGTCTCCGCCGCTTCCGTGTTCGTCGCGGCTTTGGCAAGCCGATGTGTCAGGCGTGCTGAGCTTCTGTTGCAGCTCGGCGGCACGTTGGCGTGGTGGGGCGTGCCGCAGCGGTTGGGCGTCCCGGCTCCATGATCAACGGGAGCCATTGAAGCGCCGGGTTGTATCGACCATCAGGCCGAGGCGCTGAAGCCTTCGCTGCAAGAAGGCTCGGCGACAGATCTGTCCGTCATCCCGGGCGCGACCGCCCCATCCGTAGAACCATCGAGCGGACTTCGGTTGGAAACGTCGCGACGAAGACGGCCCCGTGACGAACGTCGACCCTCTCGTCACGGCCTCAACCTCGTCCACGATGCCGATCGAGGACCGCACCTCGTCGCGGCGCCCTTCGCTGCGCCGTCGCCCACCACTTGTAAGTATCTCACCGCCCCTCGCTGAGTCCGTCCAATCCGGGGCGCGCGGGGTGGCTTATCGTCGCACGGCCGGAGCGGAGCCGGGTCCGGCCAAGACGGGCTGATGACGCCGGGAAGAAGGGAACGGTGATGCCCTATCGTCGCGCGCACTGGATGGTCGTGCTGTTGCTGCCGCTGATCCTGCTGGCCTTCTGGCCAGCCTATTTCGGCGCGCTAAGCGCCGCGCCACTGGCGCTCCACGCGCACGGACTGAGCGCGACCTTGTGGCTGACGCTGCTGGCGGTGCAATCATGGTCGATCCACGACCGCCGCCTCGCGCTCCACCGCGCCGCCGGAGTGATGGTGTTCGCGCTGGTGCCGCTGTTCGCCGGCGCGAGCCTTGCCGCGGTTCAGGGCAACGTGACGCTGTTCGCCGCGGCGAGCGATCCGTTTCACGCCACCTTCGGGGCGCGGCTGGCGCTGGTGGATCTGGTCGCGCTCGTCACCTTCGTCGCGCTGGTCCGGCAGGCGCTGCTCCGGCGACGCCAGGTGCGCGCGCATGGCGCCGCGATGCTGGCCACCGCGCTGCTGGTGCTGCCGCCGATCCTCGGGCGCCTGTTCCCCGTGCTGCCGGGATTCTTCGACTGGAACGTGGCGGGGCATCGCGGCTTCGCCCTCTCGTTCCAGCTGGCGATGCTGAGCGCGACGCTCGGCGCGCTGGCGCTGTACCGCAGCGAGCACGCGCGCGCGTTCGTTGCGGTGGCCCTGTCGCTCGGGATCCAGGCGATCGGGTTCGAGACGCTCGGCGCCAGTGCGGCATGGGCGAACGCGGCGCGCGCGCTGCTGGCGGTACCCGCGCCCCTGCTGTTCGCGCTCGCCGCGCTCGCCGCGGCAGGGGCGCTCGCCGAGGGCTGGTGGCGGGTGCCGCCGCGCGCGCGACCGCGACCCAGCATGGCGTAGCCCGCGATCCCGCGCGACGCGCTGTCCTACGACGGCGCGGTCGTGGCAAGGTGGCGGCGGCTCTGTCTCATCGTCGGTGCTTACGGGATGCGCGCGCCCGCGCGGGCGGCCGCGCGTCCGCCGTTGATGCGGCGATGCCGCGCAACACGCGGTGGCGCCGCTCGACGCTCATCGCCCGTGTCTCAACTTTCTCAACATTCGCGCCACGGTCGTGAGCGGACCGCCGCCATTCCAACGGCTTGGCCGTCGCACTCACACCGGGGCGGCGTCGGCGCCCGCGCCATAATGATGCCAGGCAAAGATCGCCGCCGCGCCACGATGCGGGCGCCATGGTTCGGCGAGCGCGCGGGTGCGCTTCTCGCTCGGTCGCTCCTCCAGCCCGAGGATGCGGCCGACCTCGATCTGCACCGCCAGATCGCCCGCCGGCCAGATATCGCCGCGTCCCTCCGCGAACAGCAGATACACCTCGGCGGACCAGCGCCCGATCCCCTTGACCGCGACGAGCTGTGCGATCGCCGCCTCGTCGTCCTGCGGCAGCGCGTCGAGGTCGAGCGTGCCGCTGGTCACCTGCTCGGCGAGGCTGCGCGCGTAGCTCGTCTTCTGCCGCGAGAAGCCGCACGCGCGCAATTGCTCGTCGCCGAGCGCGGCGACCAGCGCCGGATCGCCGGGATCGCCCAGCTCGGCGAGCTTGCGCCACACCGCGTCGGCGGCGCGCACGCTCACCTGCTGGCCGAGGATCGTGCGCAGCAGCGTGGCATAGCCGGTGGCGCGCTGCCGCGGCGCGGGATAGCCGACGCGGTCGAGCGCGGCGGCGAAGGCGGGTTCAATCGCGGCCAGCGCGTCCAGCCCGGCGGTGAGCGCAGCGGCGCTCAGCCCCATTGCGCGACCCCGGCGCAAGCGGCATGGATCGGACGATTTTCGGTGGAGACCAGCATGCCCAAGCTTATCGTCGAGACGCGCGCGGGGGAAGAACGCGAGATCGACGGCGCCGCCGGTCTCTCCGTGATGGAGGTGATCCGTGAGGCGGGGATCGACGAGATCCTGGCGCTGTGCGGCGGCTGCTGCAGCTGCGCCACCTGCCATGTCCATGTCGATCCCGCCTTTGTCGCGTTGCTGCCGCCGATGGGGCAGGACGAGGACGACCTGCTCGACGCCACCAGCGACCGCGACTCGACCTCGCGGCTGTCGTGCCAGATCGAGTTCGGCCCGGCGCTCGACGGGTTGCGCGTGCGCGTCGGCGCGGAGGACTGAGCGATCCCGGATAGGCCCAGCGCGGCGACGCGAAGCGTTGAAGAATGGGTTGGTTCACGCGGAGAGGCGGAGGCGTAGGGCGCTGCCGAGCGCGCTCCGTCTCTGCGCCTCCGCGCCTGCGCGTGAACGAATGTCCCTCGCGTCCTCGCGTGAAACGAACCTCAGCCGCCCCGCGCCGCCGCCGCGTAGAGCGCGATCGCGGCGGCGTTGGAAACGTTGAGGCTCTCCACCTTGGCCGAGATCGGCAGCCGCGCCAGCTCGTCGCAATGCGCCTCGGTGTTCTGGCGCATGCCCTCGCCCTCGGCGCCCAGCACGATCGCGGCGCGTTGCGCGCCCATCGCCTCCGCCAGCGTCTGGGTGGCATGACCGGTGAGGCCGATGCGCCAGAAGCCCGCCTCGCCGATCTCGTCGAGTGCGCGCGCCAGATTGACCACGCGCACCCACGGCACGGTCTCGAGCGCGCCCGAGGCGGCGCGTGCCAGCGCGCCCGATTCGGGCGGCGCGTGACGGTCCTGCGTGACGATGCCGAGCGCGTCGAACGCCGCGGCGGAGCGCAGGATCGCGCCGACGTTGTGCGGGTCGGTCACCTGGTCGAGCACGACGAGAGGGCGCTGGTCGTCGCGACCCTCCTCAAGCAGGTCGCCGAGCCACACGTCCTCGAGGGGGTCGACCTCGGCCACTAGCCCCTGGTGCGGCGCGTCGGCGGGAACGAGCCGGCCGAGATCGGGCGCCTCGGCGAAGACGACCGGCAGCACCGGCGGCAGGTCGAGCGCGGCGAGCGCCTCGCGCGTGCCCCAGACCTTGCGCACGGTACGCGCCGGATTGGCGAGCGCCGCCAGCACCGGATGGCGCCCCCACAGCCGCGTGCGGTTGCCCTGCTGCTGACTGGGGCGATGCCCGCGCCGCGCCATCAGCCGCGGCTCCTGCAGCGGACGGTGGAGAAGACGAGCGAGCGACGCGACATGACGATGAGGCTTTCCGACGATGGGGGCGTGGCGCGGACGCTATGCGCGCCGACGCCGCGACGCAACCGCCCGCAACGGTATGCGACGGGGGCAACGGAAGGCGTTGACAGCGCGGCGCGGCGCGGGCATTGGGCGCCCTCGCTTTCGACAGCGCCGCTCGTGGAAGGGTGGCCGAGTGGTTAAAGGCAGCAGACTGTAAATCTGCCCACGCAAGTGTACGCTGGTTCGAATCCAGCCCCTTCCACCACAACCCGATGTCAGCTGGCCCCCGTCGCCGCCATTCCCGGCCACGTTCCCGCGGCTTGACGGGTCGTTTCCAGTCCCACCGACGCTCAACATTTCTTCGCGCTGCCCAGCGGCTATCGCTCCTGGCGCTGGCGGTATCGTTTAGGCGGCAAGGAGAAGCTGCTCACCTTCGCCCCCGTTCCCGAGATCTCGCTGGCGCGAGCACGTCAGCTGCGCGAGGACGCCGCGCGCAAGCTGCGGGCGAATATCGATCCGTCGATAAGTAAACGCCAGCGCGTCACCGCGGACTTCGCCGAGACTCAGGTACCCTGCGAGCGGGTCACAGCTGTCTCGCAAGGTCGGACGCAGCCCGGGTAACCTGGCGCGCTACGTCGCCCGCGGCGCGCCGCGGCGGTTTCCCGACGTCGGCAAACAGCCTGCATGTTCTGCGGCATGTGTAAAGCGGCGCCTTTTCAGCCCTATATACTTTTGCCCTGTTTCAGTCTCTCAGCGCGGTATAACTTGAAAAGCCATCAACGGTGAAAGTGGCCCAGATTAGCGGTATGTCAAAAGCGCTCTTTGCCCAGCATGATACTAACTATGTAGTAGCAGGATACCGCTGCAGTATTTTATCAGTATGTCGAGGTAGCATATTTGGCGACTAGTGCATCGGCGAGGGATACATGCGTGCGGATGGCATTCATCCTTGCCGCGAACGCGCCTCGAAGCGTGCAGTAGCAGCAATCTTACGGCAGGAGGCGCAAGCGCTCACGCACTCCTGCTTGTCACGTAATCTTCATCTTCACGTCATGCGATCGTAGCGGGCCGCACCTAGGCGGCGGCTCAGACACGTGAACCGATAACGATCACGTGGGTTCGGGGGATCGCTACGTGACATACTTCCGTCGTCGCCGCGCCAGCGGCGGTTCGCTCGCGCGCCTGCTGCTCGCGGGTTGCGGTTGCGCCGCATTGGCCGCTCGGGCGGCCGCGGCGGCGCCTCTCGATACAGCCGTTGTCAGCGCGCCTGCGGGCGCGCCCGGCCGTGTCGACGGTACCGTAACTCAGGCGAACGGCGAGTATCTCGACGGCGCCTCGGTGACGATCCCCGCGCTCGGCCGCGCCACGGTAGTGGACCGCTCGGGGCGCTACGAACTGACGAACCTGCCCTCGGGCACGCACGAGCTGGTGGTGCGCTACGTCGGCTTCCCGGACCAGCGACTGAGCGTGACCATCACCGACCAGCCGGTCGTCCTTGACGTTCGCTTCGGCACGGGCGACACCGGCGCGAACCTCCCCGCGGACGCGGCCGGCGGGGACGACATCGTCGTGACCGCCTCGCGCCCGATCGCGGAATCCGAGGCCGCCGCGCTCCAGATCCAGCGCACCAGCCCGTCGCTCGTCTCGGTCGTCGCTTCCGACGCGGTCGGGCGCCTGCCCGACCAGAACATCGCGCAGGCGGTCAGTCGCCTGCCCGGCGTCGCGGTGCAGCGCGATCAAGGCCAGGCGCGCTACATCAACCTGCGCGGCGCGCCGATCAACTGGACCACCCTGTCGTTCGACGGCATCAACGTGGTGAGCCCGGAAGGTCGCGACGCGCGCTTCGACTCGATCCCATCGGCGATCGCGTCGCAGATCATCGTGCGCAAGGCCGTGACCCCCGATATGACGGGCGAGACGATCGCGGGCAACGTCGACATCATCACCCGTTCGGCGTTCGACTATCCCGCGTTTCGCGTACAGGCGAAGGGTGGTGTCGGCCACGTCGAGCTGGGTGGCAAGACCGAGTATGAAGCATCGCTGGTTATCGCCGACCGCTTCAATACCAGCATCGGCGAGTTCGGCATCGTCTCGTCGGGCAGCCTGTATCGCCGCGGGATGGTGACCGACAATTTCGAGACCGATTTCGAGGCGGTGGGCGAGGATCGCCGACCCGGGTTCGAGAACCGCATCTGGGCGCGCGAGACCGAGAACAAGCTCTACCGGCTGGTGCGAAAGAACTACTCGCTGTCGACGCGGCTCGACTGGCGCCCGAACGACGGCAACTCGCGGCTGTTCTTCGAGACTATCTATTCGGCTTTCCAGGACGACGAGCAGCGTAGCAATTATATCTTCGACCTCGACGACCAGCAATCGCGCACGCCGTCCGGCTCCGCGCCTTGCGCGGTGAACGCTACGCCGGCGCGAAATACGACCGGCTACGCCGATATCTGCACCGGCAACACGCCGCTCGCCGGCACGGTCTACGGCATCGATCTGAACTCCAACTTCACGGTGCGCGCGTACAAACAGTCGGTGTTCACCAACACGCTGGGCGGCGACCACACGATCGGCGACTGGAAGGTCGCGTGGCGCGGCAATTACACACGCTCGATCGACGATCGCACGCAGCCGGCGCAGCTTAATTATGACAGCCCAAGCTTCGGCACCAACGGCGCGAACGCGGCCAATCGCCTGACCGTTGGCTACGACCTAACAGACCGGCAACTCGCGCGCGTCCAGCTGTTCCGCACGATCCGCAATGGCGACGGCACCTTGTCCCGCGGCGACCGCGTCACCGCGATCGAGGACTTCCCGCGCACGCTGAGCCGGCTGCGCTCGCTCGACGCGAAAGACGTGACCGAAGCGTACACCGCCAAGCTAGACGTGTCGCGCGAGCTCGATCTCGGCCGAGTGCCGGTCACCATCGCCGCAGGCCTGCGATACGACGATCGCGCCAAGACCTCGAACGAGTATCTGCTCGACATCAACAGCGCGGCGCTGTTCGCCGCAGCCGGCATCCCGACCGGCTTCTCGGCGATTGCGATCCCTGGCGGGTTCCAGGGCGAGATCCCGCTCGGCTACACCTTCCAGTATTTCGGCCGCGACAAGATCCTCGGCCTGGTCGATCGCGCCAGCACCGCGGCACCGTATGATTTCGTCACTGCCAACTTCTACAACGTCAAGGAGAAGGTCTACGCAGGTTACGCGATGGTGACCGCGACGACCGATTGGGGCAGCATTATCGGCGGCGCGCGCGTCGAGCATATCCGTAACGACAGCCGCGCCTTCGCGATCAACACCGCCACCAACATCGCCACCCCGGTCAAGGTCGGGAGCGACCAGACGCTCGTCTACCCTGGCCTTCACTTCAACTGGGACGTCAACGCACAGATGAAGGCGCGGCTGTCGTTCAACACCGGCGCGGCGCGCCCCGACTATGATCAGCTCCGCCCCAATCTGTCGTTCAACGACGCCAACCAGACGATTTCGGGCGGAAACCCCGATGCCAAGCCTGAGAAGGCACGCGGCGTCGACCTGTACGTCGAATATTACACCATGCCGCGCGGGTTCCTGTCAGTCGGCGTCTTCTACAAGGACGTGAAGGACGTGCTGTTCGACACCGCGCAGACATTCGGGCGCAACACCTTGAACGCCGGCGGCGTCGACCGTTCGCAATACACCTACGCGACGATCGCCAACGGCGGCGACGGCTACATCCTGGGGCTTGAGGCGGCGATCCAGCAGCAATTGGAGCCGTTCGTCACTGATCTGGGACTACCCGACTGGATGGGCGGCTTCGGCGTGCAGCTCAACACCACGCTCAACAAAAGCCGGTCGGAAACGCCTGACGGTCGCCGCATCCGCCTGCCCGGCACCTCGGACGCAGTGTACAATCTGATCGGCTACTACGAGAAATACGGCTTCTCCGCGCGCGTGTCGTACCAGAACCGCTCGCCGTGGATCGACGCGATCGGGTCGTTCGGCCCGGTAAACGGCGTCACCCGCGGCATCGATGGCGGTGACTTCTATTGGGCGCAGGACGACGAGCTCGACGCCAGCGTCCGCTACGCGATCACGCCCAACATCGAGATCTACGGCGATTTCGCCAATCTGCTCAACGGCCCCGGTCGCCGCTTCGTCGGGCAGGACCGGTACACGATCGAGCATGAGACGTTCGGGCGCCGCTACACCGGCGGCGTGCGGGTGACCTTCTGATGCGGCGCCGGCCGCTCGGCGTCGCGCTTCTGCTGGCGGGGTGCGCCACGCCGGCCGCGTCGCCGTCGGTGCAGAACGTCGCGGTGCCCGCGGTCGTGGAAACCGAGCCGGTGGCCAGTACCGACGATGCCGCCGACGACCCTGCGATCTGGCGCAACCGCCGCGATCCCACGCTCAGCCTGGTGGTCGCGACCGACAAGCAGGCGGGAATTCACGTCTACGACCTCGCGGGCAAGAGGCTCAGCTACACGCCCGCGCCACGGCTCAACAACGTCGACCTGCGCGAGGTCGGCGGCCGGATCCTCGTCGCCGCCAGCGACCGCGCGGACGAGGGCCAGGCTCATGTCTCGCTGTTCGAACTAGACCCGGCGACGGCGCGGCTGCGCGCGCTCCATCGCGCCCCCATCGGCGCGGGCGAGGCGTACGGCATGTGCCTGTGGCGGCGCGCGCGCGACGCCGCGCTGTTCGGGTTCGTGGTGCTGAAGGACGGTCGGATCGATCAGGTATCGATCGATGCGAGCGCGACGGGAACGCCGGCCGTGCGCATCGTGCGGTCGATGAGGCTCGGGAGCCAGTCGGAAGGGTGCGTCGTCGACGATCGCACCGGCCAGCTCTACGTCGCGGAAGAGGATGTCGGGCTGTGGCGCTTCGACGCAGATCCCGCTGCGCCGACCACGCCGACCCCGATCGCGCGGGCCGACGGACGCACGCTCGTCGCCGATGCCGAAGGGCTGGCACTCGCGCCCGCGGGTAGGCGCGGCGGCTATCTCGTCGTGTCCAGCCAGGGCGACAACGCCTACACGCTCTATCGCCTGCCGGACGTCAGCTACGCCGGACGCTTCCAGATCACGGGCGGCGCGATCGACGGCACCAGCGAAACCGACGGCATCGATGTGACGCTGGGTGATTTCGGCCCGGCATTTCCCGGCGGGCTGATGGTGGCGCAGGACGGCGACAACGCGCCGGCCACGCAGAACTTCAAGTATGTCAGCTGGGCCGCGGTGCGCGGCGCGCTCCGCCTGCGCTGATCGAAAGCCGCGATCATGACCTACCCTCCCACCCATTCCCACGAACGATCGAATATCGGGAAAGCAGGCGGGCGATGACTATCGAGCGAGCGACTTCGACATTAGGTAGTTGTGGATCGCAACACCGTCGATGGTTACATCATTTCGACCGTCCATGGTAAAACCTCGACGCTCAAAGAGTCGACGTGCGCCTTCGCTCGCTTCCACAAACAAGGTTACGATCCCAGCTCGAATCGCGGCGCTTTCCAGAGCTGCATAGATCGCAGAGCCGACGCCAGTTCCTACCACGTCGAAGCGACAATATAGATGGTCGATATGACCGTTGGGTCCGAGATCACCGTAGCCAGCGATCCTGCCGTCATCGCCTTCAGCAACCATAAATATCCGGCCGACCGCTTGTTCAACATAGCGTTCGGCGTCTGGCTTGGATGGACTTCAAACAGCTACCTGCTCCGGCGAATAGTCGCTGATTGCCGCGTGGTGCACCGACATATGAAATAGGTCCGCGAGCGCGCTCGCGTCTTTCGGCTCAAACACCCGGATCAACATGCACCGATCATATTTCCAAACTGAATTCGGCAAAGGTTGCTTCCCGATAACGAAACAGTGATGGAAGGACGACGGCGCTGATCGCCGGGTCGGTTGATCTGCCGCCCAGTCACATCCTTCATCACGTTGCCTCCGTTTGATCTGGCGCGCTCCGATTGATGATAGCCCGGCGCATGACCGCTATCAGTGGAATGCGGACCGCGCCCCTTCGGGGACGCATACTCAGGGCCATCATAGCGCGGCTCATATCCTCAGCGTCATCTGACGTCACCTGAGCAGCGCCCCTCGAAGACCAAGGTTGGCGTGCGCCCGGGCCAGATGTGCGGCACCACGGTCTCTCGAACCTTCAAGTCAGGGATCGTTATTTCGAAACTGGTCATGTTGTAATGGATGGGGCCGTACCCCTTCAACGAAGCCGAGCTAATCGATACTGCCATCGTTGCCGGCTCAAAGAACCTGCTTATTACCGTCATCAGACGCTTTTCTCGATCAACGGAAATTGTAAATTCATTTTGCTCAACGTCCTGATTAACATAGCATTTAAGGATAATGGGGACTGAGGCCGTGCTGTCGTGAACAAGGCGCGCGGGAAGTGTCACAGCAGGTATCATCTGCGTCCCCGATGTTCACAAGCCGCTTAGAGGCTTTCGCCGGTCGCTTGGGCACCGAAGTATCGCACCATGAACGCAGACGAACAAGCAACCACTTCCGCGATAGCGTATGTCGTTCCGGGCAGCCGGTATTGGGGCGGAAGCGTACGGTGCGTTCTAGAGCTGCGGCCGGTCCTCCGCTCCCCCCCCTCCCCCCCCAATCGGACCTGGCCTGAACCGCGCCATTGATCGATTTAGTGGCGGTACGTTTTAGGTATGCCTCTAGCGGACCGGCCATAATCGAGCGGCTACGGAGTTACGGGAAGCTCTGCACAAAGGCACGAAGATCCGCCAGCAGCAGATCGGGCTGTTCGAGCGCCGCGAAATGGCCGCCACGTTCCATCTCCGTCCACCACTCAATCCTGTAGCTTTGCTCTGCGAGCGAGCGCGGCGGAAGCGGGAAGACCGGGTCGGGAAACGCCGCGAACCCCGTGGGAACGGTGACGCGCGAGCCGGCCGGGAAAACATGGGAGCCTTCCAGGACGCCCGCGATAGAGCCAGGTCGAGGTGACGAACGATCGGGGCGCCACGTAGAGCATGATGTTGGTGAGGAGTAGATTCTCGTCGAAGGCAGCCCATAGGTCGGGACGGCCGGCGTCGTAGCGAGGAACGTCCGCCCAAACGCCGAACTTCTCGAGGATCCAGGCGGCGACACCAACCGGGCTGTCCGACATGGCGATGCCGAGCATCTGAGGGCGGGTGCTTTGCTCGAGAAAGTAGCCGCGCTCCTCCTCGGCCAGCTTGCTGACGCGCTCCGCCCAAGCCTTCTCTTCGGTGGTTTCAGGATCAACGCCGTCCGCCTGCGCGGTGATCATCCGACCCTGTCACCCGCGGCATCAACCACATCGGCATCACCGTGCCCGATATCGCCGCCGCTTTGTCCTTTCTGTCGAAGGCGTTCGACGGACAGCTGATCTACCAGTCGTTCGGCCCGCAGGATCCGCCGCGGCAAGGGCCCGACCTTTAACGTGCGGTCGACGCCTTTCCCGGAACGGTCGTGCGCGCAGGCAATGGTGAAGATCGGCACCGGACCCGATTGAATTGTTCGAGATGCACGCTCCCGAACAGGCCGCGCCGGTACGGGCGAGCGATTTCGGCATCACCCATTTCGCGCTGTACACCGACGACATCGGCGCGGCGGTCGCGCGCTTCGAGCGGGCCGGCGGCACACCGCTGACGGCACCGCGCGCCATCCCCTATGCGACCGAGCGGGGGACCGGAAACAAGGTGTGCTACTGCCGGACGCCCTGGGGCACGATGGTCGAGTTCATCACCACGCCGGATTGGATGCCCTACCATGACCAGACCGACCTACGCCGGTGGCAGGACGGTGACTGAGCAGGCACGAAGGTGCTCGCGCTATCGTCGGATCACGGCAACACCGCCCGGAGATGCGAGTCGACGACCCGGATGAAGGCGCGCAGGCGCTCCAAATGCTTCAGATCGCGATGGTAGCCCATCCAGATGTCGCGACTGGGCGGCTCCGCCGGCAGGTCGATGCGGCGCAGTCCCGGCACCTGGGTGCCGACCGCGGGAGGGAGCACGGCGATGCCGACGCCTTGGCGGCACAGATGCGACTGCACGTTCCTGTTGTTCGACCGCACGATCGGCGCCGCATTGGGGAAGCTCGCCTTGAGCCATTCGATGTCGGGCAAATGCCCTGTGGAGGTGTCATGGGTGATCAGACGAAAGCCCGTGCCCTCGCCGAACACGGGCTCGCGCGCCGCCGCCGCGACGTACACACCATAGTTCAACCGGCTGAGCCGTCGCTGCACGATATCCGAGGTGTCGAAGGGGACGATGCGAAAAGGCGATGTCCGACTCGCGCTGCGCGAGGCTGAACAGGCGTGTGCCGGTGAGGATCTCGACGTCGACACCGCGATAGGCGCTCGTTCAATCGGCGACGATCGGGGGGAGGACATAGGCGCCGAACCAATCGGCCGAGGAGATGCGCAGCGCGCCGCGGAGCGCCTGCTCCTGCCCGGCGAGCCGTCGCTCGAGCGCCAGCGCGCCTTCCTCCATCTGCTCCGCCAGCGCCACGATGGCGCTCCCCTCCTCGGTCAGCACGAGGCCGTCGACGGTCCGCTGGAACAGGATCTGACCGGTCGCCTCCTTGAGCGCACGGAGGCGCCGCCCGACCGTAGGATGGCTGAGGCGCAGCGCCCGGGCCGCGCCGCCCAGCGTGCCCGATCGCATCACGGCCAGAAAGATGCGGACGTCGCTCCACTCCATCTCGGTCCTCCCACTGCACCCGCGACGTCGCACGCGGCCTCCTCTCATACGAGAGTCCGCCGCCTTTCAGTTCAACCCGGCCAAGGTGTGCACAGGCATCGCCGTGGCGTGGGGCATGACAGGCAAACTCCGCTCAAGCGACTGCTCGGAGAAGAAAAGATCGAGGTGGGTGACCGAGATCGCGCAGCGGACGAATAGCAGATCATGCGAACCGAGTTTCTCTCGAGACTGATCCACCGGTCGTCGCCCGGCGAGGCACGGGTCAGCCGCGAGCGACCGGCGCACACCGCGTTTGACGAGTGGGGCAAGCTGATGGCCGCCGCTCAGGACGGACACGGCGGTGCGTATCGGCGGCTGCTCGCGGAAACGTCGGCATGGCTGACGCGCTATTTCACGCGGCGACTGCCCCCTGGCGAGGTGGACGATGCCGTCCAGGAGACGCTGATGGCGGTGCATCGGCGGCGCCATACCTACGACCCGCGCTACCCGTTCGGACCGTGGCTCGCCGCGATCGCCAAGAACAAATGGGTCGACCAGCTGCGGAGCCTGGCGCGGCGCCCGGACGGCGAGCTGTCCGAGGACGTCTCGGTCGGCGACCACGAGGCGTCGGTGGTCAGCACCTCCGTGCTCGCCACCCTGCTCGAGGCGCTCCGCCCGGCGCAGGCCCAGGCGATCCTGCTGGTGAAGGTGCAGGGCTATAGCGTCGAGGAGGCCTCGTCGCGGATCGGCCTGTCGCCCTCGGCCGTGAAGATGAACATCCACCGTGGCCTCGCCCGCCTAACCGCCTTGATCGAGAAGACCTCCGATGTCGAATGACGCCCTGATCGCCGCGCTCTCGTCCGACCTCGCGCCCGTCCGGCGCCGCAGCGTCGTGCGCGAGGGCGCGCTCCTCCTCGCGCTGTGCGGGATGGAACTGGCGCTGTTCCTGGCCATGGGCGCCATGCGGCCGGACATGAACCACGCGGCAGACTCGCCCTATCTGATGTGGCGGGTGGGAAGCCTCGCGCTCCTCGCCGTGGTGGCCTGCGCGGTGGCGATCCGCTCCTTCTCGCCCGCGGCGCGGACGCGACCGGGCCTGACGCTCGCCGGCGCGCTCGCGGCCGCGGCGCTCGTCGGGGGCGTGTTCGTCACGCCCTCGGGAGCGGCGCACCGCGCGCTGCTCGACCGTATCGATCCGGCGAGCGGGATCATATGCGCCACGTCGATCGTCGTGCTCTCGCTGCCGGTCATGGCATTGCTTGCCGCGCTGATGCGACGCGCCGCGCCGGCCCAGCCGCTGATCAGTGCGCTCGCAGCCGGCCTAGCGGCGGGGTCCTGCGGTGCGTTCGTCTTCGCCTTCTGCTGCCCCTTCAACGACCCACTCTACGCGGTGGTCTGGTACAGCACCGGGTGCGGTGCCGTGACCGCCGCGGCGCGATGGTGTCTGCCGCGGCGCTTCCGCCTCTGACCTGATGTGCCGCGGCCAGCCTGGCCGCCTCGATCGCCACGACCGTCACCGATCAACTCGGTTTGCCGGGAGCGAAGACGCACGCCCTCACCCCAGAAGGAACCTGCCATGACGACTACTGCCGATGTGAACGCGCCCGACCTGAACTGGCTCAGGACCTATTATTACCTGCGTTTCACGGTAGCTGCCGCCTGGGTCGCGCTGGCTTTCACGATCGCCGGCACGATGCCCGCGCTCGCCGCCGCGATGCTCATCGCCTACCCCGCCTGGGACGCGCTGGCGAACTGCCTCGACGCCGCGCGGAGCGGCGGCCTTGCGCGCAACAAGAGCCAGATGCTCAACTTTGCGGTGAGCGCCGTGACCGCGATCGCGGTCGCGGCGACCCTGCCGCACGGGCCGCACGCGGTCCTGCAGGTCTTTGGCGCCTGGGCGGTCCTGTCCGGTCTGTTCCAGCTCGCCACCGGCGTGCGACGCTGGAAAACCTATGGCGCGCAATGGGCGATGATCCTGAGCGGCGCGCAGTCCGGCCTCGCCGGTGGGCATATGCTGAGCAAGGCCGCGGGCCCGGCCGCGGTCGGCATCGCCGACATCGCACCCTATGCCGCCTTCGGCGCCTTCTACTTCCTCGTCTCGGCGGTGTCGCTGACGGTCAGCGCCGCACGCCGCCGCGCGAAGGTTGCCGCCGCCTGAGCGGTCTCCCCTCCATGACGTGCGCCTTAGCCTCGTCTGATTGCGAACATGCCCGCCTCGCGCGGGCCCACCACCTCTGCCACAAGGCTCAGCGCTTCACTCGATCAAGGTACGCATAGCATGCGGAGCTTCGACGCCATCATCATCGGTGCCGGCCAGGCCGGGCCGGCCGTCGCCGCCAGGCTCAGCGCCGCGGGCCAGACCGTCGCCATCATCGAGCGACATTGCGTCGGCGGTACCTGCGTCAACACCGGCTGCCGGCCGACCAAGGCCCTGGTCGCCAGCGCCTACGCGCTCCACACCGCCCGACGCGGCGCGGACTATGGCTTCACCGCCGCCTCCGTCGCCGTTGACATGGGCGCGGTGGCCGCGCGCGCGGCGGCCGTCATCCAAGACGGCCGCCGTGGCAACGAGGCGTGGCTCTCCGGCCTGACCGGCGTCGAGCTGATCCGCGGCCACGCCCGATTCGTGTCCGCCGACAACGTGGCGGTGCGAGCGAGCGCCTGACCGCGCCGCGCATCTTCATCAACGTCGGCGGTCGCGCGACCGTCCCGAGACTGCCGGGCATCGGCGAGGTCCCGTTCCTGACCAACACCGGCATGGTCGCGCTCGACACGCTGCCCCGCCACCTGGTGGTGATCGGCGGCAGCTATATCGGGCTGGAGTTCGCGCAGATGTACCGCCGCTTCGGCGCGGCGGTGACGATCGTCGAGCGCATGGACCGGCTGATCGCGCGCGAGGACGAGGACGTCTCCACGGCGGTGCGCACGATCCTTGAGGCCGAGGGCATCACCGTGCGGACCGGCGCGGACTGCATCGGCTTCGCGCGCCAGGGTGACGGGGTCGCGGTGCGCGTCGACTGTGCCACCGACGCGTCGCCACTGCGCGCCAGCCACGTGCTGGTGGCGGTGGGCCGGAGGCCGAACACGGACGATCTCGGGCTCGAGGCAGCCGGCGTCGCGGTCGACCCGCGCGGTTACATCATCGTCGACGACCACCTGGAGACCAGCACTCCCGGCATCTGGGCGCTCGGTGACTGCAACGGGCGCGGCGCCTTTACCCACACGGCTTACAATGATTTCGGGATCGTCGCGGCCAACCTGCTCGATAGCGAGGACCGGCGCGTCAGCCAGCGTCTGCCCGGCTATGCGCTCTACATCGATCCCCCGCTCGCCCGCGTCGGCCTGACCGACGCGCAGGCACTTGCGACAGGTCGGCCGCTGCTGCGCGCGACGCGGCCGATGACGCGTGTCGGCCGTGCGGTCGAGAAAGGCGAGACGCAGGGCTTCATGAAGGTCGTCGCCGACGCGGAGACGCGACGCGTGCTCGGCGCGGCGATCCTCGGCACCGGCGGCGACGAGGCGATCCACGGCCTGCTCGACATGATGAACGCCGACCAACCGATCGAGCGGCTCCGTTGGGCGGTGCCGATCCATCCTACCATGTCGGAACTGATCCCGACGCTGTTGCTCGACCTCGAACCCTGGAACGGAGCGGCATGATGCGCATGATCGGCCTGATCGGCGGGATGAGCTGGGAGAGCTTCTACAAGGGGCGGCTGCGCGACGCCTTCGGGCTGGAGGTGATCGTCCCCGAGGCGGCGGACCGCGCGACCGTGCACCGAATCATCTACGACGAACTGGTCGCCGGGCGGGTCGAGCCCGCCTCGCGCGCGGCCTTTGGGGCGGTGATCGCACGGCTGGTCGCGTCCGCCGCCGAGGCGGTGATCCTCGGCTGCACCGAGATCTTGATGCTGGTGGGCCAGGACGACAGCCCCGTGCCGATCTTCGACACCACCGCGCTCCATGCGGCCGCCGCGCTCGACCGCGCGCTGTCGGTCGAGCGCGACGACGAAGCGCGGCGGGCGATCGGATGAGCGTCGGCATCATGACCGCCGTAGCGCGGCACGCCGGCGTGTCCAAGCTGACGCGCCTGCTGCTCGCGTCGGTCTCGGCCGGGCTCCTCATCGGCGCGGCCGACCCGGAGCCGCGCCTAATCGTGACGCTCCGCCCCGACCTCGCCGCGGACGCGCGTGGCCGCCTGCTGGTGTTCGCCACGCCGGCGAGCGGCGCGGTCGCACGCGGCGACGCGGCCGACCTGGAGCGTGGGCGCCAAGTCTGGGTGACCGGTCGCGACGTGTCGAGGTTCGGCCCGGAGCGCGCGGTGACGATCGACGCGACGACAGACGCCGTGTCCGCGCGCCTCGCAACGCTGGCGCCCGGCAGCTACCGCGTGCAGGCGGTGCTCGATCGCGACGGCGACTATAATTTCGCGGGCCGAGGACTCGCCGACCTTCTGTCCGGGGTCATTACCCTGCGCCTGCCGCTCGCCACGACGCCGACATTGCAGCTTGATCATGCGCCGCCACCGGCGACCGGCCAGTTCGACACCGCCGGCCTGCCCCCCGCGGCGGCCGCGCAGATCGCCGCGTCCCGCCCGCATCTCCACGACGAGCGGATCGTCTCCCGGGCACTCACGCGTTTCAGCGGAAAGCGCCAGAATGCGCACTTCGTGCTGCCGACTCACGACGACGTGGTGGGCTGGGAGAAGGTCAAAGCGGCGGTGGACTTCGCGGATCGCGTCAGCTGCAGGGACAGCGTAACCTGAGACGTTCCGGACGTCGCCGGAGAGGCAGAAACGCTCGATGCGGAATTGTATCGGCGCCGCCTCCTGACATGGGCAATCTAACAAACTATCGGTTTCGGTAAGCCATCGTTCTCGTCGTCGGGGAGCGCTCCTGGGTTTGCGCTCTCTGCGCAGGGAGTAACTTTGGAGCGGTTCAAGCCGTTGCGAAACGCCGGTTGCCGGTGATCTTCAAGCCACCCGGCGAATGCGCCACACTCCAAGGGTTTGGCGAAGAGGAAACCCTGCGCCTCCTCGCAGTCGAGCGCGCTCAGCACCGTCGCCGTTGCGGCGGTTTCGACGCCTTCGACCACCACGCGAAAGCCAAGCTTATGCGCGAGCGCCACCATGGTCTCGATCAGGACGAAGTCCGGTCCGGCAGCGTCGGTAAGGTTGCGAACAAACGCTTGATCGATCTTGACGACATCTGCGGGCAAGCGCTGCAGGTAGGCCAGACTACTGTGTCCGGTGCCGAAGTCGTCGATGGCGAGGGAGATGCCGGCCGATGACAGCTCTCGCAAGGTGGCCAGTGCCCGTTCGGGCTGGTCCATGATGGCGCTCTCCGTCAACTCGAGCTCGAGTAGGTGGCTGGCGAGGCCACGCTCCTGCAGGCCATGTTGAATCCGTTCGGCGAGGTCCTCCTCCGAAAGATTGGCTGCGGAAATGTTGATCGAGAGTGGAAGATGGATGCCCTCTGCCTGCCACCGCACCAGCTGTTCGAGGGCTGCGTCCAGCACCCACTGCGTCGTTGCTCGCGCCAGGGAGGATTGCTCGATAATGGGAATGAACTCGGCCGGAGAGACGTCGCCCAGTTGCGGGTGTTGCCAGCGCAGGAGGGCCTCAGCGCCAACACAGCGTGACGTCGCGAGCTCGATGCGCGGCTGGTACACGAGGCGGAGTTGATCTGATGATGTCAGCGCAACACCGAAGTCTTTCAGCAGCATGAATTGGCGGCGCTGTGCCTGATCGCTCACGGGCGAGTAGACCGCGATGGCACCATCGGCACCCTTCGCATCCTGCGCTGCACTCGCGGCTCCGCGCAGCACATCGTCTGCGGATACCTCGCCGAGCACGAACGGGCGAACACCGACAGACACTGTCGTTATCAGGCGAACTGACGAGCCGGCGCGGGTTTGCTCGAACGCGGTCGCAAGCATGTGCAGATACGACGCTTCGTCAACGTTCGGCGGCGAGAGGAAGGCGAATTGTGCCGTCCCGACGTGATAGGCCGTCCGCCCCGGTCCGAGGGCCCTCTGTACCGCGGTGGATGCCTCCCGGATAAGGTCGTCTACTCGCAAACCACCCAGCACCCGCGCGATCCGGCCGATCTGATCGTCCCGAGCAAGATCAATCACTACCGCGAAGCGCCGCTGACCCGCATGGTCTCTGGCGAGGTCAGCTACATCGTCGCGAAACTGACTGCGTGTCGGCAGACCGCTGATTGGATCGACGCGCCCAAATGCATGCTGCAACTCGATCTGCGCCATGACCATGGCAGCCAGGTCAACCAGCGCTGCCATCTCCGATGCGGACGCGTGTCGAGGCTTGGTTCCAAGCACGCAGAGCGCACCCAGGCCGTAGCCGTCTCCCGTGACCAGAGGGACGCCGGCATAGAAGCGTGTGCCCGCGCGCCCGAGTAGGCTGTCGGCGTAATAGGGATCAACAAGGAAGTCCTCGATCACCAGCGGCACGGTCGATTCCGCAACCTGCGAGCAGGGAGCCTTGTCGCGTGGAATGCTGCACCGGTCGACTCCGACGCGCGACTTGAACCACTGACGGTCATGGTCCGTCAGCGACACGGCCGCTACCGGCAAACCGAAGATCTGGCTGGCCATGCGGGTGATGCGATCGAAGCTCTCGCTCGGTGACGTGTCCAGCAGATTTAGCTGGTACAGGGCGTTAAGCCTGGCTCCTTCCTGATAGTCGCGCACGTCCTCCCCCTCTCGCGCATGCGTAGCGACGGTATCTTGATTTTTCTTAAACTCGAGCGCCGGCCTGCTCGGGTAGCTCCCCGAGAGGTCGCAAACTGCGTGTGTTCTCACGTGTGTCCCGCTTCAATCGGGCGCTCGACACAAACCATCGCGGGCAGGCGTATCTGTCTGCCTGAGGCGCTGCCCCAGCGGGGCCATGGTATTCTCCTCCACGTACTCCTTCGCGCCGGTCACCAGCCTCGTGGTGGCTTGGAGAAGCTCGGCAAGATCGAGCGAAAGGCAGGCCCACCGCGCCGGGACATCGTTGCTGCTCATCAGAGGCGCGGCAGATTGGATCCAGCTGGGCCGATAAGTTTTTGCGTTCCGCTTGAACTCACGAACATGAAGTTCGTTGTGCTGGCCTGCGGCAAGTTGCTGACGCGGGACGACCGTCACATTTGGGTAGTCCGATGTGACATGTTCGGATCTGCCGCCGCGCGGCCCTGCAATCCTCGCTGTCATGCACGGTATGCTCAATTGAGCGCTGGTCCTTTGCCCACTGACGCACCGCCACGCGGTAAAAGCTGCGCTGCGCGACAATCGCTGTGATATGTCTCAAACCGCGCGCCAGCTGCGCGTCGGGCGGACCACGCTATACCGGCTGATCAAGCGCTTCGAGATCGAGCAAGGAGCTTAGCCGCGCATCGGTTCCGCGCACCGGGCTTGAGTCGTCCGACACCGTGCCGACGAGGGAGCGGCTGGTGGACGGCGTGTGGTATCTGGTGAGCGCGCGTGGCGAGCGCGGCTAACGCCGCAGCCACTCGCGCAGCAGCATCGTCACCTCGCCGGGCCGCTCCATCGGCGCGAGATGGCCGCAGTGACGGATCGTATGGAAGCGGGCACCGGGGATCCGTTCGGCGAGGGCGCGCGCGTCCTCGGGCAGGCAGATTCGGTCGCGGTCGCCTACAGCGACCAGAGTGGGTACGCGCACCGCGTCGATCGCGGGCGCGATGTCGGGGCGGGCGAGCAGCGCACGCTGCTGGCGCTCGAAGGTCGCCGCGCCGACGCGCTCGGCCATCGCCTGGACCGGGCCGCTGACGATCGGGGTGAGCATCGGATCGGCGTGCGGCGCGGTGGCGAGCAGGCCCTGCTCGCGCACGCTGCGCGGTCGCAACTGCATCGAGGCGCGCGTACCGAATAGGGCGAGACGCTCGACCCGATCGGGTGCCTGGCGGATCATCTCCAGCGCGACATAGCCGCCGAGGCTGACCCCGGCAATGGCGATTCGCCGCGGCGCATGCGCGAGCACGCGCGCCGCCATCGCCTCAAGCGTATCGTCGACCGTCAGATCGCCCAACTCGGGATGCGCGATATCGCCGAGGTCGGTCACCTGGCGCGCCCAGAGCTGGCCATCGCACCCCATCGCCGGCAGCAGGACGAGCGGAATCGGCTTGGCGGTCATGATCGGTTCTCCGATGCGGTACGACGAAGGGGGCGCTCAACCGACCAGCGGGAAGGCCAGCACCAGCATGCCGATGATCGTCATGAGTGCGCAGACCGCCGCGGCCGGGACGAGCGTGAAACGCTGGTGGTCGGCCAGATCGACCCCGGCCAGGCTCACCAGCAGATAGGTCGAGGGCACCAGCGGGCTCAACAGGTGGACCGGCTGCCCCATCAGCGAGGCGCGCGCGATCGCCATCGGCTCGACGCCATAGTGAGCGCCCGCCTCGGCCAGGATCGGCAGCATGCCGAAATAGAAGGCATCATTTGAGATGAAGAAGGTGAACGGCAAGCTGAGCGCGGCGGTGATCGGCGCCATGTGCGGCCCGAGCGCGGGCGGGATGACGCCGACCACCTCCTTGCTCATCGCCTCGACCATCCCGGTGCCCGAGAGGATGCCGGTGAAGATGCCCGCGGCGAAGATCAGCGACACCACGGACAGAACGTTGCCCGCGTGCGCCGCGATACGCTCCTTCTGCTCGGCCACCTGCGGGTAGTTGACGATCATCGCCACCGCAAAGGCCAGCATCATCAGCACCGACAGCGGCAGCACGCCCGAGACGAGCCCGGCGAGCAGCGCCACCGTCAGCGCGGCGTTAAACCAGCGCAGCCGCGGCCGGCGCGCCTCAGGGAATTGCGACACTGCCATGCCGGTGAAGCTCGTCGGCGCCTCAGCGTCGAGCTGGCCGATGCGGCGGCGCTCCTTGCGGCCGAAATAAACCGCGAGCGCGACCAGCCCGGCGAGCCCCGCGATCATCCCCGGGATCAGCGGCAGGAACAACGTCGCGGGATCGAGCTTGAGCGCGCTCGCCGCGCGCGCGGTCGGGCCGCCCCAGGGTGTCAGGTTCATGATGCCGCTGGTCGTCATCAGCAGGCAGCACAGATACAGCCGGTTCATGTCGTAGCGCTTGTACAGCGGCAGCAGCGCGGCGATCGTGATAATGTAGGTGGTCGAGCCGTCACCATCGAGGCTCACCATCGCGCACAAGGCGACCGTGCCGATCAGGATCTTGAGCGGGTCGCCGTGCACCAGCCGCAGCAGCCGGTTGACCAGGGGATCGAACAGGCCGGTGTCGGTCATGGTCGAGAAGAACAGGATCGCGAACAGCAGCATTACGCCGGTCGGGGCGAGATTCTTGATGCCGTCGATCATCATCTCGCCGAGTCCGGCGGCGAAGCCGGCGATCAGCGCGAAGGCGGTGGGGACGACGATCAGCGCGACCAGCGGGGTCATCCGCTTGGTCATGATCAGCGTCATGAAGGTGGCCACCATCAGGAAGCCGAGCAAAGCGAGGTTCATCGCGGGAAATCCTGTGTGCGGAGGCGATCAGAAGGTGACGGCGACGCGCGCGCTGACGGTCTCGCCGTCATCGGCGCCGGTGACCGCGCCGGCGCGGTTGTCGGTGCCCCAGTGGATCGCGTTGACCTGGATGCGGGTGAAGCTGTTGAGGTACCAGTTGGCGCCCAGCGTCGCGGCCCAGCCGCGGCCGCCCGTCGCCAGATCTTTATAGTCGAGATCCTCGTAGCGGGCGGTCAGCTCGATCGCGCCGGGCCCGCCCTCGAAGATGGGGCGGAGCACGCGCGGCTGGCCGAAGCTGCCCAGCCGCGGGTTGTACGGCGGCAGGTCACCGGTGATGAACCAGCCGCCGGAGAGGCTGTACGCCTTGCTCACGAAATCGGGCCGGCCGCCGTCGAGCCGCGCGTGGCGCTCGCCGGCTTCGCCCATCAGCCACACCGGGCCGAGGTATCCGCCCAGCTCCGCGCCATAGCCGGTGGTGCCGGTGCCGCCGGTGAGCGGCCCGGTGGAAACCCGCAGCGCGCCGTTGAAGCGGCCGCCGATCACGGTGTTGCGCGTCAGCGTGGTGGCGGCGGACGACAGCCCCTCGTCGAAGCCCCACAGGCCGAGGTGGAGCACGCCGGTGCTGCTCTTGACCGGGTTCCAGTGCGCACGCCCCAGCACGGTGCGGCTGTCGCTGACCGACTGGTTGCCGTCGACACGATCGCCCGTGACGGTCAGCGAGGCGTGGCCTGATCTCCAGAACAGCCGCGGCATGATGCCGATGCCGTAGAAGCCGCGCTGCGGGATGATCGCGGTGGAGACGGTGCTGCGCTCGAGGAACGGGGTGGAGTCGGAGCCGGTCGAGCCCTCGAAAGCGCGGTCGTTGAACAGGTGGCCAGCGCGCACGTCATAGTCGAGCCCGGGTGCGATCCGGTCGCGCCAGCCGATGAAGGCGGTGACGATGTCGACCTCGTTCTCCGAGAAGTCGGTCTCGAACTGGTAGAAGAAGTGCGCGCCGACGCCGCCCTCGATGCCGAGGCGCAGCGCGCGCATTCCGGTCGTGGTGATGTTGCGAGCCGCGTCGCGCGAGCCGAACGACGAGCTGACGTCGGCGAGGATGCGCCCGCGCGGCTTGAAGGTGTAGAGGCCGTCGGCGGAGTGGAAGACGGGCAGCCCCGAGCCCCATTCGGTGGTGACCCCGGCCTCGTTCGCCTCGCGCGCGCGCGCCACGTCGCGCTCGGCCGGACCGGGCGGCACCAGCTGCGGCGCATAAGGCGAGGTGACGACCGGCCGGTCGCGCTGCGCGAGCTGCGTCGGTGCGGGTGCCGAGGTGGTTGGGGCCGCCACGACGGGCCGATCCGTCCCGCTCGAAGCGTCGACCCGCTCCTGCCGAGGCAGGAGCCCGGGGCCGCGAGCACCGTCTCCTTGCCCCTGCGCTCCGGCCTGCGCCGAAGCACGGCCGAGGCGGGATGGATCGGCCTCGAGCCGGTCGAGCCGCGCCTTCAGCCCGGCGATCTCGGCGGCCTGGGCGCGCACCAGCGCCTCCAGCTCGGCCTGGCTGGCGGTCTGCGCGGTCGCGGGCATGGCGGCGAGCAGCGCGACGAGCGCGCTGGCGGTGGCGAAGGTCGTCACGGGCGGGGGGCTTCCTGAGCGAGGGTGGTGCGCCACTGGGCGAGGAACCGCCGGCGCTTGATGGTGTCGAGGTTGACCAGCAGCTGCGGGCCGACACGGATCGGGCGGACGTGCGCCGGGTTGAGCCGCGGCGCGTGGACATCGCTGCGGACCGGCAGCAGCCAGGCACGCGCCAGCAGCCTCTGCCCCGCGCGCGACAACAGGTAATCGAGGAACAGTCGCGCGGCGGCAGGATGCGGTGCGTCGCGGCTGATGAAGGCGACCCGCGAGGCGATGATCGAATAGTCGCGGAAGAAAGCGACGCCGAGCCGCGCGTCGCGCTGGGCGCGGGCGAGCGCATAGGCGCTCACCACGTTGTAGCCGATTGCCGCGCGCCCCTCCGCGACCGCGTCGAGCGTCGGGTTGGCGGTTGCTGCCAGCAGCGGCCGGGTCGCGGCAATCGCCCCGAGCAGCGAGCGCGTGTCATTGGTAATCGCCCAATCCTCGGCGAGGTAGAGATAGCCGACGTTGGAACGCGCCGGGTCATAGGTGGCGACGCGGCGGCGGGCAGGATCGGCGCGGAGGAAGCGTTCGAGCGCCTCGTGGGTGCGCGGCACGTCGGCGCGCGCGACCTGGCGGCGATTGTAGACCAGCGCGACCGGCTCGGCGGTGATGCCATAGCCGATGTTCTTCCATACCGCGGCGGCGGGCAGCGCGGGCTTCTCGGGGCTTTGATAGGCCTGGCCGTAGCCGTCGTTGATGAGCTTGACCTGGAGGTCCATCGCCGAGGACCAGATCAGGTCAGCGCGCGTGGCGCCGGCGCGGCGCTCGGTCACGACTTGGCGGTAGATCTCGCGTGACTCCAGGTCGTCATAGGCCACCGTCACGCCGGGGTAGCGCTGGCGGAAGGCGGCGATCACCGCCTTCATCGACGCCGCGTCGGCATTGCCGTAGACGCGCACGCCCCGCTCGGCGCGCGCCTCGGCGATCAGCGCGTCATAGGAGCGCGGATAGCCGGCGGGGCGCTGTGCCGCCGCGGGAGCGGCGAGCGCCAACAGATACAGAATGAACAGCGCCACGCGCATCTCGAAGCTCCTCTCGCTTCCCGCCTCTGCGTTCGGGTAAGCTCACCGAACATGGGCTACGTCCTATACCTGTCAGCAACCTTTCAGCGTGCGGCGCGATCGTGCGCATCCTGATCGTGGAGGACGATGCCGCGCTCGCGCGTAGCCTCGTGGCGTTGCTGCGCGGCGCCGGCCACGCGGTGGACCATGTCGCCACCGGCGAGGACGCGCTGATGGTCACCGCGGGCGAGCCGTACGCACTGGTGGTGCTCGACGTCGGACTGCCGGGGCAGGATGGTTTCGCGGTGTTGCAGGCATTGCGCCGGCGCGGCGAGCGCGTGCCGGTGCTGATGCTGACCGCACGCGACGCCCTCGACGACCGCGTGCGCGGGCTCGATCTCGGCGCCGACGATTATCTGCGCAAGCCGTTCGCGCCGGTCGAGCTGGAGGCGCGGATCCGCGCGCTCGGGCGACGTCGCGGCGGCGATCCCACGCCCGAGCTGGTCGTCGGCGCGCTGGTGCTCAACCGTTCGAGCGGCGACGCCCAGGTCGCCGGCCGCGCGCTCGACCTGCGCCGGCGCGAGTGGGCGGTACTCGACGCGCTGGCGACCCGCGCCGGCCAGATCGTTCCGCGCGAGACGCTGCTTGCGGAGGTGTTCGGTTTCGACGAGCCGGTCGGGCCCAACGCGCTCGAGGTCAACATCACGCGGCTGCGCGGCAAGCTGGCGCCGGAGGGACCCGCGATCCGCACGGTCCGGGGCGTGGGGTATATCTTGGATGCCGGCTGATCGCGCGCGCGCGGTCGCACTGCGCACGCGGCTGCTCGCCGCGCTGCTGACGCCACTGCTCGTCATCGCGGTGCTGCTCGGGCTCGCCGGCGCGGCGCTGATCAGCGACGTGGTGCGGCGGACCAACGATCGCGTGCTGGGCGGCGCGCTCGGCGCCGTCGCCGAGACGGTGCAGGTGGAACGCGGCGAAGTGACGCTCGACCTTCCCGCCGCCGCCTTCGGCATGCTGGAGAACAATGAGCGCGACAACGTCTATTACCGCATCGCGGTGGGCGCGCGGGTGCTGACCGGCTACGGCGACCTGCCCGCGCCGCGCGCCGACGAGCTTGCCGCCGACACCCCGCGCTTCCGCTACGCGCACTTCCGCGGGCAGGCCGTGCGGATCGCCGAGGTGCGGCGCGAGCTGCCACGGGTCGACGCCCCGGTGATCGTGCAGGTCGCCGAAACGCTGGACGGCCGCGCCGCGCTGCGCCGCCGCCTGCTCGGCGCGCTGCTCGGCGGCGAGGCGGTGCTGGTCGGCGTCGCGATGCTGCTGCTCCGTCCCGCGCTCGCCTGGAGCCTGCGCCCGCTGTCGCGCCTGCGCGGCGTCGTCGCCGCGCGCGACACGCGTGCCACGCCTGACCTCTCGCCGCTCAACCCCGGGCCGCTCCCCGCCGAGCTGCTGCCGCTCGCCGACGCGTTCGACAATCTGCTCGCGCGGCTCGACGTGGCGACCGCGGGCATGCGCCGCTTCACCGCCGACGCCTCGCACCAGATGCGCACGCCGCTGTCGGTGCTCAAGATCCAGGTTGCGCTCGCGCGGCGCGGTGATCCCGCGGCGTTGCCCGAGATCGCCGACGCCGCCGACCGGCTCGAGCATCTCGTCGCGCAGCTGCTGGCGCTGGCGCGCGCCGAGGAGGCGGGCACCTCCCCGCCGCTCGAGCCGGTCGAGCTGCGGGCGCTCGCCATCGTGGTGCTCAACCGCCGTATCGCGCAGGCGATCGAGGCAGGGATCGAGGTCGATCTACACGCACCCCTTGAGGGCGTGACGATCGCGAGCCACCGCACCTTGCTGTTCGAAATTCTGTCGAACCTGATCGACAATGCGATCCGCTACCATCGCCGCGGCGGCAACGTGATGATCGCGATCGAGCGCGATGCGGCGGGCGTGGCGCTGTCGGTAGCGGATGACGGTCCCGGCCTGCCGGACGCCGACATCGCGCGGGCGGGAGAGCGGTTCGTGCGCTTGACGACCAGCGCGGGGCAGGACGGCAGCGGACTGGGTCTCGCAATCGTGCGGTCGGCGGCGCAGCGGCTCGGCGCATCGGTCGAGATCGAGAACACGCGTCCGGGGTTGCGCGTGACCTTGCGCTTTGCCGACGATCGCCATGTCATTCTGCCAAAACACCGATCTGACTGAAGCGGTGGGTCAGTGCCATGCTCGTTCACTCATGGCCCGACCGGAGGCGCTTGAGCCAGAATCGCAGGTCTGGCATCCTGGTGGGACAAGCTTGCGCACCTCGCTGAGGACAGCATATGCATTTCCGGCCTGCCGCCTCTCTTGCGTTCCTGCTTATTGGCACCGCCGCCGCACCGGCTGCTGCGCAGACTTCTATGCCGAGCGCATCGCGGTCAGCTATCTGGTCAGTTATTTTCTGCCCGCGGGCAAGCGCATCGAGATCAGCGGCATCGTCGAGCGTAAGGCAGGAACCACTGTGCTTAGGCGCAAATCTTTCTTTAGCGAGCCGACCCCCGTCAGCTTCGCCGGCGTGCCTGCCTATGTCCTTACTAGTGGCAACACTTTCTCGGGCGGCGAGGAGCTCGCCTATGACATACAGGCATTGAAGCTCGGCACCGTGGTCGGCGAGGTGACGGGTGGCGGCGCGAATCCCGGCGTACAAGTTCCGATCGGACACGGTGTCACGGCGTTTATCTCTACTGGTCGTGCCGAAAATCCCCTTACCGGATCGAAAGGGGGAGGCGCGGGGTAAAGCCCGATCTGGAAGTGGCCGCCGCGGATGCGCTCGCCACGACGCTGCGCCGCCTCGGCCAAGCACCCGCTCCCGCGACGATTGAAGCGGCGTCCTCCGCATCGGTCTTCACGCCGCGGACCGTGCCGCTGGTGGGCGGGGAGGCCATGCTGCGCCGCCTCCTCGCCAACCGCACCGCAACACCTGATTACACGTTGCTGGCACCGGACATCCCGGATGTAGGTCGCACAGCATTTGCTGACACACACCGCCGCCTACAACCACTTGGCGTTCCAGAAGGCATCCGCTTTCACCGGCCCGACGGGTTTGGATTGGACGAATTCGAGCTCGTTTACCCCGACCGGACTTTGCTCGTCGCAATCGGGCTCACCTCAGCCGGCAAGTTTGCCGGCCTTATTGGCCCCGATCAGGCTGCGCCTTAGCTACGCCGATATGTCGACGGCTGCAGGGGGCGCGGCGCGCGCGTCCGGCAGGAACGATGTTAGCGCGTCCCGACGATCCGCAGCGCTGCCAGGTCGGCGGTCACGTTGCCAAGCGTGCGGAACACGTCGGGTATGGTCTCGATCGCCAGCAACAGCGGCAGCAGCGTCACCGGCACGCCCATGGCCAGGCACACCGGTGCGATCACCGCGAAGAACGACACCTGCGCCGGCAGCCCGACCGCGGCCACGCTCACGGTCGCGGCGACTACTGCGCCCAGCCCCAGCGTCGCCGAACCGAGCGCGACGCCGTGCACCGCCGCGAGATAGGTCGCCACCGCGACATTGGCGGCCGCGGTGGTGGCGCGGAACAGCGACACCGCGAGCGGCAGCACCACCCCCGCGGCCTCGTCGCGCACCCGCAGCACCGGCGCCGCCGCCACCATCGCGGGCAGCGAGGCGAGCGAGGATTGGGTGCTCACGGCGATCACCTGTGCCGGCAGCGCGGCGCGCGCGAAGGCGAGCGGACTGATCCGGCCGAGCAGCGCCGCCGCGGCATAAGCAAGCGCGATCGAGGCGAGCGCGGCGCCGACGATCACGGCGACATAATGCGCCAGCACCCCCGCCGCGCCGCCGCCGAGCACCAGCCCAACCCCGATCGCAAGCGCGAAGACGCCGAGCGGCGCCACCCACAGCACCCAGCCGACGATCCGCAGCATCGTCTGCGCCACGCCCGTGAACACTTGCGCGAGCGCCGCACGCGGGCCGGGCTCGATCCCGTTGGCGGCGAGGCCGAACAGCAGCGCGAAGACGACCAGCGGCACCATCGCGCTTTCGGCCGCGGCGCGCACCGGGTTGGTCGGCACGATGCTGCCGAGCCAGTCGGACGCGGCGGGCACCGCGGGGCCGGGGCCGCTCACCGCCGCGGGCAGCGCGGCCGCAGCCGCGGGCAGCGGCGCGAGCTGGAGCAGCAGCGCGGTGGCCGCGGCGCCGACCAGCGCCGCCGCGAGCAGCAGCACCGTAAACCAGCCGAGCGCGCGCGCCGCCAGCCGCCCGCCGCTGGCCTGCTCGGCGGCGCGCATCACCCCGGTGACGAGCAGCGAAAAGACCAGCGGCACCACCGTCATCGTCAGCGAATCAAGCCACAATCGCCCGACCGGCTTGGCCAGTTCGGCGATTGTGGGCGCCGCCGCGCTGCCCGCCAGCAGCGCCCCCGCGACCAGACCGAGCACCAGCCCGGCAAGGATCCGCGCCGACGGGCCGCTCAGCACGTGGGCGCGATCGCGCGGCGAGGACGGGTGGGCAGGTGCACGGTCAGCTCGCATCGTCGGGGCGGTTCCTCAGCACGGCCGCGACCAGCGCCGCGTCGGTATGGCCGGCAACGATCTCGGCGAAGGTCGCCGCACGCTCGTCCTGGCCCGGCTTGAACGGCGGCTCGCACGAGACGATCCGTGCGGAAAGCAACGACGTCGGGCTCGTCGACGCGCGCGCCCGTCAGGACCTTTGGCCATTCGCCCTCTCGGACGCGTCGCGCCTCGCGGCGCGCTCGCATGGCAGCCCCTTCCTTCATTGCCAGGCTCCCACTGGGCCACCTCGCTTCTACGCCGGGCTTCCTCTCGCGGCCTTAAGCCATGTCCCGATTCTCCGACCACCGCGCGTTCTTCTGGCGCGAACCGTCCACAGCAGTCGGAACGCTTTTCGCGACAATGCTCAATGCCAAAGCAGGTCGCGTTGCCTGGCGTGAGGTCTCGCGTCCGGCGGATCGCGCTACGGCGGCGTTCCCCACTTCATCGTCAGCCGAGCAGCAGGCGCGCGCCGAGCGCCGCGACGAGCGCGAGCGGCATGGCCACCGCGCCGATCTTCAGAAAGGCGAGAAAGCCGACGTCCTCGCCTTCGCGCCGGATCACCTGGAGCCACAGGATGGTGGCGAGCGACCCGGTGACCGACAGGTTGGGGCCGAGATCGACCCCGATCAGCAACGCATCGGTGACGAGCCGCGGCGGCTGCGCCTGGCCGATCGCGGTCGCCACGACCAGTCCGGCGGGCAGGTTGTTCATCAGGTTGCACGCGAACGCGAGGATCGTGCCCGAGGTGGCCGCGGCGCGCACCGGTGCGTCGGAGGCGGCGCGGAGCCATGCCGCCACCTGCGCGATCACGCCGGTGCGATCGAGCGCGGCGACCAGCACGAACAGCCCGGCGACCAGCGGCAGCACGCCCCATGACACTTGCCGCGCAAGCCGCAGCGGCGATGCTTTGGCCGCGCCCGACACGATCAGCGCGGTAGCAATGCCAGCGACCGCGGCGGGCAGCCCCAGTTCACGGTCAAGCGCGGAGGCGACGAGCAGCAGCAGCGCGGTCGCGACGATCCCCAGGATGGCGAGCTTGCCCGGGCGGGTCAGCGCGTCGCATGCCACGTCGCGCGCGCACGTGCCCGCGATCCGGCGGCGCTCGATCCAGCGCAGCGCGAGGAAGGTCACCATGATCGACGCGATCGACGGCAGCGCGAACGAGCGCAGCCATGGCGCGAGCGGCGGCATGTGCCCGCCGTAAAGCACGAGATTGGCGGGATTGGAGATCGGCAGCACGAAGCTCGCCGCATTGGCGATCAGCGCGCAGGCCAGCAGCAGGGGAAGCGGATCGGCCTTTGCCTTCTTCGCGGCGGCGAACACGGCGGGGGTCAGCACCACCGCGGTCGCATCGTTGGACATGAAGGTGGTGACCACCACCCCGGTCGCGTAGACGAGCAGGAACAGGCGCCCGCGCGAGCCCTTGGCGGCGTTGACCGTGATCGCAGCGATCCAGTCGAACGCACCATGCACGCGCGCGGTCTCGCTCAACAGCATCATGCCGGTGAGAAAGAGATAGACGTCCAGCCCGCGCCCGACTGCGCCGCCGGCCTCGCGCGGCGTGATCAACCCGAGCAGCACCAGCAGCAGCGCGCCCGCAACCGCCCAGATCCATTCGGGCCAGCGCATCGGCCGAGCGATCACCGCGGCGGTCGAGACGCCCGTGATCGCCCAAGTCGCGCCGATCGCGGCGGTCACCATGCGACGCGCGCGGCGCCGGTCGTGCGGTCAAGGCGCGGCACCGGCCGATCGTTTGCCGGGCGAGTGAGGCGGCGGCGGTCGTCGGACGAGAGGATGGGGAAGTCCGGCCAGCGCGCATCGAGCGTGCAGAAGCGCCAGCCCGGCGCGGCGTCATGGAGCGCGACGATGGCGCAGTGGGCGCGCCCCTCACCCTCCTGGATCGGCGCGGTCGAGTGCATCGCGCCGCAGATTAGGCGGCTCATCCCGAGCAACTCGTTACAGCGCGGGTGGCCGGTATCGACAGAGGTGACAATGTCGCGAAACAAGCTGTCGCTCGCCGCGTCCCTGCCCCGTTCTCGGCCACTCGTCATTACCACCTCATGTCCGGGCGCCGGTCAGAACCCGCTCGCTCTCAACCAGCTTCAGGCCTTTGGTGCATCGGACTAGTCAAGTGTCGCCTTACCCGAATGCGCGGCGAGTCGCTTCCTGTGACAACGACACGATAGCCTTCATCGCGGACTCACGTCTCACCATGCCTGCCGATTGCTATGCCCGCACAAGGCAGGCGGTTCGCTCAGCGTTCGAGTCTAAGCCAGCGTCGACCGGCCTACCCCGAAGCTGGTGTGCGTAACCGCAGTCGCGACGATCTCCCAGCGCGGTGCGCGCTTCTGCTGTTGCCGAGAAGGGCACGTCCGGCCCGTCGACCCCTCACCGGCATCCGCGATTGCACGTCGCCCCGTTACAGCGCCCAGGTCAGCTCCAGCCACAGCTTGCGCGTGTCGGTGGCGAAGCGATCCGCCCAATAGGTCGCAAAGCGGGCGGAGATGCCGTAGCGCGCCAGCTTGGCCGAGGCGAGCAGGTCGACCTCGTTGCCGTAGTGGCTGTCGACCCGCTCGGCGTCGAAGCGGTGATATACCGCCTGCACCGATGCCGCCTTGAACGCGCCCAGCTTGGGCCAGGCCCAGCCGACGCTGCCATAGAGGTCACGCACGCCATTGGGGGGCGTGGTCGTCAGCTTGTCGGCCCAGCCCTGGAACCGGAAGATCGAGGACAGCGGCGTCTGGAACGAGGTCAGCGGCGTGCCGTTGCCCGCGCCCAGCACCTCATAGCCAGCGCCCACGTGCAATGCGCGCAGATCGAGCCCGCCGTCGATCAGGTAGTAATCGGCGCGATAGTCGTTGGGATTGCGATGATAATCCGATTGAGTGGCGTAGCTCAGCTGCCACGACGCCTTTATCTTGGGCGCGAGCGCGTGCGACCCCGCCAGCCGTGCGCCGTAGCTCTGGCTCGACAGGCGATAGCCCTGCACCGCGGCCTCGTCCTGATCGACCAGATAGGCAAAACCGGTCAGCACGCCCAGCGGCGTGTCCTGCGCGAGCAGCGCGAAGACATTGTCGCCGCCGATCGCGGTGGGCTTGGCGCCGGTGCCGTTGATCCCGCTCGGCGTGCGCACGCTCCACGCATAGGTGAGATCGGCGCGCAGATGCCGGGTCAGGCTCAGCTGCGTCCGCACCGCGTCGAACGAGCGCGAGTTCTGCCGGATCGCCGCCTGGCCAACGAAGCGCTCGTCCTCCAGCGCGATTCGCTGACGTCCGCCGGTCAACGTCACCGCACGCGTCTTGTACTGCAGCTGCGCGCGATAGAGGGCGATGTTCTCGGGGTCGCCGATCGCGGGATAGCCTGCGCCATTGCCGACCGTGTCGTCATAATGGTCGACGATCGCCAGATTGCCCTGCGCCTCCACCAACGCGGAGAACGGCCCGCTCGTGGCCACGACGCCGCTGCGCACGCGGATCGTTACCGCGTCCGCAGCGCGCGCGATGCCGTCCTGCTCGACATGCTCGTAGCGTAGCCGCACGTCCTCGGTGGGCGTTAGCGTGATCGGATCGGCGAGCGCGGGCGTGGCGACGAGCGCGGCGAGGCTGGCCGCGGCGCCGCGGCGAGTCAGGGGAAAGCAATGAAGCATGGGTCTCGTTAGCGTGACCCATTTGCGAAGTAGTTAACGAACGGCCGCCAAGCTCCCCAGTAAACTTGGGTTATAACAATACTTTGGTCGCAGGCTTAGCGGTGCTTTAACTCTCTGCCTCTATCCCTCCAGCATCGCCCGGAGAGGATCATGACCATTCGCCACATCGCCATCCCGCGTAAGCTTGCGCTCGCCTTCGCGGTCTTGATCGCGACCTTCTCGACGGTGAGCCTGGTCGTGTTCGCCAACGTTCGCACGCTGCACCACGTCGCGATCACGCGCGACGAAGCCAAGCTCGCCTCCGATCACGCCGACGAGATGCTCAACGACGTGGTCGAGGGGCAGAGTGCGGTCCGCGGCTACGTGCTGTTGGGCAAGCCCGCGTTCCTCGACACCTACAAGGAGAATGTCGACGCGATCGACGGCGCCGCGGCCGCGTTCGGGCGCTACGCCCCGCGCGCCGACCAGGCCGAGCGCGTCCGCCGCTTCCTTGCGGCAGTGGACACGTGGAAGCGCACCAAGGTGGCGCCGACGCTCGCAGCCTTCGCCGATCCGGCGACGCGTGAACAGGCGCGCGAACTCGCCGGCTCCAAGCAGCTCGGCGCGATGCGCGACGTGATCAAGGAGATTCAGGCGGCGCAGCAGGCCTGGGTGGACGAGCAGGACGCCGCGCAGCGCCATGCCGAGATGATGGTGACGCTGGCGCTCGCGCTCGGCGGCGCGATCGCGGTGGCGCTTGCGGCGCTGATGGGGTGGCTGCTCTCGCGCGCGATCGCGCGTCCGGTGGTGGAGATCGCCACCGTAATGGGCGAGCTGACCAGGGGGCGCCATGACGTTGCGCTGCCCAGCATCGACCGGCGCGACGAGATCGGCACGATCGCGCAGGCGGTAGCGGTATTCCGCGACGCCGCGGTGGCGAAGGCGCGCGACGAGCGCGAGCGCCAGGCGGTGTTCGACGAGGTGGGCAACGGGCTCGCCCGGCTCGCCGACGCCGATCTTGCCGCGCGGTTCAGCGGCTTTCCGCCCGCCTACGCACAGCTCGAGCGCGACTTCAACGCCGCGATGGAGGCGATGTCGCAGGTGATGGGCGCGGTGACACAGGCCACCAATGGCATCAACGACGGCGCCGCCGATATCCGCGCCGCCTCGGACGATCTGTCGCAGCGTACCGAGCAACAGGCCGCCAGCCTCGAAGAAACGGCTGCGGCGATGGAAGAGATCACCAGCACGGTGAGCGAGACGGCCGCCAGCGCCGCGCTGGCGAACGAGACGGTCGAGGCCGCCCGGACCGAGGCCGCACAATCGGCGCAGGTGGTGGAACGTGCGGTCGCCGCCATGGGCGGGATCGAGCGCGCCTCGAACGAGATCGGCGAGATCATCGGCGTGATCGACGCGATCGCCTTCCAGACCAATCTGCTCGCGCTCAACGCCGGCGTCGAGGCGGCGCGCGCGGGCGATGCCGGCCGGGGCTTTGCGGTGGTGGCTTCCGAGGTACGCGCGCTGGCGCAGCGCTCGGCGGACGCGGCCAAGGACGTGAAGAGCAAGATCACCGCATCGGTCGAGCAGGTCGATGCCGGCGTCACGCTGGTCAACGAGGCGGGCGATGCACTGGCGCGGATCAACGGGCGCGTCGACGAGCTCAGCGGGTTGGTGCGCCAGATCGCGACCGCGGCCAAGCAACAAGCGACCGGGCTGCAGCAGGTCAATACCGCGGTCAGCGAGATGGACAATGTGACGCAGCAGAATGCCGCCATGGTGGAGGAGGCCACCGCGGCAGCCCGCAGCCTGTCAGAGGAAGCCGATGCGCTCGCCAAGCAGGTAACGCGCTTCCGCGTCGGCGCGCCGGCGCGCGCCGCCAGCCCGGTTCACCAGCTCCAGCAGCGCGCCGCGGCGGCGGGGCGGCGCATCGCCGCAAGCGCAGCCGCGGGCGCTTCGACCGTGGCGGTAAGCAGCGACTGGTCGGGCTTCTGAGCGATCGTCCTTCCTCACTCGGGGAGGGCGACCGCTTATCGGTGGCGCGTGCTGCGTCGGCGTTTGAACCTGGTCCGTTATCCCGGGCGTGACCCAGGATTTCTTGCGCCGCCTACCCGCCAGTCGCTCGTCCTGCGGCGCCCTGGCCCCGGATCGGGGCCGCGGCGACGGCAGAGTGCAGGGCGCTTCGTCAGAGCGCCATCGGCGATAGCCCCTCCCCGCTCGCGGGAAGGACCGACCCTCACCCCATCCGCGCGCGGAACAGCTGGCCACCCTCGATCACCCACACCAGCGCGAGCACCGCTACGCCGATCGCAAGATAGCCCAGCGCGAGCGGCAGCGTGGTGCCGGCATAGGACTGTCCGATCGCGCTCCCCACCAGCACCGCGCCAATGCTGGTGATGAAGCCCTGCACCGACGAGGCGGTGCCCGCGATATGCCCGACCGGCTCCATCGCCATCGCGCCGAAGTTCGAGCCGCACAGGCCGATGCACGTCATGCTCAGCGCCTGGAAGACGATGTAGCTCACCAGCGTCTCCCATCCGGCGGTGATCACCAGCAGGTGCGCCAGCGACAGCGCGATCAGCGCGAGCACCGCCGCCTGCGAGATCAGCCGCGTGCCGAGCCGCTCGACCAGGCGGCTGTTGGCGAACGAGGCGCAGCCCATCGCGCCCGCGCACAATGCGAACAGCAGGGTGAAGCGATCGCCAGCACCGAACTCGTCGACGAAGATCTGCTGCGCCGACGAGACGAAGGCGATGATCCCGCCGAAGGTCAGCGAGGCCGCCACGGCATAGCCGATCGAGAATCGGTTGGTCAGCGTCTGCGCGTAATTGTGGCGCAGATTGGCGAGCGAGATCGCGACACGGCGCTCGCGCGCGAGCGTCTCGGGCACGCGCAGCAGCGTCCAGGCGAGCACGAAAGCGGCGAACCCGCCAAGCGCGTAGAAGATGAAGCGCCACGGCCCGAACGCGAGCAGGCCCTGCCCCAGCGTCGGTGCCAGGATCGGCACGATGAAGAAGATCATCTGCGCGATCGACATGGTGCGCGCCATCTGCCGCCCGGCGGCGGTGTCGCGCACGATCGCCACCGCCAAGACGCGCGTGGAGGCCGACATCAGCCCCTGCAGCAGCCGCGCGCCGAGCAACGCCGCGAAGGTGCCGGCGCTGGCGGCGAAGATGCTCGCGGCGACGAACCCGACCAAAGTGACGATCAGCACCGGGCGACGGCCGTAGCGGTCGGCCAGCGGGCCGTAGAGCAGCTGGCCGAGCCCGAAGCCCATCATGTAGACGGTGACGATCCACTGCCGGTGGTTGGCCGCACTCACCGCGAGATCCTGCCCGATATGCGCGAGCGCGGGCAGCATCAGGTCGACGCCGAGCGCGTTGACCCCCATCAGCGCGGCGACGAACGCGACGAACTCGCGCGGGTGCATGCCCGGGGGCGCGGGATGCGAGTGCGAGACGGGATGGGACATCATGCGCGTCCTATCGGCGCCCAAACGGCGCGGCACAAGGCGCGCAAGCAACTGAGCCACGGCGCTTTGACAATGCTCACCGGCGCGGTGACGCGCGCGGAGGCCGCGCCCGGCGCCTCACGGCCTTGCGGCGGACTCGCGCGTCATCTGCTGCCGGTCGGCGAACCAGCCGCGCATCATCGCCTGGGTGCAGCCGGTCTGCCCCCCGGTGCCGACCGCGGAGCAGGTGTTGGGCAGCCCGCCGGCGACGCGGCCAACCTCGTCCATCGTCGCGACGCGATTCGACCAGCTCTGGTTGCGCGCCGCGATCGCGCCGCCGCGGCGCAGCGGCTTGGGGATGCGGTACGGTTCGTCGAGCGGCGCACACACCACGACTTCGTCCCCGGTCGGCTTGGGACAGGTCTCGCCCGGCGCGAGCGCGACGCTGCGCAGCCGCTGCGGCGGAGTCGGCGCTGGAGCGGCGGCGGCGTCCGCGCCGGCGGTGCCGACAAGGACCGCGGCGAGTAGAAGGGCCATCATGTCGTGTCTCTCGCCGCGGTGTCAGGCAGGCGTCGCCCGCCCACCGGGAGGAAAGCGGGCGACGCGAGGCGGGACGGCACGGGAGCGCCACCGCCTTGCCCCCGATTTCGCGCGGTCGCTTCACCGCGCGATGACGCCATATGTCGCCGTTGCAATCTTTGCCGCCCGCCACGTGCGTGCCAGCGACGCGGTATCAGCGGCTTACCACAAGGCGGTGGACAGACGGCGGCCCCGGCCGGCAAGATCGCCAGCGACACGCGAGACGCGGCGGGTGAGGGAGAGACACGGGTGCAGCTTGCCACGATCGACGTGCTGGTGGTGGTCGCCTATGCGATCTTCATCTTCGCGCTGGCGCAATGGGTCAGCCGCGACAAGGCGGGCGCCGGCCCGAAGAACACCACCGACTATTTCCTCGCCTCCAAGAACCTGCCGTGGTGGGCGATCGGCGCCAGCCTGATCGCGGCCAATATCTCGGCCGAGCAGATCGTCGGCATGTCGGGATCGGGCTATGCCATCGGTCTGGCGATCGCGTCCTACGAGTGGATGGCGGCGCTGACGCTGCTGATCGTCGGCAAGTTCTTCCTGCCGATCTTCCTGCGTAACGAGATCCACACGATGCCGCAGTTCCTCGAGCGGCGCTACGGCCCCTCGATCCGAACGCTGATGGCGCTGTTCTGGCTGGCGCTCTACGTCTTCGTGAACCTCACCAGCATCATCTGGCTCGGCTCGATCGCGGTCACCAAGGTGGCGGGGGTCGACCAGAATGTCGCGCTGGTGGTGCTCGGCGCCTTCGCGCTGCTGTACCAGCTGAAAGGCGGACTCAAGGCGGTGGCGCTGACCGATATCGTCCAGGTAACGCTGCTGGTGCTCGGCGGGCTGATCATCGCCTATCTCACGCTCGGCGAACTCGGCCAGGGCGCCGGCCTTGCCGCTGGCTTCACCCGGCTGACGCGCGAGCTGCCCGACCATTTCGAGATGATCCTGTCGCGCGACAGCCCGCATTACATGGACCTGCCCGGCCTGTCGGTGCTGATCGGCGGGATGTGGATCGCCAATCTCAGCTATTGGGGCTTCAACCAATATATCATCCAGCGCGCGCTCGCCGCGCGGTCGCTGGCGGAGGCGCAGAAAGGCGTGCTGTTCGCGTCCTTCCTCAAGCTGCTAATGCCGATCATCATCGTGCTGCCGGGGATCGCGGCGGTGGTGCTCGCCCCCGGGCTGGCCAAGCCCGACGAGGCCTATCCGACGATGATGCGGCTGCTGCCGACCGGGCTGCTCGGCCTCGTCTTCGCCGCGCTGGTGGCGGCGATCATCGCCTCCACCGCGTCCAAGATCAACTCGATCGCGACGATCTTCACGCTCGACGTCTGGGCCAAGGTCAAGCGCCGCCCGTCGGCGGCCGAGGACGGCGCGGTGGATGACTCGCGACTGGTGCTGGTCGGTCGCGTCGCCGCGATGGTGGCGACGGTGATCGCGATCCTCACCGCGCGCCCGCTGGTGGGATCGTCCGAGCAGGCGTTCCAGTTCATCCAGGAGTTCACCGGCTTCTTCACGCCGGGCATCACCGTGATCTTCCTGCTCGGGCTGTTCTGGAAGCGCGCCAACGAGGCCGGCGCGATCGCCGCAGCGGTTGCGTCGGTGCTGCTGTCCTGGGGGTTCAAGCTGCTCGCGCCGGGGCTGCCGTTCATGGACCGTATGGGGCTGGTGTTCCTGATTGCGCTGGCGCTGGCGGTGGTCGCCTCGCTGCTGACCCCCGCGCGCGCCGACCGCGACACGATCGTCACCGGCGACGTGCGCTATGCCACCAGCGACGCGTTCAACCTCGGCGCGCTGGCGCTGCTGCTGATCCTGGTCGCGCTTTACGCTACCTTCTGGTGAGAAGCCGGGAACGGGATGCCTCCTCTTCATAGCGTCATCCTGAACTCGTTTCAGGATCCACGCCGCCGCACTCCCGGGCGCCGGTGGTGCTCGCGGCACGGTGGATCCTGAGACGAGCGCCAGCTCGGTCTCGCCGCGGTGGCGTGGCAGCGCACGCGCCTCGAGGAGTTGCGCGAGGCGCAGGAGGTGGGCGCGGACTCGTTCCTGGTGTTGCAGGAGGAACTCGACTTCACCGAGATGAGCCTGCGCACCGAGGAGGAGCGCCGGATCGAGGAGAGCTGACGCCTCGCGAGGCGAGCCTTTTCCCCATCTCGCGACGAAGTGGGAGGTCTCGTCACCCCAGCTGAACGGTCGGTGTGCCCCGGCGAACGCGGGAGCCCGGGGCCATCAACGTCAGTGCCTGCCGCTCTGGGCTCCCGCGTGCGCGGGAGCACGGTTCGGCTGGAAGGGTTCCGCCGTTGGCATGGATCTCGGCTCGCCACGCTATCTTACCCGACCTTCTTCCGTCATCCCGGGCCTGACTCGGAAACCGTGGCGCCGCGCAGCCTCGGCCGTGGCGCTTGCGGACGAATGGATCCCGGCTCCAGCCCGGGATGACGATCGTTGAAGGCGGTCGAGGAGAAAAACTCGCAATGAACGAGACATGCTCCCACCTTGCCTCGGAAGGAGACCCACGATCTTCCACCTGATCTTCGCGACCCCGTGCCTCTACGTGATCGCGCGCACGCTCTGGCCACTCGCGCTGCCGTTCTGGGCCAAAGGCGGCGTCGCGCTGCTGCTGATCGCGGCGTCGCAGTTCCATTTCTGGAGCCGGCTCTCCTCGGGCTCGGTGTTCGCGCCCGAGTTCCCGCGCGCGATCGTGATCCTGTTCAACTGGGCGTTCGGCGCGATCGTGCTGCTCGCCGCGCTCCAGCTGCTGCTCGATCTCGGTTTGCTCGCCGCGCAGCTGGTGCGGCGCGGCACCGCGCTGCCCGATCCGGCGCGCTATGGTGCGATGGCGCTGGCGGGCGCGCTCGCCGCGATCGGGGTGGCCAACGCGCTGCGCCAGCCGCCGGTGCGCGACGTGACGGTCACGATCGCGGGGCTACCGTCGCGGTTTGACGGCTATCGCCTGCTCCAGCTCAGCGACCTCCATCTCAGCCGGCTGTTCCCGGCGCGCTGGGCCGCGGCGATGGTGGCGCGCGCCAATGCGGCGGGCGCGGACGTCATCGTGGTCACCGGCGACTTCATCGACGGCTCGGTTGCGATGCGCCGCGCCGACGTGGCGCCGCTCGCCACGCTGCACGCGCCCGACGGCGTCTATGCGGTGCCCGGCAACCACGAATATTTCTTCGACTATGACGGGTGGATGCGGCACCTCGCCGGGCTCGGCATCCGGTTGCTGCCCAATGCGCATGCGGTGCTGACCCGCGCGGGCGAGCGGCTCGTGCTCGCGGGCGTGACCGACGCCTCCGCAGCGCACAGCGGCCACCCCGCGCCTGACCTTGCCGCCGCGCTGGCGGGCGCGCCCGCGGGCGCGCCGGTGGTGCTGCTCGACCACCAACCGCGGGGCGCCCGCGCCGCCGCGGCGCGCGGGGTGGCGCTCCAGCTGTCGGGGCATACCCATGGCGGCATGATCGTCGGGCTCGACCGGCTGGTGGCGCGCGGCAATGACGGCTTCGTGTCGCGGCGCTACCAGGTCGGCGCGATGACGCTGTACGTCAGCAACGGCACCGCGCTGTGGCCCGGCTTCGCGCTGCGGCTGGGGCGCCCGTCCGAGCTGACGCGCATCACGTTGCGCGCGGCGGGCGACTGACCCCGCGGGGACGTTGACGGCACCGTTCCGGCACGGCCGCGCCTCACCCCACCGGCATCGTCTTGGCGGTCGGCTCCGCGCCGGCGAGCGCCTTCTCCGTCGCGGCGTGCGGCGTCGCCGGCAGCCCGCCGCGACGCCAGCCGCCGCGCAGGTAGTAGCCGATCATCAGCAGCATCGAGCCGAGCGAGCCCGCCGGGAAGCTCCACCAGATCGCGTCCGCGCCCCAGCGCGGCGACAGGCCCGCGGCCACGCCGAGCCGTAGCGGGAACATCGCCAGCGCCAGGATCACCAGCGGCCCGATCACCGCGCCGTTCGCGCGCACCGCGGCGGAGAGCACCATCGACACGCCGAACAGCACGAAGCTCCACCCCGCGATGAGGTTGATCCGCACCGCAATGTCGACCGCGCCGCCGTCCTGCCCGAGGAACAGCCACAGCAGGTGGCGGTCGAGCACGGTGAGCAGCGCGACCAGCCCGCCGGTCAGCGCCAGGTTGGTGAGGATGCCGGTGCGCGTGATTTGCCCGACGCGGTCCCACCGCCCCGCGCCGATATTCTGCGCCGCCATTGCGCTGACCGCCGCGCCCACCGCCATCGCGGGCATCTGGACATAGGTCCACAGCTGGTTGGCGGCGCCATAGGCCGCGGTGGTGGCGGTGCCGTGGCGGTTGACCAGCCCGATCATCGCCAGCGCCGAGGTGGACACCACCAGCATCTGCAACCCCATCGGGATGCCCTTGGCGACGATCGTGCGCAGCAGCGCCGGATCGGGCAGCACATAGCCCCATTCGCGCCCGCGTAACCGCACCGGCAGGTCGCGGCGGTAGACATAAGCGAGCAGCGCGAGCAGCGACACGGTGTTGGCCAGCAAGGTGGCCAGCGCGGACCCCTCGATCCCGAACGCGGGCAGCGGCCCCCAGCCGCGGATCAGCAGCGGATTGAGCGCAACGTCGATCGCCGAGCCCAGCGCCATGAACTTGAGCGGGGTGATCGAGTCGCCGGTGCCGCGCAGCGCCATCGTCAGCAGCACCGACAGGAAGCCGGGCGGCATCGCGACGAAGATCACGCGGAGATAGGCGAGCGCGAGCGGGTAGACCTCCGCCGGCGTGGCGAGCGCACGCAGGATCGCGGGCGCGGCGAACCAGCCGATCAGCAACGTCATCACCGAGACGATCGCAAACAGCGCGAGCGAGGTGCCGAGCACGCGGCGCACCGCGTCCAGGTCGCGCCGCCCCATGTTCTGGCCGATCAGGATCGTCGCCGCCATGCCGAAGCCGAACACCGCGGCGATCAGCAGGAACATGATGATGTTGGCGTTAGTGGTCGCGGCCAGCCCGCGCTCGCCGAGGAATTGCCCGATCCAGATCGCGTTGATCGAGCCGTTGAGCGACTGGAGCACGCTCGACCCCAGCGTCGGCAGCGCGAACAGCAGCAGCGTGCGGCCGATCGGGCCGGCGGTGAGGTCCTGCTGCGGTGGTCGCGCCATGGCCGTGCTCCTCCCCTTCGCGGCCCGGCTGTAGAGCCTTTCGGCGCGGCGCGGAAGCGCGGCGGTGCCGGCGGGATAGGTGTAGACCCGCCGCGGCATACCCATCAGCCCGAGCAGGTGCATGGGCGCGAAGCCGAGGTTGAATCCGCCGACGATCAGCACGAAGGCGACCCGCCCCCAGCGCTCCGACATCAGCCGCCCGGTCGCCTTCGGATACCAATAGCAGAAGGCGCCGAAGAGCGGGAACATCGCCCCGCCGACCAGCACGTAGTGGAAATGCGCGACGACGAAATAGCTGTCGGTCAGCTGCAGATCGAGCGCGGCCGAGGCGGTCATCACGCCCGAGAGGCCGCCGAGCACGAAGGTGGCGACGAAGCCGAGCACCCACAGCATCGGCGTCGCCAGCCACAGCCGTCCGGTGGCCATCGTCGCCACCCAGCAGAAGATCTGCAACCCCGCCGGCACCGCGATCGCCATGCTGGCCGCGGTGTAGAAGTCGTTGCCGAGCCGCGGCAGCCCGACCGCGAACATGTGATGCACCCACAGGCCGAAGGCGAGGCAGCCGATCGCGAGGATCGCGAGCACCAGCACATGATGCCCGAACAGCCGCCGCCGCGCGAAGGTCTCGACGATCGGCGAGACGAAGCCGGTCGCGGGGATGAAGATGATGTACACCTCCGGATGGCCGAAGAACCGGAACAGGTGCTGGAACAGCAACACGTCCCCGTGCGCGGCCGGCGCGAAGAAATGCGTCGAGACGAGCCGGTCCGCGATCAGCATGCTCGTCACCAGCATGATCGCGGGCATCGACAGGATCGTCATCAGCGACGCCACCAGCATCGCCCAGAGGAACACCGGCATCCGCGCCAGCGTCATGCCCGGCGGCCGCATCTTGAGGATGGTGGCAGCGACATTGACCGAGGCGCACAGCGCCGCCACTTCGGTGAAGGTGATCATCTGCGCCCAGATGTCGGCGCGGTGTCCGGGCGCGTAGCTCGGCCCTGACAGCGGCGGATATTCGAACCAGCCGAGGTCGGGCGTGACGTCGAGCGCGTGCGCCACCCACAAGGTCAGCACACCGCCGAGGTACAGCCATAGCTGAACGCGCCGAGCCGCGGAAACGCCATGTTGCGCTGCCCCAGCATCAGCGGCACCAGCCACAGCGCCATCGCCGCCATCGCCGGCACCGACACCAGGAACAGCATGGTCGAGCCGTGCAGCGAGAAGCTTTCGTTGTAGAGTTGCGGCCCCATGCGCGTGTTCTCTGCCCAGGACAGCTGCCAGCGCATGTCGAGTGCGAGCATCCCGGCGAGAAACAGCAGCAGCAGCGCGGTCACGACGTAGCGTGCGGCGATGCGCTTGTGGTCGACCGTGGTGACGAAACCCCACCAACCCGGCGGTTCGCGCCAGGTCAGCGCGAGCCGGTCGCGGCGGTCGAGGTCGGGGGTCATCGCAGCCTCGCCAGATAGGCCGCCACCGCATCGGCGTCGGCGGGGGTGAGCGGGATCTGCGGCATCGACGTGCCGGGCTTCACCGCGTGCGGCTGTTCGATCCAGCCCTCGAGGTTGCCGCGCGTCATCGCCAGCGTCCCCGCGGCAAGCGAGCGGCGTGCCGCGACATGGGTAAGGTCGGGTCCTGCGCGGCCCGCCGCACCCGCGCCGCGGATCGCGTGGCAGGCGGCGCAGCTTTGGAACACCGTGGCGCCGCGCCCCTCCGCTGGCGTCGCGGGCGCCGCCTGCGCGGCCAGCCAGGCGCGGAAGTCGGCAGGCGATTCCACCTTCACGTCAAACGCCATGTGCGCATGCTGCGTGCCGCAGAATTCAGCGCACTGGCCGCGATACCAGCCGCGGCGGGGGACCGGCTCAGCCGCAGAGCCAGTCCGTCACGCCAATATCGCCAGCAAGCCCTCCACCGAATAGGGTTTGCGCAACAGCGCGAAGTCGTGATCCTGCTCGGCGGCGAGCACATGGCTGTAGCCGGTGGTCAGCACCACCGGCAGCGCCGGCCAGCGATCGCGGATCGAGCGCGCCAGATCGAGCCCGTTGATCCCGGGCATGATCACATCGGTGAAGACGAGATCGATCTTGTCGTGTGCACGCGCGAGCAGCTCCAGCGCCGCCTCGCCGTGCGGCACCCAGGTGACGATCTGGCCGAGCTCCTCCAGCAGCCCGCGCGCAAACTGCCCCACCGCCTCATTGTCCTCGACCAGCAGCACGCGCTTGGTCGCCACCGCGCCCAGTCGCCGCCGCGGCGCCGCCGGCCGCGGTACGCCGTCGCGCGCGAGCGGCAGATAGAGCGTGAACGCCGTGCCGATGCCGAGCACGCTATCAACCGCGATCTCGCCGCCCGACTGTTTGGCAAAGCCGTGCACCTGGCTGAGCCCCAGCCCGGTGCCCTGGTTGAGCGGCTTGGTGGTGAAGAACGGTTCGAAGATCTTCTCCAGCGTATCGGGCGCGATGCCGCTGCCGGTATCCGCCACGCGCAGCGCCACGAAGCGCCCGTCCGCGCCGCCATGCCCGCGCACCGGCGGCAGCGAGTCGACGATCGCGGGGGTAAGCGACAGCCGCCCGCCCGCGGGCATCGCATCGCGCGCGTTGATGACGAGGTTGAGCACCGCGGTCTCGAACTGGTTGCGGTCGGCGTTGACGAGCGCGCCCGCGACCGCGGTGCTGCTGAGCGCTACCGTCGCGCCGACGCTGGTCTGGATCAGCGGCTGCATCGCGGCGATCCGCTCGCTCACGTCAAACAGCTCGGGCTTGAGCGGCTGGCGCCGCGAAAAGGCGAGCAGCTGCGAGGTGAGCGCCGCGGCGCGCTCGGCGGTCTGCGCGATCGCCTCGACATAGCGGTCGCGCTTCTCCGGCGTCAGCGTCGGCAGCCGCAGCAGATCGGCGGACGAGCGGATGATCGTCAGCAGATTGTTGAAGTCATGCGCGACTCCGCCGGTCAGCCGTCCGACGGCCTCCATCTTCTGCGCCTGCGCCACCGCCTCGCGCGCGCGCTCCACCTCCTGCTGCGCCTGCCAGCGCTCGGTCAGATCGCGGGTGATCTTGGCGAAGCCGATCAGCGTGCCGTCCTCATCGTGGATCGGATGGATCAGCACGCCGGCGCGGAAGCGTTCGCCGCTCTTGCGGACGCGCCACGCCTCCACCTCATATTTGCCGTCTTCGATCGCCACGCGCAGCGCGCGTGCTGGCTCGCCGCTCTGGCGCTCCTCCTCGGTGTAGAAGGCGGAGAAATGCCGGCCGATGATCTCCTCGGCGGCATAGCCCTTGATCGCCTGCGCGCCGCGATTCCAGTTGGTCACATGCCCGTGCGGGTCGAGCATGTAGATCGCATAGTCGCGCACGCCCTGGATCAGCAGGCGGAAGCGCTGCTCGCTCTCCAGCAGCGCGCGCTCGGCGGCACGGCGGTCGGTGATGTCGCGCGTCACCTTGGCAAAGCCGATCAGCGTGCCCGCTTCGTCGAGCACCGGGTCGATCACCACGCTGGTCCAGAAGCGCGTGCCGTCCTTGCGCACGCGCCAGCCCTCGGCCTCGAACGTCCCCTGCGCCGCCGCGATGGCGAGCGCGCGCTCGGGCAGCCCGGCGGCGCGGTCCTCTGCGGTGTAGAAGCGCGAGAAATGCTGGCCGATGATCTCGTCGGCGGCATAGCCCTTGAACCGCTCCGCGCCCGCGTTCCATGTCGCGACATGGCCGTCGCGGTCGAGCAGGTAAATCGCATAATCGCGGATCGAGTTGACCAGCCGCTCGAACCGCCGCGATCCGCTCAACTCGTCCGGAATCTGCCAGTCGCTCACGTCGCTTTCTCTCGTTCGGCAGCCAGTCGCCGCGGCGGGTCAGCGCCGCGCGGCGGGTCGCTGGCGGCACCGGCGTAACTCTCGTACAGGCATCGTCGGCGCGTCAATCATGCTGTCATAGTGCTGCATCAAGCAAGCGCGGCTCTGGATCAAGCCAGCATGCCGGCGCGTAACCGCCGCGTCGGGCCGGACGGACCGCATCGCCGGTCCGCTCGTTGGAACGACACGGGCATAGCGGAGGCGGGCGGATGGACTATCGCAAACTCGGCAGCACCGGGCCGGGCATCTCGCCGCTCCGGTTGCGCTGCCTGGCCTTTTGCGTGCGCGATCGCGGCAATCCCGCCTGGACGCACGACGCGGCAGCGAGCCGCCCGACTGAGCGCCGGGCGGTGCTCGCACCAACGCTTTACCCGCGTGCGGGGGTAACCGGAGCGCGCGCGTGACTCCGCTGCTGCTCCTCGCCGCTGCCGCCGCGCCGGCACCCGGCACCGTCGCGGTGGTGCTGCGCGACGGCGCCTCGTTGCCCGCTGCGGCACGCTACGTCGAGGCGGCGGAGGCGGCACTGGCACGGGCCGACTTCACCCCGCTCCCCGATACCGGCCACAGCCGCTACGTCGCCGAGCTGGAGGTGCGCACGAGCGAGAACGGCGTGGTCGCGTCACGCGGTGCGGAGGCGGCACCGCCGACCTATCGCGGTGGCGGCTTCTCGGTCGGCCTGCCCTCGCGCAAGCAGCAGCTGCGCGCGCTGGTGGTGACCAGGTTGCGCGTGACGCTGATGCTGCGCGCCGGCTCGAATGCGGTCTGGACCGGCGAGGCGAGCACCGCGCGCCCGGCGGGCACCGCAACCGGCACGCCAGAGGCGGTCGCCACCGCCTTGTGCGACGCGCTGCTGCGGTGGTTCCCGCACCCGCTCGAAGGTCCGCTGTCGGTGCCGTAACCGCCGCGCCAAGTCCTCTCCGGACGGATCACGCTACGACACGCCTCGTCATCCCGGACGTGGAGCCGGGATCCATCTCACCGCGCACGCCCAAAGCGTTGTTTCGCGAGTAGTGGATCCCGGAACACGTCCGGGATGACGGAAGGTCATCAGCGTCCCGGGTGTTCCGCGGAGCAGGCCAAGGAGAGAGGGCCTGGTACGCTCAGCGGTGGAACGCCGCGTCGCCCCAGGACACCGGCAGCTGCTCGGCGATACCGCCCTTGGCGCGCACCACCAGCTCGACGATCTTGGCACCGCGCACGTCGGCGCTCAGCGGCTGTGGCACCGCCCCGCGCCGCAGCGCGCGGCTCGCGGCGAGCAGGCGCCCGTCGCCGTAGATCTCGAACCGCGCCGCGGTGTCGCCGTCCGTCGCCGAATCGTCCACGCCCACCGTCGCGGTCAGCCGCGTGTAATCATGGTTGCGCACTTCCAGCCGTGAGTTGGCGAGTACCCCCAGCCCCTGTGCGAAGCGCGTGCCGGCGAGCTGGAGCTCGCGGCCGTATGGCGTCGCGTCGGGCTGCGCACCGCCCCAGCCGGCATAGATCGGGCGCGGCCCGGTGCCGCGCGTGCCGCCGCCCCAGGGTGCCAGCGCTCGGTGGATGGTCGGGTCGGGCTGCGGCGCGGTGACGCCGTCCACCGCCGGGTTCACGTCCCCCGGCGTCTCGGAGAGATACACACCGTCTGCCAGCGCGCGCGTCCCCGCAGCGCGAAACACCAGGGTCTCGCGCGGCTGCACGCTGAGCTTGTCCTCACCGGTGAAGCTGCTGGTGCGCCCGCTCCACAGATCGGTCAGCCGCACCGGCGCGTCGGCGCGGAAGCGCAGGTGCTGCGCGGTGAGCTGCGCGTCGATCGGGCGCGACGAGCGGTTGAAGATCGCCACGCCCTTCTCGCCGCTCGCCAGCGTCTTGACGAAGATCTGCAGGTCATCGGTATCGAACACCGGCACTGCCTGGTTACCAGCAGGGTCCTGGTTGAGCGCGATCAGCCCGGCGTTGCCGAAGATCGCCATCAGCGCCGGCGGGGTCTTGCGCAGGTCGCTGCCGATCAGCAGCGGCGCGTTGATCATCGCCCAGAGCGCGAAATGCGAGCGCGCCTCGGTGAGATGGTTGGCGTCGAAATCGCCCTTGCCGACGAACAGCATGTCGGGGTCGTTCCACGAACCGGGATGCGCGTAGAGCGCACGCCGCGCGGCGCTGTCGAAATTGGTCAGCATCCGCCCCCAGTCGGGAGTGATATCGTCGCTGGTGCGCGAGACGTTGCCGACGTCCTTGCCCCAGGCGCGGACGTTGGCCGAGCCCCAGATGCACAGCGACAGCAGATAGTCGCCATCGGGATTGTGGCGCTTGAGCGCGTCCTTCACCTCGCCGAACAGCGCGCGCACGCGCGGGATGTCGGCGCGGCTGACCGTCTCCAGATCGAGGATGGGGGCGAGCGCGCGGAACTTGCCCGAGCGCACCGGCGCGCTGTCGGGGCCGTAGGCGCGCAACCCGCAGCCGTCGATCTTGATATAGTCGAATCCCCATTCGCCGAAGTACAGCGCGATATCGCGGTCGATATGGCCATACAGCCCGACCTCGCGCTCGGCGACGCTGCCGCGCGGCAGGTTCACCTCGTTGGGGCCATAGGCCTGCGCGCAGGTGTTGCGGCCGAGGTCGGTGTAGATACCGGTCCGCAGCCCCATCGCGTGGAGCCGATCGGTGAACGGTTTGAACGAGGTGGCGCCGTCGGCGGTGCGTGCCGACGGGAATTTGTCCGCGCGCACCAGCATGCGCCCGTCGGCGCGGCGGTGATCCCACCAGCCCTCGTCGAGATTGACGTAGCGATAACCCTTGGCCGCCAGTCCCGAATCGACCATCAGCCGGGCCGAGGCGAGCACCTTCTCCTCGTCGACGTCGGTGAAGAAGGCGTTCCACGAATTCCAGCCCATCGGCGGGGTCGCGGCGCGGCCGTCAGTGTTGGCGGACCAGCGCGCGGTCGGCGCCAGCGGGTCGCGCGGCTGCGCCGCCGCGTGGGTCGCCAGCACGGCGGCGAGCGGCAGCGCAGCGGCGAGGAGCGCCTGTCGTATCTTCATGATCGTCATTCCACTCCGTCGTTGAGCGCGGCGCGCGTGTCCGCCAGCGCGAGATCGACCAAGGCGCGCATCGCCGCCGACGCCGCTGCGGCGTCGCCCTCCGCGATCGCATCATAGACCGCGGCGTGTTCGGGGATCGGGTCGCGCGGCAGCGCGCGGTCGCGCTGCTTGAGCTGCGTGGTCCAGGCCACCGCCGCCGTGATCCCGGCGGAGAGCGTCACCAGCGCATCGTTGCGCGAGGCGGTGAGGATCGCGCCATGGAAGTCGCGGTCGGCGGTCAGCCCCGCCTCGGTCGACAGCGTATGCCGCCGCATCCGCGAGAGCGCGTCCTTGAGCGCCTTGAGATCGTCGCGATCGCGCCGCGCGGCGGCGAAGGCGGCCGCGGCGGGCTCGACCACGCCGCGCAGCTCGAACAGGCTGCGCAGCAGCGCCATGTCGGGCTTGTCCGCGAAGGCCCAGGCGAGCACGTCGGGATCCAGCATGTTCCAGCGGCGCCGCGGCAGCACGCGCGTGCCGGTCTTGGGACGGCTCTCCACCAGTCCCTTGGCGATCAGCCCCTGCACCGCCTCACGGTACGCGCCGCGCGACACGCCGTTGGTCTCGGCGAAGACGAGCTCGCCCGGCAGCACGTCGCCCGGCGCATATTCGCCCGCGAGGATGGCGCGGCCGAGCATGTTGCCGATCGCGCCGCGCCAGCGCCGCCCGGTCGACTGGAGCGCCGTATCCCCGTCCTGCTGGTCCGCCATCGCCCTCCCCCTCTCCTCCCTCTATCCGCCGAACCCCCGCTCAGGACAAACGAAACAGCGCGGCACCGTGCGGCGGCAGCGTCTGGGTCACGCGCCCGCGCGCGCTGCCGAGCGACCGTCCCGCCCACAGGTCGCGCACCTGCACCGTGCCGTTCTTGCCCAGCGCGGCCAGCGGCACGCCCACCGCCTTGGGCTTGTCGGTGGTGTTGAACAGCGCGAGGTAGCGATCGTCGCTGCCCTCAGGACGCGCCGACCAGACGCGTGTGCCATCGGCGAGGAAATGCGCCCGGTTGTCGGTGCTGGCCTGGTTCACCGAGAGCACCTCGCGGTTGGTCAGCAGCGCCAGCGTCGGCGCGTCGAGATGGCGCAGGTCGCCGCCCATGATCAGCGGCGAGCGCGCGATCGACCACAGGGTCATCAGCGTGCGCTGCTCGTCCGGGGTGAATTTGGTGTCGCGCTTGCCCAGCGCGAGCCGGCCGAGCGGCAGCATGTCGGCGTCGGGCCAGGCGCCGGGGCGGCGCCACTGGATCCAGTTCTCCAGCCGGGTGAACTGCGCCTCCAGCATCGCCCACTCGTCCCAGAAATCGTCGCTGATCCGCCACATCTGCGCATAGTCGCGGACGTGCGCGCCGCGGGCCACCGGGGTCTCGCCGGGCGAGAGGCTGAGGATGATCGGGCGCCCGCACTTCGCGATCGCGCGATGCGCCGCCTCGATCTCGGGGGCATGCGCGTCATAGGGGCGGCTCATGTCGTCCATCTTGACGAAGTCCACGCCCCATGAGGCGTACAGCGCGAAGATGCTGTCGTAATAGGCCTGCGCGCCGGGCCTCGTCATGTCGACGCCGTACATGTCCGGATTCCACGGGCAGATGCTGTCCGTATCGGCGACGTCCGCGGCCCGCAGCGACGTACCGAGCACGGGCAGGTTGCGCTTCACCGCCTCGCGCGGGATCCCGCGCATGACGTGGATCCCGAACTTCATCCCCATGGCGTGCACCGCGGCGGCGAGCCGGGTAAAGCCCGATCCGTCCGCGCTGGAGGGGAAGCGGTTGGGCGCGGGGATGACGCGCCCGTGCGCGTCGAGCGTCGGCGTGGCGACCTGATTGTATTCGTAGCTCGTCGCGTTGGGCTCGTACCATTGGATGTCGACGGTGAAGACGTCATAGCCGAACGGCAGCAGCTTCTCGCGCATGATCGCGGCGGTCTCGCGCGCCTGCGCCTCGTTGATCGTGGTGGCGAAGCTGTTCCAGCTGTTCCACCCCATCGGCGGCCGCGGCGCGAGCAGGCGCGCCGAACGCGCCGTCGTACCGGGCTGCGCGCCGGCGCGCGGCGCCAGCGCCGCGGTCGCGGCACTCCCGAGACCAGCGGCCAGCATGCCGCGCCGACTGAGACGTCCGTCGTCCATCACCCTCTCCTCCCGTCGCCCGGGCGCTTGTCGCCGCCCTTGTTGGGACAGACGTACCATTACTCAAACAATTGTCGAGAGCGAATGGACGGGCGTCGATCCGGTCGTGCAACCATCCGGTGTGGAATGATGCGTTTCCCTTTCACGGTATGTGGCGAGCGCAGCGAAACGAAACGGTGTCTTTCCGGTCGACTCCTTCTTCTTCACTGCCTCGTGTCAGAAGCCGTGAGGATCAGATGCGTGCCGACGCGACGAAATCAGGGAGCGGCGTCAAGCCGATGGTGGCGCGTCACGACCTAGGCGATTGCCGGCACGGCATTGTAAGAAATCACCGCACCCACCCAGACACACGCTGGCTTGACAGCCGACTACTCCTACAAGATGATCAATCTGCGCAGGGCGTCAGAATACCTGCACTTAGGGAGGATGTTATGAGAGCTCGTCTGCTCGCGAGCGCGGCTGCGTTCGCCTGTTTCGCGGCGCCTGCACTGGCGCAATCGTCAAACGCCAACTCGGTCGCGCCCACCGGCACCCCGCAGGCCGACACCCCCGCCGAACCGCGGGCGCCGTCCGAGACCGCGCCGGAGAGCGCGGGCGATGACATCGTCGTCACCGGCATCCGCAGCAGCCTGCGCTCGTCGCTCGCCACCAAGCGCAACGCGGAAAACATCGTCGACTCGATCACCGCCGAAGACACCGGCAAGTTCCCGGACACCAACATCGCCGACTCGCTCCAGCGCATCACCGGCGTGGCGATCGACCGCTCGGGCGGCGAAGGTCAGTTCATCACGGTCCGCGGGCTCGGGCCGGAGTTCAACACCGTGCTGGTGAACGGTCGCATCATGGCGACCGACAATCCCGGACGCGAATTCTCGTTCGACGTGCTGTCCTCGAACCTGATCCAGCGCGTCGACGTCTACAAGACCTCGCTGCCGCAGCTGCAGGAGGGCGGCATCGGCGCTACCGTCAACGTCATCACCGCGCGCCCGCTTGACGGCAAGGCGGGCTTCCACGCCACGCTCGCGGGTGGCGGCATCTATGACTCGCTCGCCAAGAAGGTCAGCCCCGACGTTTCGGGCATCGTCTCCTGGACCAACCCCGACAAGACGTTCGGCGCCTTGCTCTCGGCCTCCTACACCAACCGCAAGAGCCAGCTCGACTCGGCGCGGATCGGCGGCTGGATCCTCGGCTCGCAGGGGCTGATCAACGGCACCGCCAGCTCCACCGGGCTCACCACCGCCGCGCTGAGCGACAGCGCCAGCAACATCCACACCCCGCGCGAGTTCAACTTCGACCGCGAGGAGGACACGCGCGAGCGGATCAACGTGGCCGGCTCGATCCAGGGCCAGCTCAGCGACCGGCTGCTGCTGACCGTCGACGGCATCTACTCGCGCTTCAACGTCTCGCAATATACGCGTCGCTACGGCGACTTCTTCACCGAGCGCTTCCTCGGCGTCGAGACCGATGCGAACAACACCGTGATCGGGTTCAACCGCCCCGGCTCGGACTTCCTCGCCGCCAATCCCGGGCTGCTCCAGCCGATCCCCGGGATCAGCGACACGCGCGTGACCAAGCAGCAGAACGACAATATCGTCTGGACCAGCCAGCGCGAGACCGCGAGCTACCAGATCGGCGCCAATCTCGCCTGGGACGTGTCCGACCAGTTGCGCCTCAAGTTCGACGCCTCCACCACCAAGGCGACACAGCGCAACCCGTACAAGTTCGTTGTCGTCGGCTCGCTGGCGCAGACCGCGGTGCGGTTCGATCTCAACCCGCAGAACGATCTGCCCGGGCTCACCAACCTCGGCCCGATCACCGACGCTAGCCTGTTGCGCGCGCATTTCGCGCAGAACGACCTCACCCGCGTGCGCGACAAGGGCAATGAATTTCATTTCGACGGCGAGTGGAAGGCGGACCGCGGCATCCTCCAGTCGCTGATGTTCGGCGCCTCGTACAACGAGCGTCGCAAGGTCCGCACCCGCGCTGACAATTCGGACACGGTGTGCACCTATTGCGGCTACGACATCCCGATCCCGTCCAACCTCGTCCAGCCCTATTCGCTCGGCACCTTCCTGCCGGGCGCGTCGGGCAGCGACGCGCTGCCGAAGGACTTCTTCACCTTCAACCAGGAAGACATCTTCGCCTTCCTGTCCGATCCCGCCAATCTGGTGCGCGCGCGCCAGGGCCGCACCGCGGCGGAGCAGGCCGTGGAGGCGGCGCGCGTCCAGGCGCTGGCGGGCGGACCGTACGGCCGGCGGGACCGCCCCAACGCGCGGCTCGATGTCGAGGAGAAGGTGGTCGCCGCCTATCTCAACGCCAACTTCAGGGGCGCTGACTGGTCGGGCAATATCGGCGGGCGCTTCGTCAGCACGCGACTGCAGTCGAGCGGCTTCGGGCAGCAGATCGTACGCATCTTCGTCAATCCGGGCGACGACAACCTCAACTTCGTCTACACCGATCCGCAGGCGATCGAGGTTCGCAACAGCTACACCGACTTCCTGCCTTCCGCGAACATCAAGTACGAGATCACCCCGCGCGTCTTCGCGCGCGCGGCGGCGTCCAAGACGGTGACGCGCCCGACGCTGACCTCGCTGGGCGTCGACAACAGCTATGGCGGGCGGCTCACCAATGCGACGTCGAGCGGCGGCAACCCCCAGCTGCGCCCGTTCAAATCGACCAATTATGACGTGTCGCTCGAATATTATATCACCGACGTCAGCTATCTGAGCGTTTCGGGCTTCTACAAGACCTTCTCCGATTTCCTCGAGAGCCAGACGCTGCCGGTGACGATCGCGGGCTTTGACTTCCTCGACACGCGCACGCGCAACGGCCAGAGCGGCTCTATCGCGGGCGTCGAGATCGGCGGCCAATATACGTTCGACCGGCTGCTGCCGGGGGCGCTCGGCGGGTTCGGCGTGGCGGGCAATTACACCTATGTCTCCAGCAACGTCGAGCGCAGCGAGAGCAACGGCAGCAATGCCAACAACTGCGGCTACAACGGGCTGTCGCCGCATTCCGCCAACGGCAGCCTGTTCTACGAGAAATACGGGCTTCAGGCGCGTGCCTCGTACAATTGGCGTTCGTCTTTCCTGCGCCAGTGCTTCGGCGCCGCGTCCCGCCCCGAGAACCGCGCCGCCTACGGCCAGCTCGACATGAGCGTGTCCTACGATGTCACCCCGGTGTTCCAGGTCTACGCGCAGGGCGTGAACCTCACCAACCAATATGTGCACGATTATTCGGTCATCGAGGACCGTCTGCTGATGCTGCAGAACACGGGCTCGCGCTACCTCTTCGGGGTGCGCGCGCGCTTCTGAACGACGCCTCCGCTTACGCTGCCGCGCCCGCTCCGACCTATCGGGCGGGCGCTTCGCGTTTCGCCTCGTCTGACGCGGCGACGGCTCGCGCCTGCCTTCACCGCGTTCGTGGAGTTTCATCCACCTCGTCTGAACCGCCAGCGTGCTCCGGCGAACGCCGGAGCCCAGAGCCAATCACGTTTCCGCCTGTGGCTCTGGGCTCCCGCCTGCGCGGGAGAACGGCTCGGCTTGGATACATCAGTCTCCCGCAGTGAGCGGGTCACGCGGGCGGCGCGGCACGCGGGCACCTTCGGCACCCGCACGCATGATGGCAGCGTGACGAGCAGGCCACACCAATGAGTGAGAGCGCTAACGCGACGTTTTTGGCCAGACAGAACGAATTGACAAGTCAGTCCAATTGAGGAAGGTAGCGCTACCAGCATACGCGCGGGATGGTCCGCGGGGTGCTCACGTGATGACGAACGCGATGGTGTCCGCATGCCGCGACGACGGCAGCGCACGCAGGAGAGGAACGAGAGAATGACGATGAGCCGTCCGGTCCGCGCCAGTCGCGCGCTGCTGCTGAGCGCCACCATCCTCGGCGCGGCGGTGCCTGCGGTCGCCTCCGCGCAGGCAGTGCCGCCCACGGCAACCGAGCAGCCTGCTGACGGTCAGGACAATGGGCCTGCCGCCCCGCCGGTGCCGCAGACTGACGCTACCCAGGGCACGCCGGGCGAGGACATCGTCGTCACCGGCTATCGCTCGGCGCTGGCCAAGTCGACCGACGCCAAGCGCGCCTCGACCGGATTCACCGACTCGATCTTCGCCGAGGACATCGGCAAGTTCCCTGACACCAACATCGCCGAGTCGTTCAACCGCATCCCCGGCATCACCATCACCCGCGACGTCACCGGCGAGGGCACGAACGTCGCGATCCGTGGCCTCGGTTCGAACTTCACCAACGTCACGCTGAACGGCGCGACGATCGCGGTCGCCTCCTCGGGCGCGACCGACGCGCAGGGCACCGACCGCTCGGTCGACCTCAGCTTCTTCCCGACCGACCTGTTCACCAAGCTGACCGTCAACAAGAGCTACACCGCCGACCTGCTCGAGGGCGGCGCGGCCGGCAACATCGACCTGCGCTCGGCGCGCCCGTTCGATCGCCAGAACTCGTTCCTCGCGTACAACATCCAGGGCACGAAACAGTCGCCCGAGGATCGCATCGGCGCGCGCGGCTCGCTGATCGGCAGCTGGCGCAACGACACGATCGGCATTCTCGCCGGCGTGTCGGCGCAGCGCCTGTTCACCGACACGCGTGGCTTCGAGACGATCGGCTACACCAATCCCGCGCTCACCGCGGCACAGTGCGGCGCGACCTCGGGCTGCAACAGCACGGGCGGCGGCAACTGGACGATTCCAGCGGTGGTGCCGGTCGGCGCCGGCGCGGGCCTGGTCGCGGGCACGACGATCAACAGCGCGTTCCTGCTCGCCAACAATCCCGGCGCGACGATCCAGCAGATCGACAACGGGCTGCTGCCGCGGCTCGGCCGCTCCACCAGCATCCGCGGGCCGCGCGACCGCATCAACGCGATCGTCAGTGCCGAGTGGCAGCCCAGCGACACGCTGCATTTCTACATCGATGGCCTGTACGGCTATAAGAAGAACGACCTGATCCGCGAGAACATGGCGTGGATCGTGCGCAACGGCGCGGCGATCCCGACCAACCTCACCTTCGACAAGCCGGATTGCAGCGCGGGCTGTACCGTAACCGGGGGCACCTTCGCCAACGTCCAGTTCTTCAACGAATTCCGGCCGTATATCGAGACCACCAAGCTGTTCAGCGTCAACCCGGGCGGCGAATGGGAGATTTCGGAGAGCCTCAAGCTGACGTTGCAGGGCAATTACGCGCGCTCGACCTTCCATCGCGAGAACCCGACCGTCGGCATGACCACGCCGCTCGGCGTGGGCAACACCGTCACTTATTCGAACGACGGCGGCATCCCGCAGATCACCAGCGCGCTCGACCTCAACGATCCCAACAACTTCGGCTGGAATGCCGGCAGCCGCGTCAACCTGAACGACGAGCGCCGTGTCAACGAGAACAAGGGCTTCCGCGGCGATCTGACGTGGGGCGACAAGTCGCTCAACCTCAAGGTGGGCGGCGCCTATGACGACGTGTCGCGCCGCATCCGCGGCTTCGACAACAGCCAGGCGTGGCAGAATGCGGTCTGCGGCAACAATCCCAGCGTGTTCCTGCAGTCGCCCAACAGCCAGCCGCCGTGCGAGGGGCTCAACGCGCCCGGCGCCGCGCCCGCGGGCTACCCGACCTATCCGGGGCTCGGGACCGGGGCGAGCGCGGGGGTCGCGGGGCCGCTGACCTATGGCGGATCGCTGGTGCCCAACAGCGCCGCGCCGACCTATCTGCGCCCCGGTCCGGCGGGCTTCGTCACGGTCGACTTCCCTGCCTTCGCCTCCGCGACCAACTATGATCAGTTCCACGACAATTCGCCGGAGAGCGGCGGCTCGACCACGGGCGCCAGCGGCGGCCTGATCCGCGAGGTGGTGAAGTCGGCCTTCGCCACCGTCAACGGCGCGCAGGAAATCGGCGACAACATGCTGCGCTTCAACGTGGGCGTGCGCTACGTCAACACGATCCAGACGATCGAGGGACGCGTCTCGGTCCCCGATCCGCGCAACACCACCGCCACCGGCGCGCCGCTGCCGGACGGCAGCCGTTACACGAACCTCGTCAACATCGTCTCGACCCGCAACGTCTATTCGAAGTGGCTGCCGGCGGCGACCTTCGCCTATGACGTCGGCGAAAATGCGGTGGTCCGCGTCGCGGGTTCGCGCACGATGACGCGTCCCGACCCCTCGGCGCAGCTGCCGGGCGTGAACTTCGGCGCGCCGTCGGCGGATCAGGCCTCGATCGGCAACCCCGCGCTCGAGCCCTATCTGTCGACCAACCTCGACCTCGGCTTCGAGTATTACACCGGCCGCGAGGGCGTCGTCAGCTTCAACGCGTTCCGCAAGTCGATCGAGGGCTTCACCACCACCGCGATCAACACGGTGCCGTTCTCGAACCTGGCGCAATATGGCATCACCTATGACACGCTGAACCCGACGCAGCAGATCGCGATCAACTCGCGCGGCGGGCCGGGCGCGGCGCAGGTGCAGGTCACCTCGCAGGTCAACGTGCCCAACAAGCTGACGATCAACGGGCTCGAGTTCCAGTGGGTGCAGCCGCTCGACTTCCTCACCCGGATGATCGGCGTGACCGGCTTCGGCTTCAACGCCAATGCCACGATCGTCGACCAGCGCAGCGACGGCCCGGCGACCGCGTTCGGCGTTGCGCCGTTCACCTACAACATCACCGGATTCTACGAGAAGAACGGCGTGATGCTGCGCGTCGCGACCACGTCGCGGCAGGGCTCGCAGAACAGCGGGCTGGCGCAGAACGGCATTCCCGCCGCGGGGCTGTTCGGCACCGACTATACGACCTACGACTTCTCGTCGTCGTTCGACCTGGACAAGATCTTCGGCATCCGGAACGCGCCGCAGCTCACGTTCAACATCGCCAACTTCACCGACGCGACGCTGCGCTCCTACTTCCAGTTCAAGGACGCGACCTTCACGTCGTACAAGCCCGGCCGTCAGTTCCTCGTCGGCCTGCGCGGTACGTTCTAAACTTCCCGATCCTTCCTGCCTGGAGGGCGGCGGTCCTGTGACCGCCGCGCCTTTTTTGTCGCGGATGCGGGTGTGGCGCGCATGGCCGGCGCCTGCATAGCCCGGATGCTGCGCGCGCCAGTAGACGAAGCGCGGCGCGCTGCGGCGGGACCGCGCCGAGCTTCGGCCTCCCTACCCCTCTCGCGTCATCCTGAGCTTGACTCAGGTTGACGGAGGGCAAGCGACGGAATGTCCTCGCCGCTGGCTCACCCCTGCCGTGCGCCCGGCCCGAGGTAGCTCGCCGGCACCGGCACGGTGCTCAGCACCAGTTTCTCGAGCACGACATTGTCGTCGACCCGCGACACCGTGATGCGGTGCTTGCCCGCCGCAAGGCGCCCCACATCCGCGGTCAGCCGCACGACATTGTCGCTTACCGCCGCGGCCCAGGCCTGTTTGGCCGGCGTGTCCTGATCGCCCCCGGTCGCGGTCAGCCGCGCCTGGAGCAGCTGCGCGGGGCCGCCGTCCAGCGCCACCGCGACGCGCACCCCCGCCCCGCCCGACGTGTCGAGCGACGGCGCGAGATAGAGCGTGAGCCGCGCCGCGCCCGCGACATCCAGCGTGACGTCATAGTCGAGCGCCACCTGATCCTCGACGCGCGTCGCCAGGCGGCCCTGCGGCAGCGCCACCATCGCGCCCCCGGTGCGCCCGAGGTGCGGTATGCGGGTCCAGCGCAGCCCGCGCCCGCCGCGCGCGCGCGTGAACGCGCTCGCCTCGATCGCCACCACGCCCGCGGGTGCGGGCGCAGGCGCGACGAAGCGCGGCTGGCGGTTGCGCTCCGACACCGGCGTGTCCGCGGCGACGCGGGTGATGCTGGGCATCGACTGCTGGGTCGGGTCGTTCCAGGTGACGTAGCTCATGTGGACCTGCGCCATCATGCCGTCCCACTTGCCGCCGTTGATGCGATGATAGCGCTGGGTCAGCTCGCCGTCGCGCCGGAAGGTCGCCTCCACCTGATCCGCAAAGTAATTGGCACGCGCGTCGTTGCTGCGGGTCAGCCGCTGGTTCCATGCCGCCGCGTAATAGAGCCGGTACAGATTGGCCATGGCGGCAACGGGGTGTTCAACCAGCTGGTAATAAGCGTCGAGCTGATCGGGTGAGAGCTGCGCGCGCGCCGCCAGCATGCGCTGCTCGAGCGCGTCCCATTCCGCCACCATCGCGCCGAACTCGCCGCCGTCGAGCTCGGTCGCGGTCACGCCGCCTAGCGGGAAGCTGTTCTGGTCGATCAGCTCGGGCTTTCGCCGCGCGGCATAGCGGCCATAGTCGGTGACGATCGCGCCGATTGCGTCGGCCTGCGCGGCACCGAAGGTCGCCGCCGCCCAGCGCCGCGGGTAAGCGGCCAGCGCCGCCGGCGTCATCGCCTCCGGGTTCCACGCCATCGCCAGGAAGAAGCTCAGCGGATATTCCATCGGCTTGATGTCGCCGACATTGACGATCCACATGTTGCGCACCCCGCCGGCATAGGCGAGATCCATCTGCTGCCAGACCTTCTCGATCTGGTTGGTGTTGATCCACTTGTAGTTGCGCGGCGCGCCGACATAATCGAAATGATAATAGATGCCGTAGCCGCCCCGGCGCGGCGCCGCACCGGGCTCGGGCACGCGTCGGATCTGCCCCCAATTGTCGTCCGAGAACAACAGGGTGACATCGTCGGGCACCTTCATGCCCTTGTCGTAATAGTCCTGCACTTCCTTGTAGAGCGCCCAGACCTGCGGCGTCTCGGTCGCGGGCCGGCGCGTGACCTCGGCGATGATCTGGCGCTGGTCGGCGACGACCCGCTCGAGCAGCTCGGTCGCGGTGCCCTCCGCCATCGCCTCGTCCCCGTCGCCGCGCATGCCGACGGTGACGACCGACTCGTAGCGCTGCCCCCCGCCCTTGGACATCATCCGCTCGATGCCGCCGCGCCAGAAGGCACGCAGATTGGCACCGTTCTTGGTGTAATCCCAGGCGCCGCCGCGGGTGCGATCGTCCTCGTGGCGGTGCCATTCCGCCTGTGCGCGCAGCATCGGCTCGTGGTGCGAATTGCCCATCACCACGCCCATCGCATCGGCCAGCACCATGCTGCGGGGATCGTCGTCCGCAAACGCCTTGCCCCACATCGCCGGCCACAGGTAATTGCCCTTCAGCCGCAGCAGCAGCTCGAAGACATAGGCGTACATCGCCGCATTGACCCCGCCGAACTTCTTGGTCGCCCAGCCCTTGAGGCACGGATCCTCGTCGTTGATGAAGAAGCCGCGATAGCGCACCTTGGGCTGGTCGCGCCGCGACCCCGCCGGGAACAGCACGTCGGGACGGCGCGCCACCGGCACGTCCGCGAACCAATGCCACGGCGAGACGCCGATCCGCTCGCACACGTCATAGGTGCCGAAGACCGCACCGCGCCGGTCGGAGCCGACGATGACCAGCGCGCGCGGCACGTTGGGCCAGGGCTGATCGACGACGATCTGGCGAAACGCTTCCCACTCGCCACGCAGGTCCGCGGCGGCGATCTTGCCGGTGGCGACCAGCGCGTCGATCGTCTCGCTCTGCCCGAGCACGCCGATCACGACGACCGGCCCGCGCACCGCCTCGACGCGCTGCCGCACCGGCGCGGCACGGGCGCCACACACGCGCGCCAGATCGGTCGCCAGACTGGCGCCGACACGCTGCACCGCACTGTCCGCGGCGGCATCGACCAGCACCGACGCCGCACGGCTCGACGCGATCAGCGGAAACGCCACGCGGGGATCGAGCGCCGCATCGGTCTCGTCCGCAGTCGCGCCCGCGGGCGCCGGCAGCGCAGACAGCATCGCGCCCAGCGCCGCGCCGCCGAGCAGCATGCGCCGCGACACCGCGCTGTCAGTCGGATCGGTCACTCTCATCGCTCCTTGCTGCGCGCCCTGGCGGCGGCGGGCTCCGCGACCATGGGCGGCAACCTCGCTGCCAAGCCCGCCGTCGCATCCTGTCATACAGGTCATGGCGAGCGGACTGACAGCGCGCAAGACGAATTCAGTCCCGTCGCTCCGACCTGAAAACGCGATAACTCAGCCGCTTGCCCGAAACGTGCGGGCTGCCGGCGCATGGCGCCGAACCGCGCGTCGCTGTCGCCGCCGCAATGCGACGCATGCTCGCGCCGGCGGGCGACATAGCCGCGGCCAGAGCGCTTCCGCGGTCTCTCGTCTAGTCGGCGCCGAGGCCTGGCCGCGTCCGGCAAGTTTCTTCCTTGCGCCGGCGCCTGATCGGTTCATGATCGCCACGGATGCATAATCGTGAGCTTCTCCAGAGCGATAGCTCGCCGCCGGGGCATCTCGCCGTCATCACCGCGCCGCTGCCGGGTCACCTCAACCCGATGCAGATATTGGCCAGATCGCTGATCGATCAGGGTTGGCGGGTGTCGGTCGTCCACATGGAGGCGGCGCGGCGCTTTATCACCGATCCCGGGGTCGGGTTCGCGGCGCTGCCGAGCGGGAGCGCGACGTCGTTCGACGCCTATCTGGCATCGCTGGTGAAGCCCAACGGACCCGTTCGCCTGAACCGCATGATCCGCGCCACGGCGGCGATGACCGAGGCCTTGCTGGCCGAAGCGCCCGCCGTGCTCGAGCGGATCGGTGCCACCGCCGTGCTGGCGGACGCGGTAGAACCCGCCGGCCCGCTCATCGCGGAGCGGCTCGGCCTGCCGTATGTGGTCGCCGCCACCGGCCTGCCGCTGCTGCGCGAGCCCGACGTGCCGCCGCCGTTCCTCGGGTGGCGCTACCGTCCTGACGCCTTGGGCAGGTTCCGCAACCGCGGCGGATATGCGGTGACGGATTGGCTGATGCGACCGGTCACCCGCGTGATCGAGGCACGGCAGCGGGAATGGCAGCTGACCGGTCACTCCACACCGCGTGTGCAGGTCGCGCAATGTCCGCGCGGGCTCGACTTCCCCCGGCGCGCCTTGCCGCCCACCTTTCGTTACGGATCCCCGTGGCGTTCTGATGCACCGATCCCGCACGAGCCGCTCCCCGAGCACACGCCGCTGATCTTCTGCTCGCTCGGCACGCTGCAAGGCGCGCACCGCGAATTGTTCGCGACGATGGCGCAAGCCTGTGCCGCCGTCGGGGCACTTGCGGTGATCGGCCATGGCGGCGGGCTCTCGCCGGCGGAGGAGGCCGACCTGCCCGGCGCGCCGCTGGTGCGCGCCTTCTGGCCGCAGACAGCGGTGCTGCGTCGATGCTCGGCCGCGGTGCTGCATGGCGGCTTCAACTCCGTGCTCGACGCGCTGGCGGCCGGGGTGCCGATCGTCGCCCTGCCGATCGGCTTCGAGCAGCCCGCGACCGCTGCCCGGCTGGTGCGGATCGGCGCGGGGCGGATGCTGTCGCCGCATCGCCTGAGTGTCGGCGCATTGGCGGACGCGCTGACGGCGGTGATCGCGCGCCCGAGCTATCGCCAGGCGGCGCGCGCGCTGGCGGACGAGATCGCGGCGGACGGCGGTGCCGCCGCTGCCGCCGCCGCCATCACCGCCGCGCTAACCGCTCCCGCCTGAACGCGGGCAGGCGCCACCACGGCGTGCCGGGGCTGAGATGATGTTCGTGGTGATAGGCGCCGAAATGGAAGCAGGTCATCAGCGACAGCAGCGGCCCCAGCGTGCTGCTGCGCGCATTGTGCGCATCCGCGAACGGCCGCTCGTCATGCCGGTGCGGCAGATAGGTGCCGAAGACGAACAATTGCGCCAAGGCCAGCAGCGCCGGCACCGCCCAGAACACGACGATGTTGAAGAGCGAGGCGCCCAGCAGCAGATAGACTGTCGCCGCGACGGTGATCCGCACGATCTGGCCGTGCGTGTAATAGTTGCGGAAGAAGGATCGGAACCACGGCAGCATCTGCGTCGGCGCGTCGGCATGGAAGTCCGGGTCGCGCGCCGTCCCGGGAGCGGCGTGGTGGGCGTGGTGCTTGGGGAGCAGCCCGCCGTAGGACAGGCCGGCATAGGCGCCGAGACAGAGCGTTCCCACCGCTCGGTTGAGCCGCGGCCGGCCGGGCGCCAGCGAGCCGTGCATGCAGTCATGCGCGATGATGAACAGCCCGGTGCTGAGCCAGGCCTGCACCACCACAACGACGGGCGCGAGCAGCGCGGTGGCCGGCGTCCAGCGCCAGAAGAAGATGCCGCCGAGGTGCACGGTGAGCCACGCGGCGCCGATCGCCGCCGCCAGCGCGAGACCGCGCCGCGTGTCGCCGCCGTGTCGCGCGCCGATGCTCACCGGTCGGCGCGTTCGGAGAGCCGACGTTTCAGCCGGGCGGGATCGGGCGCGAACAGGAAGCCGAAGCTGACGCCCCCCTCCTTGCCCTTCACCGCATGGTGCAACCGATGCGCCTGGTGCAACCGCTTGAAATAGCCCTTGCGCGGCACCCAGCGCATGCCGAACCGCTGATGCACCAGCATGTCGTGCACGAAGGCGTAGATCGCGCCATAGACGGTGATCCCCAGCGCGACCCACCAGAGCGGTTCCCAATAGGTCCCGAGCGCGAACAGTCCGATCACGATCGCGGCAAAGGTGACGGCGTACAGATCGTTTTTCTCGAACGCGCGGTCATGCGGCTCGTGGTGCGAGCGATGCCAGCCCCAGCCCCAGCCATGCATGACATATTTGTGCGTGGCCCAGGCAAAGCACTCCATGAAGAGCACCATGGCCGACACGATCAGCAGTTTCTCATACCACGTCATCAGGCGATCCGGCATTCCTCGCGGCGGCCAGCGTCGCAGCGGCCCTAGATCGCGGAAGTATAGCATATTCCTGGCCGCGGGGCATGCCTCCGTGCCCGGCATTTTTCGATACCAGCCGCGCGGCGAGCGCGAGCGCGGCGGACGCGAGCACGACGCCGGCCAGCACGTCGACGAGATAATGCCCGCCGAACAGCGGCGTCGCCGCGATCGTCAGCGTGGCCCAGATCGCCGCAGGGAGGCGCAATCGCGCGATCGGGTACAGCCCCCAGCCGAGGATCACCGGCAAGGCCGCGTGATAGCTGGGAAAGCTGACGATCCCCGTCATGTGCAGCAGGTCGATCTGCCGCACGCTGCCGTCGCGCAGTCCGAGCACGAGGGCGCGCTCCAGCCAGGCCACCGACGGCCAGAGCGCCTGGTAGCGATCGGGATCGAACAGGTTGCCGACCGCCGGCACAACGCCCGAGACGAGCACCGTCGTCACCCCCGCCAGGATTGCGGCGGCGGTCATCACGCGCAACCGGTCGAGCCGCCCCGTCCCGGCGAGCACGAGGATGCACAAAACCATCTGCGCCACCAGGCTGTGATAGGCCAGGCCGCCGAGCGCCAGCACCGGTGCCGGCAGGCGATCGGCCGCGCCGAGGATCGCCGGCCAGTGCACCCCGAGGCGCTGGTCCGCGGCGGCCAGGCGCGCGTCCCACAACGGCGCTCCCCGCGCCGCCAGCAGATAGGTCAGCACCACGCCGAGGATGGTGAACGATGTCATCTGCAGGAACGCGCTGGCGCCCGCGGCCAGCCGGGCGTCCGCTCGCCGGCGTCCGATCACCAGCGCGGCCGCCAGCACGGCCAGGCCGATGCCGGCAAGCAGCGCGCGGCCCGGCAGCACGCCAAACCCCATCAGAAAGGTCAGCAGCAGGCAGGCGAACGCCAAGCCACCGACGAGGGTCCAGGACAGCGCGTCGGCAGCCGACGCGATCAAGGGGAGACGCATGCCGGCCCAACGCCGGAGCGGGAGCGCAGGTCCGTGATGCGCGGCCTGTCGGACACGCTGCGCTGCCACGTGGAGGACGGTGCCGCTACACCTGCCGCATGCCACCGTCGACGCAGAGCTCGCTTCCCGTCACGAAGCTGGCGCCATCGCTGAGGAGGAACACGGCGGCCGCCGCGACCTCCTCCGGGCGCGCCATGCGGCCGAGCGGGATCGGCGCGATCAACGTCTGCCGCATGTCGTCGGACACCGCTCTCATCATATCGGTGTCGGTTGGCCCGGGAGCGACGACGTTGACGCGGATGCGGCGCGGCGCGAGTTCCGCCGCCCAGCTGCGCGCGTAGGAGCGCAGCGCCGCCTTGGTGGCGGCATAGGTGCTGAAGGGCGTCACCCCCATCACGTCGGCGATCGACCCGACCAGCACCACCGCCGCGCCGTCGCTCAGCACGGGCAAGGCCGCCTGGAGGCCGAAGAGCGCAGCGCGCACGTTGACCGCGAAATGGCGATCGAAATGCTCGGCGGTCTCCTCCGCGATGGTCGCCGGCTCCGACAATCCGGCGTTGAGCACCAGCGCGTCGATGCGATCGTGGCGGCTTCGCGCCTCGGCCATGACCCGCTCCAGATCGGCCGGCACGGCGGCGTCGGCCGCGATCCCGTGCGCCGAGGGGCCGATGCCGGCGGCTGCGGCCTCGACCTCCTGCTCCCTGCGCCCGGTCAGCAGCACCGTCGCTCCTTCCTCTGCGAGCGCGCGTGCGGTCGCGAGCCCGATCCCCTTCGCTCCGCCGATCACCACGGCGACCTTGCCGGTCATGTTCGTCATCATCCGTCCTTTTCTTCGAGACGGGCGACCAGATATATGATGTGTATCTGCTATCAAGAACGCACTGGAAATAGCCTAGATATGGCCGAGGATACCGACCTGGCGGCGCTGTCGTGCCGGGCGATGATGGACGTGCCCCGCATTCGCCCCGTGCTCGACAAGATCGCGGATAAGTGGACGATCATGATCCTGACGGTGCTGTGCCCGCAGCCGGCGCGCTTCAACGAGATCAAGCGCCGGCTCGACGGCATCACGCACAAGTCGCTCGCCGACGCGCTGAAGCGGCTGGAACGCCACGGGCTGATCACCCGGACGGTGTTTCCGACGAGCCCGATCGGGGTCGAATATGCGATCACGCCACTCGGTCACTCGCTGCGCGGCCCCTTCGAGGCACTCTGCTCCTGGGCGCTCGAGCATGAGCAAGCCTTCGCGGCCGCCGCCGTCGCCTATGATCAGGCGCGCGAGTGACACTCGGCTCTCCGTGATGCGGCCGGCTACCCGGATCCCGGCGATAAGGAGGCCGCCCGCCCCATCGTCACCGCAGCGTTAATCATCTGGTGACCTCGCGCGCCTACTGCCGCTCTCGGGCTTGGGGATAGGGTCGCGTGAGACAATTGATCGGGGCGGCGGTGGTCGCGGGCACGTCGGTGGCTGCGCTGCCGCTGCAGGCAGAATTGAACGTACCGATTGCGGTGCGGGTGGTGTCGTTCCTGCAACCGCCGGCGAGCGGCATCATGCCCGCCGCGATCGTCGTCGCGCCGGGCAATGCCGCTTCGATGGCCGACGCCGCCGCGATCGAGCGCGCGCTCGGCGGCGGGGCCGCCGCGGGCAAGGCGACGCTGCGCACCAAGCGGGTGCCGGTGACCGCTCTCGACTCGCTGACGGGCTATCGCGTCGCCTTCGTCACCGCCGGCACGCGCGAAGACCAGGGCGCGATCGCCGCGGCGGCCGCGCGCAGTTCGGTCGTCACCATCACCTCGGACGACGCCTGCGTCCAGGCGGCGCGCTGCGTCGTCGGCATCGGCAGTGGCGCGCGCGTCCAGATCACCGTCAACCGCGCCGCGGCGCGCGCCGCCAACGCCCGCTTCGGCTCGGCCTTCCTCATGCTCGTCAAGGAGATCTGAGCGTGACCGCGCTTATGTTGCGCCGCGCGCTCGCGCTCGGCGCCGCGCTCGCGCCAATCGCGGCGGCCGCGCCGGCGACCGCGCAGGCGGTGGACTATTCCGCGCTGGAAGCGATGATCGGCGAGCCCGTCACCACCAGCGTGATCGGCAAGCCGCAGCGCGCCTCCGAGGTCGCCGCTTCGGTGACCATCATCACCGCTGATCAGATCGCGCGCTCCCCCGCGCGCGATCTGCCCGGATTGCTCAAGGGCTATGCCGGGGTCGACGTCAACCGCTGGACCGCGGGGCAGAGCGATATCGCGGTGCGCGGCGGCGTGCAGACCTATAACGCGCGGCTGCTGGTGCTGGTCGACGGGCGGCAGGTCTATCTCGACCATTACGGCCTGACCGACTGGAACCTGCTCGGCGTGCAGCTGGAGGAAATCCAGCAAATCGAGCTGGTGCGCGGCCCCGCCGCGGCGCTGTTCGGCTTCAACGCGGCCAGCGGCGTGGTCAACATCATCACCAAGCGCGCCGGCGACGTGGCGAGCGCGCGCGCCACCGCCTCGGCGGGCGACCACGGCTTCTCACGGCTGGCGGGCACCGCGTCGCTGCCGCTGGGCGGCAGCGTGCGCGCGCGCGTCAGCGCCGGGCGGCTGCGCGAGGACGAGCGCCGCCTGCCCGCCGGGCTGCTCGCGCCGACGCCGATCGTCGACGTCGCTGCCGACCAGGTCGCGGGCGAGCTCAGCGCGCGGTTCGGCACCACCGAAGCGGTGCTCGGCGGCGGCTATGCCAGCAACGAGCAGATTGAATATCTGCCCAGCCAGCTGCTCTCCAACCAGCGCTATCGCAGCAGCAACGTCCATGCCGGGCTGACGCACGACACGCCGTGGGGCGGGGCGTCGCTCAACGGCTACGTCAACTGGCTCGACGCCGATTATGGCAAGGAAGGCAGCGACGGCGTCAATCGCGTCAGCGCGCCGATCGAGAACCGGCTGATCGCGGTGAAGGCGGCGGCGCTCTACCGGGTCGACACCGACGACACGCTGCGCGTCGGCGGCGAATATCGCAACAGCCGGATGCGCGGCCAGGCGCAGTTCGCCGAGACGATCGCCTATGACGTCGCGTCGCTCGACGCGATGCTCGATCTTCACCCGCTCGACCGAGTCGGCGTCAGCGCCGCGGCGCGGGTCGACCGGCTGTGGCTGGGTCAGTCCGGCGCGATCGCGCAGCCGGTACTCGACGATCCGGCGGCGTTCGACCGCGCCTTCACCCGGTTCAGCTTCAACGCCGCGCTGGTGGTGCAGACCAGCGCGAACGGCCGACTGCGGCTCAACGGCGGCCGCGGCTACCAGCTGCCGTCGCTGGTGAGCTTCGGCTTCCGCCTGCCGCTGTCGGTGCCGACGCCGGTACCGATCGTCGTGACCGGCTCGCCGCGAATCCGCCCGGTAGCGGTGTGGAGCGCCGAGCTCGGCTACACCCATGCGCTCGGCCCGACGCGGCTGGAGGCGACCGCTTTCTACACGCGTACCAATGATGCGATCGCCTCGCCGGGCGACGGGCTGGAGCCCAACCTCGACCTGTTCCTCACGCCGACTCCGGTGCTGGCGGCGCGCTTCGCCGCGGTGGGCGACTATGCCACCTATGGCACCGAATGGCAGGCGAGCGGGCGGGTCGCCGCGCTCGACTGGCGCGTCAATTACACCTGGACCGCGACTGACGGCGATCTCGCCGGCACGGCGCTGCCGATCCCCTATGCGCTCGCGCCGCGCGCGACGACGCCGCGGCACAAGGCCAATGTCGCGCTCGGCTATGACGGCGGCCGCTGGTACGCGAGCGCGCTGGCACGCTACACCGCCGCGACGCGCCAGTTCGCCTTTTCGACGCTGCAGCAGCTGCGGCTGTACCGCGTCGACGACGCGGTCGCGCTCGACGCGCGCGCGGGCTATCGTCTGAGCAAGGCGCTCGAGCTGTTCGTCGCGGGCGAGAATCTGTCGCTGGCCGATGGCGCCGCGGTCTCGCCGATCCCGGCCGACCGCCGCGTGCGCGGCGGGCTTCGCGTGACGCTGTGACCGCGCGAGAGGCGACACTGGCGCGATGCTGACCCTGCTCTCCGCGCTGGCGGACCGCGTTGAGCGGCGCGCGCGGCTCGCCGACCGGCCGATCACCGCCAAGGTCGCGGCCACGCCGCTGCTGATGCTGGTGCTGTTCGCGCTGATCGCCGCGCTGAGCGCCACCGCGCTGGTGGTGGCGGATCGCAGCGTCAACCGCATCGTCCAGGTCGACATGCGTGACCTCAGCCAGCTCAACGCGGTCGCGCTGCGCTTCGAGATGGCCGATTCCGAGCTGTACCGGCTGCTGATCGCCAAGGCTGCCGCCCCCGCCACCAACGTGCCGACTCGCGCCGCCGCGGTGGAGCGCGACCTCGACGGCGTGCGCGACGCGCTGCTGCGCTACCGCGCGCGCCACCCCGCCGATCGCGCCGCGCTGGACGGCATGCTCGCCGACCTCGGCGAGTATCGCGCCACCGTGGGCGTGATCACCTCGATGCTCGAGATCGACTTCGCCAGCAGCGCGGCGATGGTGGCGCCGTTCCGCGAGAACGCGCACCGGGTGGAGCAGCGGCTGCGCGCGATGACCCGCGCCGGGGTGGCAAGCGCCGACGCCGGTGCGGCCAGCGCAGTGTTCGCGACGCGCGCGACGCTGCTGGCGATCGTGCTGGTGTCGTCGCTCGCGGCGCTGCTGGGTGTCGCCATGGCCTATCTGATCAGTCGCTCGACGGTGCGCTCGATCACCAGCATCGCCGCCGCGACGGAGGCAGTGCTGGCCGGCAAGACGCCCGATCTCACCGCGCTGCGCCGGCGCGACGAACTGGGCCAGATGGTGACCGCGCTGGAGCGCTTCGACCAGCAGCGCGGCGAGGCCGAGCGGCTGGCGCGCGAGACCGCGCGGCTGCACGAGGAAGCGCGTCGCCAGGAGCGCCGCCGCGACGAGGAGGTGGCGCGCGCCACGCGCGAGGCCGAGGCGCACCGCCGCGAGACGCTGCGGGTGCTGGCCCAGACCTTCGAGGAGCAGGTCGCGGGCGCGATCCGCGAGGCGCAGGCGGCGATGGCGCATCTCGACCGCAGCGCGCGCGACCTCACCGACTCGGCTGGCGGCAACCGTGAACTCGCGGCCGAGCTCGACACGATCGCGCACCAGTTCAGCGAGGAGATGCGCGACGCGAGCGAGGCGACCCGCTCGCTCGCGGGCGCCTTCGAGAACATCGACCAGGAGGTGGAGGGCACCAGCCGCGCCGCGCGCTCGATCAATCGCCACGCCCAGGGTGCGCAGGCGGCGGTGGCGCAGTCGCAGCAGCAGGCGGCGACGATCGAGCAGATCGTCGACGTGATCGACGCGATCGCGCAGCAGACCAACCTGCTCGCGCTCAACGCCACGATCGAGGCGGCGCGCGCCGGCAGCGCGGGCGCTGGCTTCGCGGTGGTGGCGGCGGAGATCAAGTCGCTGTCGAGCCGCACCGGCGCCTCCACCAGCGACGTGCGCCGCACGATCGAGGCGGTGCAGGGCACGATCGGCACGATGGTGACCAACACCGACAGCTTGGGCACGCTGATCGCCGGGCTGGACGAGGGCGCCGGCCGGGTGGCGCTGATGTCGCGCGGCCAGGCGCGCTCGATCGACCAGCTCAACGCGCGCATCGGTGAGGTCCGCGAGCGCAGCCAGGCGCTGGCGACCGCGAGCGAGCGGATCGGCAGCTCGGTGCAGCGCAACCTCGCCTCGGTGGAGCATTTCCGCGACGCCTCGCGCACGCTCGACCGCACGCTGTCGCTGCTCGCGGGCGATGCGCAGCGCTTCACCCAGACGCTGCTGGCGGGGTAGCGGCGTCGCGGTTTCCGGTCCGGCACTGGCAACCGCCCGCCGACCGACCAACCGGAGGAGCTCGGCGCTCGTGGCGAACCGCCGGCGGCGCCATGCGGTTCGAGCCAAGCTGCGCTCGCCGGAGCGCGATCCGGCGTCGATGGATCAGACGCGAACCGGCCGCGTCTCCCCGGCGATGACGCGCCCCGCCCGCTCAGCCCGGCGTGTTGGCGGTGCGCGGCGCGGCCGGTCGATCGTCGTCGTTGATGCCGCCGCCCAGCGAGCGATAGATTTCCACCAGGTTGCTCTCGCGGTTGAGCCTCGTGGTCACCAGCTGCTGCTGCGCCGCATAAGAGGAGCGCTGCGAGTCGAGCGTGTTCAAGAACGACTCGACGCCGGCGCGATAGCGCGCATCGGAGATCCGCAGCGCGGCCGCCGCTGCCTCCGCGCGCGCCGTCTGCGCCGCGATCTGCTCGTCGATCGTGCCGCGCTGCGCCAGCGCGTCCGCGACCTCGCGGAACGCGGTCTGCACCGCACGCTCGTAGGTCGACACCGCCGCCTGCTGCTGCGCGCGCGCGACCTCGACATTGCCGCGCAGGCGACCGCCGTCGAACAGCGGGAGCGAGACGGACGGCGCGCCGGTGTAGGTGAAGCTGCCGTCGGCAAAGAGGCCGCGCAGCGCGGTGCTGATCGTCCCCAGCGTCGCGGTCAGCGAGATGCGCGGGAACAGCGCGGCGCGCGCGGCGCCGATATTCGCATTCTGCGCGATCAGCTGGTGCTCGGCCTGGAGGACGTCCGGACGGCTGAGCAATACGTCCGAGGAGACACCGACCGGCAGCGTCTGCAGCGACGCGCTCCCGTTCCCCAGGCTCTCGGGCAGCAGGCCGGCGGGCACGGGCGCGCCGGCGAGCAGGTCGAGCGCATTCTTGTCCTGCGCCAGGCGGGTTCGCAGCACCGCGATATCGTTGCGCGCGGCCTGGTAGCTCGTCTCGGCCTGGCGCGCCTCCAGCTCGGAGGCGACTCCGATGCGGAACTGCGCGCGGGTCAGCTCGAGCGACTGCTCGAACGACCTGAGCGAGTCCTGCGAGATTCGCAGCTGGTCCTGATCCGATGCATAGGTCAGCCACGCCGTCGCGGTCTCGGCGATCAGGCTGATCCGGGCTGAGCGCTGCGCCTCCTGCGTGGCGAAATATTGCTCGAGCGCGGCGCGGTTCAGGTTCCGGATGCGGCCGAACAGATCGAGCTCGAACGCCGAGAAGCCGGCGTTCACCGAGTAGAATTCGAGGTTGTTGGACGAGGATCCCACGCCCACCCCGACCCCGGTCCCGCCCGAACCGGCGGCGCCGCCGTTCGAACCGGTGCCAGTGCCGGTGCCGGTGCCAGTACCCGTTCCCGCTCCGGCGCCGGTGCCGCCGCCCGCGGCGCCGCCCAGCGCGCCGGCGGCGCCCTGAATGTTGTTGGTATAGGTGCCCGAGCCCGACAGGACGGTGGAGGGCACCAGATCCGCGCGACTGATGCGATATTGCGCGCGCGCCTGCAGGACGTTCGCGGCGGCGATCCGGAGATCCCGGTTGTTCTCCAGCGCCAGCGCGATGGTGCGGCGCAGCCGCTCGTCGGTGAAGAACGTGCGCCAGCCGGTCGCACTCACGTCCGGCGCATCCGTCGCCGCGGCGGGGAAGACGCCGCCCTGCGGCAGCGCGGCAGGCACCGCGCCGACCGGCCGCACATAGTTGGGCGCGAGGTTGCAACCGGCGAGCGCGGCGCTCACCAGCAAGAGCGAGGCGTTTCTGGTCTTGATCACCGCTTAGATCCCTTGCGACGCGGGCGCGTGGTCGCGGCCGTCGTCTGAGCCGCGCCCGTCGCCGTCAGGCCGGTCCTGCACGACGGGTTCCGCCTTGCCGCCATGGCCGAACAGTCGGAGCACCACCACGAAGAACATCGGCACGAAGAAGATGGCCAGCACCGTGGCGGACAGCATGCCGCCCACCACCGCGCGACCGATCGCGTTCTGACCGCCCGCGCCGGCGCCGTTCGACACCGCCAGCGGGAACACGCCGAAGACGAACGCGAGGCTGGTCATGAGGATCGGGCGAAGCCGCAGCTTGGCCGCCTCCACCGCGGCATCGAACGCGCCCTTGCCCTCGCGCATCTTCTCCTCCGCGAACTCGACGATGAGGATGGCGTTTTTCGCTGACACGCCGATCGTCGTGATGAGACCCACCTGGAGGTAGATGTCGTTGTTCAACCCGGTCAGCCAGGCCGCGAGCAAGGCGCCGACGACACCCAGCGGCACCACCAGCATCACCGAGATCGGCACCGACCAGCTCTCGTAGAGTGCCGCGAGGCAGAGGAAGACGATCAGCAGCGACAGGCCGTAGAGCGCCGGCGCCTGACCGCCCGACAATTGCTCCTCGTAGCTGAGCCCGGTCCAGTCGAGCCGCGTGCCCGGTGGCAGCTTGGCCTGCATATCCTGCATCGCCTTCAGCGCCGCGCCCGAGGACACGCCCGGCGCCGGCTGGCCCAGGATCTCCATCGCCGGCTGCCCATTGTAGCGGGTCAGCTGCATCGGCCCCTGGCTCCACGAAAGGTTGGAGAAGGCCGTGAACGGCGCCATGCTGCCACTCGCGCCGCGCACATAGAGATCGCCGAGATCCTCGGGCGACATGCGGTAGGCCGCGTCCGCCTGGATATAGACCCGCTTGACGCGGCCACGATCAATGAAGTCGTTGACGTACGAGCCGCCCCACGCCGTGGCGATGGTGTTGTTGACGTTCGACAAATCGAGGCCGAGCGCGCGCGCCTTGTCCTGGTCGACGTCGACCTTGAGCTGCGGCGCGTCGTCGAGCGCGTTGGGACGCACGCCGACCAGCGACTTGTTCTGCGACGCCATGCCGAGCAGCTGGTTGCGCGCCGCCAGCAGCTTCTCATGCCCCATGCCGAGTTCGTCGACGAGCTGGAGGTCGAAGCCGGTGGCGTTGCCCAGCTCCTGCACCGCGGGCGGGATCACCGCGAAGATCAGGCCGTCATTGTAGCGCGCGAAGGCGCCCATGGCGCGACCGATGATCGCCTGCGCCTTGTTCTCGGCACCGGGCCGATCCTTCCACTCCTTCATCGGGATGAACGCGATGCCGCTGTTCTGGCCGACGCCCGCGAAGCTGAACCCGTTGATGGTGTAGACGCCGCGGATCGCGTCCTTGGCGTCGCCGAGGAACTGGTCGCGGATCAGATCCAGGCCCTTTTGCGTGCGCGCCGTGGTCGCGCCCGGCGGCCCCTGCACCAGCGCGATCATCACGCCCTGGTCCTCGTCGGGCAGGAAGCCGGTCGGCAGCCGCGTGAACAGCAAGGTCATGCCCGCAAGGATCAGCGCATAGGCGATCAGCGACCGGCCCCAGCGGCGCGCGGTTGACTGCACGCCGCGCTCGTAGCGCGCGCGCCCGCGATCGAAGCGATCGTTGAACCAGCGGAAGAAGCGCGCCAGCGGGCCGTTGCCCTCCCCCTTGTTCGGGTCGTGCGGCTTCAGGATGGTCGCGCAGAGCGCCGGTGTCAGGATCAGCGCCACCGCCACCGACAGGATCATCGCCGAGACGATGGTGATCGAGAACTGGCGGTAGATGACGCCGGTCGAGCCGCCGAAGAACGCCATCGGCAGGAACACCGCCGACAGCACCATGGCGATGCCGATCAGTGCGCCGGTGATCTCGTCCATCGACTTCCGCGCCGCCTCGCGCGGCGACAGATGCTCGGTCGTGATCAGGCGTTCGACGTTTTCGACCACCACGATCGCGTCGTCCACCAGCAGGCCGATCGCCAGCACCATGCCGAACAAGGTCAGCGTGTTGATCGAGTAGCCGAACACCGCCAGCACCGCGAAGGTGCCGGTCAGCACCACCGGCACCGCGATCGTCGGGATCAGCGTCGCGCGGAAGTTCTGCAGGAACAAGAACATCACCAGGAACACGAGGACGATCGCCTCGATCAGCGTCTCGATCACCTGCTCGATCGACAGCCGCACGAACGGCGACGTGTCGTACGGGAAGATCACCTTCACGTCCGGGGGGAACTGCTTGGCGATCTCGTTGACCCGCTCCTTCACCGCCACCACGGTGTTGAGCGCGTTCGCGCCCGGCGCGAGCTTGATGCCGATGCCCGACGCGGGCTTGCCGTTCCACTGCGCCGAGAAGCTGTAGTTCTCGGCGCCGATCGCAACGCGGGCGACGTCGCCGAGCCGCACGACCGAGCCGTCCGGATTGCTCTTCAACCGGATCTGCGCGAACTGCTCGGGCGAGGTGAGCCGCGACGATACCGATACCGTCGCGTTGAGCATCTGCTCCTTGGGCGCGGGCTGCGCGCCGATCTGGCCGGCGGAGACCTGCGCATTCTGTGCCGTCACCGCGCTGGTCACGTCGGACATCGTCAGCGCGAAATTGTTCAGCTTGAGCGGGTCGACCCAGATCCGCATCGCATATTGCGAGCCGAAGATCTGCGTGTCGCCGACGCCCGTCACCCGCGACAGCGGATCCTGGATGCGCGACGCGACGATATCGGCGAGGTCGTCCGCGTCGTGCTTGCCGTTCTCGGAGTAAAGGCCGACGAACAGCAGAAAGTTTTGCGTCGCCTTGGCGACGATGATGCCCTGGCGCTGCACCTCCTGCGGCAACAGCGGCGTCGCGGCCTGGAGCTTGTTCTGCACCTGGACCTGCGCGATGTCGGGATCGGTGCCCTGCTCGAAGGTGAGCGTGATCGTCACCGTGCCCGACGAGGACGACGAGGACGAGAAGTAGCGAAGGTGGTCGATCCCCTTCATCTGCTGCTCGATGATCTGCGTCGTCGTGTTCTCGAGCGTCTGCGCGTCCGCGCCCGGATAGTTCGCCGTGATCGACACTGCGGGGGGCGCGATCGCGGGGAACTGCGCGATCGGCAGCGTGCGGACGGCCAGGATGCCGACGATGACGACCATCACCGCCAGCACGTAGGCGAAGATCGGACGATCGATGAAATAGCGTGACATGACCGATTACTTCGCCTGCGCCTGTGCCTGTCCCTGGGGCGGCTGACCGCCCGCGGGCTTGGCATTGGGGTCGAACGGATGCCCCTGCACCGGCATCCCCGGGCGCAGCATCATGCCACCCTCGACGATGACCTTCTCGCCGGGATTGATGCCGCCGGAGACGAGCCAATTGTCGCCGACGACACGGCTGGTCTGCAGGCTGCGGACCTGGACCTTGCCGTCGTTGCCGATGACCATGACGGTCGCCTGGCCCTTCTCGTCGCGGCCGACCGCGCGCTGCGGCACCAGGATCGCCTTCTGCGCGGTGCCCTGCGCCAGCGCGGCGCGGACGAACATGCCCGGCAGCAGCAGGCCGTTGGGATTCGGAAAGAGCGCGCGGATCACCTGCGACCCGGTCGTCGGGTCGACGGTGACGTCGGCGAAGCGGAGGCTGCCCTGCGGCCCATAGTCGCTGCCGTCTTCGAGCTTCAGCTTTACCCGCGCGTTGCCGTCGCGGGTCAGCTGGCCGCTGATGATCTGCTGGCGCAGCCTGAGCAGGTCGGCGCTCGACTGCTGGATATCAACGTAGATCGGATCGATCCGCTGGATCGTCGCGAGCGGATTCGCCTGCGCCGCCGACACCAGCGCGCCGGTGGTGAAGAGCGAGCGGCCGATCCGGCCGGTGATCGGGGCGCTGATGGTGGTGCGCGCGAGATCGATCTGAGCCGCCCGCAGCGCGGCCTGCTGCGCGGCGACATCGGCCTGCGCCTGCGCCGCCGTGGTCTGCGCATTCTCGAATTCCTGCCGTGCGATGGCGTTGATCTTCACCAGCTCGCCGTAGCGACGCGCCAGCGCCGCGCTGGAGGCGATGCTGGAGCGCGCCCGCGCCAGCGCGGCACGCGCGCTCGCCACCTGCGCCTGATACGGCGCGGGATCAATGCGGTAGAGCGGCTGACCCTTGCGGACCACGTCGCCCTCGACGAACAGGCGCGCGAGCACCAGCCCGTTGACCTGCGGCCGCACCTCGGAGGTCTCGAAGGCGGTCGTCCGCCCCGGCAGCTCGGTCGTCAGCGTGACCGGCTCCTCGCGCACGACGACATAGCCGACCGGCGGCGGGCCCTGCGGGGCCTGCTGCTGCGCTTTCCCGCCGTCACCGCATCCGGCGAGCACGAGCAGGGCGCTCGAGGCCAACATACCGCCAGTCAGCCGCTTCCACACCATGAGACATTTCTCGCTTGCTAAAATGTAAGGGAGCGATCACTTCCAAAGTGAGTGGTTAGCCGCACTGCACAAAAGCGTCAACATCGCTTTAAGAGGTCCCCGATTGGTCAACGTCGAACGTCCCCGCCAGACTCGCGCCGAGCAGCGCCGACAGCATGTGAAGCGAGCCGCACGGCGCCTGTTCGTGGAGAATGGCTTCCACGGCACCGGCATCGCGCTGATCGCGCGCGAGTCGGGCGTTGCGGTGCAGCAATTGTATCGCGACTTCCCCGCCAAGGAGGACATCATCGCGGCGATCGCGGAGGAGGATTGCCGGAAATTCGCCGATCTGGACGCGCTCGACACCGCGCTGGCCGCGCGCAGCCGTGACGGCGTGCGCGAATGGCTTACCTCCGCCACCCGTCGGGAGGACGAGGAAGGCGACCGGCTCTTCCTCGAGATCGCAGCGGAAGCCTCGCGCAACGATCGCATCAGGGAAATCTTCCTCGGCGTCCGGCGCATGATGTTCGACAACATCAGCCGTGCGTTCGCGGGCCTGACCGGCAGCACCAGCGTGACGGCGGAGCATCGACTGCTCGCGGAGGCGTTCATGATGATCTCGGTCGGATCCGTCCTCACGCGAATCGTCGGCGCCGAACTGGCCACCTCCGCGAGCAGCAGACTGGTAGCGTGCCTGCTCGCCTCCGTCGGCGAGAGCCACGCCCCGGCCAAGTGAGATCGTCGCGTCCACCGCGGTCTCGCCGCGCGATGACGACACGGCGATCCCCGTTCCGTCTCGCGCCATTGACACTCCCGCCCGGACGATAGCCATGTCGTGCCTCCTTGGAATGGGCGCCGCCCGCGCTCTCGCCGAGCGACATCGGGGAGAGACGGAAGCCCATCCGGTTGAGAAAAAGGACGGCGCGCCCGGACGAGCCCCTCCGGACCATCGCCAGCGGGCGGCAGTGTTGCCGAACCCGGTGATGTTCATGGACAGGCCTCCCGCGCGGTGCCGCCGGAACGCCACCACCATCTATACTGACCGGTATAGAAGCGGCGCCATTCCCGTCAACGCTTTATGTACCGGACGGTACCGCATTTTCTTACGAGCGGCGGCAGCGTGCGCTCGTGCCCGGCTGTTCGGCTTCGGCGCACCCTCGTTGGCAACCCTGGTTTCCACGCGTGCACCTCAAGCGACCCGCGCGGGTGGGAACGGGACGACTGGGCGAGGCTAGCGGGTTACGGCGATCGTCCCCTCCACGAGTTCCTCAAACCGGAACGCCGTTGCATCAAGTTCGTCGGCGAAGGAACCCAAGGTCCTGGCGATAAGCGCTCGATCGTGGTCGGCGTCCTCGCCGGCGGCAAGGACCGGGAACGCTTTGGTGCGGGCGAGCCGCGCTGCCGTCCGCAAGCCTTCAGCCAAGATCTCGATACGACGGTCTGCCGGTCCGCCTTGCACGGGTGCACCTCATCCACATTCCCGGTTCGATGTGCCACACGCTCGCTCCACCCTCGCCAACGTGCGTTAAGATGCATCCAGGCAGCGCGGCGTGGACATCGGGAGCGGCCTTTTCTTCTCGGCAGCTGCACCAGCCGTTCTCGCGCGATCACGGGGCCGGCTTCGCCAGCGCCGCCGCAAAGGCGGCGTTGTCGAGAAAGGCGGTGACCGCCACGATCCTTTGCCCGCGTATGGTCATGATCCACAGGTACGTATTGCGGTACGACGTGCCATCCCTGAACGGCGCGGCGCCGTCCCAGTGGACCAACACGTCGTCACCATCGGCCCAGATCCTACGCACCATCGGCTTGAGCGGCTTGCTCAGCCGAGCGCGCAGCGGATTGGCGGCCGCGTCGAGCAGCGCCTGGCGGCTGTTGTAGGTCTGCGCCACCGCCGGATCGAGGCCGGTGATGCGCCAGACCACGTCGTCTGCAAGCAGGCTGAACACGTCACCCGTTCCCGCCGACCAGCGAGCAAAAGCGCCGGCGATCAGGGTGCGATTGCGCGCCTCCTTGCCGCTGTCCGTGTCGCTCGCATCCTGCCCCAGCGCTGCCGCCGGCGTCACAGAGGCAAGCAGGACGGCCGAAAGCAAGGCAATGCTCGATCGTGTTGGCATCATCTGTCCTCCTTCGCGTGCATAGAGGCGGTGGGCAGTGTCCGCGTCGCTACGAAGCGATGGCGCGGCCACAGGATTGTCGTGGCTGTCCACCGTCTCACCGCGCGCGGCTGCAACAGGGATAGCTGGTCGCGCTCAGAGCCGACGGTAAGAACGTCACGCCGAGATTCGCTGGGTAGAGAAGCCGGCGTTTGTCGCCGTCCCGTTTCGCCACATCGGCAGGCTGGTGGTTGGTGCGGCCGTGAGCGCAAGCACCGCGTTGGCGACGGCGGGCGCGATCGGCGGCACACCGGGCTCCCCCATGCCCGTTGGCGGATTGGTCGAGGGCAAGACGTATGTCTCGATCGACGGCATTTCGTTCATGCGGATGACCGGGTAGCTGTCGAAATTGGTCTCCTGCACGATGCCTTTCTCCATCGTCATCGCTCCGAAGAGAGCGGCGGAAAGACCGAAGCCGATGCCGCCTTCGATCTGCGCTGCGATCTGGTCTGGAGAGATGGCGGTGCCGCAATCGACGACCGCGACGACCCGACGGACCACCGGTCTGCCCGCATCGATGCGGACTTCCGCGATCTGCCCGACGACAGTGCCGAAACATTCGTGGATGGCGAGACCGCGTGCCCAGCCGGCGTCTATCGCCGTGCCCCAGCCCGCCCGCCGGCATAGTTCATCGAGCACCGCGAGGTGCCGCTTGGCGTTGGCACGGCGATACAAGGCTCTCCGATACGCTGCCGGATCGCGATCGAGCCGCCGCGCGAGCTGATCGACGATATGTTCCATCACCATGCCATTGTGCGAGTGACCGACGGAACGCCAGAACGCGACCGGCACCGGAAAGGTGGGAGAGTAGATCTTGCCGTCGATCACCTTCGCAGCGGCGAGGTACGGCGACTCCGCGACGCCTTCGACCGCCTGCGCATTGGGTCCGAGCGGCAGCAGCGGCTGCGAGACGGTGCGGTGCCGCCACCGTGCCGGGAAGCCGTCTTCACCCAGTTCGACCAGCACGCGGTGGTGGCTCATCGGCCGGAAGAAGCCGGACGACATCTCGTCCTCACGGGTCCAGATCAGCTTGACCGGACGCCGCGGCATCCGCTTTGCGACCCGCACGCACTCGACGAGATAGTCGGCGCCCATGATCCCGCGCCTGCCGAAGGATCCGCCGGCCGGGACCACCTCGATGTCGACTCGGCCGGGGATGGTGAGCGCGACGCGTGCCGCTTGCACCTGGTCGACGGTTGCAAGGTGCGAGCCGGAGATGATCTTCACATCCCAGCCATCCACTTCGGCGACGCAATCGAGCGTCTCCATCGGCGCATGAGCGAGATAGGGGAAGTCGAAGCTGAACTCGACCGCCGCTGCGGAGAAAGGTCCGTCCGGCTCTTCTCCCTTGCTGTGGAAGTCGGCCGAGGCGACGTCGGTGCGACCTGCAGCGATGTCGTGGAAGTAGCGGATCAGATCGGCGGTGGAGCGCTTCTCCGCCTCGCTGTCGTCCCATTCGAGGATGAGCGCATTCCGGCCCTGACGCGCGGCGAAGGTGTTTCTCGCCACCACCGCGACGCCCGTCTCGATCGCGAAGACGTCGACGACGCCTTTCACCTTGCGCGCCGCCGCTGCATCGTATCGCGCAAGACGGCCACCGAAGCGCGGGCTGTGGGCGACCATCGCCACGAGCATGTCGCGCAGATGGACGTCCTGCGTGTAGACCTGCGCGCCGGTGCTTTTCGGCAGGCTATCCTTGCGCCGCACGCGGTCCGTGCCGATCAGCCGGTAATCCTTGGCATTCTTGAGCGTCGGGCGTTGCGGCGCGGTTTGGCGGGCGGCGTCCGCGAGAAGATCCGGAAAGGTCGCCGAGCGTCCAGATGCGCCGTGAGAGACCACCCCGTCGCGCACGTCGATCAGTCGCCGGGGCAGGCTCCAGCGCAAGGCCGCTGCCGCGACAAACATGGCACGCGCGGCGGCGCCGGCGTTGCGCATCGGATCCCAGTTCGTCGCCACCGATCGCGAGCCTGCCGTGATCTGGGGGCCGTAAGCACGGAAATTGGCATGGGCGCTGACGACCCGAACCCGGTCCCAGTCGGCATCCAGTTCCTCCGCGATCATCGCGGCCATGCCGGCATGGATGCCCTGGCCAAGTTCCTGCTGTTTGTTGACGATCGTTACCCAGCCATCGAGACTGATCCGGATAAAGGAGCCGAAGGCGCTTTCCTCGGGCGCGGGCCCACCTCCTGACAGGATCGCGCCTGCGGCCTGCATCGGGTGAGTGGCCGTGTAGCCGACGACGAGCGCTCCGCCCGCCAGCGTACCGCCCAGGATCATCTTGCGGCGGGTCATCTGAAAGCGGCGTCCGGATGCCGGGGCGTCGGTCACGAGCAATCTCCTGCTCGGCAAGGGGTCAGACGGGACATGCAGCCCCCGTCTCCAACCATGCCGTGATGAGGGCGCCGAACGCTGCCTGAGAGCCGGGAGCGGGCTCCCGGTTGCCGCCGGGGTGCCAGGCCCAGCCAACCAGCTCGTCCTCGGCCATATGGTGGAGGAGTTCGGCCCGGTTCAGGTGCGATCGGGCCGGATCGAGGATCTGTCGGCAGATCTCTCCCAACGTCTTGCCCTGCCAGGCCATTTCGATCGGCGCGAGCTTCCATTTCGGATTGCCGGGAACCCCGGACGCCGCGAAGTTGGTGGCACGGTGGCAGGTCGCGCACCGCATCGTCGGCGCACCGGCATCATCCGGTCCTCGCGTCACCCACGGCATGTGGGGCCGCATCGCCGCCGTCTGGGTCGGCCGGTCGCCTCGCGGATGACAGTTCATGCAGCGCGGGTGCTCGATCACGCGTCCCGCCTCCTCGAACAGCGCGAGCGATCGCACGCTCGGGTCCGCGATCGACGCGAATGTCGATGCCGGCCGCAGAGCCGAACCGTGCAATCGTGCCGGCGCAGCGACCAGCGGCTGCGATGACGGCAGCGCCTGCGGGCGAAAGGCGATGGCTACGCCGAGCACGAGGAGCGCGACGAGCGACACCAGGATCGGGAGACAGCCGACACGTCGGCGCTCACCGGCAGCACGCCGCCATTTCACGACGGGCGGTGCCTTAGCTGTCCTGCGGCGTCGTGGATGCCGGCGCGGATCCGGTTGTAGGTCGCGCAGCGGCAGATGTTGCCGCTCATCGCCACGTCGATGTCGGCGTCACTCGGCGCGGAATTGGCGCGTAGAAGCGCCACCGCACTCATGATCTGCCCCGACTGGCAGAAGCCGCACTGCGGCACGTCACGCGCCACCCAGGCGTTCTGGATCGCCTCGACCTCGGCGCCTTCGCAGCCTTCGATGGTGACGATGTGCGATGCCGACGCTGCCTCGAGCGGAAACGAGCAGGAGCGGACCGGCTGGCCATCGACATGCACGGTGCAGGCGCCGCACTGCGCGACGCCACAACCATACTTCGTCCCTGTAAGCTTCAGCGTGTCACGCAGCACCCAGAGCAAGGGGGTCTGCCCCTCTTCGTCGACCTGATACGTCGCGCCGTTGACCCAAAGGGAATACGCCATGAGCTAGGCCGTCACGATGTTGATCATGGCGCGATGCTAGGCCAGGCACCACGCGCCGCGAACACCCGATCCCATGGAAAACTTGCCCGATCCTGTGGCCCGGTTCGGGTGCAGGCCGCAGCCGGTGATCACGCCACGAAGCCCGTCCCCGCAGCGAAGGGCGCCGTGCCCAAGAGGGCAATGATTGCGATACGCACCTGCGCGTAGCCACGTACGTCCCGACGCAGGAAGATCGCCCGGGCGAAGCGGATGTCCTCGGCCACAGTCATCATCACACCCGCGACGACAGCGTAAATCGGCAGACACCACCATGGCGCTCCGGTCTGACCGAGCCTGAACGGCAGAGCGCCGACGACGATCAGATGGCCGACACACCGCAATATGATCTCGGGCGCCGTGCTATGACCGAACGCGCCGCAGACCGGTTCGTGGCTCATCCTGTCGTCCCGACCCGTCGCAGGCGGTAGACCGACGCAGGCGGAAGGTTGCGCAGCGTCGAACCCACTTTGTCGGCGATCAGGCCGAGCCGGTCCAGAACGTCATCCGGCACCGAGCAGCGGCCGCCATAGGTGAACAGGTAGAATGATCCCGCCGGTCGCAGGACGGTGAAGCTGGCCCGAACGATGCCTTCGACCTCGGGCGACGTCATGTTGCGAAGACCGAGCCCGCACACCACAGCACCGAACGGCTGCGCAGCCGCTCGCCTCGTCAGATGAAGGTCGGCGGCATCGTTGGTGAGGACCGTCGACGCCGGAAAACGGTCCTTCAACAGCCCGGCGAAGGACAGGCTCCGCTCGACCAGCGTCAGATCGCGCTCGGCTACTCCCCGGCGGGTGAGAGCCCGTGTGAAGACGCCAGTACCCGGGCCGAGCTCGAGCACCGGCCCCGAGCCGCCATCGATCTCGCAGGTGATCAACACAGCCAGCGCTCGTCCCGACGGGGCGATGGCGGCGGTATCGTAAGGGTGGCGCGACCACTCGACCAAGAACCTCGCCGCATCGGACCAGAAGCGGGGCGCCGGTTCGTTGCCGGATGCCAATTCTGCCATGCGCAAAGGCATGCCGGCGCAGCGATCCGCGCGGTCGCGGGTTGCGCCTGCGGTCGCCAGCAGTTCCAGACTCGATGGCGTTCCGGCAGGACATCTCCGGCTCAGCAGCGACAGTACCGAGCTCCAGGGAAGGTTCATGATCGCATTCCACAAACAAGGGAGGTCGACGCGTCGCGCGCACGGCCGCGCGTCTTCGCCGGTGTGAAAACGACGCGTTTCGCCATCCGCGCGACGGCGTCTCGGCGTCAGCGCCGGGCGCGCGGCTCAGCCGGCTACGCGGTCCAAGACGACCGTGCGGCCAAGCACCGGCGATCCCATGTAACCACGCATCTCCATCCTGCCGTTCTTGAGTTCGATGCGGGCAGAGTAGGTCCGGCCAGAGGCGCCATCGTAGAGATGACCCCCCTCCCACCGACGATGACCGGCGTGCCATTTCACGACGGCATGCTGGAGTGACCGGCTCCTGAGCGCTGGATCCGGATTGTGGACGTCTCGCTTGAACGTCACGTCATCCGCCTCCATCACCCGCCGTCCGTAGATCATGCGGCCCGCGTAGCTGCCTCCGGCATCGAACATCTCGATCTTGAGGCTTCCGTCTTCCGCGTGCCATGTCCCGAGAAGCGCAGAGGTCGCGGCAGCTTGGACAGGAGCCGCGGTGCTATCGGTCGCGTGCGCGCCGAGCACGCCGAGCAGCAGCAACGCCTTGATCGCTTTCATCATGATGTTCCCTTGGAAAGATGGAGCTCAGGCGGGCGCGGTCAGGCGGCAATTGCCGGGGAGACGAGCTCGAGTAGGGGGTGGCTCGGGTCGAGCGCGGCCGGCGGGAAGCGCACGCCCGCCATGACTTCGGTCATCTCCCACAGCCGAGCTGCGACGCCTTCGTCCAGAGCCTGCAGGGGCACCTTGGCCGCGGTCGGGGCACCCCGCAATTCACCCAGACCATCAGGTCCATAATAGCCGCCAGCCACAGCGCCCGGCGAGGTCGCGGCGTACAGCGTCGGCAAGGCGCCTTGCGCCACTGGCTGGAAGAGGAACGGCAGGAAGGAACGAGCGATGCCGTGTACACTCCAGCGCCCGGGGCCGTTGTGCAGCAGATCGGTCCGCGAGATCCCCGGGTGCGAGGCGATACTGGTGATCCCCCACGCGCCCGCGTCGCTGCGCCGCTGCAATTCGAACGCGAACATGAGGCAGGCAAGCTTCGACTGGCTGTAGACCGGCATCGGCTTGTAGCGCGTCGCTGCGTTGAGATCGTCGAAGTTGATCGCGCCAGCCGCAGCCGCAACGCTCGACAAGGAAATGACGCGAGATTGTACGCCGGCCCGCAGCAGCGGCAGCAGATGCGCCGTGAGGGCAAAATGGCCCAGATAATTGGTACCGAACTGCAGCTCGATGCCGTCCGCCGTGGTCCGGCGCCGTGGCGGGACCATGATGCCCGCGTTGTTGATCAGGATGTCCAGGCTCGGTCGCTGTTTGCCCAGGCGATCAGCGAAGGCGGCGATCGACGCGAGCTCGGCGAGGTCGAGCGGCTCGAACCGGATCTTCGCACCGGCGATGTCGCGCCGGATGCGGTCCACTGCGGCCGCCCCCTTCAAGGGATCGCGGCCGGCCAGAATGACCTCACAGCCGGCACGCGCCAGCGCAAGGGCATCCTCGAAGCCGAGGCCACCGGTGCCGGTGACGACGGCGGAGCGACCGTTTTGCGACGGGATGTCGGAAACTGTCCAGCGGGTCATGGAACTTGCCTTTCACGAAGCCGGTGTCGGCGCCTGCTTCACAAGTTACGCTGATCCCGACCCTCCTCCATGCCGAATGCCCCATAAGACTTGCCCGATCCTGCGGGCGCTTCCGCGTGCAGGATCGGTATGCGCCCGACAGGACCGCTGCGGCTTACCTCGCCCCGTAGGCGACCAATGCCTTATAGTTCATCACATCCTGCTTCGGCGCGATACCGAAGTGGCGGGAATACTCGCGGCTGAACTGGGAAGCGCTTTCATAGCCGACCTGATAGGCAGCCTCGGACACATTGGCAGCGTCCGAGACCATCAGCCGGCGCGCTTCGAGCAGCCGCAGCTGCTTTTGATATTGCACCGGCGTCATCGATGTCATCGTCCGGAAATGCTGGTGGAACGATGACAGACTCATCCGGGCGACCTCCGCCAGCTGCTCCACCCGCAGCGTCTGGGCGAAATGGTCGCGGAGGTAGTAGATGGCGTTGGCGACGCGATCGGTATGCGAATCCGGCAGGGTCAGCTTGGCGATCTCGGCGCCGTAGGGCCCGGTCAGCAGCCAGTAGCAGATCTCCCGCATCACCGATGGATAGAGAATGTGGGCAGCATCAGGTGTCGTCGCCATCCTGATGAGGCGCAGGACGCACTCAGTCAGCGGTGCGTCGACCTGACCGACGAACACACAAGGGCCTGACGCGGGAGCTGGGCGCGGCGGGTTCGCCAGCTGCTGCATGACCTCCTTCAGCATCGCCACGTCGAAATCGATGCTCAATCCGAGATAGGGTGTCTCGCAACTTGCGCCGATCATGCGACCGCTTGCTGGCAGCTCGACACTGACGACGAGACATTCCATCTCTTTGTAGATCAACGTCGTTTCGCCGAACAGGATTTGCTTGGCACCCTTCAGCACGACACAGAGCGACGGCCGGTAGATCCTGCGCATCGGCGGGATTTCTTGAAAGGCGCGCATGACGTGCACGCCGTTCATCGGCGTCTGAAAATGCCCCTCGCCCCCGCCCCTCGACTTCAGGAACTCCTGCGCAGCATCGAGAAGCGCAGGCGGCGTGCGACCTTCTTCGCTGCTGTGCGGTCCTGGCGGGGCGGCGTTCATCACCGCGTGGCTGCGCTCGTCCGCAGGAAAAGGCAAGATTTTCGCGGTATCGGGCATTCGGTTCACGGAACTGCTCCTGTAGCTTGATGGTGTCAGATCAAGATCAGGTGGCTCAGTTATGGCAGATAAACACAGGCGGTCAAGAGACCTCACCCACCGTCGGTCATAAACGCCAAGCAAGGTTCCCGTACTTCGAAGTAAGCGGCGCATGCCCTTTCGTGGTGGGAACAATGCCTGCTGCATGTTCATCCTGCAACACTTCCATCAAGCCGATTTGGCTGGGTTGCCTGGCGCGCATCTCCGGTGAGCGTCACAAAACCGAACAAAGGATCATCCGATGCGCTTCATCCTTCCGTTCGTCGGCATTTGCATGGCCTGCCTGCCCTCGGTTGTCGTCGCCCAGGGAGCGCCGCCCAGCGATGCACCTCATGGTCAGGTTGCTCTCGGCGCAGGCGTCGCCCCGGAATATGACGGCGCCAGCGACGTGCGCCTGATCCCCTTCGTGCTCGCCGACGTCCGCTGGCAGGGGATCAGTTTCGAGTTCCGTGGCCTGCGCGGCCGGGCGGACCTGGCCTCTGATCCGCGTTTCGCGATCGGACCCGTGATCGGCGCACGGCTTGATCGGAGCGACGCTGACGGCCCGGTTGGCCTTCTTCCCGAAATCGACACCGCGATCGAGGCGGGCGCCTTCATCGGCTATCGCTTCGGCGGCGATCAGCTTGGCGAGGGATCGCTCCAGCTCGATCTGACCGCCGTCCACGACGTCTCGCGGACCCACAACGGGCTGCTCGCGACCGCCAGTGCCAGCTACGCTGCCGTCCGCAAGCCGGACACCTTCGTCACCGTGGATGTCCAGACCACCTGGGCGAACTTAGACTATTCGCGCACCTATTTCGGCATCTCGGCGGCCGACGCGGTCAGAAGCGGACTCACGCCTTACCGGCCGGGCTCGGGCATGCGCGACGTGGGGGCAGGTCTCAGCGCCGGTTACTATTTCGATCGCCATTTCGGCGTGATCGCCCGGGCGGGTGCCACCTACCTCATCGGCGACCTCGCCGACAGCCCCGTCACCGATCAGGGCAGCCGGTGGCAGCCGCTTGGCGGGGTCACGCTCTCCTATCGCTTCTGAGGTGAGATCATGCGCCGACCACCCGTCGTCTCTGCACTGCTCGCTCTACCGGTCGAGCGTTCAAAGGTCGCCTTCGCCGCGGGAGCGGGCTCCCACCTGAGGTCGCTGGTGGCAGCCGCCATCGCGATCGGTCGGATGCCGGGTGAACCTGCCGTCGTTCTGCGCGCCGGGCAGCGCCCTCGCCTGCTCGCCTTGCTCTTCGGCAGGAAAAAGCATGGCCCGCTCGCCGATCCGCGGCTCGAGGTGATCCGGGCGATCAGCGCGGCACTGTCCACGGGGGTCGGCACCATTCGCGCCGATCTCATCACGGATGCCGCCGAGGCAGGATGGAGCCGGAACGATCTCGTCTCGATGTTTCCAACCCTGTCGGTGCGCGCTGCGTCATGATGGGCGGCGACCCGCTGGGCCAGGCCCTGCTGATCATCGCGCCACTCGGATTGGCTGGCATTTTCGTGGTGACGCTGTTGGAGCGGCTGGTTCCGCTCCTGCCGTCCCAAGGGATCTTCGCGGCGATCGGCGTTGCCGCGGCGAATGGCTTGTGGTGCCTACCGACGGCCATGCTCGCCTCGGTCATCGGCGGCAGTGCCGGGGCGTTCGCGACCTACAGCCTTGGCGTGAGCGTCGCCGCTCGTGACGGTGGGACCGGTCGCATCCAGCGCGTCCTTCATCGTCGCGATCCGGCGGGGCGATACCTCAGGAAGATCCGCCGCAGCAGTACCTCGGTTCCTTTCACCGCCCAGCTCATTCCGGGTGCGCGGCTCCTCGCGCCCATGGTCGCGGGCACGATGGTTCATGATCGCCGCAGGCTCGCCATGTCGGTTCTCGCAGGACTCGCCGTGTGGAACATGACGTTCATGTCACTCGGTTTCCTGATCGTGCGCCTGACAGGGTCGTCCAATACGACGCTGATCACGCTCGGCTCTGGACTTCTTCTCGGAGCAGCCCTGCTGTCGAGGCCGTTGGCGGCACGCTCACTCGACGTGGTGCGATCGGTCGCACGTCAGCATCCAACATTCTCTCGCCAGTCTTTCAGATCGGCAGACCGGAGCCTCGAGCGATGATAGAAGATGCCGTTATCGTGATAACCGGCGCCAGCAGCGGCATGGGCGAAACGGCAGCGCGCTACCTTGCCGCGAGAGGCGCCAAACTTGTCCTCGGCGCGCGAAACGATGGCAGGCTTCGCACCATCGTGAAGGAGATACGGGCAGCCGGCGGAGACGCCACCTGCCTGGCGACCGACGTCGTCAGCGTCCAGGACAATCAGGATCTGGCCGCCCATGCCATCGACACCTTCGGCCGCCTCGACGTCTTCGTTGCAAATGCCGGAGCGATGCCGATCGGCCCGATGGATGCGCTGAGCGTCAAGGACTGGAACATGATGGTCGACGTCAACGTCAAGGGAGTGCTCTGGGGCATCGCTGCTGCCCTGCCAATCTTTCGCCGGCAGAAGGCAGGCCATTTCATCGCCGTCGCCTCCACCGCAGCGAGGAAGATCGTGCCCAACATGGCGGTGTACGCCGGCACCAAAGCAGCGGTAGTGGCGATCTGCGAGGGGCTTCGTCAGGAGACTGCCGGGGCGCTGCGTGTCACCACGCTGCTCCCCGGATACACCGCAACAAACTTCGCCGACCATATCCGCGACGATCGCCTTCGCGAGCAGATCGCGGCGGGAGGATCCTTGGCGATGTCCCCCGATGCCATCGCGGCCGCGATCGCCTATGCGATTGAACAGCCGCCCGAGGTGAATATCGGCGAGTTGGTCGTCAGGCCGACGGCTCAGGCTTGATCGTCTTCACCGGTCTATGTCGGGCCTTCTCCCCGTGTCATCAGTCGCATGACCCAGCCCGGCGATTTCGCTGCCGCAAACCAGGGGGCTGGGAAGTCGGGGGCTGTCTTCTCGTGGCAACGCAATCCTATCCGCTCGGGCTGCTCGCGTTCGCGTTGGCGATCTCCAGCACGACAGCCGCTGCGCAATCGGCTCGCGGCCCCGTCTATGCGGCGCGGCCCGCAAGCGTGCCCGCCCCGGTCGATCGCGCGTTCGACGGGCGCGTGGATCTTCGTGTCGACGCCACGGACGTGGATCACAAGATCTTCACCGTGCGACAGCTCATTCCCGTCGCGCCAGGGACGGCGGCGACCCTGCTCTACCCGCGATGGGAGGCCGCCAGCCACGGGCCGAGCCTGACGGTGACCGATCTGGCCGGCTTGACCATCAGGGCCGCTGGAAAGACCCTCCGCTGGCAGCGTGACGCACTCGATCCGCATGCCTTCCACCTGGACGTACCCGCGGGCGTACGGTCGATCGAAGTGGGCTTTCAGATGGTTGCTGGCAGCGACCTTCTCACCGCTGACATCGTGAAGGTGCCGTGGCAGCGGCTGATCCTCTACCCGGCCGGCTGGTACGCGCGAAACATAGCCGTCGCCGCCACGCTGACCCTCCCACCCGGGCTGAAAGCTTCAACGTCGCTGGCGACGAAGCGGGTTCACGGCGCGACGACGGGCTTCGCCGCGACGTCGCTGGAAACGCTGCTCGACGCTCCGGTGCTCGCGGGACGCTATGTTTCGAACCTGCCCCTTACGCCCGCGGGCAGCGGCGCGGTGACGCTCGACCTCGTGGCGCTGCGATCAGGCGATCTTGCCGTTCCGCGTGAGCGGCTGGACGAGTTGAAGCGGCTCATCGTGCAAACGCGCGCCGTCTTCGGCCCTGCCCCGTTCCGTCATTACGACATCCTTGCCCGTCTGAGCGACGATGGGTCAGCCGGGGGGACGGAGCATCGCGCCTCGAGCGAGAACGAGCTTGCGTCGACACACTTCCGCGACTGGCCCGGCCAGATCCTGTCGCGCGACCTGATCGCTCACGAGATCGTTCACGCCTGGAACGGCTTCTGCCGCACGCCCGCAGACCTCTGGGCACCCACCCCCAACGTTCCGGTCTCCGGCAGCCTGTTGTGGATGTACGAAGGCCAGACCGAATTCTGGGGCCGCATCCTCGCCACCCGCGCGGGCCAGTTCACCCCGGCGGAACTCCGCGACAGGCTGGCCATCGACGCTGCCGACGTCGCGGCGCGTCCCGGCCGGGCTTGGCGATCGCTATCGGATGACGTCAACTACCCCTCCTTCATGCTGCGGCAGGCGGTGCCCTGGCGCGACTGGCAGCGCCGTCGCGACTATTATGCCGAAGGTGTCATGCTGTGGCTCGCCATGGATGGCGAACTGCGCAAGCGAAGCGGAGGAGTCCGCGGCATCGACGATTTCGCCTTCCGCTTTTTCGCTGGTGCGACGCCCGACGCCGCTACCCGAACCTACACGTTCGACGATCTGTGCCGCACGCTCAACGATGTCGCCCCCGCTGACTGGTCGACCCTCCTGAACACGTGGATCGATGCGCATGAGGAACTGGACACCACGACCGGGCTGACACACCACGGCTGGCGCCTCGTCTTCACCGACACACCAACCGCCGCCTTTCGCGCTGCCGAGGAAGAGGCCGGCATATCGGACCTCTCCTATTCGATCGGCCTGGGTGCCACGACAAGCGGAGCGGTGCGCTCCGTTGCTTGGAACGGTCCTGCTTTCCGCGCCGGATTGCGGCCCGGAATGAAGATCCTGGCGGTCAATGATGAGCGATATACCGGTGAGAGACTGCTGTCCGGGGTCCGCAGCGCGTCAAGCCGCCGGGTCGTCCTGACCGTGGAACAAGACGGACGACGCAGCGATCGAACAATACACTACGCTGGAACGCTAAGTTATCCCCGGCTCGAGCGTATCGAAGGCGTGCCTGATACGCTTGCGACACTCCTCGCGCCGCGTTGAGGGCAAGATGCGCGCCCCAAGCGACCGCGGCACACGACCTTATCGCGGATCCGGGCCGAGAGGGCGCTGCTGTCCCCTGGATAGAACCGCTTCCACCGCGATCACTGATCTACCGCGCGGGCCATGTCGATCAACGCCTTGAAGGCGGCGGAGGGATTGCGCCTGCTGGGATAATAGAGGCTGAGGCGCGTCAGTGGCGGCGTCCAATCCTGCAGGACCCGGACCAGCCGTCCTTGCTCGACGTCTTCGCGTACATCGGACTCCATGAAGTAACCGATGCCAACGTGATCCAAGACGGCGATGCGCGCGAGGCTTGCCTCGTCCAGGGTGATCGGTCCGTTGACGTCGATCTGTATGGGCTCCCCGTTTCGCTCGAACTGCCAGCGATGCAACGCGCCGTTCGGCAGCCGGATTCGCAGGCAGGCGTGTTGCAGCAGGTCGGGTGGCACGCGCGGCGCGCCATGCGCCTCGAAGTAGCGGGGTGATCCGACGACGGCGAAGCTGCGGGGCGGCCCGACCGGGATGGAGATCATGTCGCTCGGCACCAGGTCGGCGCTTCTGAGGCCGAGGTCGAAACCCGCCTCGACGATGTCGACGATCCGACCCTCGGTGACCAGGTCGATATGGACCTGAGGGTAGCGCCGCAGGAACCGTAGCAACAGCGGTTGCAGGATTTCCCGCGCGCCGGTCGCGAACGCGTTGATCCGCAGCGTCCCGGACGGCGTCTCCTGCTGCGACCGCGCCACGCTTATCGCCTCATGCAGCGCCCTCACCGCAGGCCTGACCTGCTCCACGAAGATCTGCCCGGCATCGGTCAGCGAGACGCTGCGGGTTGTGCGATTGAACAGCCGGACGCCGAGCCGGCGCTCCAGCTTGCCGATCAGATTGCTCAGCGCCGTGGTCGATAGCCCGAGCTCCAGCGCCGCGGCGCGGAACGAACCGCGGCGTGCGATGGCAAGGACGGCGTCAAACTCGAGCAGACCTTGCGCGGCCATTATCCCGCTTTCCGCAATGTCGGATGACAATTTGCTGCGATTATCATGCGCAAACATATCGCTAGATTGATCTCGCAACGTCAAGGAGCAGAGCAATGACGATCGATCTTCCCAAGCCCATCGCCGATTTCGTCGCGGCGAACGCCCGTCTTGATGTGACGGGCATGTTGCAGCCTTTCGCGCCCGACGCGGTCGTGGTCGACCCGGGCATCGGCAAGCGTTTCGAGGGGCGCACCGAGCTGCGCGCCCTGTTCGAGGATGAGGTGATCCCGGTGAAGGCGATCTTCACGCCGGATGCGATCCGCCACGAGAACGGCAAGGTGGTGGTCGAGGGACCCGCCCATGGCGACTTCAAGGGCAGTCCGATCCGCTTCACCTACGGCTTCACGCTCCGGAACGACGCCATCACCGCGCTGGAGATCACGCTATGAGCGCCGCGATCGATTCGGCGGAATTCGCCGGCAAGCGGGTGCTCGTCAGCGGCGGCACCAAGGGCCTGGGCCGCGCCACCGTCGAGCGCTTCCTGGCCGGGGGAGCGCGGGTCATTACCGCGGCCCGGGGCGAGGCCGAGCCGATCGCCGGCGCCATCTTCGTCCGGGCGGACCTGACGACCGCGGAGGGCAGCGGAGCGCTCGCCGAAGCGGCGCTCGATCGGATGGGCGGCATCGATGTCCTGGCGCATGTGGTCGGTGGCTCGACGTCGCCCGGTGGCGGGTTCGTTGCGCTGACCGACGAGAACTGGCTCGCCGAGCTGAACCTCAACCTGCTCGCCACGGTCCGGCTCGATCGCCTGCTCGTGCCGCAGATGATCGGGAGAGGCGCGGGCAATGTGGTGCACGTCACCTCGATCCAATCGATCCTGCCGCTGCCGGAGTCGACGACGGCCTACGCCGCCGCCAAGGCGGCGCTGCGGACCTACAGCAAGTCCATCTCCAAGGAGCTCGGTCCAAAGGGCGTGCGAGTCAATGCCGTCTCCCCCGGCTGGATCAGGACCGAAGCGACGGATGAGTTCCTTGAGCGCCTGCAGGCGGCCAATGGAGGAACGCGCGAGCAGGCGCGACAGATGGTGCTCGACGGTCTGGGCGGCATCCCGATTGGACGCGCGGCGGAGCCGCACGAAGTCGCCGACCTGATCGCCTATCTCGCCTCGGATCGCGCCGCGGCGATCCACGGCGCCGAGTTCATCATCGATGGCGGCACCGTTCGGACCGTGTGACGCAAGGCGCCGGGGACTCCTGAGGGGCGCTGCCTGTTACGTTGCGATGCCCTGACGACAATGACGCCAGCAAGGCATAAGCGTGGCAGCGGCTCACCAGTAAACAGCAGGCACGCCTTTTGATGATCAACTGCCCCGAGCCGAACAAACCGGCCAGCAGATGACTTTGCTACATCTGCAAGGCCGGCCCGCATGCTTGTAGCGTCCATGCAAGATGGATTGTGTCTTTAGTGGTTCTTGTTCACCTACAGAGATGCAAACCATGGACAGTGCGTACGAAAAGAATAGGGAACAGGGCTGGTGGCAGATCACCCCCGGGGAGCGTTACACGATCCGCACGACTGCCGCCGAAACAGACGGCCGTTATGTGACCATCGAGATCGTCGCCGAGCCGGGTAATGGCGTGCCGCTGCACCTTCACGCCAACGAGGAAGAACATTTCGCTGTCATCGAGGGGCGTCTCCACCTCACCAACGGCGATCGGAAGGTAGAGCTGTCCGCCGGAGAGGCCGCGACGGTGAAGAGGGGAACGCCGCACGCCTGGGCAAATCTTTCGGATACGCCCGTGCGGATGCTGGTGATCTTCTCACCGGGATATCAGGAGGAGATATTCCGCCTGATCCAAACCGCGCGCGACGGCGACTTTTCCGCGATCGCTGCGGAAAACGAGCGCCTGGGCTCGAAGATCGTCGGCCCGCCTCCTTACGACAACGTCTATTCCGTTTTCGCTCCGAGGAAGGAGCAGGCCGCAAGCGTGACCACGTCCGCCTGAGCCCGGTGCTTCCGATCAGCACCGAACGTCGATCGACCGCTTGGCCGACCCGCTCTGCCAAGCGGCGCCGGTCGAGCGGTCGCTTCGACTGCTGCCGCGGAGGATGACAGGCCCGCGCGCGTCGCGAACGCCGTTCGGGGGAGAAAACAAGCGGTGGTCGTACCAGCGCTTACGGTTGCCGCGATCAATCGCGAACGTTGACGCTGATGTCCGCACCATGACGTGCCATGTGGGAATAGGGGCACACCTTGTGCGCCTCCAGCGCGAGTTCAGCCGCCTGCCTCGGCTCGAGTCCGGGCAAGCTGATCGACAGATGCACCTGCAACTCGAAGCCGGCGCAGTCTTCCCGCATCCCGATGCCGACCGAGGCGGTCACCGCGCTCTCTTCCGCAACGGCGAGCCGTCGCCGCTGTGCCACGTAGTGCACCGCGCTGAGAAAACAGGCCGCATAGCTCGACGCGAAAAGCTGCTCCGGGTTGGTTCCGGGATCACCGTCACAGCCCAAAGCAGCGGGGGTGGTAAAAGCGAAGGCGAGAGCGCCATCTTCGACGCTCGCGCTCCCCCTCCGACCGCCGACGGCGCGGGCGCGCGTTTCGTACAGAATGTTCATGACCGGGCTCCTCCTCGCATCAGCGGCAACCGCGACGTTCGCATGACACATCCGTGCGGCAGGCTCGTGATCCTGCGCTCCCCGCACGCCCTCGGTTCAGGCCGCAATGGTTGCGGTCTGCGCCTCGCGCCTTGCCAGGCCGCGGACCTGCTGCAGCGCGCCTTCGAGCGCCGCCTTGCGTGCCTCCTCGCCAAAGCCGATGCCCTCGGCGACAATGAACTCGACGTCAGCACCGATGAACTGACAGATGGAGCGCAGCAGCGTCTCGGCATGTTCGGATGATTGGTGCGGCGACGGATCGCTATAGACGTTACCACGGGCCAAACCGACGATGACGCGCTTGCCCGCGGCCAGCCCCACCACGCCGTGCTCATCGTAGCTGAAGGTCTTTCCCTTGACGGCGATACGGTCGATCCATGCCTTCAGCTGGCTCGGAATGCTGAAATTATAGAGCCCCGCGCCGATCACGATCACGTCGGCGGCGAGAAATTGCTCAACGTCCGGTCCCTGGTCCAAGGCCATCCACGCCTCCAGCGTCAGGTGAGGCAAAGGCGCTGCGGCGAGATCGCGGTAGGTCACCTCGGCGCCCGGCTCGTCCCGCACGAGCTCATCCACGATGGCAGCAGACAGGGTGCGGCTGGCAGAACCCTCGCCGAGGATGCTCGAGTCAAGGTGCAGGATATTCACTTTCGACCTCCGGTCCGATTCAAGACCAAGATCAGCTATGTGAGCCGGGAAGGGTGCTCAAGAACGCATATTTTTGGGACTAAGTCACATTCGTATGACCTCCACAGATAGCCGCATGTCACGCAGCGCGAGCGCAAATAGATCAACCAGGATCGATCATCGGCGTCTTGCCGCCGGTGCGGACATCCTGAACGGTCGCACGCTTCCATAGGTCAGCGATCGCCAGCACCATTCCAGCGGCCCAAGCCGGAAATATCGGAGCCAGCAGAGACTGGCCGCGATGATCACGGCCCAGACCGCGAGGACGATAAGGATGAGGAGATGATGGTCCAGGTCACGCCCGACGACGAAGCCAGGCCAGGCGAACATCGCCTGACAAACCAAGCTGGTCGCGATGTAGTTGGTGAGCGCCAGTCGACCGACCGCCGAGAGCGCGGTTCGGACGACGCGCAGCCGGTCGCTGCCGATGAGCCATAAGCCGAAGGCGGCGTGAGCGAGCGCTCCGGCCACCACCTGCCCTTCATACGCGGACATCATCGAAACCACGGTGACCGCCTCGCTGAAATCGTAGCGCGCGGCATGCCGCAAACCGACGACGACGATTCCGATCGAGATGGCGTATCCCACGCCCGCAATCGCGAGATAGGATGCGGCCGGAAGACGGGAGGCGAAAAAGCCTGATCTTGCCAGCCCCATGCCGATCATGAAGAGCCCAACCGTCTCCAGGATCCAGCCCGAGACGAACACGGCCGTGACGAAGCCGCGATAAGCCGAAGCATCGGCCGACACGAGATCACGGTAGCTGACGTGGCGAGAAGGCGTCGCGTCGAGACGGACGAGGCGATCTCGATAAGCGGCGCGGGCAGCGGACGGCGTGCCGTGCTCGCCCGTTTGCGACTCCGAATGGCGAGCCGAGACATCGTGCGCCCTTTGCTCGGTTCGCGCCCTGACCCGGGCACCGCCCAGGTCGAAGGCGTTGCTCACCCCCATGCTGCCGCCGATCAGGGTGACGCACAGACCCGCACCGATCAGCCATTTGCCCGGCAGACCGCGGAGCGGCAGGACGACCAGGAACGCGGTCAGCGCGTAGATCAGCAACACGTCGCCCGACCAGATGAGGACGCCGTGGAGCAGGCCGAACAGCGCCAGGACGGCATAGCGTCTGATCGCGATCGTCCAGCATGCGCGCCTGCCATAAAGCTGTTCCAGCCGCTCCAGCATCAGCGCCGCCCCGGCGCCGAACAACAGCGAGAAGAGCCCCCGCATCTTGCCTTCGAAAACGGTCCATTGCAGGTACATCGCGAGCTCGTCCCACATCGGATGAGCGCCACTCTGCGCCACGACCCGCAATGGTATGTTGAAGGCGATCACCGGAGATCCGGCGAAGAGCTGGATATTGATGGCCAAGATGCCGAGCAGCGCGGCCCCGCGAAGAACATCGAGCGCCCCGAGCCGATTGCTCTCCCCTAGCGGAAGAGGCGCGCGAGCGTTCGTCGCGCGACAAGCACTATCGATCATGACATGAGCTTCTTGTTCACTCAACCATTTGGCGAAGGTGAATGGACTGGCGCGAGATCAATCGCTGATCCGATAGTGGTTCGACGTGCGCCTTGACCGCCGGTACAGTCGATCGTTGCGCCTGTCGGCACGCCCCTCTTCTGCCTCACCCGCTACGATCGCGCTGATCCTCCCTGTTCAGGAGGTGCAGCCGCCGCCAGCAGCACCAAAGGATGGTACGCCACCATCTCTCCGACGCCGCTGCATCTTCGAGTTCACGGCAGAGCGCTGCCGCCTCCTCTTCGGTGCTGAAGACGATGTCGAACCAGCGCGCTTCCTGCGCGAGATACAAACCCCAAGGATGCGTCAAACCGCTGCCGGACCGGCGCGCGACGACGATAGTTTCGCGACGTCGCGCGCGATGAAAGAAGCCTCGATACATCGGTTTGCTTCCGCTTTCCTTGCGTCGGCCGCTCCCACGCGTCCGCTCATCGGGGTCGATCACCCGCTGCGTTGGACGCATCGCGTCACGCCGGCACTGCGACGGCATGGACCATCCCCGCACCGAGCAGGAGGAAGAGCCCCCCGCTCGCTCGATCGAGCACCACATAGGCGCGCGGGCTGCTCAACACCGAGCGCACTCCGCCGGCGAGAAACGAGAGCAAGACGAACCACGCCAAAGCGATCAGCACATGGATGATCGCGAGCAGCCACGTGCTCGCCATGGCCGCCCCATCGCCGGGCGCAAATTGTGGAAGCAGCGTAAGGTAGAAGATCGCTACCTTCGGATTGAGCATGTTGGTGGCGAAACCGCGCCATGCCGAGTGGCTCAGCGGCAGGCCTGACGCGTCCCCGGCGGCCGAGACCATCTGGGCCCGTGGTCGCAGGAGAAGCTGGGCACCCAGCCAGCCGAGATACAGCGCCCCACCGATGCGAAGGAGATTGCCGGCCGCCGGCACCTCCTGGATCAGTCGCGACAGTCCGGCGGCCGTCATCGTGCCCCAGCAGAAGCATCCCGCAGCGACACCGAGGCTGGTCGAAACGCCATGACGAGCACCGTTTGCCGCCGCCGCCCGCAACACGGATGCGGTATCCAGCCCCGGCACCATCGTCAGGAGTGTGGCGGTAACCACATAGGCGAATAGCAGATCATAGGTCACGGTCAGCTCACGCAACGGGAACGAAGAAGGCGTCCCTGCCGTGCTCGCGCTTCAGTGCGGCTTCACGCACACCACACAGTGTTGCGCACGTAGCCATAGCGGCAGCCGACCAATCGAGCGGGGAGGCGACACGATCCTCCCCTTGGCAGACGACGCGGTGCGCCCGAACGGATGATGTCCACTTCCCGCCCCGCAACGCCACCCGTTGCGGGCTATTCGCCTGGTGGCGGGCGTCGACCGAGAATGAAGGTGGCAACGGGAGCGACATCGATCTCGACGTCGATATAGCCGTGGTCCTCGAAGAGCCCGACCAGCTCGGCGGCGTCCGTGATGTCGCCCCCGCTCCGCAAGGTCCGGAGCCGCGACATGCTGGCGGCGAAGGGATCAGCGGGCGTCGTGTAGAGCGATGCGACCAGCCAGGCGTCATCGGTCGAGGCGGCAACGATCCGCTGCATGGCGGTCTCCACGACCCGCCTAGCCATGAACATGGTCGGCAACCAGGCAAGCGTGAACCGCGGCCCGGCTGCGAGATCCGCCACATCACGTCGTTCAATCTCGATGCGATCGCCGTATTCGCTTGCCAGCACGTTGCGCCGGGCAAGCGCCAGCGCGGGCTCCCAGATGTCGATGCCCACCACTTTCAGCGCGGGACATTGCGCTGCCGCCCGAAGCGCGATGCCGCCTGCACCGGTTCCGACGTCCAGGAAGGTGCCCGACAGCGCCCGGCGGAGCGACGGGCGCTCGCCAGCGAGTTGCGCGATGCGGTCAAAGGCGCCCGCGGAGGCGCGCGCCTGCGTCTCGAGGACGCGATCGTCGGTCGCGCTCCAGCCACCTGAGCGAGCCGGGTCGTGCAGCAGCTCAGTGCTTTCCATCAGCGCCATCTCGATCGTCGTCATGAGGCGTGCGGCGGCGCGCATGTCAGACGCGCTTGCATCGTGGCCGAGCGCGATGGCCGCCGCACGATGGATCTCGTCCTGGAGCGCAGAGGAAGCGCCTCTCTCATCCGGCAGCTTCAACGCCGCCCCGATCACGGCCAACATCCGCGTGGCACGCGCAAGTTCTTGCACTCGCGCCTCGTCCGGGAGCCGAACCTCCGTCATCGATCAACCAGCCTTTCCGCCAAGAAATGAGGACACCCCTGCCGCTACGGGCGTGGCGCGTGCTCCGGAACGACCCGTCGTCATCCGGAGTGTGGGGGCATGACGACGCGTCATCGAATGACCCGGCTATCGTTGTACCACCAGCGCTGTTCACCTATGCGCCTGACACGATGTTACAATCGCCAACTTCTTACTTTTGTAACGCGTTCGCGACAACGGCAAGCAGAGCAAGGTCCGTATCCGACCGGAGCACGTGCAACCTGATGCTTGCAACCGATCGCCTATCACTTGTCCCCGGACTGCCATGCAAAACTTCTCGCACATCGCGCGACCGTTCGGCGGGGCCTCGCTACTATGGAATCGCATTCGGCGCATGTTTGATCGACAGGCGCCCATCTTGATGCCCTGGCGACGCGTTGGTACGATAGCCACGTCTTTTCATCGCAGGATCAAGGCGGAACAGCATGAGCCCTCACGATGCCGCCTCGCCGCGCTGCGCTGAGATATCGCGGCACCTCAGCTGGATCGGAGATCGATGGACGCTGCCGGTTCTGGTCGCGTTGCAGCCGGGCGCGCTGCGCTTCAACGAACTCCGGCGCGCCGTCCCGACGATCTCCCAGCAGATGCTGACACGCACCTTGCGCAACCTGCAGCGCGACGGGCTGGTTGAACGCCATGTCGAGCCCACAACGCCTCCCCGCGTCAGCTATACGCTGACGTCGATGGGACATTCACTCGCGGACGAGGGACATGGCATCGGTCAGTGGGTAGACCGCCACATGAGTCAGTTGGCCGCCAGCCGAGCCGCCTTTGACGTCGATCTCGCCGAGGCCCAGCGAAGCGAGCGCTAGGTGGCGCCGGAGAGGCGCTGATCGGAACGGATGGCACCGCAATCGTCTGGGCGGGCGGATGGCCACACGTCCCGCAAGGTGGAGGCCGCAGCGCTGCGCCGCGGCCCCCGCACGGCTCAGAAGAAGTAGCGGAAGCCGCCGGTCGCCACCACATTGCTGTACCGGCCGGACAGAACGGAATCGAGCGTCCCGGCCGTTGCGTTGAAACGCTCCACCTGATGGCGGCTGACCCGCGAGTAGCGGACGTCGGTGATCAGTTCGAGCCCGCCGCCCAGCGCGATCGAGGCCCCGGCGATCCCCTGCCAGGCGATGTTGCCGGAGACACTCGTCGGAATGTTGATCTCCGGTCCGGTCGCGGCGACGAGATAGCGCGTGTCATAGTCGATCGCAGCATGGCCGACGCCGCCCCCCAGGGAGAGCCGCAGCCGCTCGGCGATACGCGGCGTGTCGTAGATCAGGTTGACCATCTGAGTGGTGACGGTGCGACGCCCTTCAAGGAGCGTGCGCTGCTGGCCATTGAGGCTGAGCGTATCCAGCTTGTTGCGGCTCGCCGCGAACTCGGCCTCAACGCGAGCCCGCCCCCACGCGCCGGTGGCCGCCACCGCGCCGATGACGAGGCCACCGGTCAAGCCATCCTTGGACGACGTCTCGATGACGCGGGGCTGCCCTGCCACATTCGCTCCACTCAAGGTCTGCTCGCGGCCGAAACGATCCCCCAGAAAGCCCCCGAGGTAAAGGGATCCCGCACCACGCTCGTCCTCCGATGCAGGGCGCTCCTGCGCAACGGCGGGGGTGGACAGAACCATGGCGCAGCCGATGGCCAGTTGGCAGATAAAGGAACGCATCAAAGTCTCCACTCATGATAGTCGATCGCGGATGATCGACTTGCGTCACGATCCTTGAGCCCGGCTCGTTATCTCAGTATTTCCTCACGCCTTCGTCGGTAACCGACAGACCATGACAAGCGCGCAAGTTATGCTTGCACGCCATCACCGCCCTTTCTGACACCACCTGTTCGCCCGGCCCGACGATTGCAGCGTTGAGTTACAACCGTCGTTCGTCGGGCGCTCATTGAAGCTTGTCTGTCACCCGAAGGCAGCAGGACAGAAGTGCGAGCCGAGGGTCTCCACACGAGGCCCTCCCCCTGGCCCGGCGTTCCCCCTGCGCCGGGCCATTTTTACGCACGTCGTCTGGAACATCGTGCGGGAACGGGGTCCGCCGAGGAAGGTATGATGGGAATGGTTGAGGCGTCCGCTTCCATGCCACGGCGGCGGCGCCGCCACGGTCTCGTGCTCGCAATCGCCTTCTCTGCGGCATGTATTCCAGCGTCAGGGGCCGCGCCGCGCGCGTACGCCCCGGCGCGGACGACCAGCCTCACTGGCTATGTCGAGACCAGCGGCGCGCGGATTTGGTACAGCAGCATCGGCAGCGGCGCTCCGGTCATCCTGTTGCACGGCGGCATGGCGAGTAGTCGCAGCTGGAACGCACAGGTGCCCGCGCTGGTGGCTGCGGGCCACCGCGTGATCCTGATCGACAGCCGGGGCCATGGCCGCAGCACGATGGGAAGCCTGCCCTTGCGCTACGATCTTCTGGTCGACGACGTGCTAGCGGTCATGTCACGGCTGCGACTCGAACGCCCCGCTGTGATCGGCTGGAGCGACGGGGCGATCGTCGCCCTTCTGCTATCGCTGCGCGCCGGCGACCGGCTGCGCGCCGTCTATGCCTTCGGCGCCAACATGGATAAGGCCAGTGTAAGGCGGGACGCGGGTGCGGCGCCGATCCTTGCTCGAGTGGCGGGCGTTCTCGCCGCCGATCACGCAGCTCTCTCGCCCGAGCCGGACAGCTTCGATCGGTTACGTGTCGCTGTCCGCACGATGCAGGCGCAGCAGCCCGATACGACCGCGGCGCAGTTGGCGAGGATCCGCACGCCCACCACGATCGCCGGAGCGACGCAAGACGAGTTCATCAAGACGACGCACTTTCGCGCCCTTGCGCGGTCGATCCCGACGGCGCAGCTGGTGCTGTTCCGGCATGCCGGGCATTTCATTCCATGGCAGAAGCCGGCGCTGTTCAATCGATCGCTCCTCGCCTTCCTGCGCCAGGCGAGCCGGCGCGCGGAATGACCCGCCGGGAGCGGCCGCTGGGATACGATCACCAGCCGGACACGCCCGCGTCATCGCCGCCGTGACGCAGCGATACCAGCCTGTTTGCCAGATCGCGCGAGTGGGCGCGGGTAACGTCGATCCAGCATTGCGCGACGGCCGTGCCCGCCAGGGTGCCGAGTCCTCGCGCCCGCGCCGGACAATATCGATCACGAAACCTGAACCACGCCCGCTGCTCATCGAGCAAGACGCGTCGCTCGGCGGGGCCGAGGCGTCGGCGCAGCGCGCGGTAGCGCATCGCCATCTGCGCGTCGGTCAAGCGAAGCTCTACCGCAGCGCAATGACGCATTTGGACGGTGGACCGGCAGTCGGCCGGCGGAGCGCCGGCGTAACGCGGGTCTTGCATGAAGCCGCCCGCACCTTGCGCGGCGTGAGCCGACGCACTCAGCAGCGCAAGGGCCAACGTGGCGGCGATCGTGACGCAGGATCTCACCGGATATTCTCCCATTCTGTGATCTGGATGCGGACCCTGCGCTGAGGGATCGGCGCCGCATTTGCATGTCGCTCGGCGGCGTCATCGTTACGCCGGCAATGCGAAGCAGCGATCGGGCAGGCCGAGATCGCGCGAGCACCGGGCTCGCCATCACTACGCCGGTCGCCGCATGCTCGCGCGACGTAGCGCGTTCGTAGCCTCGTGCACGCAAAGCCGTTCAATGACGTCCTTACCCGCACCCGCCGCCCCCGATGTCGACAGCACGGCACAGCGCTTCGTCGATGACCTGGAGGATCTGCCGATCGATCGTCTCGACGTGGCGCAGCCCGAACTCTTCCGCGCTGGTTTCGCGCCGCGTTACCTCGCCCGGCTGCGACGCGAGTCACCGGTTCATCGGTGCGCGGACGGCCAGTTCGCGCCGTATTGGTCGATCACGCGCCACCGCGACATCGAGGCGATCGAACTGGATACCGAGACGTTCTCGTCCGAGCATCACAACGGCGGCGTGACCATCGGCTCGAGTGCCGACGATCCGCAATTCTTCCCCGCCTTCATCTCGATGGACCCGCCGCGTCATACCGCACAGCGCCGGGTGATCGCGCCCGCTTTCGCGCCCGAGCGCCTCGCCGCGATCGAGCCGCTGCTTCGCTCCTGGTCCGCCGAAATCCTGGATGAACTCCCGCGTGAACGATGGTTCGATTGGGTCGACCGGGTCTCGGTCGAGCTGACCGCGCGTACCCTCGCATTACTGCTCGGCTTCCCGCAGGAACAGGCGCGCGATCTGATCCGCTGGTCCGATGCGATGGTCGCGATGCCCGGCCACCCCGCTTATCCCACGCTCGCGGACAAGATGAAGGTCCTCAAGGAGTGTTTCGACACGTTCGATAAAATCTGGGCGCGACGGCTGCGCTCCCCGGACGGCGACGACCTCCTTTCCTTGCTGGCGCGAGGCGAGGAGACGCGCACCATGTCGAAGCAGGAGCTCTACGGTAATATCCTGCTTCTGATCGTAGGCGGCAATGACACGACCCGGAATTCGATCAGCGGAAGCATCGTCGCACTCGGCAGCTTTCCGGCCGAGCTGGAGAAGCTGCGCCGGACTCCGGACCTGCTGTCGAACCTGTCGCCCGAGATCTTCCGATGGCAGACGCCCCTCGCCCACATGCGCCGCACCGCGACCCGCGACGTGACGGTCGGCGACAAGACGATTAGTCGGGGAGACAAAGTGGTCCTCTGGTACCTGTCGGCCAACCGCGACGAGGCCGTGTTCGACCGTGCGGACGAGTTCATCATCGATCGTGCGAACGCGCGGCGTCATCTGTCGTTCGGTTATGGTGTGCATCGCTGTATCGGCGCGCGCCTCGCCGATCTGCAGATCCGGACGCTGTGGCAGGAGATCCTGCAGCGCCTGCCGAGCTTCGAGGTGAGCGAGACGCCGACCCGCACATGCTCGACCTTCATCCACGGCTACCAGCAGGTGCTGGTGCGCCTGCCGGGCGGTTGACGACACTCAAGGAAGGCATTCGACTATTTCGGCGAGCGATCCTCCAGGTCGATCCAATCACAGAAGGGCGACAGACGAGAGGCGGCGGAGAACAGGATTGCGGCGCTGACCTTTTCCCGTATAACGTTTGCACGCCCAGCGCGCCTATACTTACCGACCATCGCGCCCTGTACTCCGTCCACTGCACTATACAATGTGATGATCGCGTAGAACTTTGTCTACACCAGCGCGACACCATCGCGTTACATGCGCAGCCGTCCTGGTCGGAGCAGGTGGCCCGGACGGCCCCTCACTTCAAAATGCCGGTTCTATCAATATATGCGAGTGTGGCGTCGCTTCGTCAGTGACGATTGTTACAGGGGCAAGGCGCGGAGGCGGCCGACGAGGAGTCAGAGGCTTGGCGAAGGACATTTTGACCACTGCCGATGCCGCGAAGATGCTCGGCGTATCGGTCCGCACCGCGCAGCTGCTGATCGAAGCGGGAACGATTCCGTCCTGGAAGACGCCGGGCGGTCATCGCCGTGTCTATCACGCGGACGTGCTGTCGCTGATCAAGTCGAAAGAGCCGGTGCGCGACACGGCGGCATCGGCGATCCTGGTGGTGATCGCCGCGAGCGACCGACTCCCCGCTTTCCGCGAGGCGGCGACCCAGGCGACTGATTTCACGATCGATTACTTCGACGATGTCCTCGCCGCGCTGGTGACGATCGGCTCGACCCAGCCGCATGCCGTGCTGGTCGACTGCGCGTCGGGGCTCAACAGCGCGCCACTGCTGCGAAGCCTGGCTGCGAATACGACGATCGCGGCGAGCCGGATCATCGCGGTGGCGTCGCCGGAGCCGCTTCCCGCCGACCTGACGCCCCGGATCGGGGCGGCAGAGACGCCGGCGCAGGCGCTACAGCACCTTCGCGGCGAGGCCTTCGCCGGAGACGATGCGGGCACGGCCGATTGGGGCGTAGCCTTCCCCGTGTCGCGCGACGAGAGGCGCCGCCTGATGGCGGTCGAGCGTTCGGGCTTGCTCAATTCCAACGCCGAAGACGGGTTCGATCGGCTGACGTGGTTGGCAGCGCAGAGCTTCGACGCGCCGATCGCGCTCCTCACGCTGCTCACGCCGACGCGGCAATGGTTCAAATCCAGGGTCGGGCTCGACATGGTCGACACGCCACGGAGCTGGGCCTTCTGCAATCACACGATCATGCAACGTGACGTGTTCACCGTCCCCGACCTTTCCGCCGACCCGCGGTTCGCGGACAATCCGGCGGTCCGCGGCGAGCCCGGCTTCCGGTTCTACGCGGGCGCGCCGGTGCTGGACGACGATGGCTTCGTGGTCGGGTCGTTGTGCGTCATCGATCGCAAACCGCGGATCATCGGTGAGCGCGAGGAAAAGACGATACAGGCGCTCGCCGCGGTCGCCTCAGACGAGGTGCGGCTGCGGGCGCTCGATCGTAAGCTGCGCAGCGCCGGGCACAGCAAGCGCTAGCTGCGCTTCTCGGATCGTAATGACGCAGGCATAACGATCCCCCGGCGGGGAGCCGGCGAGGAGACCGACGCACCCATGATCCCGCTGCCACCCCTCTCCGCCTTTATCGCTGCCGTCGTCGCGGCGATCATCGGCTTCGGCGGCACCGTCGCGCTGGTCGTGCAGGCGATGCAGACCCTTGGCGCGACCCCATCGCAGATCGGCAGCGCGGTGACGGCCCTGTGCCTCGGCATCGCGGCGGGCAGTGCGGCCCTGTCGATCTGGCGGCGGGTGCCGGTGATCCTTGCCTGGTCGACGCCCGGCGCCGCCCTGCTCGCGGCGACCCCGGGGCTGACATGGAGCATGTCGATCGGCATTTTCCTCGTCGCGGCGCTCGCTGCGATCGCGATGAGCGCCGTCCCCGCGCTCACCCGCCTCGCCGCGGCGCTGCCGGCGGGGCTGGCCGCGGCGATGCTGGCAGGCGTGCTCATGCCCTTCTGCCTCCAGCTCTTTCGTCTCGGAAGCGTAGATCCGCTGCTCGTCGTCACGATCGTGGCGGTGTTTGTTCTGACACGGCAGCGCCGACCAACCTATGCGTTGCTCGCGGCGCTCGGCGCCGGCATCGCGCTTGCGCTCGCGCGCAACCAGATCGGCCAACCCGCGCCGGGCGCCACGCTCGGCAGCCTCATTCCCGTCGCGCCCACGTTCGACGCGGTTGCCATCGTGAGCGTCGGCTTGCCGCTGTTCTTCGTCACCCTCGTGTCGCAAAACCTGCCCGGCCTCGCAGTCCTTCAAGGGTCAGGATACCAGGAACCGCCCGGCCCGCTGCTGCTCGGCACCGGGCTGGCCAGCCTCGTCGTGGCCTTCTTCGGTGGACATGCGGTCAACCTGGCCGCGATCACCGCCGCCATCTGCACGAGCGAGGATGCCGACCCGGAGGCGGATCGCCGATGGATGACGGGAGTAATCTACGCCGGCTGCTATGTCCTTCTTGCCGCCTTCTCGCCGCTGCTCGTCCGCCAGCTGTTGGCGCTGCCAGGCGGATTGATTGCCGCGCTGACGGGAGTGGCGCTGATCCCGCCACTCAGCGCCGCGCTGGCCACGCTTTTCACCGAACCGCGTGACCGCGACGCCGCGCTGCTCACGTTCCTGGTCACGGCTTCGGGTGTGTTGATCCTGGGGCTAGGTCCTGCCCTCTGGGGCCTGGTCGCCGGCATCGCCTCCCTTGCCGCGGCGCGCGTGCTGCGCCGTTCAGCGACGGCGCAGGAGAGCGAAAACGGACGCTCGCGCACGCAGGACTAATCTGCATCATGAAATAATAGTTTTGCTGGAATTGATAGAACTGATACCTGCGCTCTACCGAAGGCGGCGAGATGATTCGCATACCCTCGGGATACTGGACGGCGGGCCGTTCCCGCCGTGCGAGCCGGTGACGTGAGCAAAGTCAGAGAAATACGTGTCCGGTCGCGCGCGCCTCGTGCTGCGGCGAACGGACCCGCATGCCCTCGCGCCGCTCGCGTCAGCTTACGAGGAAGTTTGACGATGACTGACCATCACGACGAGGCGCTGGCGCTACGCCGCCGCGCCACTGAGAACCAGGCGCGACTGACCGCCGAGTTGAAACCTGCCTATGACTTCATCGTGTGCGGCGCCGGGGCCGCCGGCTCAGTCGTTGCGCGCCGCCTGGCGGAAAACGAGGCCGTACAGGTGCTGTTGATCGAGGCCGGCGGCAGCGACGAGAGCGAGGCGGTGCTCGATCCGGCGCTATGGCCGACCAATCTGGGCACCGAGCGAGACTGGGGCTTCGTCGCCGAACCGAACCCGCACCTGAACGGCCGCGCGCTGTCGATGGCGATGGGCAAGGGTCTCGGTGGCGGCACGAGCGTCAACGTCATGGTGTGGGCACGTGGCCACCGCGCGGACTGGGACCATTTCGCCGCCGAAGCGGGTGACGACCGCTGGAACTATGATCATGTGCTCGACATCTACCGACGCATCGAGAACTGGCAGGGCGCTCCGGATCCCGATCGTCGTGGTAGCGGCGGACCGGTCTGGGTTCAGCCCGCGCGCGATCCCAGCCCGGTGGCTCACGCGCTGCTCGACGCCGCGAGGGAAGTCGGCATCCCGACCTTCGACAGCCCCAACGGGCGGATGATGGAAGGCGACGGGGGTGCTGCGATCACCGACATGCTGGTGCGCGACGGTCGGCGTCACTCGCTGTACCGGGCGTATGTTCACCCGGTCCTGGATCGTCCCAATCTGACGGTGCTGACCGAGACGGCCGTCGAGCGGCTGACGTTCGACGGCAAGCGCGCGACCGGCGTCGCGGTGATGCGCGGCGGTCAGCGCTTCACCATCCGCGCCTCCCAGGAAGTGGTGCTCTCGATGGGCGCGATGCAGACGCCCAAGGTGCTCATGCACTCGGGCATCGGCGACGAAGCGGAGCTGCGCCGCGTCGGCATCCCGGTGCGACAGCATCTCCCCGGCGTCGGCGGCCACCTCCAAGATCACGTCTCGTTCGGTTGCATCTGGGAATATGCCGAGCCGATCGCGCCGCGCAACAGCGGCAGCGAGGCCACGCTCTACTGGAAGAGCCGGCCCGAGCTGACAGCCCCCGACCTGCTGTTCTGCCAGGTCGAGTTCCCCGTACCGAGCGAGCGTACGGCGACGCGCGGGGTCCCCGAACATGGCTGGACCATGTTCGCCGGGCTGGCGCAGCCGCGCAGCCGCGGTCGGTTGCGCCTGCGCGGCGCCGACCCCGCGCTGCCGTTGCAGATCGATGCCAACATGCTGTCCGATCCGGCCGACATGGAAGCAGCATTGGCCTGCGTCGAGCTCTGCCGTGATCTCGGCAACGCGGCGGCTTTCCGTCCGCTCGTGCGTGGCGAGGCGATGCCGGGCAAGCTGACCGGCGACGCGCTGAAGGATTATGTCCGCGACTCGGCGGTGACCTACTGGCACCAGACCTGCACCGCAAAGATGGGGCGTGACGAGCAATCCGTCGTGGATGGTGCGCTGCGGGTCTATGGCATCGACGGACTGCGCATCGCGGACGGTTCGGTCATGCCGCGTGTCACCACCGGTAACACACAGGCACCGTGTGCGATCATCGGCGAACAGGCGGCCGCGCGGCTGCGCGAGACGCATCGGATCTGACGTTCTCACCTGCAACCTGGCGCCCGCCTTGCCTGGCGGGCGCACCACCTGCGGCGGAACTGGGCCGCGGGTGGCGTGTGGAGGACCATGCCGTGTATCACTTCGCCATGACCGACCGGGTAGAACCGGTCGCCCGCCCTGCCAGCCTCGGTCGCATCCTCGTCGTCGACGAGGATGACCGCGGGCGCGAGCGGATCGTCTCCTACCTGCGCGACTGTCGCTGGACGTCGGTGGGCGCGGGCGCGCGCGATGTCGCGCACCAGCTGCATAACAGTCAGCTCAGTCTGATCGCGCTCAGCGCCCGCCTGCGCAGCCGCGACGCGCTGGACGTGCTGCGCGAGATCAGGAGTCGATCGCACGTCCCGGTGATCATGTATGACGACGCCGAGGACGATGTCGTGTCAGCGGTGGTGGGGCTCGAGCTCGGCGCCGACGACTTCATCACCGGAGCGCTGAACCTGACCGAGCTGGCGGCCCGGGCGCGCGCCGTGCTGCGCCGCCAGGAGCTGGGCCGGATCAACAATGCGCCGCTCCGCGGCGGCTATCGCTTCGCCGGCTGGGAGATGCGGCACGCCGACCGCATTCTCGTCTCGCCGGACGGAACCACGGTCGACCTGACCAAGGGCGAGTACGGCCTGCTGGTGGCGCTGCTGGCGGCACCGCGTCGCTCGCTGTCGCGCGTTCACCTCATGCGCGCGACCCGTGCGCATGACGACATCTTCGATCGCAGTATCGACGTCCAGATCTTGCGCCTGCGCAAGAAGCTGGCCGGCAGCTCGGGCGGTGCGGGCCTCATCCGAACCGAACGCGGCTTCGGCTACCGGCTCGATGCGGATGTGGAACCCCTTTTCTGAGGCACATTCTCGCCACGCGCCCGTCAGGGCGCGACATGCTCGTACAAGGCGTCGCGCAGTCGAGTGATCTGCTCGTTCAACGCCGCCAGTTCGTGCGGCGTCTCCCGCGAGGCCTCGAGCAAAGCGTCGTTCAGGCAGCGCGCTTCCGAGCGCAATCTGCCCGCCTCCTCGGTCAGGGTAATGATCACCTGTCGCTCGTTGTCGGGATTGCGGGCGCGCTGCACCAGCCCCGCCGTTTCAAGGCGCTTGAGCAAAGGCGTGAGCGTGCTCGGCTCCAGCGACAGCCGCTCCGCAATGGCGCCGACGGTGAGATGGTCGTCACGCCAGAGGACGTTGAGGACGAGATACTGCGGATAGGTCACCCCGAGCCGGTCCAGCAGCGGCTTGTACAGCCGCTGGATCGCCATGCCGGCCGAATAGACCCCAAAGCAGAGCTGGTGCTCCAGCTCGACAGGCCCCGCTGGCCGCTCCCCGCTCATCCGCTACCTCCGCGATCATGTCAGGTCTCATATATCGCGATAAAAAATATCTGGACAAGGGCGAACGAATCCCCCATAGCTCTTATCGCGATAATGGTTATCGCGCTTTGGAGGTTCGCATGAACATCCTGTACGAGACCCAGGCCCGAATGTCTGGCGGCGATGGCGACGTGATATGCTTCGGCGATGCCGAGCTCACGCTGACCATCACGCCGCCGCGTGCGCTCGGCGGCAGCGGTGGCGGCGTCAACCCCGAACAACTGCTCGCCTCGGGCTATGCCAGTTGCTTCATGCGCGCGCTGCGCACCGTGGCCAAACGACGCAAGATCATGTTGCCCGGAAACAGCAGCGTCGCAGCGACAGTCGGGATCGGACTGCGCGACGATAATTTCGGCTTCGGCCTGCGCGTCGCTCTGGCGGTGGATCTTCCCGGCCTTGGGGAGGATCTCGCCGACGCGCTGGTCACGGAAGCGGACGAAGTCTGCCCGCTCTCGCATCTTGCCCGTCAACATCATCCCGTTCACGTTAGCCGGGCGTGATCTTCTAGTCATCTTTATTGTAAGGAAAGGAAAGAACGATGCTGTATTCGAAGCGTTATCTCATTGCCGCGGCGGCCGCTCTGACCGTCATTGCGACCGGCGCCTCTGCTCCCGCCGTCGCACAGCGGGCAGCGCAGACCGCACCGGCCAGGAACGTGGTGCTGGTGCACGGCGCCTTCGCCGACGGCTCGGGCTGGCGCGGAGTTTACTCCAACCTCACACGCCGCGGCTATCGTGTGACCGTCGTCCAGAACCCGCTCACATCGCTCGCCGACGATGTTGCAGCCACGAAGCGCGCGCTTGACCAGCAGGATGGTCCTACGATCCTGGTCGGGCACAGCTGGGGCGGCACGGTCATCACCGAGGCCGGCGTTCACCCGAAGGTCAGCGGGCTCGTCTATGTATCGGCGCTCTCGCCTGATGCCGGCGAGACCACCGCCGATCAGTACAAGGGCTACACGACGCCGCCCGAGTTCGTGCTCAAGACCAGTCCCGATGGTTTCGGCACGATCGACCCAAGCAAGTTCAAGGCCGGTTTCGCCGCCGATGCTACCGATACGGACGCGGCATTCATGCGCGACTCGCAGGTACCGATCGCAATGTCGGCGTTCGGCGCGAAGCTCCAGAACGCGGCATGGCGGACGCGCCCGAGCTGGGCCGTGATCGCGACCGACGACAAGGCGTTTGATCAGCGCATGCTGCACGCCATGGCAACCCGCATCGGTGCCGACGTCACCGAGGTGAAAGCCAGCCACGCGGTCTTCATGACGCAGCCGACCGTCGTCGCCGACGTCATCGATCGGGCGGCCAAGCACGCTGCCCACAAGCGCCCTTCGCGCTGAATCCCGAGCGGTCGTCGCGGAGCGGGCGATGTCCCCGACCCGCTCCGGCTGACAAGCCACCGCCGCAAACGACCGCACGGACCAGCGACATCGGTCGAGGTGACGGCGCGTCACCAACAATGGTCATAGCACAACAACAAACGGTAGCGCGATCGTAGCGCGACCGATCGACCTTCTGCGACCTTTCCCCGAGCCAAAAGGAACTATCGTGAGCCACCCCATCCCTGCCGCGAGCGCCGCCCTGCTGCCGGCCCGTCTTCATCACGCCGCCTATGTCTCTGCCGATCATGAGCGGACGCGTCATTTCTACGAGGAAGTGCTTGGCATTCCCCTCACCGACTTCTGGATCGAGCGCGAGACGCTCGGCGGGGTCGAGCACGAGTTCGCGCTCGCGTCCTACGGCCTGGCCGACGGTAGCTCGCTGTCGTTCTTCAACTTCGCCGATCCGACGTTGCAGGCGCAACATGCCGCCAAGCGGCAGGGCCTGTTCGTCCACCTCGCGCTGAAGATCCAGCCGGAGCAGCAAGCCGCTCTCCACGGGCGTCTGGCCGCAGCCGGCATCCCGGCGATGGAATTCCATCACGGCTATGCCAAATCGCTGTACGTCGAAGACCCTGACGGCCAGATGATCGAATTGTGCGTCGACCCCGATCATCACGGTGGCGACGCGAAGGAAGACGCTCACCGCGGCTTGGCGCGCTGGCTCGCCGGTGATCGCACCCCGAACAATCATCTCGCCCGCGACGCCTGATCGATCGCCGCACGCGGGTGGGTGTCACGACAACTACACGCACCCGCGTCCGCTCGGGCCGTCGATCGGCCTGATGCTGCTGCGCCATGCGCTGCGGATGACGTTACCTGAGACCAGCAAAGGGAATGGTCGATGATACCTTTGTGCCAAACCTTGCCTCAGCAATCCAAACCAAGGGGTCAGAGCACGCGATCTGCCCCACTGAACCGGCTCGGCGCGGCCGCAATGCTGTTGTTCTTACTCGCGACCAGCCTCTTCGCCTATTCGTTCTGGCGGTCGGCGGCCGCTACCGCCATCTCCTATCCCAACCCGACCTTGATCGAAGCTGTTTATCCGGAAAGCGCGTCCGGCGACGTGCTGAGGATCCCCGCGTCCGCTCTGGAAACGACCGATGGCAACACGAGCGTCTGGGTGATCGATGCGCACGCCGGCACCCCTGTCGTGCGCCGCAACCCTGTCAGCGTGCGCAGAGCCGACACCCGCGTGGCGTACGTGACAGGGATCGCAGCACACGATCGATTAATCGCGACGGCCGACCCCAGCCTGACATCGGGCCAGGCCGTTGTCGTGGCGGTGCAACGATAGGCGCCGCTCGGGCGCAGGTCGACCGGCCCGGGATCGCCCGTTCGTGGCGACGCACGTTGGCACGGTCCGGCGTGAAGGCGAGAACCATCTCCGCTACTGGCGCGAGCTGGCGCCGCTGCGCAGGCGGGCGCAAATCAGGAAGCGCGTCGCGTCGATCTGGCGGCGACCTGCGCACAATGTTCCACTCCCATGGCGGTGGGATAATAAGCGACCGCAGCAAGCACCAGACCGTCGACAAGGGACTCGACGATTCGCCGCCCGAGGCGATCACGCGGCACCAGTTCGCCACTTTCACTCTTCGTGCGGATACAAGCCTCCTCTTTCCGAGATGGCCTGTATCGCGCCGGAGATGCTCGCCCGTTTCGACGCGAGGCGAGTATATTACCTTGGTAGCGCGCCCCTCAACCTGAGCTTATCTGTGCGCCGGCCGATCCGCCTGGAGCTGAGCCCGGTGCTCACCCGATGCGCGGAAGTCGTGCCAGGGCCCCGGCGAGTTCGTTTTCATCGAGAGGATAGCGCAGCAGGATCGCCGACAGGCTGGCGTTATCCCGCGGCAGATCCTTCACTGACAACAAAAGCGTCCGCCCGTCGAGCAGCGGCGTGAGCGCCTGCACGACGGTGGCGGCGGGAGCCGCGTGCCGGCTCACGATCAGGACCGCCTCACTCTGTGACAGCGCCGCGGCGAGAGCCGTCACGCTGGTGCTCAACGCGAAACCGCTGGGTTCATAACCGAGGCCCGCGATCAAATCCTCGTTGGCGGCGAGTTCGCTTTCCTCTCCGAGCAGCAGCACGCCGGTGCCATCGCCGACCGGGGCCGATGAGCCGTCCGCGGCGATCGGAAGCCACACCGTGAAGCGCGCGCCGCCGCTTTCCCCGCTGCCCACGTCAATGGTGCCGCCGTGATCCTGGACAATCTCCCAGGCGGTGGAGAGGCCCAGGCCGGTCCCGCCCGGCTTGCTGGTGAAAAACGGCTCGAACAAGCGGGGGCAGGCAGATGAAGCTACGCCGGGTCCATCGTCGTCGATCGTCACCGTCGCATAGCAGCCGGGGTCGAGCGCGCCGTGGCTGAACGCGCGGGTCTCGGCGATACCATGACGGCCTGTCACCACCGCAATCGGCCGCTCCCCGCCCGCTTGCCGAGCGTTGTTGCAGATGTTCAGGAACACCTGCTGCAGGTCTGCTTCCGCCCCGAGCACCGAGCAGGACGATCGTGCCACGATGTGGATTGCACCGGGATCGCGGGTAGCAGCGAGGAACAACCGCCCGCAGTCGCGCACGACGCGATCGAGCTCCACCTTCGCCTTGCTCGATCGCCCCTGCTTGGCGAAGGTCAGGATGTCGCCGACCAGATGCTGCGCTCTCGCCACCGCCTCGCCGATCTCGCGGAGCGGATGGCGGGCGGCATGGGCGCTGCCGATCCGCTCCTGCGCCATCTCCGCGAAGCCGCTGATCGCACCCATGATATTGTTGAAATTGTGCGCCACCCCGCTGGCCATGGCGCCGATCGTCTCCATTCGTCGAGCTCGTGCCAGCGTCTGCTCGAGGCGCTCGCGCTCGGCTCGCAGGACCTCGCGCCGCGCACCGTGCGCGATCGCGATGGTGGCCGAGGCGATCCCCGCGAGATGATCGCGGCGCTGCGCCGAGGCGTGATCGCGCGGCTCGATGCCGATGACCACCTGTGTGGTCGACGCCGTGCGCAACAGCACCAGAGCGTCGATCCGCAGACGGCGCAGCGACGCATCGAGCGTGGGGTGGCTGCCGCGTGACGCGCGCGACATCACCAGTCGATCGCCGACCCAGGCCTGGTCCTTGTCCGCCGCGCAGATGACCTCCGGCAGCCACCGCGCCTCCGCCTCGTCGGGCCAGGAAAGACACGTCTGCTCGGTCAGGCCGGGGACGAGGAGCTGGATACGCCGCGCTTCGATGTGCGAGGCAAGTCGATGAAGTGCGTCCTGCACGCGCGAGCGGAAGCTGGTGTGTCCGCTATCGATGAGCGGGATCGCGATGGCGGCACTCAGGCGCTCGTTGGCGGCCTGCGCATGCAACTCCCGCGTGCGCAGCCGATGCAAGAGGATCAAGGTGAGACTCGCGCCAGCGAGAAGGACCATCGCGATCGCCGTCGCCAGGTTCACGCGTCGGACCAGCCGCGACTGGCGGAGCGCGTCCTCGCGCAGGGCGGCATCCAAGGCGTCGGTCCGCGCAGCGGCATTCAGGAGCCGCAATCGGTGCAGCATGGCGTCGATCTGCGGCAGCACAGCAACCAGCAGGCGGGCGTGCGCGATCATCTGTCCGTCCGGCGTGTCGCCGCGTGCCTCGGGCAGCTGATCGACCGCGTTCTGCGCTGCGAGTACCGTGCGCGGGCTGGTGTCCAGGGTCAGCCGCAGGACCTGTGCCGACAGCACCCGCCGCGCCTCCGACTCGGCTCCTTCATTGGCGGCGAAGCGGGTGAGCGAGTTCTGCAGCAGCGCGTTCGCGCTCTTGAACCCTTCCACCAATATCTCCTGCGCCGCGCATCGCTCCTCAAGTTGGTGCAGGACGTGGCGCACTCCCGGCGATATGGGCAGGCGCTCGAGCGCGAAGAGGCTGTCGCGCATCGCCGTGGTGGCGGCATTCACGGGATCATAGTTTCGGAGCAGACCGGCGCGGGCATTGAGCAGATCCAGCTGGAGCGACTGCTGCGCCAACCGATAGGTCGTCACCTGATCGCTCGCGCGCCGGAGCCAGTCACGCCGCTCGGTCGACAGCCGGATCGCCATCATCAGCAGCCCTGTCGCCGCGAGCGCCAGCACGAGCGTCGCCCCGCTCAGAAGGTGCCGCACCGTCATCGCGGTGGTCGGTCCGGGCGACGGAGCCGCTGGCCCTGATAGGACCCCGTGAGCGACTCGAGGAAGGCAGAGATATCGTTCACGTCGCGGTTGCTGATTGTGAGATTGAGCTGGGCGCGCGCCATCTGACGGATCGCGTCGGGCAGCTTCGCCGCGCGACCATCGTGGAAATAAGGCCCGGTCACCGCCACGTTCCGCAGGCTCGGCACGCGGAGGTAGCGCGGTCCGCCATCCCCGAGCGGATGGAAGATGCCACGCCGTTGAAAGATATTGGCGCCGACCGCAGCGCCCTGATGACAGCTCGCGCAGCCCAGGCTGGTGAAGCGAAGATAGCCGCGGACCTGACGGGAGGTGAGCGCATCGCGTTCGCCGGCCAGCCACCGGTCGAACGGCGCATCCGGCGTGACCAGCGTCCGAACGAAGGTGCTGAGCGCATCAACGACGACGGCTTCGTTCGGGTCGCTGCCATAAGCCGCCCGGACACGCTTGCGCAGCCTCGGGTCAGCGGCAAGCCGTCGCCAGGTCGCCGGCCCGGTACGCATCGAAACGCGCATGGTGTGTCGCGTGAAATCGGAAAGCCCACGCACGCGCCCCTCCCAGCCATAGCGGAACGCGAGGACGCTGTTGAAGACGGTCGGCGTGTCGAACGACATCGCTGCGACTCCCGGTTCGCGCACCGGCGGACCACGGCTTGCGCCGTTGGTCGTCAGATCATGGCACGAGGCGCAGCTCACCCGCCGCGAGCGGGACAATCGTCGATCGTGGAACAGCGTTCGTCCGAGCGCGATCCGTCGCGCCATATCGGCCTGCGGCGGCGCCGCAGGCGGGAGCGCCAGTATCGGGGATTGCGGCAGCGGCAGGCGCGCCGCCCGGGCCGTGACGACGGCGACGCTGACGAGGCCCGCTGCCGCCGCCAGCACGGCACGGTCGGACCTCACGCGATCTCCACCTCCGCGTCGAAGCGATAGCCGACGCCGCGCTCCGTGCAGATGAACCGCGGGGCACTCGGCGTGTCCTCGAGCTTGCGCCGGAGCCGCAGGATCTGGACGTCAATGCTACGGTCGAAGACGTCTTCATGGACTCGCGTGGCCTGCAGCAGATGTTCGCGCGTCAGCGTGCGCCGGGGAGCTTGGACGAAGGCGCTGAGCAAGGCGAATTCGCCCTTGGTCAACGAGACGCTGTCCCCCGTCGGCGAGGTCAGCTTCCGCTGCCGCTGGTCGAACGACCAGCCGGCGAAGCGATAGACCTGCTCGCGCTGCCTGGCCGGGCTCAGCCGATCCATCGACCGGCGGCGCAGCGTCGCCCGGACACGTGCGAGCAATTCACGCAGGCCGAACGGCTTCGTCAGGTAATCGTCAGCCCCGAGCTCGAGCCCGAGCACCCGATCGATCTCGTCGCGACGATTGCCGGTGATCAGGATCACGGGCACGACGCTGCGCGCGCGCAGCTCGCGCAGGATCTCCAGTCCGTCATCGTCACCGAGATGCAGATCCAGGATCACGAGATCGGGCTCGCGCGCCATCAACGCATGCATCAGGCCCTTGCGCCCGCTCACCGCCGAGGCGCGCAGCTGATGATCACCCAGGTAGCTGACGATCATGCGCTGCATCGCTGCATCATCATCGACGACGAGGATCCGCGCGGCCCTCGCTTGCGCCGCGAAGTCGCTGGATTCCATATATGTCACCGGGAGTCACCTCAATCATACGCCAAAGCATTGCCGCGGCGCTGTATCGTCACGCAATGCTTCGATGAACATCGCGTGTCACAGTCGTAACATGTTGGCCGAGATCGAAGACCATCGACAGCAAATGAGCGACGAACCGAGTGGCGATGTCCCGCAGCATCGGGCAACGCCGGCGACTGTACGCCATCGGCTTCCCTGTTGTTACTGCACGTCGCTGCAACAAACTGACTTTGTAACAAGTGAGACTAGTCGTGCGACGATGGCGTTGCGACGGCGCGGTGCCGGCATCACGGCCGAGCGCCCCCAGATCATGCCATATGTCGTTTGCTGCGACCCGCTGATGCCGGCACCATGTCGCGGCCGGCGCGCTGCACTAGCGCTGTGCCGGCGCACCGCCGCACACGCCGGACCAACGCCAGGCCAACACCCACCCACCGCCGAGAAGCCAGCCCGCGACAACGTCGCCGGGCCAGTGCGCCGCAAGCGAGAGCCGGCTGAGCCCCACGGCGATCGTGAGCATCAGCGCGAGCCCGGTAAGCGTCCGCCGCAGGCGCGGCACGGTCATCGCCGACGCGAGCAACACCAGCGCGCTCATCGTCGCATGGCCGCTGGGAAAGCCCGATCCTGCGACGACCTCGAAACCGTCCACGATCGACGGACGCTCACGCCAGACCAGCTGCTTCACCAGCCGCATCGCCCCGTAACCGCTCACCACCATGAGGAGATAGCGCATGCCGGTCGCGCGATCGCCGCGACAGAATAAGGCGGCAGCCGTGATCGCGACCACCGGGAGCAGGATCGACATCTCACCCCATCGCGTCACCAGCGACGGGATCATACCGAGCGACGCCGGCCCAGCCGCGTCCACGAACGCGTCACTCAAGGATCGCTCGAGCGGCGTGGGCAGCGGCCCAAGCGTGGCTCCGAATACCGTGACCGCCAGCGCCACCACGGCAGCCCGGACAAGCGGGCGTGACAGCGACTGCGTGCAACCAGAGTCGCGCCGGCCGGCCGGGTCATGCGTGCTACGGCGGCCTCTCAAGAACACAGGGGGTCAGCGCCCCGCACGGGTGGACCCGCCGGTCACCGCGGCGACGAGCAGGCCGCCGATCAGCCCTAAATGTTCGGTCGCGGTGTGAAACGCGATGGTACGGAACGGCTCCTCGGTGATCGACCAGAAATGGTGGACCAGCGGAATAGTCAGGAGGGTGAAGAAGCCGAGCAGCAGCGCTCCCGCCGCCCGCCCGCGATCAGCGATGATCATGGCGGACCCGGTGAGCTGGATCGCGATCGTGGCGAGGTTGACGAGCACCGCGGGCTCGAGACCGAAGTGCGTCATCTCGGCGACACCGCTCTTGAAGAACAGCAACTTATGAAGTCCGCTGCACCAGAAGGGAAAGGTGAGGATCGTGCGCGCGAGCACGACGGCAATCGGGGCGGCGGGCGCCGCCGGGCGCGGCTCGGCGCTGATCATGTGGTTCACTCCTTTTTGGCCAGACCCGGCCCGGATGCCGGCGGCTGACGAGCCATGCTCGGGTCCGCGCCCGATCAGCCCGGCTCGCTGACCGGTTGCGGCAGGTCGGCGTGGGCGACGCTCACCGCGCCGACAGTCGGTGTGCCGAGCACGCCCGGCGCCACGAGCAGCCCGATGACGAAACCTCCGAGCGCGTATCGCATGAACGAGGGCCCACGCGCCCGAGCTGATGCGGTCGCCAGCGATCGCGCAGGCGTCGGGCAAAGGTGGCGCGGGCCTCGCGCCGTCGGCGACACTAGGGGGTCGGTCAAGCGGTCCATGGCGCTGGGATGGGCCCCCAGTCCTACGTCGTGGTTGCCGCGAGGTGCGCGTCGATGACGATCGCAACACGCGGCGGCGCCGATGAGGAGACGAGGGCTATTCTCGCCGGCAGGCGGGCCGCGTCAGGCGGAAATGCCAGAGCGTGCCGGCGCTCGGCGTGACATAGCCGATCGCACAGTCGATAACCGACCCGTCGCGGCGATGCAGTACGATACGGCCATGGGCATCGCCTCTGATCCGTCGCGCCGCGACCCACGCTCCACCGATTCGATGCAACGGCTGCCGGTCATCACCGAGTTGGAGTTCCGCGCTCGTCGCGAGCCGCTGGGGATCCCGCGCGACGAAGAGGTCGGCAAACCTCGCGCAGGCTGACAGAGCCGCTGCGGCGAGGATCAGCGCAAGCGACTGCAGCATTCGCGGGCGCGACCCACGCAAGGCGGCGGAAGCAGCGAACGAAGGCGGCACGCCGCGGGTCATTGTCGAGGCGGGGTCAAGTTGCCTCCCGCGTCGAACCGCGCGAGCCGTTCGCGCACCCTATCGGCCTCTAGCGGGGAATAGCGGAAGGCGACGCTCCCGTCGCCATGTCGCACGTCGACGACCGGGCGGATGCCGCTCGATCCAAGCTGCCGCCATGCCGCGATCTCGGCGAGATCCTCGCCGGCCGAGGCGCTCGCGTAAACCGATACGAACGGCGTTTCGCTCAGGCCGCGATACAGTTCGGCCGCTCGGCCGATCGGCCGCCGCGGTCCACCACGCCAGGCGATGCCATTGACCGGGTTGCTCGCATAGGGGGCCGCAAGGGCACGTTCCTCGCCCGGCCGCCAGACACCCTGGCGAAAGGCGGCAGTCGGCACGGCGGACAGGCCGAGCGCGCCGTCCACGACGTGGGTAGCCTCGTGCAGCAGGACATACCGTACCGCGCTCGTCGTCCCGGCCTCGATGCGCACCGTCGTGCCGGAACCGTCCGGTTCGAACAAGGTAGCCTCTTTGGTGGTCAGGAAGGTCGTGAGCGTCTCGTCGAGCAGGCCGGCCCGCAGCGTGATGTCGAACAGCTTGCCGCCGCATCCCGGCTCCGCCGGGCTCGTGAGCGCATTGCCCCCTCCCGTCGACGCGGCCACGAAACTGACGCGGCGCAAATGGCGACGCAGAACGTCGCGATGCGCCGACGGCAGCGCCCCGAAGGCCGCGTCCACCTTCGCCCATTCGGCGGCGGTGAGCCGATGCGGTCTGACGTTCTTCGCGCCTGATCCGCGATAGGTCGCGAGGATCGCCGCTGACGGTGGCGCCACCCGCTGCCTGAACGTGCTCGCAGGATCGACAGAGGCACATCGGCTCACCCGGCCGGCGCTGCGGGCGGCGTTCGCGCCGGTCAGCGACAGCAGGAGCAGCGATGCGGAGGCCAGCAGGGTCGCACCAGGAACCGTCATCACCCTTCCCCACCCGTTGCCCCTCGAGCCACGCCGCTGCCTCGGATCGCCCGGCCATGACCGGCCCGTCGCGACGCGCGAAGCTTTCCGCTCGCTTATCAGCACGTTCGGAGTCGCGGCAGTTCGGGTTGGTTACATCGGCAACGCTTTGACGGGCGGTCTCCCGCGCCCTGGCCAGTCCGAGTGATCGCCCTCTAGCGGAGATGATCCCGCGCAGCGGCGAGCGCCATGGCCGCAGCGGCACCCAGCAAGGCCGCCGCCGCGATGATCCAGCCCGGCGCCGAGGCCGTACCCGATGTCGCGATCGCCGCGGTCGCCATCAGCGGTCCGAGCCCGCTCAGCGCCGTGAAGCTGATGTTGAGCGACAGTGCCGTCCCGCTGAAACGGCGTCGCGACGGAAAAAGATTGGCGAGCAGGAAGGCGAAGGTGCCGTTCGCCGGAGCGACGCACAATCCCAGCAGCGCCAGAAGCAGCACCAGCGGCGCGGCATGCGCGACGAGCGCGGTGAAAAGCAGGGGAGCGCCCAGCATCAACGCGAGCGACGAAACGAGCAGCATGCGCCGGGCGGGGATGTGATCCGCGAGCCAGGCGGCCGCGATCAATCCGACGGAGATCACGATCAGCGCCAGGTTGAGGGCCACCGCGACCTCGCGCGCCTCATAGTGGAGCACGATCGTGAGATAGCCGGGCAGATACCCGAAGAACAGGCCGTTGACCATGGCGGTCGGCGCGGCGACCGCCACGCCGAGGGCGAGTTCCCACGGTTGTCGCCGCACCACTTCGGCTATCGGCCGGGCCGGGACTTGTGCCCGCGCCCGCACGAACTCGGGGGTCTCTTCCAGGCGACGTCGCAGCCATAGGCTCGCGAACCCCAGCATCCCGCCCAGTATGAACGCGATGCGCCAGCCGAAGGCCTTTACGTCAGGCGCAGCGAGCGAGAGCGTCAGCGCGACGTTGAGCAGGGTGGCGAGGAGAACACCGAGGTTGACCAGGGCGAAGACGACGCCGCAGGCGAGGGCGGGCCGGCGGTCCACCGTCTCGACCACATAGGTGACGGCCCCGGGCAGCTCCGCGCCGATGCATAACCCCTGGACCAGGCGCATCGCCAGCAGGAGCAGCGGCGCGGCGATGCCGATCTGGGCATAGGACGGTATCAGCCCGATCGCCATCGTCGCGCCCGCCATCAGCATGATCGTGGTGATGAAGACGATCTTGCGCCCGTGCCGATCACCAAAGTGACTCGACACCAACCCTCCGACCGGCCGCGCGACATAGCCCAAGGCGAAGATGGCGAAGCTGATCGTCAGTGCTCTCGCATCGTCCTCGCCGAAGAATGACGTCGCGATCGCGGGAGCGAAGATGCCAAAAGCGACGAAGTCGTAATATTCAATTGCACCGCCGAGGGCCGCAAGGACGACCATCCGCCATTGCCGTGCCTCCCGCCGGCCGCGATCATCGACAAGGCTTCGTTCCAGCATCCGCTTTCATCCAAACATAAGTGCGACGCGGCCGGCGACCGACGGGCGTCGCCGCGGCGACAGGACCTTTTCTTCGGCCGCGCGATGCCGTCGAGCCGATGTGCTCTGCCACGGATCACCGCCACGTCCAGCCGGCTTGCGTTACCGTCGCAGCGAGATCTCGCGATCGGACGATCGCTCCCGACGTAATCCTGTGGGCCATCGCAGCAGTGTTTCGCCTGTAGGCGATGCTCGTGGCCGCGACATCCTCCGGTCAGTCGCCCGGGGTCTAATGCCGCAACATCTGCGACAAAGGACGGTAGCCATGCGCAATGAAGGCGATCAGACGATGGTGGACCTACGACCTCAGCCCGCCGAGGACGCGGCGACGCTGCCGATGTTGCACGCCTATCTGCCGATGATGACGGCCAGCGCCCTTGCGACGGCGGGCCGGCTCGGCCTTTTCGAAGCGCTCGTCGACGGCGATCTCACGGTATCCGCGCTGGCGCGCACGCTCTCGGCCAGTGCGAACGGCACGGAACGGCTGGTGAACTTCCTCGCGGCCGCGGGCTTTCTGGTCCGTCGCGGTGACCGCATCGCCAACACGCCAGCGACGGCGAGCTGGTTCACCAGCGATGCGGCCGCCGATTACAGCACGGGCCTTGCCTGGACCTCGGATGCCTGGCGGATCATGGGCGATCTGCCCCAAACGGTGCTCGCCGGACATCCGCGCAGATTGCTCTGGGACCGGATGGAGGAGGAGCCCGATCTGGGCGTTCGCTTCGCCCGTTACATGGCGACCTTCGCGCAGCATCTCGCACCGCACGTCCGCTCCCTCGTTGATCTTCCGAACCGACCCGCCCGCCTGCTGGATCTCGGCGGTTCGCATGGCCATCACGCGATCACGCTCTGCCACGCCTTCCCGCACCTCCACGCCGTGATCGTCGACCTCGGATCGGCATTGTCGGAGACGCAGGCACGGATCGAGCGCGAGAATCTGGCCGACCGGATCACGTTGCGAACGGCGGACCTTCGCGACGGCGATTGGGGCGAGGGCTACGATCTCGCGCTGTATCTCTCGGTCGCGCACAATATGTCACCGGCGGAGAACCGCGCCAATCTCGCCAACATGAGCCGCGCCTTGAGGCCCGAGGGCGCATTGATCCTCCACGACTATCCGCACGAGACCACCCCGCCCCTGTTCACCGCCGCATTCGATCTCACCTTGTTGTCGGAGACGGGCACGCGAACCTATGGCTATGCCGAGCTTGGTCAGCTTCTCGAGGAAGCGGGCTTTGAGGATCATCAACTGCATCTGCTGCAACCGGCGGAAAAGGGCGCGCTGATCCTGGCCCGCAAGCGGCCGCCGTTTGGCTGAGCCGCCGCGACGGCACGGAGAGCAGGTCCGCCTCGATCCACGCACGTGCCGCTCCGGCTGTGAGCAGCGACGCGTCCGTCCCGCTTCTACTCGACCGGCATCAACATTTCGGAGCCGATCGCGGCCCTCCGCGCCTGCGATCGCCGGCACGCATCGCCCCGCTCTGCCATGCGGTCCCACGCCGCGGCCGATTCGAGGTGGCGTTCCTTTACGCGAGCCAGAGGGGATGCAGAGGCATGGCCGCGCTCAAGTTCGGCGCGCTCGCGGCAGAAGACGGGATCATCGGTCATGGTCGTTCCTCCCGCGTCACGAACGCGGACCTTTCCGATCGGATGCGGGCAGAATGAGCAGATACGACAAAGCGTTCGCCTGAGGGCATCGCCTGAGTTGCGCCGGGCCCCCGATCTGCACGCGCATTGGGCAGTTCGTTGCGACGGAGCATAGGATGGCAGACCACAAGACCCGACCCGGTCAGCAGGTTCACGGCCGTGTCTCGGGCAGCGAGCGCTTCGAGGTGACCCCGATAAGGCGGGGATGAGAGACGCCGGCAAGGACTTGCTCTAGATCATGCGCAATCACGCGCGCTGCTGATCATACGTTAAGAGACTGGGTCTAGCGCGAGCCGCATGCGTACCCTTCAAACAATCGTGCATTGTATCGTGCATGACCACGATCACCGGCTCGCGAGCATGGCGGCGCTGGTCTGCGCGGTGGGTGTCTACGCGACCTTCGCCATCGCACGTCACGCGATGCGCGCCAGCGGGAGTGCGCGACCGCGATGGGCGACGGTGAGTATCGTCGCGGGCGGCTGCACCGCCTGGGCGACCCACTTCATCGTGCTCCTTGCGTTTCGGCCCGAAGTTGACGCCGCCTTCGATCCGGTGACCACGATCCTGTCGCTGGCTTGTGCGATCCTCGGCATCGGCGCCGGCATGCTCGTCTCGATGCGATCCCGCCAGCGCGTCCGACAGTTTGTCGCCGGGCTTATCATCGGCGTCGGGATCGCAGGGCTCCACTACGTCGGACAGTCTGCTTATCTGGTTCGCGGTTCGGTCAGTTGGAACCCGGCGCTCATCCTCTTCTCGCTGCTTCTCGGCGTGCCGATTGCCGGCCTGGGCATGATGACGCTCTCGCATCGCCGCCATCGCGTCCGGCGCGCGGCGCCGGCACTCCTTCTCCTCGCCATCGGCGTGCTGCATTTCTGCGGGATGGCCGCCATGACGCTGCGGAGCGATCCCGCCGTCGATTTGCCGACGGGCGCAATGTCGCCGGCCATGGTGACGCCCTGGGTAGCCGGCGTATCGATCGCGCTGCTCACCCTCGCGGTGATCGGGTGGCGCTTCGACCTGGCTGCAAAGGCACGGGTTCGGCAGGACCAGCGTCGCATTCGCGAACTCGCCGACGTGGCGCTGGAGGGGCTGCTGATCTGTCGCGACGATATTGTGGTCACGGCCAACCGAAGCGTCGAGCGGCTTTCCGGCCATGCGACGGGCGGTCTCGCGAACCGATCGCTCAGCTCGCTGCTCCCCGGCATCGAGTTCGATAGCCTGCCGGAGCGGGAAGAACGCGAGGCACAGCTGGTCAGCGCCGACGACACGACGATCCCGGTGCGCGTCCTCCGCTCGCAGGTCACGCTCGGACATCAGTTGCAGATGGTCATCGCCGTGCGGGACCAGCGCGAGCGCCTGCGCACCGAGGCGCGCATGCGCACGCTGGCGTTCAACGACTCCCTCACCGGTGTGGCGAACCGCACGCGCTTCTTCGACCTGCTGTCGCTGCACACTGCCTCGCGCCGTGATCGCGACCGGTCCTTCGCGGTGCTGATGCTGGACCTGGACCGCTTCAAGCCGGTCAATGACACGCTCGGCCACGCCGCAGGGGACGCCATCCTGCAGATGGTGGCGGAGCGGTTACAGGCCACCCTGCGGGAAGATGATGTGCTGGCGCGCCTCGGTGGCGACGAGTTCGCCGTGTTGCAGGCCGCCGCGGATCACCCTGACTCGGTCGCGATCCTGGCCGAGCGTCTGGTAAGGACGATCGGCAACCGCCCGTTCCTGTATCACGGCCAAGCTATTCATCTCGGCGCGAGTGTCGGCTTCGCCTGGGCGCCTGATGACGGTGACGATCCAGCCGAGCTACTCCGCAACGCCGATCTCGCGCTCTATGCGGCCAAGTCCGACGGCCGCGCTACATGGCGCCGTTACGATCCCGTGTTCGACCAGGAGACGCAAGAGCGTCGCAGACTCGAGATCGGCTTGCGTCACGCGATCAGCGGGGGAGAGCTCGAGCTCCACTATCAGCCTTTGGTCGACGCCAAGACCGGCGAGATCACCGCGGCCGAGGCACTTGTCCGGTGGAACCATCCCGACCGCGGTCTCGTCTCCCCGGTCGAGTTCATCCCGCTCGCCGAGGAGACCGGACTGATCCTCCCGCTCGGCGATTGGGTGCTCCGCACGGCGTGCGCGCAGGCGGCGACCTGGCCACCGCATATCAGCGTCGCCGTGAACCTCTCGCCGGCCCAGTTCCGTGATCCCGCAATCGCCTCCATCGTGCTGTCCGCGCTCCGGTCGTCCGGATTGGCCGCCAACCGGCTCGAGCTCGAGATCACCGAGGGCGTTCTCCTCAGCGATGAGGCGAACACGCTCGTCACGCTGAGGGAGCTCAAGAGTGCGGGTATCCGGATCTCGATGGATGATTTCGGCACCGGCTACTCGTCTCTGAGCTATCTGCGGAAGTTCCCGTTCGACAAGATCAAGATCGATCAATCCTTCGTACGGCAGATACCGGAGGATCCGGAGAGCGCGGCCATCGTCCGGGCGATCATAACGATGAGCGCATGCCTTGGTATCGGCACGACCGTCGAGGGCGTCGAGACAAGCGATCAGTTCGCCTTCTCCGTCGCCGAGGGATGCGACACGATCCAAGGCTATCACATCAGCCGGCCACTCACCGGCGCAGCCTTCAACCAGGTTCTCGACCTCACGCAGGCCTGTAGATTCCCCGCGGCGGACGCAGGCTGCGCCCCGCCCGAAGCCGCCATGTCAGCTTGAACCGCTATGCTCCCTCGCTCAATCGGCACAGGGCCCTGGCAAACGAAGCGGGCGGCAAGTTCGCGTCTTCATGCATCTCGGCCGCACCTCTGCGCGAGGCTAAGGTGGTTGAGGAGGTGAGCTGAAGCGAAGGCGACAGGCCACACGCGATCAACGAACGTGACGAAGCGGGGACATCAGCCGGACGAGCGGCCGTGACGACGTGTGATCCCGCCCGGCGGATCGGCTTCCGACGTGCCCGAGGCAGATCGCGCCGAGAGCGACCACCGAACAGGCGACGATGCGGAAGCCGGTCAGCCGTTCATGAAGGAATAGACGGCCGATCACAGCGGCACACACCACGCTCGTCTCGCGGAGAGCGGAGACGGGTCCCATCGGACCGAGCGACATGGCGACGATGATGATGCCGTACGCCACGAGGGACACGAGACCGCCGCTTGCTGCTGTCAGCGTCTCGCGCGCCGCGCAGCAGATCAAGTCGGCCGCGCAGCGCGAAATACACCGGCGGTGTCATCGCACTCCAAAGCAGGCACATCCACACCGCATAGCCGACCGGCGAGCCCGAGAGCCGCGCGCCGATCCCGTCGGTCACGCTGTACGCGCCGATCAGGCACCCCGTCCCCAGCGCGCTCAGCAACCCGGCCCTGCCAATCGCGCGGCCCTGGAAGGCCAGCGAAACGATGCGGCCCGATACGAGTGCCACTCCCACAAGCGCGACCGTGCCGGGCCATTCGCCCGCGAAAGCGGCTGCACCGAGCGTCACCAGCACGGGCGAGGACCCGCGCGAGATGGGATAGGTCTGCCCCAGATCCCCGGTGCGGTACGTCCGCACCAGAACAAGCTGTAGCCGACATGGATGATGGCAGAGAGGATCGCGTACGGCCAACTCGCCCACAGCGGAAGCGGCACAAAGGGAGCCGCCACCGCACAGGCGATCCCAATGGCGGCGCACATCACCGTCATCGACCAGAGCCGATCGGAGCCGGCGCGCAGCAGCGCATTCCAGCTGGCGTGCAGCACCGCCGCCACCAGCACGACGAAGGTGATGGGATGGGACATGCCGGACATCTCTAGCGAGGGTAGCGAGGCGTACCAGAAGAGGCGCCCACTTCGCTGTTGTCAAAGCGGCCGCACCGGGCGCTACATGGCGGAGGGCATCCGCCGTCCGCTTGCTAGTTCGACGGCAAGCGCGCCATCGCCAGGACCAGCGCCACGGAGATCAGCAAGTCGCGACCCGATCGTTGCGGCCTGGACGCATCCTTTTCGCCGCCCCCTCGTATCCCTCTCGCGCGACGTCGCGCCGCGTCGAAGAGGAGAGCATCGAATGGCCGCGGGCGAGAGACTGATCGAGGCGCACGCGCGGCGGCGCGACGGACGACGCACCTTCTTCCGCAACGCCGCTGGATTAGCGGTGCTGGGCGTCGGCGGGCTGATGGTGGCGCGGGAGGCCAGCGCGCAGGCGGCGCCGAGCGACGCCGACATCCTCAACTTCGCGCTGAACCTCGAATATCTCGAGGCGCAATTCTACAGCTATGCGGTCACCGGCGCCGGACTGGCGGCGGACCAGCTGACCGGTACGCAGACGCAGGGAGCGGTCACCGGGGCGCGGCGCGCGGCGCTGTCGGACCCCGCGGTGATTCAATATGCGCGCGAGATCGCGGCCGACGAGGTCGCGCACGTCGCCACGCTGCGCCGCGCCCTCGGCGGGGCCGCGGTTGCGCAGCCCGCGATCGATCTCTCTACCACCGTCTTCACCGCCGCAGCCAAAGCCGCCGACATCGACCTGGACGCCAGCGGCGGCGTGTTCGATCCTTACGCCAACGACGATAATTTCCTGCTCGCCGCCTTCCTGTTCGAGGACGTCGGCGTCACCGCCTACAAGGGTGCCGCCCCGCTGCTGAGCGACGTCGGGATCATCGACGCCGCGGCCGGGCTGCTCGCCGCCGAGGCGTTCCACGCCGGGCTGATCCGCAGCGCGCTCTACCGCCGCGGCGTCGACATCGACGATCTGCGCGAAAACGCTGACAAGATCTCCGACGCGCGCGACGACCTCGACGGCGACGACGAGTCGGACGGGCCGCCGCGCCGGGTCGACGATGACGACCAGGGCATCTCGCCGGTCACCTCGATCTACGGCCGCGCCGCCAATGTCGTCCCCACCGACGGGCGCGGGCTGGTGTTCAGCCGCACTGTCGAGCAGGTCCACAACATCGCCTATCTCACCAAGGAGCAGGTCAGCGCCGGCGGTTTCTTCCCGGCGGGGACCAACAATGCCAACGCGGCGCTGCGTCGCTCCGGCGCGAACTGAGGAGCACGGCGATGAGCGACCCGATCGAGTTCCTCGACCTCATGGAGCGCGCCGAGCAGCAGCGCCAGGCGCGCCGACGCTTCATCCGCTTGTGCGGCGGCGCCGCGGCGATGACGGGCGGACTCGCGCTGCTGTCCGGCTGCGGTGACGATGGCGAGGACAATGGCGGCGGCGGCACCACGCCGGCGCCGACTCCCACGGCGAGCGGCGGCGTCACCGACGTGGCGGTGCTCAACTTCGCCCTTCAGCTCGAATATCTCGAAGGCGCCTATTACGCCTACGCCGTCTCCGGCAACGGGGTGGACGGCGCGTTGCTGACCGGCCTGGGGACCCAGGGTCCGGTCGTGACCGGCAGCGGCGCGGGGGCGGCGCGCGCGGTCGACTTCAGTGACGACGTGGTCGCCGAATATGCCCGCGAGATCGCCGCCGACGAGATCGGCCATATCCGCTTCCTGCGCGAAACGCTGGGCGGCGCGCGCGTGGCGCAGCCGGCGATCAACATCTCGGGCAGCGCCAGCGTGACCGTTGGCAACACCAGCACCGTCGGCGCCTTCACCGCGGCCGCACGCGCCGCCGGGGTGGTCGGCGCGGGCGACATCTTCGATCCTTATGCGAGCGACGAGAATTTTCTGATCGGCGCCTATCTGCTCACCGACGTCGGCGTCACCGCCTACCGCGGCGCCGCGCGTCTGCTCACCAGCAAGACCTACCTCGAGGCCAGCGCCGGGATCCTCGCGGCCGAATGCTATCATGACGCGACGATCCGGTCCGAGCTGTGGCGTCGCGGGCTGACGGTGCCCAGCATCTACACGCGGGTGAGCCAGATCTCCGCGTCACGCGATTCGCTCGACGGCGCGGGCGAGACCGACCAGGACATCGGCACCGCTGGCGCCGCCAACATCGTCCCGACCGACAATGGCGGGCTGGTGCTGGGGCGGAGTGCGGCGCAGGTGCTCAACGTGGTCTTCCAGAGCAGCGCCGCGGTGACGAACGGCGGCTTCTTCCCGTCTGGACTCAACGGCACGATCCTGAGCAGCGGCGCCAACGGCTGATTCACGCGGCGCTCGCGCCGGCGTAGCGCCGGCCGCCGCGTTGCCGCCCCAGGCGTTCACCTGGCTTCAGGCTCGGCGATACGGTCGAGCGCGCGGAGCCTGGGGGTGCGAACAACCCAGCCGGATTCTTAACACGCCATGATCATCGACCGGCATTTCGGCGCCCTTGCTATACCCGCCAGCACGATCGCCGTCGGTTTGCCGTTGTCGACATGAGCGGTTATGAGCATGCAATGTCTGCCGACGCTCCTCCCGCCGACACCCGCGCGCCCGCTCGCAAGGGCGACCGCCATCAGGAGGCGGTCACGCTGCTGCGAAGGATGATCCTCTCCGGGGAGCTCGCGCCCGGCGAACCACTCCGCGAAGTCGCGCTCAGCGAGCAGTTCGGGACGTCGCGCACCCCCGTCCGGGAAGCGTTGCGGACGCTGGCGGCGGAAGGGCTGGTGACGCTGCTGCCCAACCGGACGGTACAGGTCAGCCAGCTCGACGAACAGGCGGCGTCCGACGTCTTCAGCGTGCTGGGCGCGCTCGAATCCCTCGCGGCGCGGCTCGCGTGCGAGCGGATGCGGCCCGAGGACATGGAGGTGCTGTCCGAGTTGCAGGGCGATCTGGCGCATTATTTCGAGCTGCGCGACCGGCCGCGCTATCTGGAGGCCAACCGGCTGATCCACGAGCATATCGTCGAGTCCTCCGGCAATTCCTCTTTGGTATTGGCGTGGCGGCTGCTGCTGCCGCGGGCCGAGCGCGCGCGCCACGTCAGCACGCTCGACCATGCGCGCTGGGCCGAGGCGTTCCAGGAGCATGTCGAGATCGAGCGCGCCTTTCGCGCACGCGACCTCGCCGCGGTTGCGCACCTGATGGAGGCGCATTTCGACAACGGCGCCGCCAGCATTCAGGAGGCGCGCAAGCGCGCGCGGCGCGAGCAAAGGTCGCGGGCGTACAGGAGCGCGCCCGGCGCCGAGTGACGCCGCCGCGGCGCCGGGCTCAGCCGGCGTCGCGATAGAGCAGTCGCGACGCGTCGATCCGCAGGAACAGCAGCCCGCCCAGCGCCGACAGCGCGGCGAGCACGTACATCGCCGCGTTCCATCCGCTCCAGTGGAGGATATAGCCGGTGATCACTGCCGCGAGCGCGCCGCCGACGTTGCCGAACGTGTTCATCACCGCGGACACCGAGCCGGCGTAGACCCCGCCCACGTCGAGCGTCAGCGCCCAGGACACCCCGACGGTCAGTTCGAGACCGAACACCGCGAGCGCAAACCACGCGACGCTCACCAGCGGTGACGCGCTCAGCACGCCGGCCGGGATCGCCACCGTGGCCAGCGCGAACCCCACCACCGCGACCGCGCGCCGCGCCCAGGCGACGCGGCCGGTGCGCCGCAGCAGATGGTCCGACACCCAACCTCCCGCCACGTCGCCGATCACGCCCGCCATCAGCGGCAGGCTGGCGAACAGCCCCATCCGCGCCAGTTCGAAATCGCGCACCTCGCCGAGATACTTGGGGAACCAGGTCAGGAAGATGTTGATCGAATAGGCATAGCAAAAATACATCGCCGAGATCAGCCAGAGCTGCGGCTGCGCCAGGATGCGCCGCCACGGCACCCGCGCCGTGGCGCCCGCCGCCGCCTGTGGCGCCAGCGCCGCCGCGATCATCTCGCGCTCCGCGGCGTTGGTGCCGGCATGATCCTGCGGCCGGTCACGGTAATAGCCGAACCATATTGCGGCCCAGACCAGCCCCAGCCCGGCGAAGATCAGGAACGGCGCGCGCCAGCCGAGGTGGATCATCAGCCACACCACCAGCAACGGCGTCAGCGCCGCGCCGAGCCGCGCGCCCGCATGCGTCACGCCCTGCGCGAAGCCGCGCTCGGAGGGCAGCATCCAGCGGCTGAGCGAGCGCGTCGCGTTGGGGAAGGCGCCCGCCTCGCCGCAGCCGAACAGGAAGCGGCAGGCGATCAGCGAGCCGATGCTCCACGTCGCGGTCGTCAGCGCGGTGAAGCTCGACCACCACACCACCACCGCGGTGAGCACGCGGCGCGGACCGAAGCGGTCGCCGAGCCAGCCGCCCGGGATCTGGAACAACGCGTAGCCGATCTGGAACACCCCCAGCACCCAGCCCCAGGCACGATCGCCGATTCCATATTCCTGCTGGATCATCGGCCCGGTCACCGAGATGACCACGCGGTCCATATAGGTAATCATGTAAGCCAGCACGGTGAGCCACAGCACGACGTGGCGCACCCGCGTCGGCCGCGCCGCCGCGGCGGCCCCGGCCGCCTCGGGTGCCGGCGCCGCGGCGAGCGGCACCCCGCTCATCGGACCGACGGCACCTTGTTGCCCCCGACATAGACCGCGGCGATGCGGCGGCTGTTGAGGATGTCGCGCGTTGGGTCGGCGTCGAGCACGACGAAATCGGCGAGCCGGCCGGGGGCGATCACGCCGCGGTCGCCGGTGCCGAGCCACTGCGCCGAGCGGCCGGTCGCGGTGTGGATCGCCTGCGTCGGGGTGAAGCCGGCCTTCACCAGCTGCTCCAGCTCCCAATGCTCGGAATAGCCCGGCAGCCGCCCCGGCGGCCCCGCGTCGGTGCCGAAGCCGTAGCGCACGCCGGCGCGCGCCAGCGCCAACTCATTGTCGCGCGCCTGCTCGTCGATCCTGGGCAGCGCGGGATAGATGCGGCTCGACGCGATCGTTCTCTCGCGCTCGGGGCTCTCCAGCCCCGCGATTGTGGCGGGGTCGGCGGCCTGGCGGAAGAACGGGTCGCGGGTGCGCGGATTGTCCGCGGCGAAGGCATAGACCGCAGCCTCGCGGCTGAGCGTGCCGGCGCCCTGCCACACACCGCGCGCCTTCATCGCGTCGATCAGCTCGGCGTCGACCGGCCTGTCGCGCACGCTGTGCATGAAGCCGTCGATCCCCTGCGCCACCAGCATCTTGGCATCGGCGAGGTAGAAGACATGGGCGAGCACGCGCTTGCCGCGGCGGTGTCCGGCGTCGATGATCGCCTTGCTGATCGCATAGGGCATCTTCGGCATCGCGCCGAGTTCGTCGTCCATCCACAGCTTGATATAGTCGACGCCCTTGCGCGCCTGCGCGTCGACCTCGGCGGCGGCTTCCTCCGGCGTCGCAACGGGATGGTTGATCCCCGGCACGCCGCCATAGCCGCCCTTGAACACCAGCCCCTGCCCCGCGGTCAGCAGTCGTGCCATCGTCTGCGGGCCGTCCCGCCCGGCGTCGCGGATGGCGAGCACGCTGTCCTTGTCGGTGCCCATCGACTGCACCGTGGTCACCCCGAAGGCGGCATAGGTGCGCAGGTCGCGCCGCACCGACTCGGGCGTGAAATACTCCGCCTTTTGGGCGAGGTCGCGCACGGTGCCGATGTGGATGTGGAGATCGATGATCCCCGGCATCAGATATTTGCCGCCGAGGTCGACGGTGCGCACGCCGCGCCGCTTCGGCGCCTTGCCCTGCGCGCCGATCCAACGGATCCGCGCGCCGTCGACCAGCATCGCCTGCCCCGCGCGCGGCGCCGCGCCAGTGCCGTCGATCAGCGTGAAGCCGCGATAGAGCACCGGCTTCGCCTGCGCCGCACCGGCCAGCAGCAGCGCCGCGAGCGATGCCCATCGCGCCGCACCCGTCATCGTCCGTCGCATCGTCATCCTCCCAGGCTGTTCCAGCATCAAGCGGCGGTGCGGCATGAGCGATCGCTCAGCGCGGCGGCGCGACCAGCACGTCGCGCCCGACCGCCGTCACGTCGCGCTGCCCCGCCAACGCCATCGCGACCGCCAGTTCGTGGCGCAGCAGCGCGAGCATCCGCGTCACCCCCGCCCCGCCCTGCGCGCCGAGCGCATAGGCCCAGGCGCGCCCGAGCAGCACGCCGCGCGCGCCGAGCGCGAGCGCGCGCAGGATGTCGGTGCCCGAGCGGATGCCGCCGTCCATCAGCACCTCGGCGCGCCCGTCGACCGCCTCTACCACGCGCGGCAGCGCCGCGACCGCGGAAGGCGCACCGTCGAGCTGGCGGCCGCCGTGGTTGGAGACGATGATCGACGCCGCCCCGGCCGCGACCGCGTCGCGCGCGTCCTCGGCGTCGAGCACGCCCTTGATGACGAGCCGCCCGCGCCAATGCCGGCGCAGCCAGTCGAGGTCGGCCCAGGTGACCGAGGCGTCGAAGTTGCGGCTGACCCAGGCGGTGAACTCGGCCAGCCCCGCGCCGCCCGGCATCTTGGCGGCATAGTTGCCGAGCGTGTGCGGCCGCCCGCGCACGCCGACGTCCCATGCCCATGCCGGATGGCGTGCGATCTCCACGGCGCGCCGCAGCCGCGCCGCCGCGCCCTGGTCGCCGGTCAGGCTGGTGCGCACGTCGCGGCGGCGCGGGCTGTGCACGATCAGGTCGACCGTCAGCACCAGCGTCTCGACCCCCAAGGCGGCGGTGCGCGCGAGCAGGTCCTCCATGAAGCCGCGGTCCTTGATGATGTAGAGCTGGAGCATCAGCGGCGCCGCCGCGGCCACCTCCTCGATCCCGCAGCAGGACGAGGAGGAGAGGATGAAGGGCACCCCCGCCGCCGCCGCCGCGCGCGCCGCCTGCACCTCGCCGCGGCGCGCGTACAGCCCGGCGAGCCCGATCGGCGCGAGCGCCACCGGGAAGTCCGCCGCCTGCCCCATCAGCGTCGTGCGCAGGCTGAGCCCGTCGACGTCGCGCATCACGCGCTGGCGGAGCCGCAGCGCGGCGAGGTCGGCGGTGTTGGCGCGCAGCGTCTCCTCGGCATAGGAGCCGCCGTCGATATATTCGAACAGGAAATCGGGCAGGCGCCGCCGCGCCATCTCCCGGAAATCGTCGACCGAGGCGGCGATCATCGCCCGCTCACGCGCCACGCCACTGCGGCGTGTCCTTGGCGAGGAACGCGCGCACGCCCTCGGCGAAGTCGGCGCTGCCGTAGACGCGCGCGATCAGGTCGGCGATGTCGGGCTGCGCGGCGACCGCGGCGCGGCGGATCGCCTCCTTGCTCACCGCCATCGTCAGCGGCGCGTGCGCGAGCAGCCGCTCGACCAGCGCGGCAACGGTGGCGTCGATCTCCGCGGGCGCGACCACCGCATTGACCAGCCCGAGCGCGTGCAGCTCGGCCGCGTCGACGATCTCGGCACCGAGCAGCAGCCGCTTCGCCATCGCCACGCCGGCATGCTGGACCAGTCGGCCATAGCCGCGCGCGGACAGGCAGTTGCCGATCGTCCTTGCCAGCGGCGAGCCGAACCGCGCGCCCGCGGCGGCGACGCGGAAGTCGCTCGCGAACGCCAGCGCCAGCCCGCCGCCGACCGCCCAGCCGTCGACGATCGCGATCACCGGCTGGGGCAGCGCCTCGACCGCGCCGACATAGCCGTCCATCTCGGCCTCATAGGCAACGCCCTGCTCGCCGCCGGTAAAGTCGCTGAAGCCGGCGATGTCGGTGCCCGAGACGAACGCCTTGCCCCCCGCGCCGCGCAGCGTGACGACGCGCACCTCGCGGTCGGCGGCGATCGCGGCGCAGGCCTCGCCCAGCCCGCGCCACATGTCCCAGGTGAGCGCGTTATAGGCCGCGGGGCGGTCGAAGGTGATGCGCGCGACCGCGCCCTGCTTCTCGTAGCGGGTGACGCCCGCGCTCACGCCGTGGCGCCCTGCGCCAGCCGGCCCGCCGCGCGCAGCTCGCCGCGGATCTCGTCGCCGTGCTGGTCGAGCAGCGGCGGGGGATAGCGGACCTGCTGCGGCGTCGCCGACAGCTTCACCGGGAAGCCCAGCGCCTTGATGCTGCCCTCTACGGGGTGCGGTATGTCCTGCACCATCGCGCGCGCCTGCGCGTGCTCGCTGGTGGTCGACTGGGCGTAGTCGAGGATCGGCCCGGCCGGCACGCCGGCGGCGAGCAGCGCCTCGACCCATTCCGCCACCGCCCGCGCGCGGAAGCTGGGCCGCAGCAGCTCGATCAGCTCGCGCGCGTTGCCAACGCGCGCGCTGTTGTCGACGAAGCGCGGGTCGTCCGCCAGCTCGGCGCGATCGATCACGCCGAGCAGCGCGAGCCAGAGCTTCTGGTTGGCGGCGGCGAAGACGAACCAGCCGTCCGCCGCCTCCACCGCCTGATAGGGCGCGGACATGCGATTGGCGCTGCCGAGCGGGCGCGGACTCTTGCCGGTGCCCCACAGCTCCGCGGTCTCCCACACCGACAAGCCGAGCGCGGCCTCGAACAGAGAGGCGGTGACGAGCTGCCCCTCGCCGGTGCGCTCGCGCACGAGCAGCGCGGACAGGATGCCATAGGCCGCGAACAGCGCCGAGCCGAGATCACCCACCGGCGTGGTGTTCTTGACCGGCTCGGCGTCGGGGAGGCCGACCGCGCTGATCAGCCCCGACATCGCCTGCGCGATCAGGTCGTAGCCGGGCCGCGCCGCCCAGGGTCCGCTCGCACCGAAGCCCGAGATGCTGGCGTAGATCAGCCGCGGGTTGCGCGCGCGCAGCGTCTCATAGCCCATGCCCAGCCGCGCCGCGACGCCGGGACGGCCGTTCTCCACCAGCACGTCGGCGGTGTCGACCAAAGCGTAGAAGGTGTCGCGGTCGGCCGCGTCCTTGAGGTCGAGCACGATGCTGCGCTTGTTGCGGTTGAGCGCGAGGAAGCCGGGGCTGTCCTCGCCCTTGAGCCGGAAGCCCATCGAGCGACGCGAGCTGTCGCCGACGTGCGGCGGCTCCACCTTGATGACGTCGGCACCCATGTCGCCCAGCAGCATGCAGCAGAATGGCCCCGCCATCACCTGCGACACGTCGAGCACCCGGATCCCCGCCAGCGGCTGATCGCCCGTCATCATCCCCGCCCCGCCCCTCGGCGCCTATGTGTATTCATCTTACGCGAATTGCATACAACTTTCGCGCGAGGCGGCAAGGGCTGGCGCGTGCTCATGATCCCGGTCTGTCCTGCGTGATGGCGATCGCGCCGAGCGCGCCTGGGTCGCTCGGCAGGTCCGCGGTGCCCGCGGGGAAGCCGTTCTTCGACAGGATCATCGCCTCGACGTCTGCCACCTTCGCGGCGCCGAGCGAGTTGGGATTGTCGAGCGGCATGGTCGTCTTGATCCGCGTGAACAGCGCCGCCGCGGTCTGGCCGTTCCAATTGGCGAGGAAACCGCTGCCCGCCAGCGCGGGCGCCTGGTCGTTGCCACCGAGCGCGTCGCCGTGGCAGCTCGCGCAGCTGGCGGCGTAGACCGCGGCGCCGCGCTGCACCTGCACCGCGCTGTAGACGCCGCCCCAGACGCTGCGCGGCGCGGCCTGCGACAGCGCCACCGCGGGCAGCGCGACCAGCGCGACGGCGAGCAACGGGCGGAGCGACGGATGGGTCATGCGCACCTCTGAGGACGGGCCGCTCACGCGGCGGGAAGACGGAAGGCGACCAGCTCGCTGCTGTACGCGCCCCCGCCGATCGCGATGACGATGTACTGGCGCTGGTCGAGCATGTAGGTCATCGGCGCACCGGTCTGGCCCGCGGGCATGTAGACCGCGCCCTTCTGCTCGCCGCTGGCCTTGTCATAGGCGCACAGCATCGCGCCGCGGCGCCCGTCCGGCAGCGTGAAGACGCCGGGCTCGCCGCAGATCACCAGCGTTTTCGTCACCAGCGGCCCGACGTTGCCCGGGCGTCCCGTCTTGGGGATGGTCATGCCCTTGAGCTTGGGATGGTTGCGCACCGTGTCGGGGGTCTCGCCGTGCGCCACCTGCCACAGATGCGCGCCGCGCCGGAGGTCGATCGCAGTGATCCTTCCGTAAGGCGGCTTGAGCAGCGGCAGCCCCTCTACCGTCAGCGCGCCGTACGTATGGTCGCCGCGGCGCGGCGCGTCGGGCATGCCGCGCACGTTGATGACGGCGAAGTCGGAGCGCTTCGGATCGTCGTTGGGCAGCTCGCTCATCACGTCGGCCACGGTCTTGGAATAGACGTAGACCACGCCCGTCTCGGGATCGGCGCCGCCGCCGGGCCAGTTGGTGCCGCCGGTCAAATTGGGCGCGGTGAGCGTGCCCCAGGTGCCCTCGCGCTCGAACATCGAGGCTGGGGTGAAGAGCGGGCCGCGGCGATAGTTCTTCGCCACCGCCAGCGCCTTGGCGCGCAGCTCCGGGGTGAAGTCGATCAGGTCGTCGTCGCCGACGCCCTGGACGTCATACGCGGGCGGGCGCGACGGGATCGGCTGGGTCGGCGCGTACCATTCGCCGGGCACGTCGCCCTTGGGCACCTTGCGCTCGGGGATCGGCCATATCGGCTTGCCCGTGGCGCGGTCGAGCACGTAGAGGAAGCCCTGCTTGGTCGGCTGCGCGAGCAGCTGCCGCGTGCGCCCGCCGACCGGCACGTCCAGCAGCATCGCGGCGCAGGGAATATCATAGTCCCACAGCCCGTGGTGGACGAGCTGGTAGTGCCACTTGCGCTCGCCGCTATCGAGGTCGACCGCGACGATGCTCTCGCCGAACAGGCCGGGGCCGCGGCGGTACTGGCCGCCGACGTCGCCGGTCGGCAGCTCAATGCCGAGATAGGCGAGGTTGAGCGCGGGATCGGCCGAGATCTGGCACCACATGCCGGCGTTGCCGATCGTCGCGGTGCCGTCGAGCCAGGTGTCATAGCCGAACTCGCCGGGGCGCGGGATGGTGTGGAAGATCCACTTTCGTCGCCCGGTACGCGCGTCATAGCCGCGCACGTAGCCGCGAACGTTGTCGCGCGTCTTGGGGACGTTGCCCGCGGTGTGCGCGGCGCCCACCACCACCGTGTCCTTGGCGACGAGCGGGGTCGAGTTGAGCCCGACGTCGCCCTCGATCAAGTCGATCTCCTGGTCGAACTCGGTCTTGAGATCGACCGCGCCGTCGCTGCCGAAGCCGGGGATGCGCTGGCCGGTGCGCGGGTCGAGCGCGATCAGCCGGTAGCCGATCGTGACGTAGAGCAGCCGCTCCTCGGTGCCGTCGGTCCAGTAGGAGACGCCGCGCCCGGAGAGCTGGCGCGGTGCCTTGCGCGCGCGCTCGCCCTCATCCTCGCGATGGATCCACAACAGCTCGCCGGTCGCGGCGTCGAGCGCGACCACGTCGCGGCGCGACCCGGCGGTGGAGTAGATCACGCCGTTGACCACCAGCGGCGTCGCCTCGAGCTGATAGTCGGGGCGCGCGCCGAGCGAGTCGGTGCGGAAGCGCCACGCCACCTCGAGGCTGTCGAAATTCGCCGCGTTGATCTGGTCGAGCGCGGCGTAGCGCGTGCTCGCCAGATCGTTGGCATAGTGCCGCCAGTCGGTGTCGCCGGGGGCGCGCTGCCGCGGGCTGACCTGCGCCGCCGCGAAGGGCGCGCGCAGCGCGAGCAGCGTGAGCGGCGGCAGCGCCAGCAGCGCGCGTCGGGTGAAGCGCATCACGCGATCCCCTGCCGGCCGCCTCAGTGCGCCGGCTCGAAGTTGTGGAGAATGACGGGGCGCGGATTGATCGGGATGCGGGTCGACATCGGCGCGCTGGGATCGTTGCCGGCGCGGTGCCAGCGCCCGCGCGCCGCGGTCACCACGTCGCCCGGCTCCGAGGTGAAATAGGGATAGCCCTCGATCTTGTAGCCGATCTTGCCTTCCATGATGAACCAGAACTCGGTCCACTCGGTGTGGAAATGGCCCTTGTTGGTGTCGGGCGGCACCGCGTCCGCGGCCTTGCCGCGAAGGATGTTCGAGGTCCAGTGATCGTCCCACACGAACTTGCCGTTGTACGGCTTGTCGCCGACCGCGATCGTCTTGAAGAAGTCGACGTAGATCGGGTTGGTGTCGCGGTCCTTGGCCGGGCCGGGGTTGCCCGTCACCTTGACATAGGTGCGGCCCTTGACCGGATCGGGGGTCTCGCTGGCCGGGTAGAGCGGTGCAGTGCCGGCCTGGCGCACCTCGAACCAGACCGCGGGCTGCTGCCCAACATTCTCGACCGAATAGACGTGGCGGAACGGCACGCTGACCATGAAGCCCTTGGTCGCGGTGAAGGGCTCGGCGCCGTCGATCGTCACGCGCAGGCTGCCGTCCCACACGATGAACATGATGCGGTCGTCGGCGAAGAAGCGCGGCTTGGTCTTCTTGCCCGCGCCGAGCGAGACGTAGTCCGCGTCCTGCTCGGGGTTGCGCACGACGGGATGGACCCAGTCGCTCTGGCCGCGATGCGCCGCGCGGATGTCGGCGAGCTTCCAATGGACCTTATTGGGGGCGCTGTAAGCGGTCGGCTGCGTGGGCTTGGGCGCCCAATACTCGCCCGGCATTTTGGGCTGGGTGACCGGCATCGGATCCTCGCGCCCGGAGAATTGGGCAGAGGCCGCGACCCCGCCGCCGAGCGTCGCGAGTGCGCCGCACAGGTACAGCAACCCTTTCATCCCACTCTCCTTTTTGCGACGCTGCCCGTAGGCGCACCGTTTGTATGGACAGGTGCAATCTTGTATGCGATCTGAAACCGCGTCAAGCACACTGACGAGATCATCGTCGTCGGGTGCCAGGGCGGCGGGGAGGATCGGGATGCGCTGGACGCTGGCGTGGCTGTTGGTGATCGCGTGCCTCGCCGCGCCACTCCGCGCCGCTGGCGACACCGCCGACTATCAAGCCGATCTCGGCCCGATGCCGCTCGACGACGAAACCAAGGCGGTGATCGCCGGCCGCGGCGAGGCGGAAGCGCGGCTCGACGGCGCGCGGCTGACCGTCAGCGGCCGGTTCCGCGGGCTGCCCTCGCGCGCCACCGCGGCGCACCTGCTGATCGGGCCCGCGATCGGCGTGCCGGGCAGCAAGGCACTGGCGCTGGCGGTGAGCGGCGATACCGACGGGACGATCGCGGGCCGCTATCGGCTGAGCAAGGCGCAGGCCGCGGCGCTGCGCACCGGGCGGCTGTACGTCCAGATCGACAGCGAGCAGGCGCCGCCGGGCTATAGCTGGGGGCCGAAGGGGACTTTGTGGGGCTGGCTGCTCCCCGCGCACGCGCGCGCCAGCCCCGGCGTCCCGCAACGCGGCGCCTGGTTCCTGCCCCAGCTCGACACGCCGCGGCGCTGACCATGCCACACGTCGCCCTCCGCCCCCGCGCCGCGCTCCTGCTCGCCGCCGCCGGTGCCGCGCTCGCGGGCACGATCGCGGTCGCGCAGCAGCCCGGCGGGCTCTTCACCCGCGCGCAGGTCGCCGCCGGGCGCAGCGCCTATGCCGAGCAATGCGCCGCCTGCCACCAGAGCGACCTCGCCGGCGCCACCGACGCGCCCGCGCTGACCGGCGCCTCGTTCAACGCGGTGTGGGGCAAGCGCGCCGTCGCGGCGCTCTACAGCAAGATCCACGCCTCGATGCCGTACGGCCGCGGCGCCAGCCTCGACGACGCGACCTATGACGCGATCGTCGCCTACATCCTCTACGCCAACGGCGCGCCCGCGGGCGACACCCCGCTCGACCGGCAGGCGACAACCCTGCTCGGCGGGGTGGCGAGCGGCACGCCGCCGGCCGACGCCTTCGCCGACCCCGCCGCGCCGGCCACCGCCGCGACCGGCGCGCCCGCCGGCAGCACCGCCTCGCAAGAGGCACAGATCGGCGGCGCCAAAGAATCCGCTCCCGCCAACGGCCCCGGCGGCGCCGCCGCGCCCGCGACCTCGGCGGGCTTCGCCGCGCCGGGGCAGAAGGTGAAATATGCCGATCCCGGCCGCTTCGTGCTGCCGAGCAAGCCCGGGCTGAGCCTCAAGGGTGCGATCGCCGGCTATCGCCCCGTCACCGACGCAATGCTGCGCGACCCGCCGCCGGGCGACTGGCTGATGTTCCGCCGCAACTACCAGGGGTGGAGCTACAGCCCGCTGGCGCAGATCGACACGGGCAATGTCGCGCGGCTCCAGCTCAAGTGGATGTGGTCCATGCCCGAGAACGGCACGATGGAGGACACCCCCATCGTCCACGACGGCATCATGTACATGTGGGGCGTCGGCAACGTCATCCAGGCGCTCGACGCGCGTGACGGCGAGCTCTTGTGGGAGAACCGCCTCGGCCCCTTCCCCACCAGCGCCGGGCCAGGCCCCTCCTCGGTGGAGACGCGCGCAATGGGGCTGTGGGGCACCAACCTCTACGTCAACACGCCCGAGGGCTGGGTCTATGCGCTCGACGCGCGCAGCGGCGAGGAAGTGTGGAAGACGCACATCACCGACGAGAAGCCCGGCGTCGGCCGCTCCACCGGCGGGCTGATCATCATCAAGGGCAAGGTGATCGTCGGCATGACCAATTGCGGGCGCAAGGGCACGCCCGACCATTGCTATATCAGCGCCTATGACGCCGCGACGGGGAAGCGCGACTGGACCTTCACCACTGTCGCGCTGACCGGCCAACCCGGCGGCGACAGCTGGGGGGCGCTGCCCGACGACGAGCGCAAGGGATCGGAAACCTGGATCGCGGGCACCTACGATCCCGCGCTCGACACCACCTATTGGGGCACCGCACAGGGCAAGCCGTGGCGGCGCGACGAGCGCGGCTCCGCCACCGGCGCGACCGATTACGCCAACTCGACACTCGCGCTCGACCCCGGCACGGGCAAGTTGCGCTGGTGGTTCAACCACGCGCCGGGCGAAACCTTCGACCTGGACGAGGTGTTCGAGCGCGTGCTGGTCGATCACGGCGACCGCAAGTCGCTCTTCACGATCGGCAAGGCCGGGATCCTGTGGCAGCTCGACCGACGCGACGGCAAATTCCTCGGCGCCACCGAGACGGTGTTCCAGAACGTCTTCACGCGGATCGACCCGGTGACCGGCCGGCCGAGCTACCGCGACGACGTGGTCAAGCAGCAGTCCGACCAGTGGCTCGCCTCCTGCCCCGGCCCGGAGGGCGGGCACAATTGGCAGGCGATGAGCTATCACCAGCCGAGCGATGCCTTGGTGATCCCGCTCAGCCAGAGCTGCGTGCTGATGCTCGGCAACGGCAGCCAGGTCTATTACGAGATGCCCGGCACCGGCGGGCAGCTCGGCCGGCTCTCCGCCTATCGCGCGCGCGACCGCGCGCCATTGTGGACCGTCCAGCAGCGCGCGCCTTTCCTCACCTCGGTGGTGTCGACCGCGGGCAATCTCGCCTTCGTCGGCGATTTCGACCGCGTCTTCCGCGCGGTCGACGTGCGCACCGGCGAGACATTGTGGCAGACGCGGCTGGGCACCACGGTGCAGGGCTTCCCCGTCTCCTTCGCGGTCGACGGCCGGCAATATGTCGCGGTCACCACCGCGCTGGGCGGCGGCAGCCCGCAGCTCAAGCCGGGGACGATGCTGACCGAGGTACATCGCCCGATCACCGGCTATGCGGTCTATGTCTTCGGGTTGCCGGAGCAGCAATAACCTTTCTCGCCGTGCGTGCCGCGCTGCTCGCCGCCACCCCCCGCACCGACGCCGACCGCAACCGACGATCCGCGCCCGTGTGCCCAAGCAGGATCGTGCCAGCGCAGCGCATGCGTTCGACGTCGCGCCGCAGATCGGCCCGGCAAGCCAGGTTGTAAAAAACGCCGGTGCACACATCACAAATTTTTTGTCGACAATCTGGCAGATCTGTCGGACAACTCGGTCACAGGAGAGGACCAGGTCGGCAACGCTCGACCGGCAGCGCATGTCCGAGCGGAACAACCGCCGGACACATCGGGTCGCCGATGCGCCGCGCGAGCGTCGACTTGCCTCTTCATCTTGGGAGGAGGGGTCTGGACATGATGGAGTTCGAGACGGAGCTGAGGCATGGCATGGCGGCATGGCGCCGCGGCGCCCTGGTGGCGGCAAGCGGGGCGGCGCTCGCGGTGGCATTGGCGATGCCGGCGCAGGCGCAGACCGAGCCGGCGGCGCAGACCGCCCCCTCCCCGACAGTCCAGCCCGGCTCGGCCGCGGCGACGCCGTCGGGCGCCGACCCCGCCACCGCCGACAGTGCGGCGACGGTCGACCAGCCCGATCCCGCCGCCGAGCCCGGCAGCGACATCATCGTCACGGGCTCGCGCATCACCTCGAGTGGCTTCAACGCGCCGACTCCGACCCAGGTGATCGGCGCAGCCGACCTGCAGCGGCTGGCGCAGCCCAACATCTTCAACGCGGTCACGCAATTGCCGTCGCTGCAGGGGTCGACCGGGCGCGCCACCTCGGTGGGCAGCACCTCGAGCGGCATACAGGGGCTGAGTTCCTTCTCGCTGCGCGGGCTCGGCGCGATCCGCACGCTGACGCTGCTCGACGGGCAGCGCTTCGTCGGCGCCAATTACTCGGGCGTGCCGGACGTCAGCCAGTTCCCGCAGCTGCTCGTTCAGCGCGTCGACGTGGTCAACGGCGGCGCCTCGGCCTCCTACGGATCGGACGCGGTCGGCGGCGTGGTCAACTTCATCACCGACAAACGCTTCAAGGGCTTCAGGGCGAACGTCCAGGGCAGCATCACCACCTATGGCGACGACGCCGGCGTCACCGCGCAGGCGGCGTGGGGCAACAGCTATTACGAGGACCGGCTCCACGTCGTGGTCAGCGCCGAATATGGCCGACAGGGCGGCGTGCCCAACCCCGGCTTCGGCATCGTCGGCGCAAACGGCCGCGACTGGTACAATTCGCCCGCCTTCGTCCAGACCGGCGTGACCAACACGCCCGCGGGGCAACCGCGCATCTTCTACATCCAGAACGCGCAGCAATATCAATATTCGAAGTTCGGCCTGATCACCTCGGGGCCGTTGCAGGGCACCGCCTTTGGCGCCAACGGTCAGCCTTACCAATTCCAATATGGCTCGAACGGCGTGCCCACCGGCACCGGCGCGGTGACCGGCTGCACGCCCTCCTTCTGCTCGGGCGGCGACACCAGTGGCGTCGTCGGTGCGGGCACCAGCCTCGCCTCCAAGCTGGAGCGCTACAATTACTACTCGCGCGTCGGCTTCGACTTTGCGCCCAACAACGAAATCTACTTCACCTTTAACGGCTCGCGCGTCAGCTCGGAGAACTCGCCCAATCCGGGCTACGCGCAGCAGGCCAATCTCACCATCCAGTGCGGCCTCAACAACGCCAACGCCAATCCGTTCGTGCCGCAGTCGATCCAGCAGGCCTGCACCAACGCCGGCATCACCCAGTTCCAGTACGGCTCGGCGCTGGCGCAGCTCGGCGACTTCATCGAGGTCAAGCCGGTGCGCACCAACCTGCGCTACGTCGTCGGTGCCAACGGCAAGTTCCGCGGCCTCGGTACCGAGTGGAGCTACGACGCCTATTACGAATACGGGCGCAACTACACCGATCTGCACGTCGACAACATGCTCAATGTCGCGCGCTTCCGCGCCGCCTACCAAGCGGTGCGGCTGCCGAACGGCACGATCGGCTGCGCCAATGCGGCGGCGCGCGCCGCCGGCTGCGTCCCGCTCAACATCATCGGCGACGGCGGCGTCACCGAGGCCGCGCTCAACTACGTCAAGCCCGCGATCGGTCCCTATCAGCACACCTGGTCGACGCAGAACGCGGGCGCGATCAGCTTCAACGGCCAGCCGGTGTCGACCTGGGCGGGCCCGCTGTCGGTCGCCTTCGGCTACGAATATCGCCGCGAATGGTATCGCACCAAGGCCGATCCGTACGGCAACGGCGTCACCGCGGCGAACCCGAACACCACCGACTATCCCGCCGATCCGACGCAGAACACGCTGACCGGCGGCAATTGGTACGCCGGCAACTACAAGAACGGCACCGGCCGGTACAACGTGCACGAGGGCTTCCTCGAGCTCGACATCCCGATCTCGAACGAGGATCAGATCGGCCGCGCCAATATCAACGCGGGCGTCCGCCAGACGCGGTACAGCACGTCCGGCTGGATCACGAGCTGGAAGGTCGGCGGCACCTGGGACACGCCGCTCACCGGCATCAAGCTGCGCGGCGTGACCTCGCGCGACGTGCGCGCGCCCAACCTCTCGGAGCTGTTCCGCACGCCGACCTTCGCCAACGCCACCTTCCTCGACCCGCGCGCGCCCGGCAGCTCGCCGACCGCGGGGCAGTTCGTCCAGGCGCCCTCGAACACGATCGGCAACACCGCGCTCAAGCCGGAGACCTCGCGCAACACCACCGGCGGCATCGTCTTCGACGGCACCACCGCCGGGTTCCTGCCGGGCTTCAGTGCCTCGTTCGACTATTACAACATCAAGGTGGAGGGCATCATCACGCCGTTCACCGGCCAGTCGGCGATCAACCAATGCTTCCTGCAGAACATCGCGCAGTTCTGCTCCTCCTTCAATCTTGATACCGCCGCCGGGCCGCTGTTCGTCAACGAGCAGCTGTTCAACTTCGCGCGCGTGCGCACCAACGGCTTCGACATCGAGGCGAGCTACCGCCGACCGCTCAGCGGCGTCGGCCTGCCGGGCGCCTTCACCATCCGCGGTCTCGCCACGCGCACGCTGCATTTCACCGAGACGTCGGGTCTGCCCGGCACGATCCCGACCGAGCAGGCCGGCGTCAACCGTGGCAACGTGCCCGACTGGAAGGTGTTCGCGATCCAGAGCTGGGACACGGACGACTTCTCGCTGTCGGTGACCGAGCGCTGGTTCTCCGACGGTGTCTACTCGAACGAATATGTCCAGTGCGATCCGGGCAGCTGCCCGGCGCCCGATCCGACCGGCAACATCACCACGATTAATGACAACACGATGCCGGGCGCGCTCTACGTCGATCTCGGCGGCTCGTTCAACATCAGCAAGAGCATTTCCGCTTATGCCAAGGTGGACAATCTCTTCAACAAGGCGCCCGAGCCTTCGCCGCAAAACGGCGTGACCTACGGGTTCAATCCGGTGTTGTACGACGTGCTCGGCCGCACCTTCCGGCTCGGCCTCCGCCTCAGCCTCTAGGCCACTTCCCCCTGGCCTTGCCCTGGCTCCCGAGGTCCGCCTCGGGAGCCATTTCTCCCGGCGCCTGATCCACCCAAGCTGAACCGTGCTCCCGCGCCTGCGGGTGCCCAGAACCACAGCCGGCAACGTTGTTGGCACCGGGCTCCGGCCTTCGCCGGAGCACGCTGGCGGTTCAGACGAGATGGATCATCTTGCGGCTCCGGAGCCCCGCGCTTGTCCAGATCGGCTCCCGTACCGTGGCCGATGAGAAAGCGCCTGGTCACGCCTGCACCACAGACGCTCATCGGTCCGAGGGTCGTCCAGCTCGGAGCGTCGAAGCATCCGCGGCTAAGCCATAGCCCAGATGCTTACACGGCGTCCGGTCGTCTATCTGTCCGCTTGGCGGCGAGCGATCTCGTCCAGCACGGCCTCCGGCGCCACGTCTCGTTTGACCTCCTCCAAATCGTGCGGAACTTGAGCTGTGACGCCGAGGTGGTCAGCGATCGCTTCCACGAGCGCGGCCAGGCGGGTCAACTCGTGCTCGGCTAGGAGGTTGATGTGCAGATCCAGATCGGCTCGCTTGTCAGCTCGTTCGGCCATGCGGTTCTGGCTGATCAACACGAAGGTCGACAGGAAGATCGCCTCAACGGAGGCTTCGGAGGCGAGGATCACGAAGCTGGGGTCGAACGGCGTGACTCCGGGAACGAGGCCGGCGTTGACGATCACCCAGGCACCGTAGGCGGCGAGATGCAGGTAGACGAATGTCATGCTGCCGGTGAAGTTCGTGATCGCCTGCGCGATCCGATCCTGTCGCGACGCAGCGGCATCGTCCGCCTTGCGCCGCGCTTCCAATGCCTCGATGTTTCGCGTGAGCGCCTCGTTGAGGCCCCGCGAAGCCGGTGGAGGAAGGGTCGGGCTGCTCATCGTTACATCGTCTCCCCTAGGGCGCGCCGGATCTGCTGCTCCTCCAGGTCCAACTCCTCACCGAGCGCTCTGTGCACATCCGCGTCGATCTGATCGGTTTGGTCCTTGAGCTTTTCCCGCGCCGCTTCGATGGCGACGAGCCGAAGACGCTGCTGCCCTTCCAGCTGCTGGGCTTTGGTCGCGGGGTCCTGGCCTTCGACACGCGCCCGCTCGGCGCGCGATTCATATTCGTCCACTAGCTCCTTCGCCGCTTCGCTGTGTTCGGATTCGTTATCGTGGTGAGTCTGAATGGCTTCGAGCGACGCGGTGGCCAGTTCGGCTCTCGCCTGAGCGGTATCGGGTTCGGGGAGGACGTCATCATTCTCCTCAGCCAGGCCCATGCGACGGATAAGCCAGCCAAGCGTCGTTCCTTGGATCACCAAGGTGGCGAAGATCGCGCAGAACGCCAGAAACACGATGATATCGCGGGCCGGAAAACGCGCTGGTAGAGCGAGCGCGGCGGCAAGGCTGACCACGCCGCGCATGCCTGCCCAGGACAGGATCGTCGGGTAGCTCCACGGCGGCAGCGGGTCGCGGTCGCGCAGCGATCGCGAGAGCAAGCGGGGGAGCCAGATACTCGGGAACACCCACACGAAGCGACTGACGATCAAGGTCGCCGAGACCGCCAGGCCAAGCAACGCCAACATGGCTGCATCATACCCCTCCAGGCGCTCGACGATGCCACGCAGCTGGAGGCCGATGAGGATGAAGACCAGCGCGGTGAGCAGGAATTCCACGAACGTCCAGATGTTCGCGACCGCGAGGCGCGTCTGCGCCGTGAATTCGGCATGCTGCTGGCGACCGAGGAGCAGCCCGCAGGTTACCGCCGCGAGCACGCCCGAGACGTGGATCTGCTCGGCCAGCAGGTAGGCAACAAAGCCGACGAGCAGCGAGACGGCGACGTCGAGCAGCGAATCCTCGACGTGGGCGAACACCCACATCGCCACCCTGGCCGACAACCAGCCGACGAGCGCCCCGCCGACCGAGGCAAGGAAGAATTGAAGAACGCCATCGCCCAGGCTGAAGCTACCCGCGAGCGTGGCTGCGACCGCCAGTCGGTAGAGAACCAACGACGAAGCATCGTTGATCAGGCTCTCGCCCTCGAGCACGGTCACGATGCGCTTGGGAAGCTTGACCTGCTTCAATACGGCGGCGGCCGCCACCGCGTCAGGGGGCGCAACGATCGCTCCCAAGGTGACGGCCGCCCACCAGGGCAGCTCTGGCACGAGCAGCTTCGCCACCAGCGCCACTGCAGCCGCCGTGAAGAAGACCGCCCCGACGGCGAGAAGAAGAATCGAGCGAAGGTTGAAACGGAACGCGGGCCAGTCGGTTCGATAGGCGCTTGCCTGCAGGAGCGGAGGCAGGAACAGCGCGAGCGCCAGTTCAGGCTCGAGTTCCACCACGCCGATCCCCGGCACGAACGCCAGGGCCATACCACCGCAGATCAGCGCGACGGCAAGCGGCACATGCAGCCGTTGCGCCACATAGGCCAGTCCGATCGACGCTGCGATGAGAAGAAGGAGTAACTCAAAGGTATGCATGGCGACGGCTTCCAGCCAAGCTATTGATCTGCCTTGGCTTCCCGGTAATCACAACAAGCTCTCTACGGGCTCGTTCCGCGCTCACTCGCGCCCGCGGCGTGGGAACGGCCGCGTCGCGAACGTTTCTATTTGCTCAATTGGCGGCCTTTCGTGTGGCCCCGCCCGCGGGGCTCAGACCGATGGTGGTCACCGGAACCTCATGCGGGGCGCCTCGACGAAGCCGACCGCCAGCATCAGAGCGGCGCGGAAGTGACACAAAGCAGAGCCTCGATGATGCCCGCTTCTCAGGCTTCGACGAGATCTACACCGACGACTTGAAGAGTTGCGACCCGCAATTGATCAGACGAGCCGGCTCATAAAAAAGCTGACCTCCCGGGACTTCCACGCCCGAACTCAACAAATCGCACGAGATCATCAAGTAGCTTACCGCCATCGTTGAAATTTGCAATGGTTATGCCGCCTAGCAAAAGAAACACCTTTGATCGACAGGGAATGCGCGGTCTCCACTTGACCCAAGCCGCATGCGTGGCTGCCACTGGCTAGCACGCTTGTGTCTCTAGCCCCCGCAAGGCGCCCGTCAGCGGGGTTGCGACAGGGCGTTGTTGTGCGAAACTTGGGTGAGCCGATCACCCCACGTCCAGCACTGGCCGCCAGCAACCTATTCAAAAGTGAGCAAAAACGCGAGCATTAGTCGCCGGCCTGCTGCTTAGGCGAAGGCGTTGAGGCGATCCTTTCTGTTCAATCAGGATCTAGAGTCCCTACCCAGCCTGTACGATCCAGATGCATTCGACCCTGATTGAACACGAAAACTGCCACAGCTGCGGTGTTCCACGAGGGTATACCTTCAAATGACTTGGCAATCGCCGCCTCATGGACTGAGCTTCGATGCTTGCGCCTCAACTCGCTTGGCCTTTTCGTTGACGAGAAGGATCGCTGACGCCTAACCTGCCGCTACGCGACCAGTATCGGTCTGGCGGCCGAGGTACAGGTAGCGCGGGTCGAACTCTGCGGCGCGCCACAGCGCGTCGCGGTCGAGGATGGTGACCCGCCCAGTGCCGACCGAGGCCGCGCCTGCCTCGCGCAGGTCGCGCAGGACGCGATTGACCGACACGTTGGTGAGCCCGGTGCATTCCGCGATGTCGGTCTGAGTCAGCCGCAAGTCATAGCCGCGCGCGTCGGCAAGCCCGACGATCAGCAGGCGCTGGTGGAGCTCACTCAGCAGCATTGCGACACGGGCCGCCGCGCTGCGGCGTCCGAGCGACACCTCCCACTCGCGGTGGATCGACGCGTCGAGGTTGGTACTGAACCAGTAGCTGCGCGCGAGCGACGGGAAGCGCTCGGTCAGCGCGAGCAGCGCGCGATGCGGCACGATCGCGACGCGGCACGGCGTCAGGCTCATCACGTCATGGTCCAGATACTTCAGCGTGAAGCTGTGCAGGTCGGCGAAGTCGCCGGCGACATGTAGCTCGGTGATCTGGCGTTGACCGTTGCGCAGGTCCTTGTAGCGGCACAGGATGCCGTCGAGTAGCAGGGTGCTGTGGTCCTGCACCTCGTAGGCCCGCACGACCAACGTGTCCGCGGAAACGGTGCGGATCTCGGCAACGCTGGCACGGACGGCCTGCTCCTCCTCAAGCGACACGGGGCCGCGCGCGCGTAGTTTCGCAAAATGACGTTCGATCAACTTACTCTCAGCTCTCGCTCTCGGATCGACGAGGCGGCCGAGTGGGTCGTCGCGTCGACTCGATGCGGAAAGAGACTGGGCGACGATCGTTCCGCTTCTACACCTGCGTTATGCGCCTCGCCTGAAGGATGGCACCGAGCCGGTCGGGCTGGTCGAACGTACGCACCAGTCTTGGATAGCGAAGCTTCCCGGGCGTGCGTACCGCAACCGAGCGCACCGTCACGCCACGGCGCAGCACCAGCTCCACACCGCGATCGGCCTGACAACTCAGTGCCGTACGCAACCGCTCCGCCGAGAAGGGTCGCCCCTCCACCGCGGCGATGACGGTGCCGATCGTCACGCCGGCGTCAAAGGCGCTTCCGCCCCAGAGCACGTCCGTGACGCGACCATCGCCACCGACGCTCAGACCGATCGTATGGGTCAGGTCGGCGATGCGGGTCTCGCTCTCCTGGCAGCGCTGATAGGCGTTGGGCGTATCCGCATAGTCGAGCCGGTACCCGCCGCGCGTCAGACCGCCGAGCAACGTCCCCTCGCGCGTGTCGCAGACAGCGTTCAGGAGGAAGGCGGCCCAGTCGAATGGCGCGATTGCGTGGAGCTTATCGACCACCTCCTCAAGGTCATACGGCCGTGTCGACCAGTCGCCTTCCGCGCCTCCGAAGAACGATCGTGCGAAGTCATCGAGCGAGCGGGTGTCACTCGAGAGTTCGCGCAGGCGCGTATCTACCTCGAGCCACAGCAGCGCGCCCTCGGAGTAATAATCCTCGCTACGCTGCCAGCTTGGCCAGGGCAGCGGGCAGCGGGCTGCGGCCCGCGATGATCGGATCACGCGTCGTGTCGAGCAGCGAGCGCCATCGGCTGCCGGGGCGCGCCTCGTAGCGCGCCGCGGTTAGCGCCAGCGCACCCAGCGTCTGCTCCTGCGACCACAGACCGGACCGCGCGCACAGCACGTTGGTCCAATATTGCGTCTGCCCCTCGTAGACCCACAGCAGGTCGTTCCGGATCGGGCGGTCGAACGAGGCCGTGCAGGAGTCCGCGCCGCGGCGATGCTTGCCGTTCCAGCTGTGGACGAACTCGTGCGGGATGGTGTCGCGCCGGGTGACATTCTCGCCCCAGTCGGCGAGATAGTCCGGCACGCTGACCGCCTCGAACGAGCGGTGATGCTCCACGCCCGCTGCGGTGAGCGTGTCGCTGAGCGCGAGCAGCATCTCGAATCGGTCGAACGACCGCGAGCCGAACAGCTGGATCGTCTCTGCCACCACGGCGCGATGAAGGGAGATCTGCTCGTCACTGGCGGCAAGCTGGTGCGGCTCGTCGGCGGCGATGTGCAGGCTGACATGCTCGTCGAGCGGATAGCTTCTCAGATGGCGTCCAGTGAGCACGGGCGAGTCGATCAACGTGTCGAGCGCGCTGCGCTCGTAGACGAGGCGCTCTTCTTTGCACTGAGCCGATGCGATCGCGCATGCGGCGGTCCATCCCTCCGGCAACGTGAGACTGGCGTCCACCAGGATCGCGTTCGCGGCGTGCTCGGCGGGATAGAGGATGGCGGCGTTCCACGGCAGAAGCAGCAGCTCGGGCGAACTGATGACGCGCCCTTGGGCCGGATCGGTCGGCGAGAGGAATTGGAACTCGGCCGCGATCGCTTCCACCCCATCGGGCACGGACACGGCGAAGGCATGGATCATCGTCGGATGGCGCCGCCACTCGAGCGATCGGCCGTCCGCCTCGAAGTGCAGGCCCGAGAGCAGCTCGATCGGTGCAACGGGCGCGTGGAAGCCGGGCAGCCACTTTGGATAGAGCAGGATCAGCTCGCCTGCGCCGTTGACCCGGACGCGCTCTCGTACCCGCAGAATGCCACGCCAGCGGTCGCTCGCGTCGACGTCGAGTGTGAGCGGGTGTTCGTACGGCCGATCTGATGGCTCGGGAATATGGAACGCTGCTGGCTCGCCACCGGCACTGCTGGCGCACATCATCGTCACGACATCGCGGCGATCGCTTCCGCACAATAGATGCGCGCGACGATGGCACCGCTCTGGTCGAGCACATCGACCCTGCCTTGAGGATCGAGTCCCGGCTGACGGGAGCCGGCGAAAGAGCGATGAAGTCGGCGATTGGCGCAGGCCATCGCGTACCAGACATCAGGCGCCCGGAGCCGGCGATCTTCGATCAGGCGATCCGTCTTATCGAGATAGCGGAGTGAGAAACGTAGCATGAGCAGCTGAACACAACATAATCGGTGCAGCCGCAAACTTTCAAGCCATTTGAGATGATTGTCGTAGTTTTGACCTGCGTCAAGCTTAATTCTTACTATGCTTGTAAAAGAGGATTCTCTCTGACGGAAACTAAGGTTTGCGCTGGCGCGGCCTACGTCGCCACCGAGAGCTTTAAGGGTGTGCCCGGCACCAATCTGGTCAGCGATTGCGGCAACAAGGCCTATCGCTGCGAGAGCCGGCAACCGGGTTCTCCTCCTTACCGTTCGTTTCGATGTTCGGGCCGGGGCACCCGGGAGCAAGCCTCAACAGGCGCCTTGTGGGAGAGGAGACAACACTAGCTAAACACCTGTTTTAGCCTGATTTCACGTCTCTAAGTTGGACAGCTCACCGACGTGGATCGTTTATACCGGACCTAGCGAGAGGAACGATCATGCGTTGGACAACGATAGTAGCCGCCGCTGCGGCGGCAGGCCTGGCAATGAGCGCGTCAGCGCAGACAAGCGGAGGATCGAGCACCTCCGGCGGCTCTACGGGATCGACCACAGGCGGAAGTGCCGGCAGTTCGAGCACGGGTCAGAATGGCGGCGGCACCGACGGCACATCAGCCGGATCTTCCACAAGCGGTCAAGGTGGAACGGCGGCCTCGTCGGGCTCACGCCAGTCCGGCCACAGCTCTGCAAGCTCGCGTGGCAAGCATCGCTCCGGTCATTCGAGGACCGGCAGTCAGCAGGGTTCGTCGACCAGCTCGCCACAACCGCGCTGACCGGAGTTAGAGCGAGCGCCGGAGCGCCCGCTGGGCGCTCCGGGGTTCGCCTCCCCCCGCACAAACGTGTCCTGCTACCCGGCATCGTCTAAAGAGCATGAACACGGAGCCGGTGGCTTTCGGCCTGGCGAACTGCGCCGCCGCTCACGCATTCCCCCCGTCACGCGCTCATCCGCGGAGTAAAACAGTGGCTCATGTCCGCATCTACCGTCACCAGGGACTTGGCAGCCCGGTGCTCCAGAAGGAGCGCTTCGGGTGGACGCTCGAATTTCTGTCAGATGCACCACAGCGGGCCGATGCCTTGACGGGATGGGCCGGTGGTGCCGAAACGCAGGCACAAGTCAGCCTCATCTTCCCTACGTCGGGGGAAGCCGTCGCATATTGTTCGCGCGAGGGGCTCAGCTACACGCTTCAGGATGCGCCGCCACGTAGGTTGCTGCTGCAGAGCTATGCGGACAACTTCCGCTGACCACACTTACAAGCGAAGCGTGTCGGAAGATGCAGGACCACGCGCCATTGGTGCAATTGGCTTGAACAGGAGATCCCGGATGACCGATCACAAGAAAAAGGGCGACTTTGCGAAGAACGGCAAGGACGACGAGGGCGGCAATAAGAAGCAGGATAACGCCCGCAATGCGAAGGATCACAGCCGCACGGGTGGGCAGAACGCGGGTCACGGCGGTCACTCGTAGGACGTCGCGCAGGTCGGCGCCGGTACGTCGGCCAGACCCTACCCGAGCGATCGCAGCGCGGCCGCAACATCCAGCCGTCCACGGCCCACGACCGGGTCGGACACAGCGCGCCGACGCGCATCGGCATGGGACAGCAGCGCTCCCGCAGCGGTTACGCCGTCGGGCGCGGGTGTACGACTGAGCAGCAACGCGACCGCACCTGCGACATAAGCGACCGAATAGGATGTGCCGGAGGTCAGGTCGCAGGTACGCCGACCACAGCCGACGATCACATGCTGGCCAGGTGCCATGACGTAGCGATCCGCGGTCGTTCCGGCGCGGTTCGACCAGGGCGCGAGCGTACCGCGGGGCGAACTCGCGCCCGCCACCAGCATCAGCGGGGCGAAACGCGGTTCGGCGGCATAGCGCGCTGGCCAGACCGGTTCGTCAGCGCCGTTGTTCCCCGCCGCCGCGACCACCACGACCCCGCGCGCTACGGCCCGTGCCAACGCTGCCTCGAGCGCGGGGATCGCTCGGCCCGAGGCGAGCGGGAGACCGATCACCTGGGCGTTTTGCGCGACGGCATAGTCAATCGCCCGGGCCAACACATCGGCATCGAAGGCGCAAGTCCGCAGGCAGGAACCGTCCCGGTCGGCGCGGATCGACAGCAGCGTCGCGCCATAGGCGATGCCGAAGGTTCCGGCGCCATCCACCCGCGCCGCCAGCAGGGTCGCGACCTGCGCGCCGTGACGGCGATCGCCGGTGTCGTAGCGGCGGCCCGGTACGAGGTCGATCGACTGAGAGGAGAGATGGCCGAATAGCGCCGTGGCCGCCGGATCGATGCCCGTGTCGATCATCGCGACGATGACGCCGCGTCCGGTCGCCCCTTTTCGATAGGCACTGCCGATGCCGGACGCTTGCACGCCCCAGCTTAAGCGTGACTCCAGGCTGCCCGGTCGCGGTCCCGGCTCGTGAGGCACCGAGGCGAGCGCGGGAGCGAGGCAAGAGGACAGCAACGCGGCGAGCGACAGCAAGGCGCCTAGCACGCTCCGCCGAACCGGACGAAACACGGGCAAACTCCTGGGAAAGCCATGGCGGCGCCACGCAGATTGGATCTAGGCCGCTGTTTGTAAAGGCTTTTCGCGACTGACCGTCACGGCCGCGCTGCGGCCGAACTTTCCTCGCCCGGCCATCGTTGGAGCTACTGACGGGTGGACCTCGCCTCACTCAGGACGGCGCTGCGAGAGGGGGATCCACATGGCCCTTAAGCAGCCAATGCAGGCTGACGGGAGGGGCACCGAGCCGCACATGCGAGACGAGAAGGTGAGGTGGCGAGCCGCCGTCACAGCGCGGGCGAGAGCAAAGGCTGTTATCCGAACCCGTATAGCGGTAAGGAGGGCGGCCATTTTCAGGGAGGCCAGACCGAGCGTGCCTATCGTGGCGCTGGCCGGCATGGTGAGCAGAGGACCGGCGAGCAACCGAATGCCGGGTCGTCCGAATAGCCGCACGCGCAATCACTTCGACCCGACAGAGATCACGGCTAAAGCGCGCAGCGGCGGCGGGGCCCTGACCAACTAGGCCTGCTCGTTCCGCGACGGCAGGCCGCCCGCAGCGCGCTGAAAACACGCGCGGTCGTGACTCATTGGCGGGTACACTGTAATCCAGCGCCGTCACGGGAGGGGTCTGAGGGCGTGGGTCTCAGCCACGAAGAAAGTGGCATCAAACTCTGTTTTCAGCCGAACACGGGAAAAGGCCAACGCCGGATCTCCGGATTGATAGACCGCGCCAACGCCTCGCTGGGAACGCCACTCGGCAAAGGCGGCGGACATTCCCGCAGCGCTCAAGAGAAGATGCGGCCGCGAGCCGCCGAAGCGGCGCAGCAGTCCTTCGACACTGTTGCGTGGCGCGGGCGCGAGCCGAAAGATCTGCCCTAGGGCCCCCCAGGCCGACCCCGCCATCACTGTGCCGGCATGGGTCAGGAAGCCGATGCTGAACACCTGCCGAGCCCCGTCGGCTCGCAGCAGGTCTGCGATGGTGATCTCTCCCCGATCGATCATCGCGGTACTGGCGGCATCCGCGACATGGCTGTTGTGTGCCCAGACGATCACGCGAGCGGACGCCCCTTGTCCCCTCCCGACATGCTCGGCAACCCGCTCGATCGCTGCCGTCATCGCCCGCTCGCGCACATTCCACGAGTAGGCACCGGCGTAAGCCGCGCGGAAGTAAGCCTCCCCGTCAGCTACCGCGGCCGCCGCCTGTACCGCTGCGAACCGCTCCTCTTCTCGAACTGCGTCCGCGGCGGGTGAAGTGGCTTGGATCGCTTGCAGGAGCGACTGGGCTGGCCCAGCGCACGACCGAGAAGCCTTGCGTGCAGCGATTCCATAGGCCTCTGTGCTGCGGCGAAAGGAAGCGAAGCAGCGGCCCGCGGCCTCGCCGGTTTCCGCCAATTTCCCACCTTCCCGACGTGCGAAGGCGCGGGCGCGATCCAGAGCACCGAAGAGATCGTAGACATCCATGCCATACAAGCCGACCCGTGCGCCCTCCGGCCGCTGCAAGTTGATCGCCCGGAGCCGCTCAACGAAGCTCCCAAACTCTTCATTGCGCCACATCCAGCGAGGGAAGCGGCGAAAGTCGGTCAGCGCGGCGGCAGCGGAGCGATCGGTGCCGATGCCACGAACATATCGGTTTGCCCGTTCCACTTCTGCCCGGTCTGCCTCGATGACGATGGCAGCGGGCCGACCATCCTCAACCAAGGGACCGGTGATCCGTCCGCGTTCCGTAAAGAATTCGCTCGTTCCGTGCGTTGCCTCACCGAGCAGGACGAAGTCGGCGGCAGCCGCTCCCTCCAGTTCCACATCACTCAACATAATTGCGCGCGGAGCGTCAGCGATGGAGGCGGGAAGCATCACCGCAGCCACCCCCAACATCAGACGCCAGTCTAGCCTCAGTCGGCGCCTCTGCGTCCCTGTCGTTGTGAGCCATCCGACATTTCCCATGTCCACGTCAAACGAGCGAAGATGGAGCATGGAGGTTCCGCATATCATTGTTATGCCGACGCGAGTTACCATCAACGGAGCAAATACGTGGCGATGAGAGGCTTGCTCACCCTGTCCGTTGGCGCTCTGTCGGGCGTGTTCCTGTTGCTCGGAGGTCTGTTCGTAGCGGCGCCTGCGCCCGCTGGCGCTGCCTACGGATTACCAACCACTGACGAGGCCGCCTTGTTCTACGTTCGCGCAATTGGCTTCCGCGATCTTGCGCTCGCTGCCTATCTGATCGGACTGACATTGACGCGGCAGCACCGTGCGCTGACGGTGGTGCTTGGGGCGACGGTTCTCATCCCGCTCGGTGACCTGGCGCTGCTGGCCTCCTTCGGCGCGGGACGTCCGATCAATTACCTGTTGCACGGGTTCAGCCTGCTGGCTTTGGCAGCATTGGCACTTGGGGCGCATTGGCTACGACGGGCACCATAGCATCTTTCTGCCGCGCTTAGCACTCCGCAGAAGAGGCTAAGCTACCCGCCAACTCCAACTCTAGAGGCTCTGACGGCCGAGCGGATGGCGGCTATGGGGATCGTGGTCATACGCCCCCGGTGGACAAGCCGATCGTCGTCACGGGCGAGGCCGCCGTTCTGCGCGAAGGCGCTCTTCTCGGTTGCCTCCCGCCGGTCGGCCGCAGGCTGAGCAATACCGCGCGCGCGGACAGGATCCGCCGAGCCGTTGACGTAGCGGCCTGTGACCAGCCGCTACGGCCGCTCTCTATGTCGTCGGGCCCGTATCATGGCCACCACGAAGCCGGCCAGCGCCCCGCCCAGCACGAAGACCAGCACGTTCTCCGGTGCCGCCGCGGGCGCCACGCCGAGCTTCAAGATATAGAGCAGTATTCCAACGATGGCACCAGCCACCGCGCTGAACAGCGGGGCGGACCTGTCGCGGGGACCGGGGCGGGAGGGTTCGCTTGTCGGTTGAGCCATGATCTAATTTCCATATCTGCACCGCTTCTCGCCGGCGTCGTCGCTGCCACTCGCGTCACCGATGCTCGCGCGTGTCTCCCCGCAGTTCGTCCGCGGTGAGTTCATCCTGCGCCTTGCCGCAGATGTCTCGGTCGGCGTCATCTTCGCCCGGATCATCTGCGCCGGCGCGCCGGGGATCGTTCTCCACCTCGAGCGCACGTTCGAAATCTCGGGCGGGCTCGTCGTCGTCATCGAACATTGAGTATCTCCATTCGTGCGCTCCGTTCGGAAAAGGAGCGATCGCGCCGTCCGTCAGGCGTGGATTGCCGCAGGCGCCTGTGTTGTCGCCGCCGGGGTGAGTTGTGCCATGTCGCCCGCCTCGGGGGGCGGCATGTCGGGCGCGCTGGCGTCGCGACGGTGCCACCAGCGCCAAGCCAGCACACCGCTGCCGACAAGCGCCGCGGCCGTCAGCGCCGGGCGCTTGGTCGCCTTCACGTAGAGGCTCGATCCACGGAGCAGGTGCGGCTCGTGTGTGCCACGCTCGTAGCCACCATAGCCGGGGCTGAACAAGGCGCGGCGATGATCGTCGTCGGATGCGCGAGTTCGCGATTGTTGCGACGTGTACATCAGCGTCTCCATCACCTTGTCCGTGAGACGCGGGGCGATGGCGCCGAGCATGGCGGCGAGCTTCGCCTGGCTGCCGACGAACATGTCGCGCTTGCGATGCGCAGCGCACCACAGGATCGCCTCGGCGACCGCTTCGGGCGAATAGATCATCCCGCGATGCACCGGCTGCATCGGCATGAAATTGCCCGCGTGCTCGTTGTACGGCGTGTCGATCCGGCCGGGGTGGATCAGTGACACCGAGATCGGCCAGCCCTCGTGCTCAATCTCCTGCCGCAGCGCCCCGGTGAGCCCGTGGACGGCAAATTTCGCGGAGGCATAGCTGCTCTGTACCGCCGGCGCCTTGTCGCCGAAGAAGCTGCCGATGTTGACGATCGCGCCGGGCTTGTTGGCGGCACGATAATAGCGCAGCGCGGCGAGCGAGCCGTGGACGGTGCCCCAATAGACCGTGTCGAACATGCGGTGCCACTCGGCCAGCGGCACGTCCCAGAGCCGGCCGAAGATCGAGATGCCGGCATTGTTGACCCAGGTGTCAAAGCCGCCGAAGACGCGTTCGGCGGTCGCAGCGACGCGCGCCACGTCCGCTTCCTGCCCTACGTCGCAGACCACGTAAGCGGCACGGCCACCGGCGGCCTCGATCTCCTCGACTAGGCCGCGCAGCGCCTCCTCGTTGCGGGCCACCGCGACCACCGCTGCGCCGGCCTTGGCGGCCATGCGAGCGGTCGTCAGCCCGATCCCACTACTCGCTCCGGTGATGACGATGACCTGCTCGGCCAAGGCTTTGAGAGCCGCCACATCAATCTCCTGATGTCGTTTAACATCATGTATTTGCACGATTATCTATTGCTCATGCGACAACGAGGGGAGCGGCGCAGGAGTTCAGAACGACATAGAAAATACTCTCGGATTGTGCCGCCGCTGGTCCCGACCCCTTTTCCGCACGACAAGATGTCACGTCGCCGCGTTAAACTTTCGCCGAGGGATCCGGTGCGGCTGCCCGCGTTGTCACTCCTCACCCACCTCGGTTGTTAAGGCACTTGAGAGCCTTGTTTTCTCGCTCCGGCTAGAGGGGTCCGCGCCGCCGGGAGATGATCGTGAGCAGCACTGATGACGTCTTCACCCCAAGTGAGCGCCGGACCGAGCGGCCGATCGACGCCGCCGACATGCGCGCGCGCTCCGAGCAGGCGATGAAGACACTCGATCCGGCGCTGGAAGGCGTCGCCGAGCAGGACGTCAACATCCGCAACTACACGGTCAATTTCGGCCCCCAGCATCCCGCGGCGCACGGCGTGCTGCGCCTAGTGCTCGAGTTGAACGGCGAGGTGGTCGAGCGCGTCGACCCGCATGTCGGATTGCTCCACCGCGGCACCGAAAAGTTCATCGAAACCAAGCCGTACCTTCAGACCATCCCCTACTTTGACCGGCTGGATTACTGCTCGCCGATGTGCATGGAGCACACCTACGTGCTTGCCATTGAGAAGCTGATGGATCTGGAGGTGCCGCGCCGCGGCCAGTACCTGCGCGTTCTGTTTGCCGAACTAACGCGGATCATGAACCATCTGCTTAATCTCGGCAGCCACGTCATGGACGTCGGCGCGATGACGCCGAACCTGTGGCTCTTCGAGCTGCGCGAGGACACAATGAACTTCTACGAGCGCGCCAGCGGCGCTCGCATGCACGCCAACTATTTTCGCCCCGGCGGCGTGCGCCAGGATGTGCCACTCAAGCTGCTCACCGACATGGCCGACTGGCTCGACACGCGGCTGCCGCGCTTGTTTGAGGATGCGATCAGCCTCGTGGCCGATAACCGGATCTTCAAGCAGCGCAACGTCGACATCGGCGTGGTCTCGCGCGACGACGCGATCGCCTGGGGCTTTTCCGGCCCATGCATCCGCGCCTCGGGCATCCCTTGGGATCTGCGCAAATCGCAGCCCTACGATGTCTACGCCGAGATCGACTTTGAGGTGCCGGTGGGCACGCGCGGCGACTGCTACGACCGCTTCATGGTGCGGGTGGAGGAGGTCCGACAATCGGCGCGGATCATGCGCCAGTGCCTGCGCGATATGCCCGCGGGAGCGGTGGCGAGCGACGACCGCAAGGTGAAGCCGCCGCATCGCGCCGACATGAAACACTCGATGGAGGCGCTGATCCATCACTTCAAGCTGTACACCGAGGGCTTCCGGGTGCCCGCGGGCGCGGTCTACGTCGCCACTGAGAGCCCCAAGGGCGAGTTCGGCGTCTATCTGGTCAGCGACGGCAGCAACAAGGCCTATCGTTGCAAGATCCGGCCAACCGGCTTCAGCCACCTGCAGGCGATGGACTTCATGTCGCGCGGCCATATGCTGCCTGACATCACCGCTATCTTGGGATCGATCGACATCGTCTTCGGCGAGGTGGATCGCTAAAAAGTGGCTGCGGCAAGCATCGGGGGACCCGATCGAAGGACCCGGTGACGGAGCGCGCGATCCGGCGCCGAGGGGTGCCGAACCTCTGAGACGTGACCCACCTTCTCGCCGACGGAGTAGAACATGAATGATGCGAAATGCCGAGCCGGCGAGCGATCCGCGTGATCGCGATCTTAGCCAGCTTCGTGGCGATCATTTGGATCGTCATGTTCGTGGGAGAGAATATCAGCCATTCCCTGGTCGGCGCGGTGATCGCATGCAGCAACAACCCGACCGGCGTGGCATTGCCCCGCCCGCGTGTCATTAGGTGGCCTGCATGAGAGGCTACCATGCCGGTGGCGAATCGCCGACTATACCAGGTCCTTTTTAGGTGTACTTTTTGAAGACCAGCACACGGCTGGTACTCATCGGCCGTTAGGCGACGTAAAAAGGACACTACAAACAAGCACCACGTATCAAAGAGCAGGGCATGTTCGTTCGAGCCTACCTCCGCGCATCTACCTCCGAACAAGACGCGTCACGCGCACGCGGAGCTCTGGATGCCTTCGCCGTGGAGCGAGGTTTGAGGATCGCCGCGCGCTACGTTGAAAATGAGAGCGGGGCTAAGCTGCATCGGCCTGAGCTGTTCCGCCTGCTGGCCGACTGTGAGCCCGGCGACGTGCTGCTGGTGGAGCAGGTTGACCGGCTGTCTCGCCTCACCTCCACAGACTGGCAGCGGTTGCGGGCCTTGATCGACGGGAAACAGATCCGCATCGTTGCCCTCGACCTCCCGACATCGTGGAGTCTGACGGCACCGGCTGACGAGTTCACTGCCCGGATGTTCTCGGCAGTCAACGCCATGATGCTCGATGTCCTCGCGGCGGTCGCGCGCAAGGACTATGAGGATCGGCGTCGCTGCCAAGCCGAGGGCACTGCCAAGGCGAAGGTGGCCGGGCTTTATAGAGGCCGTCCAGCGAACAAGGCCCGCAACGCCGCAATCTCTTCGCTGCTGAGCGACGGCCGCAGTTGGCGAGAGATCATGGATGCGACCGGATGCAGCCGCACCTTGCTGGCGAAGATCGCTCGCGATCGCCGGCTGTCCTCGCTTTCTCGGTTAGGCGGTTTATGGCGACCCGAGGATGCGGAGCTTTTTTCTGAGGCTTACCCAAAGAATATCGTATTATGCACAGGAGGCCCTGCGGGCGCTGCGCCACGTCCTGCCGACCGGAGAGTTCCACGAGGGCGCCATGGTGATGGCAGAGAACGCCTGAGCGGCTCGCGCTCAGCGGCCGCCAAGCAGCACCAGGTGCAGATCGCCAGCGCGCGTAGAGCGGCGATCTTCACGGTCACCAGCACCGCGCCGACGCGGGAGGTCTCGCGAGTGCTGCGCAGCAGCACGCTTGCGCGACAGCGCACGCACGTTCACCCGCCGCCCCCCCGACAGGGCGGCGCATACCAACCAGGCGGCTGTCCGGTGTAGGCGGCGCTGGCTTGCCCACGTCCACCTTCATCGCCCGATCGCCGCTACACCCGTAGCCCAGACACACCACAGTGACATGGCGGTGAAATGCGCGGTTGAGCATCTGGGCGATGCTTTCTCGGCCGGGACTTCCTTGATGCGCTTGAACGTGCGGTCACTCGTGAGACACAGGATCGGCGCTCCGTGAGTGCCGAGCGCGTCGCCTGGCGCGAAGGCATCTTTCTCCGCCAGCAGCATCTCCAGCAGCAGGACCGCTTCTTCACCAAGCTTGTCGGCGCCCGTTCTCAAACGTTGCGGCCGCACCCCTGGGGCGTGACTGAGCTCTCGATCAGTCGCGATCTTGCGGCGCTCGGGAAATTCGCGGTCGAGCGGCTGTCGGGCGTGCTGCCGGACGGGACCACGTTCTCGATCCCCGACGACTTCCCGCCACCGCCGCCGCTCGACATCCCCGCAGGCACGCGCGACGCCGTGGTTTATCTCACCTTGCCCGCGCATCAGTCAGGCGCCATCGAGTTCCGCTCGCGAGGCGAGCCGGGCGCGGAGGGCACTCGCTTTCTGGTTAACGCGATCGAGGCCGCGGACGTCTTCGCCGAGGAGCGCGTGCGCGAACCGATCGAAGTGGCGCAGCCGAACCTCGCCTTCGGCGTCACGCGCGATCAGACCTATGGCCGGGTGTTGCTGGCCCTTGCGCGCATCCGCGAGACCAACGGCAGCGCACTCGTTCTCGACGAGCGGCATGTTCCGCCCGCGCTTGACATCGCCGCGAGCGTGCGCCTCACAGGCTTCCTCGCCGACATCATAGGCCGTGCCGACCAGCGCATTGAGGAGTTGGCGTTGCGGGCGGTTGAGGCGACCGATGGCGGCTCCGAGACGATCGCGAACTTTCTGCTACTTCAGGTGCTCAATCGCTGCCGCGCGCAGCTAGCGCACCTGGCCGCGCTGCCGATGCTCCATCCAGAGCGGCTGTACGAGGCACTGCTCGGCCTCGCCGGCGAGCTCGCAACGCTCACCAGCGCGGAACGGCGCCCCCCCGCCTTTCCCACCTATGACCACGAGCGGCTGCAAGCGTGCTTCGAGCCGCTCGTAGACGCGCTTCAGAACGCGCTCTCGGCCATGTACGATCGCGCCGCCGTGCTGCTGCCGCTCGTAGAGGCGGCGCCTGGCGCCTACACCTCGCGCATCACCGATCCGTCGCTGTACCAGAACGGTTATTTCTTCCTGGCGGTGAACGCCCGCGCCCCGCTGGAGGACGTCCGCGCGCGCTTTCCCTCGGTCGCGAAGATCGGGCCGGTGCAGAAGATGCGGCAGATCGTTGACTCGGCGCTGACAGGCGTCGCGTTGCGCCACGCCCCCACGCCCCCGCCGCAGATCCGCCCGATCCCGGGATATGTTTACTTCGAGCTCGATCGCGCGTCGGAGGACTGGGCCGCGTTCGCCACCGCTCCGGCGCTCGGCCTCCATGTCGCGGGCGACTGGCCCGAACTCCGTCTCGAGCTCTGGTGCGTGAAGAAGGCGCCGCGGTGAGCACGCGCGATCGCGAGCCGAGCGGCGTGGAGCGGACCGTGTTCCAGCCCAACCCGGCGCGCAGCGCCGCCGCGATGCCGCCGGCGCCGCCGCCCGGCGCCGTGCCGGCCGTCGCCGATCCCTCCGTGAACGACGAACTGCCCGACGCCCCGCCGCGGCTGCGCGCCCATAACGCGATGGTGGAGGCGGCCGCGCCGCTGCTCGCTCTAACCGCCTCGGTGCGTTCTGGGCGGATCGACATCGATCTGCCAGCGCTGCACCGCAAGGCGGCCGCTGCCGCGGTGCGGTTCGACGCGGAGCTCGCCGCGGGCGGCTATGGCGAGGAGACGCGGCGACGTGCGCGCTACGCGGTCTTTGCCACCGTGGACGATGTTGCGCAGAACCTCCCCGGTCGCGCCAGCGACGGCGCCGAATGGGCGCGCCGCAGCATGGTCGTGCGCGGCTTCGGCGAGAACATCGGTGGCGACCGCTTTTGGCAGCTGCTAGGCGAGATGCTTGGTCGACCGGCCGAACATACGGCCTTGATCGAGCTGTACCACGCCTGTCTCGCCGCCGGGTTCGAGGGGCGCTACCGGCTGGGCGACAGCACGGGCAAGCTGCGCGCGACGCAGCGCAGCGCCTATGCCGCCCTGCCCCACATCCGCTCGTTCTCGGACACCGAGCTGGTTCCGGATTGGCGCGGAATGCCGACGCCGCGAGGTCGCATCAGCTTCTGGGCGCCCCTCGCGCTATGCGCCAGCGTGGCGCTTGGCTTCCTGCTGCTGGCCGTGCTCGGCTTCCGCTTGGCATTGATGCAGACGGGGCAACCTTCGATGGCGGCAATGCTGACGGTGAGCCCGGGCACCCCGCTGCGGCTCTCGCGTATCGCGGCGCGGCTACCGTTGCCGAGCGGGGCTCAGCAGCAGCGCATCAGCGGCTTCCTGGCGGACGAGGTCGCGCGGGGGCTCGTCGTCGTCGAGCAGGATGCCAGCAGCCTGCGCGTGCGCACGACGATTGGCACGCTCTTCCGCTCGGGCTCGGACGAGCTCGCGCCCGGTCGGACGGCGCTGTTCGAGCGCATCGCCGCCGCCACCGAGCGCGAGCGCGGCACCGTGCGGATCGAGGGCCATGCCGACAGCGATCCGGTCACCAGCCTCACCTTCCCGGACAATGTCGCGCTCTCCCGCGCACGCGCCGAGCGAGTCGCCGCGCTCTTCCGCGCGCGGCTCAGCGATCCGGCGCGGGTCGGGGCCGACGGGTTCGGCGCGGCCCAGCCGATCGCCAGCAATGCGACGACGGCGGGCAAGGCGCTCAATCGCCGCGTCGAGATCGTAATCCCGCGGAGCGAGTAGACGATGGACAAGCTGATGCGCAGTTGGTGGGCGCTTGCGGTCCCCGCCGCCGCGATACTCGCGCTGCTCGCCGCGATCGGGCTGCCGACGCTGTTTCCTGCGCTGCGGGCGCCGTGGGTACGCCTCGCGCTCATCGCGCTGGTCGCGCTCTGTCTGATCGGAGCCGCGTTGTGGGGACGGTTCCGGGACCGTCGCGCATCGGACAAGCTGGCCGGGACTCTCGCCGAGCCGACCGCCGCGGAGGCCGAGGAGCAGGCGCTCGGCGCACGGTTGCGCGATGCGCTGGCGCGGCTGAAGAGCCAAGCGGGCGGGCGGCGCGACTATCTTTACCAGCGCCCGTGGTACGTCATCATTGGCCCGCCGGGCGCGGGCAAAACGACCGCGCTGACGCATTCGGGCATTCGCTTTCCCTGGACGGACACCGCCGTTCAGGGCATCGGCGGCACCCGGAACATCGATTTCTGGTTTGCCGACGAAGCCATCCTGGTCGACACCGCGGGCCGCTACACCACTCAGGACTCAGACAACGTGGCGGACGCCGCCGGGTGGCAGCGGATCCTGCACCTGCTGCGCCGCACGCGCCCGCTGGAGCCGATCAACGGGGTGATCGTCGCGTTCCCGCTCGACGAGCTGGTTCGCGCCGACCGAGCCGAGCTGGACGCGCACGTCACCGCTATCCGCCGCCGGCTGGCCGAATTGGCCGAACTGCTGCAGGTCTCCGTCCCGCTGTACCTGCTGCTGACAAAGGCCGATCTGGTCGCAGGCTTTACCGAGTTCTTTGGCGACCTGTCGGCGGAGGGGCGCCGCGCGGTGCTCGGCGGCACGCTTGATCCCGCCGGACGCGCGGACGCACCCGCGCTGATGGCGGCGTTCGACCGGATCGTCGAGGCGCTGTGGGCGCGCAGCCCCAAGCGGTTGAACGAGGAGCCCGACCAGCGGGGCCGCGGCCTCATTCTCGCCTTTCCGGCCCAGGTCACCGCATTGCGGACGCGGCTCGCCTATCTCGTTGAGGGCGCATTCCGCCAGGATCGCGAGACTTCGCCGACGCTGCGCGGGTTCTACCTCGGCAGCGGCACCCAGAGCGGCACGCCGTTCGACGGCGTGGTGAGCGCGATGGCGTCGGTCTACGATGCGCCGCATCCGCTTGTCCGCCCTGGTCAGGGCAGGGCCTATTTCCTAAACCGACTGTTGACCGAGGTGATCTTCCCCGAAGCCGGCATGGTCCGTCCGAGCGCCGCGGTGCGCTGGCGCTGGCGGAGCGCGATGGTCGGCGCGACAGCGGCTATCGGAGCAGTGACGCTTGTCACGACCGGGCTGTGGGCCAACGCTTTTGTCAACAATCGCCGTCTTCAGGACGCCCTGCTCGTCGCCGCGCGTTCGGCGAGCGAGGAGGCGCGCCGCGCCGGCATCGACCTGGTCGAGGTGCGCGAGAGCGATCCCGACCTCGAACAGGCGCTTCCGATCCTGAACCGCCTGCGCGCCCTCCCCCGCGGCTTCTCGGATCAGGCCGCGGGCAGCCCGCCGTGGACGATGCGGCTCGGACTCTTTCAGTCGGGCCACGCCGACACCGCGCGTCATGCGTACCTCGAGATGCTGCAACGGGTCATGCTGCCCCGCCTCCTGCTCCACGCGGAACAGGCAATGCGCGAGCAGCAGCAGCCCGCCGCGCTATACGCGCCGCTCAAGGCTTATCTGATGCTGGGTGGCATGGGGCCGCTCGATCGCGGCGCGGTTCGAGCCTGGGTGCTCGATGACTGGCGCACCGTCTCCCTCGCCGGCTCCGACCGCGCGGACGTGCGTACGCAGCTCGCGCGGCATCTGGACGCGATGCTGGCCGACCCAGACCTCGGGCGCGTTTGGCAGGGGCGCCGCGCTCCGCTCGACGGCACGCTCATCGCCAGCACGCGGCTGGCGCTACAAAGGCTGCCGCTGGCCGACCGCGCCTATGCCGTCCTGCGCCAACGCGCCGCCGCGGCCGGTCGCCCGGATTGGCGGGCCGACGGCGTGCTCGCGAGCGGCGACCGCCAAGCGTTCCGCAACGGCGATGCCGTGCTCGCCGCCACCATCCCGTGGTTCTTCACCCATGCGGGCTATGCACAGGCGTACCGGCCGGGCCTGCGCGACGTCCAGGCCGAGCTCGACCGGGACCTTTGGGTGCTGGGACCTGACGCGGCCAAGCGCTCGATCCGCGACCAGCTCCCAGCGATGCGCGGCGCGGTCGCGGCGGAGTATGCGCGTGACTATATCGCCGCGTGGGACGCCATGCTGAAGACGCCACAGCCGGCGGACTATTTCCAGAACACCGCTGCTCTCGGCGCGATCACACGCACACCGTCGCCACTCAAAGTACTGCTGCTGGAAACCGCGCGGAATACATGGCTCGGCAATGACGGCGGTAGGGCGGCCGCGGGCCAGATCGATGCTGGGGGGGAGATTGCGGCGCACTTCCGGCCGATCGTCGAGTTCGGCGGCAGGGATGCCGGGTCCGAAGCGCCGATCGACTCCCTGCTGAAGGCAATTCGCCAAGCTGCGGTTGCGAACAGCGCCAGCCGTGTGCCCGGCGCGGCGCTCAGCGGCGGCGGCGGTGCGGTCCAGGCGCAACTCGCGACCGCGATCGGGGAGCTCTCAACCGCCGGCGTTACTGCCCCACCACAGCTCAAGTCGTTCGTCGACCAAGCAACGCGCAGTGGCGCCGGAGCGGCGCAGCGTAGCGCCCGCGCCTCAATAGAAGGCGAGTATCTCACGCGCATCCTTCCGGTGTGCGCGCAGGCGTCGTCCGGCCGTTATCCCTTCGCAGCCGGCGCCGGGCTGGAAGCGAGCCCGGCTGACCTGCAGCGAGTCTATGGCGCTAACGGCGAGCTGGACGCCTTCGCGCGCGATCGGCTGGCGCCGCTGCTGGACACGAGCGGGCGGATCTGGCGATGGGACGGCGGCGATCCCGTTGCCAGCGGCTTGGTGCCTGCCAGCGCCGCCCAGTTCCAGAAGGCGGCGGCGCTGCGTGACCTGCTCGCCGCCGGGCTCGCGCTCAACGTCGGCGTCGACATGCTCGGCAGCGGCGTCACCGCGGTCGAGTTCGCGACCGGCGGCACCACCTACCGCTTCGATGCCGGCAACCGCGGGCCAAAGCCGGTGCTTTGGAATCTGTCGGTACTTCCGGCCGCGGCCCTGGTCGTCTTTTCGGGCGACCGCGAGGTGCGTCGGCTGGAGACACGCGGATCCTTCGCCATGTTCCGGCTGATCGACAAGGCTGAGCTCGAAAATGCCGGCCCCGCCCGCGTTCGCGCGCGCTTCAGCAGCGGGGCGGAAGGCGTCGCGCTGACGATCGATCTGCCCTCCGGCAACAGCCCATTTGGGCGCGGCGGCCCGTTCTCGTTTCGCTGCCCCCCGCGGCTCTGACGTGATGACCGGCTTCCTATTCGGCAAACTGCCGGCGTTCGGGGACTTTGTGACACGCGGCCTGTCGGCCGACGCGCGTGCCCGCTGGGACGATCGTTGCGTTGCGTCGCTCGTCGCCGCGCGGGAGCGCCTCGGTGACGCCTTCGACCGAGATTATGGCACGCTGCCGCCGTGCCGCTTTCTGCTCCGGACAGGTGGCGCGGGGTGGCAGGCCGGCTGCGTGATGCCGTCGGTCGACCGCACCGGCCGAGCCTTCCCGTTCGTCTGGGGCGTGGCCGGTACCGGCACAATCGACGAGGCCATCGGCACGGCGATCACGGAACGCATCGCCGACCGCAGCCGCGAGACCTTGGCGGCGCGCGTCGACCTCGATGCGCTTGCCGCCACCGCCGCACGCCTGGCCAGCGACGAGGCCGGCGAACGGCGCACGATTGCGCTCGCCCCCTTCCGGCTCGTGCGGAATGCCGCGAACGGCTTGGAGATGTGATGATGCGTGCGCCATTCCGTTTTGAGCAGGGGAGCCGGACGGACGTCGGCTGCGTCCGCCACGTCAATGAGGATGCCTATCTCGCGCGCGAGCAGGACGCGGTGTGGGCAGTCGCGGACGGCATGGGCGGGCATGCGCATGGGCAATGGGCATCGGCACGCATCACCGCCGAACTGGAGGCGGCGGTGCTGCCCGACGACTTCGACGGCGCGGTCGCCGCGGTCGCCGCCGCGCTCGACGATGCCAATGCCGAGATCTACAGTGTCGGTGTCGCGAAGGGCGTGGTGATCGGCTCCACTGTCACCGCGCTGCTGGTGCGCGAGCGCCGCTTTGCCGTGCTCTGGGCAGGCGACAGCCGCCTCTACCGCCTCCGCGACGGCGCGCTGCGGCTCCTCACCACCGATCATTCGCAAGTGGAGCAGATGGTCGCGGCCGGCCTCCTGACCCGTAAGGAGGCGGAGGGCCACCCGATGGCTCACCTGCTGGCGCGCGCGGTCGGGGCGCGACCCGAGTTGGCATTGGACCGACGCTCGGGCGAAGTGCTGCCGGGAGACCTGTTCCTGCTGTGCAGCGACGGCCTCACCCGGATGGTGCAAGACAGCGAGATCCTCGGGCTGGTGGCGCATGAAGCGCCTCGCCGCGCCGCCGCGGCGCTGGTTGAGCTGGCGCTCGGACGTGGGGCGGCGGACAATGTCACGGTTGTCGTGGTCGGCTGCGACGAGACGACCCACGTCGCCTTGGGCTGACGCTCAGACCGGCGGGTCCGCTCGCCGCTGCGCCTTCATCTCGCCGATGTGCCGCTCGTAATGCAGGCGGAACTCCTTAGCGAACAGGTCCATGAAGGCGTCGTCCGCGCCTCGCACGACCCCTTCGAAACCGCGCTCGTACTCCTCCCACTTGCGCGCCTTGTGCAGCATGGGCAACCAGCGCCCTGATCGGTCCGGCTCGCCGACCCGCTCCCGTATCGCGGCCGGCGAGAAGCGTGCCAGCGTGCCCTGCAGCGCGCCACGCATCGCGTTCAGCGTCGCCATCTGGTGCGCCTGGAGGTCCTGATACGCGTCCTCCACCGCTCGCTCCGCGGTCATGAAGCCGGGCTCTGGCGCGTCGAGGAGTTGCAGCAGCGCACGTTCGGGCGCGCGCACGAACTTGAACACGTTGTTGCCGTCCAGCTCCAGCCCGGTCGCCTGCACGCCGAGCTGCGCCTTCGCCCGCGCGCGTGCCTCCATCATAAGCATCAGACCGCCGACGAGCTGGCGCACCATCGTGCCGGCGGCAGCCAGCGCCTCCGCGGGCGAGCGCTTCAGCCGGTCCGCCGGCAAGCCGCTTTCCGCGACGAAGCACGCCCAGGCGTCCTCGCTCTCCGCCTCGCGCTCGAGAGCGGCCGCCGCGTGCGCCGGAGCATCCTGTGCCGTTCTCTTTGGCGGCACGTCACTCTGACGCCACTCTGCCTCGTTCGGGGCGATTCCGTCCGCCCGGGCGGCGCCGGGCAGCACCCGGTCCTCCGTCGAAGGCGCGATGGCCATGAAGTTGCCCCGCTGCCAGTCGATGTCGCTCTTCTCGGCCAGGCGGCCCCACACGTCGTTCGCGAGGGGCGCGACCGCACGGCTGGGCGCGCTCGACCAGGCCGAGGGCGAGGTAACGGGCGCGGGCAAGTCCCATGCGCCGGCGGCGTGCGATGGGGCGCTCCCGGCTTCCGCGCGCCATCCGTTGCCGGCGGTGGGCAGCAGCGGCTCCGGCGGCTCAGCCCAGCCCTCCCCCGCATCGGCCGAAACCGGCGGCGGAGCGGGGGGCGCGAAGCTCTCCCAACGATCCTCGTGCGTCACCGCGGGCGATGCGGACGCGGGGGTGACCGCCGTTCCATGATGATGGGCAACGATCGCGTAATGGCCGATTGCGAAGCGGTCGCCATGCGCGATCGGATGCGGTGCCTGCAAGCGCTCGCTCGCCCCGTTCAGATAGGTGCCGTTGGTGCTGAGGTCGGTCAGCACGTAGGCGCCGTCGCGGTAAGCAATCTCGCAATGGCGCGAGGAGATGCGATTGCGCGAATCTGGCAGACTCCAATCGGCATGCGGCGAGCGGCCGATCGTCGCGCCGTGACGGTCAAGCGTTATCGAGGCGGGCTCGCCGTTATCCAGCAGGTCGAGGCTCTCGATGGTGAGGATCATGGTCATCAGGGCATATCCATTCCATGTGCGGCAAGCGCGGCTCCGGCCAGCAGCGCGCGGTCGAGCGCCGCGACGGGATCGACCGCGGCGGCGGCGCACAGCCGGATGCCTTCGGCAACGAACTGCCCGGTCGCCTGCTTGGACGCGGGCACGGGGACGGCGTTCGGCCCCGCAAGCGAGCCGCCGCTGAAGAACACGGCGGTGCCGCACAACAGCATCACTCCCGCCGCCACCGCGCCGTAATCGCGCGCGGAGCTGGCGAGCGCGGCATCGAACGCTGCACGGCGTGAGGCGTCGCTGGGTTGGCTCATCCAGTTATCCACCGCGTGCCAGGTCGGCGCCTCCGGCTCGAGAAACGTCGCTAGCGCGACGTCACGCAGCCAGCGCACCGCGGCGTCGCGCGGGAGGGCGAGCGCCAGGAACGCCGCCGCGTCCTCATGACGGCCCGCCGAGCGCAGCTGTTCGAAGAAGCGCGCGGGGGGCGCATCGTCGCCCTCCATGCGCGGCCATTCGAGGAAGGCGGTCACCTGCCTCGCCTCGGTCCAAACGGTGTTGATCCAGTCCACGGGCGGCTCGCGTCAGGCTGGCAGCGGGATGAAGGGGCCGAGCGCCTGCGGCATGATGAGGGTCGGCTTGCCTCGCAGCACGATCGCCTCACCCTTCATATAGGACAGCTTCGTCTCGGTCATGAGCATCTGCGGCTCAAGGCGCATCATCAACGCACCAGCGCGGATCATCGCAGGAGCGAGGCTGATCTGACTCGGCCCGCTGGAGCAGGTGATGCCCTTTCGATCGATCACGATCGTGTTCGCGCCGACTCGCAGCGTGATGCTGGTCGCCGCCTCGATGGTGACGCTGCCACGCGTCACCTCCAGCGTAGAATCGCCCGTGGCCACAGTCGTGTGGTCGTCTCGGTACACGGTGCTGCTGCGGTCGCGATTCACGCGGTGCTCGTCATCCAGCATGACCTCGGTCAGCCGGTTCCGCTGTGCCCGCAGATAGACCTGCTCGTCGCCGCCGCGATCGTCGAACATCAGCTCGTTGTAGCCGGGCGCGGGAGGCGTGGACTTCGCCCCCGGATAGGCGCCCCCCCGCCCGATCGTCTGCGAGCGGTAAAGCGAGCGCGTGCGGTTCTCGGGCAGCGAGTAAGGGTGCGGGTGGCGCGAATTGTAGACGCGGCCCGTCACGATCGGCCGGTCGGGATTGCCGTCAAGAAAGTCGACGATCACCTCCTCTTCCAGGCGCGGCAGCGTGACATGCCCGAACGAGGCGCCTGCCGACGGATGGGAGACGCGCAGCCAGCACGATCGCGATCGCTCCGGCGCCTCCGCAGGTTTCCCCCACAGGAAGCGTATGCGCACCCGACCCATCGCATCGACGTTGCTGTCGTCCGCGCCGCCTGCCGTCACCACCGCCGTTTCCGGCCCAGCGTGCGGAGTCGGCGTGACGATCGGGGAGCGCCACTGCGTGTCGCTCTTCACCGCCTCAAGCGTCACCCGGCGCGGCGCGGCCTCAGCGCCGCTGCGATAGGGCTCCGCATCCACCGCCATGTCCAGCGCCGTGACGACGAACTCGTTGCCGCGGTCGAAGGCGTCGGCCGAGTCCAGCCGGAAGCGGGCGCCGCAGCACAGCCCGATCGGATCGCCTTCGCCCGAGTAGACGCGCTGACGCGCTCGCGCCGCCTCAAGCGCCACCGTCGCCCAGTGATCGGCGAGCGCGGGCTGCACGAAGTCGCCGCGATATTCGTGCACCTCCTGCCGATCGGCCGGATTGCGCACACCGCCGTCGGCAGCGCCGCGCCGGACGGTCGTTGCCTCGTAATCGAAACTTTGCAGCAGGATCGACCGCTCGCCGCTCACGCGGACATGCTCGTGCCAGCGCCACAGCGCTTCCGTCAGCCCGCCATTGCCGCCCACCATGTCGGATCGCAGCTTAACCGCGACATAGCCCGGCACCGGCACGTGCGCTGCCGGTGCGTCGCACAACACGAGCACGTGGTCGTCGCGCTGATGCTCGAAATAATAGTAGATGCCTTCCCGTTCCATGATCCGTGACAGGAAGTCGAAATCGCTCTCGCGGTATTGGGTGCTGTATCTGCGCGATTGATAGCGACCCGACACCTTGCCGTAGTCGACATGACGGCTATGCTCTGTCAGCACCTGCTTGACGATGTCGAGCCCGGTCATGTCCTCGAAAACGCGATATGCCTTGTTGTGGGTCAGCGCGTAAAGCCACGGACGCAGCTTCAAGTCGTAGTGGTAACCTTGATCGTCCTCCTGAACGAAGTGTGCCTCCGCGATCAGGGCATGGAAGAATCGGACGGGCTTTTGCAGTTCGAACAGCTCGATCATCGCCGGCTTGCCGAGATGCGGCAGGAAGTCGGTTTTCGATGCGGCGACGATCCTGGCATCAATCTCAAACAACTCGCCGAGCCGTTCGTGACTCTCGAAGCGCATCAGCTTCGCCTCGCAATCGATGTTTAGCTTGATCTCGGCTTGGCGCTTCATGGCAGCGTCCTTTCGTTAACATTACGATTGTCGTCCTTTGATCGGTTGCTGGCGAAAACCTCGGTGCGTAGCGCGTTCCCACTTCGCACGCGTCGCACACTCAACGAGGATTTCAGCTCACCATGACATTCGATCTCGACACGTTGCTTTCTCCCGTGAGCGACGCAGACCCTGCCGGTCCGGATCTCGCCTATAGTCCGCAAAGGCACGAGATCGAGCAGGCGTTCGAGGCATCGGTGTCGATCGACACCAGCGGCGCCCCGCCGGAGGCGGTCGACGTCGACTGGCGCCGGATTGTCGCCGCCATCGCGGAGCAGAGCACGCGTACCAAGGACGTCTGGCTCGCCGTCTACCTCTGCCGCGCAGGCGCACGCTGGGGAAAGCTGGACGTGGTGGAAACGGGCGCCGGCTACCTGGCCGGGCTGATCGAGCGCTTCTGGAATGAAGTTCATCCGCGGCTCGACGAATATGGCGTCGAGGGCCGCACCGGCGCGTGCGACACGCTGGCGAGCTTTCGCGAGTTCCTGGCGCCGCTGAAGGCGATGACGCTGCTCACGCACCCGCGGCACGGCTCCTTCTCGGGTCACGACCTGCATCGCTTCCAGCGCGGCGGCGAGACCGAGCAAGGGTACGGTGCCTTTCGCGCCGCCCTGGACGAATCCGGCGCGAGCGAGCGGCTCGCGGCGGCCGTTTCCACGCTCGACGCGATCGATGCACGATTTCGTGCGGTCGACGACGCGCTTGCGGAGCGCGCCGGCTCCGGGGCGGGCGTCAGCTTCGCGCCCGTCTATCAGACGCTCGCCGAGATCCGGGACGCCGGTTGCGCCTTCCTGCCCGGTCCCGGGCCCGCCGACGCGGACGGGGACGCGACCACCAACGGAGCCGAGACCACCGACGCACGCCGGATCGCCGCCACGATCCGCTCGCGCGAGGACGTGATCCGCGCGATCGACCTGATCGTCGACTATTACACGCGCAGCGAACCGCAGAGCCCGGTGCCGCTGCTGCTCGGACGCGCGCGCGAATGGGTCAACCGCGACTTCATCGAGCTGTTGCAGGACATCGTGCCGCAGGCCGTCGGCGAAGCGCGGCTGCTCCTGAACTTCCGCGGCAGCGACGGCTGACCGCGCCGCGGGAGCGCGGCGCCAACAGGAGCGTTCGGCGAGGGGGATGGGACGTTGCATGGCGTAGGATGTTACGTCCGGTGTGCAGCGCACCGCGCTTCGATAGCGTGTCGGTCGCGTTGCGGCTGTAACCAAGTTGGCCGTCGGACAATGCTTGTCAGGCCGCCCCCTTCCGCCGTGTGACAATAGCAACGCCCGGCGCGGACTTTGAAACCACGCTGAAGGTCGCCGGCCTGCACTTTCCCCCCGTCAAGCGGCAGCAGCGCCGATGCCGCATGCTGCGTACAGCCAAGCGAGGTGGATATGGTTTCGGCAAAAGGTGGTCAGCGCTTCATCAAGGAGAATCGGGCGCCGCGCGTTCACATCGAATACGAGGTCGAGACCTACGGCGCCCGGCAGAAAATTGAGCTGCCGTTTGTCATGGGCGTAATGTCCGACCTGTCCGGCAAGTCGCTGATCGAGAAGAAGCCGCACGCTGACCGCGATTTCGTCGAGTTCGACATGGACAATTTCGACGAGCGCATGGAGCGGATCGCGCCCCGAGTCGCCTTCGCGGTCGAGAACAGGCTGACCGGCGACGGCCGCGTCGGCATCGACCTCACGTTCAAGACTCTCGACGACTTCAGCCCCGGCCGCATCGCCCGCAACGTGCCGGCGCTCGCGAAGCTGCTGGAGGCGCGCGAGCAGCTCAACGATCTCATGGTTTACATGGACGGTAAGGCGGGCGCGCAGGCGCTGCTGGACCAGGTGCTGAAGAATCCGGCGCTGATGGCGACGCTTGCGACCGAGCGCCCTGCCGTCGAGGACGGCGCGACGCCGGCCGACACCGCGCTCGCCCCGACCCCCGACGGCGATCGCGGCGACGCCTGAGCCTGCCGCACGGCACCACCTCTTTTTCTCTCCAGGAGACGACCATGGCTGAACAGGCCCTGCACGCCACGCCGGCCGACGTGGCCGAGACCGCCTTCGCCGATGATTTCGCGCAGCTTCTCCAGAAGGAGTTCCGTCCCGGCACTGATGCGAAGCAGGAGCGCATCCAGCAGGCGGTGAAGACGCTGGCGCAGCAGGCGCTCGAGGACGCCGCCGTGATCGGCGACGACGTCTACATGACAGTGGACGCGCTGAAGGCGGCGATCGACCGCAAGCTTTCGGCGCAGGTCAACGCGATCCTGCACCACCCCGAGTTCCAGTCGCTTGAATCCGCGTGGCGCGGCCTCTGGTACCTCGTCGGCAACACCTCGACCGGCAAGGACCTGAAGATCCGCGTGCTCAACATCTCCAAGGAAGAGACGCGCCGCCAGTTCCGCCAATACCGCGACGCCGCGTGGGATCAGAGCCCGCTGTTCAAGAAGATCTACGAAGCCGAGTTCGGCCAGCTCGGCGGCCAGCCCTATGGCGCGCTCGTGTGCGATTACACCTTTGATCACGGCGGCCCGGACATCGAGATCATGAAGGGCCTGTCGAAGATCGGCGCCGCCGCGCACGCGCCGTTCATCGCTGCCGCTGGCCCGAAGCTGATTGGCATGGACAGCTGGGGCGAGCTCGCCAACCCGCGCGATCTCGCCAGGCAGTTCGAGGCGACCGACTATATGGCGTGGCGCTCGTTTCGCGCCTCCAACGACAGCCGCTACATGGCGCTAACGCTGCCGCGCTTCCTGGGGCGCCCGCCCTATGGCGCGGAGAGCGATCCGGTCGAGGATTTCGCGTTCGAGGAGGAGGTCGAGGGCGACCACGACAAGTATCTCTGGCTCAACGCCTCCTACGCGCTCGGCGTGCGCATCACCGAGGCGTTCAAGACCTACGGCTGGTGCACCCGCATCCGCGGCGTTGAGTCGGGCGGCACGGTCGAGGATCTGCCGACCGCGCTGTTCCCCACGGACGAGGGCGGCCTCGATGCCAAGTGCCCGACCGAGATCGCGATCTCGGACCGGCGAGAGGCGGAGCTCTCCAAGGCCGGGCTGATGGCGCTGGTGCACCGCAAGAACACCGACCACGCGACCTTCATCGGCGCACAGACGCTGCATGCGCCCAAGGCGTATGAGGATGCGGATGCGACCGCCAACGCGAACCTGTCGGCGCGACTGCCCTACATCTTCGCGAGCTGCCGCTTCGCGCACTATTTGAAGTGCATGGTGCGCGACTGGATCGGCGGCACCCGGGAATCCGAGCAGCTCGAGCGCGAGCTGCAGAGCTGGATCATGCAGTACGTCGATCTCCAGCCCGCGCACTCGGACGAGAAGACCAAGGCGCGCAAGCCGCTGAAGCAGGCGAAGGTGGAAGTGAGTCCGGATCCCGAGAACCCGGGCTATTACCGCGGCGTCTTCCACATGGTGCCGCATTATCAGCTCGAGGGCATGGACGTGTCGCTTAGCATGGTCTCGCGCCTGCCGAAGGGCGCGAACTGACCCGCGTTTCCCCCCGCCGTTAGCATCATCGTTCGAAGGAGATCATTGTGGCTGTTGAAATGTTCCTCAAGCTCGCAGGCTGTGACGGCGAGTCGATCGCGACCGGACACACAAACGAGATCGAGCTGCTGGGCTGGAATTGGGGGCTCACCAACATGGGCAGCTCCAGCATGGGCGGCGGCTCAGGCACAGGAAAAGCGAACTTCCATGATCTGAGCATCACCAAGTACGTCGACAAAGCTACCGCGACGATCCTCAGCAACTGCGCATCGGGCAAGCATTTTGACACCGCGACGCTGACCTGCCGCAAGGCCGGCGGCGGCGCGCCGGTGCCTTATCTGGTTATCGACATGGGCCAGGTGTTCGTGAGCGGCGTGCAGCACGGCGGAAGTCCGGGCGATGAGCTGACCGTCGAGAGCGTGACGTTCAATTTCGCCGAGGTGGACGTTACGTACAAGCCTCAGAATGCAACGGGCGCGGGCGCTGGCGAAGTCCCGTTCAAGTGGGACATCCGCAAGAACCAGTCCGCCTGAGACGCGCATAAGTCGCATGCCGCGTCCCCGGCGGACGCGGCATGCGCGGTTCCACACGGGATTACCTGGATGGCGCTGAACAGCAGGGTACTATTGACGGATCTCGTCCGCGGCGGACAGCCGAAGGGCCGCAAGCAGTTCTCGATGAAACCATCCTTAACGTTCACCTGGCACCACACCATCTCATTTCCTCCCGGCCGCCTGGAACGGACTGGTGGCCGGCGAGCACTGGAGCGCGGTGACGAACTATCTCCAGATCATCTCCGCCGCCAAACCGCAGAACGTAGTCGCCCAGATCCACTCGGGCACGCTGACGAACGTCGATCAGCTGCGCACCTTGCTCTCTTGGCAAGGCTGGAAGATCGTCGAGGGTCCCGGCCAAGCCAATCGCGTCGGTGATCCGAGAGAGGCCTATGACGGCTGGTCCGTTACCAAGGGCGTGTCCGGCAACCAGCGCGCGACGTTCCAGAGCGTCAATCTGCCTTACACCGTGATGCGCCGGCTGACGGCGCAGCCGAAGCGCCCGGGCTTCGCGGGAAAGGTCGTGCCGAATATCCCAGCTGGCGATGCCGCTTCGCCTGAGCGCCTGTTCACGTCCGAGACGGGGAATCTGCGCGGCAAGTCGCCCATCCTCTGGACCGAGCAGATGTGGACGGCCGAGCGTGAGGGAAAGGTCAACCGCAAGCGTCCGGTTGTGTGCCCCCCGGCTTGGCGCAAGGCTTTCTAGCGGAGCAACGCGACATGGAAAATCGCCCGTTCGGAACTGCCTTACTATTGCAGGAGACGATACATGTCGGCCGATTTGACCCTTCCTCTCTATGACAGCAATCTTGGTGTCATTCTTGGAAGTCAAAATGCTGCCTTGGCCGGATACCCATCCGGTTCAACATTACGATGCCGGACAAGGTGAGGACGGTGTTCTCCAGCTCCATCGTGCTGAATAACGAAGTTCAATTCAAGCTCGGGCGCGAGATCCAACGTATCCTTCGGCAACAGTTTCCTCAGGTGAGCCACAGCGGAGCGGATGATGCCTTCCGAACCCGCGTAACCCTCGCCTTGCAGCAGGCTACGCCGGATCTGACGAAGATGGTGGTCGATTTGATCGCGGCCAGCATGAAAAGGTCTGCCGCCTGGCAGGCCTATAAGGTCGACAGCACCAAAGAAATCGCGCGAATTTCGCTGACCCTCGCCGCGGCCGGCATCTCCGCGGCCGTTGCACCTGTGACCGGCGGCCTGTCGATCGGGCTGCTCGTCGTGACGTTGGTGCGCGGCGTGGCGGACGCCTCCAAGAAGTTCGCTGAATCATGGCGCACCGCAGAAGAAAGCCGCGGATCATCAAGGAAGTCGACCGGCTGGCGAAAGCCTATCAGCGCAGCAAGGGGCTCGGTCGTTTGTCCCAGCTCGGCGGTGCGGCGGCGCACGCACTGACCGTGGGAAAGATCGCGAACGTGTTTGGCGCCGATCTGGCGCCCGGCTTCACGCGCATCAAGACCGAGATGAACGCGTACAAGGGAAAGCTCGGGCACCTGAACGAGCATGCCGAACGGCTTGGCGGGCAGCTTTCCAAGCTGCTCGACACCATCAATGATTATTGCGCTGAGCATGGCGTGCGGCATGGCGCGGACATGTCTTTCCCCAAGCTCACGCAGCTGCAGGACAAGGTAAATATGCTGCTGGTGGGCGGCGTATCGGGCAAGCGGCACGGCTTTCGCGGCGCCCTGACCATTTCGGAAGCCTGGGAGCGATGTCAAAAGGGCACTAACGCGCTGCGAGATGTCGAGATGAAACTGGCCGCCCTCAACGAGCAAGAGGAACATGCCAGCGCCATCGTGATCGCGGACCGGGTAATCACCCTTCTCTTGAACCTGGGAGTCGCGCTCGCGGGATACAACGCGTCGCTGGCTGTGGCCGGAGGAACGACCGGCGAAGTGAACCAGGCACTGCGCATCGACGGGCCGCAGGCGGCGAACGGCGGCGCGGCGCTCGGCCTCGGCATTTTCCGACAGTTCATGATCCTGTTCAAGGATTCGCATTCCCTGCTCGAGGATCTCGGGGTCGTCACCGCGAACCCAGACGGATCGAAGGAGCTGCTTGCCGAGATCATCGGAGATGCGGAGGAAATCGCCGCCGCACCGCCTCCGCTGGCGCGCCCGCGGGAAAGCAACCTCGTCCGGGCGCTTGAAGCGCGGTACGCGCATCGCATCGCGGTGCGGCCGCCAGTCCCAACCCGTCCGGTGCCGCACCCTCCGAACTCGGTCGTTGGTTCCGGCAAGCGTTATTCGACGGCTCCAAGTTCGTCCGTTACGCCCAGCCGCGACACGCCGAGGGCGCCGACGCGGCCGCCCCCGCCCGGCTGGGGGCTCCCCTTGTCGCCTCCACGTCCCAAGTGACAATCGCAACAAAGTGATGCCGGCATGAAATCCCGCTGAAGCTGCGCCCACGGCAAACATGATCGGGGCGCACTTTGAAGGCTTCCGCAACGAGGAACCGGCATGATTGGCAACGCCAAGGATCTGGAGGCGACGATCGGATTGCAGGTGCGGTCAGGCGATATCGCGGGTGCCATCGAGCGGTTGCGCGAAGGGCTCCGCGATCGGCCGGACGACCAGCGCGCCCGCATGTTCCTGTTCCAGCTCCATTGCATAAATGGCGTTTGGGACAAGGCGCGCGCGCAGCTGCGCGCGCTGGCGCAGCTCTCGCCCGAGGCGCAGATGCTCGCGGTCGCGTATAACAAGACGATCGATGGCGAGATTGTGCGAGACCTCGCCTGCGGCGGAGTCGACCCGGCCGAGCTGCTCCATGCGTCGCCGATCTGGGCGGTGGACCTGGCGAACGCCTTCGCGGCCGGTGCCGACGAGGCCGCCGAGATGCGCGCGCGCGCCTTCGACGCCTCGCCCGACACTCCGGGGGAGGTCGACGGTCAGCCGTTCGACTATATCTTCGATGGCGACGGCCGCTTCGGCCCCGCGTTCGAGGCGATCGTCGGCGGCCGCTGGGGGCTGCTGCCGTTCTGCGCAGTCGAGGAGATCAAGACCGACGGTCCGATTGACCTGCGCGATCTCGTCTGGCTGCCCGCCGAGGTGCGGCTGCGCGACGGCGGCTCAGTCGCCGCGCTGCTGCCCGCGCGCTATCCCGGCGCCGCGGCCGAGGAGGACGCTCAGCTGCGCCTCGCGCAGCGCACCGAATGGCGCGAGGGCGACACCGTCGTGCGCGGCGCCGGCCAGCGCGTGTGGACCCTTAGCAACGGCGACGACGTCGGCATTCTCTCGTTTCGACAGATCCGCTTCTCGCCGCCGTCATGACGCCGCGTATCGATCCCACTCTCTTCGACAAGCTCATCGGCGACAGCGGGCCGGAGTCCGCGCGCGACGATAGCGGGCGCGCCAGCATCGCGGTGGATGGGTTGGGCTACCTGTCGGTGCCGCGAGTCGAGCGCTTCAACGAGGCGGGGCTGCGCTCGACGCTGCTGCGAGAGCTCGGCTGGCTGCTCAATACAACCAATCTCGCCGCGGTGCAGGATCTCTCCGCGACGCCCGAGGTCGCGACCTCGACGCTCAACTACGGTCTCGGCGATCTCAGCGGCACGCTGCTGACGCAGGACGGAGTGAACGCCCGCGCGGGCGACATGCGCGAGGCGATCCTGCGCTACGAGCCGCGCGTCGAGCGCGGCAGCCTCGAGGTGGTGCCAATGCTCGAGGACGCGAAGCTCAACAGCGTCAGTTTCGTGATCCGCGGCGATATCACCACGGCAGTGCGCGCGCTGCCGGTGGAGATTCGCACCGATGTCGAGCTGGAGACCGGCGTCGCGAGCGTGCGGGACGCGTGATGGATCCGCGCCTGCTCCATGCCTATAACGACGAGCTGGTGCACCTGCGCGAGAGCGCGCGGCGCTTCGGCGAGGAGTTTCCGACCGTCGCCGGCCGCCTCGGGCTGGGCGCGGCGGCCGATGTCGATCCGCATGTCGAGCGGCTGCTCGAGGGGGTGGCCTTCCTCGGCGCGCGCGTCCAGCTCAAGCTGCAGGATCAGTTTCCCGATTTCACCCAGCACCTGCTGAACGTCATCCAGCCGCACTATCTCGCGCCCACCCCGTCGATGTGCGTCGTCGGGTTCGAGCCGCGCATGGGTGATGGCACGCTGGCGGCCGGGATCGCGGTACCGCGCCATACCCGAATGCAGGCGACCGCCAACGATCGGGACTCCACTCCGGTGATCTTCCGCACCGGCCACGATGTCATGCTGTGGCCGCTGCAGGTCGAGGAGGTGGAGTATCTCGCCACGCGCGCCGCGGTCGCGCCCTATCTCGCTGGCGCCCCGGCCGGCAATACGGTGGAGGCGGGGATCCGCATCCGCCTCCGCACCACCGGCGGCGCGAAGCTCGGCGCGATCGCCGCCGACAGCCTGCCGCTCTACCTCGACGGTGATGGCGTGATCGCTGGCGAGCTGTACCGCCAGATGATCGGCGACGCCGCGGCGGTGGTCGCGGTGGCACCGTCCGCCGCGGGCGCAGGCGCAGGCAGGGGCGTGCGCCTTCCGCTGCCCGCGCAACACGGCTTCGAGGATGCCGCGGCGCTGCTCACGGCGGAGCGGCGCTCGCATCGCGGCTATCGCATCCTCGCCGAATATTTCGCCTGCCCGGAGCGATTCCAATTCGTGCGGCTGGACGGGCTCGCCGCCGCCTTTGCCGCGCACACGGACGACGAGGCGTGCGATCTCGTCATCCTCTGCCGCCGTGCCGCGACCGAGCTCGCGGGGGCGCTTTCCTCCGCCAACGTGCGCCTGTTCGCGACGCCGGCGATCAACCTTTTCGAGAAGCAGCTGGACCGCGTCCAGATCGGCGCGTTCGATCACGAACGGCAGGTGATCGCCGATCGCGCGCGCCCGCTTGATTTCGAGATCTACCGGCTGCTCGACGTGAAGGCGCATGGCCGCGAGGCGGCCGATCTGCGCCAGGTGGCGCCGCTTTACGACTATGCCGGGCAGCTCTATGAATGGGGCGAGGCGCTGTTCTTCGCCACGCGTATGCGCCCGCGCCGTCTTTCGACCCGCGAGCAGCGCGTGCGCCGCCGCGACGATTATGTCGGCACCGAGACCTGGATCAGCCTCACCGCCCCGGGCCGGCCCGAGCGAATGGACGAGATCGTCGAGCTGTCGCTGCGCGCGCTCGTCACCAATCGCGAGCTCGCCGGCATGATCCGCACCAGCGGCGCTCCGCTGGTAGCGGAGGGCGTGCCGGTGCGCGCGATCACGCTGCTGCGCGCGCCGACGAAGCCGCGCCCGCCGCTCGGCATCGGCGATGCCGCATGGCGCGTCATCGGCCATCTCACGCCCAACTACACCGGCTTCGCGCGCGATCCCGATGGCAGTCCAGAGGTCCTGCGCAGCCATCTCGCGCTCTATGGGCGGGTCGACGATCCGGCGCTGCGGCGCGAGGTGGACGGTGTGCGCTCGGTCCGCGCCACCCCGGTGTCGCGGCGCATGCCGGATTGCACGCGCCCCGCCTTCGTGCGCGGCCAGCATCTGCGGATTGAGCTCGACGAGGCGAATTACGAGAACGGGCGAATGTTCCTGTTCGGCGCGGTGGTCGAGCGCTTCCTCGCCGAATTCGCCGCGATCAACAGCTTCGTCGAGTCGAGTTTCCACGGTTCCCAGCAAGGGATGTTCGCGCAATGGCCCGCGCGCCTCGGCCAGCGTCCGACCATCTGAGCTATCTGGAGCGGGCCGCGGCGCGCGTCGCCGGCCTCTCGCCGCTCGCGCTGCTGCGCGGCGCAGAGGCGCGCGCGCCCGCGCTGCCGCTGATCGGCACGTCGAAGCTACCCGCCAACGATGTCGTGGCGATGATCCACACCCCAACCCTCACCTTTCCCGCCGCAACGCTCGACGCCATCACCGTTGACGCCGGGCGCGCTACGGTAGCAGGTCAGTGGCTCGGTCTGACCGGGCCGATGGGGCCACTGCCACTCCATCTCACCGAATATGCGGCGGACGAGCGGCGCCACGCGCGCCAGCGCCCGTATGGGCGCTTCCTCGATGTGCTCGCGGGGCGCATGCTCCAGCTCTTCTATCGCGCCTGGGCGTCGGCCGTTCCCGCCGCCAGCCTCGATCGCTCGGATGACGATCGCTTTGGCGGCATGATCGCCGCGCTCAGCGGCGCGCAGGACGGCGCGTGCGCCGACAGCGTGTTTCCCGCGCCCGCACGCCTGCGCTACGCGGCGCTCTTCGCCGGGCCGCGCAGCCCCGCCGCGATCGCCGACGCGCTGTCGGACCTACTTCGCTTGCCTGTGCGCGTGGTCGAGCATGTCGCGCAGTGGCGCGATGTCGAGCCAGGCGATCGCACAGTGCTCGGCGGCGGCTTCGCTACGCTGGGCCGGGACGCCCTGGCCGGCACGCGCGTCTTTACGCTGGAGGATGCCTTTAGAATCGTCGTCCACGTCCGCACAGCGCGCGAACATCGCGATCTCTTGCCCGGCGGCGCACGCTTTGCCCTGTTGCTTGAGGCGGCGGACGCATTCGCGCCGCCGCACCTCGATTGGGCGCTCGAGTTGGCGGTGGCCTCCGAGGCGATCCGTCCCGCGCGCCTGGGCGGGTCCGCCCAGCTCGGCTGGTCGAGCTGGAGCGCGCCCGTCGCGCCCGGCCGGGTTCGCGCCGACGCCCGCCTCGGTGTCAACGCACGGCGGCTGGCACGCCGCATCAAACAGGAGATCGCAGCGTGACCGATATCAGCCGGTCGGCCCTGTTCGGCCGTCTCAGCCCCACCGCCATGAAGGCGATCGAGACTGCCACCGGCCTCTGCCGTATGCGTGGCAACCCCTATGTCGAGCTCGTCCACTGGCTGCACGTGCTGGTCCGGGACGCGCACAACGACGTGGCCGCGATCCGTGGCGCCTTCGCGATCGACGAGGCGCGGCTCGCGGGCGATCTGGTCGCCACGCTTGACCGGCTGCCGCGCGGCGCCAGCGCCGTGAACGACTTCGCGCCGCAGATCGAGGAAGCGATCGACAGAGGCTGGATGTTCGCCTCGCTTCTGTTCGGCGCACCGCGGGTCCGCTCGGGGCACCTGCTCTTCGCGATGCTGAAGACGCCGACGCTGCGCGGTATCCTGCTTCAGACCTCCGCCGAGTGGCGCAAGGTCGCCGTTGGCCGGCTCGGCGCCGAGTTTGCGGCGATCACCGCCGCCTCGGGCGAACGCGGCGATGACGCCGCCACGCCGGCGGGGTTGCCGGAGGGCGTCGCCTCTGCGACGACCGAAGGCGCCGATGCGCTCGCGCGCTACGCCATTGACCTGACAGCGCGCGCGCGGGCAGGCGAGATCGATCCGATCGTTGGCCGCGACGCCGAGATCCGCCAGGCGATCGACATCCTGCTGCGCCGCCGCCAGAACAACCCGATCCTCACCGGCGAGGCCGGGGTGGGCAAGACCGCGATCGTCGAAGGGCTGGCGCGCCGCATCGCCGACGGCGACGTGCCGCCCGCGATCGCCGACGTCACGCTCTACGCGCTCGACATCGGACTGCTGCAAGCGGGCGCGGGGGTGAAGGGCGAGTTCGAGAAACGGCTGCGCCAGATTATCGACCAGGTCGAGCGCTCGACTCGTCCGATCGTCCTGTTCATCGACGAGGCGCATACGCTGATCGGCGCGGGCGGCCAGGCGGGCACAGGCGACGCCGCCAACCTGCTGAAGCCGGCGCTGGCGCGCGGCCGGCTCCGCACCATCGCGGCAACCACCTGGGCCGAATACCGTCAATATTTCGAGAAGGATCCCGCGCTCACCCGTCGCTTCCAGCCGATTGCGGTGGAGGAGCCTGATCTGGATCGCGCCACCGCCATGCTTCGTTCGCTAAAACACGCGATCGAGCGCCACCACGATGTCGTGGTGCTCGACGAAGCGGTTCAGGCGGCGGTGCGGCTGTCGCAGCGCTACATCCCAGCGCGCCAGCTTCCCGACAAGGCCGTGAGCCTGCTCGACACCGCCGCTGCGCGCGTCTCCGTGTCGCAGCACGCCACCCCTGCCCCGGTCGAGGATGCGCGCCGCCGCATCGAGCTCCTGAGGCTGGAGCGCGAGATCGCCCTCCGCGAGTACGCGGCGCGCTACACCGGCGCGGAGCGGCTCGCGCCGCTCGACGAGGCACTGGGGGCGGCGGGCGCCGCGCTTGCCGGGCTGGAGGCAAAATGGGCCGTTGAGCGCGAGGAGGTCGGCCGCGTGGCCATGCTGCGCGCAGAGGAGGGCGGCAATCCGGCCGCCCTTGATGATGCGGTCGCCAGCGCGACGCGCGTACGCGGCGACACGCCGATGGTGTTCGGCGAGGTCGATGCCGACATCGTCGCGGCGGTGGTGGGGGATTGGACCGGGATCCCGGTCGGCCGGATGGTCAAGGACGAGCTCGCCGCCGCGCTCGTCATCGAGGATCGGCTCAAGCGCCGCGTGGTGGGGCAGGACCATGCGATGGACGCGATCGCCAGGCGCATCCGTACGACGCGCGCGCGGCTCGACAATCCATCCAAGCCCGTCGGCGTGTTCCTGCTGTGCGGCCCGTCGGGTGTCGGCAAGACCGAGACCGCGCACGCGCTCGCGGAGCTGCTCTACTCGGGCGAGGACAGCCTCGTCACGATCAATATGAGCGAGTTCCAGGAGGCGCATACCGTTTCGACGCTGAAGGGCGCGCCCGCGGGCTACGTAGGCTTCGGCCAGGGCGGCGTCCTGACGGAGGCGGTGCGGCGGCGGCCCTATTCGGTGGTGCTGCTCGACGAGATCGAGAAGGCGCACTCCGACGTCCACGAGATGTTCTTCCAGGTCTTCGACAAGGGCTACATGGAGGATGCCGAGGGTCGCTTCATCGACTTCCGCAACACGCTGATCCTGCTCACCTCCAACGTCGGCACCGACCTCATTACCTCACTGTGCGAGGACGAGGATCTGAAGCCTACTGCCGAGGGGCTCGCCGCGGCGCTGCGCCCGCCGCTGCTGGAGGTGTTCCCGCCCGCGCTGCTCGGCCGCCTGGTCGTGCTGCCATACCTGCCGCTGTCACCGGCCATGCTGCGCAGCATCATCGAGCTCCAGCTCGGCCGCATCGTCCGCCGGGTCGCGGAGAACCATGGCGCGACGCTCGAGTATGACGACGCCGCGGTCGACCTGATCGTGTCGCGCTGCCAGGACGTAGCGTCGGGCGGTCGCATGATTGACGCCGTCCTGACCAACACGATGTTGCCCCAGCTCTCGGCCGCGCTGATCGAGCGCCAACTCGCGGGCGTCCGCCTCGTCGCGATCCATGTCGGCGCGGGCGAGACGGGCTTCACCTACGCCTTCACCGAGGCCGAGCCAGCGGCGACGACACCGCCGTCGGACCCGCTTCCGGCCGCCGCGGCATGATGGGCGCTGCACCGGAGAACGCGAGATGAGCGACCGCACGGATGTCGCCACCGGTCCGGAGGCGCGCACCGTGCCGCCGCGCCGCGACGGCGCGCTGGTACCCGGCGACCTGCTCAACGGCATCTACAAGGTCGAGCGCTTCATCGCCCGCGGCGGCATGGGCGAAGTGTTCGAAGGCGTGAACGTCGAGTCCGACGAGCGTGTCGCCATCAAGGCGATACGCAGCCATCTCGCAAGTGACCCCAAGATTGTCGCGCTGTTCCGCAAGGAGGCCCGCGTACTGACGCAGATCGCGCATCCCGCGATCGTGCACTATCGCGTGTTCGCGCGCGATCCCGTGCTCGACCTGCATTACATCGTTACCGACTTCATCAACGGCGAGCCGATCACTTTTCACCTCGACGGCGAGCGCCCGACGGTGCGAGCGGTGGTGACACTGGCGCACCGGCTCGCCGCGGGGATCGAGGCGGCGCACGATCACGGCGCGATCCACCGCGACATGTCGCCCGACAACGTCCTCCTGCCCGACGGCCGCATCGAGCGCGCCAAGATCATCGACTTCGGCATCGCCAAGAGCCTCGATTTCGCCGCTGAAACCGTCGTCGGCGAGGGGTTCGCGGGCAAGCTCGGCTATGTCGCGCCCGAGCAGTTCGGCGCCTTCGGCCGCGAGATCGGACCATGGACCGATATCTACAGCACCGCGCTGGTGCTGCTCGCCTATGCGCGCGGCCGAGCGCCGGCGATGGGCACGACCCTATCCGAGGCCGTCGAACGGCGCCGCGACGGCGCCGACCTCACAGACATACCGCCGAGCCTCGAGCCGCTGTTGCGGCGGATGCTCGCCCCCGACCCCTCACAGCGGATCCGCTCGATGCGCGAGGTGATCGTCGCGCTCGACGCCATCCGCCTCGACGATGATGCGCCCGTGACATTGCGCGCTGCAAGCAAGGCACCGGACAAGCCCGGCCCAGCCGTCCCGAGCGTACCCCCGCTCGTAACGACACCGTCGGCGCGGCCCGTCCTCGCCGAGACGACGCAGCTCGCGACCATCGACAGCACTCCCCCCCCGTCGCGGCGCGGTGACCGCACCGACCCGCCGCCCCGGCAGCGCGCCGCCACGACCAAGCCCGCCTGCGTTGCCACGAAAATCGCTCGTCCCCGTCCCGGCCGGCGTAAGTGGCTCTACATCGCCATGCCGATGCTTGGCGGCTTGGGTGTTATCGGCTACGCGCTTCATCGCGCCCCTTCCCTTCCGCCCGTGCCACACGCCGCGCCGGCCCGGCCGCCCGTCGCGACGACCGGGGGTGCAGCGTCGAGCCTGTCGGCCGCTGATCGCGCCTCCCGCGTTGCGGCGATGCTGGAGGACATGCCCTGTACCTGGGCCAGCGCCCGCCCTACCCGGGAGGATGGTCCGGTCGCGCTGTCGGGCGGCGCGGGCAGTCTCGACGCCGTGCATCGCCGCCTCGACGCGGGTGCAACCATTACGGGCAGGGTCGACATGACCGAACTCCGCTGGGTCAACGTCACCCAATGCGGAACCGTGGACGCGCTACGCCCCTTCCGCACCGCAGGCTTGGAAAAGGCCACGGGGTTGCTCGAGCTGTCCGCGCTAGACCTGCCGCTCGGAACGGGCGGTCGCAACTGCGTCGGCGGCGCGACCGCCGATATCGCCGTGCCGGACTTGGACCCCGGCAGCGAGTTCGCTATCGTCGTGCTCCAGCCAGACGGGCGCCTGCTCCAGATCGCAGGCTCGCGTGTGGAGTTCGACAAGCGCGCGCGTCAGACACCCGAGGCGTTCAACGTCGGTGCCGACGGTGCCCGCCACGCAGCGCTGTGCTTTACGCAGCAGGGCGCCGCGGCGGTCTTCCTGCTCAGGAGCCGCGGTGCGATCGACCTTGGGCTCCAGACCGGCGTTCCTGCCCTGCCTCCCGGCGACTTCGCAACGCGGGTTGCCGATCAGGGCGGCAGTCAGCAGATGCGCGTATATGCCGAATGGGTGCGGATTGCCCGGCCGCCGGCGAGTGGGAAAGCCGTTCCCGCCGTACCCGTCCGACCCATAGCCGCCGACGGCTCGCTTCGTCCCGCGCGCCCGACGAAACTGACTGTGCCATTCGCCGGATTGAAGCCGGGTAGCGAGGATCTTCCAGCGCTCGCCGCCGAGCGCGCGCGAGCGGCAGCCGACTCTGCCCAGGCCAACCGACGCGAACTCGCCCGCATCGAAGCCCTCCGCGGGAGCGGCAACGACAACGATGATGCCATGTGCCAAGCCTTCAGCGGACGCTGGCAGAACGTTAGCGCTTCGAGCCGCCACACGTGCATCGCCCGGGCTATGATAGGTCGCTGCAGCGTTTCCAGCGTCATGTTCAAGAAGCGGCTCTTTCGCCGCGCGGGCGGGCACATCCAGGAACAGCGCGGGAGCCGGTGGCGGGACGTCGCGACTGATGGAGGGTGCTGACGCGACGGCTGCAACCCGGGCGGCCGCGCCGCGAAAGAAGCTGCGCGGGCACTGCTGCCCCGCGCCGACCTACTCGCCAAGTCGTTCATTGCCGTCCCGAGCGAACGGGTTCAGGTCGCCAATATAGGCCAGCAGAGTCTCGGTCGGAGGCACTAGCGGGACGATGTTCTCCGAGCCCATCTTCATGCGCTCGGCGGGACCGCCAAGGCAGAAGGGGGTCGGTTCCGGCTCGGGGCGAAATGACATCGATAAAGCGTTGGCTTTCCGTCATCTCAGGCCACCACGTCGATGACGGGTTCCGTTTCCACCCCCGCCCGACCGACGATCGCGGTGGCGGAATTCTTGTTAAGGCCAAGGTCGCGCGCGATCCAGTGCAAGGCCCGGCGTGACGAAGGATGGGCACACCCGGCAATCTGCTCGCCCATGTCTCGCCGCTCGGCCCGGCGCATATCCTGCTCACCGCCGAATAGGGGCCGGTGAGAGGATGGTCGCAATCGTACGCTAAGCTTAGCGACCATCCCGATTAGGATCGCATTGCGAGAACGCCAACGGATCCTCGAAACGTGATTTCGGCGGGCATTCCGAGAAAAACGAACGGCAATAAGTGATGGAAAGCGGAAGTTTTCGATCGCGACGGTAGCTTGAACATGGTCGAGAAGGCTGCTGCCAATCCCTTGATGTTCAACCTAACTGTGGATCGCGCGACCGATCACCTGCGTCACGTGCTTCATTTCGACCAGCTTCTCTCAACGAACGATATGCTCGTACCCGCTACCGTTGTAGCGTTATCGCGCCCTGCTGAAAGGTATTCGCCACTGCGCTCCGCGACATTCGCCCATCGGCGCAAGCCAGCGCCGCGCCAGAAGCGGAGCACCGGGTGCCTCAGACTAAGCGAATCGATCCTTCGGAGATTGGTATAGACATACCGATGCTTGATGCCATGACCGTTCGCAATCACGCGCGGAACAGGCTGGCTCAACAGACGCGCATGTTCTGTCTCCTGTATCTACTGAGGGTTAGGTCTATCCTCGACGCAAAGGCTGTCACCGACGCCACGACGGTCTACCAATCGGGGAAGGCTGGTCCGGGACAGCAGGCGGCCCACTGGATCATCTCCTCACCGGCGATCGGCGGTTCAGACCTAGAGACTATCCTCGCTGCGCATGGGAGCGGTCTGGGCACGGAACTCAACCGGCTGCTGGTAAAGCTGTTGTCTCAGACCACTTACCTGCCAAAGATTTACAACGAGGCAGACAGCTTTCTCGAGGTAAACGGGCTGCGAGATAAGGTGAAGGATATTTCTCGGGGTATTATATCTTTTTCATATCAAAGAAAAGACGTCGAACTAAACTATAAGGCCCGGATGTTTAACGCTTACCAGCAGCTAAGAAATTGCTACGTACAGCTTTGCGCGGATGGCCGCGCCGAAACGCTGGCAAATTCAAATTCTTACGCCGGCAAGCTGGACATATTGCATTCCCAAGCAGATAAAATCCCGGCAAAAGGAATAAAGCATTACAAGGAACAGTTGCGTAAGAATGCAATGCACGCTGACGATAGCATTGTAAAGTCTGCTGTTCTACGGCTTTATCAACAGATTGCGGTAGAGACACGGTTCCCGCTCGAAGATGCAGAGATGGATGAAATCAAGCGGCAAGTGGATGCGCTTCCTTGATCAGCGGATTGTGTCCCAAGCCCTTGTCAACCGATGGCGCAGCACATACCGGGGTCGGTTCCGGCTGAGGGCGAAATGACACTCAAGGGTCAGGAGCCATCGATGGAGGGCGGCGATCGGATTCAGGTCCGTAAGAAGCCTGGTGATGAGTGACCTGTTCTGGCAGACGGACGCGCAGATGGAGCGGCTGCGTCCGTTCTTTCCCAAGAGCCACGGCAAGCCGCGTGTCGATGACCGCTGGGTGTTGAGCGGCATCGTGTTAGTCAATCGCAACGGGCTGCGCAGGCGCGATGCGCCAGCTGCCTACGGCCCACCCAGGATGCTCTATGACCGGTGGAAGCGCTGGGGAGAGGCAGGCGTGTTCACGCGAATGATGGCAGCTTGGCAGCGGAGGATGCTGAGCCGAAGACGGTGATGATCGACGCGACCTACCTCAAGGCGCGATCCAGTAAAGAGCCGGCACGCCCCGGATTACGTGACGGGTTGCGGCTGTTTAGCACGCTCGGCGGTGTCGTGGTGGGTCTAATCGTCTACGTTTTTAAGCTTTGGATTGCACCGGCTGCGCCGCCTGAGAACGTCGACTTCTTCGTAGCGGGCCAGTGCTCGCGGCATGAGGGAGCGTAAGGTCGATCGATCGGGCTCGAGAGCTGAGCCCATCATCGAAAGCTAGGAGTTACACCGGAGAGCGGCCTTTCCTCGAAGGGATTAGGCCGCGCATCAAACCGGAGAGTGCCATGGCCGTGAGCCTGAAGCCTATTGCCGACCAGATCATCGTCATCACCGGTGCGAGTAGCGGGAACGGGCTTGCTACCGCGCGTGAGGCCGTTCGCCGCGGCGCTGCTGTCGTGATTGCCGCGCGCAACGAAGAGGCGCTCGAGCGCGTCGCGGCCGACCTGAGGACCGCTGGTGGTCGGGTGGCTGTCGTCGCCGGCGACGTGGCCAACGAGGCCGATGTCGAGCGTATCGCGGACACCGCGATCGAGACGTTCGGCGGGTTCGACAGCTGGGTAAACAACGCAGCGGCCGCGACCTACGGCACCGTGGAGCAGGTGCCGGTAGCCGATCATCGCAGGGCGTTCGACGTGAACTACTTCGGCACCCTTCAGGGCAGCCTCGTCGCCGCGCGCCATCTACGCACCCGCGGAGGCGGCGCGATTATCAACGTCGGCTCCATCCTCGGCGATCGCGCCATCATCCAGCAGGGCCCATACTCTGCCACCAAGCATGCCGTTCAGGCGCTGACCGACGCCCTGCGGATGGAACTGGAGCGTGACCGCACCGGCATTTCCGTCACCCTCATCAAGCCCGGCGCGGTCGACACGCCCTATCCCGAGCACGCGCGCAACTTCATGGACAAGGCACCACGGCTGCCCCCGCCGCTCTACGATCCATCGCTGGTCGCCGATGCGATCCTGTTCGCCTGTGCCAATCAGCGCCGCGAGCTGTACGTGGGAGGTGGTGGCGTCCTGTCCTCGCTGGTGGGTCAGATCGCGCCGCGCCTGACTGATCTCGCCATGGAAGTGATCGGCACCAGGATCCAGCAGAAGCCTAGTGATCCGGGCGACCCTGCTCGTCGTGACAACCTCTACGAGGCACGGAGCGATGGCACCACGCACGGCTCGCAGAAGGTGCATGCGAGGTCGACGAGCCTCATGCTGGAGGCGCAGAAGCTGCCTTGGGCCGCCGGTGGGTTGGTGGCGCTTGGCGTCGGCGCGATCGTGGGGCTGAGCCGAGCGGCAACTCCGAAGCGCTGAGTTTGCGAGCCTGGCGGCTGTAAAGAAGACCGTTCAACCCGGTGCATTCGTCCAATGCGCAAAGTGGCGCGCCTGCTAGAGCGCGAGGGCGACCCGAAGGGCTTCCATGAGGGAGGTTCTTTTCTGGGGTGGCGCGAAGGCGCCACCCCTTTTTTGTGACGGCTCGGACCTACGACTTCTTATCACCGACCAATCCTCGAGCATCTGGACCAGGCCGCGTACGCCGGCGAGCGCCTCCTCGGCGCGGCCGTGCACCTCGCCAAGTTCACCAACGTCGTGGCTCTGACGCCTTGCCACAAGCTCGGTATAGGGTTGATCGAGCGCGCGCCTGCGTTTCCTCAATCGCCCTGAACGAAGCCATCGCACCACCTCCGCAGGTGCCGCAGCAAGGATTGCGGGCGCCACGAACTGCGATAGCTTTGCACCAATCCGAACCCATCTTCGCCTCACCGGCACAGCCGCATCGAAGTGCTGCGCCATCCCTCCACCAGCGGCACAGGCTGAGGACGCTGTCACAGGGCTGAAGCAGAAGGGGGCTACCATCCTCACGGATCGGACAGGTAGGTATCCCATGAAGATTACGTACTGCCAGGACGCGCCGAAGCGCTTCATCTGCGACCAGGACGAGGCCAGCCTGCCGGCCGCAGGCGGCTTCGTCGATCTGCAGAAGGGTCGTTACCTCATCCGCCGCGTCGAGCGGGCTGGGCGCGAGGCCGTGGCTTATGTCGTTCGTGTCTCCATGCCGGCTGCCGTGGTCCAACCAGCACCCCTCATGGCGGCGTGATCTCCTCGTATCGGTCGCAAGCCGCATCTCGATCCCGCCGACGTTTCGTCCTCTCCACCCCGGCACACTCGCCCCAGCGCCATTAACCATATCGGAAGGCGAATCGGAGAAAGTTGCACAGATCGAGCAACTTGCACCGAGACGAGAGATGCTGACCGACTTCGAGACCGCGCTACTTGCGCACCGCACCGCGGAAGCGACACGCGGAGACGCAAATGCTGCGTATGACCTGGGCGTGGCCTACTCGACTGGGACCTGCGGCGCTGCGCTTGACCTGACGACGGCGCATAAGTGGTTCAACCTCGCAGCAGTCGGCGGTCATGAGGACGCCGCTGCGGCTCGCGCCGAAATCGCAGAGGACATGACAGCGCGCGAGATTGCGACCGCACAACGTGTCGCTCGCGACCTGCTAAGCTCCTGGACCCGGCGCGCCGCCTAATCGGCCGGAGACGCTCAAACGAACCACTTCGAGAGATCATCAACCGTCCGAGCGGCTGGGAGAGCGCCATGGACGATGTTCGTCAGCTTAAGAGTGAACTGGCCGTAGCGACCCGCGTTGCGTCGACGGTCACCGACATCAGTGCGGCACGGGAGATCCGGCGCTACGCGCAGCGGGTCGAGGACAAGCTGCTGTTTCAGTCGCGCCCGAGTGGCAGCGTCTTCATCTAGGTCAGAAACATTGCCCCTTCACGCAACCCCATGATCCCACTAGCTTTTGTGAGTTAGCGAGGAGGGAGAGGGTTGTGGCAGCGTGCGCACCTATTCCGTTCAACGAGGCGCGGCGGCAGGCCGCGGTCGTTCAATCTGGCATCCTGACGCGTCCGAGGAGCTTAGCGTTGCAGTCGATCGTCGAAGAGGCGGCTCGGCTGACGAAAGCGCCCATCGCAGCAGTCACCATCATCGATAAGGCTCGGCAATGGTTCGCGGCCCGGATCGGCGTGGAAGCGGATGAGGCCCCCCGCAGCGACGCATTCTGCGCCCACACCATTCTAAGGCCCGGCGAGCCGCTGATCGTTTCTGACGCGCTCCAGGACCCTCGGTTCGCCCGCAACCCAGCTGTGCTGGGAGATCCGCGCATCCGGTTCTATGCCGGCATTCCGCTGGTTGACCGGGCTGGGTTCGCGCTGGGGGCGCTATGCGTCGCTGATACCAAGCCGCGTCTCGGCATGTTCGACATCTATGACCTAAGCCATCTGGCACGGTCCGTGGAGCGACTGGTGAGTAGCTCCTAGACTTGCTTGTAGATGCTTGTTCCTCTGCGCTTTGGTAGAGCAACCTGGGGCTGCAATCCTTGTCCTGTTCTGTAGGTGACGTATTCGACGGCATCGCCGCGCCGGATCTTCGGTGCGGTGAAGCAGGCAGCCGTGGCGGACGAAGCGATAGCAGATGACGTGATCCAGCTCGCTGTCTCGTTTTAAGATTGCGCTAACCATAGCTTAGGCAGGCGTTCATGCCGCTTCGAGGTTATCGCGTAACTCATGGACCTCGATTTCGGATCGCCTGCTTTTTTCCTGCTCCTGACTGGCGGCTGCGCTTTGTCGTTGTGGAATGCGGTTTGGCGCCGCGACGGATCATCAACACTCGCCATGTCGGTAGCTGCTCTGGGCTTTGCACACCTCGCCGGCTTACCAGCCTGGCTGCTGGTGTGGGGCTGGGCAACCCTCGCCATTGCCACAACGATGTCCGTGGTGGCAGTGGCATTCCGCTGGCTCGCCGGCGTGAACGCTTATCGAGCTGCTATGATCGGTACATTGGCGGTGACCGCAGCGCTCGTCGCGTATCGCGAAGGAGCCCTCCCCTCATCGGCCGTCCCTTTTGGTGATCAAACGCTTGCTCTCGCGAGCCAAGTTCACCGGCACGTCGACGCGCTGAGCCACGGCTGAGCCAGGCCGCCACTCCGTCATGGCGAAGCTGATCAGGGCGCGTTGCCTCTCCTCGCCAGGACCTTGTTACGGCCGCCCCGCTTCGCTTCGTAGAGAAGCGCATCGGCGATTTCGACGAGGGTGAGCGCCGTTTGTTCCTCGGAAGACGCTACACCCGCAGAGAAGCTGATCATCCCTAGTGGCGTGTCCGTTTCCCGCAGCTTCAGCCGGCGGTCCACGAGCCGGCGCCGTGCCGTGTCGATGATGTCAGCGCCGTCTTCGGCACTGACACCAGCCATCAGCACGAGGAACTCCTCACCGCCCCAGCGTGCGACCTCGTGGGGAGCACACGTCTCGGACAGTGTGTGCGCCACCACCTTCAGCACCCGGTCGCCGACAGCATGCCCGTGAGTGTCGTTGATGGTCTTGAAATGGTCGACATCCACATAGGCCAGGGCGCAGCCGTTCGGCCCTGCGATCGCGGCTGACAAGCGCTCCTCCATCGCCTGTCGGTTCAGTAGGCCGGTCAGTCGATCGCGGCTCGCTACGTCCCGAACGGTGGCGAGCTCGTCTCGCAGTGCCTCTGCCTGCCCCGTAGCAGCCGCGAGATTGGCCTCTGCCCGCGACGTGCGCTCGATCATGGCGCCGATGATGCGGCGAATATCCTGCCCATCTGGCGAAAGCAGCGAACTAGCGGCACCCACGAGATCGCGGTTGAGATCGCCGGTAGCGCTGGCCGCATCGCCGATGATGTCGAGTACCTGGACAGTGAGGCGATCCAGCTCGGGCGCTACGTCGACCTTTGGCGCGGGGCGATCGCGAAGCCTGGCCATGAGGCCTTCAATCTCCTCGGGCGCTATGCGGAGACTGCCGTCAGTGATCCGCTCAACCTCACGAGACAGGTCAAGGTCGGCTTCGACAAGGAGGTGGTACGCGAAGCTATAATTAAGCGGGTTGTGCGCCAGCCTATGGTCGTCGAGGAAGTCGAGAACCCGTAGGCTCTTGGCCCGTTGCGGACCGACCATGTCCATCGGCCGTCTCCTTTCGCACCCCCTACTCCGTAACGGTCGATAGCGTTCCCCCCGGACGCGCCAAGCCGTTTCACTCTGGCGGCAGGGTACCCCCCTCATACCGGCCGGCACGCCTGAGCTCGGGCACGAACCCGTTGAACGCCGCGCTGACGCCTTGGGCTCGCCCGATCCTGTTGGTCTGCCGCGCCGTGAGGACACCGTTTCCTCACCGCAGCTTCAGCGTTTTCGCCCGCCAGAAGCTGTCGAAACTGGCGGTTCAAGAAGCGTTGTGCGTCTGCCACATCAGCGGAAGAGAAGATGGTTAGCGGCCGTCGTGGTCACAGGATCTCCGGTTACCACACCGCCGCATCAAGATCACGTACTGCCAAGACGCGCCGGAGCGCTTCATCTGCGATCGAGAAGAGGAGGAGCTAGCACAGTTGCTCGCTGGCAGCGCGCTGCTCTGCATCACGTTCGCCACCTTGGTGCTCAACATCACCGAGGTTGCTCGCAAGGGCGAGTGAGTGACGGGGGCCGGCGCCTAGCAGCGTCGGCGCTTAAATTCTGAGGCTCGAGACGCTAGCACATCTCGAGCCTCAGGGTTGAAGTATCCGCTACCAGGAGCGAACCAGCGTCTTTCATAGAGGCTGTCATCAACCGCGGATCAACGGTTGAGGAGAGCACGCGACGACCGACTTACCGCCGGCAGGTTATACGCGCAGCGCAACACCAAGTCGTCTGTCGATCCCCAACGCAGACAGTTAGGGTGACCAAGCCGATCCGTTCAATTCGACCGCCTTTTTTCCCCTTAGCGCAGGTTCTTGGCCCGCTGCTGAGCCTAGAAGGAACCTAGTCCGCGACGAAAGTGGTGGTAGTGACGTGGTGGAGCACGTGGATCGTCTGTCCGTCGTGGTTGCGCTCACCCTCGTCGCGCGCGGCAGCGCTGAGAAGGTAGCGGCCCTTACCAGCGACCGGCACGCCCACCCTTCCCTGCCCGTCAGTGCGAAGCGTCTGCTTGGCGCGCGCGGGGGTAACCAGCGTCACCTCGGTTGCGGCTTGCGGCCGGCCGTCGCGCATCAAGACGAACGTATTGGCAGCGCCAGAGGCCGGCGCAATCTCGAAGGGAAGTATCGCACCAGGCTCGGCGCGCCCCGCGCGCGCGTAGTAGACCACCGCTTCGCGTCGCGCCGCCGGGCCCCATGGTGCAAACACGTTGCCATCCCACGCCCGCACGTCGCCGGTTGGCACTACCGCTTCGAGGTGGTCGGTCTTGCGGACCAGCGACAAACGCGATGCCGGCACCAGGTGCGGCGCGCGAAGCTTGGAGAACTCTGGATCGCCGCCAGCCGGGATCGGCTCAGCTGGTTCCCCCAGGTAGATCCGCGCGGGTGCGTCGCCATCCCGCTCGATCCAGACCTCGTGTGCGGCCGCGAGCGTCGAGGTCCCGAGCAGCGTAGCGGCGATAACCAGCTTCATCATGTCCTGTCTCCTCGAACGATACGGCGCACATGTTGCTGCGACCTGCTCGCAAATATGCTTTACGCCCTAACGCACCTTCGTTAATGCGAATGAATTCCAATAACAAGAAGGGGTTCGTGTCGGTGCTCGCCGGTTCCAGTCTGTATGCGCTCGCGCTCGCCGCGGTGGCGGCTACCTCCAACGGTGCGCTCGACGCCGCCGACCTTGCTCCCGACCAGGACCAGGACATTGTCGTTACTGGCGAGAAGGACCAGCGCCCGACTACTTCGACCAAGCTGCCGCTGACTCTGCGCGAGACGCCGCAGTCAGTCACGGTCGTCGACCGCCAGCGGATTGAGGATTTCAACCTGACCTCGATTACCGAGGTGCTGGCGCAGACCCCGGGCGTGACGATCAGCTCGACCGACAGCAATCGCACCAACTTCAACGTGCGCGGCTTCGCCGTGCGCAACTTCCAGAACGACGGCGTGCCGACGATCTATCAGGTGAGCGGCTATGAGAATTCCGCGGTCGGCGACATGGCGATCTACGACCGCGTCGAGGTGATCCGCGGCGCGGCCGGACTGGTCACCGGCGTGGGAGACCCATCCGCGACGGTGAACCTGATCCGCAAGCGCGCTCCTTCGGAGTTTCGCGGCTACTTCAACATGCAGGGAGGCAGTTTCTCGACCTATCGGCTGGAAGCGGACGTCGGCGGGCCGGTGACGACGGACGGTTCGGTGCGCGTGCGTGTCGCCGCTGCCTATACCGATCGCGGATCGTACATAGACCTGCAACACGACCGCATCCCGGTGCTGTACGGTACAATCGAGTGGGACGTCACGCCGCACACCCGGTTACGCGTCGGCGCCGATTACCTGCGTACCAATTCGGAGGGCGCCGGTTGGGGCTCGGTCCCGCTGCTCTACAGTGACGGCAGCGCGACCGACTTCCCGCGCTCCTTCACAGGCACGGCACGCTGGACCTACTGGCGCCGTGAAACCACCACGGTGTTCGCGTCGGCCGAGCAGGACATCGGCCACAACTGGGTGGTGCGGGTGAGCTACAATGGGCGTCGCGGCGATAACGACAGCCGGCTGTTCAACATTCCCAATGGCTTCCCCAATCGCGACGGTACTGGGCTGGCCGCGCCGTTCAGCTTCTACGGCGAGGTCGACCAGAACGAGGACGCGCTCGATGGCTACGTGGCGGGCAAGGTACGGCTCTTCGGGCGGGAGCACGAGGTGGTTGCGGGGGCTAACCACTTCCAGCGCGACTTCCTGGTCAACCGCTCGCGCTTCGGCGATGCTCCGGTCGGCTATCCGACGACCGCCACGCCCGACATTGACCCGTGGCAGCCGAACTTCGCTCCTCCACCAATCATCCGCTCTTCCCTTCCCGATTTCTCGCAGACGCTTCGCCAGACCGGCGGCTACGGCGTGGTGCGGCTCAACCCGGCGGATTGGCTCAAGGTGATCGCGGGTGGGCGCTACACGGATTACCGCGCCGATCGCGACAACTTCAGCGCCACCGGCGCACCGCTGCCGGATGGGCCCAGCAACGTCCAGCAGGTCAGAAGGTGGACACCCTACGGCGGGGTCGTCGCCGACCTGACCCCGGCGGTCTCGCTGTATGCCAGCTATGCCAGCGTCTTCTCGCCGGTATCCGCGCGCAACGCCGCCAACGAGATTCTGCCGCCGACCACTGGCGCCAACTATGAGGCGGGAGTGAAGCTCTCGCCGTTCGGACCGGCCTTCACCGTCTCGGCCGCGGGTTTCCACATCAAGCAGGACAATCTCACTCAGACCGATCCGAACGGGATACCCAACTCGCTGCCGGGCAACCTGACCCCGTCGATCTCAATTTCAGGGGTGAAGACCTGGGGCGGCGAACTCGAGCTGGCGGGCGAGCCGCTGCCGGGATGGTCGCTCAACGGCAGCTACACCTATGCGCGAAGCGAGGATCCCACCGGCCTGCACGTCAACCCGTTCTTCCCGCTGCATCTTGGCCGCGTCTACACGACCTATCGGCTGCACGGCGGACGGTTGACGATCGGCGGCGGGGTGACCGCGCAGTCGCGCATCTTCGATCGCGGCAACGTTCCCTCGGGCCGCTTCACCGCAGCAGGCGCACCGGTGCTGGTACCCGGCACCGTCTCGCAGGGCGGCTATGCCACGATAGATGCCCTGTTGCGCTATGCGCTGACCGAACGCGCGACGCTCAGCGTCAACGCCACCAACCTGCTGGATCAGGGCTATTACCGCAACGTCCGCTTCGCCTTCGGCGGCCCGGGTGGCTTCTATGGAGAGCCTCGACGCGTGATCGGGAGCTTGCGGGTAGCCTTCTAACCAGTTCCCATCGTGCTCCTTGTGCATGAGCAATGGAGACCCAGCGACCCGGCTTCCCCTTACGGCTGGCCGGGTTCGATGGAGGTGAAGGTGCACTGCGGTTCTTAATCCTTAGACCCAAAAGCAGTCACTCGTGAGGTCTTGACCGCTTCCTGATTTCGGACACTCGTTCAGCCTCATCACTGACGCTTCTCACTCGAGGCAATGCGCCGCTCACGGTCGACGCACCAGAGCGACGATGCCTGCCGGCGGTACCGCGACGACATGCGCGCCGCGCGTCAGGTCGATCAGCGTGCGCGACACCGCTCGCCCTTCCGCATCGGTGGCGCGCGCCTCGTAGCGGCCGAGATTGCGCGTCACCTCCACCACCAGCCGCGACGCCGCGGTGGCGTTGACGAGGTCGATCCCGCGTGCCGGCTGATCCAGCACGATGGTGCGATCAGCATAAGCGGCGACGATCTGCTTGTCCGTGGTCGTCGCGCGGACGAGCTCATATTGCGCGTTGATCCCTTCGGGACGGAGACGCCCGTCGAGCAGCACGGCGCGATTGGCGCGCCAGTAAGCGAGATAGTGCGTCAGCATCGCGGCATGCGCGGGCGTCAGCGTGTCGAGCCGCATCGATACCTGCGGCACCGCGAACAGCGTGTCGAGCAGCTGGAGCGCGGCGGCGGAGCTGGGCTCCTCGGGGTGCCACACGATCGGGTCGGCGTGGACCGGGGTGGCGCCGGCGAGCAGCCGCAAGTCGACAATGCGCTGGCGGTTGAGGATCGACTCGTTCGGCGCGTCCGAGGCCCGCAGCATGTTGCCGAAGGTCCGGATCACCGGGCCGCTATAGGGCTGGCGGAACTCGATCAAGACATCGGGGCGGACCGCCCGTAGCGCGGTCATGACGTCCATCATCAGCCGGTTGACCGCCTCGTAGACCGAGGCGATGTCGCGCCCGTCCGAACGGTCGAGCACGGTCGCCTCGTCGCTGCTAAACATGTCGATGAAGTCGAGCTTGAGCCCGTCCCAACCCCAGTCGCGCACCGCGTGGCGGAAGGTCTCGACCAGATAGGCGCGCACTTCGGGGTAGCGCGGGTCGAGCACATTGGTGCGCTGCTCGGCCCAGCGCCGCAGGATCTTGCCGCGGAAGCGCGGCAGCACCGCGGCGTCGTCGCCGACCAGCGGCACCGAGAACCACAGCATCCCCTTCATCCCGCGCGCGTGCAGCGCGTCGGTGACGACGCGCATGCGTCGCAGCCGCTCCGGGCGCCAGTCGCCGGCATGCGCGTAGCCGCGGTTGGTGTCGCCGGTCTGCCAACCGTCGTCGACGATCATCACCGTGAAGCCGTGCCGCGCCGCCGCCTCGGCCTCGGCCAGCACCGTCGCCTCGTCGACCGCCTGGTGATAACTGTACCAGGTCGAGTCGAGCGGCTCGCGCGCGCCGGGGGGCGCCGGCACGGGCACCTTGCCGGGCTGGCGCGACCACCAGGCCGCGACGTCGCCGAGCGCGTCCGCGACGGGGATCGCGCGCGTGTCGAGGCGCAGGCTGGTGGTGTAGCGCGTCAGCGGCGCGTGGCGCTCGCTGAACAGCTCGACGCTGCCGTAGACGCGTACGTCCTCCTCGCGCACCCTGGCCGCGAGCAGCACCGGCGTCACGGCCTCCTCGACGGCGACGGTGAGCCGATTCTGCTCGCCGCGCCCGTAGAGCGCCAGCACCGGCGCCGCGGCGGTGAGCGTCGAGCGCAGCCGCGTCGACGCGAAATCGGGCACGATCGTCCGGCCCAGGCTCGCGTCGGGGGTCCACATCCCCGCCATGTCGACCGACGGCTGCGACCAGCGGATCGTCAGCCGCGGCGGGGGCGCGGGCGTGGCGCGCGTCAGCGTCAGCACCGCGCGCGCCACGCCGGGCGCGATCGGCTCGGCGTGCACCTCGAGCGCGAAGCCGTCGAGCGTGCCGGCGACCGTCAGCTCGAGCCCGGCGATGGTGACGCTGCGGCGCGTCTCCATCGCCGCGGGCGGACGCGCCTGCGCCATCGTGGACGCTGCCAGGAGGCAGCCGGCCAGCGCGCCGGCGAGCGCCACCTTCCTCACGTCGCCCTCCCCGGCCGCGGTCAGAATTTCAGCCGCGCGCCGAAATTGTAGCGCGCGCCGGTCTCCTGGAGCAGCAGGAAGCGCTCCTCGATCGCGGACCATTCGTGGATCCGCTGGTTGGTGACGTTGACGCCCTGGACGTAGATCTGGACGTTTGGCGTGATATCGTAGCCGACGTTGAAGTCGAACTGGCCGTAGCTCGACCGATTGCGCGGCCGCCCCTGGTCCGAGCGGCAGGAGCGCAGGTATTCGGACCGCCAATTGTACGAGCCGCGCGCCGAGATGCCGTACTTTTCGTAGAACACGCTGCCGTTCGCCGAGTGCGGTGACAGGCCGTTGTAGCCGCACTCATAGTCGGCCAGCGACGCGTCACGCTCGGCTTTGCTCTCGACATAGGTGTAATTGCCCGCGAGGCCGAAGCCGGACAGAGGACCGGGCAGGAAGTCGAGCGAATATTGCCCGCCGACCTCGATGCCGCGGATCCAGCCGGTCTGGCCGTTGCGCGTCCGCGTGTCCTGGAAGGTGCGGCCGAAGCGCTCGACCGGCAGCGTCTGCAGCTCGAGGAAGTTGCTGAGGTCCTTGTAGAAGGCGCCGGCGCTCAGATAGCTTATCGAGTTGAAGTAATATTCGAGCGAGACGTCGTAGTTGGTCGACTTGAACGGCTCCAGCGTCGGGTTGCCGCCGCTCGACTGCGGCACCGATACCCGGCCGCCGTAGGAATTGTCGACGCCGAGATCGGTTAGCGTCGGCCGCGTGACGGTCTGCGAAAAAGCCGCGCGCGCGATGAACTTGTCGGTGACGTTGAACTTGACGTTCGCGGACGGCAGCGCGTTGACGTAGCTGTTGCGGATCGAGACCGGCGTCGACTCGCCATAGGTGAAGACCAAAGTGTCGTCGCCGCGCGTGTTGGTGATGTTGATCACCGGCTGCGCGAAGCCGCGCGACACGGTCTGAGTCCGCACCACGCGGACACCGGCGTTGGCGCTCCAGCGTTCGCCGCCGAAGGACATGGCGATATAGCCGGCGAGCAGCCGCTCGTTGACGTTGGCGGTGCTGCCGACATTCTCTCGCACGCCGTAGGGGCCGCCCGGCAGCGCCAGCAGGCGCGCGGCCTCGGCGGCCTGCTCCGCCGCGGTCCGGCCCTGGCGTGCGCGGGCGAGATTGGCGGGATCGGAGAGGAAGGCGATCACCGCGTCGGTGTCGTAGGTGAAGAACTGGCCGGGCGCGTTCTGCGCGCCGGAAACGCCCTTGAGAAAATTGTCGAGCTTGTAGGGGGACAACAGCGACTGGTCGACCGGGATGTCGTAGCCGCAATAGGCGCAATTGCCGTCGGAATTGCTGAAGAAGCGGCGGATCTTGGTGCGATCCGAATAGGCCATGCCGATCCGGACAGAGCGCAGCACGCTGTCGTGGATCTTATAGTCGGTGTCGATGTGATATTCCGAGCTGGTGTCGCGCACGCGGTTGGCATCGATGCCGGTGAAGTGCGCGCGCATCAGCGAAGGATCGGTGATGTTGCCGAAATTGGAGGCGGTGGGGACGTCGTCACCGACGTTGAGGTCGAACCGCGGACTGGTCTGCGCGAGCGAGCCGACGACGACGAACTGGGTGGGATTGCGCTGCGTCGCGCGCGTCCGCGATGCGTCGAGCCGCACCTCGACGTCCTCGGTCGGGTTCCACTTGAGGTTGCCGCCGACCTGGTAGGTCTCGGTGCGACGGTCGTTGTTGTTGACGATATTGTCGTTCTGCGAGAGCGACACGCGAGATGCTAGCAGCGGATTGGCAGCGAGGAACTGCTGCCCGGGTCGGTTGAAGCCGATCGCCGAGGCGGTGTCGTCGAGCTCCAGGCCGATATAGGGCGCCGAGTAGAAGTTGGCGAAGATATTCCGGTGCGTGAACACGTCGAACTTCGAGTAGATGCCGTCGACGGTGAGCAGCAGCTGGTCGGTCACCTGCGCCTGCACCGCGCCGGCCAGGTTGATCCGGCGGCGCCGGTCGAGCTGGCGCGCGAAGGCGAGGTTCTGCGGCACATTGACGGTCGCGCCGGTGTTGCCCAGCGCGCCCGTCGTCAGCCCGGTCGAGGTCGCGCTGCCGTTGACGATGTTCTGCGGTCCGAACAGCCAGCCGTCGGTCTGGATATAGTCGAGCTGGCTGCGCCGGTCGGTATAGGAGCCCGACAGCACGATGCCGAGCGTCTTGGCCTCGTTGGTCAGCGAGGTCACCGCGGAGAAATCGGGGCTGAGCTTCTCCCGCAGCGTGTCGTAGATGCCGCCCGCCGAGGCGGCGACGTGGAAGCCGCTGCGGCCGTCGAGCGGACGCGCCGTGATGACGTTGACCGTGGCGCCGATGCCGCCTTCCTGCAGCTCGGGCACGCTCGACTTGAACACGTCAGTGCGCTGGATCATGTTCGACGACAGCACGTCGAACGAGAACTCGCGGCCGGGATTGTCGGTCGCCATCACGCGGCCGTTGACGAGCACGGTGTTGAACTCGGGCCCGAGGCCGCGCACCGTGATGAACTGGCCCTCGCCGCCCGAGCGGTCGATCGCGACGCCGGTGATGCGCTGGAGCGATTCCGCGATATTGGCGTCGGGGAACTTGCCGACGTCCTCGGCCGAGATGGTGTCGACGATCTGCTGCGCGTCGCGCTTGATCCGCGCCGACGAGGCGAGGCTGCCGCGGATGCCGGTGACGACGATCTCGTCGGCGGCGTCGCTCTCACCCGGTCCGACCTGCGCCGCGACCGGCGTCGGCTCCTGCTCCGTGCCGGGCGGACTGGTGACGGGCGCCCCCGCCGCAGGCTGCGCGGTCTGCGGTATATCCTGCGCTGAGCCTGGCGACGCGACGATCATCCCGCTGGCGAGCAGCGCTGCCTTGACTGAAACCTTCATTTCAATCCTCCCCGGTGTGAAGGCCGATCTGCGCCGACCAATTGTTATGATCTATGTGGTAACCAGTCTTGGCAGCCTTGAGCAAGCGCTATTCTGAGACGACGATCGGATCAGTGCTGCTTTCGTCAACATTGTAAGTTTCGTCGACTCGACGGCCGTCTCCAGCGATAGAAGACCTTGTGCATGGCCCGTTAGCTCAGATGAGGACGCTGGCTCAGCCTACGCGAACGGCTTCATCAGCTGTATCCGCGGCTTGTTGACAAAGAGCGCGAAAGGGAACGTCTTACCCGATGTGAAAGACCCACAATCAGACGTTCATGCCGCCTCCCCTACTCGCCGTCTCCTGCCGTTCATTCATGTCGATGGCAGAACCAGTGGCCGATGAAGCGCCCGACGCATTGTTCAGATAACCGAGGCATCGACAGGAGAGCCGACATTCCCGAGGTAGTTCTCGAGCGACTTGCCTGGGAAGACCCGGTAATCGACACGCTGGTGCTGCCACGCGGCATCATGACCTTGCGATACGGCGTCGGCTCGGGCCTGGCGACGCGCGCAGGCGACCCGCCCGGGCATGTCTGGGCAATCGGAGATCGCGGACCAAACATCAAGGTACGGGACATCATCGGCCAGTACGGGCTGGATCAGCTGGCACCGCTGCGTGACGTTCCCGGGGCTAAGATCATGCCCCGCCTCGACATCGGACCGACGCTCGCCGAACTGCGAGTGGAGGGCGACGTGATAACCCTGGTTCGCGCGATGTCCCTCACCACCATCACCGGGCATCCGGTGTCGGGGCTTGCCAATCCGGGCAGCGAAGACCTGCTGGCCGAGCCGGTATTCGATCTATCCGGCATGCCCATCGCACCTGACCCGGATGGGCTGGATACCGAGGGGCTGGTCGCCTTGTCGGACGGCGGCTTCTGGATAGGCGACGAGTTCGGGCCGTCGCTGGTCCGGCTTGACGCCGATGGAACAGTCGTCCGGCGACTGCTTCCCCGATCACCGGCCGCATCATCGCCGACCGACGCCTCGGCCGGCCTGCCCGCGATCGCAGCGAAGCGCCAGCTCAATCGCGGCTTCGAGGCGCTGACAATCTCGTCGGACGAACGCTGGCTGTTTCTCGCCTTCCAAAGCCCGCTTGCGCATCCCGACGAACATGCGCACGTGCAGGGTCGCCACGTGCGCCTGTGGCGCATGGACGCCGCCACGGGCCGTGTCGCGGCACAATATGCCTACCCGCTCGACCATCCCCACAGCTTCGCCCGCGATTGTGCCTTGGGCGCGTTCGAACGCAGCGACATCAAGGTCAGCGAACTGCTGTGGATCGGGCCCGACACGCTGCTGGTGCTGGAACGGGGATCGGCGACCACCAAGATCTACCGGTGCGTGTTGGAGCCGAACGCGGTGCTGGCGGACGCGCACCTGGACGTGACATCGCGCCCGACGCTGGAGGAGCTCAGCGCTGCGGAGGAGCCGACGTTTCCGGTTCTTGGCAAGACGCTGGTGTTCACCAGCGACGATTTCCCGGAACTCGGCGCGGACCTGGAAGGCATGGCGCTGCTTTCCCCCGCCGAACTGCTGCTCGTCAGCGACAATGATTTCGGCGTGGCGGGTGCGGCGACGCAGTTCTGGCGCGCACGTCTGACGACACCGCTGAGTACGAAGACCTGATGCCTTGCTGCGAGAACCCAAGCGCGTCGGCAGCCGTTGACGTTATCAGGACAAGGAGTTCGAGATGAACCTCAACGACCTGCTGCCTAGCGGCGGCATCGAAGCACTTGCCAGCCAGTTGGGGGTTCCCCCCGAGCAAGCCCGGCGTGGTGCCGAAGCATTGCTGCCGTCGGTTCTGGCTGGAATGGGAGACAATGCGGCCGGGCTAGACGCGCACGTCGATGCACTCGGCGGCGCTGGGCTGGCGCACAACGTCATGGGCAGCGAACCCACCGAGATCGCTCGGGGCAACCAACTACTCGGGGGCATCTTCGGGTCAAAGAATGTCAGCCGCCAGGTGGCGGGGCATGCGGCGCAAAGCAGTGGGCTCGACCCCGCCCTTCTCAATCAAATGCTGCCGATCCTGGCGATGCTGGTCGCCGGTCACATGGCGGGTCGCTCCGGCGGGCAACAGGGTGGCCTTGGCGGCATCCTCGGCACGGTTCTCGGTGGGCTTGGCGGCACCGGATTTGGTGGCACCAGGCCTAATGGCGACGTGGCGGGCGGAGGCCTAGGGGATATGCTCGGTTCGATACTCGGCGGTCGCCAATGAAGCTGGCTATTCGCAATGCCTGTGACATGCAGCGGCTTCCACCAAGGCAGGCTCACCGATGATCATGTCGTACGACTGAAAAAAGCATTGGTCACTGAGCGGCTTTTGGGTGAACTGCCAAGGTAGCTGCCTGGTCCGCGAGTTGTTCTGACAGCTGACCCAGAAGCGGTCACCCAAGGGCTCCCGCCCGTCTCCCAACTCCGGCCGCTCGTCCACCTGGGTGCCCCGGTCCTATAGGCGTGCTGCAGAACAGTCGGCTGGCTTGCTGTGAGAGGCAAGCGGAGAGGCGGATTCGAAGCGTGCAGATGACGTGATCCGCGCCGATCACGCTGATCGCCGAATCCCGCTTTATGGCAGCCGAGCAGCTCGCAGCTTTGATTTGCGACGACGCGCGGTACAATCCGCTCTGGATGGGCCTTGCTGTGCATCAACCTGTGGCGGCGCGTAGGCGGGTCCATGGACCAGGCACTAAGAGCCTACCGGCGAGCGCGCCGGAGCGGCGAGATCGTCACCACCAACTTGCTCGAGCTACTATCGCAAACGCCTTGCGCGATCCGCCTGCCGATGGATACGCCAAAGTTGGTGCGAAGGGTGGTTGAGGAGGACAAGAGCGTAGATCGCGCGCTCGCTTGGCTTCAGCCCGAGGGTTCACCACACAGAAACTAGGCCGGACAGCGCTCCTGGATAGGTGATGTGGTGGCGCCTGCCCGGGGGATCGTGTAGACGGACAGCGATGTTCAAGACGTTCAACGACCCGATGCAGCCTCGCCGACACAGCCCGATTGCTACCGCCAACTACGACGCCAAGCGCTCGCCGGCACCCGCCGGCATCCTGTCGATCAACCACGAGGAGCTCGCACGCCAGCTCGAGCTGGGCACTCGGCGAGGATAGGCACGCGACCACGAGGGGCTGATCCATGAAGAAGTCCGAGATGCCCTTGCTCAAGGCCCGGCTGGATGCAGCCAATCGTCAGGCTGGTGCCGACGCCAACGACCGTGAGGTCGAGCGTGACCTGATCCGTAGCGATGCAGAGGGCAAGCACACGGCCACGGGTAACGGGCTCGTGAATGGGCATCGTGACCCTGTTCCCGGCGTTTGGCCGGGCGAGCGGTGAATGCCCTTTTCCGGCAGGATCAGCTAATCGCCTGAGACCCAGCAATCAGCCATTCACAATCGCTCTGCGGCTACCCTGAAGCGGACGCTTAATCAGGCAGGATGGGGGCGACCGGAATTAGGCGCAATTGAACGACTGAGCGGATGCTGGTTGGCTATACCTCAAGCAGACTGATCACCAGCTGCCGGCCCGTTCCCGGCATAGCGCTTGTGTCCGAGTTGGGAGGAAAGCTGACTGTCTTCTTACCTCCCAACCAAGCCAGCCGGACAGCGGCGCGAGACGCTTGGAAGGTTCGATCGCGATGAACCAACGTCCGGAGTTGGACGGCGGCCAGGTGGCCCTGAGTGATCGGATGGAGCCCTCCGGTCGAACCGCGGTTCCGCTCAGCTCAAAAAATGGCGGCTCTTCACCAGCAAGTTGTAGACCATGGGTCTTTGTGAGGCGCGCTCAAACGGCACGAAGGTGGAGGATCACCCGGTCCAGTTCCGCTCGGAGCGCCACGGCCTCACGCCGAATCGCTGTACCAACCTGCTGCGTGCCGGAGGCGTTCTCGGACACAAGGTCCAGTCCCCGTACGATCTCGTTTACAGCCGAGAAGGCGGCGCGCGCCTCCTCGCCGACAGCCTTGCTGGTATCGAGGATGCTGGCGGCAGTAATCCGCTGCTGATCTGCAGTGACGGCATTCGTCGCCGCCGCCTGAGTGACGTCCTGGAGCAGTGCGTGCAGCGTGGCGGCTAGCGATGTGCTATGCGTTGCAGCCACCTCCACTTCGCCGATCTTGCGTAGGATGTCGCTAGCGCGCTGGCCGGACTCGATTGCGAGCGACTTGACTTCGTTCGCCACCACGGCAAAGCCACGACCGCTCTCGCCTGCGCGCGCGGCCTCGATCGTGGCGTTGAGCGCTAACAGGTTTGTTCGCCGCGCGATCTCTCCGATCAGATCGCTGGCAGCCCCGATCGAACGAACATTGTTCTGTAGCACACTGCTTGCATCAGCGGCAGAACGAGCTTCCGCATCCGCCCGCGCGCTGGCCGCGCTGGTATCATGGGCAGCTGTCTGTATCAGGGTCGATGTTTTGAGGACCTCGCCGACCCGCTCGCCGATGCTCGACATTGCCTCCATGGCCATTTCACTCGTACCCCGCGCCGCCTGCGCTTGCTCCTTCTGAGCGCTGACGGCGGCGAGCGTGCGCTGGGCGCTCCGCTCCAATTCGTCTGCACGCTGAAGCAAGGTTGAGGTGAGAACGCCGATGCTATCCTGCAATCGCACTGCCACCTCGTGGGAGGCGGTTTGCAGTTGGTAGCGGTGCCGACGTTCGTCCTCGCGCTGTTGCACGGTCATCCGCTCTGCCTGTCGGCGTGCGGCTTCTGCCTGAGTGAGGGCTGCCTCTGCCTCCGCTCGCATCTGCTCAGCGTCTCGCCGCGCCGCAAGCTCTTTGGTGGCGGCACCAAGCGCGGCCGCCGTACGCTCTTCAAGTTGCTCCTCGGACCGCAGGATCTGTCGAGCGAGCAACCCCGCAATCAACAGGAAAGCGGCCGTGCAGGCCAACACAACCGGCAGCAGGTCCGTAATCGCAGCGAAACCAGGGCGAATCGGATCCCAGGCCACATAGCCGATCGTACGTCCTGCGGCGTCGCGTACGGCAAGCTCGTTCTCTGCATCGCGGCCAGTCCATGCCCAATGAACGTTCGACACCGAATAGGCAGCGCTCCAATGCCGGAGCATCGCTGTGTCGATGGGCTTGACGATGATGCCATAGTGCACGTCGTCTGGCATCGCCTGACGCTCCGTGCCGGGCACAATGGGGCTCGCCGCGAAGATCGCTGGCTTGCCTTGGTAAAGGCCGGCGACCCAGAAGGGGCGAAATTTCAGCGCTGCGAGCGGCGTCTTTGGCAGTCGCGCGAGCATCGCGACGCGCACGGGCTCAGCGACGGTCTCCATCTTCACTTGCCTGCGCGAGGGCTCGGCTCCGTACAGAGTGCGACCTTCACGATCGACGATGAAGTTCGTATACGCCCCGCCGATGTTCGATCTCGCCCAGTCCGGGTCGACGGTGCCGTAGAGGTTGCGGACAGCGTCGTCCCAATGGGTGTAATCGAGGATCATGGGAAGCAGCGTGGCTCCCTCACGTGCGAATGCGCCGCGCATCATGCGCTGCCGCTCGGAGGCGGACAGATCATTGATCCGGAGTGACAGGCTGGCGAGCAAAACGGCGCAACCGATTACTGCGAGGAGCACCAGCACCAGCACACGCCAGATTGCAGGCGGGATGGCGCGAGCTGAACGCGCTTGCGCCCGATCCTCGCTCGTCGCTTTGGTCTCGGAGTTCGACATGGTCATCAACGCTGTGTCATCAATGTGAGGCCCATCACGCGCGGTCGGACGGACGAAGCCACTACAAGGCGTGCTTCAGCGTCCACCGGCGCGCTGCTGGTTCGAGAAGCGCGATTCAGAAGGTTGTCGGCGAAAAGCGAGATTTCGGTCGACCCAAGGCGAAGTCCGGCTCGCGCGCTTATGTTCAGGATGGCGTCCGGTGCGCTGCTACCGGGCACGTAGCTTGTCTCGTTCAGTGGATTGCGCTCCGGCGTGGCGCGCCGCAGACGGGCCAAGCGCTGAAGATCCAGGCGAACATAATGCTGCCGTGCCGCGATGGTGAAGTCGTATCGGCTACCAAGGGACGCGGTCCACGGCGGTCCTTCAATGGCGTCGCCCGCGCGAACGGTCGTCACGAGCGGGCCGACGCTGACCGTCTCGGCGAAGCGTGCCTCCGTTACGCCGATGGTAGCATCAATGAGCAGGCCTCGCGCGGGGCGGACTGTCGCCTGCAGGTCTACTCCGCGGGTGCGCGCGCGACCGAGGTTGGCGATAAACTGCACGCCGCAGCCAGCCAGATAGACATTCTGCTGAATGCCGTTCCAACGGTTCTGATAAGCGGCGACGTCGAACCGGAGGCCTTCGCCGAAAGCGCTTCCTTTCACACCGATCTCAGCGGTGCGCACGCGATCCGCGCCATAAGTCATGGGCGCGCGATCAGTGCCAAGTGAGTCCAGGTCGACGCGGCATGCGATAGGGTTTACCGGCGCGTTGGCCCCGCCGGCACGAAACCCAGTTGCTAGATTGGCATAGAGCAGCCCGCGCCTGCCCAAGACATAATCGACGCCGAGGCGCGGCGTCACTGGCGTTTGCGCGGCCCGGCCTCGGCTCAGCAGCGGCTCGGCCGTGAAATTTCCCGCCTCCGAACTCCGGAATGTAAAGGTGGTATGAGCGGCTCGAGCGCCGGCGGAGATGGTCAGCCGTTCGGCGACCCGGTAGCGCACGTCGGCGAAGCCGGCGAGCTGCGTCTCGTCCGCGTCTACGTTCTTTACGTAGCTATCATTGCCGACGTTCGAGTAGCCGAACAGCTCTTCTGCGCTCTGGCCGAAAACGTCTCGGTAGAAGACCTGATTGTCGCGCTCCTCAATCGCTTCGAAACTCCGTGTCTTGGCGCGCTGATAGAAGACACCTGCAACCCAATCGAGCCGCCCGCCGGGCGACGCCTGCGCGCGTAGCTCCGCGGTCACGTTGCGCTGCCTGTTGATGACGCGAGAGGGGCTTAGAAAGTGGGGCAGTGCCGGATTGATGCCGCGCTCGAGCAGGAACGGGTAAACTGCGTTCTCGTCATAGGGGCCCGGGTAGATATCCCGGTGCTGCAGGTAGGACAGGTTGTAGACGGTGCCGTCATACCCGGTAAGATTCCGACGATTGAAGTAAGAGAGGTTGGCGACGAGCGCACCCCAGCTGACTTCCTGCCGCACGTTGAGCGAGGGCAGCACGTATTCGTCCCGCCCGCCGCGATATTCCGGTGAACTGCTGCGGAACGCCCCAGCGTCAGGCCGCGACAGACCGGCAAAGTATGAGTTCCAAGCGGCAGTCTGTCGACGCTGAAACAGCAACGACGGACTGACACGTAGCGATCCGAGCGGCGCCCAGAGCAGCGCGACACGCGATACGGTAACATCGCCGGCGTTGATGTCCCGATCGTCGATCTGGTTGGACGCTGTATCGACGTGGTCGATGTAGCCGCCATCACGACGATGCCACAGCGACAACCTTAGCCCCAGCTGCTCCGCGACCAGCGGGGTGCTCGCTGCAGCTCCTAATTCCCAGCCAAGCCCGCCGTGCTCAATCGAGTTGAGCTCCGCGCGAGCGTAGCCGGAGGAGGTGCTTAGCGATGGCTGCGGCGTGATGAAGCGAACGGTACCGCCTTGAGAGCCGGCTCCGAACAATGTGCCCTGCGGGCCCCGCAATACCTCCACGCGATCAAGGTCGAAGATCGCGGGCATGGCCTCGTCCGGATTGAAGCCGAGACCGCGGAGCTGGATAGGCGTGTCGTCGATGTAGATCCCGGTGGTGCCGGCACCGCCGCGCCCGGCTTCGATGCCCCTGACGCTGATGCTGCCGTTCGCGGGGTTGAAGCGGACGCCAGAAGTAAGTCGGGCAACGTCGGCGATCGAGCGTATGCCGCGTTCGTCCATCCCATCGCGGCTCAACACGCTGATGCTCGCAGGCACACGAGAAGCGACTGTCTCCCGCCGGGTGGCTGTAACCAAAATGTCGTCTGCAAGCCCCTCCTGCGGGAGTTCTGCAGACGTAGCCATCGAAGTAGCGAGCGGCGCAGCGGGAAGCTCGCTTGCAACCAGAGGCAACGACAAGGCGCCGGCAAGCCAAAGCGATCCAATGAACAAAGCGAGCAACCCTCATTTGCCGAGGATCCGCGGGTAGCCGGAATTTGTTTGTAGATCGGTTAACCTCGTAGCGATCGTAATCAGCCATTGGCACGCGAACTGGCGCCGCGAGGTTCGGTAGCTAATTGCTTGCGAGCATGGCAGAGCGCCGACGTACGACAACCACTAAATTTTACCTAATGCTGCGTCCAACCGAGGTGGCCTTGATGGTCGCCTTCGCACTGCGCAGCACCATGCGTCGGATGTCGCGTCGCTCCGGCACTCATCTGTGAGCCGCTCCTTCGCGATGTTAATGGCAAGCGACGCATCAGGCCGAGCCGGAATGAGCCGGCCAACGCCGAAGCCGACCTGCCAATCTATGACATTCGAGGTGAGTCCGGCCTGGCGACCTGGGTGAATGGCCGAGATTGGCAGGTTAACAGACCGTCGGCTTTCGCGAAGGCCGAGCGCGATAGCTGCTCGCGCCAGTTAAAAAGATTCTGTTAGCGCTAGGTACAGTTGACACCGCTTATGGTAGCGGGAACCGCGTGTAGTCCTCCAAGCAGCGCAGTGCGCTGACCTCTCGGCGTTGCGGGCGGACCCGCTGCGCCAGTAGCGCTCTCGCCCATCCCGCGAGACGGCAATTCAGCTCGCTGTGGCCGAACGCGGAAGGCCGGTCTACGCGATTAGTTCTAGGCGGGGTCGGCCATTACGCTGCGTTCCACAAGCCGCTCGAGCGCGAGCACCAGGATCAGCCGCTGATCGATTGTCGCGAGGCCGCGAGGAACTGCGCCGCGGCCGCGTCGCCCATGTCGGGCAGCGGCTGCATGTCCTCGGTATGACGCACAGATGTTGATCGCCGAGCTGAAATGTGATGAGCTGACGAGACATGATAAGGTTTCAGGCTTGTGGGTGGTGACAGAGCGACTAAACGACTTCCTCGAAATAAAGCTATCGTGCTGCCTAACAGCTGATTTAAAAGCCTTCGATAGGTCCCGTGAGCCCTTCAAAGGCTGGTTTCGCCTCAGGCGGCGCAAGCTCGCGCCATAAAGGGCAGAAGCTGCCGCTTTTCCCATGCGATTAGTGAAGAAAGCATTTCGTCTGAAGCATATGCATCCTTAACATAGCCCTGCCAGTTAGCGCGGATGGTAGCAGGCGGCCACTTTCGAACGTGCGCGCTATAGTGGCCTACAAAAGAGCGTAATTGATCCCTTGCTGATCTGTGTAGCTCTTGATCAGCATGTCGCGTAGCATGCCCTCTTGTTCCGCAAGGAAGCGGCGAAGTAAATGCGAGAAAAAGACACGCGCCTGAAGAAGCTCTGCGAGGTCATTCGGCCTGGCCGAAAACATGGCTCGAAACTGGCTCTGGCATGACGCAAGTTCCTGATGGTTACGGCGCACGTCGCGAGGCATGGTAAGGCTCCGCAAATTACCTCAGATCAAATCAGATTAGATGCTTGACGCTTCAGAACGATGACCAATCGTCCTGCGCTACAGCGGCACTCGTTCGGTTCGCACGTGCGCCAACGGCGATCCGGGCACCCGCATGCGCGGCGCGTGCCTGAAGCTGGTGAACCGGCGACGATGCCGCCTCCTGCCGCGCACCGGATGCGGGAGCGGCACGATCGCTCAGCCGGAAACGGCTGACCTGCCGCGACATGTTCTCGGTCTCCTCCGCCAGGCTGCGCGCCGCGGCGGTGGCCTCCTCCACCATCGCGGCGTTCTGCTGGGTCACGCCGTCCATCTCGCTGACCGCGGTGTTGACCTGCTGCAGCCCCGTCGCCTGCTGCTCGGCGGCCGATGCGATGTCTGAGACAAGCGTGCTGATCTCGCCGATCCGACCGGTAATGCGGGTGAGCGCCTCGCCGGCCTGCGCCACAAGCTCGACACCTGCGTCGACCTGCTCGGTCGAGGAGGTGATCTTGCTCTTCACGTCCTTGGCCGCGTCGGCAGAGCGCTGCGCCAGTGCGCGCACCTCGGAGGCGACCACGGCGAAGCCCTTGCCCGCGTCGCCCGCGCGCGCCGCCTCGACCCCCGCGTTCAGCGCAAGCAGGTTGGTCTGGAATGCGATCCCGTCGATCACCGCGATGATCTCGCTGATCTCGTTGGACGAGCGCTCGATTCCGTTCATCGCCTCGACGGCACGGCGGACGACGTCCGCTGATTGTTCGGCGTCCTGACGCGCTTCAAGCACGACCGCATTGGCGCGGGTCGCGTTAGCCGAAGTTTCACGCACCGTGGTCGTGATCTCGTGCATGGCCGCCGCGGTTTCCTCGAGGCTGGCGGCCTGCTGCTCCGTACGGCGCGAAAGGTCATCGGACGCCTGGCGGATGTCGCCGGCACCGTTGGTGATCCCCTCGGCACTGGCGTTGACCGCGGTGAGCGTGCCCGCAACCGACTGCATCGCGTTGTTGAAGTCGTCCTTCAGCTTGGCAAACGGACCGGTCAGCTCGGCCTCGATCCGTGCCGTGAGGTCACCGCGCGCGAGCGCGTCGAGCCCGCTACCAACGCTGCTGACGATCAGTGTAGTCTGCTCCTGCTTGGCACGTTCGGCAGCCGCAAGTTGGTTACGTAGGCCGACCGTGGCCTGGTTCAACGCGCCGACCTCATCGCGACGATCATCGGTGGCAACCTGAACGTCGGATCGGCCGTTCGCCAATGCAACCAGTACTTCAGTGACCGAGCCGATCGGTCTTGCTATGGCGCGCGTGAGCACAGCAAGTGACGCAAGAACCAGTACCACCGCAGCGGCGATGCAGCCAAACATCGTTAATTTAGCGTCCTGGGCCAGCTTCTCTCCGGCAACGATGCGAGCCTCAACGAGCTTGCTCTGAACATCCTTGACGGCTGCCGTAGCCGTAGTCAGCTGCTCATACTCACGCGCATTTTGTCCGCTATAAAGTTGCTCAGCGGCTGCGTCCTGGCGTGCAGCGGCGAGGGCAGCCATGCGATCGCCGTCGGCAGCGAAGGCGTCCCATTTGCCCTTCCACGTCTTAAGTGATGCGATAGCATCGAAGTGACTAAGGAGCTTTTGCAGTGCGTCGTGACGCGCCTCGATTGCTTCGTGGACGTTCGTGACCTCGGCAGCTGCCTTGGCGACATCAGCAGGCGCTTGAGCGATTGCTACTGCACCCTGAGCAGCTCGGTAATCCGACACCAGACCGTCGAGGTCAGCGATCATGTTGACCTTCGGCAAGCGATCTCGGCCGATCTCGTTGAGCGAGCCAGCAAGCTGCGCCTGCGAGTACAGCGCGAGCGCCGCAATGAGACCCAGGAGCAGAAGGCACGCTCCAAAGCCGCCGAGAAGCTTTTTGCCGATGCTAAGGTTCTTCACGATCTGATCCACGCACTACACCGATGGTGCACTGATGGAGAACACCGGTTAAGATAGTGTTCCTTGGCAAACACGAGAGGATCACAGAGTTTGCCGTGACGTAGATCAGGAACGGTTGCTTTACGACTCGCTGCTATCGAGCCAGCGAGGCTATAGCATGATCATACGAACATCTCTTTGCGCCGCGATGACCTTTGCCTTCGCTCCGTGCGTAGCGGCACAGGAGGTGGCGCCGCTGCAACTAGGCGTCGGCTACACCGTTGATGTGATCGGTATCGCCGATGGCGGAGCGGGTCGGGGTATGCGTGTTCTCGACAACCTCAATCTGACGCTCGATTTGGACCTTGACCGCCAACTTGGTTTGACCGCGTTGGAGGCCCACGTCGATCTGCTGAAGAATCATGGTGGACGCCCTAACGAACTTGCGAGTTCCATTCAGGGTGTCGATAACATCGAGGTGAGCGACGCCGGCGTAAGGCTTTATGAAGCGTGGTTAGAGCGCGGTTTCGGGTCCGTATCGCTGCGCGCGGGCTTGTACGACCTCAATAGCGAGTTCTACTCGAACGACGCAGCAACGATCTTCGTGGCCTCGCCATTTGGCATGGGTTCAGAATTATCAGCGAGCGGACCAAACGGACCATCCACCTTCCCGTCCACAGCGCTCGCCGCGCGGCTTCGTCTCGCGCGATCATCGTACTACGTCCAGGGTGCTGTTGTGAATGCAGAGGCCGGCACAATCGGGGACGCGAACGGTATCGACGTGAGCGGTAGAGCAGGGCTGTTATTTATCGCAGAAGCTGGGGTCACTGGATCCGGCAAATTCGCGATTGGCGGATGGCGTTACACGAAGAAGCAGCCGATCGTTGCTTCTCCTGGCGCGGGCTCGAGCTTCTCACAAGGAGCATACATGCTCGCCGAGTACCCCGTCTTTGGCGATAGTGAATCGGCCTCTTTAACGCCATTCCTCAGAGCGGGCCTCGCAGACGGAGTGACAACACCCTTCACAGGTGGCTGGCAAGTAGGAGCCCGACTGGATCGCGCCGTGTTGGGCCGCCCAAAGGCGACGGTCGCCCTTGGGGCCGCCAAGGGCCGGCTTGCCAAGGATTACCGACTGAGCGCCGGTGTGGGCGATGACATGTTGCTTTCGAGTGAAACAATTATAGAGCTGACGTTTTCCGATGAGGTTGCAGACGGGATCGTGCTTCAGCCAGACGTTCAATACGTTATCCATCCTGGCGCTGATCCATACGTGCGCGATGCGATTGTTATCGGTCTCAGATGCTCGATCGGCTTCGGGAGCGCTCGCTAGTACTGAGGGCTGAATTTCGCTTGCCGAAAGCTGAACCTGGCAGCAGTCTTGACCGAAAGTTATCCAGCTGATCGCGATCAAGCAAGCTTCGTAAATCTATGAAACGTAGAACGTGCTGGTCTACGGTCGATTGCTGATGATCGGCCCGGCCTTTCGGCGACGCGGATTGCACATTCGCGCCAGGCCGCTTGGCGACCGCCTTCTTGCTCTGACGAGCTGCTGATCGACCGTAGACACTCAGCAAGCCTGAACCGAGCGCTTTATCAACAACCAGTTAAATTTCAGCTCGTTGCCAAGTTCGCCTGCTACCACGGCTAACGCTGACGATCAGGTGTTCCTGACGGGCGCTCGCTGGCTGCACGATTACCTGCCTGATGACCTTCGCGACCTCAGTCGGACGTGTAACGACGAACAAGATGACTGCCGAGACCTGGTCAACCGCCTACAGAACTATAGAATTTTCCGTTCACCGAAAATCAGGCTCTTATGAATTCCCGGGATCCTGCCTCGAGAACGAAATTTGCGCATGTTCGCACCTCACTACTGGCAACTGTACGGTCAGAGACCATCCGCATATCGGCGCGCAGCGACTGATGGTCGACGTCAAGCCTCACCCATCCAGCATGCTGGATATCGTGGAAGCGCACATGGGAATTGTTGCGTGCAACGTCCCCAAACCGTCCAGGTGGCGGCGATGCGGCGCCAAGCGCTGAGGTTACGATTTCGCTTCCAACCGGCACGCCATCAGACGTAGCGAGATCATTGATCCAGAAGGAGTGCACGTCGCCGCTCAGCACCAACGGATTGTGGACCGCTGGGTGACGCAACTCGGCCAGGACGCGGTCTCGATTGGCAGCGAAGCCATCCCACTGATCGCTGAAGGTAGACTGGCGACTTCCGTCCAGCCACAGTGGTGCAAAGAATACCTGTTGGGCGACGAGCGACCAAGGACGGCTCTCTCGATGGAGCCGGGCGGATAGCCAACGTTCCTGCGCTCGTCCCATAATGGTGCGGAAGGGCGCGGCTGCCTCGCTGCAGGCGTCCAGCCGCACGTTTCGTGCCATGCTCGGCGCAGCGCAGGGCGGCGAGCTCCGGTACTGCCGGGTGTCCAGCACCGACAGGGAGGCCAGATCAGCCCAATCCACCGAGCGGTATAGCCGCGGCGTGGCACGCCCTCTCCAAAGGCTCGGGCGGATCGGCATGTGCTCGAAGTATGCCTGGTACGCCGCTGCTCGCCGCGGCGCGAAGAGCTGCGGCGGCAGGCCCTCGCGATTGGCCAGGTTGGCATAGTCGTTGAGCACCTCATGATCGTCCCAGCTCACGATCCAGGGGCACGCGCGATGCGCGAGCTTGAGATCCGGATCGGTCTTGTAAAGCGCGTGACGCTGCCGATAGCCGGCGAGATCCCGCGGCTCGGGCCCGTTGAACGAGCGGACGGTCGGCAGGTCAGGGTAGCTTTGCTCGTAGATGTAATCGCCCAGTTGCAGCACTAGGTCAGGTTCCGACGCGACGATGTCCCGGTAGACGCCGAACCGCGCCTGCTCCCAGTGCTGGCAGGACGTGACCGCCAGCCGCAAACGATCCGCTGTGCGCGGTACCGTCGCCGCGCGCCCGATCGGGCTCGTAGCGCCCAAGGCATGGAAGCGATACCAGTAAGGCCTTCCGGCAGGCACCCCGACGATCTCGACGTGTACCGCATGTCCGCGCTCCGGACGGGCGGCGCCGCGGCCGGCGCGCACGATCTGCCGGAAGGCAGGATCTGTTGCGACCTCGTACCGGATTGCAACAGCGCCTGCCCTCAACGGCTCTGCAAGTGCTCCGACCAGACGCGTCCAAAGCACGAAGCCGTCGACATCCGGATCGCCGCTAGCGACCCCTAGCGCGAACGGATCGACGTCGCCACGGGCACCGTTATCGACGGCGATTGCAGGCGTCGCCGCCAACGCAGTCATCGCGCCGAGCACGGCACGTCGATGCCAGTCGAAGTTTTCTCCAATCATGCCGTGACCTAAGCGTGGACCGTGACCGACCCGTGACAACGGACGCGATTGTCATAGTTCCGTAGCGTCCCCGTCATCGATGCGACCCGAACCGCTCCTAGTCGAGACGCCAACGAACGCTGCCAGAGCGGCAATACCCCTGACATGGACAGTTAGGACCCAGATGGATCCGAAAACATTTCTTCTCGCCTCGGCGAGCGCCATAATGGCCATTTCCGCAAATGCTTCGGCGCAGACCGCCGATCCCGTTGGCACTGCCATCGATGCTCCGACGGCGAGTGCAGCAGACCATGACGACGAAATCGTCGTCTACGGCAACGGCAAGGTGCGTCAGGAGCAGACGGTATCCCGCAAGGCGATCGGGATCCTCCCGCCAGGCAGTTCGCCGCTGAAGGCGGTTGCGCGCCTGCCAGGCGTCGCGCTGCAGAGCTCGGACCCGTTCGGCAGCTACGAACTCGGCACCCGCCTCTCTGTGCGCGGCTTCAACCAGAGCCAGATGGGATACACGCTCGACGGCGTCCCCCTGGGTGACATGTTCTACAACGGCCACAACGGCCTGCACGTCAGCCGCGCCATCGCGGCTGAAAACATCGCGCGGGTCGACGTGTCTCAGGGGGCGGGCTCGCTCGGCATCGCGTCCACCAGCAATCTCGGTGGCAACCTGGAGTTCGTGTCGCGCACACCGTCAGAGGTGCCGAGCGGCGAGGTAGCGCTGACGTACGGCATGTACGACACCGTGCACCTCTACGGCCGGCTAGACAGCGGCGAGCTGCCGACCGGTACGAAGCTGTCGATCTCGGGCGTTGTCCATGACGCGATCAAGTGGAAGGGCTTCGGCAGCCAGTCGGACACCAAGGTGAACGGCAAGATCGTCCAGGCTATCGGCAGCGCGTCGCTGACGGGCTGGCTCAACTACTCGCTCCACAAGGAGCGTAACTATGCCGATCTCTCGCCCGCGACCCTCACTAGCATCGGCTACGACCTAGATTTCCTCCGGCCAGACTATGCCACCGCTATCCTGCTGTCGCAGGTAAGCGCCAACCAGACGGCGCGGGCGGCCAATCGCGCGTTGCCCTTCCCTGCCGCGGGAACGGCCTTTCCCGCGCCCTACACCAACGTCAACGACACCTACTACGACAGCGGCGGCATTCGTCGCGACTGGCTTGGCGCACTGACCCTCGACGTGCCGGTCTCCGATTGGCTCGACGCGACGGCGACCTATTATCACCACTATGACAAGGGCAGCGGCGGCATCTACACCCCCGCGGTGTTCTCGCCCGACGGCTTCCCCCTCTCTGTTCGCACCACGGAGTACGGGATCAAGCGCGACGGCGGCATCGCGAAGGCGTCCGCACGGTTGGGCGCGCACACGATCCAGCTCGGCTTCTGGCACGAGGACAATCGCGCGAGCACCGATCGCAACTATTACGCGGCGAGCCTCACGAACCGTCCCGACGTGACTGCCTTCCTCACCGACGCGTTCAGGAGCGATTTCCTGACCGATCTCACGACCGTGACCAATCAATATTTCGTGAGCGACAGCTGGCAGATCCTCGACGCACTGACCGTGGCTGGCGGGTTCAAGGGCACGCGCGTGTCCAACGGCATCACGACGACGTTCGGCACGCCGTTCATCAACGGACGGATCGCCGCCAAGGACTGGTTCCAGCCGCAGGTCGGCGCGACCTACCGGATCGGCCGGCAGGAGCTCTTCGCCAATTACGCCGAGAACATGCGCGCCTTCATCAGCTCATTCCGCGGGCCGTTCGGTACCACCCAGGCTGGCTTCGAAGCGATCCGCGACACGCTGAAGCCGGAGACGTCGCGCACGATCGAGGGCGGATGGCGCTTCGACTTGGGCCGATTGCGCGGCGTAGTGGCCGGCTATGACGTCAAGTTCAAGAACCGGCTGCTCGCCGCCTTCAGCGGCGCGAACATCCTGGGTAATCCCAGCATTCTGCAGAACGTCGGTAGCGTGACGAGCCGCGGCGTTGAGGTGGGTGCGACCTATCAGCTGGCTCAACCGCTCGCGCTGATCGCCTCCTATTCGTACAACGACAGCACGTACGACGACGACACGATCAACGGCACCGCCTTCGTGGCGACCAAGGGCGTCCGCACCGTCGACACGCCGGCGCACCTGGCGAAGGGCGAGATCAACTACGACGACGGCATGTTCTTCGGGAACGTGGCCGGCGCCTACACCTCTAGGCGCAACGTCACCTACACGGGCGACGTCACCGTGGGCGGCTACACGTTGTTTGACGCCGCGATCGGCTACCGCTTCCCGGCCAACAGCACCTTTGCCGGCGTCGAAATCCAGGTGAACGCCGTCAACCTGACGGACGAGCGCTACATCGCCGCGCTCGGTTCGGGGCAATTCTTCAACACGGCGTCGTCGCTCAACAACACGTTGCAAGCTGGTTCGCCGCGGCAGGTTTTTGGAACGGTCCGTCGACGCTTCTGATATGGACTGCTGAGACGATCGCTTTTGCGATCGGCAGCCTAACCGTTGTCAGGTCCCCCGTGCTGATGCTCTCCGGGACAACAAAGGATACACGCTCAGCTCTGACGTCACACCGACCGTGATGATCCAGCAAAACGTCATGACTTCGAGCAGAACCATCATGCTCCCACGTCTCGCCTTGGGGTCAGGAGGGTGCTGTCAGTCTGACGCGAACTCGTCTCTACACGATGCAATCCGGCCTTCGTGGCGCGGCGGGTCAGCTGGCGAGCGCCTGCCACTCTGCCAGCGCCGCGGAGCGGCGCTGCTTGTAGGTCTGGCGATCGACGAGGTGGCGTTCGTGATTGAAGTGGTTGTGAACGTTGGCGTGGACCGAGGCAAACTTCTGCAACGTTCGCATCTGCCGAGACCGCAGCATCGCCCGCTCTCGTCGCCTGAACGGTAGGTGCGAGTTCTCGTTCCGGCTGTTGGCCCAGCGACCGACCTCCTGCTTCTCGCGGCTGCCAAGCTCCGTAAGTGCAGCGCCGTAGGAGCGGAAAAAGCCCGGCGCTCCGAGCGTCGCCGGCTGCTTGGAACCGCGCCCGAACCCTGAAGCAGGGAAAAAATCCCTGTGAAAGTGCCCCTATCAGCGAACTGCGCAAAAGCGCCTCCCGTAAGCGAACTGGCGCTCAGCGTGGCGACAGCGAGTCCAAATCGGGCGGTCATATCGACTCGGTACTAGGCCCCCGAGAAGCGGAGAATCTCGGCGTGGATCAAGAAATCTTCAGCGCCCTTCGGCTCTCCGCAGACGCAAAGGTCCGTGAAGAGGCGCAGAACTGCGCTACTCTGGGCCTGCTCCGCAGGAGAGATCGAATATCTGAGACTGGGTGGCGGAGACGGAGGGATTCGAACCCTCGATACGGTTTCCCGTATGACGCTTTAGCAAAGCGTTGGTTTCAGCCACTCACCCACGTCTCCGGGCCGGCGTGAGGCGCGGCTATAGCGAGCGTCTGCGGCGCGATCAACCGGGCTGCGCGCGGAATCGTCGTAGCGCGTCGCGGAGTCGGGTCGCCGCGGCGTTCATTGCCCCGACAGGCGTGCTGTCGCTATGCTGTGGCACCGGTGTGGGGAATGACGATGATGCGGATGATGGCGCGCGGCGCGTGGGGCGCGATGATGGTGGCGGGGCTGGTGCTCGCCGTACCGGGCGCGAGCGCGGCGCAGGTGCGCACGATCGACCCCAATGCCGCGATCGACAATGATGTCGGCGGCCAGCCCGCGGTGCGCACCCCACGCGCGCCCGAGCCGCAGCAGCGCGACGACGAACCGTTGCCGCCTGCCGAGACCCCGCCTCCCGCGACGACGCCCGCGCCTGCCCCCACGGCCGGCGACGCCCGCGCCAACGCCACCACCAATGCGGCGGAGACGTACAAGCGCGACGATCTTATCGCCGCCGGCGAGGGCGTGTTCGGCAAGGGTGCGGAGGGCTTCGCGCAAATCATCGAGAAGATCCTCAAGGACCAGGGCGAGCCCAACGCCTATATCGCCGGACGCGAGGCGTCGGGGGCGTTCGTGGTCGGGCTGCGCTACGGCTCGGGCATCATGACGCACAAGGTCGAGGGTCAACGTCCGGTGTATTGGACCGGCCCGTCGGTCGGCTTCGACGTCGGCGGCGACGCCAACAAGGTGTTCGTGCTGGTCTACAATCTCTACGACACGCACGATCTGTTCACGCGCTTCCCCGGTGCCGAAGGGCGGCTGTACTTCGTCGGCGGCTTCGCCGCGACCTATCTGCGCAAGGGCAATGTCGTGCTGATCCCGGTGCGGCTCGGAGTGGGTTGGCGCGCGGGCGTCAACGTCGGTTACATGAAGTTCACCGAAACCGCGAAATGGCTGCCGTTCTGATCGGGTGAGCGCGGGCGCGTCCGCTGCCTGCGCGTCGCCCGGGGAGCATCTGGCGAGGGTGCGGAGCCGTCGTCGCGTGACGGCCGCCGGCGCAGCGGATCGCGCTGGCGGCCTTGCGAGGCGCGCCAGACCCGACCGGCGCTGCGGTCAAGAGCGCGTGAAACGCGCGCGATGATCGCGAAGGAACGTGGTGAAATCGTGCGGGGGCGTGCCGGTGAGGCGCTCGACCTCGAAGGTCGGATCGATATCGTGATGTCCCGCCACGACATCGTCGAACTGCACGACGAGACCGCCGGCCATCCAGCGCGAGTTGCCGGTCAGGCGAAGGATCGCGCGAAACACCGGCGCCGGCAGATCGAGATACCGAACCTTGCGGTCCAGTACCTGCGACAGCCGCAGCGCCGCCGTCTTCATGTCGAACGTTTCCGGCCCGGTGAGAAAGTAGGTCGCTTTCTCATGGCCATGCTGCGTCAGGACGGTGGCGGCGACGCGTGCGACGTCACGCGTATCCACCCAGGAAACCGATCCTCTGCCCGCGACCTGCGGCAAGAAGCCCTTGGCGATCGGGTCCTTGAACCACAGGAAGTTCTGCATGAAGGCGGTGGGCTTCAGGATCGTCCAGCCGATACCGGACCCGCGCAGATGATGATCGATCAGCGCGTGCGATCTCGCCCAGGGCACCGGCGACCGCACGTTGCTGTCGGATGCCGAGATCTTCACGATCCTTCCGATGCCGGCGCGTTTGGCCGCGTCAATCGCGCCGGTCTCCTGGCTGACCTGTCCAGGGGTGGGCGGCGTGATCAGGAACATCGTGTCGCAGCCCTGCATCGCCGCCGGCAATGTCTCCGGCCGGTCGAAATCACCCAGCGCGGCGTCCATGCCGTTGCGTCGAAACGTCTCTACCTGCGATGGCTTGCGGCACAGCGCGCGGAACCGCACGCCGGCGTCACCAAGCAGCCGGCATAGTTCGCCGCCGATACCGCCGGTCGCTCCAGACACCAGGATCATGATGGCACATCCTCTGACGTTTGAGGGGGAGAGGGATCGGCGTGCGCGTCGACATGCTGCGAAATGACGTCGATCATCTCGTCCAGCGTCCTGACCGCGTCGCGGAGGCGATCCGCGCCGATCCGGTCGACGATGGCCTGATCGAGCGGAGCGACGACCTGTTCGGCGGCGGCGACCGCCAGCAGGCCGGCCTCGGTCAGCACCACCAATTTGGCGCGGCGGTGATGCGGGTTCGCCTTGAACTCGACCAGTCCACGCTCGGCGAGGACGTCGACGATGCGCTGAACCCCTTGCCGGGCCAGGCCCATGTTGCGCGCGATTGACGCGGTGGGAAGCGGAGCGGCGGCATAGCGCAAGGCCGCGAGCACCTGCCACCAAGCGCTGGTGAGGCCGAGATGCGCGACGAGGTCGTTTCCCGCGCTGACCAGCCGCCCATTGGCCGCGAAGATCGCGAACGCCAACGCGCGTACGTTCGTCGTCTCACCCGGCATCGGACAGCCTGCTGACAAATCGACAACGTGCTGTCAAACACTCGATCGGGCAAGCGGTTCCGGCGAGCGGAGGAAGATGGAGTCAATGGGATGCGGCGCGGCCAGAGACGGTCACCGCTAACCAGCATCGCCGCTGTTCACGCTGGCGAAGGTGCGCCCCCCTTGTCAGCGATGTAAGGCGCCGCGATGCTGGCATCACGCAGCGCCCCCATTACGCGCGTCCCTTACTTGCCGCCCGGAAATTGCGTCGCCTCGAAGCGCAGCGGCTGCCCCTGCGGCGCGGCGCCGAGCTCGTCCTCCCACATCGCCACCTCGCCGCGGATGATCGTGCCGATCGGCTTGCCGGTCAGCTCCATTCCCGTGAACGGCGACCAGCCCGCGCGCGATGCCAGCCACCGGTCCTCGATCGTCCAGCGCTTGCGCAGGTCCACCACCGTGAAGTCGGCATCATAGCCGCGCGCGATCCGACCCTTGCCGACCAGCCCGAAGATGCGCTGCGCGCCTGCGCTGGTCAGCTCGATCACGCGCTGGAGCGACAGCCGCCCGTTGGCGGCATGGTCGAGCAGCAACGGCAGCAGCGTCTGCACGCCGGGCATGCCGCTCGGGCTCGCGGGATATTCCTTGCCCTTCTCCTCCAGCGTGTGCGGCGCGTGGTCGGAGCCGATCACGTCGGGCACGCCCTGGTTGAGCCAGTGCCACAGTCCGTCGCGATGCGCGCCGGAGCGGATCGGCGGGTTCATCTGCGCCAGCGTGCCGAGCCGCGGATAGGCCTCCTCGCCCGCCAGCGTGAGATGCTGCGGCGTCACCTCGCAGGTCGCGATGTCCTTGTTGCGCCCGAGCAGCTCGAGCTCCGCCGGCGTCGTCACATGGAGCACGTGGATGCGTCGCCGCGCCGCGCGCGCCAGCCGCAAGATCCGCGTCGTCGCCAGCATCGCGCTCTCGTCGTCGCGCCACACCGGGTGTGACGACGCATTGCCGGTGACGCGCTCGCCGGCGCGCGCGTTCATCCGGTCCTCGTCCTCGGCATGGATCGCGACGCGGCGAACGCCGTGCGCCAGCACCTCGGCCAGCCGCGCATCCTCGCTCACCAGAAGGTCGCCGGTCGAGGCGCCCATGAAGATCTTGACGCCGGCGGTGCCGGGCAGCCGCTCCAGCTCCGCCAGCTCGCGCGCATTATGATTGGTGGCGCCGACGTAGAAGGCGTGGTCGCACCACATCCGGCCCTGCGCGCGCGCCAGTTTGTCGGCGATCGCCTCGGCCGAGTCGGTGTTGGGCTTGGTGTTGGGCATCTCGAACACCGCGACAACGCCGCCGCGCACCGCGGCCTCGCTGCCGCTCGCGAGATCCTCCTTATGCTCCAGTCCGGGCTCGCGGAAATGCACCTGGGTGTCGATCACGCCGGGCAGGATGTCGAGCCCGGTGCAGTCGATCCGTCGCCCCGCGTCGCCGCTCGCGCCGATCGCGACGATGCGCCCGCCGGTCACGCCGATGTCGGCCGCCACCGGGCCACCGGGGGTATGGACGGTGCCGCCGGTCAGCAGCAGATCATAGCTCGCCATCGTGTCGCCCTTTCCGGCACTTTCACCTTATGCGCCGCCTCCCTACCTTGCCGGCATGAGCGATACCAGACCGGCCACCCTGCTCGCCGAGCGCGCGCTGCTGCGGCTGGCGGGCGATGACCCGCGCGGCTTCCTCCAGGGGCTGCTCAGCAACGACATGGCGGGCGCGCTGCCGTGCTGGGCGGGGCTGCTGTCGCCGCAGGGCAAGGCGCTGTTCGATCTCATCGTCTGGGCCGACGGAGACGACGTGCTGCTCGACGTCGAGCGCGACGGGCGTGAGGCGCTGGCGCGGCGGTTGACAATGTACCGGCTGCGCCGCGCCATCACGATCGCGCCCGAGGAGGCGCTGGCGGTGCATTGGTCGCGCGCCGCCCCCACGGAGCGCGCCGCCGTGCCCGACCCGCGACTCGCGGCGCTGGGCTGGCGCTGGCTCGCGCCCACGGACGACCGGGCGAGCACGGCGGACGCGGCATGGCGCGCGCATCGGCTGTCGCTTGGCGTGGCGGAGGGGCGCGGCGAGCTCGGTGACGCCGAGACGCTCTGGCTCGAGTGCAACGCGCGCGAGCTCGGCGGGGTGAGCTTCGCCAAGGGCTGCTACGTCGGCCAAGAAAATACTGCGCGGATGCACCATCGCAGCAAGGTCAACCGCCGGCTGGTGGTGGCGCCGCTCGCCGCTGACGAAGCGAAAGCGCGCGCCACCTATCCGGACCTCGGATGGATGGTGACGCTGCGCCGTGTCGAGGCGCTCGGCGACGCGCTGCGTCCGGCCTGGCTGGAGGCGGCGCTGACGGCGGACGCCTGAGGCGCCGCGGCGCGAGCCGCTGACCCGGGGCGGTGATTGCGCGTCGTGCGTGATTGTGCGCCCCACCCCGACCCGCCTAGCTGCGACTCACTCGCAGCTTGGGGATGGGGTGATGCTACGGACTGGGTGGATCGCGTTGGTCGCGGCGTCTTTTGCCGGCGCGGCGGCACGCCCCGCCGCCGCGCAGTCGGTCGCTGCGACGCCCGCATCGACCGCCGACGCGACCGCGCGCGACGACATCATCGTCACCCACCGCGCCGAGCGGCTTTATCGCACCGACCGGACCAGCGTGGGCAAAGGCAGCGACGATCCGCTCGACATCCCGCAATCGGTGCAGATGATCGACAGAGCGCTGATCGCGGATCTGGGCGCGCGCGACGTCACCGACCTCTACCGCACCCTCTCGGGGGTGACGCCGTTCAGCTATGGCGGCGTCACCTTCCGCGGTTTCCGCCAGGACCAAACGTTCTTCGACGGGCAGCGCGGCAACCCTTTCATCGGCTTCTCGGTACCGCAGCTGTTCACGATCAGCCGCGTCGAGGTGCTCAAGGGACCGGCGGGGCTGTTCTTCGGCCCGGGTGCCCCGGGGGGCGTGATCAACTACGTCTCGAAACAGCCGCAGGACACCCCGTCGCTGCGCAGCGTGGCGACGATCGGCGACCACCGTCGCGCCGGCCTCTCGTCCGAGGCGAGCGGCGCGGTCGACCGTGACCACCATATGCTGTACCGGCTCGGCGGCTTCGTCGAGACGGTCGCGCCCTTCCGCTTCAACCAGCGCGAGCGCGCCGCGATCGGCGACGGCGGACTCACCCTCCGCCCCGACGGTGACGGCGCGCTGACGCTCCAGGCCACCGTGTATGACCACCACCGCCTCGGCGAGCGGCTGCGCGGCGTGCCGGTCGATGCCCGCGGTCGCTTCCTTGCGGATCGGCGCTGGAACGCCGCCGAGCCGGACGACGCCCTGATGCTCGACGCGCACGCCTATCAGGCGCGCTACGCCACCGCCGCAAACGCCGCGCTGCACATCGACGCCGCGGTCCGCGCGATCGGTTCGACCGAGACGCAGCATTATCACGAGCCGATCGGGCTGCTTGCGGCGCACCCCGATCTGGTCGCGCGCGAGTTCCGCGACCAGCGCCGTCGCGTCGAGGCGCTGTCGTTCACCACCAACGTGGCGACAACGCTGACGGTGCTGGGCCTCGACCAGGCGCTACAGGCGGGAGCGGACAGCTATCGCGAACGCAATGACTTCCGATCGCGCATCCTGCGCCGCAATGTCGCGCCGCTAAGCCTGTCGCGGCCGCGCTACGGCACCACCAGCGGTGACGGTGCCGCCGCGGCGCGGCTGCCGTTCGCACTCACCGCGGCACGCAGCCGGCGCGCCGGCGGCTATCTGCACGATCGCGTCACGCTGCTGCCCGGCGTCGAGCTGGTCGGCGGCGTGCGCTACGATCGGTTCGCCGACGCGCTCGCCACCGCCACCACCGGGCAGTCCGCGCGCCGCTCCCGCTACGGCGACGCGCGGCTGACCTATCGCGCCGGAGCGCTCTATCGCCGGGGCGATGACCTCGGCCTGTACGCCAGCTGGTCGAACAGCTTCGAGCCGCAGCCCAGTGCCAGTCAGGCGGGCACGGTGGGTGGCCCGTTCGCGCCGGTCACGGGCGCGCAATGGGAGACGGGCGCGAAGACGCGGGCGTGGCACGGCCGCGTCCAAGCCAGCGCGGCGCTGTACCGGATCGTCCGCCGCAACACGCTCCAGGTCGACCCCACGCTGCCGCGGGTGGACGGACAGGATCAGCTGCGGCCGATCGGCGCGGTGACCAGCCGCGGCGGCGAGATCGACCTCACCGCCGATCTGACGCGCGACTGGCTGCTGCTGCTCGACTATGCCTATAACGACGCGCGCGTGACCGGGAGCGTGGCGGGCCAGGCGATGACCAATGCGATCGGCACGCGCTTCGCCAACGCGCCGCGGCACACGCTGGGCGTATGGACGCGCTACCAGATTGCCGCGCTCGACGGCGCGGTCGCGCTTGGCGCCGATTATGTTTGGCCGCGGCTCAATCTCTCGGGCCAGCCGGTGCGCGCCTATGCCACGCTTGACGCGACGCTCACCCGACAATTCGGCCGGACCGAGCTGATGCTGCGCGCGCAGAACCTGCTCGATACGGTCTATGCCAGTTCGGGGTTCAGCGAGGAGGCGGGCAATTTCCCCGGCGCCCCGCGCAGCGTCTTCGCGGAGCTCCGCCGACGCTGGTGACTTCGAGGTCCCACATGAGAGACCTGCGTCCATGCCGGGGTCTCGTCACCTCGTCACGGCCGATTAGGGCTTGGCCCGGGCTCCGTTGTGCCGCGCAAGCATGGCGTCGCTTGTGCGGAACTACAGGGCTCGGTTCCAGATCCTGCGAAGCAACGTCGTGCCTGATTGTGGAGCGCATGAGATAAGCGCATTCACCTCTCTTCTGGGTTCCCCTGCGACGCCTCGGAACGCTCCTCACCTTCCGTCATCCCGGACCGGGTCCGGGATCCACGCCTCCGCAGACGCATCGCTTTAGAGTTCGCCGCACGGTCGATCGGAACAAGTCCGGGATGACCGAAGAGTTGTGGCAGCGACATGCCTTCGGGGGATGGGCGGAGAGGTGGCGCTCCCGCGAGACAGGGTGCTGGCGGCAACGCCCCTTCCCGACTGGCCAATGCTGCCCGCCCGCGCGCTGCGCGTCCTAACCCCCGCGCCGTACGGCCATCGGCTGCACGCGCCGGCGGCGCGCCCGCTCCGTCAACCCCAACAAAAAAGGGAGACCGGCTCGCGCCGACCTCCCCTTCTCGTTCGCCGTAGCGATCGACCTTACTGGCCCGCACCCGGACCGTAGGTGATCTCCACGCGGCGGTTCTGCACCTCGCGGACACCGTCGGCGGTGTCGACGCGCGGGCGGCTCTCGCCGAACGCCTCGGTGCTGATCACGTTCTCCGGGATCGCCTTCGAGGTCAGGTACGCCTTGACCGAGTCCGCGCGGCGCTGCGACAGCCCCACGTTGTACTTGGCCGCACCCGAACGGTCGGCGTGACCCGCCAGCATGACCTGCGCGTTCTGGCAGTTCTGATACTGGGTGACGGCGTTGTCGAGGATCGACGCGGCCTCCGGGGTGATGTCCGACTTGTCCCACTCGAAGAACACGATGAACGGACCCGGCGAGCAGACCACCTCGGGCGGCGGCGGCGGCGGCGGGGGCGGAGGCGGCGGCGGCGGCGGCGGCGGCGGCGGCGGAGCAGCCTCCTCCGGAGCGCCGAAGTTGTAGGTCACGCCGCCGAGCAGGCTGTGCGACCGGAAGCGGCCGTCATAGTTGCTGCCACGCGCGTCGAACAGCTTGACGTTGTCGGCGTTGAAGAAGCGATACTTCAGCGACACGTCGATGTTCTCGGTCAGCGGCGCGCGGATACCCGCGAGCGCCTGCCAGGCGAACACCGTGTCCGAGTCGTCGAGCAGCGTGTACGAGCTGGTCGGCTCGAGACGGGCCTGGACCCGCGCCACACCGGCACCACCGCCGACGAAGCCCTGCAGGCCGTCGTCCTCGCCGAAGTCGAGCAGGCCGTTGACCATGAAGCTCAGCGCCGAGGTACGGCCGCCCATGTTGTCGAACGTGCCGGCCGGAACCGTCGCGGTGCCGCTGATCGGCACGGCCGCGGTGGTCCGGAAGCTGTCGACCGACGCGCGACGATAACCGACCTCGGTCTCGAGGCGGAACGCACCGAAGTCATAGCCGACGATGCCGTCGACATCCCAACCGTACTTCGAGTCGGTCGTGCCGGTGCCGTTCAGCGCGGTCGTGGCGCCGCGGATATCCCAATCGATATCCTCGACGATCATCGCGCCGCCCTCAACGCCGACATACCACGCCTTGTCGCGCGCGAGCGCGGGCGTGGCGAGGGCGGTGGAGGCAAGCGCCATGATCATGGCTAGCTTACGCATCATAATCCCCTTTCCATGGTGTCACTACGGACAGCGCAAACTCACTATCGGCTAGTTGGTTTCCGAACAAGCTGACAAATCGTCGGGCCTGTTGCGCAATTGCCACAGCACCTTCATCATGTGAGGTTGGGTCAGCGCGCGATAAGTCCATGGGAGCGAAGCGCCGTCAACACTTGCGCCAGGCAGGCGCGCGCCGCTGCGTCACCGTCGCCCTCCTGCCCCGGATCGGCGATCGCGGGCGCACGCGCGCCCAGCACCTGCTCGCCCGCGATCATCACCGCGGCAGCGCGCATCACGCCGCGCTCCCAACCCGCCGCGGTGTAGCCGACCGGCTGCTGGCGCGCGCGGTCCCACAGCCACAGTCCCTCGCGCGGCGCAACGAAGCGCCAGCCGCTCGCGGTCCAGCCCGCCAGCGCGCCGGCGTGTCCCGCCCAGGCGCCGTGCGGCGCGGCGCCGACGATCCAGCATTGCCCCGGCCCGGGCGCGGCCGGCGGCTCCTCGACCCCGACCTCCTCCACCGCACCGCCGAGGACGCAGTCGATCAGCGCGAGCGCCTCATTGTGGGTCTCCTCCTTCTGCGCTTGGCCGGTCACCAGCAGCGGCAGCGCCAGCCGCGCGGTGGTGTCGTCGCTCATCGGGTCGCTCCTGTTGTGTTGGTCATGGTGTCGCGCGGCGCCGCGAGGGGCGTGGCGGTCGTTGGAACAGGGTGACAAGTCCTCTCTCCCGACGGGAAAGGGCTGCCCCGCCGCCCCGTCACAGCGTCAGTTCCGCCGCGCGCGACAGCGCCCGCGTGCCCTGTTGCCGAACCGCCACGCGACGCACCTCGTGCCCCGCCGGCAGCAGCAGCCGCGGCACGTCGGTGACCAGCCGGCGCGTGTCGTCGAGCGTGACGACGTAGGTCTCGCGCTCCTCGCCGAGCGCCACCGCGCCGTCGTCCCAGCGCCAGCCGTAGCGGCTACGGCGGACCCAGCGGAGCCAGGTTCCGCCGTCTGACGCCCGCGCTGCGCACAGATGCACCGGCGCGGGCGGCGCAAGCGCGCTGCCGTCGAGCGTCACGGTGGCCGTCACCGCCGCGCTGTCGCCCACCCCCGCCGCGAGCACGGTCACGCGGTCACCCGCGCGCAGACCGGGCAGCGCCAGCGTGACCAGCCGCGTGCGATCGACCAGCACGAAGCGCGCGCCCGCCGCATGGGCTGCCGCCGCCGTGCCGCGGCGCGCGCGCAACAGCGTGGCGAGGCGCCAGCGCCGCGGCGCGATCTGGTGCGCCTCGGCGAACTGCACCAGCTCTTCGCCGACCAGCGCGAGGTTCGCACCGCGGTCGATCGCGGCGGGCGTCGCCGCCTCAAGCGTCATCTCATCATGCGCGAGCAGCAGCTCGATCGCACCGCCGCGGTCGACCAGCGTCGCGGGCGCGCGGGCGAGCGGCGCGGCCAGCGTCCCCAGCACCGCCGCGGGCGCGGTGTCCCCCGCCGCGTCCCAGCTCGCGCCGCCGTCGCCGCTCCACAGCAGCGCGGCGCGGCGCCACCCCGGCGCGCTGCCGGCGGCGAACACCGCGAGCTGCTCGCCCGCGGCAAGCGCATCGTCGAGCGGCGGCAGCTCGGCGAGCGTGAGCAGCGTGGTGCCGACCGGCACGTCGGGGGCGCGCCGCGCGTTGCCGGGATCCGCGGGCGCCTCGCCGGCGGAACCCTCGTCGGGCGCGGCGAGCTCGAGCGTCACCGCATGCTGCTCGAACCGCGCATGCGTCACCCGCCACGCCGCCGCCTCGCCCGCGAGCCGCACCGCCATGCCGGGGCGCACCGCGATGGCGCGCGCGTCGAGCGTCAGCTTGCGCGTGGTGCGCGCACGGTCGGCGCGGCGCAGCGTGTCGCGCGCCAGTGCGGCGGCGCGCGGCGCGGTCACCACCGCGGGCAGTTCCACCGTCTCCTCGCGCCAGCCCGCGCCGTCGCGCCGTGCGTGCTGCGCACCGAGCTGATAGTCGCGCGCCGCGTCATAATGCGCCACCGTCACCGCGCGCGGGACGGTCTCGACCGGGCGGCGCAGCGTCTCGCGCGCGATCGCATCGTCACACGGCAGCGCATCGCCGCAGCGGTTGGCGAGCGCCACTCCGCGCGCGGCGGCGACGAACCAGCCGCCGCACAAGGTGGCGAGCGGCGCGAGCGCGCCCGCGACACTGTCGCCCGCCGCGGCATAGCCGTCGACCGGATCGTCCGGCCCCTCGCCCACCACCGCACCGGCGCCGATCGCGCGCGCGATCGTGCCGACGCGCACCGGCGCGGCGTCGGCTATCACCTCGAATGACAGCGCCGGCAGGCGATTGCCGAAGTCGGCGAGGTGGAACTGCTCGAACACCGCATAGGCCAGCCCGCGGAACGCCGGGGCGTCCGGCTCGAGCGCCGCGATCAGCGGATCGGCGAGCTGGTCCTCGGTGCCGCGATGGAGGCGAAAGCCGGTGGCGCTCTTCCAGTCGCCCGCGGCGCCGCGCAGCAGCCGCCCGTCCGCCCAGACCCGCGCGACGTCGAGGATCGCCCGCGCCGACAGCGCGACCGCGAACGAGGCGGCATAGCCGGTCGCGGCGGCGCCGCTCTTGCCGTGCGCGGCATGGTGCGTCGCGGTCGGCTCGGTCGACCAGATCACGCTGCCGCTGACGCGCGTGGTGCCGAACAGCAGCGGCAGCGGCGCGGCATAAGTCGCGGTGGGCACGCGCAGGTCGGTGAGGCGCGGGCCCTCGCGCCGGCGCGGCGCGAACAGCGCGCGGTCGAGCTGGTGACCGACGAGACCGCCGATCGCGCCCCCGATCGGCCCGCCGATTGCGCGGCCGACGGTGGAGAGGATGAGCGTGGCCATGAGGAGCTCCGTCGGAAGGTATCGTTGCGAGATGGCCCAAGCTGCACGTGTGGTGACCGTGTTCTGGCGAAAGCCGGAGCCGAGCAGGACAGCGCCTTGTGGCGCGTGCGACCCTGGGCTCCTGCCTCCGCAGGAGCCCAGCGGGAATCGCGCAACGATCTCCTGAGAGGAGGTAGGCGGGAGATGGAACGGATGATCGGCGGACCTTCGAGGGGGTAGACGGGCGGACGTCACGCCCTCCTGCGAAGCCACCCTCGCCCTTCCGGCGCTGCGCGCCTCCCTCCCGTACCGGGTCGATCATGCCCCCGGCGCTTGGCAGACCTGAAACGGTGAGGGTAACGTGTCGCGCTACCTTTCGCTCGGGCGCTCCCCTCCCGCCCAGCGCCACGCCATCACCAGCGGCCAGGGCGGTTCGCCGGGGCGCTCGACCACGCGCCCTGCGGCGGCGTCCGCGTGGATCAGGCCGCGTTCGCTGCGCACCGCGAGGTGGAGCTGCGCCGGCGACACGCGCAGCAGCAGCACGTCACCCGGCATCGTGCCGTCGCACGCGCGCAGCTCGGGCGGCAGCGTCAGCGCCGGCAGCACGCCGCAGCGCAGCCGATAACCGCCCGGCAGCGCCCCCACTGCCGCACCCGCCCGAGACAGCGCGGTCGCCACCACGCCGACGCAGTCGAGCCCGAGTGCGGGATCGCGTCCCTGCGCACGGAACCGCACGCCCAGCGTCAGCCGCGCGCCGGCGAGCACGCGCGCCCCCGCCGGTGCCGCGATCGGCTCCCGAGTTGGCTCGCACGTCGTCATCATGTCACCCCGCGTGGAAAACCTCTTGCTGGCTTCGTCGCCCACGATCGCTCCGCCGTGATGCCGCGTTCGCGAGACTTCTGCGCCGCTCTTGCACGTCGTCATCCCGGCCCTGAGCCGGAATCCATGGTGACGCAAAGACGCCGGCCGAGGCGTACGCGGCACGATAGATCTCCGGTCGAGTCCGGGATGACGAGGTGATTACGCGTAACTCTTGCGAACGCGGGAACCCAGAGGCCCGCGAGATAACCGCGGGCGAGGAAAGCGCGCCCGGGCTCCCGCGACGGTGGGAGCACGAGGTCGCGGTCGCGGAACGCCGGGCGAGGCAGCGCCCGCCACCATCGTGCGCCTCACCCCGCCGGATAGCGCGTCAGCAGGTCGGTGCCGGGCACGAACGGCTCGCCGCGGAAGTTCACCGCATTGCCGAACCGCGCCGCGCAGGTCGCGAGCCGCTTGTCGCAGCCCTCGACCAGCTCCACCAGCGTGCCCGCCGCCACCGCGTGCGCCGGGGTCTCCGCCAGCGTCAGCGTCGCGCCGTCCGACCGCGCCACCGCGCTCGCCAGCCCGGTGTTCGCGCCGTCGAACCAGCGCACGCGACCACCGCCATACGCATCGGCCGCCGGCTGGTCCGCGTCGAGCGTCACCACATCCCCCGCCACCGCGACGACGCGCGCGAAGCGGCGCCGCCCCGCCATCATCACGCGGCAACGCGCGTCGCCCAGCGCGGCGCGGCAGGTCGGCGAGCTGGTCTCCACCGCGGGGCGGTCGAGCCGCGCCTGTTCGCCGACCAGCTCGGCGGTGAAATCATGGTCGCGCTCGGTCACGGCGCCGATCCGCCCGGTGCCGAGCGGCTGCGGCACCGCTTCGGGGTCGCTCCAGTCGAGCGCGAAACAGATCACGCGCGCGCCGTCCCAGCGCCCGTCGGCGAGGTCGCGCGCGGTGATCGCCGCCGCGGTGAACGCGCCCGCGGCCTCCATCGTGTCCGCGTCGACACCGCTGCTGAGCGCCACCGCGGAGGGCGTCATCCCCGGCGCGGCGCGATACACCATTCCGTCCACCGCGAGGTCGCGGTCGTGCGCGGTAAGCGCCAGCGTCACGCCGTCGCGCCGCTCGATCCGCCAGCACAAGGCCAGCGCCAGCACCCGGTCGCTCATGCCTCGCGCAGCTCCACCAGCGGCACGCTATGCGCGCTGCCCGCCAGATAGGTAGCGCGGGCGACGCTCAGCCGATCCTCGGCGAAGCGCACCGGCACGTCGAAGTCGAACGACGCGGTCACCGCCGCGCCGGATGCGGGCGCGTCGTCGAGCACGACCATGCCGAACGGCTCCAGCGTGAAGGCGGCGGTGGCCGCGCCCGCCACCGCGACGCGCACGCTCCCCGCCACCGGGCGCGTGATCCGCCGCGTCGCCGCGCCATAATGTTTCACCAGCGCGAAGCGCCGCGTGCGGCCGTCGCCGCTGCCGAGCGCCTCGTCGCGTGCCGCCGCGTCGAACGGATCGCGCAGCCGGAAGCCGCGCGCCGGCCCCTGCCGCGCGCGGAAGAACGCGAGCAGCGTCGCAATGTCCGCCTCGCTGCGCACGCCAGGGCCGACGTCGTAGCGCGTCCGCGCCTCGGCCCAGTCGACGCAGCGCGTCTCATAGCCGCCCGCGCTCACCGTCACTGCGGTGGAGAAGCCCGGCGCCACCTCCGCCTCGCGCCCGAGCGCGAGCGGAAACAGCACGTCGTCGAACGCGTCCATCTCATCCTCCCCCTGCCAATAGACCAGCCCGTCGCGCAGCACCTGCGGCAGCGCCCAAAGATAGCGCGCCGCCACCCCGCGCCCCCGCGCCGCTCCCGCCGCGGCGAGGATCGGCGTCCATTGCGCCCGATCCGCCGCGCGCAGCACGAAGCCGGCGAGATATTCCTGCCGCTCCGCGGGATAGCCGAGCAGCGCGGTCGCCAGCGCGGCGCCGCGCGCGCTCGCCGACGTGTCGCCGGCGGTGACCCAGTCGTAATCCTCGAGCTGGAGCACGTCGAACGCGGGCGCGGCCCAGTCGCGCGGCAGGTTGAGCCGGCGCGCGCCCGGCATGGCGGCGTCGAGCAGCGTCGGCAGATAGATCAGCAGATAGGTCACGCAGCCCGGCCAGTCGCGACGCACCGCCGCCACCAGCGCCGCGGTGGAGCGCGCCAGCGCGGCGGCGGCGCGGTCGAGCGTCTCGCCCTGGGCGGCGTCAGGCGGCACGCGCAGCGACGGCACCGCGACCGGCTGGAGCGCGGCGCGCGCGCTGTCGTCGTACAGGCACGGGCGCGCGTCCGCGGTGATCCACCACCACGGCTCGCCCACCTGGAAACGCGGCGCCAGCCCCGCCGTCGCGCCGATCGCGACGAACGCGCGCGCCACCGCGTGAAGATACTCCATCGCCCCCGCATGGGTCGGCGACAGCAAGGTGGAGGGCGGGTCCCAGCCGGTCAGCGCCGGGGTGCCGTCCGCAGCGCGCTGCTTCCAATCGTCCCAGCAATGCTGGTCGAGCAGCTCGTACGACAGCGACCAGATCCATTCATAGCCGAGCTGCGCGGCGCGACGCGCAGCATCGGCGTGCCACGCCGCGCAAGCGCCGTTGAGCGTGCCGCCACGCCGGCTGACGAGCCAGCGCTCGCCGGCCCGCTCGAGCCGGAAATAATGGCTCATCCCGACATAATGGTCGATCGCACCGCGATAGCCGAGCTGGAGCGCGTTGCGCAGCAGCCGCGCCGGGGTGAGATGGTAATGATCGTCATAGCCGCTGGCGACACGCAGGTCGTGCGCGGGCAGCACCACGTCGCCGATCGCCAGCACCGCGCCCGCGCCGTCGACGCGAATCTCGCTGAGCTCGACCCAGCCCTCGGCGGGTGCGTCGAGCGCAGCCGCGCTGCGGTCGTAACCGGGCGCGACCAGCGAGACGAACAGCCGGTCGATGTCGCCCGCCCAGACGGGATCGCGGTCCGCCGGCAGCGCGAAGCCGGCGTCGAGCGTGGCGAAGTCCAGCGTCACCACGGCGTCCTCGGGCGTGCCCTGCGCATAGTTCCACAGCCGCACGTACCAGGCGCGCGGCAGACCGGCGGCGTCACGTCCCTCAATCGTGAGCGTCGGCCCGTCGATCCGGTCGAGCGCGCGCACCCCCGCCGAGCGCCAGCGGAAGCGCAGCGTGCAGGCGCGATAATCGCGGTCGGTGTCATAGCCGAGCAGCGGATGGTCGTGGCGGTCGACGCTCTCCCAGATGATCCCGGCAAGATCGTCGCGGCGGTAGAATACCGCGTCGACGCGCAGCACGTCCGCCGCGGGGTTGGTCGCCGCCGCCATCATCGGGCGCGGGAAATTGACCGTCCAGAAGCGCGGGTCGAAGCGCGTGAGCACATCCGCCGCCTGTTCCTCGCGAGCACGCGCCAGCCAGAACGGCATTACTCGGCCTCCTCCAGCGCGGCCCGCACCGCGCGCGCCACCTGCCGCGCCGAGCGCTCGAGCGCGCGCGGCGCGTCGCCCCCCGCGCCATTAAGCGAGATCGCGACATGCACCGCGCGCGCCGGCGCGGCGGACCGCGTGGCGGTATCGATGGAGGGCCACGCCGGCGCGGGCCAGCCCATCCCGCCGCCGTCCGGCAGCGCGGTGCGCGTCATTCGCCCGGCGCCGCGTGACGGCAATCCGAGCAGCCCGCCGAGCAACCCCGCGATCAGCCCGGTCGTGCCGCCACCGCCGGTGACGCTCGCAACGCCGTCACGCAGCGCCGCGCGCGCGATCTCGTCCATCGCCTTGAGCGCAACGCCGCGCAGCTCGTCGAAGCCGAGCTTGCCGTGGCGCACCGCCTGGAGCAGCGCCGCCTCGACGCCGCGTCCGGCGCGCGCCGCGCCCGCGGCGAACGGCCCCTCGATCTGCGCGCGCATCGCGTCCAGGTCGCGCGCGAACGCGGCGGTGTCGGCGCGCACACCGATCACCAGTTGCTCGATCTCCTCATCCATCGGGGAACATCTCCTGCAGGCGGTGGCGCAGCACCGCGTCGGGCGGCGCGACCGCATCGGGCGCGAGCGCGTCGCCCAGCGCGACGAGCTCGGCCGGGGTGGCGCGCCAGAAATCGTCGGGGCGCCAGCCGAGCGCGAGCGCGGCCAGCCCCGCCAGCCGCGTCGCCGCGGCCGCGAAGGTGGCGTCACTCATCGGCCGGCGAGCACCTGGCGCAGCAGCGCGTGGAGCGCGGGCGTGGCGGCGGCGACACCGCCCGCCACCAGCGCCTCGCCGAGTGCGTCGCGCGTGAGCGCGGGCGGCGCGTCGCGGCGGCAGTGCCAGAACAAGGCGACCAGCTCGGCGAGCGTGAGCTGCCCCGCCGCGGCGCGCTCGACCAGCGCGAACAGCGGCCCCAGCTCCTGCTCGGCCGCGACCAGCGCCGCGAAGCTTGGGCGCAGCACCAGCGTCTCGCCGGCGACGCGCAACGCCGCCTCGCCCCTCGCGGGATTGGCGCGCGCCGGATCGGCGGGCGCGCTCATGCCGCCACCACCGTGCCGGAGCTCTCCAGCGCCAGCGTGTAGCTGCGCTCGCCGTTATAGTCGCCGGCATAGTCCAGCTTGGTGACGAGGAAGCGCCCGCCCAGCGCCTCGCCGCTTTCGAAGGTGAGCCGGTAATCGTCGAGCGTGCCGGCGAGCGCGCAGGCGCGCACGCGCGTCTCCGCGGCCGAGCCGGTGAAGATCCCCGCCGCGGCGACGCTGACCGAGCGCACCCCCGCGCCCGACAGCAGTTCGCGCCAGCCGCCCGAATCCTTGTTGGTGATCGCCACCGCTTCGCCGTTCACGCTGAGCTGCGTCGTGCGCAGTCCCGCGACCGTGCGATAGCCGCCGGCGCCGTCCGCCACCTTGAGCAGGAACGCGCTGCCTCTCTCCGCTGCCATGTCGGTTCTCCTTCGGGGTTGTGATGGGGTTGGTGTCGTCAGACGCGGGATGGACGACACCGAGCGTCGGGTTGCGACAGAGAGGCAGGGCGGCAGCGTGGTCGCGCAAGCCTCCCCCCGAAGAGGATTCGTGGCGAACTTGCTCAACCCGCGGGTTGGGTGACCGTGTCCCGGCGAACGCCGGAAGCCAGGGCCAAGCAGAACAACATCGTGCGGTATATGCGGCCCCTGGGCTCCTGCCTGCGCAGGAGCACGCAAAGGAATTCTGCAACGATCCCCAGCGAGGGAGAGGGCTTTCGACCCATCCCCGCGAAGGAGAGACACTCCCTCACCCCAGCGCCAGCATCCGCACGCGCACGTCGATCAGCGCGGCCCAGCGCGCGGGCGGCTCCGCCACCAGCGCGAACCGCGCCGGTGCGGCGCTCACCACCTGCCACGCGCCGAGCGCCGCGGGCAGCGCGAGCAGCGCCGCCTCCGCCGCCGCGCCGAGCCGCTCGGCGCGCGCACCGCTCAGACCCTCGTCGCGGATCGTCACGCCGACGCGCAGCTCGCGCCCGGCATGGGTCTTGCTGCCCCAGTCGGTCGCGACGAGCTCGCGCAGCAGCGCGAACGGCACCGCCGCGCGCGGCGCCGCGCCGTCGAACACGCGCGTCACGCCGATGTCGCGCAGCGCCGCCAGCACCGCGGCGCGTAGCGTTTCGCTCGCGCTCGCGTCGACCGGCGCGCCCTCCCGCGCCGCCGTCATGCGCGCCACCAGCCGAGCCGCGGGTCGGCGAGCCAGCGCCGCACGACGCCGCGCCCGCTCACCATGACCCGCGCATCGCGGATCGTGACGCGCGCACCCGGCAGCAGCATGCGCAGCCGCGCCGCCACCCGCGCCGTGACGCGATCGACCCGCCGCGCCGCGATCCGCTCCACCGCGCCGCTCACGCGCGCGCCTCCTGCGCCAGCCGCACGCGACGGTGCGGGCGCCACAGAGCGGAGACCGCGGCGGGCAGCGGGGTGGCGCCGCCGCGGTCCGCGAAGAGATAGGCAGCGAGCAGCACGACGCCGTGGCGCAGCCCGGGCGGCAGCGCGCCCCAGTCGCTCGCCACGCCCGCGGTGAAGCTCACCAGCGCGGGCACGTCGGTGCGGACCCAGCCGGTGCCATCGGCGTCGAGGTCGACCTGCGCCGCGGCGGGCGCGTCGAGATGGCGCACCGGGCGCGCGGGGAGCGGCTGCCAGCGCTCGGCCGCGGGCAACGCCGCGACGAGCTGGCGCGCGATCAGCACCTCGCCGAGGAACAGCTCGGCGGCGGCCAGCGCGGTTTCGATCAGCGCGACCGCGAGCGCGTCATCGTCGGTGGCGGCGGCGCGCAGTTCGGCGCGCAGCGCGGCGAGCGCGGCGGCGCAATCGGCCGCGCCCAGCACGACCGTACCGGGCGCGCCGCTGAGGATCGGCATGATGTGTCTCCTGTTGCTGGCGGAAAAGGCGGCCGTGCGTCGCCGTTCTCAGGCGGGGAGCAAGGCCGCCACTCCCCGCCCCGGAAGCGATCGTCGCGGAACTCTCGTCATCCCGGGCTCGACCCGAAATCCATCGCGCCGCGCGCACTCTCGCCGTCGTTTTTGCGGAACCATGGATTTTCGCTCAAGGCCGGGATGAAGATCCGGGGTGGCGCCGCGTCGATAAGGCAACGGTCGCTGGAAGGGAGAGGTCGGGGGCGGGTCCGTGCCCCCCCCCCCCGAACCTCAAGTCGCCGGCGTCTCTTACCCCGCCTTACTTCTCCGCGAACTTCAGCAGCTTGATCGCGTCGCTGTCGGCCACGCAGCCGGCCACGCGGCGGGTCGCGTAGAAGGTGACGAACGGCTTGTTGCTGTACGGGTCGCGCAGCACCGCGGTCTCGCCGCGATCCGCGATCAGATAGCCGAGCCGGAAGTTGCCGAACGCCAGCGCCAGCGCGTCGGCGGCCACGTCGGGCATGTCGGCCGCCTCCACCACGGGATAGCCCAGCAGCGTGGTCGGCTGCCCCGCGACCAGCCCGGGCTGCCACAGGAACTGGCCGTCGCGCGTCTTCACCTTGCGCACGCGCGCCGCGGTGCCCGCGTTCATCACGAAGCAGGCGCCCTGGCGATAGGGCGGGCGCAGCGCGCTGACGAGATCGATCAGCCGGTCCGCCGGATCGCCCGCGAAGTCGCCGGCCGCGCCCGCCGCGACATATTGCAGCGTGCCGAACGCGCGCTTGCCGTCCTCGGCGGCGGCGAGCGGCGCCTGGAGGAAGCCGCGCGGCCGCCCCGCGCCGCTGCCGTTGACGAACGCCGCGCCCTCCGCCTTGGCGAACTCGGTCGCGATCTCGCCGGCGAGCCATGCCTCGGCGTCGAACAGCGCGTCGTCGAGCATCGCCTGGCTCGCGCTGGGGTTGGCGTAGAGCTCGCCGCCGGGCGGGACCAGCTCGTGGAAGGTCGGCGTGGCGGTGACCGGGCGCGGGTCGGTCTCGCCCGCCCAGCCCGAGGGCGTGCCGCCGCTGGTGATCAGCTTGCGATAGCCCGCGCTGCCGACCTGGACCACGTTGGCGATCGCGCGGATCGGGCTGAGGCTGACCAGCTGCGCGTCGATCGTCGCGTCGAGCTCGCTCGGGATCGCCACCCCGCCGCTCTCGCCGGTGGTGCCGGTGAACGCCTTGGTCTCCAGCGTCGCGCCGCTGCGCACGTAGCGCGCGAAAGCGGCGTCGCCGTCGCCGCGCGCGCCCTCGAGCAGCGGACGCGCCTCGATCGTGTCGGTCATGTCGGTCTCCTTCTTGGTTGAAGTCTGTGAGGTGAGGCGCGGGCCGCGCGATCGTCCTCGGCACGGGGAGGATCGAAGAAAGAAGATGAGCGCGCGGAGCGGCGGCGCGCGCGGCAACGCTCCCGCACCGCACGCCACCGGAGGAGCACCGCAGCCGTGCGGGACTCACCCGCTCCGCGTCTCCGCGTTTCCGCGCCTCCGGGTGATCATCGACCTGAAGGCTGGTTCACCTCATCTGAAATTGTCGGCGTGCTCCGGCGAACGCGGGAGCCCAGAGCCACCAACGGCGCCGCCTGCCGCTCTGGGCTTCCGCGTTCGCGAGAGCACGGATGCGCCTGAAAGGATCGGCACTCCCACGCGCCGCGACGTGGCGGCGCCCCGATGCCGTCGCGCGCCCACCAATCCAGGCGCGCCGCCTCAGCCGTCGGTCCACCAGTCGACCAACGCCGCGCGCTGCATCGGCACCGCCACCAGGCTCACCTCCACCAGCTCGGCGGCGTGGATCGCGCGGTGGACGCCCTGGCGCACGCATCGCGCCCGATAGGCCACCGAAAAGCCCGGCAGCGCGCCGCTGCGCACCGCACGCGCCACCGCGGCGTCGTCGACCCGCGCCTCCACGCATAGTCCGCGCGCGTCGTCCGCGACGCGCAGCAGCGCGCCCACCGGCGCGCCCCGATGCTGGCACAGCAGCGGCACCGCGGGCACCGCGCCGAACACGCCCGCGCGCAGCACGTCGCCCGCGCCGTCGACGCGGTCCCACACAGCGGCATAGCCCCCGCACCTCATCGCGCGTCGCCGCCCAGATCGATCCCGAGCCGCAGCGCCAGCCCGAGCAGCAGCAGCGTGCCGAGCATCCGCGTCACCCAGCCGAACAGCGCGCGCCACGCCGAGCGCTTCGCCGCGCGCCACGTCTGCAGCAGCTCGCGCAGCGCGGCGACGTCTCCCGCCGCGCCCGCGTCCGCCAGCCCGAGCCGGGTGAGCGCGCGCGCCGCGCCGAGCTCCACCGCCTGCTCCGCCACCGCGCGCGAGGTCGCCGGGTCGGCACCCTCGGCGGCGAGCTGCGCGAGCAGCCGCGCCAGCAGCGCGGCCTCGCCCGTGTCCGCGGGCGCGGTCATTGCCAGTCCACCATGGCGCGCTTCTCCTCGGGCGAGAGAAAATCCGCCGCCGCCGCCATCCGCCACAGCCGCTCGCGGTCCTCCGCCAGCGCGGGGACGCGATCGAGGTCGACGCGCAGCACTGCCTCGCCGCACCAGCGCGCCAGCCCGGCGCGCAGGCCAGCGAGGATCGCCTCGGCGAGCGGCAGCACGGTCAGCCGCCACAAGGCGCGATTGGCCTCGGCGTAATTGGCATGGGTCGAGTCACCGGGCAGCCCGAGCAGCATCGGCGGCACGCCGAACGCCAGCGCGATCTCGCGCGCCGCCGCCGCCTTGGTGCCGGCGAAGTCCATGTCCGCGGGAGAGAGGCTGAGCGGCTGCCAGGTCAGCCCGCCCTCCAGCAGCAGCGGCCGCCCGGCATTGGCGGCGCCGGCGAAACCCGCGTCCATCTCGTCGCGCAGCCGGCGGAACTGGTCAGGCGAAAGCACGCTGCCGTCGCGCGCGTCATACACCAGCGCGCCCGAAGGCCGCGCCGCATTGTCGAGCAACGCCTTGCTCCACGCCGCGGCGGCATTGTGGATCGCCACCGCGGGCGCCGCGGCGGCGAGGCAGCCCAGCCCGTAATGGTCGTCGAGCGGATGGAAGCGGCGCAGGTGGATCACCGCCTCGGGCGCGAGCCGGGTGGCGCGCGCGGCGACGCGGTACAGATAGGCGGCGGGCCAGCCGTCCGCGCCGAGCTCGACGCTGACCCGCTCGGGGCGCAGCGCGAACAGCTCGGCGGGGGCGCCGTCGCCGTCACGCAGCAGCTGGACGAAGGCATTGCCGTGGAGCAGCAGCTGCGCCGCCACCGCCTCGAGCAGCCCGGGCGCGGCGACCAGCGCGCGCAACGCATCGTCGGCGCAGTCGAGCGGCGCCGAAGCGACACTCTCCGCCACCAGCCGCACCGCGCGCTGCGCGATCGCATTGCCGCAATAGCCGGCGCGCACCTGCGCCTCGTAGCCCTGCGGCCAGGTCGCGGGCGGCAACGGTGCGGCGATGCCCGACGCGCGCGCGAGCGGTGGCCGCGCCGCCGCGGGGGCGGGCGCAGTCTTGCGGAACCAGGCCATGAATCGTGTCCTCCGGTGAAGGAATGTGGATCTGTCGCGCAGCGATCGGGGCGGCCTTTCGGGCTTGCTCCTCCCGTCGCGGGGAGATCATTCCCCTCCCTGCAAGCGAGGGTGAATGAAGCCCCCCGTCACCTCGGTTGCAGCGTGGGGTCAGGGCCGGGTCCGTCGTCGGCGACGCCGTGTCGGCAGATCACCCCAAACCTCAGCAGGAAGCGGCCTCACCGCCGCTCGAGCAAGGTCTCCACGCTGTCGTCCACCGTGCCGACCTTGCCCGGCTCGTGCCCCGCCTCTTTCTCCAGCGCGGCGCGGATCGCCTCGATCTGGCGGTCGGTCATATGCTCGATGCCGATGAACTCGCCGCGCGCCTGGTCGAGCGCGCGGATGATCTCGTCCAGCTTGGCCTGCACCGCGGCGGCGTCGCGGTTCTGCGAGTTCTGGATCACGAACACCATCAGGAAGGTGATCAGCGACGTGCCGGTGTTGATGATCAGCTGCCACGTGTCGGACCAGCCGAAGATCGGCCCGGTCACCGCCCAGCACAGGATCATCACCAGCGCGAGCGCGAAGGTCGCCGGCTGGCCCGAGGCGGACGCGATCCGGTTCGCAAGCGCGGCGAAGAAACGCTCCATCATGCGCGCATCCTGCCACCGCGCGCGCGGCGCGGCTACAGCGTGCATCAACCGCGCGCCGCCGATGCCCGCCTGGCGGCGCCGCTCACACCACGCGCACGCGCACCGCACCCGCGCCCTCCAGCAACAGCGCGGTGAGCGCCCAGACGCAGGCGTCGGCGCGGTCGGGCGAGCGGCCCGGCCCCTCATAGCCGCCGCCCGCGACCAGCCCGGCGAGCTCATCCTCCAGCGCGGGAAAGGCACGCGCGTGCCACACCCGCCCGGCCTCGTAGAGCGCCGCCACCGGCTCGGCGCGCGCCGCCTTGCCGCGGGTGGCGTGGACCAGCCGCAGCGGCAACGCCGCCTCCGCCGCACGCAGCACCTGCGCCACCATCGCGCCGCCCTGGTTGGCCTCCGCCACCACGCGCTCGGCGGCGTGGCGCGCGGCACAGGCCGCCACCGCACGCGCCCAGCGCTCCGGGCTCGCCTGCGTGACGCTGGCGTCCTCGAGCACATAGCCATGGCCGTCGCGCCCCAGCGCGGCAGCGACGATGCCGCACGCGTCGCCGTCGCTCCCCGCGGGCGGATCGACCCCGACCACCACGCGCACCAGCGCGGGCAGCGTCGCGGCGCGCTGGCGCTCGATCAGCGCGCGCGGCCACAAGGCGCCCGCGACCTCCTCGACCAGCTCGCCGTCGAGCTCCTGCCGGCCGAGACGGGTGCCGCCATAGGCCTGCTCCACCGCCGCGACGAAGGCGGCGGGCAGATGCGGGTTGTCGCTGGTGCGCCCGCGCGCCACGCGCGTGTCGGGCGCGGCGGCGACGCGGCGCAGCAGCGCGGTGGGGCGCGGCGTGGTCGTCACCAGCGCGCGCGGCGCGGCGCCGAGCCGCAGCCCCAGCATCAGATTGTCCCACGCCGCCGCGCCGCGCCACTTGCCGAGCTCATCGGCCCAGGCGAACTGATGCTCGGGGCCGCGCAGCGTTTCGGGCGCGGCGGCGGAATAGACGTGCGCCACCGCACCCCCGGCGAAGCGCAGTTCGCCCGCGGTGGCGCGCCACACCACCGGCTCGCCGGCGCGCGCCACCGCGAGCACGCCGCTCGGCCCCTCCACCATCACCTGGTGCGCGTCATCCAGAGTCGCGCCGACCAGCGCGATCCGCGCGCGCGGCTGCGCCCGCGCCATCGCGCAGACCCATTCGGCGCCGGCGCGGGTCTTGCCGAAGCCGCGCCCGGCCTGGATCAGCCACACGCGCCAGTCGCCATGCGGCGCGAGCTGGCCGGGATGCGCCCAGCTCGCCCAGTCGTCGAGCAAGCGGCGCAGCGTCGCCTCGTCGAGCGCGGCGGCGACCGGCGCCGCCTGCGCCGGAACATGGTCCCGCAGCACACGCAGCGAGCAGGTGAGCGGCGGGATGCGCGCGCGCGTCATGCCCACACCCGCGGCTGGCGCGCAATCGCCGGGCGGAGCGGTGGAAGGCCGGGCGGCGGGTCGCAGCGATCGGCGCGCGGCGCGTCGGTGAGGGGAAGGTCGCGCGGGCGATCAGGCGCGGCGCGACCGGCCCCGGCGCCCCACACCGATGCGGCGAAGTGATCGACGGGGTCGCGCAGATCCTCCTCGCTCGGCATCGCGCCGGCCCGTGCCGCCTCGCGCCGCGCAGCATGGCCTGGCGTGGCGACCGGAGCGCCACCATCGCCGAGCGCCTGGGTGCTCGCGCGTCCCGCTGCGGCGCCGGCGCGCGCGTCCCGGTCGGCGCCGCGTTCGTCGAATGACACGGCGTCAGCCGAGCCGGGGGCGACGCCATCCGCACACCGTGCCGCCGCCGGTGCGGGAGCGGGAGCGGGCCAGGCTGGATCAGCGAGCGTGCCGGCCGGCGAGCCGCCAACACTCAAGCTGGCGGCGATGCCCGCGGACGCGTGAGCGATGCGTGCGGTGTCGGGGTCGTCCGCGCGACACGCGCGCCCGTGTTCTTGGGTGGGCAGGCCGTCCGTCCCGCCGTCAGTGTTCCCGTCTGCGACGACGTTCGGCGGCAGCGCGGTGACCGCCGCGGGGTCCGTCTCGTCGAGCCATGCGCGCGTGCCGTCGGCGCCATCGCCGACGCTCCCCTGCCCGCGCGCGGCGGGCGTGAGGTCGCGCGCGTCGTCCCCCGCGGCGAGCGCATGGTCGCGCGGGCTATCGGCTCGACATCGCGCGCCCGCGTGCTCGACCGGATGCGCCAGCGGCGTCGGTACGGCGGGCGCATCGGCGCTTTCCCCGTCCCACGCGCGGGCGGCGGCCTGCTCCAGCGCGTCGACCTCGCGGGCCGCGGCGGCGGACACCGGCGTCCGCCGCACCCCGGTCGCCACGCCGGCGTGGAGCTGCAACCGCCGCACCAGCTCGGCGCCCGCGGGGCTGAGCGCGGCGCGGCCACGCGTCGCGCGGCGCGGCGCGGGTGATGCCGTCGCGGACGCCGCAGGCGTGGCAGGCGCAGCACGGTGCCGGTCGAGCAGCGCGAGCGCGCCGGCGAGATCGAGCACGGCGCCGTCGAGCAGCCGCCGCAGCGTCTCCGCCTCGAGCCGCTCATAACCGATCGCCAGCGCCTCGCGCCATGCCACGGCGAAGCGCGCGCTGCGCCGCCGCAGCGCATAGGCCGCCACCGGCGCGACCCCGATCGCCGCAGCGGCGCGCGCCGGGCAGCCCAGCATCGCGAGCTGGTCGAGGAAGCGCGCGCGGGCGGCGGCGTCGAGCCGCGCCGCGGCGCGTGGGCCCGCGATGACGGTGGCGGAGATCGGCGGCGCGATGTCGTCGGCGGCAGGGGAAAGGGTGGCGCCGCGACCGGAGGGGGCGCCATCCGCCGCGACCTCACCGGCGCGCGCCCCGGCGCCCGCGATGTCGCCGCCACCCACGCCCGCGGCAGTGGCCGAAGGCGCGGCCAGAGACGCAGCATCGCCGCCGCGCGCCGCGCGCGCACGCGTTCCCGCCCCGCCCGAGCGCTGGTCCCGCATCGCCGATCTCCCGCTGAAACGCGAACGGGCCGGCGCGGCAGGAGCAACACTCCCGACCCGCCCGGCCCGACTCACACCATCTCGATGTTCCTGTTTTGTACGCAAACAGCGTCGCGCTGTCAAGTGCGATCGGTGCGCGCCTCCTCAATCCCGCGACCCCATGCCGCGCTCACGCCCCCACACCACCGCGCCGCTGCGGCGGTTGGTGCCGATCTTGGCGTAGATGCTGGCGACATGGTTGCGCACCGTGTTGCGCGCGATCGACAGGCGGGCCGCGATCGCGGCATCGTCGAGATCGTCGCAGATCAGGTCGAGGATCTCGCGCTCGCGCGGGCTGAGCGCGCTCGGCTCGGCGTGCGGCGCGGGGCGGCGCAGCGTCGCGAGCCGGTCGAGGATCGAGCGGCTCAGCCAGCTCGCGTCCTTGAGCACCGCGTCGATCGCGTCGCCCAGCTCCGCCTCGCTGCGGCGCCGCTCGGTCACGTCCTCATAGACCCACAGCACGCGTTTCTCGCCGCGAACGTGGATCGTCTCCGCCGCGACCAGCGCGTCGATCACGCGGCCGTCGTGCGCGACCAGCCGCGCCGCCCGCGCGCGCACCGCGCCGTCGCGCGCAAGGTCGCGCTCGATCGCGGCGCGCTCGTCCGCCGCCGCCCATGCCCCCAACGCCGCCACGTCCTCACCCGCGCCTGCCGCAGCGTCCCCGTTCGCGTCGAGCTCGCCGTCGACCGCGCTGCCGGTGAGCGCGCGCGCGGCGGCGTTCACCGCGACGAGGCGGTGGTCCGCGCCCGCGGTGATCGCCATCGCCACCGGCGCCATCTCGAACACCGCGTGAAGCTCGCGCTCGCTCGCGGCCAGCGCGCGCTCGGCGGCGCGGCGCGGCTCGAGGTCGGCGAAGGTGAGCAGCATCGCGTCCTCCTGCGTCACGTCGATCGGCTGGCCGGCGAACAGCACCAGCCGGCGCGCACCGTCGGCGACGCGCAGCTCCGCCTCGGTCTGCGCGATCGCCACCCCCGCCTCCATCTGCTGGCGCACCCGCGCGGGATCGGCCAGCCCGTCGAGCAGGTCGAGCGCGAACAGGGAGCGCCCGTCCAGCGCCGCGTCGTCGAACCCGGTCAGCGCGCGGAAGCCGCGGTTGGCGCGCAGCACGCGCAGGTCGCGCTGACGCACGATCAGCGCGGGCGCGGGATTGGCGCGGAACATCGCGGCGAAGCGCTCCTCGGCGTCGTGCCGGGCGGAGACGTCGCTGAGCACGAGCGCGAGATAATCGGGCTCGCCGCCGTCGACGTCCATGATGGCGTCGCGCGTCTGATGGACCCAGCGCGCCTCCGCCTCGCCCGCGGGCGCGACCTCGACGACGAGGTCGGGCAGGCTCTCTCCGGCGAGCATGCGGAAGATCGGATAGGCGCGCCGCGGCAGCGCGCGATGGTCCGCGTCCCACAGCGTGAAGCGCCGCGCATACTCCTCCGCGGTGTCGCCCAGCTCGGCGACGCTGGAGACGCCATGCATCCCCAGCGCGGCGGCGTTGGCGCTGACGATCACCCCGGTGGCGTCGAGCAGGATCACGCCGTCGAGCAGCTGCGCCATCAGCTGCTCGAGGTGGCGCAGCGTCGGTTGCGGCGGGGCGGCGGCCGGAGGGCGGGAGGGCGTGTCGGACATCAGCGCTCAACCCGGCACGGGCGCGCGCCGTTCCGCTGCGGACTACCAGGCGGACTGGTAGGGATGCACTAGCGCGGCATCGCGCCACCGTCGCGCGGAATTGAACATAGCGCCGCCGTCCCCCGTTTCACCGGCCATCGTCAATCAAGCGGAAGGATCGGTCATGGGCCTCATCATACTCCTCATCGTCGGCGGCGTGATCGGCTGGGTCGCCAGCCTGATCATGCGCACCGACGGCCAGCAGGGCATCTTCCTCAACGTCGTCGTCGGCATCGTCGGCGCGCTGCTCGCCGGCTTCCTCATCTCCCCGCTGATCGGCGGCGCGCCGATCACCAGCGGCGAGATCAGCGTGCAGTCGGTGGTGGTGTCGCTGATCGGCGCGATCGTACTGCTCGCGATCATCAACCTGTTTCGCCGCGGTGCGGTCCGCTGAACCCGGGAGTGAACGACATGACGACCCAGACGGCTTCGGCCCTGTTCGATACGCAGGCGGAGGCGCAGCGCGCCGTCGCCGAGCTCCGCGCCGCGGGCGTGCACGACGGCGCGCTCTCGGTGGTGACGCAGCGCGGCAGCGTGACCACCACGCGCGACGTCGCCGGTGAGGTGACCGACGAGGACCATGGCAGCGTGGCGCGGGGCATCCTCGGCGGCGGCGCGCTCGGCGCCGGGCTCGGCGTTGCGGCGCTGGCGATCCCCGGCGTCGGCCCGCTGGTGGCGGCGGGGGCGATCGCGGCCTCCGCGGTGCCGGGCGCGATGGCGATCGGCGCCGTGGCGGGCGCGGCTGCGGGCACGCTCAACGAGACGTTGATGAAGCACGGCATCGATCGCGACGACGCCGATTATTACGGCAGCCGGCTGGGCGACGGGGGCGTGCTGGTCTCGGTCTATGGCGACAGCGGGGCGGTGTCGTCCGCCGAGGTGACGGACATCCTGTACCGCAACGGCGGCCACAACGCCGGCCGCGCCCGCACCGCGACGCTGTAGGCGCAGCGCCGCGGCGGTACGGCCCGCGCGGTCGGAGGGGCGTTCGCGCTGCTCCGGCCGCGCGGCATTTTCGACGTCAGGCGAGGGGTGCGCCGGCCTGGCGAGTGCCGTCGCGGCCATGCGGTTGGTCGATGGAAAGCGGTGGAGCGGGTAACGGGAATCGAACCCGTGTATTCAGCTTGGAAGGCTGCTGCACTACCATTGTGCTATACCCGCAAACCTGCAGAAAAGCGTACTTTTCTCAAGGCAGCGCAGGAATGTCTTGCAATCCTGTTTCGCAGCTACAGGCGATAGCGCAGCTCCAAAGGGCGGTCAATCGGGCGCCTTTGGCAACGGCGACTCCGGTTTTCAAGCCGGCCTCAACGAGTCCGATACTGGCACGACCCCGCTCCAAACCTCGGCGCGCTCTTAACCTAGGTTCTTCCATTGAGAACGTTGCCATTGTAATGATACACCGCCTCGACCATAGGCGCGGGACGTTGCGGCCTGGCCAGCCGCGCGTGGCGGAATTCCAGTCGTCGGTGATGCGGCTTCCCCTTCATCACCCCCGCCAGGCTTTTGATCGCAGCTCGGATCCAGCGGTGCCCTCGATCCAGCACCGACGGACAATCGAGCAGTTGATTCAGCGGCCCGCTCTCACGGTGGCCCAATCAGCCTCAATGGCCTTGACAGTCGGCTTCATCAGCCCCTCGTGCTTGCCCTCGAAGATCGTCAGGCTGGTGTTGCCCGCCTTGCGGAAGAGGTGGATCGCGCGGCCGCCGATCGTGCCGCCGGTGCCCTCGTCCGGACCGGTCCGCGCATAGACGACCTGCCGCTCGACGTCCGGCTCGACCACGGCGGACGGGAACCTGCGCTCGGCGGCGACCCGGTTGAAGTAGCGGATCGAATGCTCGGGCGAGACCGAGGTGGTCATGCCGTCGCGAATGCCATGGAAGATATGCAGCGCGGGCAGCGTCCGCGGCAGCGGCATGAACAGCGGCGAGCGCTTTCGCGCCGCGGCCACGTCCAGCGCGCCGCGTGACGCGGTGCACCTCATCACGTCGTCGCCATAATGATCGTCGCGGTGGACGCTGTGCCACCCGGTCAAGTCGGTGATCGGCACCCAGGCGTAATAAGCGCGGATCGGCAGCGCGCCGCTCATCGCGCCGCACAGCGCGGTATAGGCGCCCCCGGACTCGCCGACGATATAGATCGCGCGCTGGTCCACCCTGCCATGGCGGACGGCATAGGCGATCGCCGCCTTGATCCCGTCGATCACCGCGGGCGAGCAGCAGGCCGAGGGCGTGTTGTTGGGCCCGGCCAGCGCGGGGCGGATGTAGTTCCAGCCGCGCCCGGTCACCAGCTTGTCGAGCCGCGTGTCGTCGCCAAGCGTGCCGCGCTGATCCTCGCTCCACTGGTGAAGATCGATCACGAGCGGGGCCGGCCGGATGGCGCCGGCGAAGCGCGCCTTCTGCGCCCGCGCCGCGCCATGAGCGGCGATCTCGATCGTTCCCGGCCCCGTGGCGTCGATCCAGGCGAGTTCCAGCCGCTTGCGGTATCCGGGCAGCCGCTCCTCGACCACCGCGCCGATCACGCCGCCCGCGACCAGGGCGCCGAGCGCCAGACCCGCCCCCCGCCGAGACGTCGCCCGCGCGCGCTGACGCACGCCCGAAGCTGCGACCGCCGCCGCAAACCCACTAGCCATCGAGACCCCCCTGTCTCATCCCCCGATGAGCGCCAAGCGCGTCTACTTAGGCGACAACAGGTTGCCCGATCGTCAACGACGGCCCGCTCCAGTGCCGCTTCACAAGACGTGAGCGGCGCGGCCGCCGCCTCCCGGCCTCGCCATCGCCCACTTGCCCGAGATGGTCGGTGACGCGGGCGGTCGGACCGTTCCGCTCAGCAGCGTAGAGCAGGCCCTGTCCGCCTCTCCCGTCGGCGCATCGCCGGCGAACGGTGACCCGGCCTCCCGCCGACGCGACCGCGCGCGCCGGCCATGGCGGCGCGCGCGCTCATCGGGGCTGCGGCGGCAGCGCCGCGTCGGATACGCCGGCCCGTCGCGCCGCGGCGGTGCGCCGCCCCGCGGGCGGCGGCGGCGTCACTCGGCGCGCGACCGTCGGCGCTTGACCGGTCGCGCTACCCGCGACGGCTTCCGCGCCATGGCGAGCCCGAGCACCATCATCGGGAACACGCTCTCGATGACGTTCGACGCCATCCCGATGCCCAGCATCGCGATGATCATCGCAAAGTCGCGACGACCGCTCCGGTCCGACTGGATCGCGCGCTGCCCGCCGCGGAAGATGAGATAGGCGACGATCAGGGCGCCCAGCCCGAAGTTGACGAACAGGTAGATCGCGAGGTTGTCAGCGGGGTTGTAGCGCGATGGCTCCGCGATGGTCTGCGGCCCGCCGATGCCGCCCAGGCCGCGGCCGACGAGCCAGCTGACCGGGTCGTGCCAGTTCACCAGCGCCAGCGCCTGCGGCCATGTCGTCAGCACGCGATCCGCCAGCGAGCTGTAGCTTCGGCCGAGCCCGGGACCGTTGGGGAACAGCTCGCGCCCATAGCTCACCGCGATCAGCGGCCCAAGGAAGATCAGCGCGACCCACACCGCCATGTGGATATTGGCGAACAGCTTGCGCTTGGCGCCATCGGTGCCGCGCAGCCGGCCGAGCAGGAAGTAGGTGCCCGGCAGCAGGACCATGGCCAGTTCCGGCGCCTTGGACGTGGTCAGATGGATGGCGATCAGGCCCATCACCCACCAGCCGGCCTTGGCTGCGAACGAGTTCAGCTTGGGTTCGGTGGCGCAGTAACCGATGAGGATACAGGCCGCGGCAAAGAAGCTCGCGCGGCTGAGGCCGGCAAGTCGCGACACGCCGCCCGCCATCCATTCCCGTGCCGCGCCCTGCTGCGACCCCATCACCTCGAAGGTCGCGTCCTTCCACGGGAAGTCGACGACGCTGTTGAGCAGCACGCCGAACACCGAGACGTAGAACATCGGCACCATCGACGCGATGATCCGCTCCTGCATGCCCCGCTGCGTCGCCGCCATCATCACCAGCGCCGCCACGAAGATGTAGAGCTGGAACACGATCGCGTTGAACGAGCGCCCCAGCATCGAGGCGATCACGATCTCGATCGCGAGAAAGACGAGCACGGCGATCGTCGGCGTGGCGGTACGCGAATCCCCAAGGCGCGCCAGCGTGTTCGCCAGCAGTGCCGGGATCGCGATCATGGCGGGCAGGTAGATCAACGGGACGAGGCCGATCGGCCCCAGCACGCCGCGGATCATGCCACCGACCGCCGCGAAGACGATGTAGAGCACGCCGGCGGCGACCAGTCCCACCCCCGCCCAGGTGTCGAGACCACCCTGTGAGCTCAGCTCCCCCGGCTGCGGTCGGGGCGACAGGGTCTTTCGGATCGAGTCTGCTAATGCCACGACGGCGTCCTATCCATGGCCGAATACGGCAGAGCGGCCAAGCGGATAGTCCATCGTTCGAGGGAGGGCAACGCGGCCGCCTCGGCACCGCCGCACCAAAGGCGCACAACCCGGAGGACGATGGAAGGCGGGCGAACCACCCTGCCTGTTCGCCGTGGGAGCAAGTGGCCGAGACGCCCATCATCTCGACGTCATGACCTCATATGAAGCTATTGATACTCGTTCGCACAAGCGATAGGGCGGCGGCGAAGGGGTTTTTCCACATGCGTCATCGTCTTGCCTATGCGTTGCTGGTCGGCAGCGCGCTCTGCCCGCTCCCGGTGCTCGCGGCGCCAGCCGTCGCTGCCGCGGACGCCGTCACCGCTGCCGGCGCCGCCACCGCGGACGCCACCGCTGCCGACGCGACGCCCGCAGATCAGCAGGGCTTCGGCGACGACGTCGTGGTCACCGGCGTGCAGACGCGCGACACCGCCTCCTCCGCCACCAAGGGCAACACGCCGCTGGCGCTGACGCCGCAATCGGTCAGCGTCGTCACCGCCAGCGACATCGCCGGCCTGGGGCTGCAGAACCTCAACCAGGCGCTGCGCCTCGTCGCCGGCGTCACGCCCGAGACGCGCGGCTCCAGCGCCGAGGTATATGACCAGTTCAAGCTGCGCGGGTTCGATGCCGCGGTGTTCCTCGACGGGCTGCGCCAGTTCGGCAGCCCGACCGGCTATGCGATCCCGCAGGTCGACGTGTCGCGGCTCGACCGCTTCGAGGTGCTCAAGGGCCCCGCCTCGGTGCTGTACGGCCAGTCGTCGCCCGGCGGGCTGGTGGCGCAGGCGAGCAAGCTGCCGGTCGACGCGCCGCTGTACGGCGCGGTCGCGGCCAGCTACGGCACCTACGACCTCTACCGCGTCGACGCCGATATCGGCGGCCGCGCCGGCGACAATGTGCTGTGGCGCGTCTACGGCAGCGCCAACGGCGCGGACACGCAGCAGAAGTTCAGCCGGCGCGAGCGGCAGACGATCTCGGGCGCGGTGACGCTCGGCGCCGGCGGCGCCACCACGCTGACGCTGCTGGGAACCTATTCGCACGATCCGCACAACGGCGCCTATGGCGTGTTCCCCGCGCTGGGCACGCTGATCGACAATCCCAACGGCCGGCTCTCGACCCGCTTCGACGGCGGCGAGGCGGGCAATCGCTACCGCCGCGAGCAGGCCGCGGGCACCTATATCCTGCGCCACGATTTCGGCGGCGGATGGAGCTTCCGCGCCTCGGGCCGCTACCAGAACGTCACCGCGCAACTCGGACTGATCTATGTCAGCGGCGCGCCCGCCGACGCCGGCCTGCGCGTGTTCAACCGCGCCTCTTATGCCACCGACGAGGAGCTCAACAACTGGACCTATGACAACCAGCTGAGCGGCACCGTCCATACCGGCGCGATCGAGCACCAGCTGCTGTTCGGGGTCGATCGCCAGGTGGCGCATTCGACCGAGCTGGCCGCGTTCGGCACCGCGCCCGCGCTCGACGTCTACCAGCCGGTCTACGGCACGATCGCGGCGCCGCAGACGCCGGCGACGACGCCGGGGGGCAATCCCTTCCCGGCGAACGTGCGCCAGCGCCAGCAGGGCCTCTACGCGCAGGACCAGATCGCGCTGGGCGACCTGCGCGTGACGCTCGGCGGACGGCAGGACTGGGCCTATGGCCGGCAGGACGGCAGCGCGGCGCAGCGCGACGCCAAGTTCACGTGGCGCGCCGCCGCGCTGTACACGCTGCCGGTCGGGCTCGCGCCCTATGTCAGCTATTCCACCTCGTTCCAGCCGCAGAGCGGCAGCGTCCAGCGCGACGACGGGACGATCGGGCTGCCCGACCCCTCGCTCGGCAAGCAGATCGAGGCGGGCGCCAAGTTCAGCGTGCCCGGCACCCCGATCCTGCTCAGCGCCGCCTGGTTCCGCATCGACCAGACCAACGTGCTGACCGCGACGCCCGATTTCTCGATCTCGCGGCAGACCGGCGAGGTCCGCTCGACCGGTGTCGAAGTCGAGGGCTTCGCGCCGCTGGGCGGCGGCTTCACCGCGCGCGGCGCGTTCAGCCGCCAGCGCGTGCGCGTCACCAGCGACCCGCAGGACCCGTCGCGCGTCGGCCGCGGGCTGGAGACGGTGGGGCGCGGCGGCACCTCGTTCAACCTCGACTGGACCGCGCCGGGCGGCCCGCTCACCGGCCTGACGCTGGGCGGCGCGGTGCGCCACGTCGACGAGGTCTATGCCGGCGTCTACACGCCGACCTTCGGCGAGGCCCCCGCCGGCCCGCGCAACAGCCCGGGCTATACCGTCTATGACGCGCTGGTGCGCTACGACCTGGGCGCGATGGCGCCGCGGCTGCGCGGGCTGACGCTGTCGGTCAACGCCACCAACCTGTTCGACCGGCGCTATCTCACCTCCTGCTTCGCCAATTACCAATGGTGCTGGTACGGCAACCGCCGCACCGTGCAGGGTACGTTGGGGTGGAAGTTCTAAGGCAGCGCGGGCTCCGCCGCCGGCGGAGTTGAGGCAGGAAGGGTCTTCGCCGACCGATCGATCCTCCCCTGTAAGGGGAGTGCGGGCTTTGGCTTGCCCCCGGCAAGCCAAGATGGTGTCCGGTGGACACCATCTCACCCGCACTTGCGCGCAGCGCGACGGAGGGGTGTCGGCGGAGGTCAGTCCAACGACGATCGCCGGCGGGGTCAGCCCTCCGTCAGGGCTGCGGCCTGCCACCTCCCTTTGCAGGGGGGGATTAGGTCACCCGCACCCGCACCCGCACCCGCCGCTCCCTCTCGCGCGTTGGGCGCTCCGTCATCATCGGAGACCCACATGCGCTCGCTTCTCTCCACCGTCGCGGTCGGGCTCGGCGCCGGTCTGGTCGCCTCGTTCGCGATGAACCAGTTTCAGGCGCTCGCCGCCCCCGCACTGGGGCAGAGCGGCGGCAATGACGATCCCGCCACGGTCAAGGCCGCCGACAGCGTCAGCCACATCGTCGAGGGGCGCCCGGTGACGCAGAAGCACCGCCAGCTCGCCGGCTCGGCGGTGCATTATGGCGTCGGCGCTGCGCTCGGCGCGGGCTATGTCGCCGCGGCCGAGCGCTGGCCCGAGACCGCGACCGGTTTCGGCCTGCCCTTCGGCGCGATGACGATGCTGCTGCTCGACGATCTGCTCGTTCCCGCCGCGGGCTGGGGCGCCTGGCCTGAGGCGGAGGCGAAGGGCAACCTCTACACGTTGGCGTCGCACCTCGTCTTTGCCGCGACGGTGGAAGGCATCCGCCGCGGCGCCGACGCGCTGCTCACGCGCGACTGAGCGGAAGCGGGACGGGAGCGCGCGGGGGCGAAGCGACGGTCGGCCCGGCGATGCCGCGACCACCTCCTCGCCCCGGCCACCCGCCGCCGCATCGGGTCGGCGCGTCGCCCCGCTCCCTCGGCGTGACGCCGAACCGTCACCGGAGCGTCACCCCAACGTCAAGCCGCGGAGACATGCGCGTAACATGCGCGGCGTAGAAGCGGGTAGCGAGGGAGGGCTGCCATGCCGACGACCGTTCACTCGATCAGCGCGCTCGCGGCGGCGATGCCGGGCGATATCGCCGATCTGTTCGATGCCGATGCGCGCCCGCACCGGCCCGAGCAGGTGGTCGGCGCGCGGCGCCGCTACCGCACCGTGTGGATCAGCGACGTCCATCTCGGCACGCGTGGCTGCAACGCCGACATGCTGATCGACTTCCTCGACCATGTCGACAGCGATACCATGTATCTGGTCGGCGACATCATCGACGGCTGGCAGCTCAAGAAGCGCTTCTACTGGCCCGCCGCCCACAATGACGTGATCTGGCGGCTGATGAAGCGCGCGCGCCGCGGCACGCGGATGGTCTATATCCCCGGCAACCACGACGAGATGTTCCGCCAGTTCGCCGGGCTCGACTTCGGCGGCATCCAGATCCGCCGCAAGGCGATCCACGAGACCGCCGACGGCCGCCGCCTGCTGGTGCTCCACGGCGACGAGTTCGACGCGATCACGCTGTCGCACCGCTGGCTCGCGCATGTCGGCGACGCCGCCTATACGATGCTGATGGCGCTCAACCGCTGGGTCAGCGCGGTGCGGCGGCGCTGGGGCATGCCTTATTGGTCGCTCAGCAAGCACGCCAAGGCCAAGGTGAAGAACGCGGTGGCGTTCATCTCGCGCTTCGAGGAGATCGTCGCCGAGGCGGCGGGCAGCCGCGGCGTACAGGGCGTGGTGTGCGGGCATATCCACACCGCCGAGATGCGCGAGATCGCGGGCGTATCCTATTACAACGACGGCGACTGGGTCGAGGGCTGCACCGCGCTGGTCGAGCATGTCGACGGACGGATGGAGATCCTCGACTGGGGCGAGGAGATGCGCCGCCGCGAGGAGCGGCCCGCGGTCGCGCTCGCCGCGCCGGTGCCCGCGCCCGCGGCGCTCGCCGCCTGAGCCGTCTCGCGATGCGGATCGCGATCGTCACCGACGCTTGGGCGCCTCAGGTCAACGGCGTGGTCCGCACCCTGGAGGCGGTGATCGCGGAGCTGCGCGCGGGTGGGCATGAGGTGCTGGTGGTCTCGCCCAGCGGGGTGCGGTCGGTGCCGTGCCCGACCTATCCCGAGATCCGGCTGGCGCTGATGACGCCCGCCGCGGTGGGGCGGCGGATCGCCGACTTCGGCGCGGAGGCGGTGCATATCGCCACCGAGGGACCGCTCGGGCTCTCCGCGCGGCGCTGGTGCCGCGCCCGCGGCCTGCCCTTCACCACCGCCTATCACACGCAATTCCCGGACTATGTCGCGGCGCGCACCGGGGCGGACCCGGAATGGGTGTGGCGCTACGTCCGCTGGTTCCACGCGCCCGCCGCGGCGGTGCTCGCCTCCACCGCGACGATCGAGCGCACGCTGCGCGCGCACGGGCTGACGCGGGTGAGGCGCTGGGGGCGCGGCGTCGGCCCGGCGTTCCGGCCCGACGGCGCGGTGGAGCCGCGGATGGCGGCAGCGCGGGCGGCAGTCGACGCGGGCGCGGGCGGCGCGCCGGTGCTGCTCCACGTCGGCCGTGTCGCGGTGGAGAAGAACATCGAGTCCTTCCTCGCCGCCGACGTGCCCGGCACGAAGGTGGTGGTGGGCGACGGCCCGGCGCGCGCCGCGCTCGAGCGCCGCTTCCCCGACGCGTTGTTCCTGGGCGCGCTGTTCGGCGACGACCTCGCCGCCGCCTATCGCGCCGCCGACGTCTTGGTCTTCCCGAGCCGCACCGACACGTTCGGGCTGGTGATGATCGAGGCGCTGGCGTGCGGCACGCCCGTGGCGGCCTATCCGGTGCCCGGCCCGGTGGACGTGCTGACCCCCGCCACCGGCGCGCTGGCGGAGCGGCTGGAGGACGCGATCGCGCGCGCGCTGACGCTCGACCGCGCCACCTGCGCCGCGGCGGGGGCAGGCTTCACCTGGGCGGCGAGCGCGCGCCAGTTCCTCGACGCGCTCGCGCCGTTCGGGGCGACGCTGCGGATGGTGGCGTAAGGATCGACCCGTCGACGCTGAAGCGTGTCGAGGCGAACACCGGAGCCCAGCGCCGCGAGGACGGCGATTGCGGCGCAGGAGCACGCCCGAGGTTCGAACGTGGCGGATCTACGCCGGGCGAGTCAGGGTGCGCGCCTCCCGCCTATGGCGCCCGGCACGGCGCGCGCGGATCGCCTCCGACCGAGCCGACGTCACCGCGCCTCCGTCCCGCCGTCACGCGGTCTCGCCGACCTCCGCGTCCGTTGCCGGCACGGACCGATTCTCGCGCAGCTCGGTGAGCGCCTGTCGCATGATCTGCCCGCCACCGGACAGCCCCAGCCCGGCGAGGATCGCCGCGACGGCGATGTCGGGCCAGGCCGTCCGCGTGCCGAACACGCCGAGCGCGGCCGCAACCACCGCGACATTGCCGATCGCGTCGTTGCGCGAGCAGATCCACACCGAGCGGCGGTTGGCCTCGCCGTGGCGGTGGCGCCAGAGCAGCGCGGCGCAGAGCAGGTTGGCCGCCAGCGCGAGCGCGCCGATCACGCCGATCGTCTCGGCCCTCGGCAATGTGCCGCGCAGCGCCATCCAGACGGTACTGCCGAGGACCCAGGCGCCGAGCAGCAGCAGCGAACCTCCCTTCGCCAGCGCCGCCCGCGCGCGCCACCGCGGCGCCGACCCCGCGACTCCCAGGCTGATCGCGTAATTCGCGGTGTCGCCGAGGAAGTCGAGCGCGTCCGCCTTGAGCGACGCCGATCGCGCCGAGACCCCGGCGGCGATCTCGATCATGAACATGCCGGCGTTGATCGCCAGCGCGATCCACAGCGCGCGCCGCCATGGCCGATCGTCCTGCCGCACCGCCGTGACCGCACATCCGCCGCAACAACCGCCCGCCATGCCATCACCTCGTCTTCGTCCGGTGACGCGCTATCTAGGGTCTGTAGCAGCTACAGGGTCAAGCCATGTCCTACACGATCGGCGCGCTGGGCAAGGCCACGGACACGACGGTCGAGACGGTGCGGTATTACGAGCGCATTGGGCTCCTGCCGCGGCCGGCGCGCAGCGCCGGCAATTATCGCGTCTACGGCACGGCCGCGCTCAGCCGCCTGTCCTTCATCCGCCGCGCGCGCGCGCTCGGCTTCTCGCTCGACCAGGTCCGCGCGTTGCTCGGCCTCGCGGACGACCAACGCAACGATTGCGCCGGGATCGACCGGATCGCGGACGAGCATCTGCGCGAGGTGGAACGGAAGATCGCCGATCTCATCGCGCTGCGCCGCGAGCTCAGGGCCGTGATCGAGTCGTGCGGCGGCGGCATCGTCGCCGACTGTCGGATCATCGAGGCGCTCGCACCCTAGCGGGCTCGTCCGTCGCCACCTACGCCCGCTTGCCCTCGCGCGCGCCACGCACTAAGTCGTTCGGCAACAGGCGGCCGCTCCGGGAAGGGGCGGCCCTTTGCATTTATGGAGTATTTCGCATGGCCCAGCCGCTCATGCCCCACGCCACCGCTTCCTGGCTGGTCGACAATACCTCGCTCTCGTTCGAGCAGATCGCCGACTTCTGCGGGCTGCACATCCTTGAGGTTCAGGCGATCGCGGACGACACCGCCGCCACCAAGCTGACCGGGCGCGATCCGGTCCGCGCGCACGAGGTGACGCAGGAAGAGATCGACAAGGCGCAGGCCAGCCCCGCCTATCGCATGAAGATGACCAAGGGCCCCGATCAGGTGCGCCGCACCAAGGGCCCGCGCTACACGCCGGTCAGCAAGCGCCAGGACAAGCCCGACGGCATTGCCTGGATCATCCGCAACCATCCCGAGATCAGCGACGGCGCGATCAGCAACCTGATCGGCACCACGCGCACCACGATCGCCGCGATCCGCGACCGCAGCCACTGGAACATCGGCAACATCACCCCGAAGGACCCGGTGACGCTCGGCCTCACCACGCAGCGCGAGCTGGACGCGGCGGTGGCCAAGGCCGCCAAGGCGGCCGGGATCGAGCAGCAGACCAATGACCCGCGGCTCGACGGCGACCGCGAGGCGCTGATCGCCTCGCTCCGCGCCGAGCGCGAGCAGGCCGCGCGCGACGCCGAGGCGGCCGAGGCGGGCGAGCTGCGCGGCCCGGTGTCGCCGTTCGAGGACCCGTTCCGGCGGTGAGTTGAGGGGGCGAGGCGGCGCGGCGATCCGCGACGATGCGCCCGCCGCCCCGCAACGGCTTCGCTGGAACCAAGGCGCTCACCTCTATCCCTGCCGTCATCCTGAACTCGTTTCAGGATCCACTCGTCCGCACGCGCCCCCGCGTGTGAGTTCGACCTACCTCCTCCCGACCGTCAGCGTGCTCCGGCAAACGCCGGAGCGCAGGGCCACCGACTCCAGCACGCGAGCACGGGTCAGCGTGGAGCGATCAGCCTCCAGCGAGACGCGAGGCTGCCGCGCCGACGGACATCCTCGCGGCACCGTCGCCCGTCGCCAACACCGCCGGATACGCTGCCCGGTGGATCCTGAGACAAGCTCAGGATGACGTCAGTGGAAGGGGCGGTGCGAACCGGTCCGCGCCCACCAGCGGAGAGAGGCCGGTGCGAGGGGGCACGTTCCCCTTGCTGATCGTACCCCTGTCGCGCCGCTCGCCGGCCCTCACCTCGCGCTGGCATTCCCCGTGCCGCCGCCCCACATAGCGACGCACATGAGCTACGCCCGTCGCCCGCAGCCGCAGATCGTCCGCGTCATCGACCTCGAGACCACCGGCGCGGCGCCGCCCGCGCATGCGGTGTGCGAGGTCGGCTGGCAGGACGTCGCGCTCGGCGCCGACGGCCGCTGGGAGCTGTACGGCGAGGGCGGCAACATCCTCGTCAACCCGGGCCGCCCGATGCCCGCGATCACCCAGGCGATCCACCATATCCGCGACGAGGACGTGGCGGAGGCGCCATGGTGGCACGATGTCGCGCGTCCGGTGCTCGATCCCTATCCGCGGCGTGTCGCGCTGGCGGCGCACCGCTCGGCGTTCGAGGAACAGTTCTGCACCCCCGCGCTGACCCATGGCGCCGACTGGATCTGCACCTGGAAATGCGCGCTGCGGCTGTGGCCCGACAGCCCCAGCTTCTCCAACCAGGTGCTGCGCTACTGGCGCAAGCCCGCCGGGCTGGAACATGAGCGCGGCCTCCCCGCGCACCGCGCCTTCCCCGACGCTTATGTCACCGCGCACCATCTGCGCGACCAGCTCAACGAGGCCTCGGTGGCGCAGCTGATCCAATGGACCGGCGAGCCCGGTCTGCTGCCGCGCGTCCGCTACGGCCCCGACCGTGGCAAGGAGTGGCGCGAGATCGAGGAGGAGAGCCTCGTCAAGTTCCTCACCGACCGCGACCCCGACGTGCGCTACACCGCCGAGACCGAGATGGCGCGGCGTCGCGGCGGCGGCCATGTCGGCCGGATGACGCCGCAGGAACTGCTGCTGTAGCGACACGGCCAGCGTGCGCCGGCGAACGCCGGAGCCCAGCGCCAGCAACGCCGCCGCTGCCGCCCTGGGCTCCCGCGCGCGCGGGAGCACGGATCGGCTTGTAAGGGCCTGCCCGCCTCTGCGTCAGCGCCGGCGCGCTGCCACCTTGCCGCGAGCGCGGAGGATCAACGGCTCAGCCCGCCGGGGTGACCGGCCCCGCCGCGGCCACGCTCGCGGGCACCAGCTGCCCCGCGCGCCAGCGGTCATAGGCGGCGAAGAATTCGGTGAACGGCCGCTCCAGCGTCGCCAGCCGCTCCGCCGCGAAGGTCGGCAGCGTCGCCGCGGGCACCGCGCCGATCGTGCCGAGCGTCTCCGCCGCCGCGCCGCAGAAGGCGTCGCGCGCGAGGTCCTGCGCGAAGAAATTGTACAGCCGCGTCATCTGGTCGTCGAACCGGTCCTGCCAGTCGCCGCCGCCGGCGCGATACTCCGCCTGGAGCGTCGCCTGCGCGCTCGCCAGCTCGGCTTTGCGCGTGGCGATCAGCGCGTTGTACTGCGCGATGATGGTCGTCTCCTGTGCGCCGCGGCAGGCGAGCGCGGCGACGTTGAGTGCGCTGCGCAGATGCCACACCGCTCCGGCCGCGCTGAGCGCACGATTGGGGGTGGGATAGCTGCCGTCCGCCAGCCGCGGCGGGATCGTCATGCCGGGACGCCCCCCGGCCGGCAGCGGCGCGGGCACCAGCGCCACCACCGGCGGCGGCGCCACCGTCGCGGTGGGCGGCGGCGCGGCGTGGCGCGCGCAGGCGGCGAGCAGTGTCGCGGCGCACAGCGCGACGGGCGCGCTCAGATGGAAACGCACGGTCGAGCCCCCTTGATCGATGTCGTGCGCGCGGGTGTACGCCGATCCGGCACGCGCGCCGACCGCGGCGTCCGGTACGACGCGGCGAGCCGAGTCGCTTTCGCGCCGGGGCGAGTCGGCGCGCCGCAATCGCCTTCCGCGCTGGCGTCGCGCGTGCGCCCGCGCTAACCGCCACCGCCGTGGCCACGCCCAAGTTCCTCCTGCCGCCTGCGGGCCGAATCGCACCGCGCCTCACCGCGTTGCTGGTGCCGGGCTTTCTCGCGCTGCTCGCGGCGGGCGGCGGCGCGGCCTGGGTGACGCAGCAGAACCAGACGCATACGCGCGCGGTGGTCCATACCTATGAGGTCGAGAAGGCGATCGTCGAGGTGCGCCGCGTGATCGAGGAAGCGGAGGCGACGCGTCGCGGCGCGCTGCTCGCCCCCGCCACGCCCGCCTATCGCGAGGGCTATCACCGCGCCGCCGCCGAGCTGCCGCGGCGGCTCGCCACACTGGCGCAGCTCACCGCCGACAACCCGCGCCAGCGCAACACGATCGCGGGGCTGCGGCTGCAGCTCGCCGCGCTGGCGCAGCGCCGCGCCGAGACGATGGCGCTGGTGGAGCGCGGCGACCAGCGCGCCGCGCTCGCCGCCTTCCGCGCCAACACCGAGGCCGACAGCATGCGCGCGGTGCGCTTCCTGATGAGCCGCATGGCGCGCGAGGAACGCCGGCTGCTCGCGCTGCGCGACCGCGAGCTGCGCGTCACCGAGCGCGCCTTCTACGCCATCCTTATGCTCGCCGCGGTGCTGCTCGGCGTGCTGGCGGTGATCGCGCTGCTCACCGTGCTGGCCTATACGCGCGATCTGGCGCGCTCGCGCGATACCACCCAGGCGCTGGCGGACAGCCTGGAGGAGATGGTGGCCGAGCGGACGGAGGATCTCACCCGCGCCAACGAGGAAATCCAGCGCTTCGCCTATATCGTCAGCCACGACCTGCGCTCGCCGCTGGTCAACGTGATGGGCTTCACCGCCGAGCTCGAGGCGGCGACCGGGCAGCTCGGCGCGCTGGTCGACGCGGTCGAGGCGGAGGCGCCGCAGCTGCTCAGCGAGGAGGCGCGGCTGTCCGCGCGCGAGGACCTGCCCGAGGCGATCGGCTTCATCCGCGCCTCGACGCAGAAGATGGATCGGCTGATCAACGCCATCCTCCAGCTCTCGCGCCAGGGCCGGCGCCAGCTCGCGCCCGAGCGGATCGATGTGGCGCAGCTGGTCACGCAGATCCGCGATACGCTCACCCACCGGCTCGCCGACGCCGACGCGGCGCTGGTGGTGGAGGGGCGATTGCCCGAGGTGGTCAGCGATCGCTTCTCGCTTGATCAGGTGTTCTCCAACCTGATCGAGAATGCGGTGAAGTATCTCCGCCCCGGCGTGCCCGGGCGGATCACGGTGAGCGGGCGGCGCGAGGCGCAGCGCGTGATCTATGCGGTTGCGGACAACGGCCGCGGCATCGACCCGCGCGACCATGCGCGCGTGTTCGACCTGTTCCGCCGCTCGGGCGCGCAGGACAAGCCGGGCGAGGGAATCGGGCTGGCGACGGTGCGCGCCTTGGTGTTCCGGCTGGGAGGAACCATTGCGGTCGAGTCAAACCTGGGACAGGGCGCGACTTTCACGCTATCGCTACCGTTGACATTGGAATCACCATCTGAAGGGCGGGGCAGAAGCGAATGAACGCGCACCAGTCGGTCGGCATCGTCATGATCGAGGACGACGAGGGCCATGCCCGACTCATCGAAAAGAACATTCGCCGTGCTGGCATCCTCAACGAGATCCGTCATTTCACCGACGGGACCAGCGCGCTCGACTATATCTTCAACGATCCGGTCGGCCCCGCGCTCAGCGGCCCGGCGCTGATCCTGCTTGACCTCAACCTGCCCGACATGAGCGGCACCGACATCCTGACGCGGATCAAGAACGACGACGGCCCGGTGAAGCGTACCCCCGTGGTGGTGCTGACCACCACCGACGATTCGCGCGAGATCCAGCGCTGCTACGATCTCGGCGCCAACGTCTACATCACCAAGCCGGTGAATTACGAGAGCTTCGCCCAGGCGATCCGCCAGCTCGGGCTGTTCCTCTCGGTGATCCAGGTGCCCGACCTCGACGGGGCGAACTGAGCGCTGCCGTGACCATCGCCGCAGGCACCCGCATCCTCTATATCGACGACGACGCCGGTATCCGTCGGCTGGTGAGCCGCGCGCTCGAGCGGCGCGGCTATCAGGTGACGGTCGCGGACGGCGGCGAGGCGGGCGTGGCGGCGGCCGCGGCGGAGCGGTTCGACCTGGTGGCGGTGGATCACTATATGCCGGGGATCGACGGGCTGGAGACGCTCGAGCGACTCCATGCGCTGCCGCTGCCCCCGGCGGTAGTGTATGTCAGCGGCTCGGAGGACACGCGCGTCGCGGTGGCGGCGCTGCGCGCGGGCGCGGCCGATTATGTCGTGAAGACGCCGGGCAACGACTTCTTCGACCTGCTCGACGCCACCTTCCGCCAGGTGCTGGCGCGCGCCGAGGTGGAGGCGCAGAAGACGCGCGTCGAGGCCGAACTGCGCGCCAGCAACGCGCGGCTGGAGGCACTGCTGGCGGAGGTGAACCACCGCGTCGCCAATTCGCTCCAGCTGGTGTCGGCGATGGTGCGGATGCAGTCGAGCGCGCTCGAGGACCCCGGCGCGCGCGCCGCGCTGGAGGACACGCAGCGCCGCATCAGCGCGATCGCGCAGGTCCATCGCCGGCTCTACACCGGCGACGACGTCGAGCAAGTCGAGATGCAGGACTATCTCGCGCAGCTGATCGCCGAGCTCGACGCGACCTGGTCAACCAGCGGCGCACCGCGCCGGCTGACGCTCGCCGCCGAGCCGCTGCGGCTGCCGACCGACCGCGCGGTGTCGTTGGGCGTGATCGTCACCGAGCTGGTGAGCAACGCGTGCAAATACGCCTATCCCGCGGGGGACGGCGAGGTGCGCGTCGCCTTGGCGCACGACGGCGAGGGCCGGTTCCGGCTGATCGTCGAAGACGACGGAATCGGCATCAGCGACGAGGGGCCGAAGGGCACCGGCGTCGGCTCACGCCTGATCCGCGCGATGGCGCAGAGCCTCGACGCCGCGCTCCATTATGACGCCGCGCATCGCGGCACGCGCGCGGTACTGGCGGCGGCGATCCGCTGACGGGCAGGACATCTCGCGCGACCATGCGCTGCGCCCGCGGGCGCCCCTGATAACGGCGTTCGTGGCTCTGGGCTCCTGCGGGCGCAGGAGCATGGCGCGGACGAGATGATGTCGCCGCTTTGACACCGGCAAAGCGTCGCTGCCCGGCCGACAGAGACAATGACGAGAATCAGCTATTGTCCCTGTGCCGCAGTAACGAGTCTGGCGCGCCGCCCGCCCCCCGGGCGGTCGCACCGCCCCGTGACGCAGTGGCTCAGTGCGCCAGCTGCACGAACAGCGCCACTGCTACCCCGACGGTGCTCCAGCTCGCCAGCGTGAGCCCGGCCAGCACCGAATAACGGCGACGCGTCGACATTGAACCGATCATCATCCCTCTCCCCTCATTATCATGCCAGCTTATGCTTGGCCGTGGCGCGCAAAAAGCGAGTCACACTTACCCAATAACGTAAAGAATCCCGTTTTGGTTCAAAAATGACATTGAGCCATTATAATAGGACCACGTCATTGCCGGGATGCCCGTCATGCGGCGATCGGCTGGCTTGCGCGGGCCGCGCGCCACACGCGCCACACGCGCAGGGTTGTGCCCCGAGCGGGTGATTGCCGATCACCATCGGCTTCGATACGGCAGGGCATGACCGACACGCTCGCTCCCCCGCCCGCCGCCCCTGCCGCTGCCGGCGGTGATGTCCCCGCCGATGGCGCGGCGCGCCTCGCCCGCCGGATGGCGCGCGGCGCGGCCTTCCTCGGCAGCGAGGTGGCGATCATGGCGGGGGCGATGTCGTGGGTGAGCGAACGCCATCTCGTCGCCGCGATGTCCAACGCGGGCGGGTTCGGCGTGATCGCCTGCGGTGCGATGACCCCCGAGCTGCTCGACGCCGAGATCGCCGCCACCAAGGCGCTGACCGACCGGCCGTTCGGCGTCAACCTGATCACGATGCACCCCGCGCTCGACGCGCTGATCGCGACCTGCGCGCGCCACGGCGTCGGCCATGTCGTGCTCGCCGGCGGGCTGCCGCCCAAGGGGTCGCTCGAGGCGATCAAGGCGGGGGGCGCCAAGGTGATCTGCTTCGCGCCGACGCTGGCGCTGGCGAAGAAGCTGATCCGCTCCGGCGTGGACGCGCTGGTGATCGAGGGGATGGAGGCGGGCGGGCATATCGGCCCGGTTTCCACCAGCGTGCTGGCGCAGGAGATGCTGCCCGAGATCGCCGATCAGGTGCCGGTGTTCGTCGCGGGCGGGATCGGGCGCGGCGAGGCCATCGCGGGCTATCTCGACATGGGCGCCGCCGGTGTCCAGCTCGGCACGCGCTTTGTCTGCGCCACCGAGTCGATCGCGCATCCGAAGTTCAAGCAGGCGTTCATCCGCGCCAGCGCGCGCGACGCGGTGGCGAGCGTCCAGCTCGACCCGCGGCTGCCGGTGATCCCGGTGCGCGCGCTCCGCAACGCCGGCGGCGAGCTGTTCACCGCCAAGCAGCGCGAGGTGGCGCTGTCGCTCGACGAGGGGCGCGTGGCCATGGCCGAAGCGCAGCTCCAGATCGAACATTATTGGGCGGGTGCGCTGCGCCGCGCGGTGATCGACGGCGACGTCGAGCATGGCAGCGTGATGGCGGGCCAGTCGGTCGGGATGGTGACCAAGGAAGAGCCGATCGCGGACATCATCGCCGCGCTGATGGCCGAGGCCGCGCACGCGCTGGCGCGTCGCGCGGGATAAGGCGCGGCCGGCGGGGTGCTACGCGGGTGAGCCCCTCCCCCGAAAGGGAGGGGCGATCGGCGTGACGCTCCCGAGGGCTGGCACTGGTCTCCCGCCCGCGCCCGGCGCCCATGGGCTGGCGCAAGCGGGCTCCGTCCGGTCAGCTCAGGCCGACAGCTTCTGGCTGAACGCATCGGCCGGCTTGAGCTGGTCGATGCGGTCGGCGTTCATCACCTTATCCCACGCCTTGACGAAGTCGCGGACCATCTTCTCCTTGGAGTCGGACTGGGCGTAGACCTCCGCCTGCGCGCGCAGCTCGGACTGCGACCCGAAGATCAGGTCGACGCGCGTGGCGGTCCAGGTCGGCGCCTTCGTCTTGCGGTTCAGGCCCTGGAAGCGGTTGTTCGACTCGGTCGCGACCCACTCATTCTCCATCGTCAGCAGATTGACGAAGAAGTCGTTGGTCAGCACGCCGACGCGATCGGTGAACACGCCCTCCGTGGCGCCGAACGCATTGGCGCCGAGCACGCGCAAGCCGCCGACGAGCACGGTCATCTCGGGCGCGGTCAGCCGCATCAGCTGCGCCTTGTCGACCAGCGCCTCCTCGGGTGCCATGAAACAGCCGTCCCAGTAATAATTGCGGAAGCCGTCGGCCATCGGCTTGAGCGCCTGGAACGACTGCGCGTCGGTCCACTCCTCGCTCGCGTCCATCCGGCCGGGGGTGAACGGCACCTCGACGTCGACGCCGCCGTCACGCGCCGCCTTCTCCACTGCAGCGGTGCCCGCGAGCACGATCAGGTCGGCGATCGACACCTTCTTGCCGCCGGTGGCAGCGGCGTCGAACTCGGCCTTGACCTGCTCCAACTTGGGGAGGACCTGCGCCAGCAGCGCGGGATCGTTGACGTCCCAGTCCTTCTGCGGCGCGAAGCGGATGCGTGCGCCGTTCGCGCCGCCGCGCTTGTCCGAGCCGCGGAAGGTCGAGGCCGAGGCCCAGGCGACCGACACCAGCTGCGGCACGGTGAAGCCGAGGTCGAGCAGCTTGGCCTTGAGGTCGGCGATCTCGCCCGCCTCGATCACCGGATGGTCGAGCGCCGGGATCGGGTCCTGCCAGATCAGCGTCTCCTGCGGCACGAGCTTGCCGAGGTAGCGCTCGCGCGGCCCCATGTCGCGGTGGGTCAGCTTGAACCAGGCGCGCGCGAAGGCATCGGCGAACTCGTCCGGATTCTCGAGGAAGCGGCGCGAGATCTTCTCGTAGACCGGATCGGCGCGCAGCGCGATGTCCGAGGTGAGCATCGTCGGACGATGCTTCTTGTTCGGATCGAAGGCGTCGGGCACGTCCTCGGGGGCGTCCTTGGCGATCCACTGGTGCGCGCCGGCCGGGCTCTTGGTCAGCTCCCACTCGAAGCCGAACAGATTCTCGAAATAGCGGTTCGACCATTGCGTCGGCGTCTGGCTCCACGTCACCTCGAGCCCCGAAGTGATCGCATGCGGACCGACGCCGCTCTCGAACTTGCTGCGCCAGCCGAGCCCCTGGTCCTCGATCACCGCGCCCTCGGGCTCGACGCCGATGAACGATGGGTCACCTGCGCCGTGGGTCTTGCCGAAGGTATGGCCGCCGGCGATCAGCGCCACGGTTTCCTCGTCGTTCATCGCCATGCGGCCGAACGTCTCGCGGATGTCGTGCGCCGATCGCGCCGGGTCGGGCTCGCCGTTGGGACCCTCGGGGTTGACGTAGATGAGCCCCATCTGCACCGCGCCAAGCCCGGGGTGGAGCTGGCGCTCGCCCGAATAGCGCTCGTCGCCGAGCCAGGTGCCCTCGGGGCCCCAGAACAATTCCTCCGGCTCCCAGGTGTCGGCGCGGCCGCCGGCGAAGCCGAAGGTCTTGAACCCCATCGACTCGAGCGCGGCATTGCCGACGAGCACGAACAGGTCCGCCCAGCTCAGCGCGTTGCCGTACTTCTGCTTGATCGGCCACAACAGGCGGCGGCCCTTGTCGAGGCTGGCATTGTCAGGCCAGGAGTTGAGCGGGGCGAAGCGCTGCTGCCCGCCGCCCGCGCCGCCGCGCCCGTCGGTGATGCGATAGGTGCCCGCCGAGTGCCAGGCCAGACGGATGAACAGGCCGCCGTAATGGCCGAAATCGGCCGGCCACCAATCCTGCGAGTCGGTCATCAGCGCCTTGAGGTCGGCCATCACCGCGTCGAGGTCGAGCGTGGCGAACGCCGCGGCATAGTCGAAGTCGGCGCCGAGCGGGTTGGAGCGCGGCGAATGCTGGTTCAGCGCGGTGAGGCTGAGCCCCTCCGGCCACCATTCGCGATTGCCCTGGCGCTTTGAGCGATTGCCCCCGCCGTGCCCGACAACGGGGCAGCCGCCGCCCACTTCGCCCGTCTTCGCGTCCATGCTCGCTCTCCTCAGCATCGTGGCCACGCGCCGCGCGCATGCGCCGCACCAGGCCACCGTTGACGGAGGGATAGGACGTTCCGATGACGCGAGTAAAATCGATTAAAGGCGTAGCTTTGAAGGAGTGCGTCGATCAGTAATGCTTCCTGCATGACGGAGACGGCTATCGTATGACGGTGTAATCCGCCGACACTTAACGCCCTGCCGTCATCCCGGACTCGATCCGGGATCCATGCATCCGCAAAACGGACGACCTGTGCGTACGCGGCACGCTGGATCCCGGATCAAGTCCGGGATGACGGAACAGGCTGGGCGTGTGAGAGCTGTACGGATCGTCCTTATGAGATAGCTTCCCGTTCCGGGGAGGATCTCGCATCGCCCGACCCCATTGCATCCCCCGCGCCTTGCCGTCACCACGCGCGGCATGACCGCGCTCCCGCCCCCGCCCGTCGACCTGCTCCACGGCGCCAGCCTGTTCCTCGATTTCGACGGCACGCTGGTCGAGATCGCCGACACGCCCGACGCGGTCGCGGTGGCCGAGCATGTCCCCGGCCTGCTCGCGCGGCTGGTCGAGGCGCTCGACGGGCGCGTCGCGATCGTCAGCGGGCGCCCGGTGGCGGAGGTGCAGGCGCTGCTCGCCCCCGCCTTGCTCACCGTCGCGGGCAGCCACGGGCTCGAGATCGCCGCCGCCGACGGCGGCTGCTACGCGCCCGAGCGACCGCCCGCGCTCGACCAGGCGCTCGCCGCCGCGCGCGCGCTCGCCGAGCGCCACCCCGGCGTGCTGATCGAGGACAAGCCGTTCGGCGTCGGCCTTCATTATCGCCAGGCGCCCGCGGCCGAGGCCGCGGTCAGCGCGCTCGCCGACGAACTCGCCGCGGCGCACGGCCTTCTGGTGCAGCACGGCAAGATGGTGGCCGAGCTGCGCCTGCGCGGGCGCGACAAGGGCAGCGCGGTGGACCTGCTGATGGCGGAACCCGCGCGGCGCCACACGCGTCCTGTGTTCATGGGGGACGACGTGACCGACGAGGCGGGCTTCGCCGCCGCGCGTGCCCTAAGCGGCGCGGGCGTGCTGGTGGGCCCGGCGCGCGACACCGCCGCCGCCTATCGGCTCGACGACGTCGCCGCCGCGCTCGCCTGGCTCGCCGCCGCCTGCCCTTCCCCTCACCCGACGGAGACATGATGACCAACCTCGACCTGTGGCCGATCGGCAATTGCCAGGTGAGCGCGCTGGTGGATCGCCAGGGGCGCTTCGTCTGGGGCTGCGTGCCGCGCGTCGACGGTGACCCGCTCTTCTCCGCGCTGCTCGGCGGCGATGCGCCCGACAGCGGCTATTGGGGCGTCGAGATCGAGGACAGCGTCTCGGTCGAGCAGGAATATATCCGCAACACCCCGATCCTGGTGACGCGCCACACCGACAGGCACGGCGGCGCGATCGAGGTGATCGATTTCTGCCCGCGCTTCCAGCGCGAGGGGCGCACCTATCGCCCGGTCGCCTTCGCGCGAATCGTCCGGCCGGTCGCGGGCAGCCCGCGCGTCCGCATCCGGCTGCGCCCCACCTGCGGCTGGGGCGGCGGCTGCCGCGAGCAGATCGGCGGCTCCAACCACCTCCGCCTGCTGCTCGACACGATCGCGCTGCGGCTCACCACCACCGCACCGATCGCGATGGTGCAGGGCGAGCACGCCTTCCGGGTCGAGCGCCCGCTCCACTTCTTCCTCGGGCCGGACGAGAGCTTCCAGGGCGACCTCGCCAGCACCGTCGACCTGATGCTCTACCGCACCACGCAGGAGTGGCAGGGCTGGGTGCGCGGGCTCGCCATCCCGCTGGAGTGGCAGGAGACGGTGATCCGCTGCGCGATCACGCTGAAGCTGTGCCAGCACGAGGAGACCGGCGCGATCGTCGCCGCGCTGACCACCTCGGTGCCCGAGCACGCCGGATCGCAGCGCAACTGGGACTATCGCTACTGCTGGATTCGCGACGCTTATTACACCGTGCAGGCGCTCAACCGGCTCGGCGCGCTCGACGTGCTGGAGGGCTATCTCGGCTATCTCCGCAACATCGTCGACGCCGCGCGCGGCGGGCATATCCAGCCGCTGTACGGCGTGCTCGGCGAAGCGCAGCTGCCCGAGCGGATCGAGGAGCAGCTCTCGGGGTATCGCGGCATGGGGCCGGTGCGCGTCGGCAACCAGGCGGCCGAGCAGATCCAGCACGACGCCTATGGCCAGATCGTGTTGTGCTCGGTCCACGCCTTCTTCGACCATCGCCTGTTCCGCGCCAGCGGCGTCGAGGATTTCGAGGCACTGGAGCGCGTCGGCGAGCGTGCCTGGGCCTATTACGACCAGCCCGACGCGGGCCTGTGGGAGCTGCGCACGCGGCAGAGCGTCCACACCTATTCCAGCGCGATGTGCTGGGCGGCGTGCGACCGGCTCGCCAATGCCGCCGAGCGGCTCGGGCTGGCCGAGCGCCAGGCGGTGTGGGCCGAGCGCGCGCAGGTGATCCGCGTCCGCATCGAGGGCGCGGCGTGGCGCGAGGAGACGCGGCGCATGTCCGCCACCTTCGCCGGCGACGATCTCGACGCCAGCGTGCTGCAATTGCTCGACCTGCGCTTCCTCGAGGCGGACGACCCGCGCTTCCTCGACACGCTGGCGGCGATCGAGACCGGGCTGCGGCGTGGCTCGACCATGTTGCGCTACGACACCGAGGACGATTTCGGCCTGCCCGAGACCGCCTTCAACGTCTGCACCTTCTGGCTGATCGAGGCCTTGTACCTCACCGGCCGCAGCGACGAGGCGCGCGCCCTGTTCGAGGAGATGCTGACGCGCTGCACCGCGGCCGGGCTGCTGTCCGAGGACATCGATCCCCATAGTGGGGAACTGTGGGGCAACTATCCGCAGACCTATTCGCTGGTGGGCATGATCAACTGCGCCGCCATGCTGAGCAAACCCTGGAGTAGCATTCGTTGAGTCGTCTGATCGTCATCTCGAACCGTGTCACCGCGCCCAAGGGTTCCACGTCGGGGGCACAGGGCGGGCTGGCGGTGGCGATGGCGGCGGCGCTGCGCGACCGCGGCGGCTTGTGGTTCGGCTGGTCGGGCGAGCAGACCGATCATTTCACCGGCCATATCAACTTTCAGCGCGACCAGGGCGTGACCACCGCGACGGTGGATCTCGAGGAACAGGACGTCCAGGAATATTACGATGGCTATGCCAATCGCACGCTCTGGCCGCTATTCCATTACCGCATCGACCTGGCGGAATATGAGCGCGAGTTCGCCGGCGGCTATCAGCGCACCAACCAGCGCTTCGCCGACACCGTCCGCCCGCTGATCGAGCCCGACGATCTGGTGTGGATCCAGGACTATCACATGTTCCCGCTCGGCGCCGAGCTGCGCCAGCGCGGGTGCCGCAACAAGATCGGCTTCTTTCTCCACATCCCCTGGCCGCCGCGCCGGCTGCTCGGCACCCTGCCCAACGCGCAGGAGCTGGTCGAGACGCTGTTCGCCTATGACCTGATCGGCTTCCACACCGCCGAATGGCTCGACTCGTTCCGCGACTTCGCGGTGCACGACATGGGCGCCACCGTGGACGAGCACGGCATCGCGCGGTTAGGCGACCGCTGCGTCAAGCTGGTCGCCTGCCCGATCGGGATCGACGCCGCCGAGTTTGCCGAGATGTCCAAGGGTGTCGCGGCGCGGCTGGCCTATCGCCGCATGCGCGACAGCGCGACCGGGCGCGACATGATCGTCGGCGTCGACCGGCTCGATTATTCCAAGGGGCTGGAGGAGCGCTTCCTCGGCTATGAGCGCTTCCTGATCGAGCATCCCGAGGAGCGCAAGGAGGTGTTCCTCCTTCAGGTGGCGCCGCCCAGCCGCGTCTCGGTGGAAAGCTATCAGCGCATCCGCACCTCGCTCGAGCAGATCTCGGGACGGATCAACGGCGAATATGCCGACGTCGACTGGGTGCCGATCCGCTACGTCAACCAGGGCTATCCGCGCGACCAGCTCGCCGGCATCTACCGCGCCGCCAAGATCGGGCTGGTGACCCCGCTGCGCGACGGGATGAACCTCGTGGCGAAGGAATATGTCGCCGCGCAGGACCCGGAGGACCCGGGCGTGCTGGTGCTGTCGCGCTTCGCCGGCGCGGCCGAGCAGATGGGCGAGGCGCTGCTGGTCAACCCGTACAGCGCGGAGGAAGTCTCCGACGCGATCTGGCAGGCGCTGCGCATGCCGCGCGACGAGCGCGTGCGCCGCTGGGAGGCGCTGATGGCCGACGTGCAGGCGCGCGACGTCACCTGGTGGGCGAGCGAGTTCCTCGGCGCGCTGGAGCGGGTCGAGGTGAGCGAAGGGGCGGAATAGCGGGGGCGCTTCCCTCTGAGGGGATCATCGCGGGGTTCGTGCGGCGCTCCTGCGCCGGCAGGAGCCGAGGGCCGCACACACCGCAAGATGTTGTTCTGCTTGGTCCTGCAGAGGAATCCTGCAAGGAGACGGGAGAACGTCCTCAGGCCGAGCCGTTGACCTCCCCCTCCACCAGCACCCGCCGCCGCAGCAGCGCCTCCGGCATCTCGGCGCGGATATACGCCAGCAGCGCCTCGCGCACGTCGCAGCGCAGGTCGAATGCGGTGGACGCGTCGCGCGCGGTCATCAGCCCGCGCAGCTCGATCGAGCCGTCGGGCTTGGTGTCGGTCACCTGCAGGTTCCAGAAGCGCTTGTCCCAGCGCGGGTTGCTCGTGACGATCTCGCCGAGCTTCGCGCGCAGCCGCTCGACGTCCACCGCGGGGTCGAGATACCAGAACACGCTGCCCAGCAGCGCGCTCGACTGCCGCGTCCAGTTCTGGAAGCTCTGCTCGAGGAACTTGGAAACGGGGACCACGAGCCGGCGCTCGTCCCAGATCTTGACGACAACATAGGTCAGCCGGATCTCCTCGATCCGCCCCCATTCGCCGTCCATGATCACGACGTCGTCGATCCGGATCGGCTCGGTGAAGATCATCTGGAAACCGGCAATCAGGTTCTTGAGCGCTGGCTGCGCGGCGGCGCCCACCGCCAGCCCGGCGAGACCCGCCGAGGCCGCCAGCGTCACCCCCAGGCTGCGCACACTCGGGATCGTCATCAGCATCGTGCAGATCGTGACCAGCAGCACCACCGAGACGATGATCTGGCGCAGGATGCCGAGCCGGGTGCGGCGCCGCCGCGCGCGCAGATTGTCCTCCACGCTGATGTCGGCGCGGCGCATCATCACGTCGATCACCGTCCCGATCGCGACGATCGCGCACCAGCCCATCAGCCCCGGCACCAGCAGCGCCGAGAGGCGCGCCCACAGGGTCGCGGCGCCGCGGCTGAGATCGAGCGCGGGCTGGACCGCCGCCAGCGCGATCGCGATCAGCAGCCAGCGCAGCAGCTTGCGCACGCGCTCGACGAACACCGCGGCGGTGCTGTCGGGGCGTGCGCGGGTCGCGCGGCGCGCCACCCAGACGATCAGGCGATGCGCCACCAGCGCCAGCGCCACCGCCGCCGCGACATAAGCGAAGCCGAGCAGCCAGTCGGGCATCTCGCGCGTCCACGCGCGCAGCGTTCGGGTCAGCGCGGCCATCAATGCTCCTTGGGAGGCGTGGTGTTCCGGAGGCGCAACGAGGGCGCGCGGGCGGGCGTTCCCTCGCGGGCGCGGTGAGCGCCCCGGGGCGACCTCTCCGCCGGCGTCATCCTGAACTCGTTTCAGGATCCACCGACCCGCTGACGCCGCACCGATGGGGTGCGCGGCGGGGTGGATCCCGAGACAAGCTCAGGATGACGCCAGCTTCGTGGGGGAGGTGCCGCCGAGATCCCTTCTTTTCCGTAATGGCGCCCGCGAAGCACCGCCACCCATCTGGGCCCCGGCCTTCGCCCGAGTAAGCGGAAGCGCGGCAGCGACCCGAGCCACACGTTGACCGCACCTGGTCTCACCTGATATCGTCTCACACGATACCATAACGAGGCCGACCATGCAGCATATCGACGTCAATCCGATGGGGCTCGACGGCTTCGAGTTCTGCGAGTTCACCGCGCCCGACGCGGACGCGCTGGCGGCGCAGTTCGAGGCGCTCGGCTTCGCCGCCACCGCGACTCATCCCACGCGCGCGCTCACCCGCTACCAGCAGGGCCGCATCACGCTGCTGATCAACCGCGAGGCCGACGGCCACGCCGCCGCCTTCCGCGCCGCGCACGGCCCCTCGGCGAGCGCGATGGCGTTCCGCGTGCAGGACGCGAGCGCCGCCTATGACGCCGCGATCGCGCGCGGCGCCAAGCCGGCGCCGGCCGGTCAGGCGCTCGACGAGCTTCCCGCGCTGGAGGGGATCGGCGGCTCGCTGCTGTATCTCGTCGACCGCCACGGCGCGGCGGGCTCGATCTACGACGCGTGGGACGCGGTGCCCGGCGCGGCCGAGGCGATGGCGGCGAATGACGTCGGGCTCGACCTGCTCGACCATCTCACCCACAATGTCCGCCGCGGGCAGATGCGCGTCTGGGCCGAGTTCTACGGCCAGATCTTCGGCTTCGAGGAGCAGAAGTATTTCGACATCAAGGGCAAGGCGACCGGGCTGTTCAGCCAGGCGATGATCGCGCCCGACCGTGCGATCCGCATCCCGCTCAACGAGAGCCAGGACGACAAGAGCCAGATCGAGGAGTTCATCCGCGATTACAACGGCGAGGGCATCCAGCATCTCGCGCTCACCACCGACGACATCTACGCCACGGTGGAGAAGCTGCGCGCGCGCGGCGTGAAGCTGCAGGACACGATCGAGACCTATTACGAGCTGGTCGACCAGCGCGTGCCGAACCACGGCGAGGACCTCGAGCGGCTGCGCAGGAACCGCATCCTGATCGACGGCAACGTCGGCGAGGAGGGCCTGCTGCTCCAGATCTTCACCGAAACGATGGTGGGACCGATCTTCTTCGAGATCATCCAGCGCAAGGGCAACCAGGGCTTCGGCAACGGCAATTTCCAGGCGCTGTACGAATCGATCGAGCTCGACCAGATCCGCCGCGGGGTGATTACCGTGGATGCGTGAGCGGGGCGTGTTCCTGCGAACGCAGGAACCCAGCAACGCAGGCGGCGACGCGCAGGAGCACGGCGTCTGCGCTGGGGTCGCTACCCGCTCGTCGTCCCGACGATCACCGCCTCAACCACTTGCCGCCCCGGCGGAGGCCGGGGCCTAGTTAGGATAGCGGCAATGGGACCCACCGGAACCCCGCACCTGGACCCCGGCGTCCGCCGGGGTGGTGCTAGGGGGGCGTTGGGGTGGCAAGCCGCCGGGTACAGCTCTCGCGAGATGACACGATCGTGAGACAGACAGGACCATCCCCGCGTACGGGCCAGCACAGGAGCGGCGCATGAGCGATTATATCCCCGGCTTCGGCAACCATGTCTCGACCGAGGCGGTGCCCGGCGCGCTGCCGATCGGACGCAACTCGCCGCAGCGGCCCGCCTTCGGCCTCTATGCCGAACAGCTCTCCGGCACCGCCTTCACCGCGCCGCGCCACGAGAACCGCCGCTCCTGGCTCTACCGGCTGCGCCCCACCGCCGAGCACCCGCCGTACCGCCGCTACCATGGCGCGCCGCTGCTCGCCCCCGGCACCGACGCTGCGCCGCTCGCGCCCAACCGGCTGCGCTGGGACCCGCTCGCCGCGCCCGAGGCGCCGACCGACCTCGTCGACGGCATGGTGACGATGCTCGCCAACCGCGACCCTGCCGAGCTGGAGGGGGTCGCGCTCCACGTCTATGCCGCCAATCGCGACATGACCGACCGCGTCTTCACCGATGCGGACGGCGAGCTGCTGTTTCTCCCCCAGGCCGGGCGGCTGCGGCTCGACACCGAGCTCGGCCGCGTCGAGGTGGCGCCCGGGCAGATCGCGCTGGTGCCGCGCGGGGTGCGCTTCCGCGCCACGCTGCCCGACGGCCAGGCCAGCGGCTATGTCGCGGAGAATCACGGCGCGCTGTTCCGCCTGCCCGATCTCGGCCCGATCGGCGCCAACGGCCTCGCCAACCCGCGCGACGTCGAGACGCCGGTGGCGCGCTTCGAGGATGAGGACCGGCCGACCGAGGTGATCCAGAAGTTCCTCGGCACGTTGTGGACCACCACGCTCGACCACAGCCCGCTCGACGTGGTGGCGTGGCACGGCAACCTCGCGCCATGGCGGTACGACCTAGCGCGCTTCATGACGATCAACACGGTCAGCTTCGACCATCCCGACCCGTCGATTTTCACATTGCTGACCAGCCCGAGCGACGTGCCCGGGCGTGCCAACGCCGACTTCGTGATCTTCCCGCCGCGCTGGATGGTGGCGGAGGACACGTTCCGCCCGCCATGGTTCCACCGCAACGTGATGAGCGAGGCGATGGGGCTGATCACCGGTGCCTATGACGCCAAGGCGGAGGGCTTCCGCCCCGGCGGCCTCTCGCTCCACAATATGATGGCCGGGCACGGGCCCGATCTGGCGAGCTGGCGCGGCGCGTCCGAGGCCGAGCTCACGCCGCACAAGATCGACGGCACGATGGCGTTCATGCTGGAGAGCTGCTGGCCGTATCGCCCGACGTCGCATGCGCTGGCGCAAGCACAGCTCGACTATGATGCGGTGTGGAAGGACTTCCCCAAGGCGCAGGTGCCGCCGCGCGGATGAGCGAGGAAGCGCCAGCGGGCGCGCGCGTCGATGCGACGCCGCCGGGCGTGGCGCTGGCGCCGCTCGCCACGATTGCGGACGGTGCGGCGCGCAACTTCGTGCTCCAGCTGCGCGCGGGGCGGTTCCACGGCTTCGTGGTGCGGCGCGGGGACGCGGTGTTCGGCTATGTCGACCGCTGCCCGCATGCCGGGCTGCCGCTGGCGCAGCGGCTCGACGATTATGTCGCCGCGGGGCACGTCCGCTGTAGCTGGCATGGCGCGCTGTTCGGGGTGGAGGACGGAGTCTGCGTCGCGGGGCCGTGCGCGGGGGCGCGGCTGGCGGCGTGGCCGGTGACGGTGCGCGACGGGATGATCGTGACCGGGTGAGGCACGCGCGGAGGGGTGGAGGGCTCCCCCTCCCCTTCAGGGGAGGGTCGGGGTGGGGCGTTGCCGCGAGCGCCGCATCGGCGGACAGGCCCCAACCCCAGCCCCTCCCCTGAAGGGAGGGGAGCTGACGGCTGTTTCCCCTCAGTGACTCCTGCGAGGTCCGGAACGCCTACCTTCCGTCATCCCGGACTCGGTCCGGAATCCACTTCTCCCCGGAAGCAACGGCTGAGGAGTGCGCGGAACGGTGGATCCCGGACCAAGTCCGGGATGACGGAAGAGCGTTGCAGAGGGATCCCCTATGCGCGGCGGGGTGTACTCCTGTCTCCGATCGCCCGCCGGCGCTTCAGACGCGCCGGGGCTCACCCGCCCCGGAAGCGCAGCCCCAGCCACAAGGTCCGCGGCGTGGCGCGCTCCACCACATCGGCGCCGCTGATACCGGCCTCGACGCGCTCGTCAAACAGGTTCTCCGCGCGCGCCTCCACCGCCACCGTCCGGGTCAGCGGCAGCGCGACGTAACCGTCGAGCGTGGTCGCCGGCGCCAGCGCGCGCAGGTTCTGGTCGTCCTCGAACTGGCGCGCGACATGGCGCAGCGTCGCCGAGGCTGCCAGCCGGTCGCGCCGCCAGCCGAGCGTCGCGGAGAGCTGGTCGAGCGGCGTCTGCGCGGGGCGCAGCCCGTCGAGCGCGGCGGCCGCGCCGCTCGCCGACACGCGCGGGTCGACGTGGCTCCACGAGCCCGACGCGGTCACCTCGCCGAGCGTCCAGCGCGCGTCGAGCTCGACCCCGCGCGAGCGGATCGAATCGAGATTCTGCCGCACGCGATACGCCCCCGCGACGAAGCCGACCCCGGGGAAGGTCCCCGGCCCGGTGCCCGCGGTGACGTTGGCGATGGCGTCGTCGAGCCGGTTCCAGAAGACGGTCGCGGTCAGCGCCACGCCGCCGAGTGGCGTCACCGTCACGCCGCCGTCGACGCCGGTCAGCGTCTCGGGCTTGAGCGCGGCATTGGCCGCAGTGGCGTCGGCGCCGACGCGGAACGGGCGGTACAATTCGTTGAGCGTCGGCAGCCGCCAGCCGCGATAGCCCGCCGCGCGGAACGTCACCGCGCTCACCGGCGCCCAGGCGGCGCCGACGCGGCCGGTCGCCTGGCTGCCGCTGCGGTCGGCGAAGCGCGTGTCGGTCAGCGCCGCGCCCGCCGCCAGCGGGGTCTCGCGCAGGAAGCCATTGTCGATCTTCCACCAATCGACGCGGCCGCCCGCGGTGAGCGTCAGCGTGCCCAGCGTCGCGCTGGCGTCGGCGAAGGCGCCGAGCGTGCGCTGGTCGCCGCCCGCGACGCGGCGGCGCGTCGGCGCGGCGTTGACGAAGGTGTACAGCTCCTGCGTCCGCCCGCTGACGTCGCGCCACTCGGCGCCCAGCCGCAGCTCGCGCCCCTCGCCGACCGGCGGCGCGATCTCGATCCGCGCGCCGGTGCCGGTCGCGGGCGTGTTATACTGGTTGAGCGTCTGGGTGGCGCGGGTGCGCGCGGCGTCCACGCTGGCAAAGCGCGACGCGAAGCCGCGCGTCTGGAGATAGGCCAAAGCAGTGAAGCCCCAGGTGCCGCGCCCGACCAGGCGCAGGCTGGCGTCGGCGCCCTCGCTGCGATTGTCGGTGAAGGCGGTGCCGCGCTCGCGCGTGTCGGTGAAGGCCGACACATTCGCCTGGAGCTCGATCGCGGGCGCCAGCGCGATCACGCCGCGCACCGCGCCCGAGGCCTGCTCGTACGGCGCCGGCCGGTCGGCGGGGCCGCGGTCCTCACGCACGGTCGGGGTGAAGCCGTCGCCGCGCTGGTACGCGCCCGAGATCGTGGCAAAGCCCACCCCGCTGGTCAGCGTCGCCGAGGCGTTGGCGTCGACCGAGTCGCGGCTGCCATAAGCGAGCGACGCCATCACGGGGGCGAGCTGGCGCGGGTCGGCGCTCTCCAGCTCGACCGTGCCCGCCAGCGCGCCCGCGCCGAGATAGCCGCTGCCGCCGCCGCGGGTCACGCGGATGCGGCCGAGCCGGTCGGTGGCATAGGCCGGGAACGGCACCCAGCCGCCGAACGGGTCGGTCTGCGGCACGCCGTCGAGCAGCAGCAAAGCGCGGCTTGACGCGTTGCCACCGATGCCGCGCAGGGTGATGCCCTGGCTGGTCGGATTGGCCGAGCGCGAGTCGGAGCGGCGGAACTGCTGCAACCCGGCGACGTCGGCGAGCACGCTCTCGAGCCGGTCGCTGGCGTTGGCGCGGAGCCGGTCCTGATCGATCGTGACGATCGAGAAGGCGCGGTCGCCGGCGCGCTCGTCGAGCCCGCGGCCGGTGACGATGATATCAGCGCCGGGAGCGGCGGGGGCGTCCTGCGCCGCGGCCGGGGCGGAGGCGAGAAAGGCGGCGGGGATCAGGAGCTTGCGCATGGGGGTGGCGGTAGCCGAGCGCGCGAGCGGGAGCGAGCGCGGAGTGACTGATCGCGATCGTGCGAGAGGGGCCGGTCCTCCCCGCCATGCGGGAAGGATTAGAGGAAACCACTGGCGTCCCTCCTTTATCCGGTCGCCCCTAGCCTTCCTCGCGCTCCAGCAGCCAGGCGGCGATCCGCTCGGCCGCGGCCTCGGCGCTCTCCACCGCGGTGTCGACGCGCAGCTCGGGCGCCTCGGGCGGCTCATAGGGGCTGTCGATCCCGGTGAAGTTCGCCAGCTGGCCGGCGCGCGCCTTGGCGTACAGACCCTTGACGTCGCGCGCCTCCGCCGCCGCCAGCGAGGTGTCGACGTGCACCTCGACGAACTCGCCCTCCGGCAGCATCGCGCGCACCATGTCGCGCTCGGCGCGGAACGGCGAGATGAAGGCGGTCAGCACGATCAGCCCCGCGTCGGTCATCAGCCGCGCCACCTCGCCGATGCGGCGGATGTTCTCCACCCGGTCGGCGTCGGTGAAGCCGAGGTCGCGGTTGAGCCCGTGGCGGACATTGTCGCCGTCGAGCAGGAAGGTGTGGCGGTTCATCCGCGCCAGCTTCTTCTCGACGAGATTGGCGATGGTCGATTTGCCCGCCCCCGACAGGCCGGTGAACCACAGCACCGCGGGCCGCTGGTTCTTGAGCGACGCGCGCTTCTCGCGCGAGACGTCAGTCGGCTGGCGGTGGACGTTGCTGGCGCGGCGCAGCGCGAAACGGATCATCCCCGCCGCGACGGTGGCGTTGGTCGCCTTGTCGATCAGGATGAAGCCGCCCAGCTCGCGACTCTGCTCATAGGGCTGGAACACGATCGGCCGGTCGAGCGAGAGCGTTGCCACGCCAATCGCGTTGAGCTCCAGCGTGCGCGCCGCGGTCTGTTCCAGCGTGTTGACGTTGACCTGATATTTGGGCTGGCGCAGCACCGCCGAGGCGGTCTGCGTGGCGAGCTGGAAGGCGTAGCTGCGCCCCGGCAGCATCGCCTCCTCCGCCATCCACACCAGGGTCGCCTCGAACTGGTCGGCCACCTCGGGCGGATCGTCCGCCGCGGCGATGACGTCACCGCGCGAGCAGTCGACATCGTCGGCGAGCGTCAGCGTCACCGCCTCGCCCGCCTCCGCGCGGTCGCGATCGCCGCCCATTGCGACGATGCGCTTCACCGTGGTGGTCCGTCCCGAGGGGACGATCCGCACCGCGTCGCCGGGGCGCACCGCGCCGCCCGCGATCGTGCCGGCGAAGCCGCGGAAGTCGAGGTCGGGGCGGTTGACCCATTGCACCGGCAGGCGGAACGGCGCGCGCGCGGCGCGGTCGGCGTCGACCGGCACCTGCTCGAGGTGCTCGATCAGCGTCGGCCCGTCATACCAGTCCATGTGCGTGCTGCGCGTCGCGATATTGTCGCCGCCCAGCCCGGACACCGGGATGGCGCGGAAGTCGGTGATGCCGATCTCGCTGGCGAAGGCGCGATAGGCCAGGCGGATGCGATCGAACGCGCCCTGGTCGTAATGGACCAGGTCCATCTTGTTGATCGCCAGCACGACGTTGCGGATGCCGAGCAGTTGCGCGAGATAGGAGTGGCGCCGCGTCTGCGTCAGCACGCCCTTGCGCGCGTCGACCAGGATCACCGCGAGATCGGCGGTGGAGGCACCGGTGACCATGTTGCGCGTATACTGCTCGTGGCCGGGGGTGTCGGCGACGATGAACTTGCGCGTCTCGGTGGCGAAGAAGCGATAGGCGACGTCGATCGTAATGCCCTGCTCGCGCTCGGCGGCGAGCCCATCGACCAGTAGCGCGAAGTCGATGTTGCCGCCCTGGGTGCCGACCCGGCGCGAATCGTCCTCGAGCGCGGCGAGCTGGTCTTCGAACACGTGCTTGCTGTCGTAGAGCAGCCGGCCGATCAGCGTCGACTTGCCGTCATCGACCGAGCCGCAGGTGAGGAAGCGCAGCAGCGACTTCTCCTCGTGCCGCGCGAGATAGGCGGCGACGTCGGCGCGGATCAGCGCATCGGGCTGGTAGCTGGTCATGCGCGGGGTTCCGAGTTGCCACTCCGCGTCGCCCGATCCCCCATCAGAAATACCCCTGCTGCTTCTTCTGCTCCATGCTCGCGCCGGCGTCCTGGTCGATGGCGCGGCCCTGGCGCTCGCTGGTGGTGGTGAGCAGCATCTCGCGGATCACGTCGTGCAACGTCGCCGCCTCGCTCTCCACCGCGCCGCTCAGCGGATAGCAGCCGAGCGTGCGGAAGCGGATCGAGCGCTCCATCGGCACCTCGCCCGGTGCCAGCGGGAAACGCTCGTCGTCGACCATCAGCAGCAGCCCGTCGCGCTTCACCGTCGGACGCGGCGCGGCGAAATAGAGCGGCACGATCTCGATCTTCTCGCGCGCGATATATTGCCACACGTCGAGCTCGGTCCAGTTGGAGATCGGGAAGACGCGCATGCTCTCGCCCTTGGCGTGGCGCGCATTGTAGAGCTGCCACAATTCGGGGCGCTGCGCCTTGGGGTCCCAGCGGTGCGTCGCGCTGCGGAAGGAGAAGATGCGCTCCTTGGCGCGGCTCTTCTCCTCGTCGCGGCGCGCGCCGCCGAACGCCGCGTCGAAGCGGTGCAGGTCAAGCGCCTGCTTGAGCCCCTCGGTCTTCCACAATTCGGTGTGGAGCGCGCCATGGTCGAACGGGTTGATTCCGCGCGCCAGCGCCTCGGGGTTGCGGTGGACGATCAGCTCCATCCCCGCCTCACGCGCGGCGCGGTCGCGCAGCGCGTACATCGCCCGGAACTTCCACGTGGTGTCGACATGGAGCAGCGGGAATGGCGGCGGCGCGGGATAGAAGGCCTTGCGCGCGAGGTGGAGCATCACCGCGCTGTCCTTGCCGATGGAATAGAGCATCACCGGCCGCTCCGCGACCGCGACCACCTCGCGTAGGATATGGATGCTCTCGGCCTCGAGCCGGTCGAGGTGGGTCAGCGTCATGATCGGGCGGCTCTCAGCGGAGATAGGGGCGCAGCGGCGCGGGCTGGTAGCCGCCGGTGGCGACGAAGCCGGCGTTGCGATAGCCCGGCTTGCCGTAGGTGAAGGGCGCGCCGTCGACGTCGAGCGTGCGCCCGCCCGCGGCGCGCAGCACCGCGTCGCCCGCGGCGGTGTCCCATTCCATTGTCGGCCCGGTGCGCGGGTAGACGTCGGCCTCGCCGCACGCCACCAGCGCGAATTTGAGGCTGGAGCCGACCGCGACGCGCTCGTGCACCCCGCCGGCATCGAGCCATTCGTCGAGCCCCGGCATGGCATGGCTCTTCGACGCCACCGCGCAGGGTTTGCCGCCGCAGCGGCGGACGCGAATGAGCTGTGCCGTGCCGCGCGGGCCGCCGGGCGCGCGCGCCGCGGTCCAGGCGGCGTCCTGCGCGACGTCGCCCCAGTAGAGCGTGTCGCGCGCGGGGGCATAGACCACGCCCATGGTCGGCACGCCGTGCTCGACCAGGGCGATGTTGACGGTGAAGTCGTCGCCGCGGCGGACGAACTCCTTGGTGCCGTCGAGCGGGTCGACCAGGAAGAAGGCGTCCGCCACCGCCGGGATGTCGCCCGCCGCGGCCTGCTCCTCGGCAACCACGGGGACGGCGGGGGCGACGGTCGCGAGCCCGGCGAGGATGGCCGCCTCGGCGTCGCGGTCGGCGGCGGTGACAGGGCTTTCGTCGCTCTTGTGCATCACCGCGCAACCCGCGGTAAAGTGGCGCCAGACGATGTCGCCCCCCGCCTCGGCGAGCGCGACGAGCGCGGCGAGCAGCGCGGGACGGTCGGTGATCTCGGTCATGGGAATCTTATGTGGCGTGGCGCGCGCACCGCGACCAGCAAGAATAAGCGCGATCCTCCGCAAGTTGGGGTTGGGCGCGCGCGAGTGCGCCGGGCGGGGTACGCCGTTTGAGAGCGGCGGTGGCGGGCTCCGACGCCGACAGCGCTCCGCCGCGTTCGCCCAGACCGGTGCCGTTCCCGCCGCTACCGCCGCCGGAATGAGCCGCGCGCTACCACCACGCCGACCGCCAGCAGCAGCAGCGGCGCCAGCCACAAGGGCAGCGTCGCGCGTGACACCGGCGGGTCGTAGCTGACATAATCGCCGTAGCGCGCGATCAGCCAGTCGCGCACCGCGCGCGGCGACTCCCCCGCGGCGACGCGCTGGCGCACCAGCGCGCGCATCTCGCCCGCCATGTCGGCGTCGCTGTCCGCGATCGACTGGCCCTGGCAGACGAGACAGCGCAGCGTCTCCATCAGCGCGCGCGCCTGGCGCTCCTGATCGGGGTCGCGCAGCTGGGTATAAGCGAGCGGGGGCAGCGCGGTCTGCGCCACTGCCGGTACCGCGCACCACAGCGCCAGCAGCGCCGCGATCCGCCTCACCGCGCCGACACCGCGGCCGGCGTGCGCGCCGCCGCGAGCGCCTGGAGCAGCTGCGGCACGTCGTCGGCGCGAATGTCGCCGACATGCTGGAGCCGGATGATCCCCCGCCCGTCGACCACGAACGTCTCCGGCACGCCCGACGAGCCGAGCGCGAGCTGGAGCCGGCTGTGCGGGTCGCTGCCGACGCTGGCATAGGGGTCGCCGTGGCGCTGGAGGAAGGCGGCGACGTCGGCGGGCGTGTCCTTGATCGCCACCGCGTCGATCGGCACCCCCGCAGCCTTGAGCGTCAGCAGCTGCGGCGCCTCCGCGACGCAGGGCACGCACCAGCTGGCAAAGACGTTGAGCAGCCGCGGCGCGCCGCGACGGAAGTCCGCGTCGGTCACGCCCGGCTTGCCCGGCGCGATCGCGGGCAGCGTGAACGCGGGCAGCGGCTTGCCCACCATCGCCGAGTAGATTGTGCGGTCGGCCGGGCGCCACAGCCCCCACAGCACCACCGCCAGCACGATGCCGAAGGCGCAGAGCGGCAGCCACAGCAGCCAGCGCGCGTGGCGCGGACCGGCGCCGGCCGCGGGATCGACGCCCGTGCTCATGCCTCGCCCCAGGCGGCGGTCTCGGCGTGCGCGTCGGCGCGGCGGCGCTGGTGCCACAGCCGCCACTGATGCCCCACCAGCGCGAGCGCGCCGCCCAGCGCGATCAGGAAGCCGCCGAGCCAGATCAGCGTCACCATCGGCTTCCACCACAGCCGCAGCTGCCAGCGCCCGTCCTCGCCCAAGCTGCCGAGCACCGCGTAGAGCTGCCCGTCCCAGCGCGTCAGGATCGCGCTCTCGTTGGTGGTGGTCACAGGCGTGGTGAAATAGCGCACCTGCGGGCGCAGCACCGCGACCGCCTCGTCGTCGAGCGTCACCGCCAGCCGGCCCTCGAGCGCGGTCCAATTGTCCCCCACCAGCGGGCGCACGCCCTCCAGCCGCACGGTGAAGCCCGCCACCCGTGCCGGGTCGCCGGTGCCGACCGCGACCAGCCGCTCCTGCGTATAGGCGGTGCTCGCCGCCATGCCGATCAGCGACACCGCGACGCCGAGATGCGCCACCACCATGCCCCACAGCTGGAGCGGCGCGCGGCGCAGGTTGCGCTTCGCCAGCGGCGCGACGCTCGCCACCGCCAGCCCGACGCCGAGCGCGATGCCGAGCAGCGGCAGCGGCGCGATCGGCCCGCCCAGCACGAAGGCGCCGACCCCCGCGAACAAGGTGGCGGCGATCGCGGGGAACAGCCGCTGCGCCACCTCGCCGGGCTCGTCGCGGCGCCAGCGCATCACCGGCCCGGCGGCGAGCACCGCGACCAGCAGCAGCGCCACCGGCCCCGCGGTCGAGTCGAAAAAGGGCGGGCCGACCGAGAGCTGCACCCCCATCGCCGCGGCGACGATCGGATAGAAGGTGCCGATCAGCACGATGCCGAGGATGACGGTGAGCAGCAGGTTGTTCGCCACCAGCGAGCCCTCGCGGCTGACCGCCTCGAACAATTTGCCCTGCCGCACCGTGCCGATCCGCAGCCCGAACAGCAGCAGCGCGCCGCCGATGTAGATCACCAGGAGCGCCAGGATGAAGGCGCCGCGGCGCGGGTCGACCGCGAAGGCGTGGACGCTGGTGAGGATGCCTGATCGCACCAAGAAGGTGCCGATCATGCTCATCGAGAAGGCCACCACCGCCAGCATCACGGTCCAGGCGCGCAGCCCGTCGCGCGTCGCCAGCACGCTCACCGAATGGAGCAGCGCGGTCGCGGCGAGCCACGGCATCAGGCTGGCGTTCTCGACCGGGTCCCAGAACCACCAGCCGCCCCAGCCGAGCTCGTAATAGGCCCAGTAGCTGCCCGCGGTGATGCCGAGCGTCAGGAAAATCCAGGCGCCGAGCACCCAGGGGCGCATCGCGCGCGCGAAGGCGGTGCCGACGTCGCGCGTCACCAGCGCGCCCACCGCGAAGGAGAAGGCCACCGACAGGCCGACATAGCCGGCGTAGAGCGTCGGCGGGTGGAAGGCGAGCCCGGGGTCCTGCAGCAGCGGGTTGAGCCCGGCGCCATCGGCGGGCGCGGGGTCGAGCCGCGCGAACGGGTTGGAGGCGAATAGCAGGAAGGCGTAGAAGCCGAGCGCGATCGTCGCCTGCGCCGCGAGCGTGGCGACCAAAGTGTCGGCGCGCAGGCGGTGCTCCAGCCGCGCCACCGCCGCGCCGGCCAGGCCGAGGATGGTCACCCACAGCAGCATCGAGCCCTCGTGGTTCCCCCAGGCGCCCGCGAACTTGTAGAGCGTCGGCTTCATCGAGTGGCTGTTGGCGGCGACCAGCGCGACCGACATGTCCGAGGCGAGGAAGGTGGCGATCAGCGCCGCCATCGCGGCCAGCGCGAGCCCGCCCTGCACGATGGCGACCGCGCGCACGGTCGGCGCGGCGCGCGCGGCGTCGGCGCGCTGCTGGAGCGCGAGCGCGCCGAGGACGAGCTGCGCCAGCGCGAGCGCGGCGGCGAGCCACAAAGCGGCGAGGCCGAACTCGGCGGTCATGCGGGGGAAAACGCGGGCGACACGCGCACGGCTTTAGCGGCGCGGCAGGGGAGCGTCGAGGCGGAACGGGGTGGCGAGCCGTTGAAAGACACGGACGAAGGAGCGCCTGCATCCTCCCCGGCACGGTGAGGGGGCCGCGACGCGCAGCGTCGTGATGGGGGGCTCGCCCCGCATGCGCCGGCTCGGTCGCGGAAAGCCCCCTCCACCAGCCTGCGGCTGTCGTGCAGCTGGAATGGTCCCCGGCAATTCCAGCCATGTCCGGCGGACATGGCGACCTGCACGACCCTCCCCGCCCGGCGGGGAGGTTCTCGCTTTACCGCCGCTCGTACGCCTTGGGCAGCGCGCCCTCGGTCGGCGTGAGATAGCGGTCGCGCAGATCGGTCTGGCGCGAGCGCATCGGCTGGGCGCGGCCGTCGACCCAGGTCGCCACCGGCACCGACGACAGCTCGAGCGGATCGCCGTCCCACAGCACCACGTCCGCACGCCGCCCGGGACGCAGCGACCCGATCTCGCCGCCCAGCCCGATCGCCTCCGCGGGCGCGCTGGTGATCGAGGCCCAGGCCTGGCCCCAGTCGAGTCCGGTCGCGCCGGGGACGCGCGTGATCGCCACGAGGTTGCCCGCGAACTGGCGCAGCACATGGTCGCCGCCCGACGCCCCGGTCGACGACAGCGCCACCTGCACCCCCGCCGCGCGCATCCGCCCGACGTTGGACTCAGTCGCGGCGAGGCTCTCGAAACTGGCGGGCAGGTCGGCGAGCGCGTGCGCGATCACCGGCACGCGCGCCGCGGCGATCTCGCGCGCCACCAGCCAGCCCTCGGCGACGCCGACCAGCACCAGCCGCACCTTGGGATAGTCGCGCGTCATGCCCAGCACCTGGCGGATGTCCGCGGCGCGCTCGACATGGACCAGCAGCGGCAGCTGCCCCTCGAGCACGCGCCCCAGCGTCTCGGCGTCGGCGCGGGTCACCAGCGAGTCGCGCGAGCGGCCGTCGAACGCCTTCGGGTCACGCCGATAGTCCTGCGCCTGCTGGAACGCGTCACGCAGCAGCGCCCAGGCCGCGGGGCGGCTGCCGCCGGCGAGCTTGCCGCCGTCCTCGCCCAGCTCGACATATTCGAAGGCGCGCGCACGGGTGAGCGCGTCGGGGTCGCTGCCGAGATCGATCACCGCGCCCTGCCCCGCGAAGATCGACCCGCCCGCCTCGGGCGCGACGATCGCGCGGGTGACGCCGCCGAGCCGCTCGTTGGCGACCTTCACCCCCGCCGGGTTGACCGCGACCGACACGTCGAGCGAGGCCTTGAACGGCGAGGTGCGCGCGCCCGCGTCGTTGCTCTCGGACACGCCGTCGGCGTCGACCAGCGACAAATCGGTCATCGCCGAGACCACGCCCGGCGTCACCCATTTGCCGGTGGCGTCGACCACCTCGGCGCCGGCGGGCACCGCCACGCCCGCGCCCGCGGCGACGACCCGGCCGTTGGCGACCAATACGGTGCCGCGCTCGATCGGCGCCGAGCCGTCGCCGATCGCGACGGTGCCGCCGGTGATCGCGATGGTCTGCGCCGCGACCGACGGCGTCAGCACACCGGCCAGGAGCACGGCGGAGGAGAGAAGCAGCGCGCGCGTCACTTGACGTCTCCCGAACCGGGCTGGCCGAGCTCGAAGTCGCTCACCGGGCGGCGCTTCGGGTCGCTCGAGTCATAGAGCAAGGCGCCGTCGACCCAGACCTTCTCGGGCCGGGTGTAGACGCTGAACGGATTGCCGTTCCACAGCACCGCGTCGGCCATCTTGCCGGGGCGCAGGCTGCCGGTCTGCGCGTCGATCCCGAGCGCCTTGGCCGGCCCGAGCGAGAGCCACTTCCACGCCGCCGCGTCGCTCACCTGGATCCCGGCGTGGCGCGCCGAGGAGAGCACCTTGGCCACTTCCTGGTTGAGCCGCTGGATGCCGTTCTCGTCGTCCGAGTGGATCATCGCGCACGCGCCCGACTTGTCGAGGATCGCGAGATTCTCGCCGATCCCGTCGTAGCTCTCCATCTTGAAGCCGTACCAGTCGGCCCAGACCGCGGCGCAGGTGCCGCTGGCCTTGAGCAGGTCCGCGATCTTGTACGCCTCGACCGCGTGGTGGAAGGCGGTGACGTGATAGCCGAACTCTTTGGCCATATCCAAGACGATGGCCATCTCGTCGGCGCGGTAGCAATGGTTCTGCACCATGATCTCGCCCGAGAGCACGCCGCGCAGCGTGTCCATCGCGATATCGCGATCGGGCGGATCGCCGCCCTCCTTCTCATATTTGTCCCACTTGCGCTTGTACGCCGCCGCCTTGGCCCAGGTCTGGCGATCGACCGCGACATTGCCCATCCGCGTCGACGGCTCGCGCCCCTTGCTGCCGTAGACGCGCTTGGGGTTCTCGCCGCACGCCATCTTGAGGCCGTAGGGCGCGCCGGGGAATTTCATCGCCTGCATCGTGCGCGCGTAGACGTTCTTGAGCACCACGCTGCGCCCGCCCATCAGATTGGCCGAGCCCGGCAGGATCTGCAGCGTCGTCACCCCGCCATTGGCGAGCGCGCGGCCGAAGCCGGGGTCCTGCGGCCACACGCTATGCTCGGCCCAGACGTCCGCGGTGACCGGCGCGGTCGCCTCGTTGCCGTCGGACAGCGCCTGCACCTGCGGGCTGGGATAGTCGCCGAGGTGGCTGTGGATATCGACGATGCCGGGCGTGATGTACTTGCCCGCGCCGTCGATCACGGCCGCGCCCGCGGGCGCGTCGAGCGACTGACCCACTGCGGCGATCTTGCCGTCGGCGAGCAGCACCGCACCACCGTCGATCCGCCCGCCCTCGCCGTCGAACACGGTGACGTTGCGCACCAGCGTCGGCACGCCGGGATAAGCGTGATAGGTGGAAGGATAAGGATCGCGCGCATATTTCACCGGTGGCGCCTTGGCGGCGGCGCTCTTGGGCCGATCTTTCCCGTCACTCGCGCAGGCGGCGAGTGGCAGCGCGATCGCGACCGCGCCCCACAGCGCGGCGCGCCCCCGTCCCAGCTTCATGCATGACCCCTTTGTTATGCTCTTCCCTCGTTTGCGACCATGGAACGGCGAGCGCGCGCCGGTCAAGCTTCGTGCGAATTTGGGACGATGTGCGGCGACATTAGGTACGCCAAGAGTTCAGCTTCTACTTTAGCCAGCCTCATGTTATAACTATTGGCATCGGCGCGTTGACGGCATCTGAGCCGCTGTATAGACGCCACACCACCATTTCGAGGAGCGTTACGATGAACGACGAGACCGCCAGCACCAATGTGGTCGAGCTCGCGACCGAACTGACGATCGCCTGGCTGTCCAATCCCAACACGCGCGCTTCGGGCGAGGACGTTCCCGCGTTTCTGCGCACCATGCACGACGCCGTGTCGAACCTGTCGTCGACGACTTCGCCGACCACGTCGGAAGAGCCGGTGAGCGAGTATACGCCCGCGGTGTCGGTGCGAAAGTCGCTCGCCTCGAAGGATCATCTCATCTCGCTGATCGACGGCAAGCCGTACAAGACGCTGCGCCGCCACCTCGCCGGCCACGGCCTGAGCCCGGACGAATATCGCCAGCGCTTCGGCCTGAAGCCGGATTATCCCATGGTCGCCGAGAATTACTCGCAGGCGCGGCGCGACATGGCGAAGAAGATCGGCCTCGGCCGCAAGCCCGGCGCGCGCCGCGGCGGTGGCGAGGACGCCACCCCGGCCCCGGCGCCCGCAGCGCGCGGCCGCCGCAAGTCGGCCCCGGCCGAGGCTTGAGCCTGACACCGGCCGCGGGGATCGGGGCGTGACCGACGCCCCCGCGGCCGGACTGATCGAGCGCGCGCGCGGCGCGCTTGGCGACCGGCTGCGCGCGCTGGTGACGAGTGACACGCTCGACCTGACGCGCGCCGCCGACGATCCCGGGCTGATCGCGCGCGACTCGCCCGCTTGGGCGGTGCATGCCGATTTCTCCGCGATGATGATCGGCGGCATCTCGGCGTTGCTGCTGCAGATGCTCCACCCGCGCGCGCTCGCCGGGGTATGGGACCATAGCGGCTTTCGCGACGACCGGCTGGCGCGGCTGCGCCGCACTGCCAGCTTCATCGCCGTCACCACCTTCGGCGCCACCGACACCGCCGAGCGCGCGATCGCGCAGGTGCGGCGCGTGCATGAGCATGTTACCGGCACATTGCCCGACGGCACGCCCTATCGCGCCGACGATCCCGCGCTGCTCACCTGGATCCATGTCGCCGAGGTGGACAGTTTCCTGCGCGCCTATCTGCGCTACCGCGACGCGACCCTGAGCGGCGCCGACCAGGACCGTTACCTCGCCGACACCGCGCTGGTGGCGGAGCGGCTCGGCGCGACCGCGGTGCCGCGCTCGCGCGCCGCGGTGGCGGACTATTATGCGCGGGTGCTGCCCGAGCTGCGCGCCGACCATCGCACGCGCGAGGTGGCGGCGGCGCTGCTCGCGCCGGGGGACGACCCCGCCGCCGCAGCGGCGCTGGCGGTGGCGAGCGCGGCGGCGGTCGACCTGCTGCCGGGCTGGGCGGCGGCGCTGCACGGCCGGCTCCAGCCCGCCGCCGCGCGCCCCGCGATCCGCGCCGGCGCGGACGGCATGAGCCGCGTGCTGCGCTGGGCGCTGAAGGCGCGGTGAGGGCGGCGCGCTCATCTGCCGCCGCCGAGCTCTCGAGACGCGTGACGGATTTACTCGCCACTCTCTCGAGCACGAGAACAGCGTCGTCGCCTTTTAGTATTCTCGATAACTTACTCGATCGGGCGGAGAGTGGTCCGCTGCCTGAACTTATATAACCTTGTCATCCGCGGTACTTGTCAGGTGATGGGGTCACGTCAGGCCCTTGACCTACGCGCCCTTGCTGCCCTCGGACGCAACCCGCGCCAGTGACGCGATTGAGCGAGTCGCGCGTCGCCCCGGGACGGCGCCCGGCCGGTCACGCCAGCCGGTCGACCACCAGGCCGCTGCTGCCCGGCGCGGGGCTGCCATAGATCGCGCCGCTGCCGAGGCTGGCGCGCAGCGTGTTGAGCACCCGGTCGAACTGGTCGAGCTGGGCATCCGCCCGACGCATCAGGCTGCCGGTCGAGCCGGCATCACCATTCTCGCCGAAAAAGTCTTTGAGCGACGCGCCCTGCCCCGCACTCAGCGCACCGCCCTCGACTTGCGCGTCGACCCGCGCCGCGATCGTCGCCTCGCGCGCGACCGCCGGCTGCGCCGCGGCCGGAGCGGGCGTCGCCCCCGCCGCCGCGCGCGTCGTCGGCGCGGCCGCGGGGGCCAGCGACGTGGACGACAGCAGCGGCGTCAATGCGGTCACGAACAACTCCTTGCAGCGCCAGCGGGCGCCTCCCGACCAAAGGCTTAGGCCGGCAATGGTTGCTCAAAGGTGACCGGCTCGCCGCGGCGCCGACTCGGCTTGTCGCAGACGCGTCAAAATTCCAGCGCGATCAGCGAGTTGCGTTATATTTGAGCTGATCGGGGGTGAGCTGGAAGCCGACCAGCGCCTCGAACGTGGCGGACGCCACCGCGGTGCGCACCTGCGGATCGGCGAGCGGATCGAGCGCGGCGTCCTCGTCGCCCGCCTTGCGCCGCTTGGTCAGCCGGTCGCGCACCGCGCTCGGCAGCGTTGCGGCGGCGCGCGCCACCGCGGTGGTCGCGTCGCCGGTGGCGGTGGCGACGCGCTGGCCGGCGTCGAAGTGAAGCGCCACCTGGCCGACGCGCTTGGCCACCACCGAGCTGCCGCCGCGCGTGATCGCGATGAAATAGGGCAAGGTGAGGTCGCGCGGCCCGTCGGCGCGGACGCGGCGCGCGCGCACGTCGAAGGTGACGCGCGTCGTCACGTCGCTGCCCTGGTCGTCGCAGGTGGAGCGCACGTTGCTGATCGTCGCCACCGCGTCGATCGCGCTGGCGGTGCGGCTGGCGGGCGGATCGAAGAAGGTGACGTCGCCGGTGCCCGCGGGCACCGCGACGGTCGGGCACACCGAGCGCACCGCGGTGATGCCGGCGCCGCCGCGCGACACGTCGATCTCGCCGGTGCGCGCGCAGCCCGCCGCGAGCAGGAGGACGAGCGCCGCGGCGAACGGGCGCGGGGAAAGCACGCGGGCACGGGTCACGCGGGGAGACATCACGCGGGGAAAGTTCACTGGGGCATCCCGACAATCAGCACATGCGACAAAGGGGGCCGCGCGAACGGCCCCGGTCACGCCCGCAGCATAGGAACCGACTATCGCGGGAGCAAGCATTGGCGTAGACGCAGGCGCATGGCCGAACCCGTTCCCGCCCGCCGCCCGCTCGAGCTGCTGATCGCGGCACCGCGCGGCTTCTGCGCCGGCGTCGACCGCGCGATCCGCATCGTCGAGCTGGCGATCGAGAAGCACGGCGCGCCCGTCTATGTCCGTCATGAGATCGTCCACAACAAGTTCGTGGTCGATTCGCTCAAGGCCAAGGGCGCGGTGTTCGTCGAGGAGCTCGACGAGGTGCCCGACGGCGCGCCCGTCGTCTTCTCCGCGCATGGCGTGCCCAAGTCGGTCCCTGCGGCGGCGCAGAACCGCGGTCTCGACTATCTCGACGCGACCTGTCCCCTGGTGTCCAAGGTGCATCGCCAGGCCGAGCGGCTGGTCGCGGCGGGGCGGCACATCCTGTTCATCGGCCACGCCGGCCACCCCGAGGTGATCGGCACCTTCGGCCAGGTGCCCGCGGGCGCGATGACGCTGATCGAGACGGTGGAGGACGTCGAGCGGCTGCAGCCGGCCAACCCCGCCAACCTCGCCTTCCTCACCCAGACGACGCTCTCGGTCGATGACACCGCCGCGGTGGTGGCCGCGCTGCACGCGCGCTTCCCCGCGATCCAGGCGCCGCACGGCGAGGACATCTGCTACGCCACCTCGAACCGCCAGGCCGCGGTGAAGGCGATCGCGGCGGCGTGCGATGCGGTGCTGGTGATCGGCGCGCCCAATTCGTCCAACTCGCTGCGGCTGGTCGAGGTGGCGGAGCGCCAGGGCATCCGCTCGGCGCTGATTCAGCGCGCCGCCGATCTCGACTGGGCGTTCCTCGACGGCGTCGGCACGCTGGGCGTGACCGCCGGCGCCTCCGCGCCCGAGCTGCTGGTGCGCGAGCTGGTCGACCGGCTGTCGACCCGCTTCGACGTCACCGAGCGCGAGGAGGAGACCACGCGCGAGACGATCGCGTTCAAGCTGCCGCGCGGGCTGGAGGCGGCGGCAGCGTAAAGGGGCTGGAGGGGCTGCGGGCTTTCTCCCGCCCGCCCCTCACCCACCGTTCCGTCATCCCGGACTTGTTCCGGCATCCACCGTGCCGCACTTTCATCGACCGATGAGGACGTCGGGAGGTGGGCTCCGGAACAAGTTCGGGGTGACGGCGCATCGCTGGCGCTGCTCGCGCGCTCCTCCGCCCTCAGCGGCTTACCGATCGCGGCGCGCGCGGCACGGTGAAATCCGGCTCAGGGCCGGGATGACGGCGCAAGGGTGGCGTGCATCGCCTCCTAAATCGCGTCCCGGGCTTGACCCAGCCTCCTCTCTTCCGCGAACGAACCGGCCGCGGGCGCTTGGATGGCCGCCACGAGGGAGCGACAGTGGCAGTCTACACGCAGGTATCGGCCGAGGCGCTCGCCGCCTTCCTCGCGCGCTACGACGTCGGCGCGCTGGTGTCGGCCAAGGGCATCGCCGAAGGGGTCGAGAACTCCAACTATCTCGTCGACACCACCGACGCGCGCTTCATCCTGACCTTGTACGAGAAGCGCGTCGCCGCGGGCGACCTGCCCTTCTTCCTCGCGCTGCTCGACCATCTCGCCGCGCAGGGCCTGCCCGTGCCGCCCGCGATCGCCGACCGGCGCGGCGTCGCGATCCAGGAGCTGGCCGGGCGCCCCGCCTGCCTGATCCGCTTTCTCCCCGGCGTCTCGGTGTCGCACCCCAGCCCGGCGCAGGCGCATGCCGCGGCGACGGCGATGGGGGCGATGCACGTCGCGCTCGTCGATTTCGCGCCGACCCGGGTCAATTCGATGGGGGTCGCGTCGTGGCGCCCGCTGCTCGAGCGCTGCGGGCGCGACATGGACACGATCCAGGCCGGGCTGTTCGACCGCGTCGCGCGTGCGCTCGACGCAATCGAGCGCGACTGGCCGCGCGACCTTCCCGCCGGCGCAATCCACGCCGACCTCTTTCCCGACAATGTGCTGATGCTCGACGATCGGGTCACCGGGCTGATCGACTTCTACTTCGCCTGCACCGACCTGCGCGCCTATGATCTGGCGGTGATGCACTCGGCCTGGTCGTTCGACGCAGCCGGCGCGCCGCTGGATCCGGCGATCGGCGCCGCGCTGCTGTCGGGCTATGCCGCCGCGGCGCCGCTCTCCGCCGCGGAGCGCGCCGCGCTGCCGCTGCTCGCGCGCGGCGCCTGCGTCCGCTTCCTGCTCAGCCGCGCGTGGGACTGGCTGCACACGCCCGCGGACGCGCTGGTGACGCGCAAGGACCCGCTCGCCTATCTCCACCGCCTCGCCTGGTACGAGGCGCATCCGGACTGTTTCCTATGACCGAACTTACCCTCGTCGAGATGTTCACCGATGGCGCCTGCAAGGGCAATCCCGGACCGGGCGGCTGGGGCGTGGTGATCCGCAGCGGCACGCATGACAAGGAACTCTCCGGCGGCGACGCGGTGACCACCAACAACCGCATGGAGCTGACCGCCGCGATCGAAGGGCTCAACGCGCTGACCCGCCCGTGCCGCGTCAAGCTGATGACCGACAGCCGCTACGTCATGGACGGGCTGACCAAATGGATCCATGGCTGGCGCAAGAACGGCTGGAAGACCGCCGACAAGAAGCCGGTCAAGAACGCCGAGCTGTGGCAGGCGCTGCTCGCCGCCGCCGAGCCGCACCGGGTGGAGTGGGAGTGGGTCAAGGGCCACGCCGGCCACCCCGAGAACGAGCGCGCCGACCGGCTCGCCAGCGACGCCGCGGTGGCGGCGGGACGCGCGCGGCGCGCGGAGTAGCGGCGTGCGGGAGGCGGCCCCCTGATCTACCCGCCCGTACATGCCTCAGGGATGGCACAAGCGTGACCGTCACGCCCTCTGAGCAGAGGGGAAGAAGTCCTAACTCACACGCTGCTCACAGCCACCGCGTGAGCAGCCGCGCCCGCCCGATCACCGCCAGCCCGTCGCGCGGCACCCGCAGCGTCGCCCAGGCGGGATTGTCGCTGCGCACCTCCCAGCCGTCGCCCGCCGGCACCAGCCGCTTGACCGCCACCGCGCCGTCGCGCCGGATCACATAGATCGCGCCCGCGGCGGGCGGCGCGCGGTCCGCGGTGTCGACCAGCAGCCGGTCGCCGTCGCACAAGGTCGGCGCCATCGACTCGCCCGCCACCGTGATCAGCGACGCATTGGCGGGCGCCACCCCCGCGGCGCGCAGCAGCGTGCGCGGCACCGGTTCGGTGCGGAGCACGCGCTCCTCCGCGACCCGCCCCCGCCCCGCCGCCGCCTGCACCGCCAGCCACGGCACCGCCGCCGCGTCGTCCGCTGGCGGCGGTGCGCCGAGCAACGTCTCGTCGATCCCGAGGAAATCGGCGAGCAGCCGGCGCTCGCGCTCGGGCAGACGCCGCGGCGAGCCGCGCACCACGAACTGGCCGAGATACGCCTGGTTGCGCCCGATCATCCGCGACAGCGCGGAAAGCGCCACGCCGCGCTCGGCGGCGGCGCGCGTGAGCGCCTGTTGCGGGGTCTCGGTCATGCGTGACCCTAGCCTGAGGAAATTTCCTCGACAAGTTGGAAAAGTGAGAACAGATGGAGAACCGCTGAGTCGCGGGAGGTATAAGCGATGAGTCTGTTGGTGGAGATCGAGCGCTATCTGCGTCGCACCGGGTTGGCGGCGACAACCTTTGGCCGCCGTGCGGTCAACGACCCGCGGCTGGTCGGAGACCTGCGCCGCGGGCGCGTGCCGGGCGAGCGGATGCGGCGCCGGATCGAGGCGGTGCTGCGCGCGGGTGCGCGATGAGCGCGGCGCGGCTGGAGCGGGCGCTGACGCGCTCGGCGGCGCGCGCGGGCGCGAGCGTGGCAATCGAGCGTCACCGCGCCGAGGCGTGGCGCAGCGCGACCTTCGCGGGCGATCGCCACGAACTGGTGGTCAGCGGCACGAGCGACGCGCGGCTCGACGCCTGGCTCGACTCGCTCGACCCTTATGCGCTCGAGCTGCCGGGGCATCTGCTGGCGGAGCTGCGCGTGGCGTCGCGCGCGCGGGACGCAGGAATGACGCGCGCGCGGCTGGAGGGCGTGACGGTGGTGGCGGGCTGAGCAGGGTACGCACGAAGTGACGACCGCGCGTGGCGGGTTCGATGCGCCACGCCGGATAAGGTGATCGCCCCGGCCGTGCGCGCGGGTGCGGGCATCGGCCCGCCGCGCCGGTCAGGCGGCGACGAGACGGCGCAGCCGCTGGAGCGTCTCGTCGAGCAGCAGCGGCTCGAGCGGCACCCCACGCGGCGCCGGCGTCGACGCCGCCCGCGCGAAGGCGGCGGGGTCGTACAGGCGCAGCGGCAGGTCGAGGTCGGTCGGCAGCAGCCGCTCGGGCGGCGGCGCCAGCCACGCCGGCGTCGCCTCGACGGCGTCGCGCGCGAGCGCGTGGCGCGGGTCATGACGGCGCCACCGGCGCCACGCGCCGGCGAGACCAGAGAGCGGGGCCGCGGCGGGACGGGCGGCGGCGGAGCGGGCGAGGACATCAGCGACCATGCGGATGACCCTAGCGGCGCAGTGGTAAGCCGATGGTTAACGCGGGGATAGGCATGATTCGCGGGGGTTGCTGCGGAGCCGCTTGGCGGCGGCGCCCCTCTGTTGCTCCGGGAGCGCCCATCCTTTCTGGGCCAGCCCTTCTGCGGCGTTCCTTTCGGTGCCGTCCCTTTCCGGCGCGCACCCTTCCGGGGCGTCACCCTGAACTCGTTTCAGGATTCACCGTGCCACATCCTCAACGTCCGCCGCGCTGGCGGACGCGTGGATCCTGAAACAAGTTCAGGACGACGGACGTGGGTGGCGGGTACGACGTTATCGCTGCCGGCGCGCGCGGTCGCTCCGGTCAGGAAGTCGCTCCCGCTCACCTATCGAGCAGCAATGCCGCCCGCGCTCGCGGACCGCAGGAACAAGGCGACGCCCCGCCCTCCCCGATCACGCTCGAAGAAGGTGACGCCCCATCCGGGCGCACACGTCCACCCCCGACCTCCCGTCCCAAGCCGGGCCCGCCTCAGCGTGCCGGTTCGATCGCGACCTTGCCCTCGCGCCGCGGATCATAGCCGCCGTCGAGCCGGCCGTGGTCGCGCACGAGGATGCCGTGCAGCCCCGAATCCTCGCCCTGCCCCGGGCGCACCACCACGCCGCGGGCGGCGAGCCCCTCGCGTACCGCCGGCGCGAACCTGTCCGCCTCGCCCTGGAACGAGCCGCCGCGCGCGATCAAATTGGGCAGCGCGATCGCCTGCTGCATCGGCAGCCCCCAGTCGACCGCGCCGACCACGGCCTTGCCGACATAGGCCAGGATCGCATTGCCCCCCGCCGAGCCGACCGCGCCGGCGAAATGGCGCTGCCGGTCGAGCAGGATCAGCGGCGTCATCGACGAGCGCGGGCGCTTGCCCGCCGCCACCGCATTGGCGGCGGCGCGGCCCTCGGCGTCGCGCGGGCTGAACGAGAAATCGGTCATCTGGTTGTTGAGGAAGAAGCCGTCGACCATCCGCCCGGAGCCGAAGATCGACTCCACCGTGGTCGTCATCGACACGACATTGCCGCGCGCATCGCCGACGACGAAGTGCGAGGTGCCGGTCGGCTCCAGCGTGCGGTCGGCGCCGCGCGGTGCCGCGCCCTCGGGCTGGCCGGGCGCGGGCGCGGCGCCGGCGCGCTCGCCGATCAGCCGCGCGCGGCGGTCGAGATAGGCCGGGGCGAGCAGCCCGGCGACGGGCACGTCGACGAAGGCGGGGTCGCCGACGTAGCGGTCACGGTCGGCGTACATCAGCCGGCTCGCCTCGGCGAAGAGGAACCAGCCGCGCGGGTCGTCCGCGCCGTAGCGCGCCACGTCGGTGCGCTCGAGCAGCCCGAGCAACTCGAGCAGCCCCACCCCGCTGGCGGGCGGCGGCGGCGCGCAGACCAGCAGCACGCGGTATGGCGCGCACAGGGGCTGGCGCACCACCGGCCGGTAGCCGGCGAGGTCGGCGAGCGTCATGCTGCCCGCGAGCGGCCCCTCGTGAACGCGTGCGACGATCCGCCGCGCGGTCGCGCCGCCGTACAGGGCGTCCGGCCCCTGCGCGGCGAGCCGGCCGAGGAAGGCGGCATAGGCCGGGTTGCGCAACCGGTCGCCGGCGCGCAGCAGCCCGCCGCCAGGGCGCGCGAAATAGGCGAGCACGTCGGGCGCGTTCGATTCGGGGAAACGCCCGCTGGCGAGGAAGCGCGCCAGCCGCGGCGAAACGAGAAAGCCGTCGCGCGCGGTCCGCGCGGCGTCGCCGAACAGCGCGCGCCAGGCGAGCGCGCCGTGGCGGCGGTGCGCCTCGGCCAGCATCTTCACCGCGCCGGGCACGCCGGTGGCGCGTCCGCTCAGCACCGCGGTGGCGAAGGGCAAGGGCCGGCCGCCGTCGTCGAGGAACATGTCGGGCGTGGCACCCGCGGGGGCGGTCTCGCGCCCGTCATAGACGCTCACCTGCGAGGTGGCGGCGTCGTAATAGGTCATGAACGCGCCGCCGCCGATCCCCGAGCTCTGCGGCTCGACCAGCGACAGCATCGCCTGCACCGCGATGGCGGCGTCCACCGCCGAGCCACCGCGGCGCAGCACCGCCATTCCGGCGTCGACCGCGAGCGGGTTGGCGGCGACGACGAAGCGCTGATGCGCACCCGCGTCGCCCGCCGGGGCGGCGGCGGCGGGAGCCGTGGTCGCGGGCGGCGCTCCCTCGCGCGCGGCGGGCGGCGGTGTCGCGCAGCTGCCGAGCAGCGCCGCCAGCGCCAGCGCGACGCTTTTGCCCCACAAGCTCGCGCGCGCTGCCATGGCCGTTCCTTCCGCTACCCGAAGCGGCGCGGATAGCGGCGGGCGGCGGCAGCGTCCACCGCGCGGCTCAGCCCAGCGCGATCGCGCCCGCGGCGGCGAACCCCGCCAGCGCGAGATAGCCGAGCACGCGCGCCAGCGACTCCTTGCGATAGTCGGCGTAGCGGCGGCGGTGGAGCCAATAGCGCCCGTCATCGGTTTGCTCGAGCGCGCCGAACGCCAGCATGCGATCGAACTCCTCGCCGCCGAGACGCGTCGCGGGCCGCTCGAACGCGGTCGCGGTGGCGGGCGCGGTCGCCCCGGCCGAGAGGAAGTGCCACGCGATCTTCTTGCGCGCCTTCATGATCACCGTCGCGGCAATGGTGCCGGGCATGTTGGGTCTCCTAGTTTCCATGCTCCCTCCCCTTCAGGGGAGGGCCGGGGTGGGGCGTCTCCTCGAGCGCTACGCCAGTGGAGGCCCCCCACCCCCGCCCCCTCCCCTGAAGGGGAGGGGAGTGTGGTTCGCTCGTCGTCGCGATCGAGGGAAGCTACTTGCGCCCCTGATGGCGGATGTTGCCCGGCCGCCCGCGGCGCTTGAGCACGCGCGGCGGGCGGCGCTCGCTCTCCCGCTCTCGCGCGCGACCGCCCCCGTTCCCGCCCCCGCTGGCGCCGCCGTAGCGACCCTCGGGCAGCTCGAAGCGCAGCGCGCCCGAGACCGGGTTGGCCTCCGCCAGCCGCAACTCCAGCCGCTGCCCCTGCGCATAGGTCTCGCCGCTATGCTCGCCGATCAGCCGGCGAGATGCCTCATCATAGCGGAAATATTCGCCCCCCAGGTCGCGCACCGGCATCAATCCGTCGCCGCCGACCCCCTCCACCGTGGCGAAGAAGCCGAAGTTGGTCACGCCGGTGATCCGCGCCTCGACCAGCTCGCCGACGCGCTCGGCGAGATAGGCGGCGACATAGCGGTCGATCGTCTCGCGCTCGGCCTCCATCGCGCGACGCTCGAGCTGGCTGATCGTCTCGCCGGCGCGCTCGAAATCCTCGTCGCCGGCCAGCCCGCCGGGGCCGAGCGCATAAGCGCTCACCAGCGCGCGGTGGACCATGAGGTCGGCGTAGCGCCGGATCGGCGAGGTGAAATGCGCGTAGCTGCCTAGCGCCAGCCCGAAATGACCCTGGTTGACCGGGGCGTAATAGGCCTGGGTCTGGCTGCGCAGGATCTGCTCCATGATCTCGGGGCGGAACTCGGCATCGCCGACCCGCGCGATGATATGGTTGAAGGTGGCGGGGCGGATCACCTGGCCGAGCGCGAAGGCGACGTTGAAGGTGGCGAGATAGTCCTTGAGCGCGACCAGTTTCTCGCGCGCGGGCGCCTCGTGGACGCGGTACATCACCGGCGCCTTCTTCGCCTCCAGCGCCTTGGCGGCGGCGACGTTGGCGGCGATCATATAATCCTCGATCAGTCGGTGCGCGTCGAGCCGCTCGCGCGGCGCCACCGACATGATCCGGCCCTTCTCGTCGAGCACGACGCGGCGCTCGGGCAGGTCGAGCTCGAGCGGCTCGCGCCGGTCGCGCGCCGCGGCGAGCGACCGCCAGCAGTCCCACAGCGGCGCGAGCGCGGCGTCGACGAGTGCGGGGTTCCAGGCGTAGGGGAAGGACGCCGTTGCCTCCACTTCGTCACCCCGGACTTGTTCCGGGGTCCACGGCTCCGCGCCTTCGCCGGCCGGCGAGTCTGCGGACGGGTGGATCCCGGACCAAGTCCGGGATGACGGAAGAGAGTCGGGGCCGACCGTGCCCGCCGCCCGCGCGTCGATCGCGGCCTGCGCCTCCTCATAGGCGATGTTCGCCGCGAGCCGCACCAGCGCGCGCGAGAAGCGCCAGCCCCTGAGCGCGCCGTCCTTGCCGATGCGCAGGTGGCAGGCGAGTGCGGCGCGATCCTCCCCCGCCTTGAGCGAGCACACGTCTGCCGACAGGATCTCCGGCAGCATCGGCACGACGCGATCGGGGAAATAGACCGAATTGCCGCGCGCGCGCGCCTCGCGGTCGAGCGCGCTCTTCGGGCGCACGTAGTAGCTCACGTCCGCGATCGCGACGATCGCCTGCCAGCCGCCCGCATTGGCGGGATCGTCGTCGGGCGCGGCCCAGACCGCGTCGTCATGGTCGCGCGCGTCGGCGGGGTCGATCGCGACAATCGGCAGATGGGTGAGGTCCTCGCGGCCCTCGCCGAGCGGCTGACGCGCGACCCGCGCCGCCTCGTCGAGCGCCTCCTGCGCGAACACGTCGGGGATGCCGAGCCGGTGGATCGCGATCAGCGAGAAGCTGCGCGGCGCGAACGGGTCGCCGAGCCGCTGTACCACGCGTGCGGTGATCCGCGGCGGCCGCCCCGCCTTCTCGGCCAGCACCAGGTCGCCCGCCTCGGCGTCGCCCGCGTCGGACACGGCATATTCGCGCCGCTCCTTCTTCTCGACGCCCTGCAGCCACAGCCGGTCGCCCTCGCGGCGCAGCACGCCGATCATCTGCTCGGCGGCGGGAGCGAGCACCTTCATCGGGTGCGCGGTCCAGCCGTGGCCGGTCTCCTCGGTGCGCGCGAGCAGCCGCTCGCCGACGCCCAGCGCGCCGCGCCGGTGCTCGCGCACGCGGATTCGCGGCACGGGCGCGTCGGACTGCCAGTTCTCGGGCACCGCCCAGACGTTGCCGCCCTCGTCGACGTCGGCGACGCGCAGCACGGTGACCTTGGGCAGCCCGCCCATCTTGTGAAAGGCGCGGCCGGGGGCGGAGTCGATCAGCCCCTCGTCGGCCATGTCCTTGAGCAGCGCCTTGAGCGCGATCTTCTGCTGCGCGGAAAGCGCGAAGGCGCGCGCGATCTCGCGCTTGCCCGCGGGCGTGGCGGCGGTGGCGATGAAGTCGAGCACCTGCTCGCGCGTGGGCAGGCCGGGAGGCGGTTTCTTTGGCACGCCGCGGAGATAGGGGCTCGCGGCGGCCGGCGCCATGGATGCGTGCGGATGACGACGTTTGTTGGGTGGTGGCCGAATAGCCCTCCCAAAGGGAGGGGGCTATTCGGCCCGACCAAGGTGCCGGGTGCAGGGTCGCGCCGCCCGTCCGGGCGGCCGCGCCCCCGCCGCCGGATCAGCCGACCACCACCGTCACTGCGCGGCGGTTCTGCGCCCAGCTCTCCTCGTCCGAGCCGAGCGCGACCGGACGCTCCTTGCCGTAGCTGATCGTGGTGATCCGCGCCGGCGCGATGCCGCGCGCCACCAGATAGTTCTTCGCGGCGTTGGCGCGGCGGTCGCCCAGCGCCAGGTTATACTCGCGCGTGCCGCGCTCGTCGGCATGGCCCTCCACCGTGATGCGCACGTTGGGATAGCGCGTCAGCCACGCCGCCTGGCTGTCGAGGATGCCGCGCGCGGTCCCGTCGATGTCATACATGTCGAGCCCGAACAGCACCGTGTCGCTCTGCGCCGAGCGCTTGAAGTCGGCCGCCGAGCCCGGCGTGATCCCGCCATTGGGGTCGGTCGCGCCGGTCGACGGCGGCGCCTCGGGCGCGCCGCCGGGAGCGGGCGGCAGCACGTCGGGGCGCTTCTTGGAGCAGGCGGCGGTGGCCACCAGGGCGGTCGCCATCAACAGGGTGGTCGTCAGTCGTGCCATCGCGTGTTCTCCCGTGTTCGTCGTCTAGGTTGTCGTCTCGCGGTGAAGTGTCGCCGCTTAGCGTTACGGGCGCAATGGCCCCCAGGCCGGGTCCGAGCCGTCGAGCGGGGTCGGGACGCGACGCTCGTTGACGCCCGTCAGGTCGACCGACCACAGATCGGCCTTGCCGGCGTTGCCGCGGCCCTGGCGGAAGAACATCAGCACGCGGCCGTTCGGGCTCCACGACGGCCCTTCGTCCTGCCAGCTGTTGGTCAGCAGCTTCTCGCCCGCGCCGCTCGGGCTCATGACGCCGATGCGGAACGCGCCCTGGATCTTGGTGAAGGCGATCAGGTCGCCGCGCGGGCTCCACACCGGCGTGGCATAGCGCCCGCCGCCGAAGCTGATGCGCTGCTGGTTCGACCCGTCCGCGTTCATCACGTACAGCTGCTGCCCGCCCGAGCGGTCGCTCTCGAACACGATGCGCGAACCGTCCGGCGAATAGCTGCCGCCGGTGTCGATCCCCGGCGAGTTGGTCAGCCGCTGCGGTGTGCCGCCGGCGGCGGAGACGCGGTACAGATCGGTGTTGCCCGCCTGCGCCATCGAGAAGAGGATATAGCGCCCGTCCGGCGAGAAGCGCGGCGCGAAGGTGGTGGCGACATTCTGCACCACCAGCCGCTGCCGCCCCGAGCCGAGGTCGTAGATATAGATTGCGGGCGTCTTCCCCACATAGCTCATATAGACGATCGACTGCTGGTTGGGCGCGAAGCGCGGCGTCAGCACGATTGACGAGCCCGCGGTGAGGAAGCGGCTGTTGGCGCCGTCCTGGTCCATGATCGCGAGCCGCTTGATACGGTTGGCCTTGGGCCCGGTCTCGCTGACATAGACGACGCGGCTGTCGAAATAGGCGCCCTCGCCGGTGAGGCGGGTATAGACCATGTCGGCGCATTTGTGCGCGGCGCGGCGCCAGTCCGACGGCGGGACGACGAAGCCCTGCCGCGTCAGCTCGGTCTGCGCCGAGACGTCGTAGAGATAGCAGCCGACCGTCAGCGTGCCGTCGCCATTGGCGCGGATATAGCCCTGCACCAGCGCCTGCGCGCCCGAGCCGCCCCAGTAATCATAAGCCGGCGCGGTCACCTCGGGGAAGGCGATCGCGCGCGTGGCGGCGGCCGCCATCGGGTTGAACAGCCCCGAGTTGCGCAGGTCGTTGGCGACGATCTCGCTGAGCTGGCGGCCGAGCCGGTCGGTCGGGCCGGCGGGGGTCTGCACCACCGCCTGGGTCGGCATCGGCGGGATCGCGATCGGCATCGGCGCCGAGATGCCGCCGGTGACGTCCACCTCGAGCGGCGGCGGGGTCTGGCCCGCGGGCGCGCCGGGCTGCTGCGCGGGCGCGGGTGCGGCGGGGGTGCCGGCGGGCGGGACGAGCTGCGCCGCCGCGGGGGTGGCGAGGAGCGCGGCGGCAGAGGCGAGGAGCGGGGTGATGGCGGCGACCGTACGCGCGGGCGCGCGGCCGGCGCCAGCCGCGCGACGCTCACCCGACGCCCTAGCGTCATCCCGGACTTGGGCCGGGATCCACGGTGCCGCGAACGCGGGGGCTGCGGCGCCTGCGGAACCCTGGATCCCGGAACCAGTCCGGGATGACGGGGTGGATGTGGCGCGCGAGGATTGTCCCCCCACCGGCAGCGCGGCAGCCGTCAGGGAAGAGGCCCGGCGGAAGGGCGTAGAACCGCAGAGTCGGAGTCGCATCACCGCAGTTTCCAATTGTAGTTGATGTTGCTCCACCCCCCGTTGGCGGTGGCGTAATATTCCGCCGGCAGCTTGAGCGGCGAGCAGCCCTTGAACGCGGCGACGCCGAGATCGACCACGCGGCGCGCGTAGCGCCGGTTGTCGTCGTCCACCCCGGTCTGCCGCACCACCGTTGGGGTCGCCGCCAGCGTGCCGTCGCGGTTGAGCCGCAGGTTGAGCGTGGTGACGATCTGGTTGGCGCCCGGGCCGGGATCGACCTGGCGATCGGCGCAGGGCTGGATCTGGCGCGCGATCGCCTGCTGGATCCCGGCCAGCGCGCGCGCGTCGACGCGTGCCGCGGACGGCGGCGCGTCGCTCTCCCTCGCGCTGCTCTTCTCCGCGGTGAGGCCCTTGAGGAAGTCGCTGCCGAGCCGGCCGCCCTTGGCGCGCTCGGCCTTGGCGGTCTCGGTCTTGCCGTTGCCCTTGGCCGCGGCGGCGGGTGCCTTGGCCTTGCTCGGCGCGCTGGCGGCGCTCTGCTGCTTGGTCGGCGCGGGCTTGCTCGGCGCCTTCTCCGCCGCCGGGGCCGGCTTGGGCCTGGGCTGCGGCTTCGGCTCGGGTTTCGGCGCGGGCGCCGGCTTCGGCGGCGCCGGCCTGGGCGGCGCGGGCTTGGGCGGCGCCGGCTTCGGCTCCGGCTTGGGCTCCGGCCGCGGCTCCGGGACCGGCGCGGGGGCGGGCACCGGCGCAGGGGGCGCCGCGGCGGGCGGCGGCGCATCGACCGGCTCGCCCGCCTCGGGCGACACGCGCTGCGACGGCGGTTCGGTCGCGGCGGGCGCGGCGGCCTCGAGCGCGACATCCTGCACGAGGCTGACCTCGACCGGATTCTGCTTCAGCTTGATCGGGTTAGGCGTATCGAGGAAGCCGACCGACAGCAGGCCGAAGAGCAAGACATGCCCGGCCGCCGCGACTCCCAGCCCGATCTTCTCGGCGCGTTCCACGTCCGCGTCAGTCCTCGCCGACCGTGACCAGCGCGACGCGGTTGAGCCCGGCGCGGTTGAGCTCGCCCATCGCGCGCATCACGCGACCATAGTCGAGCCCGCGGTCGGCGCGCAGGAACACCTGCGGCGGCTGGCTGTCCTTCCCCGTCGCGGCAATGGCGGCGAGCCGCGACGGCAAGGCGTCGGCGGGCACCTCCTCCTTGGCGACGAAGATCCGGCCCTGCTCGTCGAGCGAGATCTCGGTCGGCTGCTGGTCCTGGTCGAGCGGCTTGGCGCGGCTGTCCGGCAGGTTCACCGGCACGCCCTGGGTCAGCAGCGGCGCGGTGACCATGAAGATGATCAGCAGCACCAGCATGACGTCGACCAGCGGCGTCACGTTGATCTCCGCCATCGGCGCCTTGCGGCCCTTGCCGCGGCTGGAGGGCAGGTTCATCGCCATGTGCGTTAGCCCTCAGCGCTCGCCGTCGAGCTGGCGCGACAGCGTGGCGTGGAAGCCGTCGGCGAAGCGGTTGAGCCGCGCCTCGATGCGGTTGATCGCATGGCCGAAGCGATTGTACGCGATCACCGCGGGGATCGCCGCGAACAGCCCGATCGCGGTGGCGAACAAAGCCTCGGCGATGCCCGGCGCCACCACCGACAGGCTGGTGTTCTGCTGGCTGGCGATCGCGGTGAAGCTGCGCATGATGCCCCACACCGTGCCGAACAGCCCGACGAACGGCGCCACCGAGCCGACGGTGGCGAGCACGTTGAGCCGGTCCGAGATGTCGTCGATCTCCTTGGCCACCGCCGCGCCCATCACCGTGCCGAGCCGCTCGCGCGTGCCGTCGCGGTCGATCACGTTGCCGTGGGTGGAGCGGCGCCACTCGGTGACGCCGGCGGCGAGCACGCGCGCCGACGGCAGGTCGCTCTGGCCGTTGCTTTTGTAGAAGGCGTCGATGTCGTCCGCCTTCCAGAAGTCGCGCTCGAACTGCGCGCTCTTCTTCCGGGTGCGGCCGAGCTTGAGCCAGAAGCCGATGATGATCGCCCAGGTCCAGATGCTGGCGAGCAGCAGCCCGAGCATCACGCCCTTCACCACCCAGTCGGCCTGGAGGAACAGCGCGATCGGCGACAGGGTCGCGGCGTCGGTCTGCAAAATCGGATTCACGGCGTCTCTTCCCCTGTGGTGTCGGCCGTCGCGGTGTCGGCCGCGGCGGTGGCGGCGAGGCGGCGGAACTGCTCGAGCCAGGCCACCGGCTGGCGCCGCGGCCGACCGTCGGCGCCGACCAGCGCCGCGGTGACCTCTGCCCGCGCCAGCATTTCCGCGCCGCGCCTGACTGTCTGATGAATAATCACGCTGGCGGCGCGCGCCTGCGCGACCTCGCTCTCGACGAGCAGCGCGTCGCCGAGCCGCGCCGGGGCGGCGTAGCGGATGTGCAGGTCGGCGATGGCATAGGCGCCGCCGCCCGCCTCATGGTGTGCGCGCTGGTCGATGCCGGCGACGTGGAGCATGTCGGAGCGGGCGCGCTCCATGTAGCGCAGGTAGTTGGCGTGGTAGACGACGCCCGACAGATCGGTGTCTTCGAAATAGACCCGCAGCGGGAAGAGATGCACCCTCCCCGCGAACCGCCCCTCTGCTGGCTGATCGTGCACGCCCGCCGTCATGGCTGAGGCTGGTAACCGATGCGCCGGGGGGTGGGAACCCCGCTTGGGCGTGACGTGGGTCAGGTGGGGGAGCTTGGTCGTTTCGAAAGTCGAGAGAGAGGCCATCGATCGAACGCCCCCCTCCCTTCAGGGGAGGGGTTCACCCTGACGCTACCACCTACCCAATCTCCTACTCCCGCCCACGCCGCGGCCCCCCCTCAGCTCGCCACGAAGCTGTTGACCGAGCAGTCCTTGCGCACCCTGGCGCCGTCGAACACCGTGCCGTTCATCGCGATCCACACGCCGGGCGCGGCGGTCTGCGCCGCGGCCACCGCCATGCCGAGGTTGAACGGCGCGTCGCTGTCGGCGAAGCGCGCCGGCGCCAGCGCCCCCACCAGCACGATCGTCTTCCCCGCAGTTCCCGCGCCGGTCGCCAGCAGCGCCGCGGCGGTTTCGGTCATCGTGTCGGTGCCGTGCGTGATCACCACGCGCGTCTCCGGTGCGGCCGCCACGGTCGCGACGATCGCGGCACGGTCGGCGTCGGTGAGGTCGAGGCTGTCCTTGCGCAGCAGCTCCACCACGCGGAACGGCAGCGCCACGCGCGCCTGGCGCAGCACGCGCTCCACCACGCTGTCGCCGATCTGATACTCGCTCAGCGCGTCGAAATAGAGCTTGTCGATCGTGCCGCCGGTAGTGACGACGAGCAGGCTCACGCCTCACCCTCCACGCCTTCAAGCAGCCCGTGGCGCCCCAGCATCGCCGCCGGGTCCGGGTCGCGCCCGCGAAAGGCGCGGAAGCTCTCCGCCGCGGGCCGGGTCGCGCCGCGCGCCAGCACCTCCTCGCGCAAGGCGGTCCCGGTGGCGCGATCGACCAGCCCGTTCTCGGCGAACTTGCCGAAGCCGTCCGCGGCCAGCACCTCGGCCCAGAGATAGCTGTAATAGCCGGAGGCATAGCCGCCCGCGAAGATATGCGCGAAGCCGTGCGGGAAGCGGTGCCATTCGGGCGGGCGGATCACCGCCACCTCGTCGCGCACCGCCTCGATCACCTCCATCGGGTCGCTGCCGAGCGTGCCGAGGTGGAGCAGCAGGTCGAACAGGGCGAACTCGAGCTGGCGGACGATGAACAGCCCCGACTGGAACCGCCGCGCCGCCACCATCTTCTCGAACAGCGCGGGCGGCAGCGGCGCGCCGGTCGCGTGATGCCCCGACATGCCGGTGAGAATGTCGCCGTCCCAGGCGAAATCCTCCATCAGCTGGCTCGGCAGCTCGACCGCGTCCCACTCGAACCCGCTCGTCCCCGCGATCGAGGGGCGGTCGACGCGCGTGAACAGATGGTGGAGGCAGTGGCCAGTCTCGTGCAGCAGCGTCACCACGTCATTGTGGCTCAGCAGCGAGGGCGCGTCGGGGCTCTTCGGCGCGAAGTTGCAGACGAGATAGGCGACCGGCACGCGGACATTGTTGCCGTCGCGCAGCCGCGGCCGCGCCTGCGCCATCCACGCGCCGCCGCGCTTGCCCGGGCGCGCATGGAGGTCGAGGTACAGGCCGGCGAAGGTCTCGCCCGCGTCGTCCACCACGTCATAGTAAGTGGCGTCAGGGTGATAGGTGGCGACATCGTCGCGCGCGACCAGCTGGAGCCCGAACAGCTGCCCGAGCAGCGCCTGCCAGCCCGCGGTGACGCGCTCGACCGGAAAATAGCCGCGCACCTCCTGCTCGTCGACCGCATAGCGCGCCTGGCGCAGCCGGTTGGCGGCGAAGCCCGCGTCCCACGGCTCGAGCCGGTCGAGCCCGAGCGTGTCGCGCGCGAACGCCTCCAGCGCGTCGCGGTCGCGCTGCGCGGCGGGACGCGCGCGGCGGGCGAGGTCGCGCAGGAAGGTCAGCACCTCGCCCGCATTGGGCGCCATCTTGGTGGCGAGCGACCATTCCACCGGATCGGTGAAGCCGAGCAGCCCCGCCGCCTCACGCCGCAGCGCGAGGATGCGCGCGATCCGCGGGCCGTTGTCGAACTGGCCGGCGTTGGGGCCCTGGTCGGAGGCGCGCGTGCCATAAGCGCGGTAGACCGCCTCGCGCAGGTCGCGATCCTCGGCGAAGGTCAGCACCGCGGTGACGCTCGGCTGCTGCAGCGTGACGAGCCAGCCGTCCTGCCCCTTGGCCTTGGCGGCGGCGGCGAACATCGCCTTGTCGGCGCCGGACAGGCCGGCGAGCCGCGCCTCGTCCGCGATCGCGAGCGTCCAGGCGTCGGTGGCGTCGAGCAGCGCGCTGCCGAACTCGGTCGAGAGCGCGGAGAGCTCGACCGAGATCGCGGCGAAGCGCTCGCGCTGGTCGGCGTCGAGCGCGACGCCGGCGAGGCGGAAGTCGCGCACCGCATGCTCCACCGCGACGCGGTCCTGCCGCGGCAGCGCGGCGAAGCCGGGCGACGCCTCAAGCGCGGTGAGCACCTCGTAGAGCTCGCGGTTCTGCGCCACCGCCATGCTGTGCTGGACGAGCTTCTCCTGCCCGGCGGCGTGCGCGGCGCGCAGCTCGGGCGTGTCGGCGACGCCGCGCAGGTGCGACACCGCCGACCACAAAGCATCGATTGCGGCCTCGGCGCGCTCGAGCGGGAGCCAGGCGGCGGCGAAATCGGTCGGGCGCTCGCGCGTGACGGTGGCGACCGCCTCGGCGTGGCGCACGATCGCGGCGTCGAGCGCGGCGGCGATAGTGTCGGGGGTCAGCGCGGCATAATCGGGCAGCGCGATCGGGTCGAGCAGGTCGGTGTCGGTCATCGCGGACGATGATAGGGACGCGGGAGGCGGCTTGCCAGTGGGGTGTCCCGGCCCGCCGGCAGGAGCGGCAGGTCGCGGGCGGGTCGACCCTGCGCGATGCGGCGGGGAGATAACCCTCCGCCACGCGCGGCGCCATGGGCGGTCACCTCCGTCCCGCCCCCGCCCTCTGCCAGCAAGCTCACGCCACCGCGCGCGCGCGCGCCTCAGCGCCCGCCCGCCAGCGCCATGCCGCCTGCGCCAACAGCGCCACCACCATCGTCAGCCCGGTAAGCGGGAACAGCAGCCCCGCTACCGCCATGATCGCGACCAGCCCCGCGCCGCTGCGCCCCGGCGGGGCGCCGACGCGCCCGCGCGGGCGGCGCTTCCACCACATCACCGGTGCCGACACGCACAGCAGCGCCAGCGCGGCACAGGCGGCGAGCATCACCAGCCGGTTGGGCTCGCCATATTGCTTGCCCTGGTGGACCGCGGCGCTCCACTCGATCGCGCGCGCCGCGCCGCCGAACTGCGCGAAGCGCGCGTCCTGCAGCACGCGCCCGCCCGCCGCGTCGACATAGACGACGTGCGCCGCCTGCGCCGGCCCGAGATTGGCGCTGACCAGCCAGGGCGCGCCCGGCGCCGCCGGCCAGGTGAGCGTATAGTCGCGCGCGAGCCCCAGCCGCGCCGCCGCCGCCAGCGCCTGGTCCGCGGTGATGGTGGCGTGCGCGCCGCCGTGCGGCATCGGTCGCTGCTGGAGCGACCAGGGCAGATCGTGCGCCGCATGCGCCAGCGCGGGCGCGACCGGCGCCGCCGGCCGGCCCCAGCCCGCCCCCGCCACCGCGTCCTGGACGGTCCGGCCCCATACCGCGCTCCACGGCATTCCGCTCAGCGCGAGGAACAGGATCACCGCGCCCGCGACCAGCCCGGTGGAGGCGTGGAGGTCGCGCCAGAACACGCGCTGCGCAGGGGCGCCGCGCACCCCGAGCGCGGGCGCGCGACCGCGCCGCCACCACAGGTACAGGCCGCTCAGCACCAGCACGATCGCCCAGCCCGCCGCGATCTCGATCAGCCAGTTGCCGACCCAGCCGGTGAGCGCGAGGCTGTGGAGCTGCTTCACCGTCTGCATCACCCCGCCCGGCGTGCTGGTGCCTGCAATATGCGCGTCGTGCGGGTCGACGAACGCCATCCGCCGCGCGCCGTCCGGCAGCGCATAGGTGACGCGCCACGCCTCGTCGTCCGCAGCGGGGCGCAGCAGCTGGACCACCTGCCCGCCGGTGGCGTGCTCGATCCGCGCGGCGAGCGTCGCCGCGGGCAGCGGCGCGCCGTGCGCGGGCGCGCGCAGCCAGTCGCCGTAGACGGCGCGCTCGAGCTCGGGCTTGTAGAGGTACAGCGACCCGGTCACCGCGAGCCACAGCAGGAAAGGCAGCGTCAGCAGCCCCGCGAAGAAGTGCCAGCGCCATACCGCGCGATACAGGTCCGCCACGTCACCGCTCCGCCAGAATGGCGCACGGCGTAGCGCAACTATGGTTAACAACGCGCTTCACGGCCCGCCGGCCGGGACGGGAACAGAGATGGAGACAGGAACGGGGAGGGAGCATCGCGACGATCCTCGACGCGCCGGCGCGCGCGGCGCACGGCGGGGTGCAGGCACCGGCGTACGTGCCGGCGGGTCAGCAGCCACCGGCGCGCACGCCGGCGGGTCAGCGAGCGTGGCGAAGCGGAGGAGCGCGCAGCGGTGGGCGCCAGCGCGGCGGCGCGCGCGGCGCGGGCGTCGGGCGCGGCGCGGTGACGACCGCCGCCGCCATGAACCCGATCGCGAGGCGCAGCACCACCGCGGCCGCGCCGAGCGCTACCGCCAGCACGGCGAAGGCGCACGGCTGTTCGGGCGACTGGTGGTGCGCCGGCGAGTCGTGCTGGTGGTCGACCCGCGTCACCACCGCCGTGCCGGAACAGGCGACGAGCGCGAGCCCGCCGCCGGGCGCGAGCATATAGCCGCTCGGCACGAGCAGCCGTACCGCGAGCGCCGCGGTCACCAGCCACAGGGCCAGGCGCGGGAAGCGGGCGAGGAGCTGGCGCGGCAGCGTCACGCCCATTGGCGTAGGCGCACCGGCAGCGCGGCGCAACGCTGCCGGACACGCGCCGGCTCTCGCCCCTGCATGGCAAGGCCATCGCGTAGGATGAAATCTGGCCGATCGTCCGCCCGGCGATCTCGCGTCACCCCGGACGTGTTCCGCGGCCTAGAGGTCAGCAGAGTCTACGTTGTGAGCCGGTGGTTCCTCCTGTCCCGCTAGCGATCCTTCTGCGAACGTCCGGAACGCTCCTCACCTGCCGTCATCCCGGACCTGTTCCGGGATACACTCCTCCGCAAAAGCAATGCTTTGGGAGTACGCGGCGCGGTAGATCCCGGACCACGTCCGGATGACGGAGAAGTGTCGCAGCGGCATCCACAACAACGAGGTCGCGGGCGGGGCCGCTCCGCGAACGCGCCTTTCGTGGCCTGGGCCGGGTAACAAGCGCCTCGCCCTCGTCGGGCCCCTGCGCGGGCTCGCAAGCTCAGGCCGGACATGACCCACGCGCCGCCTTTGCAAGGAGGCAAGAAGCGCGGCGCATCCCTTCGAACGCCGTCGCGGCACCGTCACGGAAATCGCTATGCTGGGTCAGTTCGCCCCCGCGCAGGAGACCGCCGTGACCGCCATCCTCTACCGTCCCCGGCTGCGCGACCTGCGCCCGCTCGCGTCCCCGCTCCCGCCCCCTCCCGCGACCGCGCTCGCCACCGCCGCGACGCGCACCACCCCCGCCAGCGCGTTCGCCGGCCGCACCGGCTACGACCCGCAGCATCTCGGCGACTTCGTGGTGCCGCCGCCCTCGCCCGCCGGGCTTGCCGCGGACGTGCGCGCGGTCCCGGGGCGCAGCGACGGTCGGCTCGACTATGCGCATTTCTCGATCGTGATGTCCGCCAGCCGCCGGCTCGCGCTGTTCACCGCGGCCAATCTCGACGGCGCGGCCAGCGTCGCGCTGCCGCGCGGCGGCGATCCCTGGGCGCTTGACGGACGCCTACCCGCCGACGCGCAGATCGGCGAGGAGCTTTACACCGGCAACGACTTCGACCGCGGCCATCTGGTCCGGCGCGAGGACCCCAATTGGGGCACGGACGCCGCCACCGCCAACCGCGACACCTTCCATTTCACCAACTGCGCGCCGCAGCTCGCCGCCTACAACCAGCAGACCTGGCTCGGGCTCGAGCAGCTGGTGCTCGGCAACGTGCGGCGCTGGCGCGAGCGCGCGAGCGTGTTCACCGGCCCGGTGCTGCGCGCGGACGATCCGGTATACCGCGGCGTCGCGATCCCGCTGGCCTATTGGAAGGTGATCGCCTTCGTCCATGACGACGGCACGCCCTCCGCCACCGCCTATATGATCGATCATGACGTCGACCTCCGCCGCGTCGAGCTGATCTTCGGCCCGTACCAGACCTACCAGCGCTCCGTCGCCGCGGTGGAGCGCGCCACCGGGCTCGATTTCGGCGCGCTCGCGTTGCGCGACGGCTTCTCCAACGAGGAGGCGGCGACCGGCGCCAAGGTGGAGCGCGTGATCCGCGGCGCCGCCGACATCCTGGTGTGACCCGCGTCCCGCTGCCCCGCCCGGCGCCGCCTATAATGAGCGTCTGGGTCAGGACGGAAAGGGGTCAATGAGGGCAGCGGACATCATGGGGCTGGCGGAGCGGTTCGCCGGATCGCAGCAGAGCGGCGCGGTGGCGCTCGATTTCTCGGCGGACAGCCTTGCTGCGGTCGACGCCGCGATCGACGACCGCCGGCGTGCGCGCGGCAAGGCCGCGGCGTTCGCGACCGAGGCGGGCTGTTACGTCGGCGAGGTGATCCGCCGCCAACTCGGTGGCCAGTGGCGCGAGCCGCCGGCGGGCGCGACGCCGCGTGGCGGCTTCTTCGCGCTGTTCCGCGGCGCCGCCCCCGCGCCGGGGCCGGTGCTCGATCTCGGCGTGATCGTGCTGTCACCCATCGAAAAGGTGCGCGCGCGGCTGCGCGACACCGCGGAGGACCCGATCGAGCATTATTACGAGGCGGTGGAGCGGATGATCATCCCGCGGCTTGAAGACATCGCCTGAGCTCGGCGCGCGCGGGGAAGCACGGCGTCGGAGGCCGGGACGGCCCGCGGCCGCACCAACCAACCCCCGCACCGGCGCGTGATGAGGGCCGCGCGCACCCGGCAGGCAGCGTGCCGGGTGCGGCCGGATACGACCGATGCCGCCGCCGCGGCGTCACCGCCGAGGTCGCCGGAAAGCAGGACCGTGCCGGCCGCTTGGGGCTGCTCATGCTCCTCCGCCAACCCGGACCTGTTCCGCGATCCACCGTGCCGCACACGCCCGAGGCGTTGCTGGCCCCGCGACCCTGAGGCTCGTCCCGACGTCCATCATGCCGCATTCGCCGCCGGCATCGCTCTTGTGGAGACATCGGTCCGGACTCAAGAGATGGGACGGCTACGTAACCGCTTGGCCGTCAAGCCGGCCCGCCCGCCTCAGCCGAACGGCCGCTCCAGCGACTCCTGCGGCACGGTGAACCAGGCGGCGCCCTCGGCGGTGACGCGGAAGTGATCCTCCAGCCGCACGCCGTAACGCTCGGGCACGACGATCATCGGCTCGTTGGAGAAGCACATGCCCGGCTCCAGCACGGTGCGGTCGCCGCGCACCAGATAGGCCGGCTCGTGGATCGCCAGCCCGATGCCGTGCCCGGTGCGATGCGGCAGCCCGGGCAGACGATAGCCCGGCCCCAGCCCCGCCGCCTCCAGCACCGCGCGCGCCGCGGCGTCCACCGCCTCGCAGGTGGCGCCGGGCCGCACCGCCGCGAATGCCGCCGCCTGTGCGGCCTGCTCCACCGCGAACGTGTCGTGCACCTCCGCCGGCACCCGGCCGAAGGCATAAGTGCGCGTGATGTCCGAATGATAGCCATGGACGCGGCAGCCGGTGTCGACCAGCACGAGCTGGTTCTCCTCGAGCCTCTGGTCGCCCGGCAGCCCGTGCGGGAAGGCGGTGGCGCGGCCGAACTGCACCGCGCAGAAGAACGACCCGCCGCCGCCGATCGCCTGATGCGCCGCATCGATGAAGCGCTTCACCTCACTCGCCGCGATGCCGGGGCGCAGGATCGCGGCGGCGCGGCGCTGCACCTCCAGCGTCATCGTCTTGGCGGCGGCGAGGCAGGCGAGCTCGGCGGCGGACTTCACCATGCGGCAGCGGTCGATCGCAGCGGCGCCGTCGCCCACCGCCAGCCCGGTGCCGCGCAGTTTCTCGCCCCAGCCGAACGGCAGCAGCGGATCAAGCGCGAGCCGCGCCCCCGGCGCCAGCGCGCCTGCCACCAGCGCGACCGGGTCCTCGTCCTCCTCCCACAGCAGCGCCTCCGCCTCGATCGCCAGCTCGGCGGCGAGCGAGCCCTGCTCGAACGCGGGGCAGACGATCAGCGGGTCACCGTCGACGCGCAGCAGCAGCGCCACCATCCGCTCGCTCGCGCCCCAGCTCACCCCGGTGAAGTAGCGCAGGCTCGCTCCCGCGCCGACCAGCAGCGCGTCCGCACCCATGTCCGCCACCAGCGCGCGCGCGCGCTCGAGGCGGGCGTGATGCTCGGCCGCGGTGATCGGCGGCACCGCGGGCGCGGCGTGGATCGCGGCGAGCTCGGTGACGGGGTCGGAGGAGCCGATGGTCATGCACGCGTCCCGAAGCGGCGGAGGTCGAACGGGGCGAGATCGATCGCCGGCGCCGCCCCGGTGATCGCCTCGGCCATCAGCTCGGCGGTGACGGGCGCGAGCGTCAGCCCGAGATGCTGGTGCCCGAAAGCGTAGAACAGATTGGCCGCGCGCGTCGAGCGGCCAAGCGCGGGAAGATAGTCCGGCAGCGTCGGCCGTGCCCCGACCCAGCGCTCGAACGGCGCCGCCAGCGGCAGCCCGAGCGCGGCGGCATGCGCCTCCAGCCGCTGCCACTTGCGCGCGTCCGGCGCGGCATCGGCCGCGCCGAACTCGACGAAGCCGGCGAGCTGGACGCGATCGGCATAGCGGGTGGCGATGATCGAGCGGTCCTCGAACACCAGCGGCGGCAGGTCGGCGGGCCAGCCGTCCGCCGCGGCGCGGACGTGATAGCCGCGCTCCGCGATCAGCGGCGCGCGCTCGCCCACCGCCGCCAGCAGCGCGCGCGAGCCGACGCCCGCCGCCACCACGACGACATCGGCGTCGTGCCCGCGCACGCGCACCGCCGCGCCCGCCCGCTCGAGCGTCGCCGCGGCGGTGACGCGCGCCACCCCGGCGGCGTCGAGCGCGGCGTCGAGCGCGGCGGCGAGCCGTGCGAGGTCGCTCACCTGCGCGCTGCCCTCGAAGCGGATCGCGTCGTGGACGCCGGGGGCGAGCGCGCGCACCCGCGCCAGCGTCGCGGCGTCCGCCGCCACGACGCGCGCGGTGCCGGTGTCCGCTGCCTGCCAGGCCGCGCGCCCGCGCGCCGCGCTCGCCGCGCTCTCCCAGGCGACAAGATGCCCGTCGGCGCGCACCAGCTCGGGCGCGCCGAGCGCGGCGGCGAGCCGCTGCCACGCCGGCAGCGCCTCCGCCAGCAGCGCGCCGAGCGCGATGCGGCCGCGGCGGAAGCGCGCCGGACGCGACGCCAGCGCGAGCCGCAGCGCGAACGGCAGCCAGCGGCGCACCTGCGCGGGCGGCAGGCTCAGCGGCCCGCCGCGCCAGAACAGCCGCCGCGGCACGCCGCGCAGCGTCGCTAGCGAGGCGATCGGCTCGACCTGCTCGGTGGCGATGTGCCCGGCATTGCCCCAGGAGGCAGCGGCGGTGGCGGCGTGCTGGTCGAGCAGGGTCACCGCGGCGCCGCGCCGCGCGAGCGCGAGCGCGAGCGTGCGCCCCACCACGCCCCCGCCGACGATCAGGACCCGCATCGCCGCTCCCCCGTGCACGTCACGCCGTCAGCGCTATCGTCTGCGATGATCCTCGACAAGCGCGGTGGCGGTGTCACGGTGTTGTTGATTGATCCTTAAGCATCCATCTGGGATGATACGCTTTCTCGGTCGCCGCATCGGCTGTTCGAAGGATTGTCATGCCCGTCAGCATCATCGCCCGTACCCTGTCCGATCGCGTGTTCGAGATCGTGCGCGAGCGGATCGTCACCGGCGAGCTGCGCGGCAACATGCCGATCCGCCAGGACGCGCTCGCCAGCGAACTGGGGGTCAGCAAGATCCCGCTGCGCGAGGCGCTGGCGCGGCTCGAGCAGGAGGGGCTGCTGTCGAGCCAGGCCAATCGCGGCTATTCGGTGCAGCCGATGTCCGCCGCCCAGGCGGACGAGATCTTCGCGCTGCGCCTGTTGGTCGAGCCCGCCGCCGCGGCGAGCGCGGCGCTGGCGGCGGACGAGCCGGCGCGCCAGGCCGCGCTGGCGGCGTTCCACGCGCTGGACGAGGCGGCGTCGAGCAACCTCGCCGAAGTGGCGGTGCGCAATCGCATCTTTCACATCGCGCTGGTCCGCCCGGCCGGGCGTTCGCTGACGACGCAGCTGGTCGAGCGGCTCGGCATCCTGGCGGAGCGCTACACCGTCGCGCACCTGCGCCCGGCGGAGCGCGACGCGCGCGCGCACCTCGAGCACCGCGGGCTGATCGACAGCTGGATGGCGCGTGACGCGGCGACGCATGAGCGGCTGGCGCACGAGCATATCGGCGGCACGCTCAACGACCTGCGTGCGCAGTTCGCGATCGGTGCGGTGGCGGCGTAGCGGAGACGGCGTTGATGGGTCCGGGCCCTAAAGGCGGCTCGCGTCTTCCGCGGGTTGAATGGTCCCGCGCTGCTGCGCGAGCTGATGCGCGGCCTTGAGGCAAGACGCTTCCACCTGACATCTACTTCTGCGCGGATCCGCGGAAGCGGAGAGGGCTTTGTGAGCTTGGCCCGGCCGGGCCGGCTCTGCCCCGATGCGCGAGTGCGCTGCACAATGGTCCTGGAACGAGTTCAGGATCTCGGCGGCGAAGCGGGTCGGACGATGCTCCCGCCATCCCGGCCCGGCCATAGCCAAGCGCCGCCCCGCGCGGCATAGCGACGGCGCCATGACCGACTCCGCGCTGGCGCTCTACGTCCATTGGCCGTTCTGCGTCTCCAAATGCCCCTATTGCGACTTCAACAGCCACGTCCGCGCCGCGGTCGACCAGGCGGCGTGGCGCGACGCGCTGCTCGCCGATCTCGCGCACGAGGCGGCGCTGCTGCCGGGGCGGCGGCTCGGGTCGATCTTCTTCGGCGGCGGCACGCCCTCGCTGATGCCCCCCGCCACCGTCGCTGCGGTGATCGACGCCGCCACCCGCGCGTGGCCGCCGCTGCCCGGGCTGGAGGTGACGCTGGAGGCCAATCCCTCCTCGGTCGAGGCGGCGCGCTTCGCCGATCTCGCCGCCGCCGGGGTCAATCGCGTGTCGCTCGGGCTGCAGGCGCTCGACGACGAAGCGCTGCGCTTCCTCGGCCGCGCGCACTCGGTGGCGGAGGCGCTCAGCGCGCTCGACGTCGCGCAGGCGCAGTTCGCGCGGGTGAGCACCGACCTGATCTACGCGCGCCCCGACCAGTCGCTGGCCGGGTGGGAGCGCGAACTTGCCCGCGCGCTCGCGTTCGGCACCGAGCATCTCTCGCTGTACCAGCTCACGATCGAGCCGGGGACGCGCTTCGCCACCGAGGCGGCGGCGGGGCGGCTGACGCTTCCCGACGGCGACGCCGCCGCCGACCTGTTCGAGGCGACGCGCGCGCAGACCGCGGCGGCGGGGCTGCCGGCCTATGAGGTGTCGAACCACGCACGGCCCGGCGCGGAGAGCCGCCACAATCTCGCTTACTGGCGCTACCGCGACTATGCCGGCGTCGGCCCCGGCGCACATGGCCGTCGGCTGGCGCAGGCGACGCAACGCCATCGCAAGCCGGAGAACTGGCTGTCGGGGGTGGCGCGCAACGGCCATGGCCTCGTGCTCGAGGAGGCGCTGGCGCCGGCGCTGCGCGGCAGCGAGGCGCTGCTGATGGGACTGCGGCTGGCGGAGGGGGTCGATCTGGCGCGGATCGCGCGCGACACCGGGCTGGCGCCGGATGCGCTGGTCGATCGCGCCGCGATCGCCGCGCTGCCCGGACTGATCGCCTGGGAAGGCGACCGGTTGCGCGTTACCGAGGCGGGCATCCTGCTCCTCGACGCGATCCTGCCGCGCGTGGTGCGCTGAGGGACCGTAACTCCCCGCCCCTTCAGGGGAGGGGGTGGGGCGCCGCCGCGAGCGGGACGCCCGGGGGCGAGGCCCACCCCGGCCCTCCCCTGAAGGGGCAGGAAGTTATTCCTGCTCCCCTCAAGAACGGCGGGTTCGGATCAGAACGACGACCAGTCATCCTCCGCCACCGCGACCGCCGAGCCGCGTCCTCCCGCCGCCGCGAGCCGCCGCGCCGGCGTCGCTGCCGCGCTCGGTACAGGCGACGGCGCCGCACTGCGCGCCGCGGTCGCGCGCACCGCCATCCGCGGTGGCGGCGCAACCAGCACCGCGCCGCCGAGCGAGAAGCGTGCGATCTCCGCCGCCAGTGTGTCCGCCTCGCCCGCCAGCGTGCGCGCCGCGGCGGTCGCCTCTTCCACCATCGCGGCGTTGCGCTGGGTCACGCCGTCCATCTCGCCCACCGCGGTGTTGACCTGCTGCAACCCTTGCGACTGCTGCTCGGCCGAGCCGGAGATGTCCGAGACCAACGTGCTGATCTCGGCGATCCGTCCGATGATCCGCTCGAGCGAGCGCCCGGTCTCGCCCACCAGCGTCACCCCGGCGTCGACCGTCTGGACCGAGGCGGTGATACGCTGCTTGACGTCCTTGGCCGCCTCGGCCGAGCGCTGCGCCAGCGCGCGCACCTCCGACGCCACCACCGCGAAGCCCCTGCCGGCATCGCCCGCGCGCGCCGCCTCTACCCCGGCGTTGAGCGCCAGCAGGTTGGTCTGAAAGGCGATCGCATCGATCACCGCGATGATGTCCGAGATTTCCACCGAGGTTCGCTCGATCCCGGCCATCGCCTCCATCGCGCGGCGCACTACCGCGCCCGATTCCTCCGCCTCGCTGCGCGCCGCGACGACGATCTGGTTGGCGCGCCCCGCGCCCGCCGCGGTCTCGCGCACGGTGGCGGTGATCTGCTCCATCGCCGCCGCGGTCTCCTCCAGGCTCGCGGCCTGCTGCTCGGTCCGCTGCGACAGATCGTCCGACGCCGCGCTGATCTCGCCCGCGCCGCGGTGGATGCCTTCGGACACCCGCGCCACCGAGGCCATGGTCGCCTGCAGCGCCATCATCGCGTCGTTGAAGTCGTGCTTGAGCTTGAGAAACGGTCCGCTGAGCTCGGCGTTGATCCGGGCGGTGAGGTCGCCCGCGGCGAGCCGGCCGAGCCCCTCGCCCATCGCCAGCGCCATCTGCCGCTGCGTGTCGCACTCGCGCGCAGCGACCGAGCTCTCGCGGAAGATCGCCATCGCCTTGGTCATCCGGCCGACGCAGTCGCGATTGGCGGTATGATCGACCGGGCTGTCGAGATCGCCCGCGGCGAGCCCCTCCATCCGCACCACCGTTTCGACATAGGGCGTGCAGATCAGCCGCGCCGCGATCAGCGTCACCGCGACCGTCGCCGCCACCCCGGCGAGCGCGCCGCCGATCACCCACAGCGGGTCTGCGCTGGCGCCCGCCAGCACGCCATAGGCGGCGCACCCCGCGATGGCGCCCGAAAGCACCAGATAAACGACGGCAAGAATCTTGAACTTCACGCGAATCGGCGCGTGCCGACCGAACCACTCGACCATTGGGGTCGCCCCTGCTGACGACCGCGCGGGAGAGCCGGTCGAGGCACCAGCGGTGCACAGGGTAGGGCTAAGATAGCGCTAAGCTACTCCAGGAACTAAGAAAGTATAACATCCATTACGGATCGACCGATCACCCCGTCGGCACCGCGCCGGCCAGCGGCGCGAAGCGCGCGACCTGGCGGCCGATCAGCTGGAGCTGATCGCGCACCGCCGGGTCGCTCACCCCGCCGGCGTCGTCGAACTTGGTAAGCTGTGTGTTGATCGCGGCGGCGAACGGCGTCGGCCAGCCGCGCAGCGCGTGGACGATCGAGCGCAGCGCCGCGATCGTCGAGCCGGTCGCCTGCCAGCCATAAGCGGTGGCGATGAGGCCGACCGGCAGGTCCGCCAGATAGGGCCGCTCGTCGCGCGCGGTCTCCTCCAGCAGGTCGAGCGCGTTCTTCACCACGCCCGAGATGCTGCCGTGATAGCCGGGGCTGGCGATGATCACCGCCGACGCGTCGCGCACCGAATCGACGAAGGCGCGCTCCTCCGCGGTGCGGCTGGTGGCGCGCGGGTCATAGAGCGGCAGCCGCGCCATGTCCTCGCCGCCGAACAGCCGCGTGCGAAACCCTTCCGCGCACGCCGCATCGAGCGCGACGCGCAGCGCCCGCTCGGTCGACGACACGCCGCCGATCGTGCCACCGATCCCGACCACCAGCGGCGCGCCCGCGCCTTTCGCTTCCTCGCTCATGTGGCTATCCTTGTGGCACGCGGCCGCGGCTTGCGGCAACTGTCATATTGATGTAAGACACTTCCTGCATGCGCCCCCCCTACGAACCCGGCCGCGTCCGCTATCATCACACGCGCGGCGACGCGACTGACGCGGCCGCCGGCGACGACGGGCGCGGCGCGATGCCTTCTTTCGATCCGTGGCGCGACGACGCCGCCGCCCCGCCCTCACCCCCGCCGCCGCGCGACGACCGGCCGTGGGACGGCGGCGGCGGCGACGACCGCTTCTGGCAGCCGGAGCGCCGCCACTGGCCCGATCCCGAACCGCCCCGGCGCGCCTGGTGGCAGCGCTTCCGCTGGGGGCGCTGGCTGGTGCGCGGCGCGGCGGCGCTGATCGTGCTGTTCGTGGTCGCGGTGATCTGGCTGGCGGTGACCGCACCGCTGTCGCGCTCGCTCAAGCCGCCGACGCCGCCCTCGATCACGCTCACCGCAGCGGACGGCACGCCGATCGCACGGCGCGGCGCGATCATCGGCGCGCCGGTCGACGCCGCCAAGCTGCCCGCGCACGTGCGCGAGGCGTTCCTCGCGATCGAGGACCGCCGCTTCTACTCGCATTGGGGGGTCGACCCGCGCGGCATCGCGCGCGCGGCCTGGGCCAATCTCGGCTCGGGCGGGGTGCGCCAGGGCGGCTCGACGATCACGCAGCAGCTCGCCAAGAACGCCTTCCTCGACTCGGACCGCACCGCCGCGCGCAAGCTGCGCGAGGCGATGATCGCCTTCTGGCTGGAGGCGTGGCTGAGCAAGGACGAGATCCTGTCGCGCTACCTGTCCAACGTCTATTTCGGCGACAACGTCTACGGCATCACCGCAGCCTCGAAGCATTATTTCGGGCGCACCCCGACGCAGCTGAACGTCGGCCAGGCGGCGATGCTGGCCGGGCTGGTCAAGGCGCCGTCGCGGCTGGCACCGACCGGCAACCTCAAGGGTGCGCGCGCGCGCCAGGCGGTGGTGGTCGGCGCGATGGTGGACGCGGGCTTCCTCACCAAGGACGAGGCAGCGCGAGTGCAGCCGCAGCGTGTGCTCGCCGAGCGCGCCGAAACGCTCCCCACCGGCACCTATTTCGCCGACTGGGTGCTGCCCTCCGCGCGCGAGGTGGCGGGCGAATCGGGCACCGAGGCGACGGTGCGCACCACGCTCGACCGCGGCTTCCAGCGCACCGCCGAGCGCGTCGTCCGCCAGGCCTCGCTGGGAGGCATGCAGGCGGCGCTGGTGGCGATGAAGCCCGACGGCACCGTCGTCGCCATGGTCGGCGGGCGCGATTATCGCGCCAGCGCATTCAATCGCGCGGTTCAGGCCAAGCGCCAGCCCGGCTCCACCTTCAAGCTGTTCGTCTATCTCGCCGCGATGCGCTCCGGCCTCACCCCCGCGACGGTGATGGACGACACGCCGGTGGAGATCGCCGGGTGGAAGCCGCGCAACGACGACGGGCGGTACCTTGGCCCGATCACGCTGCAGCGCGCCTTTGCGCGATCGTCCAACGTGGTGGCGGCGCGGCTGACGCAGGAGGTGGGCGTGCGCAACGTGATCAAGGCGGCGCGCGACCTCGGCATCACCACCCCGATCGCCAACGAGGCGACGATCGGTCTGGGCACCTCCGAGGTGTCGCTGCTCGAGCTGACCGGCGCCTATGCCGCGATCGCCAGCGGGCGCTATCCGGTGACGCCGCGCGGCGTCGAGGGCGGGCGCAGCGCGAGCTGGTACGAGGCGATCGCGGGGCGCGACAGCGCGATGTCGGGCAAGATCCGCGACGAGATGCGCACCCTGCTGGGCTCGTCGATCCGCGGCACCGGGCGCGGCGCCAACCTGCCGGTCAGCGCCTTCGGCAAGACCGGCACCAGCCAGGGCGGACGCGACGGCTGGTTCATCGGCTTCGCCGGCGACCTGGTGGTGGGCGTCTGGGTCGGGCGCGACGACAGCGCGCCCAACCCCGGGCTGCACGGCGGCGGCATCCCGGCGCAGATCTGGCGCCAGTTCATGATGTCGGCATTGCACATCCCGGTCGCGGTGGCGCCGGTGGAGGACGAGGTGGCGGCACCGATCGACCCTGCCAACATGCTCGACGGGCTGGGGGTCGATCTCGGCGGCGAGGTCGGCCGCGCGGTCGACGACGCGCGCCCGCGGATCGAGGACGCGCTCGACCGGCTGCGCGACATGGGGGTGGAGCTGCCGCAGCCGCCCGCCCCGCGCGAGCGTGCGCCCGAGCGGCGCCGCCTTGACGACGAAGGCGCGAGCGAGGGCGAGGAGGGCGGCCCGGAGGGCTGAGCGTCGGCCCGGGCGCGTCGGTGTCTGGCCGGATCGTCCTCCGGCGAACGCCGGACGTCAGGGCCAATGGGCGTCGGGTCGTGGCGCTGGGCTCCTGCGTTCGCAGGAGCACGCCGGTCAATCGGACCGGGTCCCGTAATGCTAGGCGCGGCTGCGACGCGGCACGGCTCACGCCGAGCCGCGGCGCCCCGCCCTCACTCCACCCAGTCGAGCCCGATGTCGCGATACACGCCGCGGTCCTCGTCCCAGCCGGGCTTCACCTTGACATGGAGGTAGAGGTGGACCGGCCGGTCCAGCAGCACCGCCAGCTCGGCGCGTGCGCGCGCGCCGATCTCGCGGATGCGCGCGCCGCCCTTGCCCAGCACGATCGCGCGCTGGGTCACGCGCTCGACCAAGATCTGCTGGTGGATCTCGGCCGAGCCGTCCTCGCGCTCGCTGAACTTCTCGGTCTCGACCACGCTGGCATAGGGCAGCTCGGCGTGGAGCTGGAGGTAGAGCTGCTCGCGCGTCACCTCCGCCGCCAGCGCGCGCTCGGACGCGTCGGACACCTGGTCCTCGGGATAATGCCACGGCCCCGCCGGCATCGCCGCCGCCAGCGCATGCTTGAGCTGGGGCAATCCGTCGCCGGTCTGCGCCGACACGAAGAAGGTTTCCGCGAAGGGCAGCAGCGCGTTGAGCTTCTCCGCGTGGATCAGCAGCTTGGGCTTGTCGGCGAGGTCGACCTTGTTGAGCACGAGATAGATTGGCTCGCGCCGTTCCTTCAGCGCCGCGACGATCTCGGTCACCTTGGGGCCGAGCCCGCCCTTGCCGTCAACCACCAGGGCGATGACGTCGGCGCCCTCGGCGCCGCCCCAGGCGGCGGCCACCATCGCGCGGTCAAGCCGGCGGCGCGGCTCGAAGATGCCGGGCGTGTCGACCAGCAGCAGCTGCGCCTCGTCCTGGAGCGCCACGCCCATGAGCCGCGCGCGCGTGGTCTGCGCCTTGGGGCTGACGATCGCCACCTTCTGGCCTACCAAGGCATTGACCAGGGTCGACTTGCCCGCGTTGGGCGCGCCCACCACCGCGACCAGCCCGCAGCGCGTCACCGGCGCGGCGGGAGTCTCGTCCCCGCCGCTCACTCGCCCGCGATCGCGTTCTTGAGCCGCGAGAAGAAGCCCTGGCTCTGCGGGCATTCGTCACCCGTCTCGGTTTCGCGGAACTCCTCCAGCAGCGCGCGCTGGCGCGTGCTGAGCTTGGTCGGCGTCTCCACCTCGACCTGGATCACCAGGTCGCCGGTGCCGCGCCCTTGCAGCACGGGCATGCCCGCGCCGCGCTGGCGCAGCTGCTTGCCCGACTGGATGCCGGCGGGGATCTTCACCTCGTGGCGCTTGCCGTCGAGCCCGGGGATCGACAGCGTCCCACCCAGCGCCGCGGTGGTGAAGCTGATCGGCGCACGCGCGAATAACGTGGTGCCCTCCCGCTCGAAGATCGCGTGCCGCTTCACATGCAGGAAGATGTAGAGGTCGCCCGGCGGCGCGCCCCGCGCCCCCGCCTCGCCCTCGCCGGTGAGCCGCACGCGCGTGCCCTCGTCGACGCCCGGCGGCACGTTGACCGCGAGCGTCTTGGTCTTCTCGACCCGACCCTCGCCACGGCAGTCGCCGCACGGATCGGTGATCACCTCGCCCGAGCCGTGGCACAGCGGGCAGGCCCGCTCGACCACGAAGAAGCCCTGCTGCGCGCGCACCTTACCGTGACCGTGGCAGTGCTGGCAGGTGTGCGCGTGGGTGCCCGGCTTGGAGCCGGTGCCGTGGCAGCTGTCGCACGCGGCGGAGATGTCGACGGTGATCTCCGTCTCCTTGCCGTGATACGCCTCCTCCAGCGTGATCTCCATGTCGTAGCGCAGGTCGGCGCCGCGGCGCACCTGCCGCCCGCCGCCGCGCTGGCCGCCCATGAACTCGCCGAACACGCTTTCGAAGATGTCGGAGAAGCCGGAGAAATCCTGCGCACCGCCGCCACCGCCGCCACCGTTCTTGAAAGCGGCGTGGCCGAAGCGATCATAGGCGGCGCGCTTCTGCGGGTCCTTGAGGCAGTCATAGGCCTCGCTGACCGCCTTGAACTTGGCCTCGCTGTCCTTGCACCCGGCGTTCTTGTCGGGATGGTATTTCATCGCGAGCTTGCGATACGACGATTTGATCGTCGCCGCGTCCGCGGTCCGCTCGCATTCGAGCAGCTCGTAATAGTCGATCTCGGTCATGCAACGCCCCCGCGCCCGTCGCCGTCACCCCGGTGAAAGCCGGGGTCCAGTGCCGCGCGCGGTTTCGTCTGCGGCGCTGGATACCGGCCTGCGCCGGTATGACGGGAGAGGTTCATCTCAGTTCACTCCGGCGCGGATCACGCCTTGTGGTTGTCGTCGACTTCCGAGAATTCGGCGTCGACCACGTCGTCCTTGGGCGCATCGGCCTGCGCGGTCTCGCCCTGCGGCGCGGCCTCGCTCTGCTGCTGCTTCTCGTAGATCGCCTGGCCAAGCTTCATCGCGACCTGCGCGAGCGCCTGGCTCTTCTCGTTCATCTGCTCGGGATCGTTCGACTCCACCGCCTTCTTGGCGGCGTCGATCGCGCCCTGGATCTCACCGCGGAGCGATTCGTCGACCTTGTCGCCATTGTCGGCGAGCTGACGCTCGGTGGTGTGGATCAGCGACTCGGCGTTGTTCTTCGCCTCGGCCGCGGCACGGCGCTTCTTGTCCTCCTCGGCGAACGATTCGGCGTCGCGCACCATCTGGTCGATGTCGGCGTCGGAGAGACCGCCCGAGGCCTGGATGCGGATCTGGGTCTCCTTGCCGGTGCCCTTGTCCTTGGCCGAGACGTTGACGATACCGTTGGCGTCGATGTCGAACGTCACCTCGATCTGCGGCACGCCGCGCGGCGCCGGCGGAATGCCGACGAGGTCGAACTGGCCGAGCAGCTTGTTGTCCGCCGCCATCTCGCGCTCGCCCTGGAACACCCGGATCGTCACCGCCTGCTGATTGTCGTCGGCAGTCGAATAGACCTGGGTCTTCTTGGTCGGGATCGTGGTGTTGCGATCGATCATGCGCGTGAACACGCCGCCCAGCGTCTCGATGCCGAGCGACAGCGGGGTGACGTCGAGCAGCAGCACGTCCTTGACGTCGCCCTGGAGCACGCCCGCCTGGATCGCCGCGCCCATCGCGACCACCTCGTCGGGGTTCACGCCGGTGTGCGGGTCCTTGCCGAAGAACTGCTTCACGATCTCGCGCACGCGCGGCATGCGCGTCATGCCGCCGACCAGCACCACTTCGCTGATCTCATTGGCGGAGACCCCCGCGTCGGCCAGCGCCTTCTTGCACGGATCGAGCGTGCGCTTGATCAAGTCCTCGACCAGCCGCTCCAGATCGGCGCGGGTGATCGTCTTGACCAGATGCTTCGGGCCGTTCTGGTCGGCGGTGATGAAGGGCAGGTTGACCTCGGTCGACTGCGCCGACGACAGCTCGATCTTCGCCTTCTCCGCGGCTTCCTTGAGGCGCTGCAGCGCGAGCTTGTCCTTGGTGAGGTCGATGCCCTCGTCCTTTTGAAAGCCCTGCGCGAGATAGTCGACGATCTTGTTGTCGAAATCCTCGCCGCCGAGGAAGGTGTCGCCGTTGGTGGCCTTCACCTCGAACACGCCGTCACCGATCTCGAGCACCGAGACGTCGAACGTGCCGCCGCCAAGGTCATAGACCGCGATCGTCTTGCCGTCCTGCTTGTCCAGCCCATAGGCCAGCGCCGCCGCGGTCGGCTCGTTGATGATGCGCAGCACCTCAAGGCCCGCGATCTGGCCGGCGTCCTTGGTCGCCTGGCGCTGCGCGTCGTTGAAGTATGCCGGAACGGTGATCACCGCCTGCGTGACGGTCTCGCCGAGGTACGACTCGGCGGTCTCCTTCATCTTCTGCAGCGTGAAGGCGCTGATCTGCGACGGGCTGTACTCCTTGCCGCCGGCGCTCACCCACGCGTCACCGTTCGACCCGCGCACGATCTTGTACGGGACCAGCTCGGTGTCCTTCTTGGTGACGGGATCGTCGAAGCGGCGGCCGATCAGGCGCTTCACCGCGAAGATCGTGTTGTCGCCGTTGGTCACGGCCTGGCGCTTGGCCGGCTGGCCGATCAGCCGCTCGCCGTCCTTGGCGAAGGCGACGATCGACGGCGTGGTGCGCGCGCCCTCCGCATTCTCGATGACCTTGGCCTTGCCGCCTTCCATCACGGCCACGCACGAATTGGTGGTGCCGAGGTCGATCCCGATAACTTTTGCCATGAGTGCTTTGCCTAGCCCCTGCGTTGACGTGTATTGATGCGGCGGCGCCCCGTTACGGCAGCGCAACCGCGATGACGAAGCGCGATATAGGAGCGCGGTCGCGCCCCGCAAGATTGCGGCGCCGGTGTGGCGAGAGGTGGGGCGGGCGACACCGGGAACGATTGCCTGACTCGCGCGTGTCACGTAGGGAGACACGATCATGCAGACCGCCCGCATCTACCAGCGCCCGAAGAACGCCATGCAGTCGGGCAAGGCCCGCACCGATCACTGGCAGCTCGAGTTCGAGCCCGGCGAACCGAAGAAGGCCGACGCGCTGACCGGCTGGGCCGGCAGCGGCGACACGCGCGACCAGATCAAGCTGGGCTTCCCGACCTGCGAGGCGGCGGTGGCGTATGCCGAGCAGCAGGGGCTGCGCTACACCGTGATCCCGACCCCGACCAAGACGCTGAAGCTGCAAAGCTACGCGGATAACTTCCGGTAGGTTCCGGGGGGCGCGAGGCGCGCCCTGACGCCATGGACTGACCTGGGCGGCCAGATCGGTCGAGCGCACCGGGCCGAAAGACGATGATTGACGCGCCGCTGGCCCCTTAGCTGGCGTCATCCCGAACTCGTTTCGGGATCCACCACCCCGCGCACTTAGCGGCCGCGATACTGGCCGGACGGTGGATCCTGAAACGAGTTCAGGATGACGGCAATGACATGAGGCAAAGCGTGGAACGAGCTCGCGGACGTCACGATGACGCGCCGCGCTGGCTCCCTTACCGCTCGCCCAGCATCGCCTCCGGCCGCACCACGCGGTCGAACGTCGCCTCGTCCACCAGGCCCAGTTCCAGCCCGGCCTCGCGCAGCGTGAGCCCGCGCTCATGCGCGTGCTTGGCGATCTTGGCAGCATGGTCATAGCCGATCTCGGGCGCGAGCGCGGTGACCAGCATCAGCGAGCGCTCGACCAGCTCGCCGATCCGCCCCTCGTTGGCGCGCAGCCCATCGACGCAGCGCCGCGCGAAGCTCTCGCACCCGGTCGCCAGCAGGTCGATCGAGCGCAGCACCGCCGCGCCGAGCATCGGCTTGAACACGTTGAGCTCGAGATGCCCCTGCGCGCCGCCGACGGTGACCGCGACGTGATTGCCCATCACCTGCGCCGCCACCATCGTCAGCATCTCGCATTGCGTCGGGTTGACCTTGCCCGGCATGATCGAGCTGCCCGGCTCGTTGGCCGGCAGGTCGAGCTCGCCCAGCCCGCTGCGCGGCCCCGAGCCGAGCAGGCGGATGTCGTTGGCGATCTTGTTGCACGCCACCGCCAGCGTGTTGAGCGCGCCGGAGAGATGGACGAGCGGGTCGTTGCTGGCGAGCGCCTCGAAGAAGTTCTCCGCCGGCGCGAACGCCACCCCGGTGATCGCGGCGAGTTCGGCGGCGACGTCGCGCGCGAAGCCCTTGGGCGCGTTGAGCCCGGTGCCCACCGCGGTGCCGCCCTGCGCGAGCCGGTCGGTGCCCTGCTCCACCGCGGGCTCGATCCGCCGCAGGCAGCGATGCAGCTGGTGCGCATAGCCGGAGAATTCGTTGCCGAGCGTCAGCGGCGTGGCGTCCTGCAGATGGGTGCGGCCGATCTTGACCAGCCCGGCCCATTCGCGCGCGCGCGCGTCGAGCGAGGCATGGAGCGTCTCGATCGCCGGGATCAGACGCCGGCGCACCGCGAGCGAGCACGCGACGTGGAGCGCGGTGGGGAAGCTGTCGTTGGAGGATTGGCCCCGATTGACGTCGTCATTGGGGTGGACCGGCGTCTTGCCGCCGCGCTGGCCGGTGAGGATCTCGTTGGCGCGGCCCGCGATCACCTCGTTGACGTTCATGTTGCTCTGCGTGCCGCTGCCGGTCTGCCAGATCACCAGCGGGAACTGATCATCGAGCAGCCCCTGCGCGACTTCCTGCGCCGCCGCTTCGATCGCATCCGCCTTCTCGGCGGCGAGGCCATGGCGGCGGTTCACCCGCGCCGCCGCCTGCTTCACCAGCGCGAGTGCGCGGACGATCTCGATCGGCATCCGCTCGCGCGCGCCGAACGGGAAGTTTTCGAGGCTGCGCTCGGTCTGCGCGCCCCAGTAAGCGGTGGCAGGCACCTCGATCGCGCCGATCGAATCGGTCTCGGTGCGGGTGGCGGCGGGGTCGTGGGGAGCATCGGTCATGGAGGCGTCAACTCGCGGGAGCGCGGCGCGTTGCGCGCGCGCCATACCGGGTCGCTCACCGCCCCCGCGCGCGCAGCCCGGTCTCCAGCTGCGCGCGCAGGTTGGCGGCGACCTCCGGCGTGACGTCGGGCCGCGGCGTCGCGGGCTTGCCGCGCCGCAGCCGCGCGCGGTCATGCTCCGGCGGCTCCACCACGCGGACCCGCACCGCGACGTGACCCTGCGCGCGCACCCCGAGCAGCTCGGCCGCACCGCGCGACAGGTCGATCAGGCGGTCGCGCGCGAACGGCCCGCGATCGTTGACGCGCAGCAGCACCACCCGCCCGGTGGCGAGCGCGGTGACCTCGACGTAGCTCGGCAGCGGCAGCGTCGGATGCGCCGCGGTGACCCATTTGGCACGGAAGCGCTCGCCATTGGCGGTGCGATTGCCCGACTCGCTACCGTACCAGCTGGCATAGCCGAGCATGTCATAGGACGGGTCCGCCGCGGGCGTGTAGGTCACCCCGCGCACCACATAGGGGGCGCCGAGCCGCACCGGCGAGTCGCTCACCGGCCGGTAGTGCCCGCCGCAAGCGGCGAGCAGCGCCGCGAGCAGCGTCCCCGCCGTGCCGCGTGCGATCCGCGTCCCTCCCGCGCGCCGCGCGGTGCCGCTCAATGCGCGCGCACCGGCACGCCCGCGGCGGCGAGTGCGGCGTGCGCCTGCGCGACCGTGGCGTGGCCAAAATGGAAGATCGAGGCGGCGAGCACCGCGGAGGCATGACCCTCGGTCACCCCCGCGACGAGATCGTCCAGCCCGCCCACCCCGCCTGACGCCACCACCGGCACCTCGGTGCGGTCGGCGATCGCACGCACCAGCGCGAGGTCGTAGCCGCCGCGCGTGCCGTCGCGGTCCATCGAGGTGACCAGCAACTCGCCCGCGCCCAGCTCGGCGAGGCGCAGCGCGTGCGCCACCGCGTCGATCCCGGTGGCGCGGCGCCCGCCGTGGGTGAACACTTCCCAGCCGTTGCCGACGCGACGCGCGTCGACGCTGGCGACGCAGCACTGGCTGCCGAACCGCTCGGCGATGTCGCTCACCAGCTCGGGACGCGCCACCGCGGCGGAATTGACCGCGACCTTGTCCGCGCCGGCGAGCAGCAGCGCGCGCGCGTCCTCGGCGCTGCGCACCCCGCCCCCCACGGTGAGCGGCATGAAGCAGACCGCGGCGGTGCGGCGCACCACGTCGAGGAGCGTGCCGCGCGCCTCGTGGCTGGCGGTGATGTCGAGGAAGCAGAGCTCGTCCGCGCCGGCGGCATCATAGGCGCGCGCCTGCTCGACCGGGTCACCGGCATCGACCAGATCGACGAAGTTGACGCCCTTGACGACGCGGCCGGCGGCGACGTCGAGGCACGGGATCACACGGGCACGGACGGTCATGTGCGAGGCACATGCCCGTGCGCGCGGGTGAGGGCAAGCGCGGGCGCCGAACTCGGTCAGCGAGGGGGTTCCGCGTGGCGCGCCCGTCGGCATCCTCCTTCCTCTTGGCGGGGGAGAGTCGGGCGATGCGGTGCCGCTTCTGTGTGCTGCTGGTCCTCCTGGCCAATCCGCACGGCGCTTTCCCGACCGAGTGGCCCCACGAGCGCCGGACGATCACCTATTGGTCCTGGTTTCGGCAGCGCGCCTGGGAGGCTCGGCTGGAGCAGCAGGAGCGTTTCTGGCTGCAGGCGCTTCACGCACGGCGATGCGCGACGAGCGGGTTGGTCTCGCGTACCGGGCGGCGATGGTCCGCGCGCAGCGGCCTTCCGTGACGCTTCCGCCGCGCGCTGTCCGCTACGCCGCCGCCGCCACGCTCAGCGCCGCCGCGAGGTCGAGCCGGCCATCATACAGCGCGCGCCCGGTGATCACGCCCTCCACCCCGTCGCGCGCGTGGAGCGCCAGCACGTGGATGTCGGCGATCCCGGCGACGCCGCCGCTCGCGATCACGGGGATGTCGACCGCGCGCGCGAGGTCCACCGTCGCCTCGATGTTGGCGCCCTTGAGCAGCCCGTCGCGGCCCACATCGGTGAAGAGCAGCGCCGCCACGCCCGCGTCCTCGAAGCGACGCGCGAGCTCGACGACGCTGGTACTCGACACGTCGGCCCAGCCCTTGGTCGCGACCATGCCGTCACGCGCGTCCACCGCCACCACCACGCCGCCGGGGAAGTCGCGCGCGGCGCCGCGGACGAACTCGGGGTCCTCCAGCGCGGCGGTGCCGATCACCACGCGCGACACGCCGAGATCGAACCAGCGCTCGACGCTCTCGCGGGTGCGGATGCCGCCGCCGAGCTGGACGTGGCCGGGAAAGCGCGCGACGATCGCGCGCACCGCCTCGCCGTTGACGCTGGCGCCGGCGAAGGCGCCGTCGAGGTCGACGACATGGAGGTGTTCCGCGCCCGCGTCGGCGAACAGCATCGCCTGCGCGGCGGGGTCGTCGCCGTAGACGGTGGCGCGCGCCATGTCGCCCTCGGCCAAGCGGACCACCTGCCCCTGTTTGAGGTCGATCGCGGGAAAGACAATGAGGGTCATGCGGGGTTACTCTGGGAGGTGGCGTGGCGGATGCGAAGCGTTGCCGTCGGGTGTGACGCTGCCCGCTCCGCTACCGTCATCCCGGACTTGGTCCGGGATCCACCGTGCCGCTCACCCAGCGGCCGGCGAGAACGCGGAGCCGTGGATCCTGAAACGAGTTCAGGATGACGCTGGGAGCGGGAAGAGGGCGACCGACTCACCACCGCCGTGCCCCTCACGGCCGCCACGCGAGAAAGCGTTTCAGCAGCGCCAGACCATATTGCTGGCTCTTCTCGGGGTGGAACTGCACCCCCACGATCGTGTCGCGCGCCACCGCGGCGGTGACCGGACCGGCATGGTCGGTGGTCGCCACCACCTGCGCGCCGGTGAAGGCGTAGCTGTGGAGGAAATAGGCCTCGCCCGGCACGATCAGCGCGTGCTCGGCCTGCGGCACCACGTCGTTCCAGCCCATGTGCGGCACCTTGGCGTCGGTGCCCGCGACGTCGATGCGGCGGACGGTGCCGTCGATCCAGCCAAGCCCGGCGTGGCGGCCGAGCTCCTCGCCCGCGGTCGCCAGCAGCTGCATGCCGACGCAGATGCCGAGGAACGGCGCGCCCTCCTCCAGCACGCGGCGCTCGAGCGCGGGCACCAGCCCGTCGACCGCGCGCAACGCCGCCGCGCACGCGCCGAACGCGCCCACGCCCGGCAGCACGATCCGGTCGGCACGCGCCACGGCGTCGGGGTCGGCGGTGACGACCAGGTCGTCGCACCCCGCGGCGCGCAGCGCGTTGGCGACCGAATGGAGGTTGCCGGCCTGATAGTCGATCAGCGCCAGCGTCATGCCAGCCACGCGCGGACCGGGTCGGCGGCGAAGCTGGCGTGGAACGGCACCACGTCGGCGGTCGCCGCGCCGCCGGTGACGAACGGATCGGTCGCGGCGATCGCCTCGGCGGCGGCGCGGTCGCCGCGCACCACGATTACTCCGCCGGTGCGCGGCTCGCGCCGCCCCGCGACGAGGAAGGCACCTTCGGCGAAGCCGGCCTCGAGCCAGGCGACATGCGCCGGCATCAGCGCGTCGATCGCGTCGATGTCGCCATAGGTCAGCAGGATCAGGCTCAGCGCGCCGCCGGCGCGGAAGCTGCTCACAGCGTGCCCTTGGTCGAGGGGATCACGCCGACCTTGCGCGGATCGATCTCGATCGCCTCGCGCAGCGCGCGCGCCAGCCCCTTGAACGCGCTCTCGGCGATATGGTGGTTGTTGTCGCCGTATAGCGTCTCGACGTGGAGCGTGATCCCGGCATTCTGCGCGAAGCTGTGGAACCAGTGCTGGAACAACTCGGTGTCCATTTCGCCCAGCCGGGTCTGGGTGAAGGCGGTCTTCCACACCAGCCACGGCCGCCCCGAGATGTCGAGCGCGACTCGGGTGAGCGTCTCGTCCATCGGCGACAAGGCGTCGGCGTAGCGGCGGATGCCGCGCTTGTCGCCGAGCGCCTGCGCCACCGCGCTGCCGAGCGCGAGCGCGCTATCCTCCACCGTATGGTGCTGGTCGATGTGGAGGTCGCCGTCGCAGTGGAGCGTGACGTCGATCAGCGAGTGGCGCGCGAGCTGCTCGAGCATATGGTCGAAGAAGCCGACCCCGGTGTGGATGTCATACTGGCCGGTGCCGTCGAGGTCGACGGAGACGCTGATACGGGTCTCGCTGGTGTCGCGGCGAAGCGTGGCGGTGCGCATGCCGCTGGTCCATAACGCGCTGGGCGGTCCAAGCAACCTTGACCGCTCGGCCCATCACGCTACCCATAAGCGCATGAACGACATGCTGCCCGACAGCCAGATTCCCTATGACGAGATCGTGCAGGAAGCACTGCGCGCGGTTGTCGGGCGCGTGCTCGGTGTGGTCGCGGAGGCCGGCGGGCTGCCGGGCCAGCACCATTTCTACATCACCTTCAAGACGCAGGCGCCCGGAGTCGACATTCCGGCGCGGCTGGTGGAGCGCTTCCCGGACGAGATGACGATCGTGCTCCAGAACCGTTTCTGGGACCTGACCGTCGACGAGGAGCGCTTCTCGGTCGGGCTGAGCTTCAACCAGATTCCGTGCAAGCTGGTGATTCCCTATGCCGCGATCACCGGCTTCCACGATCCCGCGGTAAACTTCGAGCTGCGCTTCCAGGCCCAGGAGGGGCCGGGCGACGGCCCCGGCGGGCACGACCCGGCCGAGAACGACGGCCCGCCGGCCGGCGGCGCGGCCGACGGGTCGAACGTCGTGGCGGTGGATTTCAAGCGCAAGAAGTGAGTCGCGCCGGGTGCGGCGGCCTCCCCTCCGTCGTCACCCCGGACCTGTTCCGCGGTTCACGATGCGGCAAGCCGTTCGCTCTGAGCCTCTTCTCCGGCATGTGCGGCGCAGTGGACCCCGGAACAAGCCCGGGGTGACCGTAAGGCGCAATGGGCCGGACCTATCGAATCGCCCGAATGCGACCGCGCTCCTCGCCGACGAGGCGTTCACGGCGCGTCCCTTGACCCCGCGCCTTTGACGCGGCACGCCGCGGGCATGGACCAGCCCGATCCGCTCGACCGGCTCTTCGCCACCGTGGCGTCGCGCCGCGGCGCCGACGCCGCTTCCTCCTACACCGCCTCGCTGTTCGCGCGCGGGCGCGGACGGATCGCGCAGAAGCTCGGCGAGGAAGCGGTGGAGACGGTGATCGCGGCGATGCGCGGCGACGCGCGCGCGATCGTGCCCGAGGCGGCGGACCTGGTCTACCATCTGCTCGTGCTGCTCGCCGACGCCGGGCTGACGCTCGACGACGTCCGCGCCGAGCTGGCGCGGCGCGAGGGCACCTCCGGCCACGACGAGAAGGCCGCGCGCGGCGGCCCGCTGCCGCTCGCCTTCGCCCCCGAATGAGGAGGACCCGATGACCGTCGATGCCACCTTGCCTTATGACGACGCCAACATCTTTGCCAAATTGGTGCGCGGCGAGATCCCGTCGAAGCGCGTCTACGAGGACGAGCACAGCATCGTCTTCCACGACATCGCGCCCTGGGCGCCGGTGCATCTGCTCGCGGTGCCCAAGGGGCGCTACGTCAGCTGGGACGATTTCTCCGCCAGCGCGAGCGCGGCGGAGATCGTCAGCCTCACCCGCGCGATCGGCCAGGCGGCGCGCGACGCCGGGCTGGTCGAGCGCGGCTACCGGCTGATCGCCAACACCGGGCTCGACAGCCACGCCGAGGTGCCGCACCTCCACGTCCATATCCTCGCCGGCCGCGCGCTCGGCCCGATGCTGGCGCAGCGCGACGCCGGCTGAGCGCGGCGGCGGAGGCCGGGCGGGGTCGGGGCGGGGTCGGGGCGGGCGTGCGCCTGATCCATCCAAGCTGAACCGTGCTCCCGCGCATGCGGGAGCCCAGAGTCTCAGGCAGTAACGTTCGTGGCGCTGGGGCGCCGGCGCTTGCCGGAGTACGCCGGCGGTTCAGACGAGACGGATCAGACTCGAGAGAGCCGGCGTGAGCGCGATCGCCCCGATCGCGTCGTCATGCCCGCGACGTGTCGGGCGCCGCCCTCCCCTTGACCCGCCACCGTCAACTTGAGCTCGTCGCCGGATCCACCGCCCCGCGGGCGCCCCCCGGCTGAGTCTGCCGCACCGTGGACCCTGAAACGAGTTCAGGATGACGGCAGGGGAAAACGGGGGCAGCCGCAGCCAAGAAGCCGGCCCGCGCCCGCCGATCAGCGCGTCTCCCAGCTCTTTTCGCGCAGGTTGAGGTGGCCCAGCTTGCGGCGCGCCAGCCGCGGGCCGAGGAAGCGGTGGAAATACCAGTCCTTCGCCGCCGCCGGGGTGAAATGGTACAATAGCCGCTCGGCCAGCGTCCAGCGCACGCGGCGGCGGTCGCTGCGGCGGTCCGAGGGGATGCACCACAGGTCATAGGGATAGACCACCCGCCCCTGCTGCACGACGCGCTGCATGATCTCGTGGTCCATCAGCACATAGGGCCAGTAGCGCTCGGCATAGCCCCCTGCCGCCACCAGCGCGGCGGTGCGGAAGGTCTGGCCGAAGCCGCCGGTGTGCGTCTGCTTCGGCCATAGCCGGCTGACGCGCTGGTTGTGGCGCCGCTTGCGGAGCGCCGCCGCGGGATCGCGCGGCACGTCGGTGGCCATCGCCGCGACCGCGCGCGGATCGGCCTCCAGCGCGGCCTGCGCGGTGGCGAGATAAAACGGCGGGTAGTAGGTGTCGGCGTCGCCGAACGCGACGAACTCGGTGGTGATCGCCGGCATCGCCCGCTCCAGCGCCATGATCTTGCCCGGGCGCGGCTCGCTGAGGTGGACCAGCTCCACCCCGTCACTCGCGAACGCGCGCGCGATCGCGGCCGAGGCGTCGGACGAGCCGTTGTCGACCAGCACCAGGCGGAAGGGCCGGAGCGTCTGCGCGGCGAGGCTGGCGAGCGTGTCGGCGAGATACGCTTCCTCGTTGTAATAGGCGATGACGAACGTCCAGCGCATCACCGCGCCTCCGCCAGTCGCAGCAGCGTGCGGCACGCCGGCGCGCTCGAGCGCGGGCCATGCGTCGCCAGCACATGCGCGCGCGCCGCCGCGCCCATCTCCGCCATGCGCCGCTCGTCGCGCAGCAGCGCCGCCACCAAGGGGCGATAGTCGCGCTCGGTGACGCGCAGCCCACAGGAATCGGGCAGCACGTCGGCGCCGATCCGGTCGGCGAAGGCCACCACCGGCCGCCCGCACGCCATCGCCTCGGGAATGGCACGCGGGAAATAGTCGCGTCGCCCGGCGTGAAAGAACAGGCCGGTCTGTGCCAGCAGATCCGGGATGCGCGCGTGCGGCACGTGGCCGAGCCAGTCGATCGCGGGATAGCGCCGCTTCATCGCGGCCTCCTGCGGCCCGCCGCCCGCCACCGCGACGCGGTGGTGGCGCGACAGCGCGCCCACCTCGGCGAAGCTCTTCCACCGCGTCACCCGGCTCACCGAGAGCAGGTCCCAGGCGCGCTCGGCGGGCTGCGGGCGGAACAGCTCGGTGTCGATCGTCTTGGGCAGCCGCTCCATCCGCTCGCGCGGGATCGCGCGGCGCAGCCAACCGCCCGTGGCCAGCGCCTCCTCCTGTACAGCGCTCTCGGTCAGCAGCAGGCTGGCGTGCGGCACCAGCCGGCTCCAGTAATCGCCGCCGATGATCAGCGCGAAACGGCGACGGTCGGGGCGCAGGCAGCGATCGTACAGGCGATAGCCAACGCCGCCGTTGGTGCCGATCAGCACGAACAGATCGGCGGGGTCGGCGCGCGCTGCCGCCACCAGCGCGTCGCTGTAATGGTCGCGCGACGCCGCGCCGCCGCCGGTGCGCTCGAACAGCCGGACCTTGTAGCGCGAGCCGAGCGGCACTGGCGGGCGGTGCTCCGCCGCCGCCGCCGCGACGCCCCACAACTCGACATCCACCCCCATCGCGGCTAACAGCGCGGGCATCCGACGGTCGCGATTGTCCCATCGCAGCCACTCCGCCGGATCGGCGATGCCGTGGTAGGTCGGATAGGTGAGGACGAAGATGATGCGTGTCATGGGCTCGGGTCACACGCCCGTACCAGCGCCGACGCGCGCTGCCTAGGTTGACGCCCGTGAACGACTTTCCCGCCCCTGCCCGCCCCGCCGACCGACCCTTCGACGACGCCGGCCCGCGCGTCTCCTGCCTGATGGTCACCGCCGACCGGCGCCGGCTGACCGAGCGGTCGGTCGACTGTTTCCTGGCGCAGACCTATCCCAACCGCGAGCTGGTGATCGTCGACGACGGCAGCGAGGACTATGCCCCGATCCTCGCGCGCGTGCCCGCCGACCGGCTGATCCACCACCGCATCCCCAAGAACCCGGCGACGACGCTGGGCGAGCTGCGCAACCTCTCGCTCGATCTCGCGCGCGGCGCGCTGATGGCGCATTGGGACGATGACGACTGGTTCGCGCCGCAGCGGCTGGCGCGCTCGGTCCAGACGCTCGGCGACAAGGCCGCGGTCTGGGCCGAGGCGACGCTGATGCACCTCGACGATCCCGCCTGGCTCGATCGCCCTTATCTCAGCTGGTTCAAGGGCGGTGCGCCGAGCACGATCGTCCACCGCCGCCGCGACGACATCCGCTACCCCAAGGAGCGCAAGGGCGAGGACAGCACCTTCCGCGACGCCTGGCTGCAGCTCGGCACCGCGCTGATCCCGCGCGCCGAGGCGCATCTGCTGATCCGCTGCTTCCACGGCAGCAACACCTGGGACCGCGGCCATTTCGAGCGGCGGCTGGCGCTGCGCCCGGCGCAGATCGTCGAATGGAAGCTGCGCCAGTGGACCGGGACCACGGCGGGCTATTCCGCCTTCCGGCTGACCTCCGCGCAGCGCGCCGCGTTCGACGCCTATGTCGCGCAGTCGCGCGCCTTGGGGCTGTTTTGAGCGACGCTTCGGGCGAGGCGGGCGCGCCGCCCGCCAGCGGGTGGCGGCCGTGGGGTGAGAAGCCGTGGGTGCGCCGGCTCGGCTGGGCCGCGCGCGTGCTGTTCTTCGCCGGCATGGTCACCTGGATGGTGCTCAAGGTGAATGCGATCGGCTGGGGCCAGGTGGCGCGGTCGCTGCCGACCGACCCGCTGTTCTATCTGCTGTTCGTCGTCACCTTCCTGGTGCTGCCGGCGTCCGAGATCGCGGTGTTCCGCACCATCTTCGCGCGCCCGCTGCCGGGCGCCTTCCCGGTGCTGGTGCGCAAGCGCATCCTCAACAGCGCGCTGGTCGGCTATTCGGGCGAGCTCTACCTGTTCGTGTGGCTGCGCCGGGTGGTCGGCCTGCGCGCCAAGACGATCGCGATCGGGCTCAAGGACAATGCGATCCTCTCGGCGGTGTCGTCGGGGCTGGTGACGCTGCTGTTGCTGCTCGGCTTCGCCGCGGCGGGCAACGGGCGGCGCATCGCAGCCTGGCTCGATCCTGGGCCGGCGCTGCTGATCGCGGGCGCGGTCGGCGCGGTGTTCCTCGCGCCGCTGCTGTTCCGGCTGCGGCGCCAGCTGATCGCGATGCCGCTGCCGCTCGCCGCGCGCGTGCTCGCCATTCACGTGGCGCGGATCGCGGGCGTGGTGCTGCTCCAGGCGACGCAATGGGCGGTGGTGTTGCCGCAGGAGCCGTGGAGCGTGTGGCTGGTGTTCCTCACCGCGCAGATGGTGATCTCGCGGCTGCCGATCGTGCCCAACCGCGACCTGCTGTTCCTCAGCGCCGCGCTGGAGATGAGCGGCACGATCAACGGCCCGCGCGAGGCGATGGCGGGGCTGCTGCTCGCCGGTGGCGCGCTGACGCAGGGGAGCAACCTGGCGTTCTACCTGCTCACCGCGCTGTGGAAGCAGCCCGAGGTGGAGAGCCGCGAGGCGCTGGCGGCGGAGGAGGAGGAAGAGCGGGCACTAGCCGACCCGCCATCCTCTCCCGGCAACGCGACCACCTTGCCGTCATCCCGGCCTTGAGCCGGGATCCATCGGGCCGTGCATGCACCAACCGTGGCCATCGCGGAGCCATGGATCCCGGCTCGAGGCCGGGATGACGGAGGTGTCCCGGGACGAACACCAGTACACCCGCCGGATAGGCGAGCCTATCGCGCCACCGCCGCTACCTCCGCCGGTGTCCAGCCGCCGCCCATCGCCTGGTACAAAGCGACATAGCTCGTCAGCCGGTCGGCGCGCGCCTGCACCAGCGACAGCTCGGCGGTGAGCAGGGTGCGCTGCGCGTCGAGCTGCTCGAGATAGGCCGAATAACCCGCGCGATAGCGGTTGGTCGCATTCTCCAGCGCGCCGCGCGACGCCGCTGCCTGCGCCGCCAGCGCGTCGGCCTGCTCTCCGGTGCGGCGCACGCCGACGAGCGCGTCGTCCACCTCGCGGAAGGCTACCAGAGCGGCGCGGCGATAGGCATAGGCCGCCTGGTCGCGCCGCGCGGTGGCGACGCGCTCCTGCGCGCGCAGCCGCCCGCCGTCGAAGATCGGCCCCAGCACGCTCGCACCCAGCGAGAAGATCACCTCGGGCTGCGCGAGCGCGGTGGAGAGGACGAGGTTGCCCGCGCCGGTCAGCGACAGGTTGGGCAGCATCGCGGCGCGCTGGCTGTCGAGCGTGCGGTCCGCCGCCACCAGCGTCTGCTCGGCCTGGTAGAGGTCCGGGCGGCGGCGCAGCAGCTGCGCGGGCAGCCCGCCCGGCAGCGGCGGCGTCGCCAGCCGGTCGAGCGCCAGCCCGCGCGCCACCGCGCGCGGCGAGTCGCCGGTCAGCAGCGCCAGCGCATTCTCCTGGCGCGCGATCGCCAGCTCGGCGGCGGGGACGAGCTGCTGCGTGGCGGCATATTCCGCCTGCGCCTGGCGATACTCCAGCCGTGAGGCATAGCCGGTCTCGTAGCGCCGCCGTGCGATCCGCAGCGCCTCGGCGCGCGCCGCCAGCGTCGCGCGCGCGATCGCCAGCCGCTGGTCGAGCGCGCGCAACGTGACATAGCCCGAGGCGGCGGTAGCGGCGGTGGCGAGCCGCACCGTGTCGCGCGCCGCCGCGGTGGCGAGCAGCTGCGCACGCGCGGCGCGGCTCGCCTGGCGCAGCCGCCCGAACAGGTCGAGGTCGTAGCTGAGCTGGACGCCGGGCTGCACCGCGGCCGAGCGCGCAGTGGTGCCGAGCGCGCTGATCGACTGGCCCTGCGTCTCGGGCACGGTGCCGCCGAGCTGGGGCAGCAGCTGCGCGCGCGCGAGTGCCTCGGCGGCGCGCGCCTCCTCCACCCGCGCGGCGGCGGCGAGCACGTCGAGATTGTTCGCCAGCGCGCGCTCGACCAAAGCGGTGAGCACCGGATCGCCGAAGCCCTGCCACCAGGCGGCGCTCACCGGCGAGGCGTCGGGCGCGGTGAGCGCGCTGCGCCACGCCGGCGGCGGCGTGACGGTGGCATCGGGCGGGGCGGCACGGCGTGGACCGGGCAGCGCGCAGCCGGCGAGCAGCAGCGGGAGAAGGAGCGCGCGGGCGACGGCACGTGAGCATCGGCGGTATGCGGCTTGTCCCGCCGCCGTCGTCATCCCGGGCTCGACCCGGGAGCCATCGCGCCGCGTCCGCGACGGGCGTGGTGAACGCGGCACCATGGATCCCGGCTCAAGGCCGGGGTGACGGGATGAACAGGCCGGCGACGCACCACCGCGCTCGGCCGCGTCGGGGACGTCTTGCTCGCCCCGGTCGCTGTCCGGGACTGGAACCGGGATCCATCCGTACGCGCACTCACCCGCCGGCGATTGATCACCTTGCGCCACGCCGGCGCGCTGCCGCTCCTCCATCCTGCCGTCATCCCGGACTTGGTCCGGGATCCACCGGTCCGCGCGATCGCCGGCCGCTGGATGTGCGGCACCGTGGATCCCGGACCAAGTCCGGGATGACGGATGAGCGTGGGGCGACGGAGGCGCCCAGCAACCAGCACCACCCGCGCCGCTATCGTCGGCCACCCCCGCACCGTCCTCATTTGGGCGACCGCCCCTCATCGCGGCGCCGGCGTGCCGGCGGTGTCGACGCGCGCCTGCACCGACATGCCCGGGCGCAGCCGCGCCGCCAGCGGCTGCCCCGGATCGATCCGGATCCGCACCGCGATCCGCTGCGGCACCTTGGTGAAATTCCCCGTGGCATTGTCCGACTTGAGCACCGCGAACTCGCTCCCCGCCGCGGGCGAGATGCGCTCCACCCGGCCGGACAGCCGCGCGTTGGCGAGCGCGTCGACGGTGAAGCTGGCGCGCTGCCCGACCGCGATGCGCGCGGTCTGCGCCTCCTTGTAGTTGGCGATCACCCAGGTCTCCGCCGGCACCAGGAACATCAGCTGCGAGCCCGCGGTGACATATTGGCCGACGCGCACCCCCACTTCGCTCAGCCGACCCGCCTCGGGCGCGCGGATCACGGTGTTGGCGAGGTCGATCCGCGCCAGCCGCAGCGCCGCCTGCGCGCCCGACACGCCCGCCTCCTGCCCGCCGCGCCCGACCGCGACGGTGCGGATGTCCTGCCGCGCGATCTCGCGCGCGGCCTGCGCCTGCTCGAGCTGCGCCTGCGCCTGGCGCAGCGTGGCGAGCGTCTGGTCGCGCTCGCGCAGCGAGACCGAGCCGTCGGTGACGAGGTCGTTGACGCGGTTCATGTCGGCCTGGGCGCGGAGCAGTTGCGCGCGCGCATTGGCCAGCGCCGCCTGCTGCCCGCCGAAGCTCGCCTCGCGGCTGGCCGCGGCCTGGACGCTGTTGGCCAGCGTCGCGCGCGCGTTCTCGACCTGCGCCTCGGCCTGCTCGACGCGCTGCGCGTAGATGCGCTGGTCGACCACCACCAGCGGCTGGCCGGCGCGCACACTCGCGAAGTCGCGCACCAGCACCTGCGTGACATAGCCCGACACCTGCGGTGCGATCACGGTGGTGCGGCCGCGCACATAGGCGTTGTCGGTCGATTCATAGTCGCTGGTGAACGGCCACATCCGCCACGCCGCCAGCACCGCCAGCACGCCCGCGAGCGCGAGCAGGGTGATCAGCAGCGTCGCGGTGCGCGACAGCCGCGGCGGGCGCCAGCCCGAGCCCACCGGGGCGGCGGGGTCGGCGGCGCGTTCCTCCGCGGCGCGCTCCTCGGTGACGGGTCCGGCGGCGACGGGCGAGCGGGTGTCGGTCATGCGATACTCTGGCGACGCGCGCGCCACTCGCGGCGCAGCAGGAGGAACAACAGGTACAAGAAGGTGAGCGCGGCGAGCACCGCGATCAGCCGGAACAGATCGTCATAGGCGAGCACATTGGCTTCGCGTGTCACCGCCTGCGACAGCAGCGCCCCGCCCTCGGCCGAGCGCAGCGCAGTGTCGCCGACCACGCGCGCCACTCCGCCCGCACCCGCGGCGAGCCGCGCCTGCACCTGCGGGTCGGTCGGGTCGATCGCCTGCACCAGCGCGGCGCTGTTCGCCTTTTCGCGGACGATCTGATAGGTGCCGAGGATCGCCGATCCGGCCAGGCTGCCGATCGAGTTGAGCACGCCGAACAGCGCGATGAAGCTGATCACGTGCCCGGCGCCCTGCTGCAGCGCGCGGGTCATGCCGAACAGCAGCGACGGCCCCAGGAAGAACGCGCCCGCGAAGGCGATGGTCGCCTGGGTGAGATACAATTGCGGCGCGCGCGTGAGGCTGGTCGCGGACGAATCGACCCAGGCCGCCACCGCGACCAGCCCGATCGCGAGCATCACCGGATGCGCCAGTCTCTCGACGTTCAGCGTCACCGCGCTGGCCACGAACCCCGCCACCGTGGCGAGGAAGATGATGGTGAAGAACGGCCCCAGTTGGTCGTTGTTCTGCCCCAGCAATGTGAGCAGCCCGACCGCGCCATAGGTTTGTTCGGACAGGACGATCCGCGCCATCAGCGTGACCACCGCGAAGCGCAGGATATCCGCGCTGCCGAGCCAGCGCGTGTTGATCAGCGGGTTGGCGCGGTGATGCTCGATCACCAGCGCGGCGGCGAGCATCGGGATCGCGGCGATCAGCGCCCAGCCGATCCACCCCGCCTCGGTCCACCACACATAGCGCCCCAGCCCCAGCACCGCGGCGAACAGCGCCATCGCCCCGGCGTAGAGCGCGAAGGTGACGAAATCGAGCTTCTCGAACGCGGGCTGGCGCGTCGTCGGCGGCAGGCGGAACACCGTCACCGCGGCGAGGCTGAGTGCGGCCAGCCCGAGCTCGAACAGATACAGCGTCCGCCACTGACTCATCGCCAGCAGCTCGGGCGAGAACAGCCGTGCGAGCGGGGTGGCGCATTGCGGCGCGCCGATGCCGAGCACGATCGCGCGCAGCCGCCATTTCGCGGGCACCGCCTGCATGAAGTAATAAAGCGCGAAGGTGGAGAGCGGCGCCGCCGCCAGCCCGCTCGCGGCGCGCACCGCGATCGCCGAGGCGAAACCGTGGACGAAAAGGTGGGCGAAGGTCACCGCGACATAGATGCCGATGAACAGCATCGCGAACGGGCGCAGCCCGAATTGCTGGCGAAACTTGATCAGCAGCAAATTGATGCTGACGTTGGTCATCACATAGACCGTCGGCAACCACGCGATCTCGGACGGATCGAGCCCCAGCGCCCCCGCCAGCGTGGTGGTGTTCGCCGCCACCAGCGCGTTGCCGAAGCCGCCGGTGAGCCCCACCAACGTGCCGACCAGCGCATAAGTGAGGCGGCGGCGCAGCGGGTGCTCGGGCGATCCCGGCGATCCCGGCATCACCGGGCGCTCGTGCGGGGCGAACTCCCAGCGTTCCTCGCTCACGAAGTCGCGCAGCCGCGTCAGCATCGCCATGGCGTCGTTCCGTACACCCCCGTTTCGCCGGTGTCCGGCCGATGCGACTAGGACGCATTGACCGATAGCAAAGTTCATCCCGCCGCGCCCCGGTCTCGCCCTGGCCCGTCGTATAATGGCGCATCGGGGGGAGGTGCGCCCCGGGGGCGGCGTGCCCCCGCGGTCCGCGCGCGAGAAAGGATGAACCATGACGGCGATGGGACGGGTGCGGGACAGGTTCGGCGGCGACCGCGCGCTGCGCGAGCTGCGCGGGCTGATCGACGCCGCCGCGGCGGGTGACTTCCAGCGCCGCGCCGATCCGACTGCGGCACGCGGCGGTGGGCGCGCGCTGCTCGCCGCGGTCAACGAGCTGCTCGACGCGCGCGGGCGGCAGATCACGCTGCTGGCGGAACGCGTCGGCGAGCTGGCGGAGGCGCACGCGCGCGGCGACATCGACGTCACCATCGCCGCGTCCGGTTTCGGCAACCAATATGACGCCATCGCCGCGCGCATCAACGCCACCGTGGCCGAGCATGTCGATCTGCAACGCCGCACGATGGCCGTGGTGGCGGCGTTCGCCGCGGGCGACTTCGCCGCGCCGCTCGACCCGCTGCCGGGGCAGAAGGCGTTCATCAGCGAGGCGATCGAGCGGCTGCGGCGCCATCTCACCGGGCTGATCGCGGCGATGAACGCCATGTCCGCCGCGCACGATGCGGGCGATATCGACGCCACGCTGCCGCACACGCAATTCAGCGGCGAGTTCGCGACGATGGCGCGCGGGGTCAACACGATGGTGGCCAACCATATCGCGGTGAAGCGCGAGGCGATGGCCTGTATCGCCGCGCTCGGCCAGGGCGATTTCGATGCGCCGCTGCGTGCCTTCCCGGGCAAGAAGGCGTTCATCAACGACACGGTCGAGACGCTGCGCGGCAACCTGCGCGCGATCGTCGCGGAGGTGCAGCGGCTGATCGCGCACGCCACCGAGGGCCAGCTCGGCGAGCGCGGCGATCCCGCGCGCTTCGTCGGCGATTTCGCGGCGCTGGTGCGCAGCATCAACGCGATGCTGGATGCGATCCTGGTGCCGATCGGCGAGGGCAATCGCGTGCTCGCGCTGGTGAGCGGCGGTGCGCTGACCGAGCGGGTCGAGATCGCGTGCGACGGCGATCACCAGCGCATGAAGGACGCGGTCAATGGCCTGGTCGACACGCTGGCGCGGATCGTCGGCGAGGTGGCGCAGGCGACGCAGCAGGTCGCCGGCGGTAGCCAGCAGCTCGCCGCCAGCGCCGAGCGGATGAGCGAGGGCGCGACCGAACAGGCCGCGGCGAGCGAGCAGGCCGCCGCCTCGATCGAGCAGATGGCGGCCAATATCAAGCAGAGCGCGGACAATGCCGCGCGCACCGAAACGATCGCGCGCGCCGCCGCGCGCAGCGCGGAGGAATCGGGCGCGGCGGTGCGCGGCGCGGTCGGCGCGATGCAGCTGATCGCGGAGAAGGTCGGTATCGTTCAGGAGATTGCGCGCCAGACCGATCTGCTCGCGCTCAACGCCGCGGTGGAAGCGGCGCGCGCCGGCGAGCACGGCCGCGGCTTTGCGGTGGTGGCGGCGGAGGTGCGCCGGCTCGCCGAGCGTAGCCAGACCGCGGCGGCGGAGATCGGCGCGATGTCGGGTGAGACGGTGCGCGCGGCGCAGCGCGCGGGCGAGATGCTCGGCACGCTGGTGCCCGATATCGTCACCACCGCCGAGCTGGTCGCCGAGATCAGCGCCGCAGCGCGCGAGCAGGACCAGGGCGCGACGCAGATCAGCGCGGCGATCGAGCAGCTCGATCTGGTGACGCAGCAGAATGCCGCCGCGGCGGATCAGATCAGCGGCACCGCGGGCGAGCTCGCGCAACAGACGGAGGAATTGCAGGAGGCGCTGAGCTTCTTCCGCACCGCGGAGAGCGCGGTGCCGCCGCGCGCACGCACCACGGCGGCGCCCGCGCGCACCGCCACGCTGCGCAGCGGCGGAGCGCGGCTGCCCGCGCCGCGCGGGTTCGCGCTCGATCTGGTGGATACGCCGCGACGCCCGCGCGGCGGCTGACCGAAAAGGGGGGCGCCGGCCGATGCCGACGCCCCCCTTCAGGCGTTAGACGGGTCGGCTCAGAAGTGCGCGATCACGCCCGCCATCGGGCGCACCGTCTCGAAGTCGCCCTGCGTCGAGATCTCGGCGCGGAAGCGAACGCCTTCCTTCTTCACCAGGCCGTCGAGCCCGATCGCGGACGGCCCGAACTCGCCGCCGATACCGTAGGAGATACGGCCGAAGTCAGGGCTGTTGTTGCCGTAGCGGTCGAAGTTGGTCCACTGATAGCCGACCTTGCCATAGACCAGCCCGGTCTCGCCCGCGCGCACGCCGGCGCGGCCGTGGACACCATATTGCCAGTCGATGTCACCGGTGAAGCCCTTGGCGGCATTGCCCTCGACGCCGACGAAGAACGCGCCCAGCGGCACGTTGACGCCCGCCACGCCCTCGACCAGCCCGCCCTTGAGGCGATTGCCCGGCGCCGAGAAGGGGATGCCGTGGCCCGGATCGCTCTCGAACCCCTCATAGCCGCCCATCACGCCGACATAGGGATCGATGCCGAAGCGGCGCGACCCGTCGCTGGTGGTGTCCGGCGTCTCGGTCTGCGCCTGCGCGACGGCGGGAACGAGGGAAACGGCAGCAACGGCTGCCAGAAGCAACGTCTTCATAATCATACCTTTGTGAGGAAGCGCGTGCGTCGGCGCCTCACCCGACCGAACGGGCCGCACCGGCGCCGGCTCCCACGATATTGGAAAAAAGCGTCGCTGTTGCCGAAGCGCCACAGCTGCGCCGCACCGCCACGGTTTCCGGCTCACGCGATGACGAGCGCCACCGCCACGAGCCCGAGCGCGACCGCCGAGGGGTAAAGCTCAGCCCGAAGCTCAAAGCGTGCGCCCGCGCGCCCTGCCGATAGCCCGGCCAGAACAACAGCCGTCCCGGCGCGAACCGCCCGGCGCGCGCGATGCTCCACCGCGCGGAGCGCGCGATCGTGGCGGCGTGATCACCTGGCGCGCGAGCACCAGCGCCACCGGCACCAGCGTGTTCTGCGCGCACGTCCTCGCGCTCCACCGCCTAGCTGGGCGCGCTGCGCCCGTCGGTACCGCCGCTCCCGCCGGCGCCGGCGATGTCACGTGCGGAGAAGAAGCGCCGCCCCGCCACGTGGCGTGCTGCGGCGGCCCGAACCGGTCGAGCGCCAGCGCGACGCCGGTGACCAGCGTGATTACGATCACCCACGAGCGCCATCTCGCGCGCCACCCCGCGCCGGTCCTGCGCGAACGTCCGCACCGCCCCTTTCCCCTTCCGCCCGCCCTGCACCCGCCGGCTCGCTCGCCGCAGCCTGCCACCGCGCGGAGGCGCGCGCCGACGGCGGCCGTTTCTACCCGCTTGACCGCTCCGCGCGGCTGATCGAAGGCGCTGATCATGCGCTTCTTCTCCGATAACGCCGCCCCCGTTCACCCCGCCGTGCTGCGCGCCCTTGCGGACGCCGACCAGCTCGATACCGCTTATGACGGCGACCGCTGGTCGAAGGCGCTCGACGAGCGCTTCGGCGCGCTGTTCGAAACCGAGCGGCTGCGCGTGCTGTGGGTGCCGAGCGGCACCGCGGCGAACTGCCTGGCGCTCGCGGCCTTGTGTCCGCCGCACGGCGCGGTGCTGTGCCACCGCGACGCGCACATCCAGAACGATGAGTGCGGCGCGCCCGAATTCTACACCCATGGTGCCAAGCTGCTGCTCGCCGAGGGCGAGGGCGCCAAGCTGACGCCGCAGAGCGCCGCGGCGGTGCTCGACCTCCAGCGCTACGACGTCCATCAGCAGCGGCCGCACGCGCTGTCGATCACCAACGCGACCGAATATGGCCGGGTCTACACCCCCGATGAGACCGCGGCGCTGGGCGAGCTGGCCAAGGCGCGCGGGCTCGGCTTCCACGTCGACGGTGCGCGCTTCGCCAATGCATTGGTCTCGACCGGCGCGTCACCCGCGGATCTCACCTGGCGCGCGGGGGTGGACGCGCTGAGCTTCGGCTTCGTCAAGAACGGCGGCATGAACGCCGAGGCACTCGTGTTCTTCCGCCCCGAGCTGGCCGACGCGACCTTGTTCCGCCGCAAGCGCGCCGGGCATCTGCTCAGCAAGGGCCGCTATCTCGCCGCGCAATTGCTTGCGATGCTCGAGGGCGATCTGTGGCTCGACTGCGCGCGCGCGAGCAACGCCGGCGCGGCGCTGCTCGCCGCGGCGGCGGGCGATCGGCTGGTCCACCCGGTCGAGGCCAATGAGGTGTTCCTGCGCGTCTCGCCCGAGGAGGCGGCGCGGCTGCGCGCGCTCGGCTTCGACTTCTACGACTGGGGGCCGGGCGAGGCGCGGCTGGTGATCAGCTGGAACCAGCGCGAGGCCGACATCCGCCCGCTCGCCGACGCGATCGCGGCGTTGTGACGGGGCCACGGCGCGGTCTCCCCTACCCCTCAGGGGATCGTGGCATGACGCTGTTCTGCGCTCCTGCGAAGGCAGGAGCCAAGGGTCACACGCGCCTCGCGACGTTGTTTTGCTTGGCCCTGGGTTCCGGCTTTCGCCGGAACACGGTGGCGCGGCGCGCAGGTTGGGCGATGCCCCAACGATGGCCTGAGGGCAACCAACAGGCAGTAGGGCCGTGCCGCACGGAAAGATTTTGCGGACTCGCCTCACCCCTACTCCTCCCCTGCAGGGGAGCGGCTCTGCCGTTCTCATGACCCCGCGCCCCAACAGCACGCGCGCGGCGGTCCTCGTGCCGTTTGCGATCGTCACGCTGATCTGGGGATCGACCTGGATCGTCATCCGCGACCAGCTCGCCGGGGCGGGCGTGCCGCCGAGCTGGTCGGTGAGCTACCGCTTCCTGATCGCGGGCGTCACGCTCGCCGCGGTAACGGCTTGGCGCGGCGAGTGGCGCGGTGCACACCGCCGCGATCCCGGCTTCTGGCGCTTCGCGGCATTGGTCGGGCTGCTCCAGTTCGTGATGAACTTCAACTTCGTCTACCGCGCCGAGCAACATATCACCTCGGGGCTGGTGGCGGTCACCTTCGCGCTGCTGCTGGTGCCCAACGCTCTGTTCGGGCGCATCTTCCTCGGCCAGCGGCTGGGGCGGCAGCTGCTGCTCGGCTCGGCGGTGGCGATGGCGGGGGTAGCGTTGCTGTTCGTGCGCGAGGCGCGTGGCGATCCCAACGGCGCGCGCGAGACCGCACAGGGCATCGCGCTGACCCTGGTGGCGATCCTGTCCGCCTCGGTATCAAACGTGATGCAGGCGAGCGAGCGAGCGCGCGGCTATCCGATGGTGCCGATGCTCGCCGCCGCCATGCTGCTCGGCGCCGGCATCGACGCCGCCTGGGCCTGGCTCACCACCGGCGCGCCGGTGTTCGACCCGCGGCCGAGCTATGTCGCGGGGCTGCTCTATCTCGGCGTGATCGCCTCGGCAGTCGCCTTCACGCTCTACTTCCGGCTGATCCGCACCATCGGTCCGGCCAAGGCGGCGTATAACAGCGTGATCGTGCCGGTGATCGCGATGCTGCTGTCGACCTTGTACGAGGGCTATCGCTGGACCGCGCTGGCGGCGGCGGGTGCGGCGCTCGCGGGCGTCGGGCTGGTGGTGGCGCTGAGCGCGCGCAGGCCGGCGCGATAATCGGGGTAGAGCAAGCGCCAGCCGAGCACACGGCGCGCCTTGCCGTTGGCGACGCGGCGATTCTCCGCGTGAAACGCGCGTGCCGCCGGGCTGAGCGCCGCGACCGGCACCAGCGCGGGCGCGGGCAGGCCGAGCAGGCGCGCGGCGTGTTCAAGCACCGCGTCCTGCGGCGCGGGTGCGTCGTCGGCGAGGTTATAGGCGCCCGCGGGCGCGTCAAACCCGGCAACCACGCCGCGCGCGAGATCGGCGACGTGGACCCGGCTGAACACTTGCCCCGCCGCGCCGGTGCGCCGTGCCTCGCCACGCGCGACACGATCGAGCGGCGAGCGGCCCGGGCCATAGATGCCTGGCAGGCGAAACACGCGCGCGCCGCGCGCCAGCCAGGCCGCGTCGGCGCGGTTGCGGCCGGCGCGGCGCCCGCGATCGGCGGGCGCGCTCTCGTCGACCCAGGCGCCCGTGGTGTCGCCATAGACGCCGGTGGAAGAAAGATAGCCGAGCCAGTGCCCGCCGAGCAGCGCGCCATAACGCGCGAGCACGGGGTCCTCGCCCGCACCATCCCCCTCGGGCGGCACCGAGGACACTACGTGCGTCGCGGCGGCAAGCCCGGCGCGGACCGCGGCGTCGTCATCGAAGCGGATCGTACCGTCGCGGCCGTCGCGCGTGGTGGCGAGCAGCGGCACAGCGGCGGCGTCAGCGATGGCGCGCGCGGCATAGCCCAGCCCGAACACGAACAGCCGCATCTTGTCTCCCCTCGTCACCGGCCCCGTAGCGCAGACGGTCGGCGTGGCACTCGGGTTCCGCCCCGCGGATCGCTGCGGCGCCCTTGCGCGCGCTGCTGTTCGCGCAGGCGACGCACCGGGTCCGGGAGCCGTCATGATGGCGCACGTGGCCGCGCGCAACGGTAGGCGCGCGCGCGCGATCCGGGTAGCGAGGCGCGATGGTCACCGACTGGCATTTCTATGCGCTCGCCCTTCCCGCCGTGATCCTGCTCGGACTGGCCAAGGGCGGCTTCGCCGGCATGGGCGCGCTGTCGCTGCCGCTGATGGCGCTCGCGATCGATCCGGTCCGCGCCGCTGCGATCACGCTGCCGTTGCTGATCGCGCAGGATGTGGTCGGGGTCTGGGCGTTCCGCCGCACCGTCGACTGGCGACTGCTCGGCTGGATGCTGCCCGGCGCCGCGGGCGGGATCGCGCTGGGCTATGTCTTCGCGGCGGGCGTGTCGCCGCGCGCGGTGATGGCCGCGGTGGGGATCATCTCGATCCTCTTCGGCGCCTATCGCCTCCGTGCTGCGCGGCGCCCGCGCGCGCGCGCCGCGGCGCGCTGGCCCGAGTGGATCGGCGCGCTGTTCGGACTGGCCTCCGGCTTCACCAGCCAGATCGCACATGCCGGGCAGCCGCCGTTCCAATTGTGGGTGCTGCCGCGCGACCTGCCGCGCGAGCGCCTGGTCGGTACCACCGCGCTCTTCTTCGCCGCGGTGAACTGGATCAAGGTGCCGGCCTATGTCGCGCTCGGTCAGTTCACCGCCGCCAACCTGCTGACCTCGCTCGTGCTGCTGCCGATCGCCTTGCTCGCCACGATCGCCGGTGTCGCGTTGGTGCGACGCGTCGCGCCGGAGCGCTTCTTCACCGCCATCTACGTGCTGATGATTGCGGTGGGAGTGGCGCTGACAGGGGAGGCGCTCGGTTGAGCCAAGGGCTGCAAGCCCGCTTGCTGAATTCCTCGACCGGCGAGCGCGTGACGGACCCCGGGCGTCCGGGCGGTGTGGGTCGGTTCAACGGGGCGCCGCGATCGTGTCCGACAGGCGCGGGGTTGAGGCGAAGGGTTCTCGCGCAGCTTGGTCGCTACCCCCTCGATCGTGGACCGGCATCAGCAAAGCCGGATGACGACGGGCTCTCCGCCCTATCTCGCAGCGGGCAGGCAGCTATGCCGAACGGCGGCATCGCAAGCACGCCACACGCACAACAGCCCCGGTCGTATCGGACCGGGGCTGTCGTGCTGGCGTGATGTTGTTGGTTGCGGGGACAGGATTTGAACCTGTGACCTTCAGGTTATGAGCCTGACGAGCTACCGGGCTGCTCCACCCCGCGACACGTCCCCTGTGGGGAGCGGTGAAATGTGAATGGGTTCTGTATTTGCATGACGGGACACGCGGGCTTCAATGCCTGGCGGCGACCTACTCTTCCACTGCTTA